>NZ_RKLZ01000008.1:0-316 GCF_003797745.1 Rhodococcus sp. WS1 | reverse complement strand
GGATGGTTGGTTGGCAGAGCCTGTTTCGGATCCACTTGTGGTCCGGCAGGAGCTCATGGGTGGACGCTGACAAACTTCCTCGCATCACGGCAGATCACATGATCTGCCGGCGAGTGCAATATATCGACATACTGTTGGGTCCTGAGAGAACACGCGAGTGTTTCCTCGAAGGAAGTAACGACAAATGACTGCAGTTGTCATACCGCTCCACTTTGGTGGGTGTTGGTGTCAACGTGTATGTGGTTGTTTGTGTGTTGTTTGAGAACTGCACAGTGGACGCGAGCATCTTTGTTGTAAGTAATGAAGAGCGTACGGT
>NZ_RKLZ01000007.1:0-344 GCF_003797745.1 Rhodococcus sp. WS1 | reverse complement strand
AGGCATCCACCGTACGCTCTTCATTACTTACAACAAAGATGCTCGCGTCCACTGTGCAGTTCTCAAACAACACACAACCCCAGAACTCCCGTGAGCACCAGCCGAACACCAACCAAGTCACCTCAGTCACCTATTCGCGGTATGACCCACATTCCAGTGTTGTCGTTACTTCCTAGAGAGGAAACACTCGCGTGTTCTCTCAGGACCCAACAGTATGTCGATATATTGTTCGTCGGCCTCCCACAGAGGAGAAACCGTACGACGATCAAGTTTGTCAGCGTCCACCCATGAGCTCCTGCCGGACCACAAGTGGATCCGAAACAGGCTCTGCCAACCAACCATCC
>NZ_RKLZ01000006.1:0-5566 GCF_003797745.1 Rhodococcus sp. WS1 | reverse complement strand
CCCGGAAGCTAAGCCCTTCAGCGCCGATGGTACTGCACTCGACAGGGTGTGGGAGAGTAGGACACCGCCGAACACAATGTAGAGAAGCCCCCCAACCAGTGATGGTTGGGGGGCTTTCTCGTACCCGAAACACCCTGAAACATCCCGTCGCCGGCACCCCCCCGGATCGAGTGAACGGTACGTTCGTCGCCTCAGATCGACCGAACGTACCGTTCACACCATCACGAGCAGAAGAGCACGGCCGGCTCACCACCCCGTCCGGGACCGAGTGAACGACACTCTCACCCTCCTAGACGAGGGGAACGATACGTTCACACCATTAGGGGCGGGCGCACGACCGAGGACGACGGGCGCTTTGCCCTGATCAGTCGATGCCGTCGGCGGTGGCAGTTGCATACTTCGGCCGGCCAGTGGGCAGATACCGCTGGATCGTCACGCCCTTTGGTGTGGCTCGCGATTCGGCCAGCTCGAGTGCGATATCCGGTCCGGTATCGGGAAAGAGTCGTGTGCCCTGGCCTACGACCACCGGAACGATCAGCAAGATCATCTCGTCGACGAGATCGTTCGCGAGAAGCCAGCGGCACAATTCGCCACTGCCGTGCACCTGAAGCTCGCCGCCGGGTCTGGCTTTCAGTTCGCCGATCGCTGCGGCGGTGTCACCTGAAAGGGCCGTGGTGTTCTTCCATTGCGGATCGGTGACCGTTGTCGAGGCAAGATACTTGGGCCGCGTATTCAAGGCGCTTGCGATCGGGTTGACCTCTGGATTCTCGAACGCGCCCCAATAACCGGCGAAGATGTCATAGGTCCGCCGACCGAACAGGAAGGCGTCGGCGCGCTGGTAGACCTGGACGAGGTAAGACATGGCTTCTGTGTCCACCAGTGGCGCGGACCATCCGCCACGTTCGAATCCGCCGCGTCGATCTTCGTCCGGCCCACCGAGTCCTTGCATCACCCCGTCGAGAGTGACGATGGTAAATGTCGTCAGTTTCATAGTCGTACCCATCTCCCCGGCATCGCCGGATTTCCGCTGTTTCGATATAGACCGTCGGGACGCGGGAAAATCATCGAGCGAACGTGGCGTTCATCGCCTTGGATCGACTGAACGTGCCGTTCGCCCAAGGTGGGCGGTGAGATCAGGGCTGAACGGGCACAGAGTCTGCCGGGGTGGACTCGGACTCCAAGGCGTCGCAGGGAATCGCGAGCTCGGTCTGTTCGAGGCGGCCACGAAGGGTGATGTTCTCCGTGATCGACCACCGTGCGGCTTCGGCGCTGTCAGCGGCGGCCACAGCCCGTCCGGACGCGGCGAGGTTACCTGGGACCGTCTTGGCGACCTCGGACAGTCGCGCTGCTTCGTTGACGGGATCACCGATGACGGTGTATTCGAATCTTTCTCGCGCACCGACGTTTCCGGCAACGGCAATTCCCGCAGCGACGCCGATACCCGCGCTCACTTCCGGAACTTCGGCACGCAGGCGCTGCTGAATCTTGCGGGCGGCGGCGAGTGCACTGCCGGCGTGATCGGCGAGTGTCGTCGGCGCTCCGAAAATCGCCAGCGCTGCGTCGCCCTCGAACTTGTTGACGAATCCGCCGTGTGCATCTACCTCGTCGACGATGACGTCGAAGAATCGGTTGAGTAGAGCGACCACCGCGGTAGGGGAGTTGGTGGCCGCGATCGAGGTCGATCCGATGACGTCGACGAAGAGAACGGCAACGTCGCGTTCTTCACCGCCGAGTTCCGGGTTTCGGCGAACCGCGTTTGCGGCAACCTCGTGTCCGACGTGGCGCCCGAAGAGGTCGCGAATCCTCTCGCGCTCGCGCAGGCCCTCGGCCATGCGATTGAAGCCGGTCTGCAGCAGTCCCAGTTCGGTCCCGTCGTACACGACGACGGACGCGGTGAGGTCGCCACGGGTGACTTGTTCCATGCCTCGGCGTACGGACCGAATGGGGGCCGCGGCTGATCGGATGTTGATGTACGTCAGCCCGAGTCCGACGCACAGAGTGATCCCGCCGATGACGAGGATCGCGGTTGCGAGGGCTTGCCACGAAGCAGGCCGGATGAAGCTGAAGACCGCTACGAGCATCAAGCCGGTGACGGGGACTCCGCTTCCGAGCAGCCAGACGAGGATTGTCCGGCCGGTCAGTCCGAGAACGGCAGCCTTGCGGGGTGCTCCGGATTCGAGTGCACGCGCAGCAATAGGGCGCAGTGCGAACTCGCTGAGCAGGTAGCAGAAAGCACAGGTGGTGATACCGCTGAAAGCCACGGTGAACAGAACTTTCGGAATGGTGTCGGGGTCGACGATTCCGTACATGGTCGTGAAGGTGATGAGCGCGGCCGTCCACAGGACGGCTTGCACTCGGGTCAGTCGCCACGGCCCGCGCAACGCCGCGCGTTGATTCTGCTCGGTTGGCCGGTGATCCTCGGTGGCCCACCGGAGATCCCTCATGAGGCGTTTGGTGCCCCACAGAAGTCCGATGAGAAAGACACACCCGATGAAGACGGGTACGGCAATAAAGTTGATCCACGCGAATTCGGGGTGGATGATCTCGGGTCCGGGAACCACGAATCCGACGAGCACGATCGCCAGCACCGCTCCGATCAGGTTGGTGACCAGGAGAGGGGCGGTGAGTAGTGCCTGGACGCGGATTCGGCGGCGCCTGGGGCTTTCGTCGGTGGATCCGAGCAGCCACGACCCCAGGGGCGCACTCGGGACACGGCTTCGCTGCATAGTGTGTCGAGAGTAGTCGTAATGATCGCTTAGGGTGGTCCGGTGCGCCTAGTTATTGCTCGTTGCCGTGTCGATTATGTGGGACGCCTGACCTCCCACCTCCCTACCGCAAGACGACTGCTGTTGGTGAAGGCCGACGGCTCGGTCAGCATTCATGCCGACGATCGGGCGTACAAGCCGCTGAACTGGATGAGTCCGCCGTGCTGGTTGGTCGAGACCACCGGCGACAGCGACGACATCTTGTGGGTCGTCACCAACAAGGCGGGCGAGGAGCTTCGGATCACTCTCGAAGAGGTCGAGCACGATTCGTCGTATGAACTCGGTATCGATCCGGGATTGATCAAGGACGGAGTCGAGGCACACCTTCAAGAACTTCTGGCGGAGCATGTCGAGACACTCGGCCCCGGCTACACGTTGGTGCGGCGCGAGTACATGACGGCCATCGGGCCGGTCGACCTTCTGGTCCGTGACGCGGACGGTGCATCGGTGGCGGTGGAGATCAAGCGCCGCGGCGAGATCGACGGCGTCGAGCAGTTGACGCGGTACCTGGAGTTGCTCAACCGCGATCCTCTGCTCGCGCCGGTCACGGGAGTTTTTGCAGCGCAACAGATCAAGCCGCAGGCAAAGACTTTGGCCAACGACCGTGGGATCCGTTGCCTGGTCTTGGACTACGAGGCCTTGCGTGGTACAGAAAGCACCGAGTTCCGACTTTTCTGACGCTGTTTAGACTCGAACCATGCCGCGCCGCAAACCTTCGCCGAAGCAATCCCGTCGAACGGATACTCGGCGTGCTCGGAATTCGGGCGCGGAATCGCAGTCACCCAGTGGTGTGTTGTTCGGCGGGGCGCTGGTCCGGGAGGAACCGGGGCCGGGCGGTGAAATGTACATGGTGAGGCCGATACCCGGCTCCAACGCGACGAAGTTCTATCGCTGCCCCGGTTGTGATCACGACATCAGGCCCGGTGTCGCCCATGTGGTGACATGGCCTTCGGAACCGGGCGGCGCGAACGAACGTCGACACTGGCACACCGGATGCTGGTCAGGCCGCGGAACTCGCAGCCTGACCAGACGGTGGTCCTGAGCGTCGATCAGTTCCGGGACTGGGCTCGCTGCTCGACGGCGCGGGTGTCGATCTCGGCGGTGTTGGTCTCGTCCGAGTCCTCGAGAACATCGTCTTCGTCGATACTCGGTTCTGAGTCGACCGGATCGGAGTCGGCCTTCTTGTCTTCGATCTCGAGATTTTCCTCGGCTTCGACGATGACCGGAGCGGGCGGTGCATCGAGGAGTTCGCTCTCCCGGTTGACCGATGCGAGCATGGCCGGAACCGAATCGAGTTGTCCCCGAATGCCCAAGAGCTGAGCCAGAATTCGACCACGGAGAACACGCAGTTCTTCGGTGAGTTCCTTCGCGTGAGCGATCTTGCGCTCGGACTGATCGGTGGCGGCCTGCAGCCTGCGCTGAGCCTCGTGCGACGCATCGGAGAGTCGACGCTCGGCCTCTGCCTTGCTCGACGACTCCAGGTCGTTGACGGCGGCGACGACCTTGGCGCGACGCTCGGACATCGAGATGTCGAAGTCTTCGCGGATCTGAGTGCGCTTGGCCTCGGACTCGGCAGCCAGGCGATCCCGCTCGGCCTGTGCGGCTTCGACGATCCGGGCGGCCTCGGTACGGGCCTGCGCCATGGTCTGCTCGTGCATGGTTTCCATCGCATTGCGACGGTCCTCGAGTTCGGCAATCAGCGACTCGTAGTGTCCGCGCAGGCGGGCGCCGTCCTGTTCGGCGATGGAGGTCATCTCGGCTGCGTCGGCCTCGGCCTTCGCGCGCACCTCCGAAGCCTCGTCGGAGGCAAGGCGCAGCATGCGGCTGATGCGATCGCTCATGCCCTCCGCAGTGGTGGGCGGTACCGAGAGGCGGTCGACGTCCTTGCGGAGGTCGTCGATGTCGTCGCGTGCATCGTCGAGCTGCTTGGCAAGGTCACGGGCCTGCGCAGCGGCAGCATCACGATCGGCCGCGGTAACTCGCAGCTCCGCGTCGAATCGCTCGAAGTAGTTACGTACCTCGTCGCGGTCGTATCCCTTCCGTGCGATCTGGAACGGAAGTTGGATCGAACCGCGGTCCTGCTCGTATGCCATGGCGACAATCTACCTGGCATACGAGCTGGAGTCGGGTCTGCTAGTGGCTCGCGTCGGGTTCGACCAGTTCCACCAGGACGCCGCCGGCGTCCTTCGGGTGAATGAAGTTGATGCGCGAGTTGGCCGTACCGCGCCGGGGAGCGTCGTACAGCAACCGAACACCGCGCTCGCGAAGCTCGGCGGAGATGGCGTCGATGTCGGTGACCCGGTAGGCGAGCTGCTGCAGTCCGGGGCCGCTTCGGTCGATGAACTTGGCGATGGTCGAGTTCTCGTCCAGTGGTGCGAGCAGCTGAACGGCAGTGGATCCGGCGGGGGAGCCGACGACGGAGAGCATGGCTTCGCGCACGCCCTGCGATTCGTTGATTTCCTCGTGGGTCGACACCATGCCCAGGTGCTGCGTGTACCACGCGATTGCCGCGTCGAGATCGGGCACCGCGATTCCGACGTGATCGATCGCGACGACGAGGTCGGACGACAAAGGTGCGAGTGCAGAACTGGGGGAGGTCTGTGTCATACCTTTCACGGTAGCGCTACCGTTTGAGGAGTACACGTCGGGATGTGACTTGGCTCTTAGGCCGCACGGAACCGACGACTATGTCTCTTTTGCAGCCGGAGGAAATCGTGACCAGTTCTGTGATTGTTGCGGGAGCTCGTACCCCGATGGGTCGACTCCTCGGATCGTTGAAAGACCTCTCCGGGTCCGACCTC
>NZ_RKLZ01000005.1:0-167365 GCF_003797745.1 Rhodococcus sp. WS1 | reverse complement strand
GTTCTCAAAGAACACGCACACACCATCACCACGACCCTATGGCCGCCGCTCCGGGGCAACTTTTCCAGCCTATCCCATCATGATCATCGGCGCAAACCGCTGAACATTCGGGGAAGAACTGGAGGTGAAGCACAACCATACATGATGGAAACTACTTCGAAATTTGGTCAGGCACTTCGTACAACCTCGTGTCACTCGCCGTGAAGGCGGGAGTCGGTGTCCGTGTCGCTCTGACTTGGAATAAGTTACGCGAACCTTCAATCAATTCACAAATCGCCTGGTCACAACACCGATTCACTAGCCAAGGCCAGGTCAGACAGTTGAGCCTTTCCGCCAATCGCGAATAGGCCCGAGTGTGACGCCGAGCACCGAACCTATTCGGAGCTCACCCTCTCGATCACTCCCCCGAGTCCACGGAGATTCTCGACGAATCGCGGGTACCCACGGTCGATGTGGAAGATGTCGTGGACTTCGGTGGTTCCGTCCGCGACCAACCCGGCAAGCACGAGCCCGGCGCCTGCCCGAATGTCCGAAGACCACACCGGCGCACTCGACAGCACTGGAACTCCGCGGATCACAGCATGGTGACCGTCGGTACGAGCGTCGGCGCCGAGTCGGATCATTTCCTCGACAAATCGGAAACGCGATTCGAATACGTTCTCGGTGATCATCGACGTGCCCTCGGCAACCGCCGCCAAACCGATTGCCATCGGCTGCAGGTCGGTCGGGAATCCGGGGTAAGGCAATGTCGCGAAATTGACTGCTTTGGGCCGTTCACGCTGGATGACACGGAAACCGTCTACCTCGGGAGTCACCTCCGCGCCGGCTGTCCGAAGCTTGTCGAGGACCAACCCGAGATGCTTGTGGTTCACCCCGCGAACTCGGACGTCACCCCTGGTCATGGAGGCAGCGACACCCCATGTTGCGGCAACGATCCGGTCACCGATGACGCGGTGCGTAGTCGGTTCCAACTTGCGGACGCCTTGAATGGTGAGCGTCGAACTTCCGCCGCCCGATACCTTGGCGCCCATTTCGTTGAGCATGTTGCAGAGATCCACGATCTCGGGCTCACGTGCAGCGTTGTCGATCACCGTTTCACCTCGGGCGAGCACTGCTGCCATCAAGATGTTCTCGGTTGCACCCACAGACGGGAAGACCAGGCGAATGTTCGCGCCGTGAAGGTCGTCTGCCTCGGCAACGACACATCCGTGTTCGATTTCGCTGCGCGCGCCCAACAGGCGGAGCCCGGATTGGTGCATGTCGAGTGGCCTCGAACCGATCGCATCGCCGCCAGGAAGTGCGACAACAGCGCGTCGACAACGCGCGACCAGCGGACCAAGCACACACACCGACGCCCGAAACTGCTTGACCGCGTCAAAATCAGCGTGATATTTCGGCTCGGCCGGCGTCGTGATCCGCACTTCGGAGTCTTCGAGTTCGACCTCGCAGCCCAGCCCTCGCAAGACGTCCGCCATCAGCGGCACGTCGAGAATGTCCGGGCAGTTGGTCACCACAGTGGTGCCTTCGGCCAACAGCGCAGCGGCCATCAGCTTCAACACACTGTTCTTGGCCCCTCCCACCAGTACTTCACCTTCGAGGCGGTTACCCCCGGTCACAAGAAAGTGCTCACTCACGGTTCACAGCCTAGAGCCACAACCTCGTCGGCACCGCGCCGGTACCGTAGCCCTATGTCTGTTCACCTGACGAAGATCTACACCCGGACCGGCGACGACGGGACCACCGGCCTCAGTGATTTTTCGCGAGTCTCCAAGAACGATCCGCGTCTGGTCGCCTATGCGGATTGCGACGAGACCAACGCGGCGATCGGTGTGGCCGTTGCCCTCGGCACACCCCCGGAGAATCTGCTCGCGATGCTGCGCCAGATCCAGAACGACCTCTTCGACGCGGGGGCCGACCTGTCCACCCCTGTCGTCGAGAACCCGAAGTACCCACCGCTGCGAGTGACTCAGGCCTATATCGATCGACTCGAAGGATGGTGCGATGAGCTCAATGAGCAACTGGCACCGTTGAATTCGTTCATTCTGCCCGGCGGAACTGCCCTGGGCGCCCTGCTTCACGTAGCAAGAACCGTCTCGCGGCGTGCGGAGCGTGCGGCCTGGTCCGCCATCGATGCGAACCCGGAAGACACCAGCGTCCTCCCCGCGAAATATCTCAACAGATTGTCGGATCTGCTCTTCATCATGGGAAGAGTGGCAAATCCTGAAGGCGATGTGCTCTGGAAGCCCGGCGCCGGGGCTTGAGCGGGACCGGTCAGGCGGTGCGTCGCCTACGGGCGCGCCCGTCCGGCCGTGATTCGACCCAGGACAGGAAAGCTGTCAATGCTCCACTGTCCAAGGCGATTTCGTAGGCCGACGATCCGTCGTTGACCTTGACCACGACGATGTCGTCGCTCATGATGTCGAATTCGGTACCCGAGGGAGAGCGACGGCTCTCGACCTCGATTCCTTGACGATCAATCCTGGAGTCCGGGCCCGGCCGCAGACTCGACAGTTTGAAAAAGACGAAGGTGCTTTCGCCGTAGCGAATGATTCCGTGACGCCACCCGCTGTCCCCCGGGGATGGCAGAACACGAAGCAGTGCAGCGGTACCGCCGCGACGTAGAACCAGCAGACGATACAGAAAAGCCGCGACGAGAACCGCGAGCAGCACAACCAGAATGATCAACACAGTCATTCCGAATGTCACTGTTCGTCGGCTCCCGTCGCGGCTTTACTCGAGTAACTTACGCGCGCTCGACGGCCCGGAGCTGACCCTTGGCGACCGCAATCGCTTCGAGGTCGCCCGAGTTCTCGGCCAAGACAGCCTTGGCTGCCTCGACGTCGATGTCCTGTGCCATGTCCGCGGACTCGGCAAGAATCGTCACCGTCGTCGCAGTGACGGAGAGGAACCCTCCGTGTACTGCAGCAACGATACGCTCGCCGTCGACCGGGGTGATCGACACGGTTCCGCCCTCGATCAGCTGGCCGAGGACCGGCTCATGCCCGGGCATGATGCCGATTTCGCCCTCAGTGGTCTGAGCGCTGACCAGCGTCGCCGAACCAGACCACAAGCGCTGCTCGACGGCAACGAGTTCTACGGTCATCTCAGCCATCGTGGACTACTTCCCGGCCATCTTCTTGGCTGCAGCCTCGACGTCGTCGAGTCCACCGCAGCTGTTGAATGCCTGCTCGGGCAGGTGATCGAACTCGCCCTTGCAGACGCGGTCGAAGGCTTCGATCGTGTCGCGGAGCGGCACGACGGAGCCGGGCTCACCGGTGAACTTCTCGGCAACGATGAAGTTCTGGCCGAGGAACTTCTGGATACGACGGGCGCGGCCGACGAGGACCTTGTCCTCTTCCTGAAGCTCGTCCATACCGAGGATGGCGATGATGTCCTGCAGTTCCTTGTACTTCTGCAGGATGCGCTTGACCTCGTTGGCAACGCGGAAGTGCTCGGCACCGACGATGCCGGGCTCCAGGATGCGGGAGGTCGAGCTCAGCGGATCCACAGCGGGGTAGATACCCATCTGCGAAATCGGGCGCGAGAGCTCGGTGGTGGCATCGAGGTGCGCGAACGTCGTAGCCGGCGCGGGGTCGGTGTAGTCGTCCGCGGGCACGTAAATAGCCTGCAGCGAGGTGATCGAGCGACCGCGGGTCGAGGTGATGCGCTCCTGGAGCTCACCCATCTCGTCCGCCAGCGTGGGCTGGTAGCCCACTGCCGAAGGCATACGGCCGAGGAGGGTGGAAACCTCGGAACCTGCCTGCGTGAAGCGGAAGATGTTGTCGATGAACAGCAGGACGTCCTGGCCCTGAACGTCGCGGAAGTACTCCGCCATCGTCAGTGCGGACAGGGCGACGCGCATACGCGTTCCGGGCGGCTCGTCCATCTGGCCGAAGACAAGGGCGGTGTCCTGGAGGACGCCCATCTCTTCCATTTCCAGGTGGAGGTCGGTGCCCTCACGGGTACGCTCACCGACGCCTGCGAACACCGAGGTGCCCGAGAACTCGCGAGCGATACGCGTGATCATTTCCTGGATCAGCACGGTCTTGCCGACGCCGGCGCCACCGAACAGGCCGATCTTTCCACCCTTGACGTACGGGGTGAGAAGGTCGATGACCTTGATGCCGGTCTCGAGGATCTCGGTCTTACCTTCGAGCTGATCGAAGGCTGGTGGCTTGCGGTGGATGCCCCACTGCTCGCCGTCGCGGCCGAGGCCGGGGGTGTCGAGGCAATCGCCCAGGGCGTTGAACACGTGGCCCTTGACGACGTCACCGACGGGAACCGAGATCGGCTTGCCCGAGTCGGTCACTGCAGTGCCGCGGACGAGGCCGTCGGTGGGCTGCATGGAGACGGTGCGGACCAGGTTGTCACCGAGGTGCTGTGCAACCTCGAGCGTCAGCGTCTTGGCGACCGAGGGAAGCGTGATCTCGGCGTTCAGGGCGTTGAACAGTTCAGGAACAGCGCCACGCGGGAATTCAACGTCCACGACGGGACCGATGACCCGCACGACGCGGCCGGCTACGGCCGAAGCCGAACCTGCCCCGTTGTTTTCGGTTACTGCTGCGGTCATGTGCTAGTCACTTCCTGCGCTCGAGGCGAGCGCGTTGGCGCCGCCGACGATCTCGCTGATTTCCTGGGTGATCTGGGCCTGGCGAGCCTGGTTGGCCTGACGGCTCAACGTGTTCACCAGTTCGTTTGCGTTGTCCGTCGCGGCCTTCATGGCGGTACGACGGGCTGCCGACTCCGATGCCGCAGCATCGAGAAGCGACGAGAAGATACGAGTGCTGACGTACTTCGGGAGAAGAGCACCGAGAAGCTTCTCGGGCTCGGGCTCGAAGCTGAAGTCCGCGACGGGGCCATTGTCATGGTCGTCGTCGTGGCCGTTGGTCAGCATGTCGTCACCGAGTTCGATGCGCTCTTCCGACACGAAGACCTCGAGAGGAGCCATACGGCGAACCTCGGGAGTCTGCGTCAGCATCGACACGAAGCGGGTGTAGACGATATGGAGTTCGTCGACGCCCTCGATCGTGCCTTCACCGTTCGGAGCAGCAACTTGGTTACCCGAACCAGCCATGAACAGCTCCACCAGGTGGCGGCTGGCCTTCGCTGCATCCGAGTAACCCGGATCCTGCGAGAAGCCCGTCCACGCAGCACCGATGTCGCGGCCGCGGAACGTGTAGTAGCCGAGTCCCTTGGAACCGAGCACGTACACGACCGGCTCCTTGCCCTCGCTGCGGAGGAGAGCCATGAGCTCTTCTGCCTGCTTGAGGACGTTGGAGTTGTAGCCACCACACATGCCGCGGTCACTGGTGACAACGAGGACCGCAGCCCGCTTGGGCTCCGGGCGCTCGTTGAGCAACGGGTGATCGAGCGAAGCAGACGCACTCGCCAATTCGGTGAGTACCTTCGTGATCTCCTCGGCATACGGCTTGGACGCGGCGACGCGAATCTGAGCCTTGGTGATACGCGAAGTCGCGATCAGTTCCTGTGCCTTGGTGATCTTCTTGGTCGAGTTGACCGACTTGATACGAGACCGCAATTCGAGAATGCTCGCCATCGATCAATCACTCTCCCTTCGGAATTCGCAGTGTCATGGGCGCGTACGTCACTTGCTGACGGTCTTGCGCTTGACGTTGATCTGCTCGTTCTCGACCTCGTCGGCGCCCAAAGCGTCAGCCTCGGCCTCGTTCACGACCCGGCTTCCGTCGGATGCGATGAAGCCTTCCTTGAACTTGTTCGTTGCAGCGATCAGCGCAGCAGCGTTGTCGGCATCGAGTGCCTTACCGCCGTTGATGCTGGAGTAGACGCCAGCAGCCGAGTGCTTGAGGTCTTCGAGCAGTTCCTTCTCGAAGCGACGGACGTCACCGATCGGAACGCTGTCGAAGATGCCTTCGCCGGCGAGGTAGATCGAGACGATCTGGTCCTCGACAGGGATCGGGCTGTACTGATCCTGCTTGAGCAGCTCGACCAGACGGGCACCGCGCTCGAGCTGAGCCTTGGAGGCAGCGTCGAGGTCGGATGCGAAAGCGGAGAACGCTTCGAGCTCACGGAACTGAGCCAGTTCCAGACGCAGCGAACCGGAAACCTTCTTCATGCCCTTGGTCTGTGCAGCGCCACCGACGCGGGAGACCGAGATACCGACGTTGATCGCGGGGCGAACGCCCTTGTTGAACAGGTCGGACTCGAGGAACACCTGACCGTCGGTGATGGAGATGACGTTGGTCGGGATGTAAGCCGAGACGTCGTTCGCCTTGGTCTCGATGATCGGCAGAGCCGTCAGCGAGCCACCGCCGAGTGCGTCGGACAGCTTCGCCGAACGCTCCAGCAGACGGGAGTGCAAGTAGAAGACGTCACCGGGGTAAGCCTCGCGTCCCGGCGGGCGACGCAGCAGCAGCGAGATGGCGCGGTACGCCTCTGCCTGCTTGGTCAGGTCGTCGAACACGACCAGAACGTGCTTGCCCTGGTACATCCAGTGCTGGCCGATGGCCGAGCCGGTGTACGGTGCGAGCCACTTGAAGCCTGCGGAATCAGAGGCCGGAGCAGCAACGATGGTGGTGTACTCCATCGCGCCCTTCTCCTCGAGGGCAGCCTTGACGCCCGCGATGGTGGAACCCTTCTGACCGATGGCAACGTAGATGCAGCGCACCTGCTTGTTGACATCGCCGGAATCCCAGTTGGCCTTCTGGTTCAGGATGGCGTCGATGCAGACCGCGGTCTTGCCGGTCTTGCGGTCGCCGATGATGAGCTGGCGCTGGCCGCGGCCGATCGGGGTCATGGCGTCGATAGCCTTGATACCGGTCTGGAGCGGCTCTTCGACCGGCTGGCGCTCGAGCACCGAAGCGGCCTGGAGCTCGAGTGCACGATTCTCGGTGCTCTCGATCTCGCCGAGGCCGTCGATGGGCGCACCAAGCGGGTCGATGACGCGGCCGAGGAAAGCATCGCCGACGGGAACCGACAGAACGTCGCCCGTGCGCTTTACTTCCTGGCCTTCTTGAATGTTCTGGTAATCGCCAAGGATGACGGCACCGATTTCGGTGGCATCCAGGTTGAGCGCGACGCCGACGATTCCACCGGGGAACTCCAACAGCTCGTTGGACATAGCCGAAGGCAGGCCAGAGACGTGCGCAATGCCGTCACTGGTGTCGGTCACTGTGCCGACCTCCTCACGGGAGGCCTCCGGGGAGTAGCTCGCGGTGTAGTTGTCGATCGCGCTACGGATCTCGTCGGAGGAGATCGTCAGCTCCGCCATGTTTTTCCTGCTCTCGGTGTCTGGTCTTCGAAAAGATCTGGAGTATGTGTTCGGCTGAAGGACTACTTGAGGTTCTTCCGCAGTGCTGCGAGTCGACCCGCTGCGCTGCCGTCGATAACCTCGTCGCCCACCCGGACGACCAAGCCGCTGAGGAGTTCTGGATCAACCTCGACGTGTACTGCTACCGGCTTCCCGTAGGTGCGGGTAAGAGTGCTGGCCAAGCGATCCGACTGCTCCGAGCTCAACGCCGAGGCGCTGCGAACGTGAGCAACGGTGGTATCGCGCTGCGCTGCGGCAAGATTCGACAGCTGATCGAAAGTGTCTGCGGGTGCAGACTTCAACCGGCCGACGGCCTGTCCGGCGAGTGCCTCGGTGACCGCGGTGACCTTGCCGTAGAGCAAGCGGGAGAGGAACTCACGCTTGCGGGCTGCGGGAACCGACAGATCCGAGAGCGTCTGCTCCAGGCTGGGATCCCCTGCCACGATGCGACCGAGACGGAAGAGCTCGTCCTCAACGGTGTCCAACTGGCTCTGATCGGCTGCGGCGCGGAGCAGAGCTTCGCGTCCGAGCAGTTCGAGCGAGTTGACCAAGTCGCGGGCCGCAGACCAGTCCTGGCCTGCAGCTGCCTTCACGGTGGCGAGCGCCTCGGCGCCGACCTTTCCGGAGAACAACTGCTCTGCCAAAGCCTGGCGACCAGCGGCCGGTGCCGAAGCGTCAGCCAGCGCGCTGCGAAGAGCGCGCTGGCCGTCGAGTACCTCGACCACCGAGAAGAGCTCGGACCCAGCCTGAGCAGAAGCAGCAGTTGCCGCTCCTGCAGAGACGGCGCCCAGGGCACTGCTCAGCGCAGAACGAGTCTGCGCCAAGGCTTCACGGCTCGCTGCGTACATGTTGCTCACTTCCTGGCTGAATCAGCGCTGACGGTGTCGAGCTCGTTGAGGAAACGATCAACCGTTCCGGCGCGCTTCACGTCGTCGGCGAGAGACTCCCCGATGACCTTCTCGGCCAGGTCTACAGCGGTCTTGCCGAGATCCGAGCGGAGCTCAGCGACGATCTGCTGACGCTGGGCGACGAGCTGGCTGTGGCCTGCGGCCACGATGCGGTCGCTCTCGTCCTGCGCCTGAACCTTCATGTCAGCGATGATCTGCTGACCCTGGGTACGCGCTTCCTCACGGATCTGCGCTGCCTCGGTACGAGCTTCGGCGAGCTGCGCGCGGTACTGCTCGAGCGCGGCCGCTGCCTCTGCCTGTGCGTCTTCGGCTTTCTTGATGCCGCCCTCGATCTGCTCGGTGCGTTCGGCCAAGACCTTCTGGAACTTCGGAAGAACGAGCTTCCAGAAGACGAAACCAACTACTACGAGCGCGACCGCGGACCACACGATGTCGTATGTCTCGGGGATGAGGGGATTGTGTTCAGTCGTCCCCTCCGCCGCGAGAATTGCGATGGTGGCTGCCATGTCGGTCTTAGAAGATGAAGCCGGCGACGAGGCCGATCAGCGCGAGGGCCTCGGTGAATGCAATACCGAGGAACATGGTGGTACGAACCTGGCCGGCCATCTCGGGCTGGCGGACCATGCCTTCGATTGCCTTGCCCACAACGATGCCCACGCCGATGCCGGGGCCGATTGCTGCGAGGCCGTAGCCGATGGCTCCGTAGCCGCGCGACTTGGTCTCGACAACTTCCTGAGCGAGGTAAGCGATGCTCATGGTGTTCCATTCCCTTTCTGTTGACCTCCGCCGGATTCGGCAAGAGGCTCAGTTCTTGGTGTAGCTGGTGAGGAGGTAAAAGGTCAGTGCTCGTCGGCGTGGAGCGCCAGATCGATGTACACCGCGGTCAGCAACGCGAACACGTAAGCCTGCAGGAAGATGACCAGCAGCTCGAAGAACGTGAATGCGATACCGGCGATGATCGACGGAACGCCGAAGATCGCCTGGAATCCGCCGGACACGAAGAAGAAGTAGTTCGTCGCGCTGAAGAACAGCACCAGCAGGATGTGGCCGGCCAACATGTTGGCCATGAGACGAACCATCAGCGTGAACGGGCGCAGAATGAAGGTCGAGATGAACTCGATGGGCACCAACAAGAAGTGCAGGGGCAGCGGAACGCCGGGAACGACGATGCTGCTCTTGACGTACTTGAAGAAGCCGTACTTCTTGATTCCGACGTAGTTGAACACGATGTAGGCGAGCGCCGCGAGTACCAGGGGCATACCGATTCGTGCGTTCGGCGAGATGTTCAGGAAAGGAATGATGCTGGCCAGGTTGCTGGCGACCACGATGAAGAAGATCGTCGTGATGACCGGCAGGAAGCGCTTGCCCTGTTCCTTGCCCAGGATCTCCTCGGCGATGTTGATACGAACGAAGTCGAGCGCAAGCTCAGCGGCGTTCTGCATCCCACGGGGAACCAATCGAGGGCTGCGCATCGCGATCACGAAGAAGGCTGCGACCAGCACCGACATCAGCAGACGAATCAGCATCAGACGGTCGAGCTCGAAGGGGCCCGCGTGAATCAACACGGAGGGCGGGAAAAAATCGTCTAGTGACGGCGCATGGAATTCATCCGCGGCCAGGGTGGTGACGCTCAGCGTTCTCTCCCGTAGTCGGTCCGCAGCCATCATTGACTGCGGTTCGATCGGACATTGACGATCTACAAGTCGACAAGTTCGACTCGCGCATTCGTCAGCAGCTGGAGAACCCTAGAGGGGCCTGGCGTCTGTCGGTGTCGGCGACTCTCGTCGACTCAGTGGTCAGAATTTCGACCACCTGCGAGCACATGGCATCGTCGGCTGAGTGTTACTCGGCCCACCATTGCTCTCGCTTGAACCGAACCTTATCAAGTCATCTACGACATTGTGTAGATGGGGTACCTGGAAGTCCGATTAGTTACCTCTTGTAGTACTACTCGTCGTCGTCGACGTTGCTGCTGGGAGTGGGATCGACGTACGGAGTTTTGGTTCCCAGGACGCCGTAAGTCTCCGCACCGAGCACCACGACCAGCGACATGATGATGACCAGGACGAGGGCGGTCTTGTTGTAGAAATCCATGTCCGAGAGGACAAAGAGAACCACCATCGCGAGAATCATCTTCAGCAGCCAGGTACCGAGCAGAACTGCACCGGCCGTGAGCGCAGGCAGCTTCGCTGTGAGCAGCACGCCCAGCGCCGTGAACAGGATGAACCCGCCGCCGACGGCCGCGCCGATCAAAGCGCCGTAGACGCCTTCCTTGCCGGCGAAGAGCCCGCCCAGGAGCGCGCCGACCACGGCCAGCGCGATCAGCCCCATCACACCCCACTTCACGGCCGACTTCATGGCGGCGGTCGAATCAGGGATGGGTTGCGAGGCAGGTACAGGCTGCGGCGTGTTCGTCACGATGCCCAAGGGTAATGGATCGGGAAACTTGGCTAGCGACGCTGTTGCTTGCGATCGATCAGGGACGGCACCGCGGTGAAGAACAAGGCAATGACCAACCCGGCCGCAACCAGTACGACAACCAGCTGTCGATTGAGCAGCGAGGATCCGACGGCACCGAACGCCAGGACGCTGACCCACAGGTAGATGACCAGCACAACCCGTCGGTGCGTGTGTCCGATTTGCAGGAGGCGATGATGCAGGTGCATCTTGTCCGGACTGAACGGACTGACGCCCGCTTTAGTCCGGCGGATCACGGCCAGGAGCATGTCCAGCATCGGGATGAACATCACAGCACCGACCAGCAACAACGGCGCGAGGAGGCCGACCAGGTCGCGGGTTCCGTAAGCAGTGAGCGGAATACGACCGGATGCACTGGTCGAGATCGCGGCAAGCATGAGACCGATCAACATCGACCCGGAATCGCCCATGAAGATGCGCGCTGGATTGAAGTTGTGCGGAAGAAAACCGAGACAAGCGCCTGCCAAGGCCGCCGCGATCATCGCAGGCGGGTAGACACTCGCGTCGCCGCCCTGATCGTGGAGCAGACCGATCGAGAAGATGAGGATCGCCAAGGCCGCGATGAGGCCCAAACCGGCGGCCAATCCGTCGAGACCGTCGACGAAGTTCATCGCGTTGATAGTCGCCACGGCGATAGCCACCGTGAACAGTCCCGATTGAATCTGATCGAGGATGATCGTGGACCCACCGTCACCACCGAAAGGGTTGTAGATGATGAACCAACTGACGCCCATCACCACAAGAACTCCGGCAGCAGTCACCTGACCCACAAACTTGGTGAGAGCGTCGAGACCCCACCTGTCGTCGATCACGCCCACGAGGACGATGACGGCGCCCGCTACGAGCGCAGCGTGTACATCTGGACTACCGAAGCCGAAACCTCTTGTGAGCGCCGGTAATTGCTGCGCGAACAGCAGACCGACAACCATGCCGATATACATTCCGACGCCACCGAGGCGCGGAATCGGCTCGACGTGAACGTCCCGATCACGCGGTATGGCGACGGCGCCGAACCGCAGCGCCAACAACCGGACTGCGCCAGTCGCAAGGTATGTCACTACCGCCGCCGTACACAGCACGAGCAAAAGTTCACGGATGGGCACACCCGCTCCCCCGCCACCCTGTGCCAGATATGTGGTCGCCTCGTACGAAGTGATCACTGCGCGAGATCACCCGTCCGGCGGGGATAGGCAGGTTTTGCCCGTACCAGTTCGCGAACGCCGTCGGCAACCGATGCCAACTCGGCCTCCCCTGACGTGGTGGCTGGATCCGCTACGACTGCACGCGCGATCAACTCCCCCACGATGCTCATGTCGGAACTGTTGAACCCCTGTGTCGTCACGGCCGCGGATCCGACGCGGATTCCGGACGTGACGGCCGGCGACTGCGGATCGAACGGAATCGCGTTCTTGTTGAGCGTGATCGAAGCCAGTCCGCACCTACGCTCGGCGTCGACTCCGGTGACACCGCTTGCGCGCAGATCGAGAAGCGCCAGATGCGTGTCGGTTCCACCGGAAACGGTGCGCAGGCCGCGAGCTTCCAACGACTGCGCGAGCGCCGACGCATTGGCAACCACTTCCTGTGCATACCAACGATATTCCGGCGTCGACGCTTCTTTGAAGGCAACCGCCTTCGCAGCGATCGCATGCATCATCGGGCCGCCTTGAATGAAGGGGAACACCGCGCGATCGACAGCAGAGGCATGCTCGCTGCGGCACAAGATCATTCCGCCGCGCGGGCCTCTGAGGACCTTGTGCGTCGTCGCGGAGACCACGTCGGCATACGGAACACACGACGGTATCGCCCGGCCTGCCACGAGTCCGATGAAGTGGGCGGCATCGACCCACAGGATCGCACCGACCTCGTCCGCGATCGACCGGAAGGCTGCGAAGTCGATGGTTCGGGAGTACGCGGTCGCGCCGGCGACGATGATTTTCGGCTTGTGCGCCAGAGCCAGGGTGCGAACCTCGTCGTAGTCGATCAATTCGGTGGCCGAATCGACGTGATAGGGAACGGTGGTGAACCACTGCCCCGAAAAGCTGACCCGAGACCCGTGAGTCAGATGCCCACCGTGCGGCAAACTCATCGCCAATACGGTGTCGCCGGGCTTGGCGAATGCGGCGTACACCGCGAGATTCGCGGTGGCCCCCGAATGCGGCTGGACGTTGACGTGCTCGGCGCCGAACAGTGCCTTTGCCCGGTCGATCGCCAGATTCTCGGCTACGTCGACGTACTCGCACCCGCCGTAGTAACGCCGACCCGGATAGCCCTCGGCGTACTTGTTGCTCAGGGTCGAACCCAAGGCAGCCAGTACCGAGGGGCTGGTGAAGTTCTCGCTTGCGATGAGTTGAAGCCCGCCGCGCTGACGCTCGAGTTCGGCCAGCGCAACAGCCGCGATCTCGGGGTCCGCCGTGGCAAGCTCACCGAAATCCGGTCCCCAATACGTGGATTCCCCCGCGCGCTCGCCGCCGGCGCCGACCATCGTTACGAAACTCCCTCTACGAGGCTTTCCGGACTGGTGCCCAATACCTCGGCGATGGATTCTGCCGAGACGGCACCCACTCGCAAGATACGCGGTGAATTGCCGGTCAGGTCGACGATCGTGGAAGCAACGGCGTGTTCGGCCTTGCCTCCGTCGAGATACACGCTGGCAGATCCGCCGAGCTGATCTCGGGCTTCCTCGACGGTAGTTGCCGGCGGACGCCCCGAAATGTTGGCGCTCGAGACGGCAAGCGGTCCGACATCGCGCAACAGTTCGAGGGCAACCGGGTGCAGGGGCATGCGGAGCATGACGGTTCCGCGGGTATCACCGAGGTCCCAGGCAAGTGAAGGCGCCTGCTCGACGACCAAGCTCAGTCCGCCGGGCCAGAACGCGCGGATCAGATCCCGGGCCTGGGGGCGCACGCTGTAGACGAGCCCGTCGATGGTGTTCCACGATCCGACCAGTACCGGGACGGGCATGTCTCGCCCGCGTCCCTTGGCACGCAACAGACTCGTGACAGCTTCGCTGTCGAACGCGTCCGCGGCGAGTCCGTAAAGGGTGTCGGTAGGGAGAACTACGAGTCGGCCGGCCTTGAGCGCGTTCTTCGCGGCGGCCAAGCCTGCGGTTCGGGAATCTGTCTGACTGCAGTCGTACACGGTGCTCACTCAGCCATCCTTTCACTCTGCACTTCGGGCGTTCGATTCCGCTGCGCTTCGACGTCGGTGGCGACACGTCTGGCGACGACGAAACGCGGACGACCGGCAAGATCGGGATGCTGTGCAACGTCGCCGAACACCCGGCGCGCCGAGAACAGCGCAGCGACGCCGTCGCCGTTGGTGTCGTCGTGCTCGATGCCTGCCGCGCCGCCGATTCGAAGCCACCTCGCGATGTTGCTGATCATGGGTTTGATGACGGACAGACCGTCGGTGCCACCGAACAACGCGGTGTGCGGGTCGTAATCCATGACCTCAGGCTGCAATTGCGCGCCTTCGGGGATGTACGGCGGATTGGACACGACCAGATCGACGCCGCCCTCGAGCCCTGGCAACAGGTTCCGATCGGTGACATCACCCTGATGCAGATGGATCGGTGTATCACCGGCGGCCTCGCGGTCGGCAGCATTACGACGCGCCCACGCCAACGCGGCGGGCTCCTTCTCCACGGCGTGAACGACGGCGTCTGGACGGGCCTCGGCGATGGACAGCGCGAGTACACCCGATCCCGTGCACAGGTCCAGAACTACCGGCGGCTTACTTCCGCAACCTTCGAGGAACGAGAGCGCCCAACCCATGAGCAATTCGGTTTCGGGCCGCGGAATGAAGACACCCGGGCCGACAGCGACGTCGATGTTGCCCATCGATGCGACTCCGATGATGTGCTGCAACGGAATCCGCTTCACGCGTTGCGCAACCAACTCGTCGAACGCCGCGATGACCTCGGGATCGACCAACGGAATCAGCCCGAGACGCGTGCGTTCGACGCCGAGCAGGTGGGATGCCAACAACTCGGCGTCGGTGCGTGGGCTGGGCACACCTGCGGCGTCGAGCTGTTTTGCAGCTTCGATCAGCGCCAAACGAAGTGGAAGTCGACTCACGGGTACAGCCTGCCACGCTCGACCGACACGCGGTTCACCGAGTTCCCGGCGGGATGGAGGTCAGTCATGGTCTGCGTCTACTCGGCCGCGAGACGCGCCTCTCGGTCCGCCTTGCCCAATGCGTCGAGAAGTGCGTCGAGCTCACCGTCGAGCACTGCGTCGAGGTTGTGCGACTTGAATCCGATGCGGTGATCGGTGATGCGGTTCTCAGGGAAGTTGTAGGTGCGGATGCGCTCCGAACGGTCCACCGTCCGAACCTGACTCTGGCGACCTGCCGACGCTTCTGCGTCCGCGGCTTCCTCGGCGACTACCTGCAAACGGGCTGCAAGCACCTGCATGGCACGCGCCTTGTTCTGGAGCTGTGAGCGCTCGTTCTGGCAGGTGACGACGATGCCGGTCGGAAGGTGCGTGATTCGAACCGCGGAGTCGGTGGTGTTGACGCCCTGACCGCCCTTGCCGGACGAACGGTAGACGTCGATACGCAGGTCACTCTCGTCGATCTGGACCTGCTCGACCTCTTCGGGCTCCGGGTAGACCAGAACGCCGGCGGCCGAAGTGTGAACGCGTCCCTGGGATTCGGTGACGGGCACTCGCTGGACGCGGTGAACCCCGCCCTCGAACTTGAGCCTCGCCCACACTCCGTCCGGGGTGTCTGACTTGCTCTTGATCGACAGCGTGGCTTCCTTGTATCCGCCGAGATCGGAGACTGTCGCGTCGAGGATCTCGACGCGCCAGCCGTGCCGTTCCGCGTAGCGGACGTACATGCGGGCCAGGTCCGAGGCGAAGAGCGCGGATTCTTCGCCGCCCTCACCGGACTTCACTTCGAGGACGATGTCGTCGCCGTCATGCGGATCACGCGGCGCCAACTGATCGGTAAGCGTCTGCTCGAGCTGCGCGACCTCGGCTTCGAGATCGGGGATCTCGGCGGCGAAGCTGGAATCGTCGGCGGCGAGTTCGCGCGCAGCTTCCAGATCGTCCTGCGCAGCCGTGAGCTTGTTGTACGTCGACATGATCGGCGAGAGCTCGGAGAACCGCTTACCGACGCGCCTGGCAGCGGCAGGGTCGTTGTGCAGCGCCGGATCGGACATCTGCGCTTCGAGACCGGCGTGCTCCGCCAAGATGTCGTCGATGGCCGAGGGCTGGGTTGCGCCTGCCATGGTTCGCTCCGCTCTGAGTTTCGATTCCTACGGTGCGCGCTTGAAGGTATTTCGACGCCGGGACCCGGGAAACGCGCAAACCGAGTGCAGGCACAAAAAAGCCGACGCCCGATCTGCGCATGGCAGATCGGGCGTCGGCGGAACAGCTAGGACTCGGTGGCCGGGACCTTGCTGTCTGCGCGCTTGCCGTAGCGAGCCTCGAAGCGAGCGACGCGTCCACCGGTGTCGAGAATCTTCTGCTTGCCCGTGTAGAACGGGTGGCACTGCGAGCAAACCTCGACGTTGATGCGTCCGGACTCCTTGGTGCTGTGGGTCTCGAACGTGTTACCGCAACCGCAGACGACGGTGGTCGCTACGTAGGTTGGGTGGATTCCTGCCTTCATGGTGTCCCTTTCAATGGTCGCCGGGTCGACGTCGCCAATCGACATCGTGAACCGGAACCGGACTCGGCCGTTCAGTATGCCAGATGCGGTACCTCACCAGATAATCCGCGTCTCGCACGCCTCGGGGTGGCTGTACGAAGTTGTCAACGCACTGCCCCTCAGTTTTGTTCCGCCCACGCAAAAGGCCCACAACCAGCTGGTTGTGGGCCTTTTTACGTCGAGTCGATCAGTCGTCGATCGCACCCGGTGCGGTCTTGGAGACCTGCATCAGGAACTCGAGGTTGTTCTTGCTCTTCTTCAGTCGATCGATCAGCAGATCGATGGCCTGATGCGAGTCCAGACCGGACAGGACGCGTCGGAGCTTGTGCAGCACCGCAGCTTCGTCCGGGCTCAGGAGCAGCTCGTCCTTACGCGTGCTGGACGGGTTGACGTCCACGGCCGGGAACACGCGGCGTTCGGCGATCTTGCGATCGAGCTTGAGCTCGGCGTTGCCGGTGCCCTTGAACTCTTCGAAGATCACGGTGTCGCCGGTGGATCCGGTCTCGACCATCGCGGTGGCGATGATGGTGAGCGATCCGCCGTTCTCGATGTTGCGGGCAGCGCCGAGGAAACGCTTCGGCGGATAGAGCGCCGTCGAGTCGACACCACCGGAGAGGATGCGTCCGGACGCAGGCGAGGAGTTGTTGTACGCACGACCCAGACGCGTGATGGAGTCGAGCAGTACGACGACGTCCTTACCCATCTCGACCAGGCGCTTCGCACGCTCGATTGCCAGCTCGGCAACTGCGGTGTGATCTCCCGGCGGGCGGTCGAAGGTGGAGGAAATGACCTCACCCTTCACGCTGCGCTGCATGTCGGTCACTTCCTCGGGACGCTCGTCCACGAGGATGACCATCAGGTAGCACTCAGGATTGTTGGTGGCGACGGCATTCGCGATCGCCTGCAACACGCTGGTCTTACCGGCCTTGGGCGGGCTCACGATGAGGGCGCGCTGGCCCTTACCGATGGGCATCACCAGGTCGATGACACGCGTGGTGAGAATGTGCTGCTCGGTCTCGAGGCGCAGACGCTGGTTCGGGTACAGCGGCGTGAGCTTGTTGAACTCGGGGCGCTTCTTCGCGGCCTCGACGTCGCCGCCGTTGACCGTGTCGATGCGGACCAGCGGGTTGAACTTCTGACGCTGGCTGCCCTGCTCACCGTCACGCGAGACGCGGACGGCACCGGTGATGGCGTCGCCACGGCGAAGGCCGTTCTTGCGGATCAGGTTCATGGAGACGTAGACGTCGTTGGGACCGGCGAGGTACCCGGACGTACGCACGAAGGCGTAATTGTCGAGCACGTCGAGGATGCCGGCGACCGGCTGAAGGACGTCGTCCTCGCGGATTTCGGTCTCACGCGAATCGTTGGGTGCGCCACCCTCACCGCGGTCGCGACCACGGCCACGGCGCTCGCGGAAACGGCGTCCGCGGCGTCCGCGTCCACCCTCTTCGTCGTCGTCCGGTCCGTTGTTGCGGTTGTCCGTACGCGGACCGGCGTTGTTCTGGCCGGCGTTGTTCTGATTGCCGCGATCCTGACGGTCCTGGCGATCCTGGCGATCCTGGTTACCCCGGTTGCCCTGGTTCTCGCGCTGGCCCTGGTTATCTCGCTGGCCCTGATTGTCCCGGTTGCGCTCGCGGCGGGGACGCTCGTTGCCCTGCTCGGCGGGAGCCTGATCAGCGTCGGACTTGCCCTCGGTGCGCGCAGGACGCTCGACCGGAGCCTCAGCCTTGGCGGTCTCGGTGACCTTCGAGGTATCGACAGCCTTCGAGGTGTCCGCGTCGGACTTTGCCGAAGGAGTGTCCTGCTCGATGCTCAGTTCACCCTGGTCGGGTGAACCTGCACGACGAGCGGCGCCGCGACGCTGACGTCCACGACGGGGTGCGCTCTGATCGGAATCCTCGGCGGATTCGGTACGCGCAGGCGCTGCCTCGGCAGGAGCGGATTCTGCCGCGGGAGCCGTTTCGGCTGCGGGGGTTTCGGTGCGTGCGGCGCGGGCGCTCTTGGCACGAGTGCGCGCAACGGGTGCGTCGTCGAGAGTGAGTTCGCTCTGTGCGGGTGCAGCCTTTGCGCTGCCGCCCTGGCGCTCCTTGATGGCTGCGATCAGGTCGCCCTTGCGCATGCCGGAAGTGCCTTTGATGCCCAGTTCACCCGCAAGAGTGCGGAGTTCGGTGAGCACCATGCCGGAGAGTCCGGCACCACGGCGCGTCTCGGCACGCTTCGTGGAGGTCGCCACCGCACCGTTCGATGCTGAAGATGACGCCTGAGAATTGTCGCCTGATTCCGACCCGGCGGGTGCAGAAGTGGCGATGAGGTCCGTATCGGTCACGGAGGTCCTTTCCTTCCCTCACTCGCACTGCGCAAAGTCGAGGGTTCGTCCCGCAGTTCGATTGAATACCGAACTCGGTGGTGCCGTACGTGGTTGCTGTCCAGAACTGCCGGCTTGTCCGCCGTCACATGATTGTCGGAAACTCTCGCCTCAAACTTTTCATGCGCTCGCAAACCTGCCCAACGCGCCTTCGTCGACGATTCACTCCCCCGTGTGTTGAACCCCAGAGATATGGAACCTCTGAGTGTTCGATCCGCGGAGGATTCAAACCTTCGGAGAAGGTACAAGCGTGAGGATCATGCCTGCGAGAATCATGCCAAGGACTGTGGACCCCGATTGGGAAGGAGTTTTGCCCCCTGGTGATGCACCGGCGACTGACGCGCACGATGTACGGACATAGCCCAGGATAGCGTCCAAACCTGAGTCCGGCAAGAATTTGGACGACTGGGTGTGTCAGTTCACTACCGATCGGTAGTGGGCGATCACCAGGACCAAGGCAGGGATCAGACCGTCGTCGTGGATACTTCGACGCCGTCGGCGATGTCCAATTCGAGCACACGTAGTCCGTCTGCCCGCGCCGCTTCGGCGAGCTCGACGGGGAAAGGCTCTGTGCTGAGCGCCAACACGGTGGGGCCTGCTCCCGAAACGGTCGCGGCAATGCCCGCCTCGCGCAGGATCCCGATCCATCGCGTCGTGAGCGGAAGTGCGGGTGCGCGCTGCGCCTGATGCAGGCGATCCTCGGTGGCTGCCATCAACAGATCGGGCCGAGCAGTGAGCGCAACGACAGCCAGCGCGCTGCGGCTCGCGTTGAACGAGGCATCCTGGTGCGGAACCAATTCGGGCAGGAGGCCACGAGTGTGTGCGGTGGACGACCGCTCCTCGGGAACCAGTGCCACAGCACGGATGTCGGGATGGACATCGAGTTTCGCCGCGGAGTAGATCGGCTCGTCGCCTTCGACGGCCGGTGGGCAACTCCACGAGACGACTGCGCCACCGAGAACACTGGCAGACGCATTGTCCGGGTGACCTTCGAACTCGGACGAGAGTTGAACCAACTGCTCTTCCGTCAAGCCGATCTCGGCATCGAGTGCGCGCGCAAGACCGTTGGCTGCTGCCAGTCCGCCGACAGCCGCAGAAGCCGAGGATCCCAACCCGCGCGAGTGCGGGATCGCGTTGCGGCACAACACGTCCAGGCCACTGGCCCACACCCCGGCCGCTTCGAGACCGCGTTCGATAGCGCGAACCACGAGATGCGAAGGACCCCAAGGTACGTCGGCAGCGCCTTCACCTTCGACGCGAATCTGAAGGCCCGAATCCGTTGTGGTGACCACGATTTCGTCGTACAACCCCAACGCCAGACCGAGGGTGTCGAACCCCGGCCCCAAGTTTGCACTCGAGGCCGGGACGCGAGCAGTCACCGAAAGGCCGATAGGCAGGGTTATAGTCATGTCAGACACCGGATTCCGCGGAGTGGTCGATGAATCCACGGACACTATGCAAGCTCGAGGGCAGCCGCGACGGCAACGGGATCGACACCGATCGGCTCGACGTTCGGCATACCCTTCAAAGCCGTGTCAGGATCCTTGAGACCGTTACCGGTCACCGTGCACACGACGGTCAGGCCCGGCTCGAGCCAGCCCTCTGCACGTGCGGCGAGCAGGCCGGCGACACTGGCTGCCGACGCCGGTTCGACGAAGACACCCTCGGTGGCGGCGATCAGACGGTAAGCCTCGAGGATCTTCTCGTCGGTGGCGGCACGGAATGCACCGTTCGACTCTTCCTTCGCGGCGACAGCGCCGTTCCAGGAAGCGGGGGAACCGATTCGGATTGCGGTAGCGATGGTTTCGGGGTCCTTGACGGGTGCGCCGTTGACCAGCGGAGCCGCACCGGCTGCCTGGACGCCGAGCATGCGGGGCTTGACCGTGGTCAGACCGTCGGCGTAGTACTCGGAGTATCCGCGCCAGTACGCGGTGATGTTTCCTGCGTTTCCGACCGGGAGAGCGTGCACGTCGGGAGCCTTGCCGAGCACGTCCATGATCTCGAATGCCGCGGTCTTCTGACCTTCGATACGCACCGGGTTGACGGAGTTGACCAGACCGATGGTGGGGAATTCCGCCGTGGTCTTGCGTGCCAGCTCGAGGCAGTCGTCGAAGTTGCCCTGGACCTGAATGATCTTGGCGCCGTGCATGACTGCCTGCGCAAGCTTGCCCATGGCGATCTTGCCCTGCGGGATGAGCACGGCGCAGGTCATGCCTGCCTTGGCTGCATACGCAGCGGCCGAGGCGGAGGTGTTGCCGGTGGACGCGCACAGAACTGCGCGCTGGCCACGGGCCAAGGCGTCGGTGACGGCCATCGTCATGCCGCGGTCCTTGAAGGAACCGGTGGGGTTGAGACCCTCGACCTTGAGGTAGACGTCGCAGCCGGTGATCTCGGAGAGGTGGCCGGCCGGCAGGAGCGGGGTGCCGCCTTCGCGCAGGGTGACGGTCTTCCAGTTGTCACCGATCGCGAGACGGTCCCGGTATGCCTCGATGAGACCCGGCCATGCCTTGTGGACGGGGTTGACGATGCCGGTCATTGTTCAGTGCCTTCCAGTCGCAGCACGCTGGTCACAGCGGTGACGAATTCGAGTTCGTTGAGGGCCGCCACGGTCTCGGAGAGAGCCGCGTCGGTTGCTACATGAGTGACGACCACCAGACGCGCGCCGGCGCCGGCGCCCTCCTGGCGGACGACGGAGATGCTCACGCCGTGCTTGGCGAACTCGGCGGCGACTGCGGACAGCACACCTTCCTTGTCCGCGACCTCCATGTTCACGTAGTAGCGCGTGAGGATGTCGCCCATCGGGGCGACCTTGAGCTTGGCGTACTTGGACTCGCGGGGGCCGCGGCCGCCGTGAACCTTGTTGCGCGCCGCCATCACCAGGTCACCCATCACCGCGGAAGCGGTGGGGGCGCCGCCAGCGCCCTGGCCGTAGAACATGAGCCGGCCGGCGTTCTCTGCTTCCACGACAACGGCGTTGAACGCGCCGTTGACCGAGGCCAGCGGATGGCTGAGCGGAACCAGCGCCGGGTACACGCGAGCGGAAATCCGCTCCTTGCCCTTGGGCGTGACGATGCGCTCGCAGATCGAGAGCAACTTGATCGTGCAGTCGAGTGCCTTCGCCGACGCCAGGTCGGCGGAGGTGATCGTGGAGATTCCTTCGCGGTACACGTCCGCGGCAGTGACGCGGGTGTGGAACGCGATCGACGCGAGGATCGCAGCCTTCGCCGCGGCGTCGTAGCCTTCGACGTCCGCGGTCGGGTCGGCTTCCGCGTATCCGAGGCGTCCGGCTTCGGCGAGGGTCTCCTCGTAGTCGGCGCCGGTCTCGTCCATCGCGGAGAGGATGAAGTTGGTGGTGCCGTTCACGATTCCGGCGACCTTGTTGACACGGTCTCCGGCCAACGACTGTGTGAGCGGGCGGATCACGGGGATCGCACCGGCAACAGCGGCCTCGAAGTACAGGTCGACAGAGTTGGCCTCTGCAGCCTCCGCCAATTCACCGGTGTGGTCCGCGAGCAGCGCCTTGTTGGCGGTCACGACCGACTTACCGGAGTTGAGGGAAGAGAGAATCAGCTTGCGAGGGAGCTCGATTCCGCCGATCACCTCGACCACGATGTCGACGTCGTCACGACCGACCAGGGACTCGGCGTCCGTCGTCTGCAGTTCCTCGGGAATTCCGCGGTCCGAGCCGATACGGCGGACGGCAACTCCCCGCAGTTCCAACGGGGCGCCGACGCGAGCTTCGAGTTCCTCGGCCTGCTCACGAATGATCCGGACGACCTCGCTCCCGACGTTGCCGAGGCCGAGAACGGCCACACCGATAGCGCGATGCGCCGATTCGCTCGTCACTGCGATACCTCCAAGCTGAGCAGATCTTCCACTGTTTCCCTCCGCAGAATCACGCGTGAGACTCCGTCACGCACCGCCACCACGGCTGGGCGGGTGAGCAGGTTGTACCTGCTCGACATCGAATAGCAGTATGCACCGGTCGCTGCTACCGCTAGTAAATCACCGGGCCCGACGTCCTCGGGCATCCAGGTGTCCCGAATGACCACGTCACCGGACTCGCAGTGCTTACCGACGATACGTGCAACGACGGGATCAGCCTCGGAAGTTCGCGAAACCAACTTGGCTTCGTACTCCGCACCGTAGAGGGACGTGCGGATGTTGTCGCTCATCCCGCCGTCGACGCTGATGTAGCGGCGTGTCAGCGAGCTACCCACCGTGACGTCCTTGATGGTGCCGACCTCGTAGAGCGTCACCGTGCCAGGTCCGGCGATGGCGCGGCCGGGTTCGACGGCAAGCGTCGGCTCCGGCAATCCGGCCAGGGCGGACTCGTTGCGCACGATGTGGCCGAGCTTTGCTGCCAGTTCGTCGACGGGCGGCGGGTCGTCGGAGGGGATGTACGAGATCC
The DNA here is from genome assembly GCF_003797745.1 of Rhodococcus sp. WS1. Classification (NCBI taxonomy): domain Bacteria; kingdom Bacillati; phylum Actinomycetota; class Actinomycetes; order Mycobacteriales; family Nocardiaceae; genus Rhodococcus; species Rhodococcus sp. WS1. The sequence continues at coordinate 144,260 of NZ_RKLZ01000005.1, read as the reverse complement.
CCATGCCGCCGCCGAGGTCGATGATCGAAATCTGCTTGGTCTTCTCGACTCCGAACTCGGTGACGACGTCGCGGAGCAAACCGATCACGCGGTGCGCTGCCACCTCGAAACCGTCGACGTCGAAGATCTGCGAACCGATGTGGCTGTGCAGGCCGACCAGTCGCAAGTTGTCAGCAGCGAAGACGCGACGGACCGCGTCGATCGCCGCTCCCCCGGCCAGCGAGAAACCGAACTTCTGGTCCTCATGTGCGGTGGAGATGAATTCGTGGGTATGCGCTTCGACGCCGACGGTCAGTCGGATCAACACGTCCTGAACGACACCGGCCTCACCGGCGACACGATCGAGTCGGTCGATCTCGATCGCCGAGTCGAGCACGACATGCCCGACGCCCGCGGCGACACCAGCGGCCAGTTCGGCGACTGACTTGTTGTTGCCGTGCATGGCAATTCGCTCGGCCGGGAAGTCCGCGTGCAACGCGATCGCCAGTTCACCGCCGGAGCAGACGTCGAGCGAGAGGCCTTCGTCGGCGACCCAGCGTGCGATCTCGCCACAGAGGAATGCCTTGGATGCGTAGTGCACCTTGGCATCCGGGCCGAAGGCGCGGGCCATGTCGCGGCAACGCGAGCGGAAGTCGTCCTCGTCGATGACGAACAGCGGGGTGCCGTACTTCTCGGCAAGTTCACCGACCTTGACACCCGCGAGGGTCACTTCACCGTCGTCGCCGCGAGAAGCGTTGCGCGGCCACACCTGCGGTGAGAGTTCACCGAAGGCTTCGGGGCTGGCAGGACGGTCGGGCAAGCCGGGGGCCTGCAACTGCTCGGCATGCTTGGGGCCGGCGGGGTGCGCGTTCACATTTGCTCCGGTGCGGTGACGCCGAGCAGTTCGAGGCCGTTGGCCAGGACCTGTCGGGTGGCGGCGCAGAGAGCCAGACGCGCGCGGTGCACGTCGGTGGCGTCTTCGTCGCCTTGCGGAAGGATGCGGCACGCGCCGTAGAAGCGGTGGTACGCACCCGCGAGTTCTTCGAGGTAGCGGGCAATACGGTGCGGCTCACGCAGATTCGCCGCGCTCGACACGACGCGTGGGTACTCGCCGATCGTGCGGATGAGGTCACCCTCCTGCTCGACGGTGAGCAGGGCGAGGTTGCTCGCGTCGGCGGACAGACCGAGGTCCGCGGCGTTGCGAGCGATCGCCGAGAGGCGTGCATGCGCGTACTGGACGTAGTAGACGGGGTTCTCGCTGCTGGTCTTGGTCCACAGGTCGAGATCGATGTCGATGCTCGAGTCGACCGACGAGCGGATCATGACGTAACGCGAGGCGTCGACGCCGATTGCCTCGACCAGGTCGTCGAGGGTGATGACGGTGCCTGCGCGCTTGCTCATCTTGACGGCAGTGCCGTCCTTGACGAGGTTGACCATCTGGCCGATCAGCACCTCGACGGTGTCCGGATCGTCGCCGAATGCGGCCGCGGCAGCCTTGAGACGGCCGATGTATCCGTGATGGTCGGCACCGAGCATGTAGATGCAGAGGTCGAACCCGCGGGCGCGCTTGTTCTGGAAGTAGGCGATGTCACCGGCGATGTAGGCGGCGTTGCCGTCGCTCTTGATGACGACGCGGTCCTTGTCGTCGCCGTAGTCGGTGCTCTTGAGCCACCACGCACCGTCTTCGTGGAAGAGGTTGCCCGAACCCTTGAGGGATTCGACGGCCTTCTCGACCGCACCGGATTCGAAGAGCGAGTTCTCGTGGAAGTAGACGTCGAAGTCGACGCCGAAGTCGTGGAGGGTCTGCTTGATGTGCGTGAACATCAATTCGACGCCGATGGCGCGGAAGGTTTCCTGCTGCTCGTCGGCGGGCAGCTCCATGACGTCGGGACGCTGCTTCAGAACCGAGGCGGCGATGTCGGCGATGTATGCACCGGCGTAACCGTCTTCCGGAGCAGGTTCACCTTTCGCTGCAGCGATCAGCGAACGCGAGAAGCGGTCGATCTGGGCACCGTGATCGTTGAAGTAGTACTCACGTGTGACCAATCCACCCTGCGCGGACAGAATGCGTCCGAGCGCGTCTCCGACTGCAGCCCAACGGGTTCCACCGAGGTGAATCGGTCCGGTGGGGTTGGCCGAGACGAATTCGAGGTTGATCTTCTTGCCGGCGAGAGAGTCGCCCGAGCCGTACGACGCACCGGCTTCGAGAACCGACACGACGATCGCGCCCTGGGCGTCCTTGTCCAACCGAATGTTGAGGAAGCCGGGTCCGGCGATCTCGGCGGATTCGATTCCGTCGGCAGCGGTGAGGGCTTCGGCGATCCAGCCCGCCAGCTCGCGGGGATTAGTGCCGACCTTCTTGGCTACCTGCATGGCAATGTTGGTGGCGTAATCGCCGTGCTCGGGGTTGCGTGGTCGCTCGACGGTAAGGGTTTCGGGCAGCACGGATACGTCGAGGCCACGATCGGCAAGGACGCTCGCTGCGGTTCCGCGGAGCAGTTCGGCAAGGTCAGCTGGAGTCACAGGTATTCATCCTATTGCCTGCACACCGGAAGTGGAGACTCGCCTCACGCCTCGCTCTCCGTGAACGTGCGCGGGGCCGCTGTGGCGTGTCGCACGCCACTCTCAAAGTTTGCCCTCAGACTCGGAAAGTACAGTGGTAATGCCCGAGCTACCACCGCGTACCTTCATGCGCGGGCGCGCCACACCTCAAGCCCACACACCGAAAGAGCCCAATCGATGCCAAGCGGTTCCGATAGTCGCGGTCCCAACAAGAACTCCGGGGCCAAATCAGCCAAGGCCATCAAGGCCGCCAACAAGAACAGTCGGCCGGCCAAGAAGGGTAAGGGCGGCGTCCCCGCTCCCCGCCAGATCCCCTGGCTGTCGATCGGCGCCGGTGTGGCTGTGCTCGCACTCATCGCCGTGCTCGGTATCAATCTGTGGCCCAAGGTCGAGGAGCGGCAGGCCCTCGAGCCGTACAAGTACAGCTCCGAGAACAAGGATCCGTCCGACAAGATCGACGGCGTCCTCAAGATCGAGTACCCGGCCGGCCAGCACGTCGATTCCACTCAGCGCGTGGCGTACGACCAGACTCCGCCGTTCGGTGGCCCGCACGACGCCACCTGGGCGAACTGCACCGGAACCGTGTACGCCGACCCGATTCGCACCGAGAACGCAGTCCACTCGCTCGAGCACGGCGCCATCTGGATCACGTACAACCCCGATCTCGTCGACCAGGACCAGATCGACAGCCTCGCCGCACGCGTCAACGGCAAGTCCTACATGCTGATGTCGCCGTACCCCGGTCAGAGCAGCCCCATTTCTCTGCAGTCGTGGGGCCATCGCCTCGAGATCGACAAGGCCGACGACGATCGCATCGATCAGTTCATCACCGCGTTGAACCAGAACCCGAACGTCTACCCCGAGGTCGGAGCGAGCTGCACCAACCCGCTGTTCACCCCGTCGACGTCGCCGTTCGATCCGACGCCTCCGGGCGCCGACGCCATCCAGATGGACGGCACGGGCGCTACCCCGGCCACCGACGAGCAGATTCCCGCCGGTGGATAGTCCGGTGAATAGTTCAGAGACCACCGATCAGCCTTCGAAGCCGAGTCAGCGCACCGCGCTGCTGATCATCGGTCTGATCGGCGCGATCGCCGTCGGTTTTGCCCTCGGCGCACTGACCAACCTCCTCGGACCCGATGCGAAGTCGTCACTGACCGTTCCGGCCTCGGATTCGGTGGACGTGGGCTTCGCTCAGGACATGAGCGTGCACCACAGCCAGGCCGTGGACATGGCGTCCATCGCCCTGACGAAGTCCACGGACAACGACGTACGCACGCTGGCGTTCGACATCTTGACCACGCAGCAGAACCAGCTCGGTCAGATGCAGGCGTGGCTGACCATGTGGGATCAGCCGCTGTCCAAGGTGGGTCCGTACATGGAGTGGATGTCGTCGGATTCGGGCTCCGGCCACGGATCGCACGGGACTTCGGCCACGATGGACATGGCTCATTCCGGCCCGGTCGACACGATGCCCGGCATGGCGTCCCCCGAGGACCTCGCGGCTCTCCGCGCGGCGGAAGGCCTGCAACTCGACACCTTGTTCCTGCAGTTGATGCTTCGTCACCACGAAGGTGGGCTTCCGATGATGGAGTACGCAGCTGCCGACGCCACCGAGGGTCCGGTGCGCAGCCTGGCACAGACCATGGTCAACACGCAGCAGAGCGAGTCCAAGCTGATGACCGACATGTTGGCGGCTCGCGGCGCAGTGCCGCTGCCCATGAACTGAGCTGCACTGCACTGCACTGAACCGAGAATGTTCAGACCCAACTGGGCCTGGTCCTGAATTTCAGGACCAGGTCCAGTTTTCTACCTCCGGCATGTCTTCGAGGTGCTCGACGATGTAACGCGAGTGCTTTTCGAGCTGTGTCCGGCAGAACTCCGCCAACTCGGAAGCCCCGGCCGGCCGACGCTTGGAGCGTCGTAGCGCCTCGATCACCAGGTGGTAGCGGCTCATCTTGTTGAGGACAACCATGTCGAACGGTGTTGTGGTTGTTCCCTGTTCACTGAATCCGCGAACGTGGAAGCGCTCGGGACTCGGACGCCCGTGAATCAGTTCGTGCACCGCACGCGAGTACCCGTGGAATGCGAACACGACGTCGGTCTGCGCGGTGAACAGATCGAGGAAGACCCGCTCCCCGAATCCGTGGGGATGCTCGGTTGGCGTCAGCAAGGCCATCAGATCGACGACGTTGACGACGCGGGTGATCAGTTCGGGTGTGTGATCGCGCAGCAACTGCGCGGCAGCCAGGATCTCCTGCGTCGGCACATCTCCCGCAGCGGCCAGCACCACGTCCGGTTCCTGTCCGCGAGCCTCGGTTCCGGCCCATTCCCAGACCGAAGCGCCCGCCGCACAGTGCTCGTGCGCTTGCTCGAGCGTGAGGTACTGCAGATGCGGTTGCTTGTCCACGACTATCAAGTTGACGTGGTCGGTACTACGCAGGCAGTGATCCGAGATCGAGAGCAAGGTGTTGGAATCCGGCGGCAGCCACACGCGGATCACACTGGGTGCCAAGGGAATAACGGCGTCGATCATGCCGGGGCCCTGATGACTGAATCCGTTGTGATCGTTGCGCCAGCATGTACTGGTCAGCAGCACGTTGAGCGAAGCGACGGACGCCCGCCACGGCAGGTCGACGGCATGTTGGAGCCACTTGGCGTGCTGGATGAGCATCGACACACTCACCATCGCAAATGCTTCGTAGCTCGCGAACATCCCGTGTCGACCGGACAACAGATAACCCTCGAGCCACCCCTCGCAGAGGTGCTCGCTGAGGACCTCCATGACACGACCGTCCGCGGACAGCCCGTCGTCGTAGTCGGTGATCGGCAGTTGCCAGCAGCGGTCGGTTGTCTCGAACACGGCGCCGAGGCGATTGCTCGACGTCTCGTCCGGACAGAAGAGTCGGAAGATCCCGCCGCTGTCCTCGGTTTCCGTGGCGGCGTAGATGTCGCGCAGAAGCTCGCCGAGAACTCGTGTCGTCTCGTGGAAGGTCGAACCCGGGGATTGGATGGGAAGCGCGTACTTTTCGAGCGGCGGCATCGGGAGATCGACGCGAAGTCGCCCACCGTTCGCGTAGGGAGTGCTCCCCATGCGTTTGTCCCCCGCCGGCGAGAGCGCCGCCAGTTCCGCGGCCAGTGATCCGTTGGCGTCGAACAACTCGTCCGGACGGTACGACCGCATCCACTCTTCGAGTTGCCGCAGATGCGATTCGTTGGTTCGCACGCCGGACAACGGCACCTGGTGCGCACGATGTGTGCCCTCGACCAAGATTCCGTCGACGGTGTGTGGACCGGTCCATCCTTTCGGCGTCCGCAAGACGATTGCCGGCCACGAACCCGTCCACTCGTCGCCGCGGCGTGCGGCACCCTGCATCTCGCGGATCTTCTCGTGTGCCTGCGAGATCGCTTGATACAACTGAGGAAACACGACGTCGGGGTCGTCACCGGAGACGACGATCGGCGCCCACCCCTGGCCGCCGAGGTAGGCCTGAATGTCTTCGTCGCTGCTGCGCCCGTACACGGTCGGGCCCGCGATCTTGGCGCCGTTCACGTGCAGGATCGGCAACACCGCGCCGTCGCGTCGTGGATTCAAGAACGCCGGGAGCTTCCACGAGCCGGACAACGGCCCGGTCTCCGCTTCGCCGTCGCCGATCACACAGGCCACCACGAGGTTCGGATGATCGAAGGCAGCGCCGGCCGCATGCGCAAGGGCGTAGCCGAGCTCGCCTCCTTCGTGGATGCTTCCGGGTGTCTGCACACTCACATGGCTGGGCACTCCGCCGGGAGCCGAGAATCGCCGACACATCCGGTGGATACCCTCGGCGTCGTCCGAGACTTCCGGATAGATCTCCGAATACGTTCCCTCGAGATACGTCGACGCGACCAGCGCCGGGCCGCCGTGCCCCGGGCCGGTGACGTACAGCCAGTCAGCATCAGTGGTGACGATGTGCCGATTGAGGAGCGTGTAGATCATCGACAGGCCGGGGCTGGTCCCCCAGTGCCCGAGCAGTCGAGGCTTGATGTGCTCGGCTCGCAACGGTTCCCGCAGAAGCGTGTTGTCTTTCAGATAGATCTGCGCAACGGTCAGGTAGTTGGCCGCTGCCCACCACTTCAGGTCGAGCGCGAGCTGGTCTTCGGAATAGTGGTGATCGGTCATCAACGACTCCCGTACCTCACGAGGGTGCCCGAGCAGTCCGCCCGAGCCTGTGCTCAGAGCCGAGCCTAGGCGTAAAAAGCATCCGAGTCAGTCGGTACAGATGATTCGACGACCATGGTCCCCGGCCGCATCCTCGACTGCCTCCCGCGACGACGCCATGCCGAGACGGGTGCCGGTTTGGTCTTGGCCCCCCGTGATGCGCTACGCTAACGCAGCCCAATCGGCACACCGAAAGTTCGGTGCGCCCCCGTAGCTCAGGGGATAGAGCGTTCGCCTCCGGAGCGAAAGGTCGCAGGTTCGAATCCTGCCGGGGGCACCACGAAGACGCAGGTCAGCGATTGATCATCGACCACTTCACGGTGCCACACCAAACATTTCAGGGCAATCTATCCGACTACTGTCGATCTCATGCCTCGCATCGATCCTGCTCCCACGTACACGATGCGTCAGCTGGCTGCGTTTGTCGCGGTAGCCGAGACCGGGACGATCAGCGGCGCGGCCGAGCGCTTGCACCTCTCCCCCTCCGCCCTGTCCGCGTCGCTCACCGAACTCGAACGCGCGCTCAAAGTTCAACTGTGCGTTCGCCGTCGCTCATTCGGCATTCAACTGACCCGCACCGGTGAATCCGTTCTGGTGCGCGCCCGGGCGCTACTTCAGCAAGCCGGGGAGCTCGAATCCGATGCGCTCGGAACCGGCGGAAGCGTGTCGGGGCCCATCGCGATCGGTTGCTATCCCGCTCTGGGGCCGACGGTATTGCCGTCGATGATCGCCGGGTTCACCCGTGAGAATCCCGACGCGCAGGTGGAGTTCCGCGAGGACACTCAGAATCGGCTCCAGGCACATCTCGAGAACGGCGAGTTGGACCTCGCGATCGCTTACGACCTGGACCTGTCTCCACAATTGCGCACAGTTCCGTTGGCCATCCGCGAACCCTTGATCGTCCTGGGTGCAGAACACCCACTCGCGCGGTCCGAGCGACCGATCCATCTTCCGGATCTCGCGGAACACCCGATGGTTCTCCTCGACGCGCCGCCGAGCACCAAACACGCGCTCGACGTCTGCCGCGCAGGCGGATTCATCCCGAAGGTTGCATACAGAACCGCGAACTTCGAGACGGCGCGGGCATTTGTCGGACGCGGACTCGGCTGGACGCTGTTGCTCCAGCGCCCCAAGATGGACGTCACGTACGAGGGGCTCGAGGTAGTCGTCAAGACCATCGCTTCCCCTGTCGTGCCGTCGGTGCACGTAGTTCTCGCGTGGCACCAGAACACTCGCCTCAGCCGCGTCGCACGCGCTTTCATAGAATTCGTTTCACCCTCGGAACCTGCCCAATAGTCCCACTACCAGGCAGCGGAGCTGATTCCACGGATTTTCCGTGCAAGAACCTCCAATTCTTTCGCTTTTCAATTGTTGTGGCGCACGTCATTGTTTCTTCAAGCCACATTCATCTCGAAAGGCACTTCATGACCTCCATCGCCTCACCGACCGCTACGCGCACCGCCGCGACGGTCAAGGCGCGCAAGGCCGCACTCGGCAGCTTTGTCGGCACCGCCATCGAGTGGTACGACTTCTTCATCTACGGCACCGCCGCCGCGCTCGTGCTCGGCAAGCAGTTCTTCCCCGGCACGTCCGATCTGGCCGGCACCCTGGCCGCCTTCGCCACCCTCGCCGTCGGATTCGTCGCGCGTCCCATCGGCGGAATCGTGATGGGCCACTTCGGCGACCGCATCGGACGCAAATCCATGTTGGTCACCTCGTTGATGCTGATGGGCTGCGCCACCGTTGCCATCGGCCTGCTACCCAACTACGCCGCCATCGGCGTCTTCGCCCCCATACTCCTGGTGACCTTGCGATTCGTTCAGGGACTCGGTGTCGGCGGCGAGTGGGGCGGCGCAGTTCTGGTCGCCACCGAAAACGCACCGGAGGGCAAGAAGGGGCTGTACGGCAGCGCACCACAAATCGGTGTTCCCGCAGGCGTACTGGTGGCCAATCTCGTCTATCTCCCCCTCGCCGCCTTCATGGACGACGATGCATTCAACTCCTGGGGATGGCGAATCCCGTTCCTGCTCAGCGCAGTTCTTGTGGGCGTTGCGATGTGGATCCGTCTCGGCCTCGAGGAAAGTGACGAGTTCACCGCTTCGAAGTCCGAAGCACCGGCGGAGTCCATGCCGATTCTCGAGGTTCTCACCAGACACTGGAAGACAGTGCTCCTCGCCGGTGGAACCTTCATCGCCACCAACGGAATTGCTTACGCGTACATGGTTTACGTGCTCAAATACGGCGAGTCCGAACTCGGCTTCAGCAAAACCACGATGCTCTTCCTCCTCATCGCATCCTGCCCGTTCTGGATGGCGGGAATGGCTTTCAGCGCTCACAAGTCGGACACTCTCGGACGCCGGACCGTCTACATCCGCAGTTCGATCGCCCTGGTAGTGGCGGCGGCGGTGTTCTTTCCGCTGATCGACACAGCGATCGTCCCGGTGATGCTCGTATCGATGATCGCCCTCGGCTTCACGCTCGGCTGCTGCGCCGGCCCACAAGCGGCGCTGTTCGCCGAATTGTTCCCCGCACACATCCGCTACAGCGGAGCGTCACTCGGCTACCAGATCGGCGCAATCCTCGGCGGCGGTCTGGCCCCGATGATCGCCACCGCGCTCTACGCCGCCTTCGACACCTCGTTCGCCATCACCGTCTACTTCGTGATCATTGCCGTGATCAGCTTGGTTTCCATCCTGCTACTCCCGGAACCTCAACTGATCCCGAAAAACACTGCCGCACAGAAAGCCTCGTGACCATGTCGACCTACTTTCATCCGAAGAAGTACGCACCCGAGGACTTCGCTTCCCTGGCGCCTTCGGCCGACGCACTTCCCGTCGTGATCGTCGGAGCCGGCCCAGTCGGCATGGGCGTAGCCATGGGCTTGGCGCAGCGCGGCATTGCCGTCACGATTCTCGAAGCGGCCGATCAGGTCTCGTTCGGCAGTCGCGCGATCTGCGTGTCACGGCACAGCCTCGAAGTTGCCGAACGCCTTGGTTTCGGTGCCGAGCTCGAAGACATCGTTCTGCCGTGGGTGGGTGGTCGGAGTTACTACCGCGATCAGGAAGTACTGCAGTTCCGGATGGCATCCGCCGAGCACGACGCGCGCGGACCCATGGTCAACGTCTCGCAATCCGAGTTCGAACAGATCATGACCGACAAATTGCTCGCCCACCCACTGGTGAACTTCCACTGGTCGTCGTCGATCGCCGGCATCTCCGGCGGTGACGACGAGGTAACTCTGACCGTCGACACCGCGTTCGGAACCCGCGAACTGCGTGCGGCGTGGGTCGTGGCTGCCGACGGTGGACGCAGCAAGATGCGCGAACTCAGCGGAATCCGCTTGCAGGGCAACAGCTACGAGGGCAACTACGTCATTGCCGACATTCATTGGGAATCGGAACTCCCGGCCGAGCGTCTGGTGTGGTTCGACGCACCCAGCAACCCGGGCTCCACGATCATCATGCACCGCCAACCACGGGACATCTGGCGCATCGACTACCAGCTCGACGCGTCGGACGATCCGGAGGCGGAGACGCAAGAAGATCGCATCCGTGACCGCATCACGCGTCACCTCGAATGGCTCGAGAGCGATATCCCCTGGACCCTGGAATGGTTCGGCTTCTACCGCGCCCATGCACTCGCCCTGGAAGATTTCACTCACGGCCGTGTGCTCTTTGCCGGCGACGCCGCGCATCTCGTTCCGATCTTCGGTGTTCGTGGCCTCAACTCTGGCATGGAAGATGCCGAGACCCTGGTGTGGCAACTGGCGGCCGTCATCAACGGAGCTGCCGATACCGCCATCCTCGACGCGTATTCGAAGGAACGTCGTAGCGCGTGGCAGCAGAACGTCGACAATGCAGGCAAGTCGACGCTCATCATGTCGCCCGGCAGTCACGGCTACCGGACCACCCGCGACGCCGTACTCGAACTCGCCACCAAGCGAAGCGAATTCGCGCACCTCATCAACCCGCGCCAGTCGAGTGCAACGCACGCCCGTCTCTCGCCGCTGACGTGGCCCACAGCTGCGGGCACCGAGGGCGTACTACCCGGGGATCCGCTGGAGGACAGAGTCGTCCAGGTCTCGGCGGACGGTTCGAAAACCTCCTTGAACAGTCTGCGCGGTACTGGATTCGGCCTGCTGGCTTTCGGACTGTCAGCTGAGCTGGTATCCGAACTCGACACGCAAGCCGAAATCCTTGCTCAGGCCCTTGCACCGGAAACCGTACGGGTGATCACCGCGGGAACTACTGACTCCACGATTCCCGATGCCGAAGGCAATCTCGCATCTGCCCTCGGTGCTTGTGTCGGCGAGATCTTCGTGATTCGGCCCGACGGATTGGCGCTCTGCCGCATCAGCGATCCCACGCAATTGAACGACGTGGCCAAGCACCTCACCGCCGGCACTGCGCCGACACACTTCGATACGGCACAGTCGGCGACAACTGCGGTGATCGACGACGAGGGCCACCGCGAGCACGTCTGGTTGACACTGTCGAATGCACTGGATCAGGCTGATCCGTCCGACCGCGAAGCCATGTTGGTGCGCCTTGCCTTGATTCTCGGTTCGCAAGCTACGTCGACGAGTTTCGACGCAGCCCTGAAAGACGCAGCCCCGAAAGACGCAGCCCTGAAATCTGCCACCCGATAGTTCAGACACAGCAACTCGGCCGCGCAGGATTGTCTCCTACGCGGCCGAGCGCATTCGCGGATGAAGCAAGTATTCAGTTGACCTCGGCCAATTCCTTTTCTTCCTCAGCGCGCCTTTCACGCACGGATCTTCCCCGCAGCGACCTTCCACGTACCAGCGGCGAGACGGTGATCGCCAAGCCCACCAGCGCGACTCCGGTAACCAGGATCAATCCGGGATGGAACTGTTCGAATCCGGCGGTACCGGCACCGGACGCGGTGTGCGATCCGGCGGTCACGAGGGCGGTAGTCAGAGCGAGTACGAGCGCCGCACCGACCTGAGCGGAGGTGTTCACCAGCCCGGACGCCAAACCCTGCTCCGAGTCGTCGACACCCGAGGTGGCCTGGGCCATGATCGAGGTGTAGCCCAACGCGAATCCGAGTCCGAGCAGGATGACGCTCGGCAGAATCGCCACGACGTACGACGGTGAATCGCTGCCCGCGAAGAGGAACCAGAGGTACCCGACGCTGAGCGAGGTCAGTGCCGCGATGATGAGCTTGGCACTGCCGTACAAGTCGACCAGCCGTCCGACGAACGGCGATCCGAAGGCGACGATGATGCCCGCGGGGAGCAGTGCCATCGCCATCTTCAGGGGTGACCAGCCGAGGGCCGACTGCAGGAAGATCGTCATCATGAACTGGAAGCTCAGGTAGGAACCGAAGAGCGCGATGATGGCCAGATTCGCACGAACGATGGTGCCGACGCGTAGAAGCCCAAGTCGCACAAGCGGATGCGCCACCTTCTTCTCCACGAAGAAGAACGTCGCCAGAAGCACAGCAGCGACGGCGAACGAACCCAGCGTCATCGGGTGTGCCCATCCACGAGTCGGAGCCGAAACCATCGTGTACACCGTGAGAAGCATTCCCGTCACCAGGGTGACGGCGCCGACGAGGTCGTGTCCCCCGGCATCTGCGGGACGGTCCCGCGGAATGAGGAAGTACCCACCGATCAGAGCGATGACGGCAAACGGGACCGGCATCAGGAACGTGAATCGCCAACCGGCACTGGTCAACAGCCCGCCCAGGATCAGGCCCGACGAGTAACCACTGGCGCCGAACACGGAGAACACGGACAGCGCACGGTTACGGGCCGGACCCTCCTTGAACGTCGTGGTGAGAATGGACATTGCAGTCGGCGCAGTGAAGGCCGCCGCCAGTCCCTTCACGAATCGTGATGCGATCAGCAGTGTTCCGTTGTCGACAAGGCCACCGACCAGCGAAGCGATTGCGAACACGGTCAGCGCGATCAGGAAGACCTTCCTGCGCCCGAGAAGATCGGCGGTACGTCCGCCGAGTAGCAACAAGCCGCCGAATCCGAGGACGTAGCCGTTGATGATCCACTGCAGCGAAGTAGTGGACAGGCCCAGTTCGTTGCCGATGGACGGTAGAGCGACGCCCACCATCGACACATCGAGACCGTCGAGGAACAACACGAGGCAGAGCACCGCGAGGATGCCCCACAGCTTGAGGGACCAGCCCTCTCCTGTGGCCGGATCCGTGGATTCCGTAGAACCCGGGGATTCCGGCGAATCGAATGGTTTGAGTGTCGAGTCTGTGCAAGTCACGTCAGCGAGAATAGATGCACATGCACTTAATGCACAAGCATTTAATGCAATTGCACGTAATCGAGTCTTCAACTAGAATGCGGTCGTGACGTCGGAATCGGAATTGCGCAACACCTGGCGCTCGTTGTCGACCAGCTACAACGACATCGCGTGCGAACTCGATCGCCAGATGCAGTCGGCGCACGGCCTGAGTATGAGCGACTTCGAGGCCCTCGACCGACTCATGGACACCTCGTGTGAGCGTCCACGGATGCAGGATCTGGCTTCGGAGATGTACCTGAGTCCCAGTGCGCTCTCCCGCAGCGTCGCCCGCCTCGAGAAGGCCGGACTGGTTCAGCGAGCACTGTGCGAGGCTGACCGGCGCGGAGTCTTCATCGACGTCACCGACAAAGGTCGTCAAGTACACACGGATGCCAGCAAAATTCAACTGGCCGTGCTGGATTCACGCCTGCGCGAGCAGTAGCCCTACGTCGGAGCAGCACCGCACCTCGCCCGGCCGCCGGGCGAGGACCGTTCAGGACTAGACTGAGCACATACCGGCGCGCCTTTCTGTTGCCGTCGGCGATCGACAGCAGCGCAGCCGGCACGCCTTCACGCGATCCTGGCCGAGGCAATCTGCCAGCGTTCCTGCGGCTTCTGCTAGTCCCTCAGGCGCCTGCCTGACATCTCTACCTGCTCCTATCGAGAGATACACAATTGAACAACGCACGCACCCTTGGAGTCATCGGACAGTCGAGCAAACCGGCAGAACGCCGGTTGCCGATCCATCCTGCGCATTTCGATCGCATCGATGCCGAACTACGTTCTCGGATCTACCTCGAAGAGGGTTACGGCCACCCCTTCGGCTACTCCGACGACTACCTCTCGCGTCTGGTGGCCGGAATCCGCACGCGCAAGCAGATTTTGGCGGAAACCGATGTGGTTCTGCTACCGAAGCCGCTGGTGCGTGACCTCGCCGAACTACGGTCGGGTCAGGTTCTCTGGGGCTGGCCGCACTGTGTCCAGGACACCGAGCTGACACAGATCGCGATCGACAAGAAACTGACTCTCATCGCCTTCGAAGCGATGAACTTCTGGCACAGCGACGGATCGTTCAATCTGCACGTGTTCCACAAGAACAACGAGTTGGCCGGCTATTGCTCGGTACTGCACGCCCTGCAGTTGATCGGTTCCACCGGAGACTACGGCCGCCGTCTCACTGCCGCCGTGATCGGTTTCGGTGCCACTGCACGCGGCGCTGTCACTGCACTAAAGGCGCACGGTATCCACGAAGTGGACGTACTGACTCAGCGCGGCGTCACCGCCGTCAGCTCCCCCATCCACTCGGCGCGAATGGTCTCGTTCGACAACAACAACGGCGATGTCCGCGGCAGCCACGTCATGCTCGACAACCACAGCGTGCCGGTACCGGGCTTCCTGGCCGAGCACGACATCGTCGTCAACTGCGTACTGCAGAACACGGATGCCCCGCTGACGTTCCTGACCGAGGAAGATCTCATGGACTTCCAACCCGGAAGCCTCATCGTCGACGTCTCGTGCGACGAAGGCATGGGGTTCAGCTGGGCTCGTCCCACCTCGTTCGCGGATCCGACCTTCATCGTCGGCGACAACATCACTTACTACGGCGTCGATCACAGCCCGTCGTACCTGTGGAACTCCGCGTCGTGGGAGATCAGCGAATCACTTCTTCCCTACCTGCCCACTGTGATGGCAGGAGAGACGGCCTGGAAGGCAGACGAGACCGTCGACCGCGCCATCGAAATCCGTGACGGCGTCATCGTGAATCCCGCCATTACGCGTTTCCAGCACCGTTCGGCGGACTACCCGCACGCTGTCATCGCGGAATAGGCGCCCCGATCAGGCCTGGCCGGCTGCCGCGTTGATCGGTGCCATGTCGAAATAGTCGCGCCAGGCTTTGATCTTTCCGTCCTCGACTTCGAATACCCCCATGACCGGGAGCGCTACCTCGGCGCCGTTGATGGTGAAGACGTCGACGCGCTCGTTCATGACGGTGTTGCCGTCCGCGACCTGACGCTTGATCTGAAAGTCGATGTTGCCGAAGGCACCGACAAACTGCTCGATGAACGCCCGGACGGCCTCGCGACCGACCACGGGCTCCATCGGAATGTTGTGATAAACGACGTCATCGGTGAAGTAGTCGACGATCTTTGCAACATCGGCGGCCGCCCACAGCGCGCAGAAATCGGTGATCAGCTTGTCCGATGTCATTGTGTTCCATCCTCTTTCGAATCGTTGTCGTAGGGTTCGATGATTGCCAGGATGCTTTCGATCTCGCCTGCCGGTATCCCGAAGTACTCGGTGACGAAAACTGTGACGGCCGGTGCCTGGCCAGGTGTTCCGAGGTCGAGCAGATACCGCGCGACGACGCTCTCGCCCCACTCACGCAGCGCGAGTTCACGTATCGCCACGATTCCGCGATATTGCTGCCCCTGTTCGAGCTCGTTGCTGATGAAAGCGCCGGTGTCACCGGTTCGCTGACCGTTCTCGACCCGCCAGGCGTCAGCGGCGAATCGGACCTTCGTTGCGTCGTGAGTGAGCAACGCGTTCACGTATTCACGCGCCATGGCGACGCGCCCACTGACCGCAGACTCCGTGGAGTGCTTGGCAATTGCACCCAGGATCGACTCAGCCAACTCCGGTCGGCAGATCACGAGATCCGGAAGGTAGGGGTGAGATTCGTTGTAGAGCAGCGGCGAACCGTCGATGCGGCTGCAATGCAGCCCGGCCGCCTGTGCGACGCCGACGGGTGCGGCCGAATCCCATTCCCACTGCCCACCGGCATGCAGGTAGGCGTCGACCTCGCCTCGCACCACCGCCATCGCCTTGGCGCCCGCCGATCCCATGTGCACCACGTCGGCGCCGAGTTCGGCTGCCACCGCCTCGGTGAATGCGGGTGGTCGCGATCCGCTGACTACTACGCGGAGCGGCGAATTCGGGGGAACCGAATCGGCCTCGTCGCCACTGGAGTACACCGCTCCGAGCGCCGGCTGAGCAACCGCGGCTGCGGTAATTCCGCTACCGCGCTCCCAAAGCGCCACGTGCACTGCCCAATCCGCGTGATCCGGCAAGCCGTATTCCTTGGAGCCGTCCAGCGGATCGATGATCCAAACCCGGGATGCGTCCAGACGATTGCGATCATCGGCAGACTCCTCCGAGAGCACGGAATCCTCCGGCCGCTCGGCGGCCAACCGGTCGAGGATGTAGGAATCGGCGGCCTTGTCGCCCCGGCGACCTAGCTCACGACCGTCGTCGACACCCAGGCCCTCGGCTCGGATCCCCAGGAGGATCGCACCAGCGGCCTGCGCCAATTCCGCCGCGAGTGCCTCGTCGGCGATTCTGCTGTGTGTGGATTCGCTCACCGGTCCAACACTTCCATAATTCGCAGCGCAAGTTCGGTAGGCGTTCCGTCTTCGGGTCTGATCACCAGCTCGGGACTGGCTGGAGCCTCGTACGGATCGTCGACTCCGGTGAAACCCTTGATTTCCCCGGCCCTGGCCTTGGCGTACATACCCTTGGGGTCGCGGGCTTCACATTGCTCGATCGGGGTGTCGACGTAAACCTCGACGAACTTCAGCCCGGCGGCCTCGTGAGCCGCCCGCACTCGATCACGATCTTCGCGGTACGGGCTGATCAGGCAGGCCACCGCCACTGCACCTGAATCAGCGAACAACTGCGCCACCGAGCCGACTCGGCGGACGTTCTCGGCTCGGTCCTCGGCACTGAATCCCAGATCCGCGTTCAATCCGTGCCGGAGGTTGTCGCCGTCGAGGCGGTACGCCGGGATACCCGCGGCTACCAAGCGGCGTTCGAGTTCCACGGCGATCGTCGACTTGCCCGAGGCCGAGAGACCGGTGAGCCAGACGGTGGCGCCGGCAGTCGCACGTTCCTCGCGAGAAACCTCCGCACTGTGCCAGACGACGCGCGATTCCTTGAGTGTCGGACCGTTGATCATTCCGGCTGCGACGGTATTGCCCGTGGTCTCGTCCACGAGGATGAAGCTGCCTGTCACGCGGTTGCGGCGGTAGGGATCGAACATCAACGGCTGCTGCGTTTTGATCGAGATGCGACCGATCTCGTTGAGGGACAGAGATTCTGCCTTCTCGTCGCGGTGCAGAGAATTGACGTCCAGGCGATAGTCGAGCTTGACGATCTGCGCTTTCGTGGAGCGCGTGGTGTGCAGCAACGAGTAGCGGTTGTTCTCCGACAGGGTGGTCTGTTCAGTCAACCAACAGACCATCGCATCAATTTCCTGCCCGACCTGCGGCCGGTTGTTGAGCCGACACAATTGGTCCCCTCGGCTGACGTCGAGATCGTCGGCCAGCTCGATGCATACGGCCGAGGGCGCAAACGCCTCGTCGATCACGTCACCGCCCGGCCCGTGGACTGCCTTCACCGTCGAGGTGAATCCTGAAGGCAATGCCACGATTTCATCGCCGGGCTTGAAGACGCCACTGGCAACCGTTCCGGCGTATCCCCGGAAATCGTGGAGGTCGGCATCCGTTTGCTTCTGCGGACGGATCACGTACTGCACCGGGAAACGCGCGTCGATCAAGTTGCGATCCGAAGCGATGTGCACCTGCTCGAGATGGTGCAGCAGAGAAGGCCCGTCGTACCAGGACATGTTCTCGGTCCGGGCAACGATGTTGTCCCCCAACAGCGCCGACACCGGAATGAACGTCAGATCGTGGACGTCCAGTTTGATCGCGAATTGCCGGAATTCTTCCTTGATCTCCTCGAACCGTTCCTGAGACCAGCCCACGAGGTCCATTTTGTTCACACACAGCACGAGGTGGGGTATCCCCAGGAGAGTCGACAAGAAAGCGTGCCGTCGCGTCTGTTCGAGCACACCTTTGCGTGCGTCCACCAGGATCAGGGCAAGGTCGGCCGTCGAAGCGCCGGTCACCATGTTGCGGGTGTACTGCTCGTGCCCGGGTGTGTCCGCGATGATGAACTTCCGGTGAGGGGTCGCGAAATACCTGTGGGCCACGTCGATCGTGATGCCCTGTTCACGCTCGGCGCGCAATCCGTCGGTCAGTAGCGCGAGGTTGGCGTACTCGTCGCCGCGTTCTCGACTGCTCCGCTCCACGGCCTCGAGTTGGTCCTCGAAGATCGACTTGGAGTCGTAGAGCAACCGGCCGATGAGTGTCGATTTTCCGTCGTCGACACTGCCCGCTGTAGCGACTCTCAGCAGTTGCGGCATCAGAAGTACCCCTCTTTCTTACGATCTTCCATGCCAGCTTCGGAAATCCGGTCATCAGCTCTGGTTGCGCCACGCTCCGTGATACGGCTCGCCGCAACTTCTTCCACGACAGCGGCCGGTGTTTCGGCCGACGATTCGACGCATCCGGTACACGTTGCGTCGCCGACCGTACGGAAGCGCACCAACGCCTCGTAGGACTCCTCGCCGGCACGAAGTTCGAGGAAGCGGGTGCGTGCCAACAACATTCCGTCGCGCGGAACAACTTCGCGACGATGGGCGTAGTAGATGCCGGGAAGGTCGATCCGTTCCTTCTCTATGTACTGCCAGATGTCGAGCTCTGTCCAGTTGGAAAGCGGGAAGATCCGAATGTGTTCACCCTTACGGTGTTTGCCGTTGTACAGGTTCCACAGTTCAGGTCGCTGCACCTTGGGATCCCACTGCCCGAACTCGTCCCGGAAGCTGAACACCCTCTCTTTGGCGCGCGCCTTCTCCTCGTCTCGGCGAGCACCACCGAACACGGCGTCGAACTTGTTGTCGCGAATTCCGCGCAGCAACGCGTGCGTCTGCAGGCGATTGCGACTGGAACCCACTCCGGTGTCCTCGATGACGCGTCCGGCGTCGATGTCGTCCTGCACACTGGAGACGACAAGACGCAGGTTGAAGCGATCGACCGTGCGGTCGCGGAACTCGATCACCTCGTCGAAGTTGTGACCGGTGTCGACGTGCATCACGGCGAACGGCAATGGAGCAGGCCAGAATGCCTTGGCCGCTACGTGCAGCATCACGACGGAATCCTTACCTCCGGAGAACAGGAGGACCGGCTTTTCGAAAGTCGCTGCGACTTCGCGGAAAATATGGACCGCCTCCGCTTCGAGTGCCCGCAAATGCGACAACTCGTAGGCGGGCGGGGTCTGGAGTGTTGCCATGTCTTTCGCTCCTGAGCATCACGTACTCCGTGCGGAACACCATTTCCGCATCGGTACATTTATGTACCGGACTGGTTCTAAATTGAACGCAATCACAGAATAGAACTCGTTCTACCCAAAGGTCAATGACCGGCAATCAGACGTCACAAACCGCGAACCGGACTCCGGCCACCAACTTCCGCCGTCACCGCATCCGCCGCCGCAACCAGCGCCGCAGCCCTTCGCTCGATCTCGGCGCCCGTAATCGCCCCGCCCACATAAAGTGTCAGCACAAGGGCCTGATGCCCTTCGGCGTCGTAGGTCGGGGCCGCGATGAGACTGACGGGATGCTCGTCGTCAGAGCTGATGTCGCGCCCGAGGTACACCCTCTCGCCCAGGCTCGACACCATCTCCCCGAGCAGTTCACGCACCTCCGGCGGAAGATCGTGCGTCGCAACGCCCGCCATCAACGTGTGCAGTCGCTGCCCGACTGGATCCAGACTCTCGACCAGATACCCCGCAGCGCGACACTCGCGGACCACGTTCCACAGACGCTCGCGATCCAAGCGCACCGGCAGGCTCGGCTCTTTGCTCAGCCAACTGTCCATGTCGTGATCCGAACCCCAGAGGACGTACATCAGTCCGACCGGTGGTGCGAACGGGTACACCTGACCGACCTTGGCAGCGCGACGCGCTCCGATCGGTCCGGTCACTTCGAGAACGCTGATCTGATCACCGATCACACCGGACGCCGTGCACGTCGTTCCGAACTCCGTGCTCACTTTCTCCAGATGGGTGCGGGCAATGGGTCCGACGGCAAATCCTCGCTGAGCTGCACGTCCGGCCGCGATCAAGGCCGGACCGAGCCCATAGGTCTTCGACACCTCGTCCCGAGTCAGGTATCCACGATCAGCCAGCGCCGTGAGGATTCCCAGGCAGGTGGGCTTGCTGATCTCGAGCGCGCGGGCCAGTTCCGACAGCCCGAACCGCTGATCAGGGCGGCCGACGAGGTAGTCGAGCACCTGAACCACCCGTTCGGTGGGAGGCGATTGCCTCCCCCGCGGGCGTCCCTCTTCAGGCGTCTTCTCCGGTCCACCCATTGACCACTCCCTAGAACGCGTTCTATTGTCGAAATACCCAACATCTACCAAATAGGTACATATTTGTACCACGACGCTCTGGACCGGCGACATAGTCGGAACTGTGAGGAGCCAGCGTGCTGACGGACCCGTTTGCCGAGGCGATCGCCGAAGCCGAGAAATTGATCGAGACTGCGCCGCACATCAGATCCGAACAGGATCTACTGGAGGGATACCAATATCTGGCAGGCGGAATCATCGCGACGACGCATGCCGCCTGGGCCAGCGAAAAGACCCATCCGAGTTTCATCCAGGGCACCGGACCATTCACCAAGATGGGTCTCGACAACCCGGACACCCTCTACTTCGGCGCCCGTATCAACGACGACAAGGAATACAAGGTCACCGGAAAGCGCGGCACCACAGCCGATCTCAGCTTCCAGGTGTTGAGTGGGAACTACACCAACTCGAACGTTCCCGGCAGCGAAATCGCCTTCGACGACCGCGAGCTGGAGATAGACGACGACGGCAACTTCGTCGCTTGGTTCGGCCCCGGCCCCGCCGACGGACGAGCCAACTACTACACCCTGGCCCCCGGATCCTCGCAGCTGGTCGTTCGCGAGGTCTACAGCGACTGGAGTCAGCAGCGCGGCGTGATCCGCATCGAGCGCACCGATTCGATCGGGATCGCGCCGCCACCTCTCACCGCCGAAGAGACCGAGAAGCGTTACGCCCGGGCTGGGAAGGCACTGGTCACGCGGGTCAAGACGTGGCTCCAGTTCCCGGAGTGGTTCTACCTCAAGCTCACGGTCAACACCATGACCGAACCACGCCTGACACCGGGCGGGCTGGCAACGCAGTACTCGTCGGTGGGACATTACGAACTCACCGACGAGCAGGCGATGATCATCACCGTTCCCGCCTCCGACGCACCGTATCTCGGCTTCCAACTGGGGAGCCTCTGGTACATCTCACTGGACTACCTCAATCATCAGACCTCCCTCAACAACGGCCAGGCACAGGTCGATCCGGACGGGATGGTCCGAATCGTGGTCAGCGAGAAGAACCCCGGTGTCACCAACTGGATCGAAACCGTCGGACATCCGCGCGGCATTCTGCAGTTCCGTTGGCAGCGCGTGTCCCGCGAGCTGACGCCGCAGGACGGTCCCGCCGTCGAAATTGTCGCCGTCGCAGATATTGCGAAGCACCTGCCGCATTTCGACACCAACACCATCACCGCCGAGGACTGGGCAGCGCGCATTGCCCAGCGCCAGGCCGCCATCGACAACCGAATGCTGGGGTAATCATGACCGCCTTGCTCGAAGACCGTGTAGTAGTCATCTCCGGAGTCGGCCCGGCACTCGGCCGCGCTCTGGCCCTTCGATGTGCGTCGGCCGGCGCGAGTCTTGTTCTCGCAGCACGTACTCAATCGCGACTCGACGACGTTGCGAAGGAAATAGTCGATGCCGGTGGGCGCGCCGTCACCGTTGCCACCGACATCACCGACCAGGCTTCCGCCGAGAATCTGGTGGCCGAGTCCATTGCCGCCTACGGCAAAGTCGACACTCTGATCAACAATGCATTCTCGATTCCGTCGATGAAACCGTTGGCTCGCACCGATTACCAGCACATCCGCGACAGCATCGAACTGACCGTTCTCGGGGCGTTGCGCCTGACTCAGCTGTTCACGCCGGCACTTGCCGAGTCGGACGGCTCCGTGGTGAACATCAATTCGATGGTGTTGCGGCATTCGCAAGAGCGTTACGGCAGCTACAAGATGGCGAAGTCGGCCCTGCTCGCCATGTCGCAGTCCCTGGCCACCGAACTCGGCCCGCAGGGAATTCGTGTCAATTCGATTGCACCCGGCTATATCTGGGGCGACACCCTCAAGGGCTACTTCGCGCACCAGGCGGAGAAGTTCGGCATGACTGTCGAGCAGATCTACGAGCACACTGCGTCGAACACCGACCTCAAGCGCCTGCCGACGACGGATGAAGTATCCGATGCGGCGATCTTCCTGGCGTCCCCGATGGCCAGCGCGATCACCGGCCAATGCATCGACGTCAACTGCGGCGAATTCCATCACTAGGAGCACCATGACTGAACGCACTCACGTCGGCACCGTCGAGGATCTCCATGCCTCGGCGACGCGGATGACCGGCCTGACGGACTTCGGCGTCGACGATTACACCGAGGCTCTGTCGGTCCTCCTCGAGTCTTACGACCGCGACGAGGATCTGACGCCCTTCGGCAGCAAGATCTCTCGGGTATTCCTTCGCGGCGCCCTGGTGGCCCGTCTCCTCAGCGAATCGGCGTGGAAGGAGCATCCGGAACACGCCGACGTCAAGATCGAGCGGCCGATCTTCGTCACCGGATTGCCACGCACGGGCACCACTGCCTTGCACCGCCTCCTCACGGTCGACCCGGCTCACCAGGGCCTCGAGATGTGGCTGACCGAGTTCCCTCAGCCTCGCCCGCCTCGCGATACGTGGGAATCGAACCCGGTCTTCGCCAAGATCGAGGAGACATTCGGTCAACACCACGTCGAGCATCCCGAATTCATGGGCGTGCACTACATGTCGGCCAGTGAAGTCGAAGAATGTTGGCAACTCTTGCGTCAGACGTTCAAGTCCGTGTCGTACGAGTGCCTGGCGAATCTACCCACGTACTCCGCATGGCTGAAGGACCAGGAGTGGTCGAACGCCTATGCACGACACAAGAAGAACCTGCAGCTGATCGGTCTGCCCGATCAGGATCGACGGTGGGTCCTCAAGAACCCGAGCCACCTGTTTGCGCTCGACGAATTGATGGAGGCGTACCCCGACGCTCTCGTCATCCAGACTCACCGCTCCCCTACGACGATCATTCCGTCGGTATGCAGCCTGGCCGCCCAGGCGACAGAGGGTTGGTCGAACACGTTCACCGACAAGGTGATCGGCGAAAGTCAGCTCGAATTGTGGGCCAGGGGGCTCGAGCAGTTCGACAGTGCACGCGCACACCACAATCCCGCGCAGTTCATCGACGTCGACTATCAGGACTTCGTCACCGATCCACTGGGAACCGTCGAGAACATCTACACGCACTTCGACATCCCGTTGACATCTACCGCCCAGCAGTCGATGGAGGCCATGCACGAGGAAAGCCGCTCGGGTGCTCGCAAACCGTCGCACAAGTACACGCTCGAGGAGTTCGGCCTGACGAAGGAACAGGTGGAGGAGCGATTCGGAACTCGCTGACCACCGCTGGTCGACGACCTCGCTGACGACTGAAGCCCCCGCCGGACGGCGGGGGCTTCAGTCCGCAACTCGGTCAGCTGCTGAAATGCTCGCTGAGCAACCGGTCCAACTCCGTCGGCGCCTCGTCGGGAATCCAGTGGCTCACACCCCGGAGAACTTCGAACCGATACGGACCGTCGACAAACGCGGGAGTGAGGGCAGAACCCTTGGGCCCGATGGCGGCGTCGCCGTCACTCCAGACGTGCAGGGTCGGCACGGTGACCCGGGCAGCTGCCGGGTTCGGCTTGGTCATCCACATCGCGCGGTACCAGTTCAGACCGCCGCGCAGTCTGCCGGGAGCGAGCATGGCGTTCAGATCGCGCCGCGCATTCTCCGGCGTCTGCCCACTCGAGACCAGGAACTTCTCGCCCAGCGATGACGAGGCCAGAATCTTCTCAGGAACGAAGGGTAATTGGAACGCCCCCATGTACCACGATTTCAGTCCCTGAGTGCTGGTCACCATCGCCTTGATGAAGGCCAGCGGGTGCGGAACCGACACCGTGGTAACGGTATCGAGCAAATCCGGCCGTTCGGCAGCCACCTGCCACGCGACCGCGGCACCCCAGTCGTGGCCGACCAGGTGCACCTTCCCCACACCGAGTGTGTCGATCAGCGCGACAGTGTCGGCGGCGAGTTCGGACCCGCGGTAGGCCCAGCGCGCTTTCGGCCGGGCACCGGGTGAGTACCCTCGCTGGTCCGGCGCCACGGTGCGGAAGCCGCGGGCGTGCAGTAACGGCGCGAGGTGATCCCATGAGCGGGAATCCTGCGGAAATCCGTGCAGGAGGACCACGACCGGACCGTCTGCCGGTCCTTCGTCGCGTACGTCGAAAGTCAGCCCGGACCGGGAGTACGAGGTGAGGCGATCCGCCGGCGTAGTCATAGCGCCACGCTAGTCTTCGCGGCCCGTGTAATCGGAGCCTTTTCACCTGCGCGCAGGAACTGGCCTGTCTTTTCGATGCCGAATCCCGGGGCAAATTCACCTTCGCGGTAGACGAGTCGGCCGTTGATCACTGTCGCGACGGCCGCATCGTCGCTGCGGTTGACCATTCGACTGATCCCGCCGTACTCGGGAACGGTTGCCTCGAACAAGCCGTCGACCGACTCGTCGAGCCCGGCTGGATCGATGACAACGAAGTCCGCGCGGTCGCCCTGGCGTAGATGTCCGGCGTCGATGCCGTACCAGTCCGCCAGTTCACCGGTCAGGCGGTGGATTGCGCGCTCGATGGTGAGGAACGGCTTGCGGTCACTCTGAGCGTCCTTGACGCGCTTGAGGAGTCGCACCGGGTAGTTGTAGAACGCCATGTTGCGCAGATGTGCGCCGGCATCGCCGAAGCCCATCTGCACACCGGAACTCGCGGCGAGTTTCTTCGCGAACTTGGGCCGGTGATTGGCAATGGTGGTGCGCCAGCGAAGATCTCGCCCGTACTTCACCACCAGGTCGAGGTACGCGTCCACCGGGTGCACTCCGCGGATGTCACCGACCTGACCGAAGTTCTTGCCGATCAACGTCTCGTCCGGGCATCCCACGATGACCGCATCGTAGAAATTGCGATGCCAGATGCGGGGTGAGAACTTGTTGTCGTAGTCCTTACGGAATGCGCGACGGTACGACTCGTCCTGGAGCAGTTCGTTGCGCTCCACCTGGTCCTTGAGATGTAAAGCGGCGGCGCCGGCACCGAACTCCTCGAACACGACGAGGTCAATTCCATCCGCGTAGACGGTGAAGGGAACCGGAAGGTGCTGCCACTTGAAATCGGTCTTCGCGAAGCGATTGAGCAGTGGGGCCGCAGCGAGCATGAAGTACACGATCACCGGGTAGGCCTTCGAATCCGCACCGGAGAGCAGCGACGTCTTGAGCGGCTTCTTGCGTCCGATGGCGGAGCTTTCGGCGAAGAACGCCGCGACGTTCGGATGCAGGTTGATGGTCGGAGCGCTCTGCAAGATCTTTCCGCGATCACGAAGGATGCGGTTGAGGAATCGGAGCTCTTTCCACCGTGCATACGTCGACGGCAAAGAGCGAGAACGGTATTCGTCGCCGTCGATCTTGTCGAGGGCATTGGTCATCGACGACAGGCCAAGCATCCCCGCATCGATGGCGTCCTCGAGCATCGAGCCCATCCGGCCGAGTTCCGAGCGGGTCGGCTTGACCTTCTTGTCGGTGCCGCGCCCCAATCCGAGTACGTGCGTGCGGATGTCGGAGTGGCCGATGAATGCCGCGACATTGGGTCCGAGGGGAAGGGCTTCGAGTGCGGCGGTGTAGGCCGCGGGACCGGTCCAGGTCTTGTTCGCTTCGAGGATGCGCAGCACCGCGTCGTGGGGAACTGCTTCGACCCGGCTGAACAGGTCAGCGATTTCACGCGGGGTCGAATACACCGTCGACAGTGAGCAATTGCCGAGCACGACCGTAGTGACGCCGTGGCGAACCGATTCCGGGAGGCCTGGACTGACCAAGGCTTCGGCGTCGTAGTGCGTGTGGACGTCGACAAAGCCCGGGAGAACCCACTTGCCGGCCGCGTCGATCACCTCGGTGTCCGGCCCGATCTCCAGGCGCGTCGTGGACACCTCCGCGACCACGCCGTCTCGAATTCCGAGATTTCGACGCAGACCAGGAGCCCCCGTCCCGTCGAACCACAACCCGTCGTTGACCACGATGTCGAAAGCAGACACTGTCGGACTCCTCGCCTCACGTATGTGTTACCTCACGTTATAGACAGCGTTGAGTAAAAGTCAATGAACCTTCCGAACCAATACATAAGATGTCGGAATGGCCGCAGTCCCCCGCTCCCCCGAAGACCGTCAGAGGCAAATCCTCGAGGTAGCAGTACACATGTTGCGGACCGAGCCTTTCGACCAACTGTCGATGGATCGCGTCGCAGCCGAGGCCGGTGTCTCGCCGCCACTGCTGTTTCACTACTTCAAGAACAAGAAGGGTTTCCAGAACGCCATCCTCGAGGCTGCCTCGGCCGATCTCGAAGATCGAATGCGACCGGATCCCGAACTACCGATCACGTCCCAGCTGCGTTCAGGTATCGAAACTTTCGTCGATGCCGTTATCGAGCACCCCACCATTTACCTCGCCGTGATGCGTATGGCCGGCAGTGGCGACGTCCGGATGCGCACGATCTATCGCGGGATGCGCCGAACGTTCACCACATGGATCGTCGCCGCGCTCACAAATTTGGGCATCGAATCGAATGCGACCGTCGAGGCGACCATCGCCGGGTGGCAGGCATTCATGGAGGAAATAGTCGTCAACTGGATCGACGAGCCGACCCTCGAACGAGGCGAGATGGTCGACCTCTGCGAACGAATTTTCTACCACTGCCTACCGGCGGCGGGCATCAGCGTGGAACAAATAGTGGCGGCCACCATGGCTGCGACGGCCAGTGAGTCCGGCGCAACAAAACTGTGATCTTCGCGCCGGGGTTTCACAGGTGGTCACGATTGGGTATCTTGCTTGCAGTGGCGCTGGACCACGACCCCAACACATGAAGGATCCAACATGGAGTCTGTCGAAAACGTATTGCCCGAGGGTGTCAAGCTCGAAGACGTCTTGAGTGTCCTCAAGGTCGCAGTTGCGGGCATCGGCCTCATCAGCGCACTTTCGGCATTCAGCTGATCGCAAAGCGTCATCGACAGGCCGGACTTCGGGGAGTCCGGCCTGTTTTTTGTTTCCGCTCCTGAACAATCCGTGAACTTTTCAGCAACTTCAGCGCAAAGTGGTCATTTCGACCAAAACAAGCGTCCAGTTTGCTAACTTGTGTCTGCGACACAAGGTCGTACAGAAACACCACGCAGACACAACCTTGTACATACAAACCTGTACATACGACACGGAGGACCGAAACATGGGTTCCATCAACACCCTCAGCGCCGTCATCGACATCATCAAGGTCGTCCAGCCGTTGATCGCCAAGCTCAACCTCAGCTGATTCGCTTGCACCACACCCCTGCCAGGGCGTAACTCGAAATGGGGCCGACATTGTCGGCCCCATTTTCCGTAGGTGCTTCATGAATGCCGATCGTCGAAGGTCAGCTTTTCGAGAACGTTGGGATCGGTCATGTCCTGCCCCTCCGCCTTCAGTCGTAGAAATCGTTCCACGGATCGGTTGTAGCTCTCGGTCCAGGTTTCTTCACTGGACCAATACACGCCTGCCTTCAGATCGTCGATGTGCATGTACCTGTCGAGCATCAATTCCCTCAACTGGTGTGCAGTAACTGTTTCGGTACCGATCCACCCCTGCAGTCGAGCGGGCGTCGGAGACAGCAATCTGGCTGCGTCCACGAGAGAGTCGCCAGCGGCCAACCACTCCACATCCCAGCGCGGACAGACCCGAACCAGAGCGCGATCCTCATATGCCGGCGTCTTCAGAACCGCAGTGACCGAGTCTGTTTCACCAAGACTCTCGAAGATCGCGGCGATAGCCGGAACAGCAGCAGAGTCGGCAAGGAAGAGGTACCCGTCGACATCATCCGACGGAAGAAATTCCGGACGCCTGCCGGTGAAGGCGACCGTGTCCCCTGGCCTGACAGCGACAGCCCACCTTACACCGAGCCCATCGCCGTGATCGAGAATGTCGACCAGGACGATGGATTCAGAACGCATAAACCTCCTGACTGTATAGACGCGATGCTCACCGGGTGCAAGATGCAGCTTCATCGCGTCACCAGGCGCGGGGTCCTGGTATCGATCGAAGTCCTTGCTATGCAGTGTGAGCCGAATGAAGTTCGCACCCACCCTGGACACTTCGCGAACCACCGCTTCACCATGAAACGGATACTCTGAAGGATCCGAAAGTAGGCGGTGCAGCGCACGTCGAACCGACGTCACCCTCCGGCCCGATCCTCAATGGCAAGTACTCCGGACATCCGATCCAATAGAAACTCGGTAGTCGCCGGATTGGGAAACAGTAGGGCACTCGAAAGTTCCTGATCGATCACGATCAACCTATGTTCCCCTGTCGAAACGAGACCTGTCACGGTCGGGAGAGATAGGAATTCCTCGGTCGAACCTTCACCGTATGTACTGATCATGGCTACGTCGGCGGTATCCAGTATGCCGAAACCCTCCGGGGAGAATTTCACAAAAGCCGCCGTTGATTCGGTTGCTGCCGCCGATACCGCGGAAGATCCCCTCATACCTAGCGACGACAAGAACCGCGCAGACGGGTTGCTCTCCTGGCCAAGCAAATACAATGTCCCACCTGCATATTGACCGTACGCAAACGACTTCCCTTCCAGATTTGGATGACTCGATCTGAAATCAGCAATTGCACCCCTCGCTTGAACCACGAGGGATTCGGCCGCTCCCCTGCGACCGAGAGCCATACCGATCAACTCGGTCAATTCATCACCCGAATCTTGAAGGAGCGCAGTCTTGTAGGAAATCACCGGCGCGATACGGCTGAGCACCTCGTAGGCCTTGTCGTACTCGGCCTGCGCCGTAGTTGCGAGAATGACGTCAGGATCAAGTGCTGCGATCGCCTCGATATTCGGGGTTGTCGAATCCAATGTGAGAACTTCGGATGGAAGGATCATCCCCGACCAGTTTCCGTCCAGCGACGACGGATTACGCACCGCCCCAACAATTTCCATTCCCAAAGCGGACGCAATTTGAGCGTCCCCCGCACCCAGAGCCACAACCCTGGACGGAGCGGTTTCGATCGTCACCTCACCATGTGCGTGCTCCACGGTGACAGGAAAAGCGTTCGACGTCGATGTCTCCATCACTTTGTTTTCACCGACATCGGCACTACAGCCAACTACCGCCGTCAGCACCACTGCAATTGCTGACGCGATCGCTGCAGCGCGACAAACGGCATTGCGGCGCGCAAGCATTGTTCGGGGAGGTTCCTTCATCATCACTGTTCGAGGCATACAGTAAGGGTAACCTATTAATGAGGAACACTCATAAACTACGCCGACACCAAGGCAGACAGAGGTCTGCTCTGCATCCATCGGCCTGCCTAGACTGGTTCAGTGAATACGACACCGAGTCAACCGAGAAAAAGGGCAGTTGGCCGTCCCAAGCGTCTCGACCTCGGGTCGCTACTCGATGCGGTGTTGCACTTCGGGCTCGACACATTCACGATGGCGCAGATCGCGAATCATCTCGGCGTCAGCGAGGGCACGTTGTACAACTACGTCCGAAGTCGGGAGGAGTTGCGCGGGCGCACGGCTGCCCGACTACTCGACTCCATCGACACGGTGGTGGACTCCTCCGACGACTGGATCAACTACCTCGTCGAGGTAAATGGGCAATTGCGGAACCTCGCCGTGGAGAACGTCGGACTATCGTCGTACTACCTACACGGCCCATACCGGCCACAGACGATCGATCTGTTCGACAGGATCGTCTCCGGTGTTGTCCAGCGACTTCCCCACTCGGACATTGATCTAGCCTTCGTTCTCGCATCCCATGCATCCACCACCACGCTGTCGTTCTTCTCAGGCATCGACGTAGACGAACGCATCTTCCGTCGCGTCCTGCGGTCAACTCTTCCTGCTCTCAACGAAGCGCTCGACGGCGCAGCGCCTGCAGGGGTCAGTTGGGCCCACGTAGTTCAAGTCGCAAGGCAGTAGTTCAAGTCGCAAGGCAACGGTGACGCGCCAAGAAGTCGGACGAATTACCGGGATTCATTTGTCTTGGATGCGCGAGCATCCGGCCTCGTACGGAAGCCCAGACCCTCGCTGATTTCGGAAGCAAGCACCGCAGCCAGCTGCGGCGGCACCGCATTGCCGATCATCGTGCGCACCGCTCCCCACTTGCCTTCGAATACGTAGTCGTCGGGAAAGGTCTGGAGGCGAGCAGCTTCTCGAACGGTCAAGGATCGCGTGTGTTTCGGGTGCACGTTGCGGGAAGCCGAGATCATCCCGAAGGTGGTTCCGACCGTCGACGCCGGCTCGTCCCACCGCAGTCGCTTGTACGTCGTGTTGTATCCGGACGACGGTCGCATGGCCGGATCTTCGTTGTCGTGAGCCGACATTCCTTCCGGCACATCACGCAGCCACCGCAGGACGTGCTCGGGATGCTCGACGGCCCAGTGCAGCGGGTCCGTTTCGCAGGCCTGTCCGGATTCCAGCGGAGCCAGGTCGACGGTGGCATCGCGGAAAGTCCTCAGCGGCGCAACACCATTCACGCCGTGAGTCTTCGGCGGAAAACACAGCGGCCCGATACTACTGTCGCGGCGGGTCGCCACGATGAACACTCGTTCCCGGAACTGCGGGACGCCGTAATCCTGCGCATTGACCGTGTTGACCGACGCGTCGTAACCGCATGCAGCCATCTCGCCGAGAATCCGGTCGACGACCATCCCACCGTCCGGGTCCTTCATGCTGAGCAGCAGTCGCACGTTTTCCATCACCAAGACCTTCGGCTTCACCAATTCGGCGAGCTGCAGCAGGTTCCGGAAGAGATGGTTGCGCGGATCGTCGCGGTCTCGCCGACCGGCAAGGCTGAACCCCTGACACGGCGGTCCCCCAGCCAACACATCGATGTCCACTTGTGCCAGAAGATCTTTCACCCGGGCTTCGTCGATCGCCCGAATGTCCTCGCCGAGGCACCTCGCGCCGGGGAAGTTCCGATCGAAGGTCGCGCGCGCCTCAGGAACGACTTCGATGTATCCCTCCACCGAAAACCCCGCCATCCGAAAGCCTTCGGCCATACCCCCACAACCGGAGAACGCCGTCAGTACGGTGGGGGCTCCTCTTCCTGCCGCCGCGACCGCACGCCTGGCCACCGATGCGGGGTCGTTGACCGGTGTCGCTCGACGCGCACGGCTACTACCACTCGATCGCTTCCGCGGGGCCGCGTACGTGCCCTCACGCTTTGCCGCTTCCAACGCGGAGAGGGCTGTGAGAACTGCTCGCGCCACCGGTGGCTTCGGATACGCCTTGTCGAGTTCCCACGCGGAGACGACGGCTGACGAGACTCCCGCTCGGCGGGCGAACTGGAACTGACTGATCCCCACGTCCAAGCGCCGTGATCGCAGGTCCTGTCCCGAAATCAATTCAGTGCCTCACTCATATGGTCCGCTCGCTCCGGCAGCCCAGACTATCGCAGCCGACCCCGTGAACCGGGACCTCACAAGGAAGACCGGCAGGCGGTATGCCTGCCGGTCTTCGACACGAGCGGATGACGGGACTCGAACCCGTGTGAACGGCTTTGCAGGCCGGTGCCTAGCCACTCAGCCACACCCGCGTCAGTGAGTAACTCTGCCCTGAGTCACGGCGTCGAACCACAGTTCCGCTCAGCATGATTCGAGTGCGATCCCACCCGCCGTTCCAGTCTCTGGGAAAACTGCGAGCTCTTCGGGAACAAATCGGTCAGTCTCGATGCTGACTCCCTCGGCGGGCGCAGATCATACGAATTTCGCCCGAACGACCGAGCAGTTCGCCAGACCCAGACAACCCAGAAGGTTTCATGAGTGCCGAGAACACCGCCGTTGCCCCGCCCGTGAAGGCAGCTCCGCCCTTGGAGGCAGCCCCGCTGGAAATGAGCAGTGTCGACCGTAAGCCCAGCGTCGGGAAGATTCTTGCCCTCGGTTCCATGACTGCGCTCGGGCCCTTCACCATCGACATGTACCTGCCCGCGCTGCCGGATATCGGCGCCGATCTCGGGGTCTCGTCGTCAACGGTTCAGCTGACGATCACCGGAACTCTCATCGGCCTCGCACTCGGACAGCTGTTGGTCGGGCCGCTCTCGGACACTCTCGGCCGCAAGAAGCCGCTGCTCGCCGGGATCGGTGTGCACATCCTGGCTTCGCTGCTGGCGGTCTTCGCACCGAGCATCGCGGTCCTCGGCATCCTGCGGGTTTTCCAGGGCATGGGCGCGGCGGCCGCGGCAGTGGTCACCATGGCGATCGTCCGCGACCTCTACAGCGGTAACACCGTTGCCGTCGTGATGAGCCGGCTGATGCTCGTGCTCGGCGTTGCGCCGATCCTGGCGCCCAGCATCGGTGGCGCCCTCCTCGTCGCCCTCGACTGGCGCGGGATCTTCGTCGTCCTGGCACTGATCGGCGTCGGCACAGCGATGATCGGTGCTTTCGGACTGTCCGAAACACTGCCGAAGGAAAAGCGTCGCCCGAGCGGATTGAAGTCGGTTCTCCGCACCTACGGTTCGCTGCTCGGCGACCGCACGTTCATGGTCCTGACGCTCGTCTCCAGCGTCGGTATGGCGTCGTTGTTCGCGTATGTCTCAGGCGCGTCGTTTGTCTATCAAGATCAGTACGGCCTCAATCAGCAGGAGTTCGCACTGCTCTTCAGTGCGGGCGCGATTGCGTTGATCGGTGCTTCGCAGGTCAACGTCCGACTGCTCGATCGCTGGACTCCTCAGCAGATCACCAAGTGGGCCCTCGTGGCTGCCGTTGTCTCCGGGGCCGTCGTCATTGCCGTCGCGGTCCTGGAACTGGGCGGGCTCGCCGGATTCGTGATCGCACTGTGGGTCATGGCCGGTGCCATCGGGTTCGTTCTTCCCAACGCCCCGGCACTGGCGCTCGCTCGTCACGGCGAAGCGGCCGGTACTGCCGCGGCAATGCTCGGTGCATTCCAGTTCGGCGTCGGTGCGGCCATCGCGCCGGCCGTCGGCCTGCTGGGAAACACGAGCACAGCCCTGGCCGTCACGATGACGGCGTGTGTGTCGCTCGGTCTGGTCGCTCTTCTGGCTACGACCCGAAAGAGTGATACGACCCGAAAGAGTGAATCGGTCTAACCGGCAGCGGAGAACCACTCGCTGTAGAAGGTGGCAAGTCCCAGGACGCACGAGATCGCGACGAAGATCCAGAATCTTGCGATCACGACGGTTTCCGGCCAACCGAGTAACTCGAAGTGATGATGGATCGGGGCCATCTTGAATACGCGTCGGCCGGACGATCGGAAGACCAGAACCTGGATGATCACCGACAGGATCTCAGCCACGAACAGGGCGCCGATGATGACCATCAGCAGCTCGGTGTGCGTCGTGACGGACAGGCCGACCACCAGGCCGCCCAGCGCCAAGGAGCCGGTGTCACCCATGAAGATCTGAGCCGGGGCGGCATTCCACCAGAGGAAGCCGAGGCACGCCCCGCCTGCCGCGGCAGCGACGATAGCGAGATCCAGGGGGTCACGAACGTCGTAGCAGCCGGCGGCAGGCTCGAGGACACACGAGTTCCGGTACTGCCAACCGGCGATGACAACGTAGGTCCCCAGGATCATGCCCATCGAACCGGCCGCGAGACCATCGAGACCGTCGGTGAAATTGACGGCGTTGGACCAGGCGAACACCAGAATGCAGAAGAAGACCACAAAGCCGATGGCACCCATGGAGAACACCGAGATATCTCGCACATGGGACAGGTACTGGCTTCCGGGGGTGACTCCGTTGTTGTTGGAGAACTGCAGGAAGAGAATGCCGAAGATGATGGCGCTCGCGAGCTGACCGACGGTCTTCGCTGTCTTGTTGAGCCCGAGATTGCGCTTCTTACGGATCTTGATGAAGTCGTCGAGAAAGCCGACGATTCCCAGTGACGTGGCGAGCGCGAGAACCAGCCAACCGGATGCAGACAACCGCGGTAGCCGCGAGCCGAAACCGATGATGTGTGCCGCCAGGTAGCCCGCCCACATGCCGGCGATGATCGCGATGCCGCCCATCGACGGGGTGCCACGCTTGCCCTGATGACTCTGCGGACCCTCGATCCGAATCTCGTGCCCGAGCCCCTGCCGCGAAAGCACACGAATGAGAAACGGAGTCAGGAAGAGCGCGACGAACAACGAGACGCCACCCGCTACGAGGATTGAAATCACCCGTGGGACTCTACAGACGTAAGCGGCTGCGACACACAATCAGACAAGGCACCCGACCGCTTGCCAGCATGGGATGATCGAACTTATGTCTCCCCCCGCGCCGCTCCCCCTCGACCCCATCGAAGAGGCGCATCGTCAGTGGACGAAGCACGGTTGGAGCGATGTCGCCGACGGTATGGCTGCGGTCACGTCGGTGATGCGTGCGCAGCAGATCATGATGGCGCGGGTCGAAGAGGTACTCAAGCCTCTCGGGCTGACCTTCGCCCGCTACGAACTGCTGACGCTTCTCACCTTCACCAGGTCGGGCGCGCTCCCGATGGCCAAGGCAAGCGCCCGACTCCAGGTTCACCCCACCAGCGTCACCAATGCCGTCGACCGCTTGGAGAAAGCGGAGCTGGTCAGACGGGTCCCGCATCCCAGCGATCGACGTGCGACGCTCATCGAGATCTCCGACGCGGGTCGCGCGCTGGCCCTCGAAGCCACTGAAATGCTCAACAGCAAAGTGTTCGCACACCCCGGACTCCAGCAGGACAAGCTCGAGCAATTGGTGACGATCCTCACTGAACTTCGCAAGACTGCGGGTGACTTCGACACCGGCGGCGCGCCCACCAAGTGGTGAACCGACGACCCGTACACACAAAGAAACTGCCCTCACACTCTCGACGAGTGTGAGGGCAGTTTCAGCTGTTCGAAAGTTCAGCGCTAACGAATTTCAGCGGTGCTTGAACTCGGCGGACCGCTTCTCCACGAACGCGGTCATGCCTTCCTTCTGATCCTCCGTCGCGAAGGTCGAGTGGAACACCCGACGCTCGAAGCGGACGCCCTCGGCGAGTGTGGTCTCGAAGGAACGGTTGACCGCTTCCTTGGCCATCATCGCAATCGGCAGCGACATCTCGGCGATGGTGGTTGCGGTCTTCAATGCGTCGTCGAGCAGATCGGCGGCCGGAACGATCCGGGCAACCAGGCCTGCGCGCTCGGCCTCTTCTGCGTCCATGTTGCGGCCGGTCAGGCACAGCTCCATGGCCTTGGCCTTACCCACGGCGCGCGTAAGGCGCTGTGAGCCACCGATACCCGGAATGACACCGAGCTTGATCTCGGGCTGGCCGAACTTCGCGGTATCCGAAGCGATGATGAAATCGCAGAGCATCGCCAGTTCGCAGCCACCACCGAGCGCGTACCCGGAGACGGCGGCGATCAGCGGCTTACGAGCGGCTGCGACGCGGTCCCACGGGGTGAAGAAATCTTCGACGTATGCGTCCATGTACGTCTTGGACTGCATTTCCTTGATGTCGGCGCCGGCGGCGAAGGCGCGCTCGGAACCGGTGATCAGGATGGCTCCGATGCCGTTGTCCGCTTCGAGGTCGGCAACCGCGGCGACGACCTCGTTCATCAGCTCGGAGTTCAGGGCGTTGAGAGCCTTCGGGCGGTTGAGCGTGATGACGCCGACGCGACCCTTACGCTCGAGGATGATGGTGTTGAAGTCGGTCACTACTGTCCTTCGGTCGAACGGTCACGGATGTCGTTGATGATGGCAGAGAAGTCCTGACCGCCACCGCCCGCGGCGTGGAAGCGACTGTAGAGTTCCGCGGCCTTGAGCCCGATCTCCGCATCGACGCCGTTGTTGCGCAGCGCATTTGCAGCCAGACCGAGGTCCTTGTCCATCAGCGCGACAGCAAAGCCGGGCTGGTAGTCGTTGTTGGCCGGGCTGGTGGGCACCGGTCCCGGTACCGGGCAGTTGGTGGTCAGTGCCCAGCACTGCCCCGAGGCGTTGGACGCCACGTCGAAGAGCGCCTGGTTGCTCAGGCCGAGCTTCTCGCCCAGCACGAATGCCTCGCTGATCGCGATCATCGAAATGCCGAGGATCATGTTGTTGCAGATCTTGGCAGCCTGGCCGACACCGGCGTCGCCGCAGTGAACGACCTTGCGGCCCATCACGTCCAGCAACGGTGACGCGGCCTGGAAGTCAGCCTCGGAACCGCCGACCATGAATGCCAGCGTGCCTGCGGTAGCCCCGACGACTCCACCGGAGACCGGTGCGTCGACGCTGCGGTGACCGGCCGCTTCGGCCTTGTCGTGTGCCTCGCGGGCGTCGGCGACGTCGATGGTGGAACAGTCGATGAACAGCGTGCCCGGTGTTGCCACCGGCAGCAGCTCTTCGTACAGACCCAGAACATGCTTACCGCTCGGCAGCATCGTGATCACGACGTCGGCACCGCGAACGGCATCGACCGCCGAATCCGCTACCGATGCACCGTCTTTGACTGCCTGCTCCAGCGCCGCGGGTGCCAGATCGAAACCGACGACCTTGTGTCCGGCCTTGACGAGATTGGCCGCCATCGGGCCACCCATGTGACCGAGTCCGATAAATCCAATGGTGCTCATTAGTGATGCTCCTTCGGCGGTGATCAGTTGCCTTGCGGTTGAGGGGTGAGTCCGAGCTCGTTGTCGCCCAGCGGGGCGAAGTAGGCATCGACGGATTCAGCCGTGACATCTTCGAGGGTTGCCGGCAACCACTTCGGGTTTCGGTCCTTCTCGACTACCTGGGCGCGAATACCCTCGACCAGGTCGTGTGAGGCGAGCGCTGCCGTCGAGACCCGGAACTCCTCGTTGAGGACTTCTTCCAAGCTTGCTGCTTCCTTGGCATGTCGCAGGGATCGCAGGGTCACCGACAGTGCAATCGGGGACTTGCCGAGAATCTGCTCCGCTGCCTTCTCCGCCTCGGGGATTCCACTCGCTCGAAGACGCTCGACGATGGTGGAGACGTCGTCGGCAGAGTACGCGGCGTCGATCCAGCTCTGCTGGGCCAACAGTTCCGACACCGGAGCCGGCTCCGCGTACTGCGCCACGGCGTCGGCAACCGAAGACGACGCGAGTGCGGCGATGAACGTCTCGATGTTCTCCGACGGGATGAAGTGATCCGCGAAGCCTGCTGCGATGGCATCGCCGGCGCTCAGTCGCGCCGTGGTGAGCGCGATGTGCGTTCCGAGTTCACCGGGAGCACGCGAGAGCAGGTAAGTTCCGCCCACGTCAGGGATGAAACCGATTCCGGTCTCGGGCATTCCGATCATCGAGCGCTCGGTCACGATGCGAATGTCGCCGTGTGCGGACACTCCGACGCCGCCGCCCATGACGATCCCGTCCATGATTGCGACGTACGGCTTCGGGTAGTTCGCGATCTCGGAATTGAGGATGTACTCCTCACGCCAGAAATCGAGCGAACCGGTCTTGCCGTCCTTGGCGTCGTGGTAGATCGAGACGATGTCGCCGCCGGCGCACAGACCACGATCGCCGGCGCCCGTGAGTACGACCGCCTTGACGTCGTCGTCGGACTTCCATTCCGCGAGTGCCTTGGCCATCGCCTTGACCATCGAGTGGTTGAGGGCGTTGATCGCCTTGGGCCGGTTGAGGGTGATGAGCCCCAGTCCGTCACGCTTTTCGATCAATACCTCGAGCTCGTCGCTCATGCTGCTCCTTGCTTTCCCTGACCTGATGCGACCACGCTTCGCGCGATGACCACCCTCATGATCTCGTTGCTGCCTTCGAGGATCTGATGAACCCGAAGATCGCGGACGATCTTCTCGATCCCGTACTCAGCAAGATAGCCGTACCCGCCGTGAAGCTGGAGAGCCTTGTTGGCTACGTCGAATCCGGTGTCGGTGGCGAAGCGCTTGGCCATCGCACACAACTCCACGACGTCGGACGCTCCGTCTTCGAGTGCGGCAGCGGCGCGCCACAGCAACGTCCTGGCCGCTTCGAGTTCGGTACGCATGTCGGCGAGCTGGAACTGCAGGGCCTGCGACTCGATCAGTGCCGAACCGAAAGCTTTGCGGTCCACCAGATATGCGACTGCCTTCTCCAGCGCTGTCTGGGCCCCACCGACCGAGCAGGCGGCGATGTTCAGCCGGCCGCCGTTGAGACCCTTCATAGCGATGCGGAAGCCGCTGCCCTCTTCACCGAGCATGTTGGCGGCAGGAACTCGCACGTCTTCGAAGATCACCTGACGGGTGGGCTGCGCGTTCCAGCCCATCTTGACCTCGTTGGCACCGAACGACAGTCCGGGCGAATCCTTGGGCACGATGAACGCCGAGATCCCCTTGGCACCGGCAGATCCGGTGCGTGCCATCACGACGTACACGTCGGAAGTGCCTGCGCCGGAGATGAACTGCTTGACGCCGTTGAGGATGTAGTCGTCGCCGTCACGAACGGCCTTGGTGCTCAAGCCCGCAGCATCGGAGCCAGCGCCGGGTTCGGTGAGGCAGTAACTGCCCAACTGATCCATCGAGCAGAGTCCGGGGACCCACTTGTGGCGCTGTTCGTCGTTGCCGAACTGGTCGATCATCCACGTGACCATGTTGTGGATGGAGATGTACGCGGCGATCGACGGATCGCCCTTGGCCAGCTCTTCGAAGATCCGGGCAGCGTCGACGCGGCTCAGCTCACTGCCGCCCACGTCTTCACGAATGTAGATCCCGCCCATTCCCAGGGACGCCGCCTTACGGAGGACGTCCACCGGGAAATGCTTGGTTTGATCCCACTCCACTGCGTTGGGCGCCAGATGCTCGGCCGCGAAGTCGCGGGCAGTGTCACGAATCGCCCGCTCGTCATCGGTCAGAGTAAACATGGAAGGTAGTCCGATCAGTTCATCGTGGGGATGACGAAGTGATTGGTCTCTTCCTTCTTGCC
Source organism: Rhodococcus sp. WS1 (assembly GCF_003797745.1). Lineage (NCBI taxonomy): Bacteria > Bacillati > Actinomycetota > Actinomycetes > Mycobacteriales > Nocardiaceae > Rhodococcus > Rhodococcus sp. WS1. The sequence continues at coordinate 105,325 of NZ_RKLZ01000005.1, read as the reverse complement.
GGAAGGCCAACGCTGCGTCACCGTCTTGGTCTTGGTGTAGAAGCGGAAGGAGTCGGGACCGTGCTGGTTCAGGTCACCGAAGCCGGAGCGCTTCCAGCCACCGAAGGTGTGGTACGCGATCGGGACCGGGATCGGCACGTTGACGCCGACCATGCCGACGTTGACGCGAGCGGTGAAGTCACGCGCGGTGTCGCCGTCGCGGGTGAAGATGGAGACGCCGTTGCCGTACTCATGTTCGGTCGGAAGACGCAGTGCCTCTTCGTAATCGGCAGCGCGGACCACCTGAAGGACAGGTCCGAAGATCTCTTCCTTGTAGATGCGCATGTCCGAGGTGACGTTGTCGAACAGGGTTGCGCCGGCGAAGAATCCACCTTCGTGGCCTTCGAGGGTGAAGCCGCGGCCGTCGACGACTGCCGTTGCGCCTTCGTCGATGCCGATCTGCACGTAGTTGTTGACGCGGTCGAGGGCATCCTGGCAAACGAGCGGTCCGAAATCGACGCCTTCGTCGTCACTGCGACCGATCTTGAGCTTCGCGACGCGCTCCTTCAGCTTCGCGACAAGAGCGTCCGCGGTCTCCTCACCGACGGGAACGGCAACCGAGATGGCCATGCAACGCTCACCGGCACTGCCGTAGCCTGCACCGATCAGGGCGTCGGCAACCTCGTCGAGGTCGGCGTCCGGCATGACGATGGCGTGGTTCTTGGCGCCACCGAAGCACTGTGCGCGCTTGCCGTGAGCTGCGGCCGTCTCGTAGATGTACTGAGCGATCGGCGTGGAGCCGACGAAGCCAACAGCCTTGATGCGATCGTCGGTGAGCAGGACGTCGACAACTTCCTTGTCACCGTTGACCACGTTGAACACACCCGCAGGCAGTCCGGCTTCGAGGAACAGCTCAGCCAGTCGCAGCGGGACAGAGGGGTCACGCTCGGAGGGCTTGAGGATGAAGGCGTTACCGGCGGCGAGGGCGGGGCCGGCCTTCCACAGCGGGATCATCGCGGGGAAGTTGAAGGGCGTGATACCTGCGACGACGCCGAGCGGCTGACGCATGGAGTACACGTCGATGCCGGTGCCGGCACTCTCGGTGAATTCACCCTTGAGCAGGTGCGGAGCGCCGACGGCGAACTCGATGACCTCGAGGCCACGCTGGATGTCACCCTTGGCGTCGGCGACGGTCTTGCCGTGCTCGGACGAGAGGAGGCGGGCCAGAGAATCCATCTCGGCCTGAGCGAGCTGCAGGAACTTCATCAGCACGCGGGCGCGCTTCTGCGGGTTGAATGCTGCCCACACCTGCTGCGCCTCTTCGGCATTGGCGATGATGGCTTCGGTCTCGGCCTTGCTCGCGAGGGGGACGCGGGCCTGCACCTTGCCGGTGTTGGGATCGAACACGTCCGCAAATCGATCAGATGTCCCGGGAACACGCTTGCCACCGACGAAGTGCGTCAACTCGTGAACCGTCGCATTTTCAACCATTGTGCTAACCCGTTCCTTGCTCGTATGGACCGCCCAGGAGGCAGCAGTGAATATGTCTACCATCCTATAGTTGGATGTCCATGTATGTCTAGAGCCCAAGGGCCGTGCGCCTTTATTAACCGCGGGGGGTTAATAAAGGCGCACAGCGCGGAGCGCGGCTGCCGCTTCCTGCGCGACTACTGCATCGGTGACGTCGTATCCGTCCGATCCCCCGCCCGGGCCACCGGACACCGCGACAACCTTGCGTGCCGAGAGATGCACCGCATCGACGCCGACGGCGGCGATTGCCGGGATGTCGTCGACGGTTATTCCGCCACCGGCCATGATCTGGATCCGGCCCGCGGCGTGTTCGACCATTCGACCGATCTCGTCGAGACCCTCGCTGCAGGTATCCGCACCCCCGGACGTCAGCACGCGGGTCACGCCCAGGTCGATCAGTTCGTCCAGCGCGGTCAGTCGGTCGGCCACCACGTCCATCGCACGATGTACCGTCACCTCGACCCTCGCACGGTCCACGCATCCGATGATGCGACGCAGCACGACGGTGTCGATCGTATTGTCTTCTGTCAGCGCGCCGACCACGATGCCGGAAGCTCCACCGGCCACGGCCGCACGTACGTCGTGCTCCATCACCCACACTTCGTCGGGTGAGAACACAAAACCTCCGGCGCGCGGACGGATCAGCGGGTGAACCGCGATCCCCACTTCCGACGCTGCCTCGATCACTCCAATGCTTGGCGTCAATCCCCCCGTCGGACCGAGCGCCGCACACAACTCGACTCGAGTCGCTCCTACCGAACGTGCGATCCTCGCCCCCCGCACGTCCTGCACCGCCAGCTCCAGAACCGTCATGTCAGAAGGACTGCCACGACGGCTTGTGCTCGAGCGCATACCGGTAGTAGTCGGCAAGTTTGAGCGAACTGGCCGCAGCTTCGTCGATCACGACGGTGACATGGCGATGCAATTGCATCACCGAAGCTGGGCAGAACGCAGACAACGGACCTTCGACGGCTGCGGCGATCGCATCGGCCTTACCTTCTCCGGTCGCGATCATCACCAGATGCCTTGCATCGCTGATGGTTCCGAGACCCTGGGTGAGCACATGGTGTGGGACGTCGTCCACCCCGTCGAAGAACCGTGCGTTGTCGATCCGGGTCTGCTCGGTCAGCGTCTTCACGCGAGTTCTCGAGGTTAACGACGATCCTGGCTCGTTGAAGCCGATGTGACCGTCGGTGCCGATGCCGAGCAACTGCACGTCCACTCCCCCGGCCGCCGCGATGCTCTGGTCGTATCGTGCGATCTCTTTCTCCGGGCACGGCGCTTCACCGTTGGGACTCGACACCATCGCCGGATCCAGATTGACGTGATCGACGAACTCCGACCGAATCACCGAGTAGTACGACTGCGGATGGCGTTTCGGCAATCCCAGGTACTCGTCGAGCAGAAACGCCCGAGCCAGCGAGAAGTCGAGTTCGGCATCGCGATGCCTCGCTGCCAGTTCACGATAGGTTCCGATCGGCGACGACCCCGTTGCAAGCCCAAGCGTCGTCGCCCCGGCTCTGACGTAGCCTTCGACGATGTCCGCGACGGTCGAGTCGACCTCCGCGGGTGTCGGCTGAATTACGATTTCCATGATTGTTCCTTTCCGGCGGCTTTTCCGCCGAGTAGTACACGCCCCAGGCGCAAGTGACGATCGGTGACAAGGATGTCGGCTCGGCAGCCCACGGCCAGCGATCCGATCAGGTCGCCAAGCCCCAGCAGACGCGCAGGGCTCCGAGTTGCCGCTGCGACAGCGTCTTCCAGCGCGACCCCGCCGTCGAAGACAGTGCTGCGAAGCACGTCGAGCAATCTTGCAGTCCCTCCGGCGATGGCACCGGAACTGCCGTCAGTGGTCGCGAGTCTTGCCACTCCCTCGGCAACCGTGACGTCGAGCGCACCGAGTTGGTAGTCGCCGTCGTCCATTCCGGCCGCGGCCATCGAATCGCTGACCAAGGCGATCTGGTCCGGTCCGACAGAGTCGAAGACCATCGACACGGTCTCGGGCGCAAGATGCACACCGTCTGCGATCAGTTCCACCACCATCTCGCCTCTCGCGGCAGCCGCCAGGCACGCCGCGACGGGACCCGGAGATCGATGGTGCAGGGGCGGCATCCCGTTGAAGAGGTGGGTTGCGCTGATCTGACCGGCCCAATCCCCTTGCACCGCAGCATCGATGCGCGCCGATGTCGTTGCCGCGTCCGCATCGGTGTGACCGAAACTCGGCACGATATTGCGATGACGCATGATCGCGAGCAACTCTTCGAAGTTCTCGGTCTCGGGCGCCAAGGTCATGGACCGCACGGTCCCCCGCGCAGCGTCACAGACGGCTTCGAGAAGGTCCGGATCGCCGGGCACGATCGCCGCCGGATCCTGGGCACCGCAGCGAACGCCGTTGATGAACGGCCCCTCGAGGTGGATACCCAGAAGTTCTCCGCGTTCGACCAGATCGGCGAGCATCGTTGCTTGTCGGACCAGATCTGCGCGCGGTGCAGAGACCAGGCTGGCCAGCATTCCGGTCGTGCCGTGCTCACCATGGTGCGCCGCAGCGCGGCTCGCACCATCGGCGTCGGTGTTCGGGAAACCAGCACCAGCTGCGCCGTGGCTGTGGACATCGATCAGGCCGGGCATGATCACCGTGTCGGTGCGTTCCGGAATGACGACGACCGGTGCGGACGCCATGTAGTCCGCAGCCGAGCCGACCCAGCTGATCTTCTCACCGTCCGCGACCACAACTCCGTCGTGAATCTTGCCGATCGGAGACCCGATCACCGTTCCCCGCAGTACGAGCGGATCGCCGACAGCAGCCGAGCCTGATGTACTCATGCTGACTCGCGAATCCGCGCGACAGCTGCTCTACCCTCGAGCGGGTTTCGCGCGCCCCGCGCCGCAGCGGCCATGTCCTTGCACACCGCCAGATCGAGAGAGGCCAGTTGCGCGCGAACTGCGCCCAATGCCGGGACCGACATCGACAGACTCGTCACGCCCAAACCGACCAGAACCGGAGCCAACAGCGGGTCCGACGCGGATTCTCCGCACACACCAACAGGTTTCCCGGCGTCGGCGCCCGCCTGACCGACCATCGCGATCAGATCGAGGACCGCCGGCTGCCACGGATCGAGCAGTTGCGCCAGGCCTCCGGCCATACGATCCACGGCGCAGGTGTACTGGCTCAGATCGTTGGTGCCGATACTGACAAAATCGAGGTGCTCGAGGATATCCTTCGCTCGCAACGCGGCAGCTGGAATCTCGATCATTGCTCCGACCTTGCCGATCCCCCGCGAACGCGCAAGTTCTGCAAAGTCTTTCGCCTCGTCGGCAGTGGCTACCATCGGCGCCATCACCCACAGATCGGCGCCCGTCGCGGTGCCTGCCGCCGCGAGGGCGTCGAGCTGACTGATGAGGGTGTCGGGATAGACCGTGCCGACACGAAGTCCGCGGATACCAAGGGCCGGATTCTCCTCGACCCCGAGATCGAGAAACGGCAACGGCTTGTCCGAACCCGAATCGAGAGTGCGGACCACCACCTTCTGTCCGGCGAAGTGCCCGAGCACCGACGCATACGTCTGCGCTTGCTCCTCCACCGAAGGTGCGTCGTGGCGCCCGAGATACGAGAATTCGGTACGGAACAGTCCGACGCCCTCACAATCCGCCGCCCCGGCCCGCGCGGCGTCCTCGAGGGTTCCGATGTTGGCCGACAACCTCACCGCGAACCCGTCACGCGTGCGTCCTGGACCATGTGCCGAAGCTGACTGCTCTGCCACGAACGATGCTTCGAGGACAGCGCGCTCGCGCATTTCTGCCGAGGGATCGATGGTGACCGTCCCGGTGGTGCCGTCGAGGATGAGGAGTTTTCCCTCCGCCAGCAGATCGGTTCCCGAGCAGTTGACCACGGCCGGGATTCCGAGCGACTTCGCCAAGATTGCGGTGTGGCTGGTCGGACCTCCTTCGGCAGTCAACAATCCGACCACGTCACTGTTGCCCAACGTCGCTGTATCTGCCGGAGCGAGGTCGCGCGCCACCAGGATGTACGGATGACCGGGAGCGGGGATTCCGGGCATCGGTTCCCCGCGAAGAACGGCCACGGCTCGCTGCCCGAGATCGCGCAAATCCGTTGCCCGCTCGGCCATGTACCCACCGAGCGCCGTGAGCTTTTCACAGAATGCGTCGAAGGCAACTGCGACGGCGTGTGCGGTCGGCAGCCCCGATTCCAGGTTCGCCTTGGCCGCCTTCACGATGCCCGCATCGCGCGCCATCGCAGCCGACGTCGTCAGGATCTCCGCCGATACGCCCTCGACTGTCTTTGCACGCGAAAGCAGTTCCTCCGCGACGGCGTCCAGTGCCTCACGGATCCTGATCAGCTCCGCCTCGGGACTGCCGGTGATCGGGTCCGACGCCGAAGTCGGCTCAGGCGTGGAGAATCGCAACCACGGCGCACAGACCGAACCCGCGCTCACTCCGATACCCGCGATGCGGTTGTCCACACTCGCCGTCATCAGGCTTCGTCCAGTTCGGAGGCGAGAAGCTCTGCGAGCGAACCGACCGCAGCATCGGCGCCGTCACCGTCAGCACGCAACGTCACCGAATCCCCAAATGCGGCTCCGAGAGTCATGACAGACAACATGCTGGAGGCGTCGACGGGTTCGCCGTCGCCCAGCGAGATGGTGACGTCGACCGGCAGGTCGGCCGCGGCGCGCGCGAAGAGCGCTGCGGGTCGTGCGTGGAGCCCGACTCGGGATCCGATTGTCGTGGTTGCGATCGCCATGATCAGCGTCCTCCCAGTTCCTTGTCGAGCTTGTTTTCCAGTTCGGCGACGAGCGGGGCGTCGGTGCGGCTGTCACCTTCGGCAGCCAGTGCCAGTTCGGCCTCGAGCAGCGCGGCGTCGGGCTCACCTGCGGCCACCTCGACCTCTTCTTCTCGTCCCGGCGTGCGCAGATTCCACTTCTTGATGACGAAGCTGAAAAGGAAGTAGTAGATCACGGCGTAGCCGAGTCCGATCGGGATCAACATCCATGCGTTGGTTGCCTTGCCGAAGTTCAACACGTAGTCGAAGAAGCCTGCGGAGAACGTGAATCCGTCGTGAATCCCCAGCGCATTGACCAAGGCCATCGACGTTCCGGTCAGGAGCGAGTGGATGACGTACAGCGGCCACGCGACGAACATGAAGGAGAATTCGAGCGGCTCGGTGATACCGGTGAGGAAAGCAGTCAGGCCGGTGGAGAGCATGATGCCGCCGACGAGCTTCTTCTGAGAAGGCTTGGCGTTGCGCCAGATTGCGAAGGCTGCAGCGGGGAGGGCGAACATCATGATCGGGAAGAAGCCGGTCATGAACGTGCCGGCAGATGGGTCGCCGGCGAAGAACCGGTTGAGGTCACCGCGAACGATCTGTCCGCTCGCGTCCTGGTAGTCGCCGATCAGGAACCACACGGCGGAGTTCAAGATGTGATGCAAGCCGGTGGGGATCAGGAGGCGGTTCGCTGCGCCGTAAATGCCGCCGCCCACAACGGTATTGGAAGCAACTGCTTCACCGACCCAGTTCAATCCGGAGTTGAACAACGGGTAGACGAATGCCATCAGGACACCGACGACAAGACCGGTGATCGCTGTCAGAATGGGAACGAGCCTGCGCCCGTTGAAGAATCCGAGATAATCGGGAAGCTTCGTTCGATAGAACCGCTGCCACAAGATCGCCGACAGCAAGCCCATCACGATACCGGCGAGCACACCGTAGTTGATCAGTGATTGATCCCCGTTCGGGTCGGTCTTCCCTTCGAGGACGATGGGCGACATCGCCTTGAACACTCCGTCGATCACCATGTAGCCGACGACGGCTGCCAAGGCAGTCGAGCCGTCGGCCTTCTTGGCCCAGCCGATCGCGATACCGACGGCGAAGATCAGCGGCAGCCACGTGAAGACTGCTTGCCCTGCCGCAGAGATCACTGCCGCGGCACTGTGCATCGAACTGAATCGCCCGAGCAGGTCGTCCTGGCCGAGGCGGAGCAAGATTCCCGCAGCCGGCAGAACGGCGATCGGAAGCATCAAGCTTCGGCCGAGGCGTTGAACCCCGGCGAACACTTTCGATTCCTTCTTCGGGGTGTCTTCGAGAGTCATCAAGGACCTTCTTCGTTCGCCGGGCCGCGTCGCGATCGGCCGCTGGTTCTGGAAATTCGGGTGTCGTGCACGTGCAGGTTTCGTGAAAATGCAGGTCACGGTTCATGCTCGGAAGTGAGGGCAAAACCGTTTTGTCGAAACTGTTGTGGAGCCGGACTTCCAACGGGTACTGTCCGGTCATAACCAGTTGTAGTTTTACCTGGTGGAGGCGAGTTGTCAACACCCAAATGTGACATACGTAACCGGGATAGCCTTGACCAGCAACTAGTCAGCCCACCTGTACGACCGTTCAACGATCACGACCAACCCGACAATCAGGAGCAGCAAATGTCGAAAGCGGAAGCAATCATCAAGGGCCTCGGCGGCGCAGAGAACATCGTCGAGATCGAGGCTTGCATCACCCGCCTGCGTACCGAGGTCAAGGACGGAGCGAAGGTGAACGAGTCCGCTCTCAAGGCTGCCGGCGCACACGGCGTGCTCAAAGCCGGAACGGTTGTCCAGGTCATCGTCGGGCCCGAGGCCGACACCCTTGCCGAGGACATCGAGGACATCCTGTGACGGTCGTCCTCGCCCCGCTGCCCGGCCGGGTCGTCGCACTCGCGGACGTCCCGGACCCGGTTTTCGCACAGCAGATGGTCGGCTCGGGCGTCGCGATCGAACCCGCCCGCGGTCAAGGCCCGCTCACGGTCGTGGCGCCGATCAGCGGAAAGATCCTGAAACTTCACCCCCACGCGTTTGTGATCCTTGGCGAGAAGGCCACCGGCGTGCTGGTCCATATCGGCATCGACACGGTCAAGCTGGAAGGCGACGGATTCACGCTCATCGCCGCCGAGGGTGACACCGTCGATGCGGGTGATCCCATTGTCAGCTTCGCTCCAGCGCACATCGACACGACCGGCTACTCGGCGATCTGCCCGGTTGTCGTAATGGATTCCAAACCGGACACCGTCGAATCCCCTTCCGTCGGTGGGGACGTCGCCACAGGCGACACTCTGTTCGACTGGTCGGCGTAACGCAAAGGGCGAGCACACCGGAAGGTGTGCTCGCCCTTTCGTTTCGAACGATGGCTATTGGTCTCCGCGCGTTTTGGGCCGCGCCTGGCCCTGCACTTCCATCTGCAACTGGTAGCGGTCGGATCGGTACCAACTGCGGGTGTGTTCGACCGGCGCGATCTCACTGAACGACACTCGATCGAAGTACAGGACCGGAGCGCCTTTACGAGTGCCGAGGAGAGTCGCGATCTCCGTACTGGCACCATCTGCACTGACAGTCTGCTCTGCCCGGTCGATCGGCTTGTCGTACTTGTCAGCGGTCGCCCGGTAGATCGAACCCGTCAAGTCCATGTCGAGTAGACCAGGCAACAGTTCCGGATTGAACCAGCCGTCGTCCACACTCACCGGCTCGCCGTCGGCGAGGCGCAAGCGCTTGACGTGATAACCCTCGGAACCCGGTCTCATATTCAGTGCGGCAGCAGTGCTTTCGGGGACCGGCCCCTGCTCACTGACCAGGACCACTGTGGTGGGGTGATGCCCCTGGGCCCTCATCTCCTCGGTGAACGACGCAAGGTGCAGCTTGGACTGGACAGCGCGGTGCGCGACAAAGGTGCCCTTGCCACGCACACGCACGAGGTGTCCGTCATTGACCAACTGGCCGATGGCCTCGCGAACAGTGATCCGACTGACGCCGTAGTCCTGCATCAGGTTTCGCTCGCTGGTCATCAAGTCGCCAGGCTGGAGTTCTTGGGTGCACTTGCGCAGGAGAATGGTGCGCAACTGCTCATGTTTGGGTATTGCGCTGTCGCGCAAATGAACGGGCATCACAGCGACTGTCCCTCCGAGAAATGAATAGTCGTCTATTCGCCGACGATAACGATCTGAAATCGCGGGCAGGTCCCGACCGGACCGGTCCAATTAACGATACTGGAATTCACGGTAGGAAACTAGCATCAGTCCGGAGTTGTCCGATTTCAACCGTCCAACCGTCGGTAGATGGACCGTATTTCGTCCAAGGCGACGTTCTGCTGAGCCATGTCCAATCCCAGTGCCGCCACCGCCTCACGCAGACGGCGGATATCCAGATCGTCTATCGCCGGTCGAAATTGCACCTTCGGTAGCGCGGGGAGGGCAGCCGCGATTCCGAACCAATTCTCGACGTCTACCGGAACAGTCGACTCGTCCTCCACTCCCCCGATCAACTGCTCCAGGTCGACCCCGCGAAGTCTCAGCAACCTCAGCGGATCGGTGTCGATCCGCTCGGCAGTCAAGAACGCCACGGCCGCAGCGTGTTTGCACGGCCAGCCGACATCGGGGCAGGTGCAGTCGAAACGGAAAGCCGACGGGCCGTCCGGTATCAGTTGGGCAGCAAGCATGTCCGGGACAGTGCCGGACACCAGCGCGGCAAGGCTTCCCGGCACTCGGCGGATCTTGGTGATGATGTCGTCGATATCCGATTGATCAAGAGTGTCGATCGAGAGCGTGGAAACGAAAGGTTGAAGTTGGCTGCCCTGAACCTCGGCCGTCACCACTCCCGGTTCGATGTCGAGCGCCAAAACCTGACCCGAACGCGCATACGTTCGCCCACGCGTGACACGAGGTTTGTCGCCGATCTCTTCGACGACGCGGACAAAAGCCTTGCCCCAGAACGTTCTCCCGAACGCTGGACGAGGCTTGACCGGCGCAGGTGCTCGCCGCCGGGGCCCAGTGTACTCGCTGAAATCGGGGCCTTTACCGCGCGGACTCATTCGCCCACCGCGTCGTCGCCGAGTCGCAACAACTCGTCCAATTGTTCGACACTCATCTCCGTCACCCAGTTCTCACCGGTCCCGACTGCAAGTTCGGCGAGTTCACTTTTACTCGCGATCATCGTGTCGATTCGCTCTTCCAAAGTTCCGACACACACCATCTTGCGGACCTGCACGTTCTTTCTCTGACCGATGCGGAAGACACGGTCCGTCGCCTGGTTCTCAACCGCCGGGTTCCACCATCTGTCGAGGTGAACCACATGGTTGGCCGCTGTGAGATTCAGACCCGTGCCGCCGGCCTTGAGCGAGAGCACCATGATGGGCGGACCGTCTGCGCCTTGGAATGCCTCGACCATCGCGTCGCGTCCAGCCTTGGACACGCCGCCGTGGAGAAACGGAACCTCGGTGGTGAACCGGTCGGCCAGGTACGGCACCACTAATTCCCCGAACTCACGAAACTGTGTGAACAACAGAACCTTCTCGTCATCGGCCGTGACCGACTCGACGATATCTTCGACCAGGCCAAGTTTTCCCGAACGGTGTTGCCCGCGGCGCATCACCGGCGAACCGTCGCGCAGGAAGTGCGCCGGATGATTGCACACCTGTTTGAGTTTGGTCAGCGCAGACAGGACGGCGCCTTTGCGCTTCATCCCTTCCGTTCCCTTGATCTGCGCCATCATCTCGTCCACCACGGCGCGGTACAACGCCGCCTGTTCCTCACTGAGATTCGCTCGAACCGTCATCTCCAACTTCTCCGGGAGATCCGCGATCACGGAGGGATCGGTCTTGACCCGTCGCAGCACAAAGGGGGACGTGACGGCTCGCAGTCTCGAGACGGCAAGTTGATCTTTTTCCCGCTCGATCGGCACGACAAACCGTTTGCGGAACATCTGCTCAGAGCCGAGTACCCCGCGATTGGCAAAATCGAGGATGGACCGCAACTCGTCCAGCCGGTTCTCCACCGGCGTTCCGGTCAGAGCAACGCGATGGTCCGCAGGAATGCTGCGAGCAGCGCGGGCCTGAGATGTCTTGGCGTTCTTGATGTGTTGAGCTTCGTCAAGCACCACGCGCCGCCAGTCGAGATCCTTGAGCGCCGCGACGTCGCGGGTCATGAGCGCGTAGGTGGTGATCACCAGATCACTCTCACGAACTGCCTGTTCCAACGCCGCCCCGGTAGCGCGATCCGAACCGTGATGAACGTAGACGCGCAAGCTCGGCACAAATCGCGCCGCTTCACGCTGCCAGTTTCCCACGACCGACATCGGGCACACCAAAAGTGTTGCTGTCTTGGACTTCTCGTGCGCAAGTAACGCCAACAGTTGCAGCGTCTTACCCAGACCCATGTCGTCGGCCAGAATCGCGCCGAGCCCGAGGGCACTCATGTACGCCAACCAGTCGAGACCGCGTCGTTGATACGGACGCAAAGTCGCGTTGACCGTCGACGGTACCGCGACCTGCCGCGGAGCTACCGACTGGTCGAGCAGTGCCGAAGCCCATCCGGTTGCCTTCACTTCTTCGACCGGCAGGTCTTTGAGGTCGTCTGCGATCAAGTCCTTGATCAGATCGACAATCGCCCGGTCCCCGCTCGAATGCCGCTGACTGACAAAACGAGCCGCGCGGGCCAGGACGTCTTTGTCCGCCTGAACCCACTCGCCGCGCAACTGGACCAGATCGGACTTCGCATCGACCAGTCGGGTCATTTCCTCGGCGGTGAGCACCTTGTCTCCGAGCGCCAATTCCCAATCGTATTCCAGCAATTGGTCCATACCGACCGTACGATTCTCCGCAACGATCGGAGACGCCGCCGAGGTCACCCGCACACGCAGGGATGGAGACACCACGTTCCAGGCACGCGGAAGCAGCAGCGTGATCCCTCGCTCTCGCAGGACTGTCGCGCCGTGTCCGACCAGGTCCATCACGACAGGAGTGGGCAGCAACAGGTCGAGACTGTCCTCGTCGCGCGGCACGTCGCGAAAACGTGGGTAAGCCTTGATCGCCTCTTCGAGTTTGCGGCTGCCGAGCTGGATACGTTTGGGATCTGCCCGGTGCAGTCGAACACGTTCGGGCGCTTCACCTTCGGGACGCAAACACACGTGCAGACGCCACAGCGCATCGTCGTCGGGATCGGAATTGTCGTCGAGTTCAGGCTCGATCAGCCGCAGAACCAGGTCCGGCTCTCCGGCGGTGAACGTCGACCCCCATTCGGCGAGTCCCTCGGCCGCTCGTACCGACACGTCGTCGAAAGCGTCCCCGGACAACACGGCCTGCCACAGCGGGGTCTGCACCACCGGATGCGAGTCACCGAGAACACGACGGACGATCGGGTCCGTGAGTTCGTTCGTGATGTCTTCGATCGTCGCCCTCGGCGAGCCGACTGACCGCTGCACCGGCGGCATGGCCACTACCAATTCGCCGATCCAGGCGCGCTGGCGTTCCCCCACCGACAACTGCCACCGCGGCCACCAACTACCCTCGGCTCGCGTCAGCGCCGGCACCACCCGGCCGGCGCGCACCCAACGGTCGATTCCTCGCGCCACGTGCACGAGAAAGTGCAGGTCTCCCGCGATTCGCTGGTCGTCGGCCTTGAACCGCAGCAGGAGATCGACTGCGTCCGGCGGCGCCAACGCAACAGCTGCGTACTCACTCTGCAAAGGCCCGCCAGGCACGGGCGGCATAGCGACATTCACACGATGACGGAACTTACGATGCAGGACAGCACTGACCGGATCTCGCGGATCGTCGGTTCCGGCACCGTCGTGCCCGTCGACCCACAGTTTGAGCCCCGATCCCGGTGACCAGAGTCCATGCAGCATCCGACCATCCAATCAGGTGCCACCGACACCGCTCTTCGTCACCACCCTTCCGGACCGTCCTTCCGATCTGGCTGGGCAATAGGCTGGCAGTCATGACGACGGCATACGGCTTCACCGAGTACGGCGGACCCGACACACAGTCCTACTTCGACGTCACCCTGCCCCCACCGGGTGCCGGCCAACTGCTGGTGTCGGTCCGAGCGGCGGGCGTCAACCCAGCTGACTGGAAAGTTCGCGCGGGTACTCGAAAAGATACTGTCCCGGTGACGCTGCCTGCGGTTCTGGGCCGCGAAGTGTCCGGTGTTGTCATCGGAGTAGGTCCGCGGGTCACCGAGTTCGAGGTCGGCGACGAAGTGTTCGGCGCTACCGCTACCGGCTTCGGCGGCTACGCCGCGTCGACATTGCTCAACGTCTCCTCGACAGCACACAAGCCGCCGACCGTGTCCTGGGCCGATGCCGCGGTGCTGACAGTTGCGGCGGGAACGGCTTACGACGCTCTCCACGGTCTGGGTCTGAAACCCGGGGCAACACTCCTGCTCCTCGGCGCCGGCGGCGGCGTTGGTCGAAGCACGACCGCGATTGCGGTGTCTCGAGGCATCGACGTCATCGGCGTCGCGAGTGAGTCCAAGCGAACCTCGATCGAGGGCGCGGGAGCACGGTGGGTTGCGTCGGGAGACGCCTTCGCAGGCGAAGCGTCCGCGTTGTACCCAGACGGAGTGGACGCGGTTTTCGACCTGGTCGGCGGGGACACTCTCACTCGCGGCGCTGCGCTCGCCCGACCGGACGCGCCGATCCTGAGCATCGCCGATCCTCTGGCGGCGAGCCGACTCGGCGGCGGCGGTGTCGAACGCCGAAGAACTACAGCAGTATTCACGGAGGTCGCGGCGCTCGTGGCCGACGGGACCCTCGACCCGTCCGTGTCCGGCCGTTACCCATTCTCCCGCGCTGGGGAAGCGCTCGCTGCAGTCGAAGACGGCCATGCCGCCGGCAAAGTGGTGATCGAGTTCGGCTGACGAAGCGCTTCCACGAACTCCGCGATCAATCGAACTCCCCCATCAAACCTTCCATCGTCGCGGCCTTGATACTCGCGTGCACATCGGGACAACGACTCAAGGCCGGATGCGAGTCCATGGAAGCTGTCAAGGACGGGCACGACAGGGCAGTCCTACCGCTCCACTGGACTGAAGTCTGGTGCCAACTCGATTTCTCCACCGCCACCGATGCTCGGCACCGACGACACTCGACGTGTGTCAACGTGACGCCTCTGCCGATCGGAGCGCAAGACCTTCCGACACAACTTCGCGCCAGGTTTCGACCGGCGTGGTCATGTCGAGTTCGAATTCGAAGCGTTCGACCATGTCTGCACTGATGTCGGCGACATCGACGCAGAACTGTTCGTACCACCGGCGCAGTTGATAGACGGGACCGTCCCCATCGCACAGTAGCGGATTCTCGATTCGGGTTTTGTTCTTCCAAATCTCGATGTCCTGTTCGAAGCCTTTGGTGATGTATCTCCCCATACTCTCGGCCATGTGCTCGCTGGCGCGCCGATCCAACAGCGGGGAGTGCTTGACGAGCACCCCGTAGATGAGAACAAAGCTGTCCAGGTCGATCGGATAGTGGCAGTTGATCAGGACCGACTCCATGTCGAATTGGTCGTAGTGATAGGTCAATTCGTCGATCATGAAAGCGGGGCCGTAGTAGGCGGCCTTCGACGTGTTGCCGATCAATTGCGGCGCGCCTCCAGCGGCAACCGGTCGAATATCCTCTCGTGCAAGACCGTTCATGTACTGCGCAGCAACATGCCCCTCGAAGACGTTCCGGAAGTGTGTCGGGAACGATCCGTGAACGTAGAAGAAGTGGGCCATATCCACGTTGTTGTCGATGAGTTCACGACAATTTGTCTGTACGACTATCTGCCTGAACCCCTTCCAATCGGTCCAATCGTCGGATGCAACTCCGGGAATTCGAGGAGGCGCGATCTCGGCCGGAGGCCTGTTGCCCTCCGGATCGTTGTAAACGAACAACATTCCGTCCTGGTCGAGAATGTTCCAGGAACGGGTTTTCGCAATCGGGGGCACTCGACGGGCATAAGGGATTTCAGTACACCGTCCGTTCCCACCCCAGCGCCAATCGTGAAACGGACAGGCGATCGAATTACCTTTGACCTCACCCTGACTCAAATCGCCGCCCATGTGACGGCAGTATGCATCCAAGACGGAAAGCTCGCCGTCCTCGCCTGCAAAAACGACGAGCTTCGTTCCGAAGGCACGGACCGAATGCGGCTTGCCGTCCTTGTACGGGGCGGACAAGCCCAGACAATGCCACCCCCGGGCGTATCGATCACGCGGTGCAACAGAGTCGATTTCACGGTATCCGTTGTTCTCGATGTGCTCCATGACCACAGTTAAGCGAAATCGCTTAACTGTGTCAAGGGTAGATTCCGTCGCATGGCTGTTGACTCACTTCTCTCCGCCGCCGAACGTGTGTTTGCCGAGCGAGGCGCTGACGTTTCGCTCAGAGACATCGCGATCGCCGCGGGCCAACGCAACAATTCCGCTGTGAACTACTACTTCGGCGACCGACAGGGTTTGATCGACGCGGTCGTACGTCGTCGCTTGGCGGCCGTGGAGGACTCGGCAACTCGTCTACTCGAGGCTGCCGAGACGAAAGACAACAGGCACTTGACCGGCATTCTGGTGGGTGCACTCCTGGAGGCAACCGAGCAGCAGGGGGCAACTCACTACTTCCGGTTCCTCGAGGTCATGCGCCACCAAGTCAAGATCTGGCCAGCCGACGAAGGATCCTCCTGGTCCACCATCACGCAGAATCTGTCCGAACAGCTAAGCGAAGGAACGGCATACGAACGTTCGAGCAGGATTTCGTCGATGGCCACGACGCTTTTTGCACTTCTTGCCGATTACGAGCGCTCCAAAGACGGCGAAGGGGTCCTGGCGTCGCTCGGACCAACGCCCGCTCAGATCGTGGAAATGGTCGTGGCACTACTTCAAGCGCCGATGCATCCGAGGTAGATCCCATGGGTGGCCGAATTCGGCTGATTCCTGTCGGCCCGCGATGGTTCAATCACGGTCTACGACGGGCGGGGGCACAGGTGGTTGCACGGTTATCTGCGATCCTGTCGACGCTCGCGCTCGTATGTCTCGTCGCGTCCTGCGGATGGTTCGGGGACGAGCGTCTCGATTCGGCCCCGGGCAGCCCGACACGATCGGAACTGGAAGAGCTGCTGTCCCGGACCGCGATTGTCGACAACCGACCACATCCGGGTGGATACGAGCGCGGCTGCGGTAACGGCGAGGCTTGCGTCTTCGGCGCCGCTTGGTCCGACGACCAGGACGCACCTGGTGGCCACGACGGGTGCGATACCCGCAACAACGTTCTGGCCCAAGATCTCTCGGACGTGGTGTTCAAACCGGGAACACGTGACTGCGTCGTACTGTCGGGCGCGATGACCGACCCGTACTCCGGTGATCGCATCGAATTCGAACGCAGCCAGGCCAAGTCCGTTCAGATCGACCACGTCTTCCCACTCGCCGCGGCTTGGGACTTCGGCGCGAACTCCTGGACGCCCGCGCTTCGGATGAGGTTCGCGAACGACACGTCACTGAACCTGTTGGCCGTCAACGGCCCCGACAACCAGTCGAAAGGCGACAGCACGCCCAGCAAGTGGTTGCCGCCCAATCCTGCATACCGATGCTTTTACGCCGGCAAGTACTTGACCGTCGCGATTTCCTACGGCCTACCGGTCAGCCGGGCGGATCACTCGGCGTTGACAGAACTCGCCACTCGCTGTTGAGCTACCGGCCGTCCTTCACCACTCGACCGCTCTGAATGACGAGTGCGATGCGCTCACGATCGGCGAAGATGGACGGATCCGTCAACGGATTGCCGCGGAACGCAACGAGGTCGGCGAACTTGCCGACTTCGATGGTGCCGACCTCGTCGGCGATACCGAGAATGTCGGCGTTGATCCGGGTAGCGGAAACCAATGCGTCCATCGGGGTTTCGACCTTGGCGCGCAGGACTAGCTCCATTCCCCGGCCCGTTTGATCGGTACCGATGAGGTCCGATCCCAGTCCCACTCTGACGCCGGCATTTCGAGCAGCAAGAAGCCCGTCGATCTGACCCTGCATCATCTGGCCGATCCGCGCCGAAATCGATTCGGGTAGACCTGCTGACGCCGCACTGTCCGAGAGCGCCTGCACCACAGCCAACGTCGGCACCAACGCGACGTCGTACTCGGCCATCAACTTGGCAGTCTCGTCGTCGATACCTGAGCCGTGCTCGACGCATTTCGCGCCGGCAGTGACAGCGTTTCGGATTCCCTCGTTGTTGTGGGCATGCACCGTGACATAGGTACCGCGCGCATTGGCTTCCTCGACGGCAACTTCGATCTCGTCGACCGTGAACTGGGTATCGGTGAGCTTGTCATGAGTCGATACCACTCCCCCGGTAACACACAGTTTGAGGAAGTCCGCACCCCTGCGGAACGTCTCGCGAACATTCTTTCGCATTTCGTGCGGACCGTCGGAAAGCAGAGACATACAACGCAATCCGGGGATGTCATGATCGGACCAGTCCGAAGTCGGCTCCCACTCGGCCGCCAGGTGTCCGTGTCCACCGGTCTGGCACTGGATCGGGCCGCACTGAATGATCCGCGGACCCGGAATCTTGCCCGAGGCGACAACTCCGGCGAGTCCACCGTCGATTCCGCCGCAGTCACGAACAGTGGTGAATCCCCCGTCGAGGGTCGATGCGCAGGTCGCGAACATGTCTGCAGCGAGCTCGGCTACCGAGATCTGACGCCGCAGGCTCGGTGCGAGATCGCTCGATCCACCGAGATGAACGTGTGCGTCTATGAGGCCGGGAGTGATTGTCAGCCCGGTGCAGTCCAGCACCTCCGCCCCCGCGGGCGGCGTGCCACCGAGTGCACTGATGCGGCCATCTTCCACGGCAACAGCGCAGTTCTCGATAGGGTCGGCGCCCGTGCCGTCGATGATCGTTGCACCGGTCAGCCATACGACAGACATATTGAATGTTCCTCCGACGTGTACCGATCGCCGGAAGATTCCGCCGACATACCGAATAGGGTTCGGTTAGTATGATGCATACCGGCTCCCGAAATCAAGGAGTTGTCATCAATCGATCAAGTCCGAGATTGCCGACGAATCCCTCACCAGGAGAATCGATGCCGCGTCCCACTCAGCCGATACTGTCCACGCGAAACATCACCGACGCGGCTCTGGATGCTGTCGCCGCAACCGGCGACTTCACCATGCCCGGGATCGCCAAGCAACTGAACGTGACTCCGTCTTCGCTCTACACACATATTTCGGGTCGATCCGAGATCGTCGAACTCATGCGCATCCGCGTGATGTCGTCGATCTCTGTCCCCCACCCACCCGCAGGGTGGAGCGAACGGATCAGCGCGTGGGGGTGGGCATATCGCCGAGCTGCCGTCGAACATTGGCGCCTCATCCCGCTACTCATGACACGTAGCGTCCGCACCAAGGTGACTTTTGATATCGATACTGCACTGGTTCAAGCATTTTCGGACGGGGGTTTCAATTCGACCGATACGCGTCACGCAATTTCCACGCTGGACAGTCTGGTTCTCGGATCCGTCGTGAAACTCTCGACGCCGGATGTCGCGTGGACTCAATCCTCCAATCCGAGCGAGGTCACGCGTGAGGCCGCGAACCCACTGCGAACCGACGACACCTTCGACTTCGGCCTGCGAACGCTGATCGCTGGATGGATGGCCCAGTGCGTCGTCCGCCTGTATACCGAATCCCATTCGGATCTACCTGTCACTTCACGGTGAACGACCTCGTATGCCATCCAGTGGCTCCACCGGGAATCGGCGGAGTGCGCTCTTCCACCTGGACGTTCCCGTCCAAATCCGTCGCTCTGACCTGCACGGTGTGCAAACCTGAGCCTGCATCCCACATCCACGACCATTGACGCCAGGTGTCGATCGAGTACTCCTGCGCCAGTGTCGCCGGTTGCCATTCGCCGTTGTCGACGCGAACCTCGACCTTCTCGATCCCGCGATGCTGCGCCCAGGCCGTTCCCGCAACCAGCACCTGGCCCGGCTCGATCGGCGCCAAAGCTGCCGGCACCTCGATACGCGAGGACGTCTTGATCGGTGCCTGCGCACCCCAACCGCGCTGGGTCCAATAGGCCTCGACCTTGTCGAAACGCGTGAGTTCCCACTCCGTCACCCACTTGGTGGCGGAGACGAAACCGTACAGGCCGGGAACTACCTGCCGAACGGGATAACCGTGCTCGAACGGCAACGGCTCACCGTTCATCGCCACGGCGAGAATCGCGTCACGGCCGTCGGTGACTATCTCGACCGGGGTGCCGACTGTGAAGCCGTCGACGCTGGTCGACAGGAGCATGTCGGCGTCGGGATGGACACCGACTTCGTCGAGCAGGTCCTTCATGGGATAACCGATCCACTTCGCGTTCCCGGCCAGAACGCCGCCCACCTCGTTGGAAACACACGTCAGCGTGATGACTCGCTCGATGGGCGTTCTCGCCACCAGATCGTCGAACGACAACGTCATCTCGCGGTCCACCATTCCGTGAATCCGCAGTTCCCACGAATCCGTCGTCAATTGCGGAACGAGGAGTGCAGTGTCGATTCGATAGAAGTCGTCGTTGGGCGTGATGTACGTCGACGCACCCGCAATCGCGATGTCCGCACCCGCCGGAATCGGCGGCGCCGGGTCAGCGGCGGTGGGTACGACAAAGTCTTCACGATTCGCTACTGCTCCGGCGATCCTCTGCCCCACGAACTTCCCGGCGGCACCCGCTGCCGCAGCCACTGCCAACGCCGCACCTGCCAGCAGAAGAAACTGACGACGAGGCAACCACGAGTCGGCGACGCCAGGCGAGAGCGGCACCTCGAGTTGCGTGATCAGCAACCGCAAGGTTGCGACGCCCGCCACCACACCGACCAGCGTCGGGAACACGTACATCGCATCGGCAGTCGGGCGCTGCATCGCCGCATACACACCAACCGCGCCCAGAAGAACGAGGATGACACTGCCGATCGGGCGGCGTCGCCGTTCCAACAGCCCGGCCACCGCACCGAGCAGAACGATCAATATCGACATTCCGATGAACAGCGCCGGCTTGTCATTGGTGCCGAAGGTGTCGATCGCGAACTCGCGAGCCCACGCCGGGGTTCGGTCGACGGTGGTTGCACCGACTGCGTAGAAGGGCGACGCGTCCGGGTTGATCGGCAGCGCAACCAGTTCACCGACGCCCAGGACGACAGCCGCGGCCAAGACCCCGGAGATCGCGTGAGCAGCCCATCTACGACGCGGTGGACGAGATTCGGTGCTCGGGTGCTCGTCGATGTTCTGTGTGACCATGTCGTCTCGGCTCTGTCGGTGCGAGTGGTGCTTCGATCGGATACCCGACATTCGGCGCTGCGGGACATCCGGATGGGTGCACTCCTCTATCAAGAACTACTCCGAACTCGCGATTAGAGTGGGGACAATGACCGTCGACCTCAACAAGGACACGCTCCTGTGCATGTCGCTCTCCGGGCGACCGAGCAACATCGGCACGAGGTTTCACAATTACCTCTACGAGGAATTGGGCCTGAACTTCGTCTACAAAGCCTTCACCACCGAAGACGTGCCAGCCGCGATCGGCGGCATCCGAGCACTCGGGATTCGAGGCTGCGGGGTGTCGATGCCGTTCAAGGAACAGGTCATCGAGCACATCGACGTCATGCACGATTCGGCCAGCGCCATCGACTCCGTGAACACGATCGTCAACGAGTCCGGAGTGCTGCACGCCTACAACACCGACTATCAGGCGGTGGCCGATCTGCTGCGTGACAACGAGGTCGACACGAGCCTGTCCGTCGCTGTCGCCGGCAGCGGTGGCATGGCAAAAGCAGTCGTCGCTGCGGTGCGCGACACCGGATTCACCGACGTCACCGTGATCGCCCGCAACCAGCAAGTGGGGTCGTCGCTCGCGAAGCAGTACGGCTTCGGCTGGCAGGCCGAACTCGGTGAGCTTCGTCCCGGTGTGCTGATCAACGCCACTCCGATCGGTATGTCCGGCGGTGCAGAAGCAGATGCATTGTCGTTCCCCGAACAAGCAGTGCGCGCCGCCGATGTCGTCTTCGACGTCGTCGCGATGCCTGCGAACACGCCACTGATCGCGTTGGCGACCGAACTCGGCAAGACGGCGATCACGGGAGCGTCGGTCATTGCCCTTCAGGCCGCCGAGCAGTTCGTGCTCTACACCGGCGTGCGTCCGAGCGCGGAGCAGATCCAGCGAGCGTCGGAATACTCACGGGCGTAGGAACCACGTCGCCGTGAACGAGACCGGGGAGACTCCACCTCAACAACTCGCGCGGAACTTCAACGAGTTGTTGCAAGAACTGCGCGTCGCGCTCTCTGGTGTTCAGATCCTGTTCGCCTTCTTGCTGGCCGTGGCATTCACCGAACGCTACGAGGAAGCGTCGGCGTACATCCGCGGCATCCACTTGGTGACGGTGATACTTGTTGCCATCTCGTTCGGGTTCCTGATGGCACCCGCCGTCTGGCATCGCATGCTCTTCCGCCGTGGGCACCGCGAGAACATATTGCCCGTGGCCAACCGATTCGCCCTGTGCGGCATAGCCTTTCTCGCCGCCTCCATGACCGGCACGGTCCTGTTGATCGCCGAGGTCGCCGTCGGCGGAGTTGCCGCAAAGGTTTTGGCAGCGTGCGCCGCGATCATGTTCACGGCACTGTGGTTTCTCGTGCCGTCATTCATCGATCGCACCAAGAGCTGACTCAGGCTCCGGTGTCGACGGCGCGAGTGCTGTCGTTCGACCACTGTGACCACGAGCCCGGGAACAGCGTCGCGTCGTAACCGGCGATCGCGAGTGCCGCAATCTCATGCGCTGCAGTTACTCCGGATCCGCAGTACACCGCGACACTGTCTCCGGCGACCAGTCCGGCGAACCGCTCACGCAGGCGGGTCGCATCCAGGAACCGACCGTCGCCGGTGATGTTCTCCGCGGTCGGCGCGCTCACCGCACCGGGGATGTGCCCCGCGACGGGATCCATCGGCTCGACCTCGCCGCGGTACCGCTCCCCTGCTCGGGCGTCGAGAAGCACACCGCCCGCACGCGTCCAGTCGCCGACGCCGTCGATGTCGACCGTCGGCATGTTGCCGCCGGTGAAAGTCGCATTGCCCGGAGTGGCCGACTCACCGATACCGGCCGCCAACGGCAGTCCCGCGGACTCCCAGGCCTGTAGTCCGCCGTCGAGCAGTCGGACATCCGAGAGCCCGGCCCACCGCAGCAGCCACCAACCACGGGCAGCGGCCGTGTTGCCGGTGGCGTCGTAAAGCACCACCGAATCACCGTCGTCGATTCCCCAACGACGCGCAGCGTCCTGCAGGTCTTCGAGACTCGGCAGCGGATGCCTTCCCTTGTCCGGCGACGGCGGCGAGGCAAGTTCCTCGTCGAGGTTCACGAAGACCGCGCCGGGAATATGGCCGTCGCGAAAATGCTGCTCGCCGTTCGAATCACCCAGCGCCCATCGGACATCGAGCAATCGCGGCGCAGCGCCGGCCTCGATGAGAGCGGACAGTTCTTCGACGTCGATCAGCACGGGAAGTGTCATGAACCCATCCTGACACGACCACTCATGCAACCCCGAAGAAGGCACCGAGACCCACCAACAACACTCCCGTCACCACGTCGATTCGCTTGCCGACGCCAGGACGACGCAGCTTCTTGCCGGCTCCGGCCGCCAACACCACCACGATCGCCCACCACAGTGCCGCGGCGACCACCGTCGCGCCCGCCAACATCAACGTGCGCAGCCCTGCGCCTTCACCCGGCTCGATGAATTGCGGGAGTAGCCCGAGAAAGAACAACAGCGCCTTCGGGTTCAGCAGGTTCGAGAGGAAGCCGTAGCGAAATGCCGTGGTGACCGCGATCGGTTCTTTCGCTGCCGGAATTCCCTCGTCCGAGGCTCGGGCTTTGAAAGCACTTCGAATCGCGGAGATACCGAGCCAGGTCAGATATGCCGCCCCGGCGTATGTGAGCGCAGAGAGCAACTGTGGCCGTGTCGCCACAAGTGCGGAGAGACCAAGTGACGCGGCAGCGGTGTGAACGAAGAGCCCGGAAATCACACCGGCGGCCACCACCGCGCCGGTCCGACGATCTGCCAGAGAATGACGCAGGATCAGGACAAAATCCGGTCCCGGCGTGAACAGGACGATGGATAGCAGGGAGCCGAAAGCGAGCCATTGACCGACACTCATCCGAAATACCTCACACCCGAGCTGATTCGAGACACATGTTCATGCCAGGAGTGTGCAACTGGATCCGGGAAGTTCAAAACGACTCCGGATATAGTTCGGCAGATGACGAAGAATGAGCCTCTGGATCCGGTGGACTGGAAGATTTTGGCCGAATTGCAGAACGACGCGTCGATCACCAACAAGGTGTTGGCCGATCGAGTCGGCTTGGCGACGTCCTCGTGCCACGAGCGCGTACGACGCCTACGTGCCAACGGAACAATCAGCGGTATCCATGCGGTTGTCGATCCGGCAGCCGTTGGCCGGTCGATGCAGGCGATCATCGCCGTTCAATTGCGACCACACCGCCGCGACCTCGTCGACCGGTTCACCGCCGACGCGCTAGCGCTGCCGGAAACGCTTGCGCTCTTCAACGTCTCGGGGCCCGAGGACTTCTTCCTCCACGTCGCGGTCCGTGACAGCGCTCATCTACAACGGGTATTGATCGACCACCTCGCCGCACATCCCGAGGTCTGGCACGCCCAAACGCACCTCATCTACGGCAAAGCGGTCACCTCACCCATCCGACCGGACAGGTAAATCGGGTCTGGGGCGGGTCGGGCAGAATCACTGACCATGTCGGACTCCACAGATACCACCGAACCGGAAGCCGTTCGCAGCAACTCGCAACCGATGAGCGCAGGCATCGTCACGGCCCTCGTCGGCTTCACCAGTTCGTTCGCGGTGGTGCTCACCGGCCTCGCCGCTGTCGGTGCGGATGCGACCGAGGCGGCGTCCGGACTGCTGGTTCTGTGTGTGACCCAAGCGTTGGGAATGCTCTGGCTCTCACGCCGGTATCGGATGCCGATCACCCTGGCCTGGTCGACGCCCGGTGCCGCTCTGCTCGCCGGCGCCGGAGCGGTCGAGGGTGGGTGGCCGGCCGCGGTCGGAGCATTCATCGTCGTCGGAATCGCGATCGTGCTGACCGGACTGTGGCCGACGCTCGGAAGGATCATCTCGGCAATCCCGACGCCCCTCGCGCAAGCGATGCTCGCCGGGGTTCTGATGCCGTTGTGCCTGGCGCCGATCATCGCCGTCCGGGACGCACCGGCAGCGGTCGCGCCCGTCATCCTGGTTTGGCTTGCCGCGCAGCGCTTCTCCAAGCGATGGGCGGTTCCGCTCGCGTTTCTCACAGCAGCGGTCGTGATCGGGATCAGCCTCGTCACGTCGGATCGAGTGCTCGACGCCGGCGCCATGATTCCCCGCATCGATCTCACCGCGCCGTCGTGGACCTGGCAGGCAATGATCGGCATTGCGATTCCCCTCTACATCGTCACGATGGCTTCGCAGAACATTCCCGGTGTGGCCGTGATGAATTCGTTCGGCTACACCGTTCCCTGGAGGCCGTCGATGATCGTGACGGGTATCGGCACCATCGTCGGCGCACCGGCCGGTGGCCATGCGATCAACCTCGCGGCGATCAGCGCGGCCCTGGCCGCCGCCCCCACCGCACATCCGGATCCCAAACGTCGATGGATCGCTGCCTTCACCGCAGGCTGGGCGTATCTCGTTCTCGCTGCCGGCGCGGCCGCGGTGGCCGCTCTGGTAGCCGCCGCACCGGCCGGAGTCGTGGAAACTGTTGCCGGACTGGCGCTCCTGGCAACGCTTGCCGGCGCCCTCACGTCGGCGCTGAGCGAGGCGAGTGAACGTGAAGGCGCCGTGGTCACGTTTCTGATCGCCGCATCCGGGGTCAGTATCCTGGGAATCGGTTCGGCATTCTGGGCACTGTTGGTGGGGCTGATCGTGCGTGCAGTCCTACAGGGCACCACCCTACCCTCACTCTCGCGAAAGTCCTCACTACAGTCGAAGCCGTGAGCACAGCGCAGACGCCCCCGTCGATCAGCGAGTTTCCCGTTCTCTGGCCCGTCCCGACGCGGTGGGACGACAACGATCACTACGGCCACGTCAACAACGTGACCTACTACTCGTACTTCGACACCGCGGTCAACGCCTGGCTGATGTCTTCCACTGGAACCGACATCCGCACCCTGCCTGCCATCGGCGTCGTCGCCGAGACGTCGTGCCGGTACCTGAGCGAACTGTCGTTCCCCGAGCAGTTGCAGGTGGGTATCTCCGTCGAGAAGCTGGGCACCAAGAGCATCGTCTACGCCCTGGCGATATTCCACGAGGTCGAAAACGGCCATTGGGAACCTGCCGCGACTGGTCGCTTCGTGCACGTCTACGTCGATGCCGACACCCGTAAGCCGGTGGAGATCCCGGCTGCGATCAGATCAGCAGCCGGGACCTTGACCGAAAACTAGCTCAGGCCGAGCTGATCTGCCGTCAAGACGGCGCGTGCGACGATTCCGTCGATCAGCGCGACCGTCGGGCCGCCGTGCTCGGCTTTGTTCCGCGGATCGTCGAGAATGCGTCGCAGCACGCCCTCGGCGATGATCGAGAGCTTCCACAGAGCGAGTACGTGCCAATATCCGACCGCTGACACGTCGCGGCCGGTCGCCTCGACGTAGGCAGCGACCAGCTCGTCGCGGTTCGGGAAGCCTTCCAGCGTGGACGCCATGAACGGACCGGCAACTTTGTCACCGGCTTCCGGCCAGTACGCGAGTAGCGCACCGAGATCCGCGAGCGGCTCCCCCAACGTGCACAGCTCCCAGTCGACGACGGCAACGATGCGCCCCTCGACCGGGTCGGTGATGACGTTGTTGAGGTGGAAGTCGCCGTGAACCAAGGTCACTTCGTTCTGTTCCGGAATGTTTCGGTGCAGAATCTCGGCCAACCTGTCGACGTCCGGAACATCGCGGGTCTTCGACTTCTCCCACTGCGCCGACCACCGTTTGAGCTGACGCTCGGCAAAGGGCTTGCGGCTGGCCAGATCGTCGAGGCCGGTCTCTTCCAGGTCAACCCCGTGAATGCTTGCGAGGGTTTTCGGCATCGCCAATCCGACCGCGCGACGCTCGTCCTCGGTCAACTTCTGAGCCACTGGAACGCCGTCGATCACAACGCCGTCGATGTAGCTCATGAGGACCAGCGGAGCGTCCGTGATCTCCGGATCTTCCGTGATGCCGAGGATCTTCGGAACCGGCACTTTGGTTCCCTGGAGCGAGGACAGGATGCGGTGCTCGCGAACGACGTCGTGCGCGGACGCCAACAACGTGCCGAGTGGAGGTCTGCGCAGTACCCACCGTCCTCCGCCCGCATCCGTCACGGAGTAGGTCAGGTTCGATTGCCCGTTACCGATCCTCTCGAAAGTCAGTGGTGTCGTGGCGCCGACCCCCAGTTCGGCGATCCACGCGGAAACAGCTTCTTCGTTCAAACCGACTGCAGTCACCGCACCGATGCTAGCGGTTGAATTCCGATCGGTTGGCCGTACCGACACGTTTGTTACTCGCCAGTTCGCAGTTCCGGTCCTGATACGGCAGTGGAAATACTTGCGGATTTCCCAATCAGGGGGATCCTGATGGTAGAGCGACAACTGCATACAACACATCGGGATTGTGCGGCGTACTCACGAGGCGCGCCGGGCATGAGCAGAAACCGAGGTGAGCGAAGATGATCGACAACCTCGATTATCCGGTCCAACTCATCCAACCGAACGGCGCACGAGTGTGCCGTCCCGAATTCGACCGCCTGATAACAGACATCGGGCCTGACGAACTGCTGTCGTTGTATCGCGATCTCGTCGTGAGTCGCCGAATCGACACCGAAGCTGTTGCCCTGCAGCGTCAAGGCGAAATAGGTTTGTGGGCTCCGATGCTCGGCCAAGAAGCCGCCCAGGTCGGTTCCGCGAGAGCACTCGCCCCAGACGACTTCGCGTTCACCAGCTACCGCGAACATGCCGTCGCGTACTGCCGGGGAGTTCCCCCCGAATTGCTGACCACCATGTGGCGAGGAATCTCCCATTCCGGTTGGGATCCAGAACAATTCAACGTCACCAATCCGGCGATCGTCGTCGGCTCCCAAGGGCTGCACGCCACCGGATACGCACTCGGCGCACACCTGGACGGCGCCGAGATCGCAACGATCGCGTACTTCGGCGACGGCGCCACAAGTCAGGGCGACATCGCCGAGGCGATGGGATTTGCCGCCAGTTTCCGTGTCGGCGTTGTCTTCTTCTGCCAGAACAACCAGTGGGCCATCAGTGAACCGGTATCCCTCCAGTCACGCACGCCCATCTCACATCGGGCGATCGGTTACGGCATCCCCGCGATCCGCGTCGACGGCAACGACGTCCTCGCCGTTCTCGCAGTCACGCGCTCGGCGCTCAATCGCGCACGCGAAGGCAGCGGCCCGACGTTCATCGAAGCGATCACCTGCCGAATGGGCCCGCACACGACGTCCGACGATCCGAGCAGGTACCGCGCCGATACCGACATGTCGGAGTGGAGAAGCCGCGATCCGCTCGAGCGAATGCGCCTGTTCCTCGGCCGTCGCGATCTTCTCGGAGAAAACGAACTCAGCACCATCGCGGCGGCGGCCGACGGCGTCGCAGCTGGACTGCGACGCGCAACCATCGCGCTCGCCGATCCACCCCCGTCAGCGCTCTTCGATCACGTCTACGCCGAGGCACACCCACTGATCGACGTTGAACGCGAAGAGCATCGCGCGTATCTCCGCAGCATGGAAGGGGCTTCGTCGTGACCGTCATGAATCTGGTGACAGCGCTCAACACCGGCCTGCGACGCGCACTCGAAGACGATCGTCGCGTTGTCATCATGGGAGAGGACGTGGGCCGTCTCGGCGGTGTATTCCGGGTTACCGACGCCTTGCAGAAGGACTTCGGCGATACTCGGGTGATCGACATGCCCCTCGCCGAATCAGGGATCGTGGGAACAGCTTTCGGTCTTGCCTTGCGCGGATATCGGCCTGTCTGCGAAATTCAGTTCGACGGGTTTGTCTACCCGGCCTTCGATCAGATCGTCTCGCAGGTGGCCAAGATCCACTACCGCACCCGAGGCGCTGCCTCTGCGCCACTGACGATTCGGATTCCCAGTGGCGGCGGAATCGGTGCGGTGGAACATCATTCGGAGTCGCCGGAAGCGTACTTCGCTCACACGGCGGGACTGCGGGTGGCGTACCCGAGCAATCCGATCGACGGTTTTCACATGATCCGCCAATCCATTGCGGCCGACGACCCGGTGATATTCCTCGAACCCAAACGGCGCTACTGGGATACCGCCGACGTGAATACCGATGCCGCGCCCGAGCTTCCGCTCCACCGTGCCCGCGTCGCCCGCTCGGGGAACGACGCGACAGTGGTTGCGTACGGATCCATGGTCGCCACCGCGCTCGACGCCGCGCGGATTGCCGAAGAAGAAGGTCACGATCTGGAGGTCGTGGATCTGCGTTCACTCTCCCCCATCGACTTCGACACGATCGAGGCGTCGGTGAAAAAGACAGGCCGGCTGGTCGTCGTCCACGAGGCGCCGAAGTTTCTCGGCGTCGGCGCCGAAATCGCAGCACACGTCGCGGAACACTGCTTCTATCAGCTCGAGTCACCGATCCTGCGGGTCACCGGATTCGACATCCCCTACCCGCCCGCCAAGCTTGAGCGATTTCACCTTCCGGACGCCGACCGGATCCTCGCAGCACTCGACCGGACGCTGGCAGCATGAGTACCGGGCACGAATTCCGGTTGCCGGATCTCGGCGAGGGCCTGACGTCCGCCGATCTGGTCGAGTGGACGGTCGGCATCGGCGACAAGGTGAAACTCAATCAAGTTCTCGCCCAGGTAGAGACAGCCAAAGCTCTCGTCGAACTGCCGTCGCCCTACGTCGGCGTTGTCAGAGAACTCCTCGTCGAACCTGGCTCTACCGTCCCGGTCGGCACTCCGATCATCCGTATCGAGGAGCCTGCAGATTCACCGACTCCAAGTGATTCACAGTCTCCGAGCGTGCTTGTCGGATACGGACCCGCGGCCGAGAGACCGAGCCGACGACGGAACAGGATTACGCCACACTCGCAAACCGCGGCGAGTACCGAGCGTCGGCCCGCAACACCCTCGGCGCGGCGCGCGGCCCGCGAAGCCGGCATCGATCTGAGCGAAATCACCGGAAGTGGATTCGACGGTGCCGTCACGGCAGCGGACGTCGCAGACGCGCTTCGTTTGAAGGCCGCGTCGAATGGAGCTCCGCGGCCGGCCGAATCCGGTATGCAGAAACAGCCGGTCTCGTCCGGCATGCGGAAACAGATGGCGTCGGCGATGGTCGCCAGTACCCGTGCCCCTCAGGCCAGCGTCTTCCTCACCGCCGATGTCACGCCTTCGATGGAACTACTCGGCAGGCTCCGTCCCTCGGACGCATTCACCGGGCTTTCTCTCACTCCGCTGACTCTCGCGGCCAAGGCCTTGGTTACGGCGATCTCGTCGCACCCGATGGTGAACGCGCATTGGGACGAGGCCCGCGGCGACGCCGTCATCGACGATCACGTGAATCTCGGCATCGCCGTCGCCTCCGAACGTGGACTGTCCGTGCCCAACATCAAAAGCGCCGAGACGCTGAGCCTGGTCCAACTTGCACGCGCGGTGACCGAACTGACCGTCGCTGCCCGCGCGGGAGTGACCGACGTCCATCACCTGACCGGCGGAACCGTCACGATCACCAATGTCGGAGTCTTCGGCGTCGACGGGGGCATTCCGCTCCTCAATCCGGGAGAAGCCGTCATCCTTTGCCTGGGCACAGTGAGCGAGCGTCCCTGGGTAATCGAGCGCAAGATCGAAGCGCGGAGCGTCGCGACACTGACGTTGACGTTCGACCACCGGATACTCGATGGTGAGCAGGCCGCGAGATTCCTCTCATTTGTCGCACAGATGCTCGCGGACCCGGACCTGTTGCTGTCTCACCTGTAAAAAGGAACGAGTGAGCGTCAACCCCACCGACCGAGTAGTCCCCACCTCCGCCCTGGTACGCGCCCGGGCCGGCATCTTCGGCATCTTCGGCATCAACGGATTTCTGCTCGCGATGTGGGTCGTCCACATTCCGTCCATCGAACACCGTGTGGGAATCAGTCACTCGACGCTCGGCTCACTGCTTCTCCTTCTTGCTGTCGGAGCCATTGCCGGTATGCAATTGAGCGGTCCGCTCGCCGATCGATACGGCAGCAGGCGCATGGTCATCCTGGCGGGTAGCGGGCTGGCATTCGCCACTCTCGGCCCGGGATTTGCCACGAACACCTGGCAACTGGGCGCTGCACTTGTTGTATTCGGCTTCGCGAACGGCGCGTTGGACGTGTCGATGAACTCGCAGGCTGTCGAGGCCGAACAGTTGTACCGGCGCCCGATCATGGCGGCCTTTCACGGCATGTTCTCGGTCGGCGGCGTATTAGGGTCCGTCATCGGATTCGGCACTCTCGCACTGGATCTTCCGCCGTACGTCACGCTCAGCATCGCGTCGGCAATCGGCTTGCTCGCGGTCTGGTTGTGCTCGCGACCCCTGCTCCCTCTCGTCGACGTGCATGCCGAAACCGCGTCGACTACCGGAAAGACACACGGCAGATTCTCGGCTCGCGTACTTGCCCTCGGAACCCTCGCCTTTGTTCTGATGCTGGCCGAGGGAGTGGCAAACGACTGGAGCGCACTGCAGGTCAAGGAAGATCTGGGTGTCTCGAATGCCGTTGCTGCACTGTCGTTCGGTGCATTCTCCGCCATGATGACCGTCGGCCGATTCACCGCGGATCGGATCAGCGCGGCAGTCGGCCCGGTGGCAGTGGTTCGCTACGGTGCGTTGCTCTCGTCCATCGGAATGCTGACCGTCGTGGTGTCGGGCTGGCTACCACTGACGTTGCTCGGTTGGGCCCTGTTCGGCGCCGGCCTGTCGGGATGCATTCCGCAGATCTTCACAACGGCGGGAAATCTGGGCTCAGGTTCGGCCGGCACCAACATGTCTCGCGTCGTCGGCATGGGATACATCGGATTCCTCGCCGGTCCGGCAACCATCGGCTGGGTCACCACGCTTGTGCCTCTCACCACAGCAATGTTGATCCCGTTTGCATGCGTCCTGGTCGCAGCGGCTTGTGCGGGTGTCGTTCGGCGCGATTCTCCGACCGCCTACAGACCTCACAGCTGATCCTCACGATCGGCACAGACTCAACAGGGATGCTGGTACTCGTGACCGTCTCGACCTCCACCCAGCACCCCGCTCCCTCCACAACCACTCGCTTCCTCGTCCTTGCTGCGATCGCCGTCGTAGCGCTGGGCGTCTTGTATTTCGTGCGACCCACCTCGCCTGGGGTGAGCGTCCCCGAACAGGTGCGCGCACTTGCCGAGTGGACGGTAGGCCGATTCGACGTCACCGCTGTACTCGCAGCCACTACTGCTCTGGCCGTCGTCTCGATGGTCCGCGGACTGCCATACGGCATCGGCGCGATCCTGCTCCTCGGAATGGGCGCCAATCTCACCAATGCGGCATTCGGTTCCTGGCTCCCCGATGTGCCCCAGGACCTGTTGCCCAGCGGTCATGTGGCAGCGGCGACCGCGCTGTACTGCTCGGCGATCTTGATCTCTGCCCCGCAGTGGCGTCCGGTAGTCGCCGGTCTCGGATTCGTGGGGGTTGCTGCGATCGGTGCCAGCGCACTGGCCGCCGAGATGAGCGGCCTTTTCGGAGTGATAGCTGGCGTTCTGATCGCTCTGGTATGGGCCTGTGCTGCAGCCATTTTGATGGCGCGATCGCCCATCGCCGCGAAACGTGAAGCGCTACGCCCGGATACGGCTGCAATCGCGTTCTCAAGGCACCGGAGCATCCGACTTTAGTCCTAAATCTTTGTGATTCAGAGATTCTCGCCGTTAAGCCCTCCCGCGACGGCGGGGCATGACGTATGTTCTGAAATGTCCGAATCAAGTAGTTCCACAGCGAAGGAGTCTTTACCGTGAGCCTCGAAGATCTGAACCCGCTCGAACTGATCCAGAAGTTGATCGAACTACTTTCCGGCTTCTCTTCCGACCCCGAAACCCCCGAGGTCCCGTAAAACGTCGCCAGAGGCGCCTGTTCCGAGTTTCGTCTCGGACCAGGCGCCTTTGTCGTTTCAGCACAAGAAGCCGTTTCAGTACAAGAAGCCGTTTCAGCACAAGAATCGTTGCAACACAGGGACACGAAAAAGGCGCCCACTCGTGGTTACGAGTGGACGCCCTTCCGAACTCGAGCGCTACAGC
The DNA here is from genome assembly GCF_003797745.1 of Rhodococcus sp. WS1. Taxonomy (NCBI): domain Bacteria; kingdom Bacillati; phylum Actinomycetota; class Actinomycetes; order Mycobacteriales; family Nocardiaceae; genus Rhodococcus; species Rhodococcus sp. WS1. The sequence continues at coordinate 72,711 of NZ_RKLZ01000005.1, read as the reverse complement.
GCCTTGAGTTCCTCGGTTACTTCGGAGACCGACTTCTTGGCATCACCGAAGAGCATCGAGGTGCCCTCGGCGAAGAAGAGCGGGTTCTCGATACCGGCGAAACCGGAGTTCATCGAACGCTTGAGCACGATGACCGACTTCGACTGGTCGACGTTGAGGATCGGCATTCCGTGAATCGGTGAGCTCGGATCGTTGCGCGCCGCCGGGTTGGTGACGTCGTTCGCGCCGATCACCAAGGTGACATCGGTACGAGAGAACTCGTCGTTGATGTCGTCCATTTCCTTCATCGCGTCGTACGAGACATCCGCCTCTGCGAGAAGAACGTTCATGTGACCTGGCATACGGCCGGCGACCGGGTGAATGGCGTACTTGACCTCGACGCCCTTCGACTCGAGCAATTTCGCCATGTCCTTGACCGCGTGCTGAGCCTGCGCGACGGCAAGTCCGTATCCGGGTACGACGATGACCTGGTTGGCGTAGGCCATCTGGATAGCCGCGTCGGCGGCCGAGGTCGCCTTTGCCGTGCGCACGACGCCGTCGGAGGACGGCGCTTCGCCGCCGCCACCGAAGCCGCCGGCCACGATGGCCGGGATGGACCGGTTCATGGCCTTGGCCATGAGGTTGGTCAAGATGGTGCCCGAAGCACCCACGATCATGCCGGCGACGATCATCGCCTGGTTGTTGAGCGCCAAACCTGCAGCAGCAGCCGACAAACCGGTCAGAGCGTTGAGCAGCGAGATGACGACGGGCATGTCCGCGCCGCCGATGGGCAGCACGACCATCAGTCCGAGGATGCCCGAGAGTACGAGCACACCGACGATCCACAGTGAGCTGGTCGGGCCTTCCGGTGAGATCGCCTTGATACCGATGATTACCGAGAACGCGACGGCGGCAATGAGCAGCAGAGCATTGAGCGGCTGCTGGAGCTTACCGATTCCGATCGGACGACCAGGCAGAGTTTCCTGCAGCTTCAGGAACGCGATCACGCTGCCCCAGAAGGAGATCGATCCGATCACCGCGGCAAAAAGCGAAGCGATGACGATGTGCACCGTCGGCGACTCGCCGTGCTGGAAAGCGGTGAACCCGTCCGAGTCCAGGAATTCCGCGTACGCGATCAACGCGACCGTGCCGCCGCCGACACCGTTGAACAGTGCCACCAACTGCGGCATGGCCGTCATCTTCGTGCGGAGCGCCGGCGGGACGCCGAGCACGACACCGATGACAAGGCCGGCAGCGATGAGGATCCAGTTCCCCATTTCCGCATCACGAATGGAGATCAGAGTTGCAACGACGGCGATGAGCATGCCGACCGCGGCTATCTGGTTGCCGCGGACTGCGGTCTTCGGGCCGGTAAGGCCCATGAGGCCGTAGATGAACATCGAGAACGCGACAATGTAGAGCGCATTGACCAGGTATTCCATTACTGGTCACCATCCTTCGACACAGACTTGGCGGCCGGCTTGGCCTTGAACATCGCCAACATGCGGTCTGTGACCACAAAACCACCGACAACGTTCACGGTTCCGAAGACGAGCGCGACGAACAAGATGATCTGCAACCCGATCGAGGGATCGTGCACCTTGCCCAGGACGACCAACGCACCCAGGACGACGATGCCGTGGATGGCGTTCGTGCCGGACATCAACGGGGTGTGCAGGGTGTTCGGAACTTTGGAGATCACAGCGAAACCGACGAACCCGGACAACACCAGGATCGCGATGTTCGCCAGAAGTGATGTGTACATCAGGCGCCCTTCTCTTCACGGGTGACGCACGCACCGGCCAGAACCTCGTCGGAGAAATCAGGCGCCAATGCACCGTCGACGAGCATCAGTTCGATCAGCGCGGAAATGTTCTTCGAGTACAACTCGGACGCATGCTCAGGCATGGACGCCGGCAAATTCAGCGGAGAGCAAATGGTCACGCCGTGCTTGACGACGGTTTGACCCGGCTCGGTCAGCTCGCAGTTACCGCCGGTTTCACCCGCGAGGTCGACCACGACACTGCCCGGCTTCATGCCTTCGACCGCGGCAGCGGTGACCAGGCGCGGCGCCGGACGACCCGGAACCAGAGCAGTGGTGATCACAACGTCGAAGCCCTTGATCGCATCTTCGAGTGCCTGCTGCTGCTTCGCTCGCTCGTCGTCGGTCAACTCGCGGGCGTATCCACCCTCGCCCGCCGCATCGATTCCGAGGTCGAGCCACTGTGCACCCACCGAACGCACCTGGTCGGCGACCTCAGGACGCACGTCGTACCCGGTAGCGCGGCCACCGAGGCGCTTGGCTGTCGCCAGCGCCTGCAGACCTGCCACACCCACTCCGAGCACCAGAACGGTCGCAGGCTTCACCGTGCCTGCAGCGGTGGTGAGCATCGGGAAGAACCGCGTCGACTCCGATGCTGCCAACAGAACAGCCTTGTACCCCGACACGTTCGCCTGCGAAGACAACGCGTCCATCACCTGCGCGCGGGAGATACGAGGGATCGCCTCCACGGCGTATCCCTCGATGCCGGCGGCCTTCAACTCGGCGATGCGGTTGTCCGCATTACGCGGATTCAGGAAACCGATGAGCTTCGCGCCGGTACTGATCCGGGCGATCTCTTCTTTCGACGGGGGCGCAACCTTGACCACGACGTCAGCAGTCCACGGATCGCCGATCTTCGCGCCGGCAGCGGTGTACAACTCGTCGGGAATCAACGCCCCGAGACCGGCCCCGGACTCGACGACCACGTCGACGCCCTTGCCGATCAAAGCGGACACAATTTTCGGCACCAATGCGACCCGACGCTCACCATCACTCGATTCTCGAGGGACGCCGACCGTCGGACGCACTTGTGCGCTCTTCGATGTTTCCATTTTCCATTACCTTCTGCGGTTGGTGGTTCGCCTGCTGCGACGAGCGGCAACCAGCATGTGATGAGCGGAAGATGACCCGCTTTTGGGTGAATGGTGACTGATAGTAGCCAGAGTTACCGCGGCGTAGGGAAACCGACGACGCACTTTCTCCATCTGAATCGAGTCCGAACAGTATGTTTGGACATACCTTGAGAAGCCTACTGTGGCGCCGATCACACTCGAATGGCGGGCTATTCCACTATTTGAAACGGCCGATAGACGAAAAGGCATGAGAATGACGCGCCGAATAATCACCGTCGAGCGAGTTTACGAACCAGCTTCCGAATGTAACGCCGTCCGTCTCCTCGTCGACCGACTCTGGCCGCGCGGCGTCAAACGCGAAAACCTGCAGTACGCATCGCACCGGCATCGGATTCTCGACCCGTTGCTCTACTGACAGCAAGCAAGGACCTGCGATACAGCCACGCGCAGGTCCTTGCCGACTATCTCGCAGAATTACTCTGATGTCCTAGTATTTCACCGGAGGATCAACTGCTCACATATTGAGACCGCAACTTGTGCTTTACGAGCTTTCCTGTCGCGGTCCTAGGCAATTCGTCGGCAAAGTCGATGCTTCTCGGAGCTTTGAAATGTGCAACCTGGCTGCGAACGTATTCCAGCAATTCCTCGGCGACATGGGCACTCGGCTCGACTCCCTCCGCCAGTTGGACAACCGCCTTGACCTGTTCGCCCATTTCTTCATCGGGAACACCGATGACCGCCACGTCGAACACTTTCGGATGCAAGGTAAGGATGTTCTCGGACTCCTGCGGATAGATATTGACGCCACCAGAGATAATCGTGAATGCCGCACGATCGGTCAGATAAAGGAAACGCTCGGAGTCGATATAGCCGATATCTCCACTCGTCGTCCACGTCGGATGATCCGGATGCTGCGCGGCAGCCGTTTTCTCGGGATCATTGTGGTACCGGAACGGCAAAGTCTCCCGCTCCCAGAACACGGTACCGATCTCGCCGACAGGAAGATCACGCCCGGCGTCGTCACAGATGTGCACGATCCCCATCACTCCGTCACGCCCGACGGAACCCGGATGCGACAAGGCCTGCTCACTGTTGATGAAGGTAGCGCCCGAACCCTCGGTCGAGGCGTAGTACTCGTAGATCACCGGCCCCCACCAGTCGATCATTGCCGTCTTCACTTCGGGCGGGCAGGGAGCAGCAGCGTGAATGGCGACCTTCACCGTCGAGACGTCGTAACGATCACGGGTCTCCTTCGGAAGTTTCAACATTCGAACGAACATCGTCGGTACCCACTGACTGTGCGTCACAGCGTATTTACCGATCAACTCCAGCGCGGTTTCGGCTTCGAATGCATCCATCAAGATCACGGTTCCGCCGACCGAATTGATCACGCCGCAAAAACGCAGGGGCGCCGCGTGATAGACCGGAGCCGGGCACAAATAGACTGTGTCGGAATCGAACCCGTACATCGGTGCGAACACCGCGGTGTACGGATCCATGGTGGTGTTCACCTCACCCTCCGGGAGATCTCCTTTGATCCCCTTCGGCCTGCCGGTGGTTCCCGACGAATACAGCATGTCAGCCCCACGCGGCTGCGAGTCGAGTGGAGCAGTGGACTGCGCATCGACCGCTTCTTCGTAGTCGTCGAAGCCCTCGAGGGCGCCGCCGTACACCAATCGGTGCCGCACGCGTGGAATCAGCTTCTCGTCCAACGGAACTGCTGCGGACGCCTGCCCCGACGCCACCAGAATTGTCGCCTCGCAGTCGTCGACGATGTAGGCAGCCTCCGAAGCCGTGAGATGCCAGTTCACCGCGGTGATGTAGAGGCCGGATCTCAACGCTGCCCAGTACACCTCGAACGCCCGGAGATCGTTGTTCGAGATGAGAGCGACGTGGTCCCCAGGCTTGGCACCGACACTTCGGAAGTATCGCGCCAACTGCGTCGACCGTTCGTCGAGTTCCCGATAGGTGATGGACTCACCCGTCGCAGGGCGAATGACGGCGGGCTTGTCCGGCGTGGACTGGACAAAATTTCCTGGAAACACGAAGACTCCTCTGTCGGTGACGACAACGCCGCGTGAGCCTGCTTCGGCGTCGACAATCCTGGTCTACCACAGGAACTCTGCCTCCCTCGGAGGTTTGACGACACCGACTCGAAGCATGGGAATGCCCGCTCACTTATCCGCCGGGACATACAGTGAGGAGAACCGCACCGTCCGAAACAGGAGATGTCCACATGAGTGGTTGGCCCCAGGACTCAGTAGTCGACGCATTGACCGAGGAATGGAGAGTCATCGACGCACTGCTGGCCGAACTCGACGGCGATCAGTGGTTGGCACCGTCGAACCTTCCGGGGTGGACGGTTCACGACATCGTGTCCCATCTGATCGGTACGGAATCACTGCTCTCGGGCATCAATCCGCCGTCGATCAATCTGGACGTGCACGCATTGCCCCACGTCCACAACGAGATTGCGGCGTTCAACGAGCGCTGGGTCGAAGGCCTGCGGCGGACACCGCACTCGGACCTGCTGACCCGATATCGCGAGATCACCGCCGAACGAACCGAAGCGCTGCGCTCGATGACCAGCGCGGACTGGGACGCCGAGACACAAACACCGGTCGGTCTTGCGCCCTATGGCCGGTTCATGCGTATTCGGACCTTCGACTGTTGGATGCACGAACTCGACATCAGAGATGCAGTTGGCATTCCGGGTGAGGAAGGCGGATTGCGCGCGGAGACTGCATTCGGCGAAATCACCAGCGCGCTCGGATTTGTCGTCGGAAAACGAGGAAAGGCGCCAGAGGGAGCACGGATCACTTTCGAACTCGAAGGGCCACTTGCCCGTTCACTTCACGTCTCGGTCGACGCGCGAGCAACACTCGTCCCGGAGTTGGACGGTCCGGCGACCACGACCATCTCGATGAGCTCACCGCTCTTCACCCGAATTGCCGGTGGCCGCGTCCACGCTTCGGATCACCGAACCGACATCTCGCTTCGCGGTGACACCACGGTGGGCACACGCGTCGTCGACAATCTGGCGTTCACGATTTGAGGGCTGGGTGGGTACGTCGCGAAGGTACTGAGAAGTGAAACTGTTTCTCTCGTCCTACCGATTCGGCGACCACCGCGAGGCCTTTGTCGATCTCGTAGGCCGCGGCGCTCGCATCGCAGTCATCGCCGCGGCTGCAGATTCGTGGCCCGTCAATGCCCGCAGTTCAGCAGTCACCAGCGAACTGACTCCACTACGGGCAGCCGGCTTCACCGCAGAGGAAGTGGATGTCCGAGACTTCCTGGGTGCACCGGAAGCACTGGAACTCCGGCTCCGCGATTTCGACTGCCTGTGGGTTCGCGGCGGAAACACGTTCGTCCTGCGAGCTCAGCTAGCTCGAAGTGGCGCTGACCGGGTCATCGAGATGCTGGTTCGTTCAGGCGTCGTGGCCTATGCGGGATACAGCGCCGGAGCGTGCCTGGCGACTCCGACTCTGATCGGGCTGGACGCGTCGGACGACCCCGCTGAAGTCATGCCAACGTGCGGTATCGACCCGATCTGGTCCGGGCTCGCGCTGATCGACTTCGCGATAGTGCCGCACGGCGGCGATTCGCTACTCGAAGATCCACAGGTGACTGCGCGGACGGTTGCGACCCTGACCACGGCGGGCGTGCAATTCACCGTGCTCACCGATTACGAGGTGATACTCGTCGACCGTTGATGTAACGCAGACGGTTGATCTTGACGCAGACTGAGCAGTCGACTCGGCCCGACCGGATCAGCCGTGCTCTGCCACCGCGGTTCCGGCTGCCGGCGACTGACGCTCGAGCCTCGTCCACGCGATCTCCCAGCGCTTGACAGAGACCTCGTCAGCGTCCTCGAGAAGGGCGTCGAGGAGCAGGCGTGGATTTTCGCGCCATGCCAGTTCAGCGGCATGAACTTCCGCAGCCGAGAACAACCCGGAAGCCTCGAGATCACGAATCCATTCGCAGATCTCGCCTCGGTGAATCCGTGCGATGGTCTCGTATCCCAGACCTTCGTCAAGGAAGTCGTACGAAAAAATTGCGGCAAAGTAACTGTTCGACTCACGCTGCCCGAAAATCATGTGCGTTCCTTCCTCGAAGTTGTCCGACGAAGACTCGAAATCGAACCGTTGAGCAGCGACGCCAAAGTTTTTTTGGCGAAGTTGTAACGCTTCTTCTATCCCCGACGATTCAAACGCTAACCCCCCGAGAGGGTCTTTGGGATCACGTCCGAGAAACGATCTGATGACCAACGCAATACCCCTGGGGTTTCCGCCCGCTCGCACCCATCATCGACACGCAACCAGCGCGCCGCTGACCTGCAATTTGCCCGTTTCAGGCCCTCCACTTAATCCATCCGAACAGACGACAAAAAACTTTGTGACCGGTCCCACATATTGGGATGTTTACGATCGTGATGCATATGTATCACCCGTTGTGGGCACAAAAGTACGGGCAAATCGGCACGTACAGACCAGTTTTGTTCGTTCTCCATGGCGACGAAGGTCCCTTGAACGGTCGTCCAGTTGTAGTTGCGCTAAGTAACGGAACTCACGCCGGCAAGCGATATTGCGGACCGCCTGCCAGGTAGCGTGGCTCCACAGAACGCAGACGCGGCGCGCCGCAACCGGCCGCCCTTTCGAAACGGAGCCCGAAGATGACCGAGACAGTGGCGCACAACTCCGCGGAAACGCGCTTCGAGATCCGTGTCGACGGCGAACTGGCCGGTTTTGCCGAGTACTCGGACCATTCCGGTGTCCGTGATTTCCACCACACGGTGACGTACCCACAGTTTCGCGGGCGCGGGCTTGCCGCCATCGTGGTGAGGGAAGCGCTCGATCAGACCCGGAACGAGGGATTGAAGATCCTTCCGACGTGCTCGTACGTCGAGAAGTTTGTTGCAGAGAACCCCGTTTACCAGGCATAACCGAACGCGGACGGTCCACGAAAAATCACTCGCGGACCTGCAACCCCCGCTGCTAGCGTCGATGGTGCCGTCGTCGAAACTCTCGAAATCCTGGTCGGCACCATCTCGGGGAAGGAAAGAACGTGGTCGCCTCAGCAGATCGGCGCCCACCTGCATCCGAGGACGTAGTTACCCCCAGCTATCTCCCTCTCGTCCTCGTCAATCTCGCGACGCTGTTCTCGGCGATCGGCAACGGTATCGCCATCGTCGTACTCCCCTGGCTTGTTCTCGAACGAACCGGCAGGGCTACCGACGCGGCGATAGTTGCTGGCGCAGCAGCCATTCCGTTACTCGTGTCGAGCCTGTTCTCGGGGACATTCGTCGACAAATTCGGACGCCGTCGAACGTCGATGATTTCCGACGCTCTTTCGGCGATGTCCGTAGCGGCGATCCCGATCATCGCGGCCACCGCGGGCTTGACGATCCCGGTGATCGCGGCGTTGGCCGCGCTCGGTGCGGTGTTCGACCCCGCCGGAATGGCGGCGAGGGAGTCCATGCTGCCTGCAGCAACTCGGACAGCCAAGTGGAAGCTCGATCGCACCAACAGCGTGTACGAGGCCAATTTCAACGTCGCATATCTGATCGGCCCTGGCATCGGCGGTGTCCTGATCGCAACGATCGGGGCGGTGAACACGCTCTGGGTGACGGCGGCTGGTTTTGTGTTCTCGATCGTCGTGGTTGCCTTCATCCGCCTTCCTGGCGCCGGAGTCCCCGAACACGAACATCGTCCGAAATCGATCTGGCACGGCACACTCGACGGTCTTCGGTTCGTCTGGAACAACAAACTGCTGCGCACTCTGGCGCTGATCGACATGGCCGTCGTCGCGCTCTACATGCCGGTGGAGAGTGTCGTGTTCCCGGTGTACTTCACAGAGTTGGATCAACCGGCGCAACTCGGATCGGTGCTGATGGCATTGGCGATCGGCGGCATCATCGGCTCTCTCGCCTACGCTCCGCTGGCACCGATCATGTCCCGGCGACTGATCATGATTTTTGCCGTTGCCGTTCTCGGCATAGCGATGCTTGCCATGGCGCTTCTACCTCCGCTGTGGGTGATCCTCGTGCTCGCCGGACTGCAGGGGCTCGTCTACGGACCAGTCGGCCCGATCGCCAACTACGCCATGCAGACGCACAGCCCGGAGCACATGCGCGGACGCGTCGTCGGTGTCATGACGTCGACTGCCTACGCCGCCGGCCCGCTGGGTTACCTCGCGGTCGGCCCTCTGCTCGATCAACTCGGAATCGCGTCGACCTTTGTGGCCCTGTCGATTCCGATCATCCTGATCGCCGCAGTCTGTGCCTCCCTGCCGGTGCTTCGCGAACTGGATCGTCCGCGACACTCGACCGACGTCAGTTGAACCCCATCACGTCGTTTCCCCAGGCGACGCGCAGTCCGTGATCGGGGTCGCTGACGAGGGTGTCAGCCGAGTCGATCAACAGCGTCGACCGCCTCTCTTCCTCGTACGGCGCCCAGTGCTTCGAACCGTCGAGAGCTGCCGGCACGGCATGCCGCGCGAAGGCCAACCATCGCCGTTGAATACGGCCGGCTACCTCCATCGCAGCCTTCCGTCCACCCAGCCAGAACGTGGGGTCGACGTTCAGGGTTCCGAAATTGCCGAATACATAAGGTAATTCGGTCGCGTGGCCCGCACCGATCCGCGCCGCCTTGAGCATCGGCGTCGCGTGATCGAAGCGGTAGACCCATGTAGGGGAATGCCTGCAGTGAGCGTCGGCGATCCACAGAGTCGGCATGCGAAACGCCGCGTCCCGCGACAGTGCCAGCGCGCCACTCGGTTTCGCGTGATCAGGGTAAGCCGACATGATCTCGGCAAGTTTGGTCGCGGAGATGTCGGGGTGATCATCCGCCAGCAGTTGCAGCATGGCCTCGACCGACTGCGCGCTCACCGGCATCAGCGGAGACTTCATGAACTTGAAGATCGACGCCTCGTCCTTGTTGGAACCGATGATCAGTGGGATTCGGTGCGCGTAACCCTTCTGGAAAGCCGCAACCGGGTAGTGCGGCACCAGATCACGATCGACAACGGGTGCCATCGCCAAAGTTCCCGGAATCCGGGTCGGAATTTCGTTGACCAGGTCATCGCTTGCCTTGACGAGCAGTTCCAGATCCGTGGTCAGCAGATCGCCTGCGTCTTCAGGGTCGATCGAAAGCAGTTCGAGAAACCGCTCCGCCACGGTCTTGGCGCGCTCGGCCCCGTAGACGGAGGTCGCGGGAGGACTCTGGGCAATCGCACGATGGAACAGACCTTCGGCGCTCGGACAGGTCATGAGCGTCGTGATGGATCCTGCGCCGGAGGACTCACCGAACACGGTCACCGCACTCGGGTCACCCCCGAAGGCGTCGATGTTGTCTCGAACCCATTCGAGTGCCGCAATCTGGTCTCGCAGACCACAGTTCGATTCGAAAACGGGATCCGCGGTGGAGAATCCAGACAGGTCCAGGAATCCGAGGGCACCGACGCGATAGTTGAAGGAGACGAGAACGACGTCACCGGTTTCAGCCAGATGACGGCCGTCGTAGATCGTTTGGGCGGCGGACCCGAGGCAGTAGGCGCCGCCGTGAATCCACACCATCACCGGTCGCGGCGTGCCATCGGGGCGCGGGGCCCACACGTTGATCGACAAGCAGTCTTCGTCGATTTTGAAGGCCCGGTCGATCGGAACCGCCGGGCTCTGGCCCTGCGGCGCGATCGGCCCGAACTCACGACAGTCGCGCACCCCGTCCCACGGCTCAGCGGGTTGCGGCGCGCGGAATCTCCGTTCACCCACCGGCGCTGCTGCGTAAGGCATGCCCTTCCACGCGAACACTCCGCCATCCGGATACCCGCGGGCTTCTCCGCCGCGGGCACGGATCACCAGAGTTCCGTCCTCGCCGAGATTCGGTCCAACGTCGGTCTCCATGTCTGAATCCCCTCCCGACCCGCGCGTGTGGCAAACAAGACCAAACGTACCAACATAAGGCCGATGTGCGCCGACTACTCAACTGCCAGGTAGGCGCCGACGAAGCAGAGGCTCGGTGTTAAGGTCGCCTAGTTCTGACACGGGGTGCTCCGCATGGGCGGGGCTGAGAACACACCCGGGAACCTGATCAGGTAATGCTGACGAAGGGATGTCATGGCTACTACGCAGCCTGCATACAATTCTGCCGAAAACTCGGTGGCCACAGCGCCGTCGACGGATCGGTTCACCGATCGGCTCTGGGCCGAGACGAAGGTCCTCCGCGAGTCGATCGACTCACTGGAGTTCCTCAAACGCCTCGGCGACGGAACCTTGCCTCTCGACGCGTTCCGCACGTACATCGAGCAGGACAAGCTTTATCTCGAGGGGTATTCGAAAGCGTTGTCCCTGGTCGCGGCCCACGCCCCGGATCCGCAGTCGGCGGGCTTCTGGTCGAATTCCGCGTCCACGGCAGCGACAGTGGAATCTGCGCTTCACGACGGACTTCTCACCGGTGGAATTCTTCCAGCGGGATCGGGAAGGCTCGAGCATTCGCAGGCCTGCCTGGGATACGTCTCGTATCTGACGGCGACTGCGGCAACTGCGCCTTACCCGGTCTCCGCAGCGGCAGCACTCCCCTGCTTCTGGATCTACGCCGAGGTCGGCCGCGATCTTGCCGCTTCAGCGCGCGAGGTACTCGACGCCGATCCGTCGCATCCGTACGCGCAGTGGGTCACGACGTACGACGCACCCGAATTCCACGAGTCGGTGGCGCAGGCCCGCGTACTGGTCGATGCTGCGGCCGAAGCAGCCACCGAGACAGAGCGTGAGGCGATGAGTGAAGCATTCCGCATCGCCAGTCGCTATGAGTTGATGTTCTGGGATTCCGCACTCCACCAGCAGCCTTGGCCGGCGTCGTGATGTCGTTTGCGGCGCTGCGCCGCACACTTGCCACGTCTGCCGCGATCGCAGCCGCATTCACAGTTCTGACCGGATGCGCCGCTGACACCGGCTCTTCCGACGGGACCATTCGGTTCGCACTCGACTGGACCCCGAACACGAACCACACCGGTTTGTACGTTGCACTCCAAGAGGGCTACTTCGAGGACGCCGGTCTGGACGTCTCGATCCTGCCGTACAACAACACCTCGCCCGACACCCTGGTCGACGCCGGCAACGCGGAGTTCGGCATCAGCACACAGAGTCAGGCCACGTTCGCCCGAGCGGCCGGCGCCGCCACGACGTCCGTCATCGCGCCACTTCAGCACCGCGCCACCGGCATCGGCGTGAAGGCGGATCGTGCGGACATCACGCGCCCACGTGATCTCGACGGGAAGACGTACGCCGGGTTCGGCGATCCCGGCGAAGTCGAGACACTGCAGCAGATCATCCGCAACGACGGCGGGACCGGGAACTTCACGACGGTCACGCTCGGTACGTCCGCGTACGAAGCCGTGTACTCGGGCCAGGCCGATTTCACGGTCTCCTACTTTGCGTGGGAAGGCCTCGAAGCGGAGCGAAACGGAACTCCGATGCGGTACTTCCAGTACACCGATTACGGCTTCCCCGATGCGTATTCGATCGTGATCAACGGCAACCAGCAGTGGTTGAAGGACCATCCCGACGAGGCACGCAAGTTCGTCAAGGCCGTTCAACGCGGATATCAGACTGCTGCCGACAACCCGGACCAGGCCGCGCAGGATCTCATCGACGCGAACCCCGGAGCTTTCACCGACGAAGACCTCGTCCGTGACAGTCAGCGGATGCTTGCCGCCGACTACATGAAAGACGCCAACGGCGTCGTCGGTACGCAGAATCTCGAAACCTGGTCGGGTTATTCGGGATTCCTCTTCGAGAACGGATTGCTCGCCGGACCGGACGGGAAGCCGTTGACCCAGAAGCCGGACTGGTCGGAGTACTTCACCAATGAGTATCTCGACGCGTCCTGACGTGAGCGGACGGCTGGTCTCGGCCATGCGACGGGCGCTTCCCGCGCTCGCCGTGGTGGTGCTCCTCGTGGCGGCGTGGCAGATCTACGTCGAGATCAGTGGGATTCGGCCGCAAGTACTTCCGTCTCCGGGGCGCGTTCTGTCCCAGGGGTGGGACAACCGCGAGATCATCTCCGGCCACGCCTGGTCGACATTGCAGGTCACGTTGGTCGGCTTCACTGTTTCACTGGTGTTGGCCTGGATTCTTGCTGTGGTCGTGGACTTTTCGCCGTGGTTGTCACGCGCGCTGGTACCACTTTTTGTCGTCTCGCAGACGCTGCCGATCATCGCCATCGCGCCGCTGATGATCATCTGGTTCGGCTTCGGGTTGTTGCCGAAGGTGTTGGTGATCGCGCTTGCGACGTTCTTCCCCATGACCATCGGACTCATCGAGGGATTTGCCGCGGCCGACCGTGAAGCGGGCGCTCTGCTGCGCAGTATGGGCAGCACTCGCTGGCAGGAGTTCCGATACGTCCGCCTTCCTTCGGCGATTCCGCGATTCTTCACCGCCCTGCGTATCGGTATCACCTACGCGGTCGTGGGCGCGGTGTTCTCCGAATACGTCGGCGCTACTTCCGGTTTGGGCATTTACATGAGCACCCAGAAGAACTCCTTCCGCACCGACCTGGTGTTGGCGGCCGTACTGGTGACCGCGTTGATCAGCGTCACTCTGTACTTGCTGACGTTCGCCATCGAGCGCATCGTTGCACCATGGGCGATGAACGAAAGGTCGCGGACATGACTGACCCGATGGTCGAGGATGCAATGGTCGAAATTCAGGACCTGACCAAGAGGTTCGACACGGCCGGAGATTCGCGTCTCGTGCTCGATTCGGTGTCCTTCCGCGCCGACGCGGGCGAATTCGTGTCGGTGATCGGGCCGAGCGGCTGCGGCAAGAGCACGATCTTCAACGTCCTGGCCGGGCTCGAATCCCCGACCTCGGGTTCGGTCCGTGTGGGCACGCGCGCAACTGAATCCGAAGCAGCCGCCGAGGTGCACACCGCATACATGCCGCAGAAGGATCTTCTGTTCCCTTGGCGCTCGGTACTGGACAACACGGCCCTCGGTTTGGAAGTGCAGGGAGTCGGCAAGAAGGAAGCACGCGAGCGCGCTCGTGAGTTGTTCCCCGCGTTCGGCCTGTCCGGATTCGAGGACGCCCGGCCGTCACAGCTGTCGGGCGGTATGCGCCAGCGAGCGGCGATGCTGCGCACCGTTGTTCAGGGCAAACCTGTCCTGCTGCTCGACGAGCCGTTCGGCGCACTGGACTCGTTGACCCGCACCGAGATGCAGGCTTGGCTGCAAGACGTGTGGCAGCAGTACCGGTGGACCGTGCTGATGATCACCCACGATATTCGTGAAGCGATCTATCTGTCCGACCGCGTGGTCGTTCTGTCTGCGCGTCCGGCAACGGTCAGGTGCGTAGTCGACGTTCCCTTGCCGAGACCACGCGAGCTGGACATGATCACCACGCCCGAGTTCGCCGACGTCGAGCGTGAACTGCTTGCCGTTCTCCACGACGAGACGCGCAAGTCGCTACGCCCCTAGCGGTTACTGAAAATGCAGTAGTTACTGATAATGCGCTGAGAGAGTTTCGAGTTCACCTGGAGTTCAGGAGAATGCGCACCGAAACCTGACGAGGTCACGTACCATGATCCGGCACTTTCACCCAAAACGCCTTAATATCAGCAAGATCCGAACGCTCGACACGCAGTCCGTCAACGCTGCACAATTCTCCGTACTCTTCGGTAACGTACACTCGGTCGCCTACGAGACCAACGGCCAGAAGGTAACTGGACGGTAAAGCGGAATCGTGGAGGCACAGTCATCGCAACAGATTTGGAAAGGGACAGCGTGAGCACACTGCAGTCAGGTCAGAGCCTCGGAGTCGGCCAGGAACTCAAGTCCGACAACGGCGCATACACCCTCACCTTGCAGGACGACGGCAACCTGGTTCTGTCCGAGGGCGGACAGGCTGTTTGGGCCGCAGGCACCAACGGATCCGGCGCCAACCGCGCCGAGGTGCAGGCTGACGGAAACTTCGTCATCTACAAGGACTCCGACGCCGTGTGGGCATCGCAGACCGCAGGCAACGACGGTGCCTCCCTCTCGGTTCAGGACGATCGCAACGTCGTTCTGTCCGCCGGTGGAAATGCTCTGTGGTCTTCGGACACTGCAATCGAGGCTCCGGCCGCCGAGGCTGCCCCGGAGCCCGCTCCGGCACCGGAGCCCGAGCCTGCACCCGCCGCTCCGGCAGCGCAGAGCTACACCGTCGAAAGCGGCGACACCCTGTGGGCAATCGCCGAGCGTTTCTACGGTGACGGCAACCAGTACCAGCGCATCGCGGATGCAAACGGCATCCCGAACCCGGATCTCATCAACGCCGGTCAGGTACTGACGATCCCCGCCTGATTCACTGCTTGACCTGGCCCTGGGTGCCGACGTCCGCGTCGACGCCCGGGGCCTTTTGTGTTCTACGCCACACAGATTCGCGTCCCGCCCAGCAGGCCCTGATACTCCATTGCGGCATCTTTTCGCCTACAGTACTTCCGTACTGCTCCCGAAGGACAGGTGTGCATGAAAGACAGAACAGTCATGATCGGCGCTGTCGCAGTGGCCGCTCTCTCTCTGACATCAGGCCTCGTTTTCGGCGGAGCAGCCGGCGCATTCGGTTCCGGCGGCCCTGTGGTGAAGCCTCCCGCTCTGGTCTCGTCGGTTTCCGTGGAGTCCGTCGCCGGGATCGAACCGGCCGCGTTCTACAGCTCGGTTGCAGTTCCCACGGTTGTCATCCCGCCGACGCCGACCTGGCGAATCGCCGACGAGACGACTGCTCCTCGTAATCAGCCGCTGGTGGTGACCGCGACAAGCACGAGCTCCGCTACGTCCACTACGACTGCAACGAGTACGACAACACCGGTCTCGTCCACGACCACCGCGTCGGCTACCGCGACCTCGTCACCGACCGCGACAGCCACGACCACCAAGACCAGCACCACCCCAGTTGTCACGACCGGGTCCACGCCGCCCGTCATCGAGGTCTCGCCCGTTCTCGCCGGATAGTCCTCGCTCTTTCGCCTGCATACCGCCTGGCGTGACGGCGGTTACAGGCACACTTCAGTCGCCGCTCTCAAATACCCGATCTACCTGCGACAACCTTCCTAGTCGTCACGGTTCGTGGCCCGCTGCAATCCGGTCGACCGGAAAAGGACAGCAGCATTGTCGGGAGCTCGCGATACCGTATAGGTCTGAGCTTTTGCGGAAGGAGGTGGCTGATGAGCGCAATGGGCTTCGATCTCGATGTCAGTGTCGACCGGGCATGGGCAGAATTTCAACGTCGCCTCGGCGATCACATTTCCATCATGGTCGACGGCGACGTGCTTGCCGTGGAATCGTCCACCGGCGACTTCGATCCAGCTGACGGCGCAGCGCCATGCGTTCAGTTCCTCGTGTGGGACGAGAACACAGTCCGCTGCGAGGTTCCTTCCAACGACTTCCTTCATCCGCGCTATCGACTCGAAGATGCCGACGAACAAAAGTTGATCGCACTCGGCTGGAATCCGCCTTCCGAGAATCTCGACGATCCGAACAACTCCCCCGCCTTCTGCGTCGACAAGGCGCAGAACTGGGCCGATCAGCTCGCAGCGATGACTGTCGCTGCGTTCCGTGATGTGTTCGGTGTGCAGCACCCGGCTTTTCTATCCAGCGATCTCACCGGCAACGAGCAGACTCCGGATTTCGATCCGTCGGTTGTCGAGTCGACAGAACTTCCGACACTCGACCCCACCGCGGCCTACATGCCCAACGACGTCGACCACCTCAAGGAGTTGGTCACTCTCGCTTTGCTTCCCATGCTCGGCACGCTTCCCGAGCGGGACAGCGACGGCGACATACCAATTCGGGTCGGTTCGACGGTCATGTTCGTCGGTCCGCTTTCCGAGTCCATGGACGTGCAGTTGTTCTCCCCGCTCGTTCAGGACATCAGCAACCGCACTCGTGCAGCCGAGGTCATCGCCGATCTCAACCGCAAGTGGTCGCGCATCAAGTTCGTCTTGATCGACGACCGTCTGTCGGTGTTCCTCGAGGTGGCGGGCTCACCATTCGTTCCCAAACAACTCACCGATACATGCGCAGCCTTGACGTCGTTCCTGCGTACCGTGGACGACGAGTTCGCCGCACGCGTCGGCGGAGACCTCTTCTTCGCGAACAAGAGCGGTGACTCCTCCTCGCTGCAGCCCGATCTGACGGCCGAGGACCTGCCTCCCGAACTCGAGACCCTGCTGCATCTCGATCTGGACGTGGCCGAGGATCTCGACGCGGTAGCCGATGTCTGCGGGCGCGATCGCGATCTGATTCTTCAGCTCCTCCACATCAGTAACGAATGGCAGATTCAGCTCCGCAGTCAGGCGGTGGACGCCCACAGTCGCGGGGACGCCGAAGAGGCTGCAGGATACGAGGATCAGGTCGGCGGGTGGGAACTCATGGTCGACCGTCTGCGCGGGGCTTTGCGACTGGTGGTCCTGCCCAATTCTCGAACCGAGACGCCGGCAAAGCCGCAACCTGAGCAGATGGGCCTGTTTGCCGATCCCTTGCAACAGAGTCTCTTCGACGATCCGTCCTGACACGACGGATCGCCTTCCCTCTATTCGAAGTGGGATTTGAAGATCTGTCCGTGGACGCCCACGGTTCGATCGACTACCTGCGAGACCGTGAAATCCGCTGCGGCAGAAAGATAGGCGTAGGCCGTCGCTCGATCCATTCCGCGATCATGCTCGAGGAAGTCGAGCGCGTTGACCACCGCGCGCCGCATGGCGCCGTTGAGGTCACTGTTCTGCCCATCGACCGAACCGTTGGGGTCGGACAGGCCGATCGGAATCCAGGCCTCCTCGGTCTCGGCGAACGGGTATCCGAATGCCACCAATGGGGCGTCACCGGAGTTCTTCTTGCACACGCTCAGTCGGAACGTGCCGCGCAGCGATCCTTCCATCGCCGTCAGCGCCGCCTCACCGTCGCCCATGGCCATGTGTGGGTCACCGACGTAGAAGAGGGCGCCTTCAGCGAATACCGGCAAATAGAAGGTTGATCCGACACCGAGATGCCTGATGTCGATGTTTCCGCCGCCCAGGGTCGGAGGAATGGAGTTCGACGACGGGGACGTCGGGTCGGCATCCGAGGAATAGGCAACTCCCATCATTCCCATGAAGGGCCGCAGGGGAAACCGCACCTTCGACTGTCCGAAAGGCATCACGCCCTTGCCGTCTTCGATCGCCGTGAAAGTGGAAACACCGCCGTACTTCAGCGGGTCCTTTGTTGCGCGCCCGTCTGTGGCGACCGGCGGCATGACTTCGTCCAGAGTGATTCCCGCTGGAGCGGTTCCGTCTGCTGTGACGGCGAGAGCGCCCTTGCCGTGTCTGCTCGACACAACGCCGTACGGCACGCGGGGAATGGCTTCGAGAGTCTCGATCTTGAGTACGTCTCCAGGCTGGGCGCCTTCGATGAAGACCGGGCCGGTGACGACGTGCGGTCCGTCCTTGTCGAAGTTTCGTTCGGTTCGGTTGTATTCGGCCGCAACGGCAATCGCATCTTCGAGCACGTCCTTCTCGGAAACGCCTTTGCTACCGAAGTATTCGAGAGGATTGCGCCCTTGATCCTCGAGAATTCCCTCGTGCGAGAGGGCGTCGATCGTGACGGTCTGACCCGACTTCATCCGCATCACCTCGCGGGTGTGGATGTTGGGCACACAACCCCACATGACGTCCGACGGATCCGAACTCAGATAGTGATCGCCACTGACGTTTCCGCTGCCCGGTTGCAGAATCGGCACACCATCGGCGAACGGCAGCGCAGAGGAGGATGATCCAGCCGGCGATGCGTTCGAGTGCGCGCATCCCGAAGCCACACCCGCAACGCCTACTCCCGCACCGAGAGCCGCGACTGCCCTCATGAATCCGCGTCGGCCAAGACCTTTCGCCAGATCTTCGGCTGCGTTGCGGGCAAGAGTGTTTTCCATCGAGATTCCTCCGGAGTGCGTGACGATGTGCGACTGCGAAGAAAGCTAGACCCGATTTGTTACTCGTTCATTACCATTTCATGGCAGGGAAATACCGTTGACTGAGAATGAATTCAGCGACGGCGAAGCCGCCAGAGCGAGGTCGTCTCTCGTGCCCGGGCAGCGTGAAGCGCATCGGTTCGGTCACTGACCTTTGCGTGCGTCGGCTTGACGTCCATGCGATCGACAACAGTGAGCCCACCGGCCGCAATCAGGTCGTGTAGTTCGGATCGCGTTCGGAGACCGAGGTGTTCGGCAATGTCCGAGAGGATCAGCCACGCTTCTCCCCCGTCGTCCAGATGCGCTGCGACACCAGTCAGGAAGCCCTTCAGCATCGCTCCAGCAGGGTCGTAGACGGCGTATTCGATGGGCGAGGTGGCCTTGGCCGGAATCCAGGGAGGATTGCAGACCACCAACGGAGCGGTGCCTTCGGGAAAGAGGTCTGCTTCCACCACATTCACCTGATCGCCGTAGCCAAGCCGCGACAGGTTGGTGCGCGCGCATTGCAATGCCCGGGGGTCCTGGTCGGTGGCCGTCACTGTCTGAACTCCACGCCGCGCCAGGACGGCAGCAAGAACGCCGGTACCTGTTCCGATATCGAAAGCAGATTCCGTCGACGGTAGCGGAGCAGACGCGACAAGATCGACATACTCCCCGCGGACGGGTGAGAACACTCCGAAGGCGGGATGCACTCGTGCGTCGAGAGCCTCGATGAAAACACCTTTGCGGTGCCACTCGTGAGCGCCGATCGCGCCGAGGATGTCACGCAACGAGCGGACCGAAGGCTCACCGGTAATCCCGAAGGCTTCGGTCAACGCTACTTGCGCGTCCGGGGCTCGCCGGAGTGGAATCGACAGATCCGCATCCAAGGGAATGAGCAGCATGCCGAGGATCTGCGCGCGGCGTCCTTGGGTCTGCCGGTGGAGATGGAAGGCTTTGGCTGGGTCGTCGGACGCTCGGCGCGGCTTGCGGTCGATGCGCGACGCGACGGCCTTGGTCAGTTGGCGAGCGTTCTGAAAATCTCCGCGCCACAACAACGCCGTGCCTTCGCAAGCCAAGCGATAGGCGTCGTCGGCCTTCATCGTGTCGTCGGCGACGACAATGCGCTTGGGCACCGGGGCGTTGCTCGTCGAACCCCAACGGGCCGATTGCTCGGCGTCGTTCTCGGTCCACACTGCGAATTGTTCAGTCATGTAAGCCCTTCCGGCGTCCGACGCATAGCGGCCGGTCTACCGGCTGATGTGGTCCAGATCTGCAAAATCTGCTCGTCTGGTGTCCACACTAGTCGGGACCGGCCGCGCTACATGACTGCGAGAGGGATGTCAGCCCTTGGCGACGCGAGCTGCCTCGGCGATCCGAGCCTCGGCGACCGCGTCAGCAGCCTCGCCGGCGAGGATTCCGTCGTTCTTCGACTTCGCGAAGATCTCGGTGACCGTGTCGAAGATCTTCTCGACCTTGAGCTTGACCTCTTCGGCCGAGTTGCCCTTCAGCTCGCCGGCAACCTGGATGAGGCCGCCGCCGTTGGCGACGTAGTCGGGGGTCCAGGTGATGCCGCGGTCGCGGAGGATGTTCTCGACCTCGGGCACGGTGAGCTGGTTATTGGCAGCGCCGCAGACAACCTCGGCCTTGATCGAGCGTGCGGTCGTGTCGGTGAGGGTTGCGCCCATCGCGCACGGTGCGTAGACGTCCAGATCGGCGTCGATGATGCTGTCGACGATGCTCACCTGCGGGAAGTCAGCCTTGACGCGGTCGAGCGCTGCGGCGTTGACGTCGGTCGCCAACACGGTTGCGCCGTCTGCGAGGAGGAGTTTGATCAGCTCGTAGCCGACCTTGCCTGTGCCTTCGACACCAACAGTCTTGCCTGCGAGCGACGGAGTGCCCCAATGCGACTGTGCCGCGGCGCGCATCGACTGGAATACGCCGAGGGCCGTCATCGGAGCGCTGTCGCCGGAACCGCCGACCGTAGCGTTGCGGCCGACGACGAAGTCGGTGTTACGACCGATGATGTCAAGATCGTTGGAGTTGGTTCCGACGTCACCAGCGGTGATGTAGCGGCCGCCGAGGGTCTGGACGAATTTTGCGTAGGCGCCGAGCAATTCATCGGTCTTGGCCGTTGCGGGGTCGCCGATGATGACGGCCTTGCCGCCGCCGAGGTCCACGCCGGCAACCGCAGCCTTGTAGGTCATTCCGCGCGAGAGACGCAAAACGTCTGTGACTGCGGCGGATTCGTCGGAGTACGGGTAGAAGCGCGTTCCGCCGAGCGCGGGGCCGAGCGTCGTGGAGTGGATGGCGACGATGGCCTTGAGGCCGCTCGCGGGATCCTGGAAGAAGCTCACCTGCTCGTGGGGGTAATCGCGCAGGTAGTCGGCGCGATCGAACACGCCCGCAGTGTCGTCATGGGAAACAACAGAGTTCACGGGCTCGGCGGTGAGAGTCATTGTGGGATAGACCTTTCCGAAGGATAAACGGGGTGCAGTCGAAATACTGGGACGAAATGGCCGTTGGGTACTATTGGGGACAAATAACCCAAAGAGAATCCCGCTGAGCAATTCGTGGAACCAATGCTCTGCCTGAGCTACGATTTGGTCAATGCAAATCTCTTGAACTAGTCAATTCGATCATCCAGTGACCCATATCACTGAGGAGAGGTTCACAAAGTGCTCAGCATCGACAAGCTCGACGTCCAGTTGCTCGGACTGCTCAGCAAGGACTCGAGGATGAGTGTGGCCGAGTTGGCCAACTCGTTGGGCGTCGCCCGCAACACCGTCCAGTCGCGAATGAAGCGCATGGAATCCAACGGACTTCTCACCGGGTTTCGGCCGAATCTCAATCTCCCCGAGGTCGGTATCCCGATTCAGGCATTTGTCGGTCTGGAACTCGAGCAGGGCAAGATCAGCGCAGTCGCTCGGAGTCTGACCGAGTTGCCCGAGGTGATCGAAATTCACGCCACAACCGGTCGCGAGGATTTGCTCGTTCGCGTCGCCACCTCGACGCACGCGGCGCTGCAGAAGTTGGCCGAGCAGATCGTGTCACTTCCAGGCGTCACGCATTCGACCACGACCATCGCTCTGACCAATCCCCTTCCGTATCGAATTCAGCCTCTCCTCGAGCACCTCACCAATGACGCCGGATGGGGTCGCTCGACCGCCTTCCCCCGTCAGCAGGACTAGGACGGGTGGTCGCGTCGATGCTTCCAAGTGCGCTAGTTTCATGGTTATGAGTGAGATCCAGGGACAGCGCATCGCGTTCATTCAGGCGACGTGGCATCGCAACATCGTCGACCGTGCACGCGACGGATTCACCGACGCGATCGTCGAGCTCGGCTACCCCAAGGACACGGTTGATTTCTTCGAGGTACCGGGAGCTTTCGAAATCCCGCTGCATGCTCGACGCTTGGCCAAGACCGGCCGCTACCAGGCGATCGTCGCCGCAGGTCTGGTCGTCGACGGCGGAATCTATCGGCATGACTTCGTGGCGACGGCTGTCATCGACGGTCTGATGCGCGTGCAGCTCGACACCGACGTTCCGGTTTTCTCGGTGGTCTTGACGCCGCATCACTTCCACGAGCACGCCGAGCACGTCGACTACTTCAGCACGCATTTCGTGAAGAAGGGCGCCGAGGCTGCGCGCGCGGTCGACGCCACCGTCAAGTCGTTGAAGGCCCTGCCCACCAACTAGTCGTTACCCAAGTCTCGCTGAGTCGAATGCCATCGGCTCAGCGAGATTTTTTGTGTCTATCGAGGGGTCTCGACGCTTGCCAGTGCGGAGGCATTCGAGTCGTCGACTTCGCCGTAGCGGTCGACGCATTGCTGGAAGAAGTCCCGCATCTCGGTGACCACTTGGATGTGGCTGGTCAATGACTTCTCCAACGAATCTTCACCATCCTTAGCTTTCTTGGAGAACTTCTCGGCCAGGTTGATTCCAGATTGGAGCGTTCCCATTCCAGAAACATTCGCAATCACGAACAGATTTCTGCGCATCTGATCGAGTTCGCCAAGAAACCCTTCGCATGCCGCAACCACATCACGTGCGATGTCTGGCTCAACTTCCAGTCGCGAGTCGTCAGACCCATTGCTTCGATCAGACCCACTCACCGAGACCTCATTTCGGTAGCGTCGGTTCAAGATTGACCGACAGACGCTGCACAACAACACAACTGGACTCTTGCCGAGCCTCAGACAGCTTTCGTTCTACGTTGAACCAGATTGAGCCGTGTTCGACCGAGAAAGCAAGGTAGCAACCATTGTTGTCCTCGTCGTCGACGCGCTGATACTCGATACCACGCCGCCCACCGACAGTGAGTTCCTCGAACCCTCGGAAATCAGGATTCCGTCGAACATCGTCGACGGTGTACGACGATGAATACACGGTCAAGAAATACCAGGACCCGCTCCACCCACAGATCTTCCATCCTGGCTGCTCCACGCCCGCCGCACCAGCTTCCTCGGTAGCCGGATCAAGCCCCACTTCCTCCAGAACCGAGTCCGGAATGTCCTTGCACGGATCGAACAAACCCTTTTGGCCGGATGCAGGCTCAGCCGCCCCCTCCACGACTGAGCTGCATCCTGCCGCAGCCCACACCACCACCCCAGCCATGAGCAGTCGCCCAACCCCCACCGACCCCCGCATGGCACCCCCTGTTGATGTGGACCCACTGTATTGGATGCACCGGAGGCTCGATCGGTTCCCGCAATCCTGAAATTCCCAGGTCACGATTCCTGGTTCACTCAGAGCGCATCTCCAGCGATTGACGCTCAGCTCAGCAGTCGCATACTGGAGAGGTTGACTACGACTTCGGGAAGGCACCGAGTGAGCGCACCGAAAGCCCCGGCCAAACCAGCGATCCTCAGCGTCGACGACGATCCTGGTGTTTCGCGTGCCGTCGTTCGAGACCTCCGCAAACGGTACGGAGAGAAGTACCGAATCATTCGTGCGGAGTCCGGCGACCAGGCTCTCGAGACCTTGCGTGAAATGAAACTTCGCGGCGATGCAGTCGCTGTCATCGTCGCCGATTACCGCATGCCTGGTTTGAGTGGAATCGAGTTCCTCGAACAGGCAATGGACCTGTATCCCGTAGCTCGGCGCGTTCTACTGACCGCCTACGCCGATACTGATGCTGCGATCGACGCCATCAACGTCGTCGATCTCGACCACTACCTCCTCAAGCCTTGGGATCCGCCGGAGGAGAAACTGTACCCCGTCATCGATGCGCTGCTCGATGCCTGGGCAAGCTCGAGTCATCACCCCGCCGAGGAAACAAAGGTGATCGGCCATCGTTGGTCCGAGCGATCCTCCGACGTTCGAGAGTTCTTGGCACGCAACCAACTTGCCTATCGCTGGTACATGTCGGACGAGCCGGAAGGCCAACGACTGCTCTCGGCTGCCGGTACCGACGAACTGCGGCTTCCCGTCGTCATCGCATCCAATGGGGATGTCCTCGTCGAGCCCACTGACGCCGAACTCGCCGACAAACTCGGGTTGAATACCACCCTCTCCGAAGACTTTTACGATCTCGTTGTCATCGGCGGCGGCCCTGCGGGTCTGGGCGCTGCTCTGTACGGCGCTTCGGAGGGACTTCGGACGGTTCTCATCGAACGGCGGGCGACCGGCGGTCAGGCCGGCCAGAGTTCACGAATCGAGAACTACCTCGGCTTCCCCGACGGAGTGTCCGGCGCACAGTTGGCCGATCGGGCGAGGCGCCAGGCAACCAAGTTCGGCGCCGAGGTCATCACCGCGCGAGACGTCACCGGTTTGGAAATCAACGGCTCGGCCCGCACAGTGCGTTTCGACGACGGTTCGTCGGTCGACGCCCATTCGGTCATCTTGGCGACCGGTGTTTCCTATCGCCAGCTTTCGGCGCCGGGACTCGATACATACACCGGCCGAGGGGTCTACTACGGATCGGCCGTCACCGAAGCCGCTCGGTGCAGCGAGCAGGATGTGTACATAGTCGGCGGCGCCAATTCGGCAGGGCAAGCTGCGGTCTATCTCTCCCGCGGAGCTAGGTCCGTCACCATTCTCATTCGCGGCAACTCGCTCGAAGCCTCGATGTCCTACTACCTGATTCAGCAGATCGAAAAGAATCCGAAGATCACCGTGCGCACGTGCACGGAGGTAGTCGGCGCTGAGGGTGACGATCACCTCGAACGAATTACACTGCGTAACAGAGCCACCGGAGAAGAAGACACTGTCGATGCTCAGTGGTTGTTCATCTTCATCGGTGCCGCTCCCCTGACCGACTGGCTCGGAGACGTGGTGGTCCGCGACGGAAATGGCTTCGTTCTTGCCGGCCCGGACCTTCCGTCCGAAGGCGTCACACCGGACGGGTGGCCGCTCGACCGCGCACCACATCATCTCGAAACCAGTGTCCCCGGAGTGTTTGTCGCCGGGGACGTACACGCCGAATCGGCCAAGCGCGTCGCGTCGGCCGTCGGAGAGGGCGCGATGGCCGTGATGTTCGTCCACCGCTATCTCGCTCAACAATAGGGAGATTCGATGTCCATTCCTGAATGCAGCCCAGACTTGCTCCGCACCCTGTTCCTGTTCGAGAAGCTCACCGACGATCAGCTCGAATCACTCTGCCAGGCAGGCCATATCACCGAGATCGATCGAGGTCAGGTCTACCTCGAAGGTGAGCCTGCCACCTGCTTCTACGTCCTTATCGAGGGCGAGGTGGTGCTGTCCAAGCTGTCGGGCGGCGAAGACATCGAGATCAACAGGACCACCCAGCGCGGCGTCTACTCGGGAGGCTGGACGGCGTATCTCGGCGATCGTGTACCGCAGGTCTACGCGGGGTCGATGCGAGTGACGACTCCTTCGACGTTTTTCGTCCTGGACGCCGACAAGTTCGGCAACGCGATGCGCGAGTGGTTCCCGATGGCCGTCCATCTACTCGAAGGTGTCTTCTTCGGCAAGAAGAACACCCAACAGATCATCGACCAACGAGAACGACTGCTGGCACTCGGATCACTGTCGGCCGGGTTGACTCACGAGCTCAATAACCCTGCAGCCGCGGCGGTTCGAGCGACAGCCTCTTTGCGCGAGCGTGTCGCAGGCATGCGTCACAAACTGGGAATGGTCGCATCGGGCACCTACGACCGCGATGCCCTCGTCACTCTCATGCGACTTCAAGAGGAAGTTGCAGAGGTTGTCGCCAAGGCGCCGACGCTCACTCCCCTCGAAGCCTCCGATCGGGAGGATTCGTTGGGTGAATGGTTCGAGGATCATTCGATTCGAGAAGGTTGGGACCTGGCTCCGACCTTCGTGCAGGCTGGACTCGACACCGCTTGGCTCGAGAACGTTGCTGCAGCCGTTGACGAGTCCGTACTCGAAGGCGCAATTCGCTGGCTGAATTACACCATCGAATCCGAACTCCTGATGAACGAGATCGCCGACTCCACAACGAGGATCTCGACGCTCGTCGGTGCGGCCAAACAGTATTCACAGATGGATCGCGCTCCCTTCCAGACCATCGATGTCCACGAATTGCTCGACAGCACGTTGATCATGTTGGGGCAAAAGATCGGAAGCGGAATCGAAGTCGTCAAGGAGTACGACCTTGCGTTGCCTCCGATCGACGCCTACGCCGCCGAACTCAATCAGGTGTGGACCAACCTGATCGACAATGCGGTGTCTGCCATGGACGGATCGGGAACACTCACCGTTCGGACAAGCCGCGATGGCGACCGCGTGTGCATCGAGATCTGCGACACCGGCGCCGGGATTCCCGATGACGTCATCGACAGGATCTTCGAACCCTTCTTCACGACTAAGCCTGTTGGTGAGGGAACCGGTCTCGGCCTTGATATTTCGTGGCGAATTGTGGTCGGCAAGCATCGTGGTGAGCTTCGGGTCACGTCGGAGCCCGGTAACACCCGGTTCAGAGTTTTGCTGCCCATCGCGGGCCCACCGCGGGATACGCGCGACGACTAGCCACCTTGCACGGCCGGTAGGCAAAGCGCACGATGAAATGACCGACTTCAGTCAGCGAGAGGGTGGACCATGACCGACGGACTTCCAGCGGGGATCGATCCGAGTGTGCCGCCCAGTGGCGCGGGATGCGTTGAATGCGATGCGAGCGGCGGTTGGTGGGTGCACCTGCGTCGATGCGCGCAATGCGGTCACGTGGGGTGTTGCGACTCCTCACCGTCACAGCACGCGAGCAAGCATGCGGCCTCGACAAAGCATCCGTTCATGCAGAGCTACGAACCCGGTGAGGATTGGTTCTGGAGCTTCGAAACCAACGAGGCGTACGACGGACCTGAATTGGCGGCGCCCACTTCACATCCCGTAGATCAGCCGACGCCGGGACCTAAGGGTCGTGTCCCAGCCGATTGGCAGCAACACATCCACTGACTCAGTTCGGTTGGTCGATCGACCTCAAAGTCGAGACGTTCGACGACTCCTGATCCAATGCGTTGTCGATGCAGGCTTGAAACTGAGCCTGCATTGCCTCCACGACCGCGATATGACTCGCCAACACATCGACGAGCGCATCCGGGCCGCCAACCGCCTTTTCCTCGAACTTAGCCTGTAGCGCCTGTGCGGATCCTAGGGTTCCAAACCCTGTCAATTGACCGAGTAGTGCGGCGGAGTTCAGTGCTGCCTCGAACTGCGCGCGGAGTTCAGCGCAAGCCGCGATCAGCTCGCCGGCGACTTTGGCATCGAGATACAAATTCGACATGTGACTCCTGTGTTCGAGGGTGTAGCTGCAATCAGGACCGCTGTCACGGGAGCAATGGAATCACTGTCTCGGCAATTCGTTCCACCAGCGTGCACGGCGTCTCGGCGCGCGCCGCACCGACCTTGGCGCCGACGCGGATCATCGCAGTGGATTGAGAGGTCGCGAACGCGACGTTGCAAGCAGAATCTGTTTTGTCATTGCGTTCCTGGTATATCAGGACTTCGCGCCCGGCGATTTGGGCTCGATGAAGGTCGCGCATGACTAGATTCTGTTCGACCTCTACGAGCGAATGATCGGTCGATGTCAGAGACAAGAAGTACCACTCACCGTTCCACGAGCAAATGTTGAAACCATCGATATGCGTGTCAACGATGTCAACCTCTTTTGTTGCCGGGTCGACTCCGAGTTTCTCCAATTCCTGATTGCCGAGAACCTCACACGGATCAAACATCCCAATCACATCGACAGGGAAAGCCTCGCCCTCGACCGTCGACGAACACCCCCCAACCAACAACGCGGCCGCGACCAAGACCGCTGCACCCCTCACTCCCACAGCACTCCCCCTCATTCGCGGCCCGCTCACAGTATTGGACGCTCGCCAGCACCGATCGGTTCCACCCCATTGCATTCCGTTGCAACCCTTCACCCACGCCGATAATCGGCCTAGCGTCGATCTACCAGGGGATTCACAACGAAGTGAGGTGCGGATCAATGAAGGCAGCACGGTTCCACGGGCAGAAAGACATCCGGATCGAAGAGATCCCTGAGCCCGAATTGCGGCCAGGAACAGTCAAGCTGAAGGTCGCATGGTGCGGAATCTGCGGCACCGATCTCCACGAGTACCTCGAGGGACCGATCTTCATCTCCGCACCGGGCCACCCGCATCCACTCTCACACGAGAATGCGCCGGTCACGATGGGCCACGAGTTCTCCGGCACCGTCGAAGAGGTCGGCGAAGGTGTCACGGACGTCGAGGTCGGTGAAAATGTTGTCGTCGAGCCGTACTTCGTCTGCAACGAGTGCGCCCCGTGCAAGGCGGGCAACTACCACCTGTGTACGAAGATGGGGTTCATCGGCTTGGCCGGCGGCGGTGGCGGACTCAGCGAGAAGGTCGTCGTCGACCGTCGCTGGATCCACAAGATCGGCAACATCCCGCTCGACGAGGCAGCTCTCATCGAACCGTTGAGCGTCGCCCATCACGCCGTCGTACGCAGTGGAGCCGAAAGCGGCAACGTCGCCATCGTGGGCGGAGCCGGACCGATCGGACTCCTCGTTGCGGCAGTCCTCAAGGGTCTGGGTGTCACGACGATCGTCACCGAACTCAGCGAGGCCCGCAAAGCCAAGGCCCTCTCCAGTGGAGTCGCCGACTACGTCATCGATCCCACCACCGAAGACGTCAAAGCGCGCGTCCTCGAACTCAGCGGAGGCATCGGCGCAGACATCGGTTTCGAGTGCGCAGGCGTCAACGCAGTACTCGACACCATGCTCGACACGGTCAGGCCTGCTGGAGTTGTTGTCAACGTGTCGATTTGGGGCAAGCCCGCGACCATTGACATGCAGAAGCTGGTCCTCAAGGAAATCGACCTACGCGGAACCATCGCGTACGTACGCGACCATGAAGCGGTCATCAAGATGGTCCAGGACGGTGTCGTCGATCTGGCGCCATTCATCACCGGTCGTATTCAGCTCGAAGAATTGATCTCCGAAGGATTCACCACTCTGATCGAGCACAACGACACTGCAGTCAAGATTCTCGTCAGGTCGTAACCGGACGGGGCACCTCCGGGCCCACCGCAGTCAGGGACCCAGGTGCCCGCCCTTTGCCCCATCCGATCTTCTCTCGGTAGCGGCCGATGTGATCGCCCTCGATCACATCGGCCGTTTCCAACGGCGTGGATTGCGGATGCACATACAGCGCATCCGTCGGGCAATATGCCTCACACATGAAGCAGGTCTGGCAATCCGATTGGCGCGCAATCACCGGGACGCCCGACGGCGTCCGATCGAAAACATCTGTAGGACAAACGTCTACGCACTTGTCGCAGCCGATGCAGTCAGGCGCAGAAACCAGCTCGATCATGACGCCACCAGTGCAAACCCGACAGATTCAGAAGTCCGGGTCCACACCGAATCCAAACCGCCGGTGAGGACGTGATGGTGCTGCGTCACATCGAGTTCGGGATAATCGTCCCGCTTGCTCATTCCCCGAGTCTCGGTCCGCGCCAACGTCGAGTGGTACATCCAGCGACCGACGGCCGTGATCGCGGCAGCCTGCCGCGCCGCCATCCGACCTGCTGGATCCGCGCCCAGATCCGCACTCACTGCACCCCACAGCGATTCGAGCTCACCGAGCGCTGCGGATACTCGATCACCGCTGCGGAGGTAGTTCTTGTCGAAGGGAATCAGCTGCGCCTGAGCAGCTTTCACCACATCGTCGGCAGCAAACCCGGTTCGTACCGGATTACGCAATCCGACGGTTCCGGCTCCGCGAAGACCACTGGTAGACCCACGTCCGACCGACAGCGCATAGCGCGCAGCACCGGTTCCCGCCCACGAACCAGAAGACATCGCCCACGCGGCGTTGTGACTTCCCCCGCCGGTAAACCCTCCGCAGATTCGCTCTCGGGTCGCGGCGTCCCCGGCGGCAAACAGTCCTGGAACGGATGACGCGCAATCGTCATCGACGACGTTGATTCCCCCAGTGCCGCGCACCGTGCCTTCAGCGAGCATGCCGACCTCGAATTTGTCGGTGAAGGGATCGATTCCGCGGCGATCGAATTGCAGGAAGAAGTTGGGTTGCCCCAGCCTCATTCGACGCTGTACATCAGCGTCGGCCCGATCGATCTGCGCGAAGACCGGCTCGTTCTGCAACGTGCTGGCGATGACGGACCTCCTCTTCGCCGAACCGGCCCCTTCGAGCACGCTTCCGTCTGCGTGAAAGAACGTCGCGTACGCGTAGTAAGCCGTCTTGGTGATCGTCGATCCGGCCGCCGCGATCCCGTACGCGTTCGAGAACTCCATCCCGGAGAACTCGGCTCCGACTTCCGCTGCCATCAATGCACCGTCACCGGTATCGACGTTGGTACCCAGCGCACCGGACAGAAACGCACAACCTCCGCTGGCGACCACTACCGCGCCTGCCGAGACGCGGTAGTCCTGATGTTCGTGACGCTGGTAGCCCGCAGCTCCGCGAACTCGGCCCTCACCGTCCACCAACAACTCCAGTGCCGGCGAATGGTCGAGGATCCGCACCCCGGCTCGACGAATCCAGGTGCGCATCCGTCGCATGTACTCAGGTCCCTGCAAGCCGGTACGGATCTGCTTGCCCGTGCTGGAGTCGACGGGGAACGGATATCTGCCCTCCACCGCGAGGAGATCCATGTTGGAGTAGGTCTGCTCGAGGACGCGGTCCATCCAATGGTGGTCGGCAAGATATCCGCCGAGCGCCTCACGACCGGCCTTCGCCCGCTCACGGGCAGTCGTATCCGGTTCGACGTACCAAACACCCGTTCCGGAGGGGGCCGTTGCGCCGCTCGTTCCGCAGTAGCCCTTGTCGACCAGGACGACGTCTGCACCGGCCTTGGCCGCGCGCAACGCTGCCCATGCGCCGGCGGGGCCACCACCGATCACCAATACATCGGTGGAGAGTTCGAGGACGTCCGTCACTGGCCAGCTCCTGTCAGAGGTCTACGCAACACTTCTGTTGCCGCAATATTCCTCGAACGAACTACGCAGCGCCACAGTCAGAATCACTGTGAACTCAACCGGTCACCATCGCATCGACAGATGTGCTATGACGCTTCCCGCTCCTCGTCGGTGCACAACGCGGAGTACTTGGCGAAGGCTTCCTGCAAGGTCAGCGATTTGCGTCGCTCGGCGATGTCGCGGGGCTTTCCCTGTGCAACACATCGACGAGCATGCTCGATCACAGCTTCACGAATGACGCTGGAAATGTCCGCGCCCGTGAGCTCTTGGAGGGCCTCTAGGGCCCTCAGTTCCTCTACGTCGAATCTCACCGTTACCGATCGTCTAGCCACGCTCAGGATGTTACTTGCGGGTACACCAAATTTGGTGAGTTACATATGCGTCGAGTCGAATATCTTTGGGCGCCAAAACCTTCGAATTCCGATCTACGTGGGTAAATAGTTTTCCACTCACGGCACTCATGTAATGCAACGCACACGGCGCTAGCCAGCGTGCCGACGGACACTGTCGATGTCTATGCTTGCGAAACACTGCCTTCGATCGGAGATATACCGCGTGAGCATCGACCACATCGTTTCCGCAGTCGACGGCGATGCTGCCGAGCGAATCAAAACGGCCCTGGCCGAGAGAGCCGCAACCTCGACGGACACGACCACGCTGGTGTTCGACGGCGTGAGCATCGAGATTCCGCCATCGGTCGGCGACGCCGTCGTGCAGCTCCTGACCTACCTCGCTGCCGGCGACAGCGTCGCCCTCGGGCCCGTCGCAGAACTCCTCACCACCTCGCAGGCAGCAGAGATCCTCGGCGTTTCGGACACGTATGTGCGCAAACTCGCCGACGCCGGGAAACTCCCGATCGAACTACGCGGCACCCACCGCAGGTTCCGCCTCGATGACGTGATGGCTTACCGCGAGCAGTTCCCCAAACGCGCCTAGCTCTTCGCGTACATTCCTTCGATCTCCTTCGAGAACCGATCGACGACGACATTGCGCTTGATCTTGAGCGTCGCTGTCATCTCACCGTCTTCCTCGGTCAGATCGCGATCGAGAATGACGAACTTCTTGATCGACTCTGCATGCGAGACAGCAGCATTGGCGTCGTCGACAGCCTTCTGCAGCTCCGCTCGAAGGCCCTTGTCGTCACGTAGTTCGGCGACGGTGGCACCAGAAGGCTTGCCGTTCTCCGCCTTCCACTTCTCGAACACCTCGGGGTCGACGGTCAGCAACGCCGTGATGTAGGTCTTCCCGTCGCCGACGACGACTGCTTGCGAGACGATGGAATGCGAACGGATACGGTCTTCCATCGGGCCGGGCGAGACGTTCTTGCCACCCGCTGTCACCAGAAGGTCCTTCTTGCGTCCGGTGATGGAAAGGTAACCTTCGCTGTCGAGTTCACCGAGATCACCGGTCCGCATCCAGCCGTTGACGAATGTCTCTTCGGTGGCCTTGTCGTTCTTCCAGTAGCCCTTGAAGACAACCCCGCCGTTGAGTTCGATCTCGCCGTCCTCGGCGATGCGAACCCCGTTGCCGCCCATGGGCTGTCCGACGGTTCCGATCTTCTGAGCACCTGGGACGTTGACACAGTGCGCCGCAGTAGTTTCGGTGAGACCGTAGCCCTCGTAGATCGGAACTCCCAGCCCGCGGAAGAAGTGCCCCAACTCAGGAGTGAGGGCGCCGCCGCCGGAGATCGCGAACCAGCATTCGCCGCCGAGAGCTTCACGAAGCTTCGAGTACACGAGCTTGTCTGCCACTGCGTGCTTCGCCTTCAAGATCAGCGAGGGACCACCTTTGTCGAGCGCTTCGCTGTATTCCTTTGCAGTGGTTTCTGCGAAAGCGAAGATCGCGCCCGGAATCTTTCCACCGGACTCCGCCTTCCGTGCTGCGCCGTCACGGACTTTTTCGAAGACACGCGGAACACCGAGGATGGTGTTGGGCTTGTACCGCTCGAATTGAGTTGTAATGGTGGCAAAGTCGGACCAGTGCGCCTGCGACGCGCCAGCTTCGAACGTCGCGAGGGACACCGCGCGAGCCAGCACGTGAGCGAGCGGCAGGAAGGTCAGGACTCGGTTTCCCGGAACCGCCACCTTGCCGATCGATGCCGTGAGAATCCCGCGCACCTCGGACAGGAAGTTGCGATGCGTGAGGATGCATCCTTTGGGGCGGCCTGTGGTGCCGGAGGTGTAGACGAGTGACGCCAGATCGTCGACCTTGATGCCCGCGAGTCGCTTCTTCAACTCGGTGCCGTCAACGTCGGCGCCCTGTGCGGTCAGCTTTTCGACTGCTCCGTCGTCGATCTGCATGACGGCCTTGAGAGAGCTTGGCGCGTCCTGGAACAGCTGCTCGTGCGCGCCGGTTTCGACGATCGCGATGACGGCCTCGGAGTCTTCGAGGATCCAGCTGACCTGCCCCTGAGACGACGAGTCGTAGATCGGAACGGTAGCGGCGCCGGCAGCCCAGATGGCGAAGTCGAAGAGCGTCCACTCGTATCGGGTCGCGGAGAGGAGTGCGACGCGGTCGCCTGCCTGCACGCCAGCGGCGATGAGACCGTTTGCGACGCCGGTGACCTGCTCGGCGAACTCTTTAGCCGTTACATCTACCCAACCCTCTCCCTTGGGGCGGGAGAACACCGTCAGTTCGGGCGTGCGCTCGGCGTGAGTGAAGACGGTGTGCACCACGGACTCATTGTCGGAGATGGTGAACTGGGCTTTGGCGCTGTACTCACTCACAGGGTGTCATCTCCGTTGGTCTGCGATTCGATGCTGATTCTGAAGCGGTGGAGTGCGCGGGCGAAGTCTGCGACCTCGGACTCGGTCCAATCGTGCAGCCTGCCGGCGACTTGGTCGAGCCGACGCGCGTCGGCGGCGTCGAGGTATTTGCGGCCAGCCTCCGTGAGGTGCAGCGGATTGCCCTGACGAACGGATCCCGGATCGGCATACACCCAGCCAGCCTCGATGCACCCGCGCACTTGGCGCGAGATGGTCGAGCGGTTGACGCCGAAGACTTCGGAGATCTCCGTGGCCTTGCATCCGTCATTGCGGCCGATGAAGGAGAGGAACGAATGCTGGGCGATCGACGGGTGGTCATCGGAATGCCGATCCCCCGTCATCAACTGCCGCGTCAGGTGCACCAGCTCGTCATGAACGGCTGGTGGACCGGTGAGCGCCATTGCTCCGTCGTGTTGCACTGGGCAACTATAACGCTGCCCCCAGTCCCGATTGCAATATGACCGCCGCCACCGACAAGAAGTCCGTCGGTGGCGGCGTGAAAAGTTAGACCAGATCCTCACCGTTGCGGCGAGCAGTTGCCCAATCCTTGAAGAATCCCTTGCTGATGACTCCCAGCACGACCAAGACCAACGCCGGCCAGATCAGAACATAAATGGTCAGTAGAGCTGTACTCATTCGTAGCCCTTCCACTTGTCTCGACGGTTACTTTCCGGACGCTCCCACGGCAGGAAGCTCGTCATCGTCGAAGTCTCCCGTCCGCTGCTTGATCAGTTCGAAATCGAACGTCTCACGCTGATTGACGGACATCGCAAAGCACACGACGGTACTGACGGCATAGGCCACCAAAGAACCGCTGAGCGTTGGGTAGTCGTGCAGGAAGCCGATTGCGAACGGCGCGGACAGCACGATCGCCAGGCCACCGACGATCTGCGCAACCTTCAGGCCGAAGAATCCAAATGCCATGAGCCCCAGCACCACTCCGATACCGACAACGGCAACGATGTCGGAGAAGATCCCGAACATCCCATCCATCGGCACCCAACTGAATCGGACGGGCAAGAAGGCGGCAAGCGCCACCAGAACCGACACAGTGAAGGCCTTGTTGGTGACCTTTCCCCAATAGAAGCTCGCGATAACCGGGAACACCAGCGCGCCCCACAGCGCGCCGACGAACACCAACAGATCAAGAATGCTCAGTTGCAGACTTGCCAAGGAGATAGCCGCCGCCGTGGCAACTATCATCGTTACTCGGCCGATGAGCAGCATCCGTCGAGGGTTCGCATTGGCCTTGCCTGCGACGGCTTGGCCGTAAACGTCGGTCATCACGATGGACGAGAGCGCAGCAAGGTCCGAGTCCGCCGTCGATGACAGCGCGCCGATGATCATGACAAAGAAGACAGCCAGCAAAATTCCGGGCAGGTACGACGCGGCCATCTGCGGAATCAGATTGTTGACGTCACCATCCATCGGCTCGATTCCGAGGTATAGAGCGAGAACACCCAGCATTCCGACACCAATGACCGTTGCGCCGTATCCGACGGTTGCGGTGATGAAGGTGGGCTTGATCAGGTCTTCGCGGACCGCGAACAGACGTTGGGCAATGGTCTGGTTGCCGATTGCGTAGGCAAGAACTGCTGCGATGTACGGCGCGCCCTGCTCGAAGAAGGCAACGCTCGAGAAGAAGTTGCCCTGCTCAGCAGTGAGGTTGCCTGCCCCGGATTCGAAGGCTGCCGGGAACCCTGCCGCAAAGAAGATGAACGGCACCAAAACCGCTACCGCACCGAGCATTCCGATCAGCTGAACGAAGTCGGTCAACACCGAAGCGCGGAAGCCCGACCACAGTGTGTACAGCAAAACGCCCAGCGCAACGATGAACACACCCTGGATGAAGTTGAACGGCGAAAGTAACGCGATCAGCAGACCACCAGCGAGGAAGTTCGACATCAAACTGATGAGACTGCCGACGATATTGGAACCCGCGAGCATCAGCTGACTCGAGCGTCCGTGCCGCGCGTACATGACCTCAGCCAGCGTGTGGGCTTTCGGTGCCACTTTACGAATTCGCTGGCCGAACGGATAAATGAAGAGAATCATCAACGCGCCCCACAAACCGTAGTGAATGGGGCCGGAGATTCCGTAGGTGTAGCCAGAAGTGGCAGATGCGTACATCGACGACGCCCAAATCCAGGTGGCCGTCATACTCGCGGCCGAAACACCAAATCCTAATTTGTTTCCGGCGGTCATAAAACCGTCGGCATTTTCCTGTTTCTTACCAATACGAAGAGAAATCAGAAATGTTCCACCATAAAAAGCAACAAGCAGTGAAACAATTACCAAGGTACTGAACTGGACCATGTCGGACCCCGTCACATGCCACATCCTTCGCACATAATCGGCAGAGCAAAGCACAAAACCCCTGTTCAGGATCTTTGCGCTTCGTTTCTGCACGCCCTAGGAGCGACCGCAATACCAACACCGGTCACATATTCAATTGACTAGCAACACGCACTTCGTCTTTTCGGAAACCCAACCTCCACAAAATAAATCTTCTGCGCAAGCTTTTGGCTCGACCACGCAATTCAACAACTGAGAATCGACCATAGCATGATGGCAATTTCGAACAAAAACTCCGATATTTTCCCACCCGAAAATATTCATGTTTCCGCCGCAGTAAAATCGTGCGCTTCCAGCGCATATAACAACTCCGCATCGATTGAAATCGATGCTCGATTCGATCGCATACCTACATCGACAGGACCATCCTGGCAAACCGTCGGCCCCACTCGGGATCGGCGGAAACATGCTGGTCCAGCGGATTGGAGACAATCGCCCCGATCATTCGCAAGTACACGAGAGTGTCTCGCACCATCCACGTCCAATCGTCGTCCCCGAGTCGTGTTCCGTCTGTTGTCGACCAACCCAATGCCGTGAGGCCTTCGATCATCAGTTCACTACGTTCGGACTCCGACAAGCCGGCAGCCAACGTAAGGAACAGAATTCGGCCGGCTTCCTGCGCCAACTCACCCTTTCCCAACGGCATGGCCGACACGATGTGACGCCACAGCTCGCCTTCATATGCAAGCACTGACGCGCCGAGTCGAGTCAGAAGCAATGTGCCTCGGAGTTTCCGGACAAATCTCAGTGTCTTTGCGACTTCAACGAGTACTGCTAATTGCGAGTCACTCCCTGCCGTGACACCGATCCAGTCGCTGCCCCAATCGAGTTCGTCTCGGGCGGCCGCAACATGGCCCGAAGGAAGTGCCCCGGACGCCGTCAAAACAATCCCACCACCTCGCGCGGAGTTCAGCAGCCACAGCAGTTGGCGGGTTGCTCCCTCACGCATCACCTCGAAATAGTTGTCATATCCGCCACGAAGCTCCGATTTGGCAACTGCGGCAAACAATTTCGGCGCGGAATGAACCGACAGGCGGCGCAAGAACTTCTCGAACACCGAGCTTCCCACAGGTGGTGACTTATGCAGTGCCACTGCAATGGTGACTGCTGCATTGGACTCTGCAGGAACAAAACGTTCGGGATCGAACAGTCCGGTACTCGCCTGCACGTTCAGGAACTCGCGATACCCGATCGGACCGCCAGAATCCTCCGGCGGGCACGCTCTCTCGCCGTCGAGACAGGATGGCTCAGAAATCGGCTGGTCTTCGACAATCTGCTCGAGAACCAACGTGTGACTCCACCTTGCGCGGGCGTTGTACTCATAACGGACGTACTCCCCGACCGCGGTAACTGCCTCGTCGATCCGGACTTCGTCCTCACCAAACTCGTCTTCCTGGTATCCGTCGCGCTCGATCACCTCTGGCGCGATATACCGATCTGGGCCGTTGTCCGTTGAATGATGGACACTCACCCACTGATGAGCGTGTTGATCTCCCCACCCCATCACCGCCTGCACAATCGAATGAAGTTGGTCCAGTTTCGATATTCGACGGGACCGAAAACCGTCTCCAAATAGGCGGCGTGATGCAATCGAGTTCGATCCGCATGACAAAGTTCGCCACCTCCGGCCGTCGACGCTGATTCCGCATCTGCCTCGGCGTAAGGACCTTCATCTGGCTTTGCGCCGCTCGATATGCAGCTACCAAACGAAGATGTGAAGCTCGCCGAACTCGCTGACCCGTCATGTATGGAGGCTAGATCTACCTACCGACAGCCGAGATACTCACTGCCACAAGGCTGCCCGATTTGTCGGAGCTCGCATCACGTCGCTGGTCGGCTGTCAAGTCCAGATCAACACGGACCTACCCAGGCATCTTTGATCATCCACTGCGCGGACAACAGTGTGCGCCGATTACCGTAGACCTGACAGCTACCGTACGAAAACAGTGCCCAGCGCCTGCTCGGACTGGCACAGAACATGAGGATCCATGAGCGACCAAGACACGACCGCCGACCAGCCCCTCCACATCAACGGCGCAATTGCCTTGGTGACGGATGAGCGCGACGAGTTGGTTCGCCTGTGCGTCCAGACCCTCGCCGAACTACTGGGCAGTGAGCCTGCCACCGATGACGACGGCGACATTGTCGTGCCGGTTCACGGGTTTGTCGTCTACGTAACTGTTGCGGATGACGGCCCTCAGATCAACGTCTGGTCCTCGGTCCTGACGGGCCTCGGCAATCCCTCGCACGCTGCGACTCGACTGATCGAACTCGCGCAGGAATGGCCACGCCTGCGCTTCGCCTTCAGCGGCGACCACCTACTGGTCTCCACGATGCTCGACGCCGATCCCTTCGCTCCGCAGCATCTGCTGAACCTGATCGACGAGGTTCACGACTTCACTCACGAACTCGACGACGATTTTGCTGAATCCTTCGGCGGAGACCTCGACTGCGACGCCGATGACGACAGCTACGCCGGAGACTGCAATCCCGGCGGTTGCGGCGGAGACTGTGACTGTGCGTGCGGCGATGATGCAGACGGCGTCGACGGTGATCTTGGTATTACACAAGTTAAGTAGTCTGGCTCATCTTCGATCTGCTCCGCAGAGCGCTCGCTGGCGAAGTCACGAAGCGACATAGATCTGCGTGCGGTGCCAGTCCAGATAGACAACATCCGGACGCTCCGCCTTGTCCGGCAAGATCAATCGGTCTCTCAGAGGTGGCTTCCCGAGTGCGGCGCGAAGCGGACCTTCGATCTCCATATCGCTCTCGACGCCGGGCGCGTAATGGAGGTTCAAGTCCTCATCGACGGTGATGAGCCCCGTATCGAAGGCAATGTCATGTGTCGGACACGCGGTGAAGCCGTTGCGACGGTCAAGTCGCTCTTTGTCAGTGCTGTCTCGCCAGGGCTTGATATGGCTTGCAGTAAGGAGGCGCGGCCGGCGTCGGCCACCGATGTTCGCGCTAAGGCCACAGAACACGCAGCGGTGCTCGTGATTGCTGAGTACGCCAGCGGCGAACCGATGCTGGCCGATCCGAACCCTCGAGGTCAGCAATCGCTGGGTGGTCGCGATGGGGATATCTTTACGCTCGCTAGACCACTTTTCGAGCGACTGCTCCAAGGATCTCTCGATCTCACTTTGGACTAACTCTTCTTGTCCCGCCAACCACAGCGTTTCGCCGTTTTCCAATTCGAGGAAGTCTGGCAACGCATGTTCGTCAATTCCGTGGGAACGCGCCGACCGCAGAATTCGAAGGTATACGTCCTGCATCAACACGCTGTCCGAAAGCATCAACGACGCGACTTCGACCTCATATCGCCCGCCATGACTACGTGTTCCATCCAGGTTCGCCATCTTTGCGATAAAGCTCGTGGGCGGACGCTTGAACAAACTCGCAAGATGCTGGACCGGCATTCCCGCTCGATGTGCAGAAGAGCTACCGAACCGGCGATGGTCAACCAACAGCGATGCGCAGAGCGACAACACGACCTCGCTCGGAACGAACGGCACCTGTCGGCTTCCCTTCGGTACCTCCTGACGTGCGAGTACCGATTTCCACTGCGCCTCCAGCGCGGCGGGCGGCGGGTCAAGAAACTCGGAGATCACCGAAGGTGCCACTATGCGCCTTCCTGGTAAGCGTCCAACCCGCAAGTTCACACACTAGCCGGCGCCGCGCGGAATCATTCGAAGCCACTCGTGTGGTATCGCCATCCACTGATGAAGGAGTCCGGCGAACCAGTGCGCCAATCTGGCGGCCCCAAGGACCACAACGGCGCGCTGAGAGGAGGAGCCCCTACCGGAACGCACTGCCCTTCGAGGTCAGTGCCTTCACCCGCTCGACGGTCCAGACTGCAAGCACATCCACTTTGCGCTTGCGGCCCGTCTCCTTGTGGGTATCCATTTCCTGTTCCGCGATGATGTCCTTGATCCCGTCGGCATCGAGGGACGAAAGACGCTCCAAGAGAGCCTCTTCCCCATCGAGCTTGAAGACCTCGAACGGGTCGAAAGCCCCCGGCTCCCGTTTCACCTTCGGGGCAGCAGCACGACGACGCGGCGCCGGCGCAGCAGCAGGCAACGCAACCGTCGCTCCATCCGATGGAACCGCAAAAGCCTCTTCGATTGCCTTCGCAAAACGCGGAGTGCGGGCGGCTTCCTCCGCCACGACCTGAACGAGCTTGGCCAGTAACACCGATGCTGAGGCGTTGGTTGCTCCCAGTTTCAGGAGCGCTGCACCGGTTTCCTGCACCTGCACGCGACGACGCGCCTCATCGATACCCGCACTCATAGCTTCGCCTGCGCTTCCGTGAGAATGTTCTGCGTGATCGCACGCATCTGATCGAACTGACCTGCATTGCCGTACTTCACCTTCAAAGTGCTGTACGGGTGAAACTCCGCCGACGCGGCAATCTGATTCGACTCCGCGAGATATTCCGGCAATACGTGTGGGACGTTGGGATCGCGCCGAAGATTTCGCACAGTCGTGCGGTGCACCGCCGAGTTGGACTTGTACTTGGTGATCACCAACCCGAGTTCGAAGAGTTCACGGGCGAGTTCTTTGCCGAACTTCGCGATGTGCGTCTGGATCTGCGGAATGCCGTACGTGGAGAGTACATCCGGGATCGTGGGGATCACGTAGCCGTCAGCCATGGCCAATCCGTTGAGTGTGATCGGCCCGAGATTCGGCGGGCAATCGATCAGAACATAGTCGTAGTACGGCATCACCGGGGCGACGGCATCCCTCAACAATTCAACCGGCTTGGTGGAGTTCCGATCAGCAACCCGAAGGGCACTGATCTCCTCCTGCAGCTCGATCAAATCGAGAGATGAGGGAAGCAGATCCACACCCGTCACTCGCTTGACCGGCGAGACTCCGCGCTGAATCGAAGCTTCGAGATCGAAGTTCGACGTGCCATCGACAGCGTCACGGAAAATGGTTGCGCTGGTCAGCCCTTGCTTGTTGAGTTCGAGCCAGTGATCCTCGCTGATCATCATCGTCGTGAGATTGATCTGCGCATCGAGGTCGATCAGCAGCACGCGCTGACCGAATTCGAGCGACATG
Organism: Rhodococcus sp. WS1; assembly: GCF_003797745.1. Taxonomy (NCBI): domain Bacteria; kingdom Bacillati; phylum Actinomycetota; class Actinomycetes; order Mycobacteriales; family Nocardiaceae; genus Rhodococcus; species Rhodococcus sp. WS1. Next base: position 31,301 of record NZ_RKLZ01000005.1, on the reverse strand, counting down.
AACTCGGCCAACCCCGCGGTGATCGTCGTCTTACCGACGCCGCCCTTGAGGTTGATCGTCGCAATCGTCTTAGCCATCAGAACCCATTCCTGTCTCCCACCACAACACACCTAGTTCGCATCGACGATCGCCCCTGTCCCTGACTGCTTCACCCGAAAACCGATTCGCCCCAACGGCTCCGCCGCGTGCGGAAGCGCGTACGAGAACAACGTCGCAAAATCGCGCGAGTCCACGGGACCAGCCTGTGCCCGTTTCAACTGACGAGGAGCCGGATCGTTCGCCAATACCAGAATCAATGCACCGCGAGTCTTCCGATGAAGAGCACCCGCAAGCGGTCCACCGTTCTTCTTCGGGCTGCCCGCAATGTGCTCGATCGCATCGCGCTCACGGACGGCCGTACCGGTGAAACCTGTTCGGTACTCGCGTTCCTGACGCTTGCGATTGACGATCGGAAGTTTCTCGTGCCAACCCTTGATCTCGATCGGCTCCCGGGTCTTGGGGTACGGCAGCAGAACTGCAAAATCCTCGAGCAATCCGGATGCGATTGCGGTCGAAAGCGCTTCGCGGTGGGGACCGAAATCCCACCCGTTCGCCCACTCGAACTGGTCGACGGCCTCCAACACCACATGGGCAGGGACAATGCCGTATCGCGCAGTGAACGATCGCGAAACATCATCCTTGTCAACGAAATTGAAGGACCCTGTTTCGCCCAACGACTTCAATAATGGTGCAACCGCGTCGAAGTGCCGAGCGTTGATCGAACCGTCGCCTCGCGGGGGCTGCATCGTGAAGCTGAAACTTTCACCGCCCATGCCTCGATAAACCAGATCGGCGTTGAACATCTTGTTTCGAGCCGTTGGCCTCAGCCACGGCAGCTGCTGAAACACCATCGGCGGCACATCGCGTGGAGTGACCCACGGTTCGCCCTTCTCGTTCACGCCGCTGAACCGAGTGAGCTCGTTCCGGAACTCCTGCTCGTCCCGAACGATCGCCTCGAACGCCTTGTACATGTCGTAGTCCGCGCCGGCGGGTCCGCCAACCGTGCGGCCGATGAACAGGCGCACCAAGTCTCGGTACCCGGGGCGGAATCCGAACCATCGTCCCATCTGCATCAATGTGTCAGCTTGGCCCGTTCGACGCGTATAATAAGTGATGGTCAGGCCCTCGACCGTGAAGCCGCGACTCAGCTTCGTGCCGCCGACCAGAATCTTCCACACGCCGCGTTCCTGGAAATCGAGGGAATCCTGTTTGTAGTCCTTCTCGGCCGCACCGTTGACCACGATAACGGGGCTGGTTCCCTCGGAAATCTTGTCGTAGGCAGCGCCGATGAATTCCTCCAACTCGGCAAACGAACCAGGATTCTCCAGTTCACTGCCCCGAGCCGCACTCACCACCGCAAAGTCTTCGGCCCAGAGCTTGTCCAGCCGGGAAAGACTCTTGGCCTGGCTGTATCCGGCCGATTTCCACAAGGCCTTGAAGTCGTCGGCTACGGCGTCATGCTCGGCCTGCTTCACCGATTCGTGCACCAGCATCGTGTGGTGCCGATACGGCTTGGCGCCCTTCGATTCCCGGAATAGCTTGATCGCCCCGGTCAGGACAAACGAGTCGAGCGCTCGCAACTGCTCGGCTGAGCGATCCTCGTCGCACTCGGCCCGGAGATCCCGTACGTACGCTTTCTGGTTCGAATTGGCCGGAGTCTTGTCGTCGTCTTCGAGATCGTCTAGATCGTGGAAGTCCGCACCACCCATGTACGGGCCGGGCCGCTCGAGACTGACGATGAAGTCCGAAGGAAAGACGTTGACGCTGTCTTCCGGATCGACAAACACATTGGCAAAAGGTGTTGCGGTGTAACCGATGTACTGGGCACGCTCGAGTAGACCGAGGATCTCGGCAATCTGACCGTTGATCGCCGTCCGCTCGACCTGCTCGGTTTTCATCTTCTTCGGATCGATCGTGTTCACCGATGCCTGATCGGCTTCGTCGTCGATGATCAGGGCAGGAATCTGATCGAGTTCGGTCGGCACTTTCTTCAGATCGGCCACCAGCTTCTTGAGGCTGGAGACGTTCTTCTTCACGACCGCGATGCGAATATTGCTGGGGTACAGATTCTTCGGATCATTCAGCGGAAGGGAGTGATCCACGGTTTCGAAGTGCAGTGCGCTCAGGCCCGCGAGCAGGCTCTTGTAGTCAAAGGTCGAGGTGGTGAGTCGACGGATAGCCGGGATTTCATTGGTCTTGTTCGGATCGATTTCGTGTTCGAGAAAGTTCCCGTCCCGCCAGTCCTCGTCGTTGGCGTAGTCGTCGTCCACACCGGCACTGATGTTTTGACGACCGACCAATTCCATGTCGAGGCGTCGCTGAGTCTGGCTCCGGAGAATCTCGATCGTGCCGGTCAACACGATGACCAAGCGGTACCCAGCGTCGATCGCCTTGGCCACCACGCCGCTGAAATTCGCCGTCTTCCCGCTCTGGACGTAGCCGACCACCAAACCTTTGGACTGATACGGCTCGGGCCGCGTCGGATCCGCAAGCCGGTGCACAACCTCAGTGGTTGCAATGTCCAGCTTTCCGATTGTCGCCTCGTCCCAGTTCTTGTCGGCTAGACCTCGCTTGTAAGCGCGCCAATAGAAGTCGTGCTCGCGGCGGCGTTCGGAGGTGTACCAGGGGTCCCACGGCTGCTGAGCCGCAATGACAACGGGCCCACCTTCGCGAGGGAAGTGCGCATCCATCTCGGCGTGGGCGTCGACCGGCAATCCCAACAAGTCGTAGATCCGAGCCCGCCGTTCCGGACTTTGCGGAACAGTCGAGCCTACCCACGTCTCGACACTTTCCGCATCCCACTGCCGTAGACGCGAGGTGAGCGCCGTTCGTACACCGACAGCACTCTCATCGAGGAACACATCGATGATGTCCGCGATGGTCAGGCCATCCGGATAGCTCGCTCGCAGGCGCGCGTTGACCGGGTAGAGCACGTTCTCGGGCGGAAACCCGTCACCGAGTTCACGCGCAACCGCACGGAATACTTCATCACTCACTGCACTACCTGCTCCCGGTGCGCTGCCACTGCGGAAATCAACACTTCCTGCCACGCCTGCATCTTTTCCCTCTGACGAGCGCCGATTCTCGTTCCTTCGAACATCTCACTCACCAACAGGAAGACAAGCGTCTTGAGCACCGGAGCATCAGCCGGGTCGAGACTGCGACGTCCGAGCAGATCACGCCGAAAACGCGCATTGATCCACAAAGTCCGAGTCTTGAGGTCAACTTCGAAGAACTGATCACGCGCCAAGGCTCGCCAACCCACAGCAACAGGATCATCACCGACGCTGAATTCGAAGGCGTCGCTGAAGGAATCGAGCACGTCTTCCGGAAAGCCGGATGCCGGCTCGATGACGCTGATCGGCCGAGGTGCAGAACTTCGGGCTGCCCGCACGACGCGCTCGGCATCGGTCAGATACGAACGGAATCCACCGTTGCAATCCGTGAAGACGGCCCCGTCGACGGCAGCCGACGCAGTGGCGTCGAGCGTCACCCCCGATTTCTCGGGATTGATGGTGATGTGCTGCAGCAGAGAATCGTTCAGATCGACAGCAATTCGTGCCAATCCGTAGTCCGGTCGGCCCCGCACTATCGCGTTCCAGCCGCCGATCTGCAGGAGTCGATCGTGCCGATAGAAGTAGAGCCCCTGCTGGTCGCGGCCGGGGGCGCCGTGGATGCGAAATTCCGGTGCATTGCTCCGGGCGGGCCACATGTGAGCTTCGGCGGTTACTGTGGCACCGGCGATCGACACGGTAAGTGTCCGAGGGTAGTTGGGGTCGCCGGTGCGCGGATACCGGAACGGGTCGATGGCACTGACTGTGCGCAGCGCGCCGGCGCGTCCCGCTTCGACGTCGAAGACATCCACAGTCAGAGCGATCCGGCCGGATTCGATGAGACGGTGAAATACGACGCCGAGGTGACTGCGCACGTCGTTGATGGTCTGTTCGAGCCAGCTGGTCTGCTCGTCCGCGTGCGCGGACATGAGAAATGTTGTGATGCCGCGCCATTCGACAACAGTTCCGGTGTCGAAGGGAAAGCGGGGCGTGACTGCGTCGAAGAATTCTTCGGCTTGCCGGTCCTCGATCACCGAAACTGACTGACGCCCCTGCACTGAGGCCGAGTCGATCTCGCGGCCCTGCGTCGGGTGCCCGGACTTTCGAGACCACACTCGGAGCAACCGAGCCTGACTCAACGACGCCGCCTTCATCCCTACACCGAAATGACCCAGGTCCCCGGCGGCATAGTCGCGTCGGCGGCCGTAGGTCATCGCGGAATCAATGGTGTCACTGTCCATGCCGGAGCCGTTGTCGATCACCATCATCGACACGATCCGTGTGCCGTCCTGAACGAACCTGATCAGCACGTGGGAGGCCTCGGCGTCGAGGCTGTTGTCGATCAGATCGGCGAGCGCTGTCGCGATGGTGTGGTGCAAGCCGATGGCGCCGGCGAGGGACTCGTCCGCAGCAAGGATCTTGGTGCCCACTATGCGGGTGTCCGCGACGTCAGTCATGGGATGCATCCTTACCCTCTACCTCGTCGATTTCGGATGCTTCGCCGCGCCTCCATGCCGCCTCCAGGAAGTCCAAAACCACGTCTTCACCACGATCTTCGTACGCGCGCAGTATCTTTCGTGGACGGTCTTCGCCGTCCAGACACACGGCTTCGGCGAGAATCCGCACCACATGTCTCTCGGCAGTTCGCAATGGCTCGCGATTGCCAACCTCTGCAAGTGCCTGACGTAGTGGGTCGATGTCAGAGTGAACGATCGCCGGTCGGACCACGCGGAAGGTTCCGTCTTGCCACAGCTCGAGCAACACGTCTTCGCCCTCCACAGCGGAGAGTTCACGCAGGAATCGGCGGATAGTGCCGAACGTCGGCTGCGCTCCGGTCCACCGAACTGCTTGAACGCCGAGGTGGCTCTCCAACTCGATGGTCTCACCGCGCACACAGCCGGCAGCGACTGCAACACCGGCGGGTACAGCAAATCCGGAGCCCCGCAGATGATCTGCGGTCACAGTCAGTCGATACCGCCACGTACTACCTGACCGGTACAGGCGGCGAGTCAACTCTGGCGTCTTCGCAGTGTTGCGTGTCCGCTTGCGCCGGACTATCCCGTCACCACCAATGTTGAACTCACTGGCTTCTTCAGCCTCTCCCGAAGAAACCGGTTCCTCCCCAACGGAATCCGCGCTTCCCCAGGCGTGCAGCCGCCACACTGCGCCGTCGAGCGCCACGCGATCGTCGGCCTCGAGCGCGCGCTCGATCGACCGCTCACTGCGATCGGACTTCAGCAAGTCCACTAGCTCGACGACGGACTTCGGCGATCCGACGGCTTCGAGCGCGCCGACTGCCAGATCGGAGATCCGACGCGCACGCGTCAGCGCAGACTCCGCCACAACGACAACGCCGCACCACGCAAGCCACTTCTCCAGTTCGCCGCGTGACATCGACACCACTTCGGCGACGTCGTCGAGTGCAACCACACCGTTCGGGGACTCAAAGTCCTCGAGCAAGGTCTGAGTCCGTTTCTTGGCCTCCGCGACGCCCGGAGCGGCAGCCCAACCGTCAGTCACCTCGAAGTAGTCGTCGAGACGGTCCAGAACCAACCACAGCGGAACTCCGTAACCAGGCACCTCCGCCGCGATGCTCGGATGCACGTCGAGGAGGCGATCAAGCGAAGCTACCGGCTGAATCTCGACCCGCAGGCTGGCAAGCAGGTTCCCCACCGCCGTCCCGAATCCGCACGCCGCGTTGAGCTTGGCTTTCACGTCGGCCTCGATCTGCCCGACTCGCCCCGAGCCCACACCGAGCTTGGCTCCGATCGCTCCCCTGCGCTGCGGAACTCGCGCCACGATCCGCTCACGCAACACCAACGACTCCCGCTCATCCAGCTGCGAGAAGAGATTGTCGATCTCGTCCATCGCGTCAGTACGGTCCGTGTCGGGCAAGTCGTTCGGCGTCAGAGCCGAGATCCGGGCGGCAACTTCCTGAATCGAGGCCGGAGATTCATCGTCGATCTCGACGGTGACGAGTGGTCTGCTGTCCTGGCCTCGGACCCGTCGCCACATTGCCAGCTGAGCGAGATCGTCGAGCAGCGCTGTGATCGCGGGTGGGGCAACTGATTCCTCAGCGGTCTCGACGCGGGCGAGCGGAGTCGTCATGACCGCACAGACCAACAGGTTGAGCACTATGTCGTGCACCGTCTGTTCGCTCGTTCCGCGCACGCCGAAGATCTCAGCGGTCGTATGCGTCAGTAGACCGCCGATTGCTTTGTCGGTGGTGAGCCGTGACAACGCCGTCACTGCGCGAGTATCGAGACTCAACACCTCCAGCGGGAGATCTTCACCAAGGAGCGGAAAGCTCTCTTGTAATACCGCTGCCGCGTGGTGAGCGATGTAGAGGGACGCCAGCTCGGAGAGAACCTTCTCGAGATCGACCTCGAGAACAGTGAACGACGGCGCTTCGCTGAACCACCAATCAGGCGACGGGGCCAGCGGCTCGAGCAGCGCAGCACGATCGGATACGTAGTCGTCCAGCCAAGGAAACAGATCGACCCACAGCGTCTGACTCAGCTCGTTCGCGGGAAGCGAGTTCACACCCAACGTCAACGCACTACTCCCACTCACGGATACCTTCATTGCAGTCAAAACCGACCGCGATGTCGGTAACAAGTTACTGCAGCTTGTGAGCGGTCGCAGCGCCGGACCTGCTTACCCGACAGTCAGACTTTCTCCGCTCAGTCGACGGCGGTGAAACCCTTCGCCCGATCTTTGTCGACCGACGTCCACAGCGTCGTCGACAGTTCGGCCTTCACCAGCGGGATGACCTCCTCGGCAAAGCGGCGCAGAGTGTCCTTCTGCTGCTCGAAGTCGAGCACGTGATTGACCGACACCGATTGGAAATCGTGGCCGTAGCTCTGGTGGTAATCGAGGATCTTCTCGGCGACTCGCTCCGAAGACCCGACCAACGCCGGCCCGCGGTCGACGGCTTCCTCGATCGTCCGGAAGCTCGTCGACTTTCCGACCGCTTTGGGGTCGTGCGTGCGTTTGTCAGCTTGTGCAACGGCGCCCTCGTAGATCGGACGGAACTCTTCGATGGCCTGCTCGGTCGTGTCGGCGAGGAACAATCCGCCCGAACCCGAACCGACATACGCCTTGGCCGGGTCATGTCCGTACGCCAGGTACTGCTCGCGGTAGTGGTCGATCAGCACTTTGTAGTTCTCACGAGGCTGGAAGGCGTTGGCGGTGACGATGGGGTCGCCCCACTTCGCCGCGAGTTCGACGGCCTCGAACGAGGTAGCCGATCCGTGCCAGATACGGAACGGGCCGTCGAAAGGACGCGGTAGCGTCGTCGCGTCCTCGAGCGAAGGCCGGTGCGTTCCCACCCACTTGACGTTTTCCTCGCTGATCAGCAGTTTGAGGAGTTCGTAGTTCTCGGTGAGGTACTCGTACTGCTTGGCGATGTCCAGACCGAGGAGCGGGTATTGAAGAACCTCGTTGCCCTTGCCGATCACGATCTCGAGGCGTCCCCGGCTGAGTTGATCGATGGTTCCGAAATCTTCGGCGACTCGGATCGGGTCGAGTAGCGACAGGACGGTGACACCTGTCGACAGCAGGATTCTGTCCGTGGCCTGCGCAATCGCGCCCAAAACGACGGTTGGCGCCGACGAAAGAACCGGCCCGGCGTGGCGCTCACCCACCGAGAACGAATCGATACCCAGTTCTTCGGCGAGAACCGCCAGTTCGACGACGCGGTTGAGCCGGTCGGGCGGGGCAACTTCCTCGCCGGTCACTGGATGGGGTGGGTTGAAAATGATGTCCAGAACCTGAAAACGCATGACCCGTCTTTCTCGATAACCGCACAGCGCGCCTGTCCCTCGGAGGCTAGTGCGTGACTGCTCGACGGATCAGCCAACCGACGACGCTCCCAACGCAACCAACGTGTGAAATCTTTTAATCAGCAACATCTTTCGACCCAAAGAGACCACTCGGTCGATAAAACTCTCCCCGATCCGAAGTCGCCCGAAAACATGCCGAACTCCCGCCAGGCAGGACCTGTGTCACCAACCAAACGAGCGCACGGTAAACATGAAGTACTAAGAGTGCGTTCCCTTATCGTTAAGAGGTACTTGATATGAACGGTGCGGCAGCCATCGGTGATGGCATATTTCAGATTCCTGTCCCGATCACGGACAACCCGCTCGGGCACACGCTCGTCTACGCCATGGAATCCCCCGGCGGACTGATCTTGGTCGACGCTGGCTGGGGTGACGACAATGGCTGGCAGGGCCTCAACGCGGGGCTCGCCGAGATCGGACATTCGGTGACCGACATCGAGGGCGTTGTGGTCACGCACTTCCATCCGGACCACACCGGACTGTGCGGACGGGTCCGCGAGGCGTCCGGCGCCTGGATCGCCATGCACGAGGACGACCACTACCTGTTCGATCAGATGGCCACTGCGCGTAACGAGGAGTGGATGGCGTACCAGCTCGACAACATGGAACGTGCCGGAGCGCCCGCAGCTGACCGTGATGCCTTCCGACTGGCTGCCGCGGGTGAGTCTCCGGTGGGCCCCGAGTCGGCTCCCGACCGCCTTCTCGCGGACGACGAGATCATCGCGCTCACCGGCCGCGGCCTCCGCGTTGTCTACACCCCCGGCCACACGCCTGGTCACGTCTGCTTCTACCTCGACGACGCCGACGTCATGTTCACTGGCGACCACGTCCTGCAGAAGACGACACCACACGTCGGCAACTTCGTGTACCCACTCGACGAGCGTGACGCCCTCGCCGATTTCCTCGACTCGCTCGCACGGGTGCAGAACATGAACATCACCCGCGGTCTCGGCGCTCACGGCATTCCGATCGACGACGTCGGAGGTCGCGCCGGTGAGCTGATCGAGCATCACCAGGAGCGACTCGATCACCTGCTCCAGGAGTTCGCCGACGACAAGCTCACCGTGTGGGACGTCGCGGCAAAGATGAAGTGGTACAAGCCGTGGGCCGAGATCTCCCCGATGGGAAAGACGATGGCGTTGTCCGAAGGTGCAGCTCACCTTCGCCATCTGGTTGCCCGAGAGCAGGTCTCTCAGGTTCCCGGCTCCGAGCCCGCGCTCTTCGCTCGCTCCGTCTGAAAGATCAGGGCCGACAAGCACTCCGCTCGTCGGCCCTGATCTCTATTCCGCTTCGGCCTGATCGACTATTCGGGTCGACGCCGATCGCGGGACCACCACTACCGGAACCGGTGAGTACCGCACGATCTTCGCTGCCCGACTGCCGAGGAACACCCGCGCCAGTGGACCTGCCTTGCTCGAGCCGACAGTCAGAACGTCACCTCGGTCCCACTCGACGCCCTCGAGCGCCTCGGCCCAGTTACGACCATGGCTGATAACCGATTCCATGACGTCGGGTATTTCGGGCAGTGCACGCACGCGCTCGAAGGCAGCGTTGGTCTCGCGCTCGACCACCTCGGCCCACTCAGAGATGATCGGTGAATCCCCCTCGGTCCCGAGCGTGGTCGTGTACTGCGCGTTCGCACGAACTGCAAACGCCGCCAGTCTGAGTCCAGCATCGACACGCGCAGCCACGGTCGCGGCGGCGAGCACCAGATCGTCTTGATCGGGTGTGCCCGAGTATGCGGCGGTGACGCGGCGAACCACCTCACCGGGCTTGGTTCGAAATCCCCTCGGCGCCAGGGCGACCGGAACGTCGGAGCTGTGCAGCAAGCGTGAGGTGACACTGCCGAGAGCCACGTGACCGAACACCCCGGCCGTAGACGAATCCAGGACGATCATCTTGGCTTCGTGCTCGTGAACGAGATCGAGCAGGCCACTCGACGTCGACTGAGCCTCATGCACGACATAGGTCACGTCGACGTCGGAGGGCATGTCTGCCCGCGCTTTCGCCAGTGCCGCTTCGGCTTCGGCTCGCAACTGCTGGTGGTATTCGGCGTCGACCCGCGCCATTCCGGGCGGTGGCGGCGAGGGAATCACCGCGCAGATCACCAACGGTTCACCGGACGAGCGCGCCAACAGCGTTGCCAGATGGACGGTTCCGGAACTGTCACCGTCGGGTGCGTATCCCGCGAGCAGCGTCATGAGTCGGACTCCGATCCCAATTCGGCGCGGTTCTTCGCACCGAGCCGCGAGTGCTTCATACCGTAGGCGAAGTACCAGATGATCGCGACGGTCACCCAGACGAGGAACACGTAGATCGTGACGGTTCGGAGGTCCTTGATGATCCACAGGCAACCCAGGATCGAGAGGATCGGCGTCACCGGATAGCCGGGAACTTTGAAGCTGCGCGGCAGGTCCGGGTCACTGCGCCGCAGGATGATGACCCCGATCGAGACAACGAGGAAGGCCACCAGGGTTCCGATACTGGTCATTTCGGCGAGGAAGTTGATGGGAATGAAACCGGCCAGAATGCTGATGACGACGCAGACGATAATGGTGTTGGGCACCGGCGTCAGAGTCCGCGGGTTCACCTTGTGGAAGATCGACGGAATCATGCCGTCGCGTGACATCGCGAACAGAATGCGGGTCTGACCGTAGATGACCACGAGCGTGACGCTGCAGATCGAGATCACCGCACCGGCGGCCAGAAGTGTTCCCGGCCAGGTAGATCCGGTCACCTGTTCGAGGATGGCGGACAGCCCGGCTTCCTGACCTTCGAACGATGCGGAATCCTGTGCACCGATCGCCACGGCGACAACGGCGATGTAGATCGCGGTGACAGACACGAGCGCAATGAGGATCGCGAGAGGGAGATTGCGACGAGGGTTCTTCACTTCTTCGCCGGCGGTGGACACGGCGTCGAGGCCGATGTACGAGAAGAAGATGATTCCGGCGGCGGACATGACGCCACTGAATCCGAACGGTGCGAAGTCGGCGAAGTGATTGCTGTTCCATCCGGCGATGCCGACCACGATGAAGAGCAGCAGAATTGCGAGTTTGATCGAGACCATGATGGCGTTGGCCTTGGCCGATTCACTGGCGCCGCGAATGAGCAGAACACCGCACAGGCACACCAGGATCACTGCGGGCAGATTGATGATGCCGCCCTGCTCCGGCGCTTGTGACAGCGCGTTGGGGATCTGGAACCCGAAGAGGTTGCCAAGTAGCTGGTTCAAGTACTGCGACCATCCGACGGACACCGCCGCGGCCGAGACTCCGTACTCGAGAAGCAGACACGCGCCGACGGCCATGGCCGGAAGCTCTCCGAGCGTCGCGTAAGCGTAGGAATACGACGAGCCCGACGCCGGGACAGCTCCGGCCAACTCCGCGTAACAAATCGCTGTGAGTCCCGCGACGACACCGGCAACAACGAAGGAGATGATCACTGCCGGACCCGCAACCGGGACTGCCTGCGAGAGGACGAAGAAGATGCCGGTGCCGATCGTGGCGCCGATGCCGAACATGGACAACTGCGCCAAACCGATACTGCGGGTCAGCTCGCCGCCGTTGGTATCTGCGCCGGTCTCCTGGTCTATCTGCAAAGCCGGCTTGCGCCGAAGTACGTGTTTGACGAGAGTAGCCATCGACGCTCCTCTAGAGTGCCTGGTAGGAAACTGTTGTATCCTCATACTGCACGTAAGTGTCCTGCGACACAACAGTTGGAGCAAAGTTGCCCAGCTCACGCCAACCGTCCGGTCTGGAATGCCCGGATCGTGAACCGCCTTCGGAGAAAACGGGGAGATCATGACCGGACCGACCATCACCGTCGACCTGCGTCGTATCGAACAGAATGCGCGCGTCCTCGTCGAAGCGTCCAATGCCAAGGGTATTGCGGTGGCGGGCGTCAGCAAATCTACATGTGGCTCCCCCAAGGTGGCGCGAGCAATGGTCCGCGGCGGCGTCACGCAGATCGCCGACTCCCGCCTGGACAACCTGGCCCGCATTCGCCGCGACGGCATCACCGTTCCCCTGATGCTGATCCGCGCACCGTCGCTGAACGAGATCGACGACACGATCCGCTACGCGGACATCAGCCTCAACTCCGAGTTGACGACGATTGCTGCTCTGGGCAGAGCAGCACAAACGCGAGGAGTCGTCCACGACATCGTGCTGATGATCGACCTCGGAGATCTCCGCGAAGGGATCCTGCCGGCGGAGGCGTTGGACGTAGTCGCTGAAATCCTTCCCATCGAGGGCATCAGACTGATCGGAATCGGCGCGAACCTCGCCTGCGTCGGCGGCATCCAACCGACCGTCGACAACCTGTCGAATCTGGTCTACCTAGCCGACGAAATCACGAAGCGGTTCTCGATCGAACTGCCGATCGTTTCCGGCGGCAATACGTTCTCGCTGCCACTACTCGAGACGGGCACGATGCCCGAGGGGATCAACCATCTGCGTTTGGGCGCCAGCATCGTACTGGCCGAATCACCTACTCCCCCAGGACTGTACGAACTGCTGAACAACGATGCCTTCACTCTCACCGCGGACATCATCGAGGCCAAGGTCAAGCCGTCGCGGCCGTATGGAGTCTCAGGCGAAGACGCATTCGGCCGACGCCCCGTCTTCGACAACGAGGACAAGCCGAGCCGACGCCTGATCTTGTCCATCGGCCGCGAAGACATCTCGCCGGAAGGCTTGACCCCGATCGATCCGCGCCTGAAGGTGATCAGCGCCAGTAGCGATCACCTCCTCGTCGACGCCGGAGAAACAGGTGACGAATACCGACTGGGTGGCACCGTCGACTTCACGATCGATTACGGCGCGCTCTTGATGGCGATGACATCGCCCTACGTCGAAAAGCGATACGTTCTGGGCACCGAACCGATCGATGCCAATGCGACCGTCGAATTGATCGACCTCGAAACTACCGGCCTGGCAAGCCATCTCCTCGATCACGGTCTACGTGAGGACATGTCCGGAATCGGTTTCGACTGCATTCAAGCAGAGAATGCCGCTGCGGATCTCACAACGCTGCCGCTGTGGCTCACTGCCGAAGCCTGGCAGAACACCAGAATTCCGATCGCCACCGAACCTGGAACCGATTTGGGTGCAATCATTTTCGCTTCACACGGTGACATCGAACAATTGCTGTCGTCGGCGGCGGATCTGCACGGCCCCAGTTTGGAGAACACCGTCTTGGTGGGCGTCAAGAACGCCACGGTCGATCACAAGCGCGCACTCGACGAGTACGGGGTATTGCTGGTGACGATCGACGAGATCGATCGCCATGGCATGGCGGCCTTGATGCCTCGCGTCCTCGCCGCGGCGGGCCAGGGTGTGAACGGCGTCCACGTCCATTTCGACATGGACATCATCGACGGACGTGTTCTCGGAGTCGACGACACGACACATCTGGGCGGCCTCACATTCCGAGAAGCGCACCTCGCCGCCGAATTCATCAGCGAGACCGGCCTGACGAGATCGATTTCGATCGGCAGCGTCGCGGCAGCGGATTCCGATCCCCTCGGACGGCAAGCGACCTTCGTCGACGGACTGGTTGCATCGCTGCTCGGGCGCAAGGTGGTCAAAGCCTGACGCTGTCGGCAGCCCTTGCGAGAATCGTCCGATGATCACGCGGAGCTCCGGTCAGCACGTATTCATCGCACTCGGCACGCCATGGATCGATGCCGTGGTCGCGTTTCTCGAACCCCGGGCCCGTGTCGATCCCTGGATCATGCACGGAAAGATGGCCATCGGTGACCTGCTGGTCACGGTTCTCGACACCACTCCTCGCACGCTGCTCTGCATCGAGACCGTGGCTGCGCCCTTCGACGGCACGTCGCCGATGGAAGTCGATGAACGCCCGTACGAACTCCACGGTTTGCCCACCGTTCCAGAACTCGAACAACGATGGTCCATCACGTTTCCCACGGATCCTGGGCCGGTCGACGACGCACTGGCCGACCGGATTCTCACGGCCGGCCAGTCACACTATGCGCACTACTTCGGCGACATCGACACGCTGGATCCGACGTCCACAGCTGCCCACGCCCGAACGTTGATGAACGAGCGGGGCAACTGCACAGGTTGCGGCTCACCGATGCCGTTGCGAAAGTTCAACAGCAGCGATCGCCTTCACTTTCATTCCGCATCACGGATCTTCAGGCAGGCTGAACCTGGTGACGACTACCCAGCCGTCCTGTGCCGCAAGTGCACCGGAAGGATGGCCACGTCTGGGCACACCAACTTCATCGACTACATGCTGGCGAAAAATCCACCGTGCCCACACTGCGGTGCACACAGAACCGCTCAGTGTGCCCCGGGGATGCCGGTCCATCCGTTCGATCACCTACCGTGGCTCGCCGTAACTGGCTGCGTCGTGGGACCGGACACCCCGGAATGGACGTGCCGAGCGTGCAGTCACTCATGGGGACAGATGTTCCCGCCGGATCACCCGCAGCACGACTGATCAGTTCGCGGCGAAGCCGGGAAGCCGATCGATGTCCGCGATGATCGAATACTCCGCGGCGTCACCCTGGAGGATTCGACTCTGCTCGCCGTGGACGTCGACGGGGACGTCGCCGGCCAATGTCACTCGGTGCACACTGCGCGCCTGAGTCCCGTAGTCGGCGATACCGTAATGCTGAGTCGCCTGGTTGTCCCAGATCGCCAGGTCGCCGGCCGACCAGTTCCATCGAACAGTGTTTTCCAACTTGATGATTCGTGCCTGCAGGATCTGGTAAAGAGCGACCGACTCCGACGGCTTGAGCCCGACGAACTCCTTGAAGAAGTGACCGAGCAGGAGGGTCTTCTCCCCCGTCGCCGGATGGATACGCACCACCGGGTGTTCGGTCTCGTAGATCTCACGGGTGAATTCGGCGTAGTAGGCCTGGCGCTGCGCGTCTACCGGGTTCGCCTGATCGACAACCTCGGCATAGTCGTAGGCATTGGTGTGAACGGCCCGCAAATTCTCGACCAAGACCTTGAGTGAAGACGGCAGTTGGTCGTACGCGGCGGTGGTCGACGCCCACGTGGTCGCTCCGCCGTACTCGGGAATGGTCGTCGCTCGCAGAATCGAGGCTTTCGGGATGCGGTCGACGAACGTCACGTCCGTGTGCCAACTGTTGGCGGCGCGGTCGAGCACCAACAGCTTGTCGCCCCTGGACTTCACCGTCGGGTGCGGGGTGGTCTGGGTGCCGAGGGTTCCGGCGAATTCGTACTGCGACGTGTCGTCGAGATGCTGCTGCCCACGGAAGAACACAACCTTGTGCGCTGCCAGCGCATAGTTGATCGCGTAGGCGGTCTCTTCGGACAAGTCTCCGGAGAGATGGACGCCGTCGATGCGGGCGCCGATCAGCTCGCCTACTTTGTGGACGGTGATTCCGCCGGCAGCGTAGATCTGCTCCGGGGTCTGGGTGACACGTTCGAGTTCGGTGACGGACATGGCGATCTCCTGTGAGTCGGTCAAGCCTACGGGCGCGGCAGTCGTCATGGCGCTGCCTACTGTGAACACTCAATCATTTACGCTGCGCGCCCGAATACGGTTGAACTCGAGGTGATCTCAAAGTTCGCCGCTCCCTCGCCGGAGAATCTTGCCGCTCACTGGGACGAGGTCGTCGTCGTTGTCGTCATGAGCTGTAGCGTGCGATCTGCCGCACCCACGTCTACGGAGGACAGCATGCAACCCGAGGGCCCTGCCGAACAGATTCGTTCAACGCTCGCTCGCATCGCGCATCTTGCCGATACCGGCTCGGTCGAGGATTACGTGGAGCAGTTCACCCGCGAGGCCGAATGGAACATGCCGGCCAATCCCGATCGCGGTATCCCCGCACAGGTACGACGTGGCCGTGAAGAAATTGCCGCTGGAGTAGTCGAGCGCCGGGCCGCCGGCATTCAAGGTCCGGGCACATTCACACGCCACGTCACCACGGCGATCGCCGTGGACGTGACCTCGGAAACTACAGCCCGCGCGGATGCGGTGTGGATGTTCTACGTCGACACGACCACCTCGCCCAAGCTCAGCGGCGTCGGGAGCTACGCCGATGAGTTCGAACTCGAAGACGGGCGGTGGCGACTGTCGCGACGAGTGATCTCGCGCGGCTGACGGTCAGTCTTCTTCGCCGGTGATCAACTCACACCAGTCTTCGACCTGATCGATCCCCTCTTCCGTCCATTCCGGGCTCATGTCTTCGAGTGCATCGAAGACCACCTCGCAGGTCAGCATCTCCGGTGAACCCTCCGACCCCGCCGTCTCGGCGCCTTCAGCAGAAGCTGTGGCTACTGGGCCGGCGGCCAGCGCAACAGCCATCGCGCCTGTTCCGACCATCGCTTTCACACGCATCGGTTCTCCTCCTTCACTCTCGCTTCGGTCCTCGGGGTACCCGACTCGCCCCGCCCTACCCATCGCCGTCACTCATGTCCGACTTTCGGCGCCGACGGCATAGACTGAGCTCGTCGCCACCACGCTCTCGCAGCGTCGGGGCGACAGATACACAGCTGGATCAGAATCGGAAGGCATCCCATTACAGAATCTCCCGCTCCGCACGACATCTACTTCGTACCCCCGGAGCAGGACAGCCCCAATCCTGTGGAACCGGCGTCGGCCGCGTCACGCGCACGGATGGGCGAGCTACCCGAGACCGTCCGATTCAAGAATCGTTTTGCCCTCGCGATCACGACCACCACGCCGCTCGAAGCGATGGTCGAAGATCTCCTCTTCATCCGCGACATCCTCGACGCCGCAGGAATCGAGTATCTACTCGTCCGCGGAAACGACGAGCGCCCCGTGATCGCGGTGAGCTGGACCGAGCGCAAGAACCTGCGGCAGGCACTTGTCGAGGGATGCGCAAACGCACCCTTCTATTCCAAAACCGTCGACGCGAAGAAGAGCCCAGCGCTCCTTGTCGCGGACGGTGCCCTGTCGAAAACCAACAAGTCACGGATCTTCCGCTTGTTCCGTCCGCGGGTTCACGTCGCAAGCGGCATGAACTACGGCGCGAACATCGGCGTTCAAATCGAATTGTGGTCGATTTCCGACGAAGAAATCGTCCTACCCGTCGAGAACTCACTGACACGACGAACCGTCCTCCCTGAAGAAGCGGTCCGAGGAACCGTCGAGCGATTCGGCCGGATCTGGCCGACCATCGAGAACATGTTCGCCGATCATGCCTCCGATATCAGCTTCGATATCGATCTGGTCTTTTCCTGGGTCGACGGCTCTTCCAAAGAGTTTCAGGCTCAGCGCGCCAAGCGGATGCAGAACTACATCGTCGGCGAGGGGGACGAATCAGAGGCGCGTTTCCGTCAGATCGACGAGCTCAAGTACGCGCTACGGTCCATCCACATGTACGCGCCGTGGATCCGACGGATCTTCGTCGCAACCGATTCCGATCGTCCGGACTGGCTTGCGGACGATCCGCGAGTCACGTTCATGCCCAGCGAAAAGTTCTTCGCCGATCCAAGTGTGTTGCCCACCCATAATTCTCAAGCTGTCGAGTGCCAGCTGCACCATATTCCGGGTCTGGCGGAGCATTTCCTCTACTCCAACGACGACATGTTCTTCGGTCGCCCCGTCGGCCCCGATATGTTCTTCTCCCCCGGCGGGATCAGCATGTTCATCGAGGCCGACACCAGAATCGGTTTGGGACACAACGACAACGACCGCAGCGGGTTCGAGAATGCGGCTCGCGTCAACCGCCGTCTGCTACAGGACCGCTTCGGTCTGATGACCACCAGACATCTGGAGCACGCAGCGACGCCACTACGCAAGAGCGTGATGGCCGAGATGGAACGCGAGTTCGCCGAAGACTTCGCGGCCACTGCAGCAAGCACCTTCCGCGCGAGTTCCAATATCTCGGTGACCAATTCGCTGTACCACTACTACACGCTCATGAGTGGACGGTCGGTGGTGCAGAAGTCCGCGGCCGTCAAATACGTCGATACGACGGTCAAGGCCGGTTTGCGCGACATGGACTCACTGCTCGCCAAGCGCTCCATGGACTTCTTCTGCCTCAACGACGGCAGCGCTCCGGAGATCGATCTGGAACTTCGCACACGCAAGATCACGGAGTTCCTGGAGAGCTACTACCCCATCCCGGCGCCCTGGGAAGCCTAGACGAAACAAGGGCCCAGCCGATTTCGGCTGGGCCCTTGCTACTTCGGTCGATCAGCGTGCTGTCACATGCTCCCGTTGCACCGGAATGGGCAGTCCGAGATTGTCACGCAACGTCGTTCCTTCGTAGTCACTGCGGAGGACACCTCGATCTTGCAACAGCGGCACCACGTCGTCGACGAACTCGTCGAGGCCGGTCGGCACGAGGTGCGATCCGAGGATGAATCCGTCCGAACCGTCGTTGCGGACAAACGAATCTATTTTCTCGGCAACCTGCTGCGGTGTACCCACGATCGGTCCACGCTCGAACTGATCGATCACCACTTCGCGCAGATTCAACTTCTTGCTCTCGGCGACCGCGCGCAATTTTGCCACGGTCGCGAAACGATCCTGGTGAATGAAGGCGCGCCCCTGGATGATCGGCGGAGCCTCGGGGTCTGGTGCGATATCGGGTAGTGGTCCTTCGGGGTCGTACTTCGACAGATCGAGATTCCAGATCTGTTCGAGCAGAACCAAAGCGGTCTGGCCGGTGACCTGCTGGTCGCGAATCTCTCGATACTTCTCGATTGCGTCCGCCTCGGACGTGCCGAGAACAAAACTCGCCGACGGCAAGATCTTGATGTCACCCGGGTCGCGTCCGGCCGCAACGGCACGAGCCTTGATGTCACGATAGAAGTCGGCTGCCTCGGGCAATTGACCATACGGTGAGAAGATCGCGTCGGCATTACCAGCAGCAAAATCGCGCCCCTGCGGCGACACCCCGGCCTGCAGAATAACCGGGCGCCCTTGCGGACTGCGCGGCACCGTGAATCGGCCGTTCACGTCGAAATGTGATCCATGAAAAGCGAATTCACCGGCATCCGGTCGCGCGAGAAAGCGCCCTGATGCCTTGTCGGCCACGATGTCGTCATTGCGCCACGAATCCCAGAGTTGACGCACCAGCGCTACGGTCTCCTCCGCACGCTCGTATCGTTGCGCACGATCCAGGTATCCGCCGCGACGAAAGTTCTGGCCGGTGAATGCGTCGAACGAGGTGACGACGTTCCAGGCGGCACGTCCTCCGGACAACTGATCGAGCGTCGCGAATTGTCTTGCCAGCTCGTAAGGCTCGTTGAACGTGGCGTTGATGGTGCCTGCCAAACCGAGGTGTTCGGTCACTGCTGCCAACGATGCGAGCACGGTGAAGGTGTCCGGCCTACCGATGATGTCTTGGTCGAAAATCTGTCCCGCACGCTCACGAAGGGCGAGGCCTTCGGCGAGGAAGAAGAAGTCGAACTTCCCACGCTCGGCGGTTCGAGCGGTGTGCTCGAAAGAATCGAACTCTATCTGGCTGCCCGCCTGCGGATCCCACCATGCAGTGTGATGGTTGACGCCGCCGAGGTAGGCACCCAGGATGACCTGCTTACGCTTCTGAGAACTCATGAAAATCTATTCCTCGTCTGTCAGGCGGCCGGAGTGCCGGCGGCGTAGCGGTTGGGAACGTCGATGGGTAGACCAAGGAGTCCGCGAAGATTCGTCTGCGGATATTCGGTGCGGAATACGCTGCGTCGCTGCAGTTCAGGCACCAGCTCACCTGCGATGGCGTCGAGGTCGTCCACGAGGACGCCCGGCCGCAACCGGAAGCCTTCGATTCCCAACTGCTGCCACCGGAGCAGGAGATCCGCCAACTCCGCAGCAGAGCCGGTGAAGGTCAGCGCGTCCGAACGGTATTCGGCGCCGGCCTGCGCGTCGAGGCGAGCGAGCCGTTCCTTTCCGGTTTCTTCCGGCGCATCGAAGAAGACGACGATGTCGGTGAAGACCCGAAGAGGTTCGCCGGTGCGCTGCACGTGTTCTTCGGCGGCTCGCACTTCACCCAGGATTGCCGTGACCTGCTCGTCGTCGAACGGCGTCACGAACACCAGATCGGCCGTCCGCGCCGCCAGCTCGTACGCGACCCGCTGATGTGCCAACGCGGTAACGACGGGATGCCCCTGCGGCGGGCGCGGAGTCACCGACGGTCCACGGACCGAGAGGTACTTTCCCTCGAAGTCGATGTAGTGCAACTTGTCTCGGTCGATGAACCGGCGCTGCTCCACATCGCGGATCTCGGCGCCGTCCTCCCAGCTGTCCCAGAGTCGCCGGATTACGTCAGCCGCCTCCGCAGCTTCGTCGAACAGGTCGCGCACGAAGTCCGGGAGGACGCCTGAAACGATCGACTGACGGTCGGCATCGGTGAGCGCTGGGATGTCGCGACGCCCGAACTGTGCTGCCTCGGATTCCGACGCCGAAACCTTCACCTGCCATCCGGCGCGACCGCGCGAGGTGTAATCCAGCGTGGCAACGGCTTTGGACACGTGAGACGGCTCGGTGTGAATGGTGGTGATGGTCGGGATCAAGCCGATGTTGCTCGTGATCGGTGCCAGTCGGGCGGCCACGAGATGTGCGTCGAGCCGAGCGCGCACCCGATCAACCGCGTCGTCGACGGGCTCGAGTGGGTTGGCCGGCACCGAGAGACTGTCCTCGATGGTGACGAAATCGAGCAGACCACGCTCGGCGGTCGTCACCACGTCAGTCCAATACGACGCGCTGAACAGCTCACTCGGGCGCGAGTGTGGCTCTCGCCAGGCTGCAGGGTGCCAACCGGCACCGTCCAGCGCTACGGCGAGATGCAACGGAGCAAGATGAGAGGAGGGGGTGGAGGTCATCGGCGCATACTCCTGTTCGAGAACTACTCGGGAGCGCACAGTGCCGACCGCAGAAACCGTCAGCACCCGACTGACGGTTCTCGTGGCGACTGCCGCTTGCGACACGCACCACGCGTATCGCCAGGTGTGATTCCGGGGCACCCCATCGGCATGAAGGGTTGCCGTCCAGCTAGCCGGTCCTTGTTGCTGGAGCTCTGCACCTACCTCGACGGTAGTGAGTACGCGACAGCCCGGCAATCGCCCAGAACTGCGCCGGAGTGCCGGAAACCGCCTGCCACCTCAGATGATCGAGCGTGCAGCCTTTTCGCTCTCGAGGATTCGAATACCGGCAGCGCTGAGCCTCCGGGTTCCCTCGGCCGCGTCGACAGGCTCACCGACCGTCACGTGCGCGCCGAGTGGAACGACCGAATGAACAATTGTCTCGTCGTAGACGTGCACCAGGTTGCACCCCTGAGCCCCGTCACGACCACGCTGACCACCGACTTCCACGTTCAAGTCCTGGGTGTAACACGTCGACGACGCCACGGACACCGGAATGCCGGCGAACGTCGCCGTCGTCGAATAGTGCAGATGCCCGGCAAGAATCGCCCGGACGTCGCTGCCACGCAAGACGTCTGCCAACCGGGACTGATCGCGCAACTCCACCAGAACCGCGAGATCCTGAATGCACGGAACCGGCGGATGATGCAGCGCCAGAATTGTTCCGTCGGGCGCGGGCACCGCCAATTCTGAGCGTAGCCAATCCAATTGACGATCCGAGATCTCACCGTAGTGGTGACCGGGAACCGACGAATCCAGGGTGATCACCCGCAGTCCGTCAAGGTCGTAGACGTTGTCGACGGGATGATCGGTGGCGTCCTCGCCCAACAGCAGAGACCTGAAAGTAGAGCGGTCGTCGTGGTTGCCCATCGCCCAGATGACCTGCGCATCGATCTCGGCCGCCACGGGTTCCACGATGGCTTTCAATTCCGCGTATGCGTCGGGGTGTCCCTGGTCGGTCAGGTCGCCGGTGAATATCAGTGCATCCGGGCGTGCGCCCGAGGCCACGATCCCGCTGAGCACTTCCCGCAATCTCGTCGACGCATCCACGGCGTCGTACAACTCCCCCTGAGCCACCAGATGCGTGTCACTGAGGTGCACCAGGAAATGCTTCGGACGCGGGTACTCGGCATTCCGAACGCTCATCGGTCTCTCGCTTCCGCTTGCCGACGCTTAGGCGCCGGTGCGGCACCTACTGATCGTCGAGACTAGTCAACCGACCAACAGTGACTGATCGGGGCACGCCCGACGAACACGAAGCGAACTCCCGCGGCGACCCTCGGGATCGAGTAGTTGAAGCTGCGAGTAGTGTGTGGACAGTGTTGTTCCTGACCAGTCGGCGTTACGTCGACCTTCGCCTGCAGGCGAGCGCAATGTGTACGCGCTCGCTCTGACCTGACGCGTACCAGGAAACATTTCTTCGAATCTGCCCGGCCTCTGGTGCCGCGCTGCGTTTCGCTCCCTTGATTTTCGAAAGGCATAGTCATGCCCAGCTCCACCTCCACCGGCGTGCCGGAAAAGTCCACGTCCCGTTTTCCGTCCTGGGCGACGGCATTCGGACCGCAGATCGTCGCCGGTCTCGTACTCGGCGTCATCATCGGTCTCGTCGCCCGGGCAATGCCTGATGCAGCCGACGGCAACGTCAACTGGTTGGTCGGCACCGTGCAGACCATCGGTTCGAGTTACGTCAAGCTGCTCACCGTGGCGGTGATCCCGCTGGTGTTCACCGCCATTGTCAGCTCCATCGCCAACCTGCGCCAGGTCGCCAATGCAGCTCGCCTGGCCGTGCAGACCTTGCTCTGGTTCGCGATCACCGCTTTCATTGCTGTGATCATCGGCATCATCGTCGGCCTGATCACCGATCCCGGTTCACGGACCGACGTCGCCGCCGAAGCAGCGAAGGAACCCAAGAGCTCCGGCTCGTGGTGGGCGTTCATCACCGGACTGGTTCCGAACAACTTCCTGGGGTTGGGTGCAAAGACTTCCGTCGCCGAAGGCGTGGCGACTACATCGCTGAGCTTCAACGTCCTGCAGCTGCTCGTCATCGCCGGCGCAATCGGCATTGCTGCACTCAAGATCGGTCCCAAGGCTGCGCCGTTCCTCGAGTTCAACGCTTCGCTGCTCGCGATCGTCCAGAAGGTCCTGTGGTGGATCATCCGCCTCGCCCCGATCGGCACCGCCGCGCTGATCGCCAACGCTGTCGCCACCTACGGCTGGGATGCGATCGGCTCGCTGGGCGTCTTCACCGCCGCCATCTACATCGGTCTGGCCATTGTCTTCTTCGTGGTCTACCCGATCCTGATTGCCGCACAAGGTCTCTCGGTTCGAAGCTTCTTCTCCGGTGTCTGGCCCGCGACTCAGCTCGGATTCGTCTCGCGCTCGTCGATCGGCACCCTGCCGCTGACCGAACGCGTCACCGAACGCAACCTCGGCGTTCCTCGTGAGTACGCCTCGTTCGCAGTTCCGCTCGGTGCCACCACGAAGATGGACGGTTGCGCCGCAATCTATCCCGCGATCGCGGCAATCTTCGTCGCCGGCTTCTACGACGTTCCGCTGACCTTCACCGATTACCTGCTGATCGTCGTCGTTTCGGTCATCGGCTCGGCAGCAACGGCCGGAACTACGGGTGCGACAGTCATGCTCACACTCACACTCTCCACCCTGGGTCTTCCCCTGGCCGGCGTCGGACTGCTCCTCGCAGTCGAACCGATCGTCGACATGGGCCGTACCGCAGTCAACGTCACCGGCCAGGCTCTGGTTCCGGTCATCGTCGCAAAGCGTGAGGGCATTCTCGACAAGGAACGCTTCGACGCTCCCCGCAACGGTGATCCCTTCGCCGAGGAACTTGTCGACGCGTAACCCTCGCTGACAGCAGCAGCGTCCCCGCACCCGAGCAATACGGTGCGGGGACGCTGCTTTTCACCCCAGGTTTCACCCTTACCGAAATAGACCATTTGGTCGTTATGGCCAGTATGCTCAGCCGGCACAGCCCTCCGAAGTGGAAGGGCTGCCCAGTTGAACACGAGGTCACATGAAGCTCCGCCGTCTGGCATTCAGCATCGCAGGTTGCGCCGCAATCACTCTGGTTGCCGCACCCGGCGCTCAGGCATCCACGGTTTTCGATTTCCTACCGATCGAGATCGCACGCATGATTCCGACTGGCTCTGCCGACGCAGTCCAGCCGTTCCTTCCCCCGGTCTTCGCACCGCCTGCACCGCCCGCTCCGCAAGCGCCCCAGAACCAGCCGGCGCCGCAGAACACTCCCGCACCGGCGCGGTATTACCAGAACTGCACTGCCGTGCGTAACGCCGGCGCAGCTCCGTTGTACCGGGGCCAGAACGGATATGCCCCGCATCTCGACCGGGACAACGACGGCATCGCCTGCGAGTGATCCAACGCTCGGGTTGTGGTGCACCCACAACCCGAGCACTGTTGTCGAACCGTCAGACGCCCAACGCCCGGGACAAAGTCGGCCACGCCTTGGGTAGTCGTTCACGCCAATATGCCCACGCGTGTGTGCCGTTCGGCTCGTAATCTACCTGCGCCGGAATCTTCAGCTCCTGCAACCGCGCGTCGAACATCTTGGTGCAGGCATGCGCAGCAACCTCGATGCCGCCGCCGATCACCAGACGCTCGAGTAGTTCCGGAGTCTGCAGCGTCTCGTCGGATCCGGGACGACCATTTGCCGTCGACACGTAGATTTCCTTGCCACGCAGCTTCTCTGCGTTGATCAACGAATCGTGTGCCTCCCACTCGGGGCCTCCTGGCACACCCCAGATGTTGGCCGGATCTCCGCTTCGCGAAGAAATCGTGGCCTGGACGGCAGTTCGGCCGAGCGGATCCATCGTGGAGTAGCAGCCACTGAAAACCGCGACGCCACGATACATGTCCGGAAAGCGTTGGGCGAGCATCATTGCGCCCATCGCGCCCATGGAATTGCCGGCAATCGCGTTGATGCCGTTGGTCTTCAACCGTGCGTCGATCAGCGGTGGCAACTCTTCGGTGATGAAGGTTTCCCACTTGTGCAGTCCCAGCCGCGGATCCGGATTCTCCCAGTCCGAGTACAGGCTCGCGATACCACCGTTGAGCATCACGACGTTGACGTTCTTGTCGGCGAAGAACGCCGGAGCGCCGCCGATCGTCATCCATCCGCTGCTCTTCTCACCGGCGTCGACACCCTCGAGCATGTACAGCGCCGGGCGCGGAACCGAATTGTCCGCGGGTAGCAAGATCTCGACGCCGACCTCGCGTCGAAGTGCAGGCGACGCCACCGTCAGCCTGATTGCCTGCGGTGCGGTCACCTTCTCGCCGACGATGGCCGGGACGACGATGTCGTCGCGCAGCTCCGGCTTGGGGCCCGGATCCTCCTGAAGCGGTCCTGGGATCGTCGACCCCGAACTCACGCTGCCCTCGACGCTGCCCAGACTTCCCGAGCTTCCCGAGCTCCCGGAACTCGGCGCTGCCGTCGACAGTCCGCCCAACTGCAAAGAAAGTGCACAAACGGCCAAACACACCGCACCTGTGCGCGCAGATCGGATCCACGCTCGCCGCTCAGTCCTCATGAAACTCCCAAACCAGTCAAAGATGTTTCCGTGAACATACCGTGCAGTTCGGACTTTCTTGGACAAACGACCACGACAAGATCTGTCGGTCACCGCTACTAGGCTGGCCCCGTGCAACCGGATTCAGTCAGGGCCCTCGACCTCGACCGAATTCGCGCTATCGTGGGCACAACCACCTACGAACGCGGACTTACCTACCTGCGGCAGAATGCAGTCGAATCCATCGCATGGAACGACACCGCTGACACCTTGACCGGCGCTGTATCGGGAACTGCGCGAGAGCCGTACACCTGCACGATTTCGGTAAGTCGCAGCGCGGCCGGTACAGCAACGTTCACGCGTGGCCTCTGCACGTGTCCCGTGCGGATGAACTGCAAGCACGTAGTCGCGTTGGTGCTCGCAGCGGTGGCCGAGGCGAACAAGACTCCACAACACCTCGGATGGGACAGCGCGCTCGAGGAGTTGCTCCGACCAGACCCGGCCGGCCGCACTACACGTGGACTTGGCATTCAATTCACCACCCGAACCAAGGGCGCATCGACAAGGCTCATCATCAAACCCGTGCAACCAGGAGCGAGAGGGTGGATCTCCGGCGGGCTCGCCTGGAACAAACTCGGAAGCACTTTTCAGTTCCCCGCAGATCACCTCCGGGTTCTACGCGACATACATCTCCTCCACAGCGCCGGCAACTACTACCGAAATCAAAATGCCGCGGAAATCGATCTTGCCGGGTTCGCGAGCCCGCAACTCTGGTCTCTTCTTCGTGAGGCGATCACCGTGGGCGTTTCACTCGTTCACTCGAAGGCCGGCCTCGGCAACATCTCCCTACTCGACGATGCCAGCATCTGCCTCGACGTCCACGGTGCAGAAGACAACAACCTCCGCCTGACGCCCCGAATTCAGGCCGGTGGGCACATCGTCACCCATACCGACTGGGGACTCGTCGGCACGCCGGCACATGGCGTCTTCGCGCTCGACGCCGCCAACGCGATCACTCTCGCACCACTGCACACGCCGATAACCCACCAACTGAGGCAGTTGATCGACTCCGGAAAATCGGTCGACATACCCGCCGAGCATCGGGATGCATTCACTTCGCGGTTCGTGTTCAAACTCGGAAACCTCGCTCCCGTCATATCTTCCGACGGCGCCTACAACCCACCGACTGTGTCCGGTCCTCGGCTACAACTGGTCGCCACGTACGCGGACAACCACCGCATCGACATCGAATCGGCATGGAAGTACACAGTCGATGCCGACGAACTGATCATTTCTACCGCAGACACAACCACCGACGAGTCCGAGATCCGCAACCACGTTGCCGAAGATGCCATTGCCAAGAGCCTCGGTGCGGCCGCGGCGAAGGCCACTCTCGCGGGAACGTTGGCCGGCCTCGATTCCATGCAGTTCACACTCGACCTCCTCCCCCAACTCGCATCGCACGACGAAGTAGACCTCACCGTCGCGGGCACTCCCGCCGACTATCGGCCCGCAGACGACGCTGTCGTGATCGGCCTCAGCACGTCAGCCCCCGACGGGAGCAGCGGATCCGACTGGTTCGACCTCGACGTCACCGTCGACGTTGCGGGACAAAGCGTTCCGTTCACCACGCTGTTCTCCGCCCTGAGCAAGGGTGAGACTCACATACTGCTTCCGGACGGCGCCTTCTTCCGACTCGACGCACCTGACCTTCTCGGTCTACACCGACTCATCACCGAAGCGCGGTCGCTGCTCGATCGACCAACCGGCAAACTCGCGATCAGCAAGTTTCAAGCCGGGCTGTGGGAAGAATTGACGACACTGGGAAGAGTCGAACATCAGGCAGCAGCTTGGAAGAAGCAGATCGCAGGATTGCTCGGCGGTTCCGGGATCGATCCCGTCGACGTCCCCGCCACGTTGACGGCAACACTGCGCCCCTATCAGGTCGACGGATTCCGCTGGCTCAACTTCCTCCGGCAGCACAGCCTGGGCGGCATACTCGCCGACGACATGGGCCTGGGCAAGACCCTGCAAACTCTCGCAATGATCTGCACTGCACGGCAATCGAATCCAGCGGCGCCGCCCTTTCTGATCGTTGCTCCCACCAGCGTGGTCTCCAATTGGAAATCCGAGGTGGCCAAGTTTGCACCAACCCTCCACACCGCTGTCATCACGGATACTCTGCGGCGCAGAAGAACCGACCTGGCAACACTCGTCGACGGGGCGGACATCGTCGTGACGTCGTACGCTCTCTTTCGCCTCGACACCGATGCGTATTCGGCGGGCGTCTGGTCCGGACTGGTACTCGACGAAGCCCAATTCGCCAAGAACCACAAGTCCAAGGTCCACAAGTGTGCGACGGCAGTGAACGCACCGTTCAAACTCGCGATCACCGGCACTCCCATGGAAAACAATCTCATGGAGTTGTGGTCGCTCCTCGCGATCACTGCACCAGGACTGTTCCCCAGTCCCACCACCTTCACCGACGTCTACCGCAACCCGATCGAAAAGGAAGGCGACACAGAGCGATTGGCGCAACTTCGGCGGCGCGTCAAACCGCTGATGGTTCGGCGCACCAAGGAACAGGTGGCTGCAGACTTGCCGCCGAAGCAGGAACAGATACTCGAGATCGAGTTGCATCCGAGCCATCGCGCGATCTACGACACCCATCTGCAACGCGAACGGCAGAAGATTCTCGGACTGCTCGACGACGTCGACAAGAACCGATTCACGATCCTGCAATCGCTGACGGTGCTACGCCAACTCAGTCTCGACGTCTCGCTGGTCGACGAGGAAAGCGGACCTGTCCCCTCAGCCAAGGTCGACGCTCTCGTCGAGCAATTGGACGACGTCATTGCGGGCGGACACCGTGCGTTGATCTTCAGCCAATTCACCGGGTTCCTCGGTTCTGTCCGCAAACGACTCGAAGCGGAAAAAATTCCGTACAGCTATCTCGACGGTTCGACGCGCAATCGCGGTGAAGTGTTGGAGGAGTTCAAGTCTGGCGTAGCCCCCGTATTCATGATCAGCCTCAAGGCTGGTGGCTTCGGCCTCAATCTCACCGAGGCCGACTACTGCTTCATTCTCGACCCTTGGTGGAACCCGGCCGCCGAGGCACAAGCGGTCGATCGCACTCACCGCATCGGGCAGACACGAAACGTCATGGTCTACCGTCTCATTGCCAAAGACACGATCGAAGAGAAGGTCATGGCGCTCAAAGCCAAGAAGTCGGCATTGTTCTCGAATGTCATGGACGCCGAAGGGACACTCGGCACCGGACTCGACGCCGAGGATCTTCGCGCGCTGTTCGAGTGAGGTAGCTATTCGGTCGAACCGCACCTACCCGCTCACGGTAATGTGAGTCGAGAACGGACAACACAGAACTCCCGAACGAAGAAATCCACTTCGTTCGAACGAGAGGAACCTGAATGGGCGTCACACTTGCCAAGGGCGGCAACGTATCTCTGTCGAAAGCCGCACCCAACCTCACCAAGGTCGCAGTCGGTCTCGGCTGGGATGCACGCAGCACCAGTGGTGCCGACTTCGACCTCGACGCCAGCGCGTTGGTCACCGGCCCGGAACGCAAGGTTCTTTCCGACCTGCACTTCGTCTTCTACAACAACCTTCGCTCGCCCGACGGATCCATCGAGCACACCGGCGACAACCTCACCGGTGAAGGTGACGGCGACGACGAAGTCATCAACGTCGACCTCCCGGCTGTACCGCCCAACGTCACCAACATCTTCTTCCCCGTCTCGATTCACGACGCCGATGCCCGACTCCAGTCCTTCGGGCAGGTCACCAACGCCTACATCCGCGTCGTAGATCTGTCGAATGGATCCGAGCTGGCACGATACGACCTCTCGGAAGACGCTTCCACCGAGACCGCCATGCTTTTCGGTGAGCTCTACCGCCACAACGGCGAGTGGAAGTTCCGCGCAGTCGGACAGGGCTACGCATCCGGACTCGCCGGCATCGCCCGCGACTACGGCGTCAACATCTGATCTCTAACCAGGACACGAAACGGGGTTCGATTCGGCATTGCCGGATCGAACCCCGTTTCGGTTGTCTGCATCGAACGCGCGAGTTAACGCTGCAGGATCGCCCTCGCGAGGTGAACAGCCCAGGGAGAGTCCTCTTTGGTGCCGAACTTCCCCAGCTCGTACCCCGTAGCGCCGATCAGGCCGAGCACCTCTACGGTGCTCCCGGACGTGTCACGTTTGGAAGTCTGAGCGCCGGACATGAGGATGCTTGACGACCGAATCGACTCCAGTGCTCCCGCGACGAAGCGATGACGATCTGCCGGCGACAAACCAGCGGCTACGGCGAGGAGGACAAGAAGT
This sequence comes from Rhodococcus sp. WS1, assembly GCF_003797745.1. Classification (NCBI taxonomy): domain Bacteria; kingdom Bacillati; phylum Actinomycetota; class Actinomycetes; order Mycobacteriales; family Nocardiaceae; genus Rhodococcus; species Rhodococcus sp. WS1. The sequence goes on along the minus strand of NZ_RKLZ01000005.1, from coordinate 1,645 downwards.
TCCACTGCTCTCTGCGAGCCTCCCGGCGCAACCGGAACGCTGTCGACGATCACCGACCACATGATTGATGCGTCCCGCTGCGCTGACTGTCCCCGCTTCGTCAGCACAATCTGCCCTTTGTGCTTTCGCACCAGGCCAAACCTCTTGAGTACTGCGAAGAGTGATCGCCCCTTGGGAAGGTTGACAGGTCCTAGTTCGGGTTCGTCGAGCATTGCGTCGACCGTCGTGAAGAAGTCATCAGCGTCGACCCCTTCGACACCGATCAGCGCCAGGACCGATTGAAGGCGTTGGCCCGCCTCGACGTGGACCAACTCTCCGATTGCCGACTCATCGTCAATGCCGGCTCGGGCGAGGACCGCGCGCAGTTCCGGGACTCGCGACGGTTCCAGGCATTCGACGAGCATTGCGGTGTCGTACGGCGCAACGATCTCGTCCGGTCGAGGTATATGAAGCCGATTGTTGACCTCAGCGATCTCGAATCGTGTCGGCTCGAATTCGGTTTGCGGCCATTCGAGGGTCCATTCGTGGGAGCGCAACTTCTCCGAAGCGAGGACACCGAGGAGCTGCTCGTACTCGTCAGGCCCGACGCATTCCTCCGGCGGACACGCACCGCGACCCGCGGCACACACAATTTGGAATCCGTCGGGCAGTACTTCCGAAGATTCCAGTGTCAGCGTGTGACTCCAGTTTCCGAAGCGTCCATAGCGATATCTAAGTTCATCGCCGGGCGAGGCCATGACCTCGTCCAGACGTACCGCAGACTCTACGATCGCCACTCGTCCGGCGAGGCGCTGCTCGGCGTTGCTTCCGGAAGCTACATACTCTTCGACCTCGCCGGGAAATCGGGTTCCTGACTTGGACCACGCGTGCGAATGACGGTCACTCCACCCCATTGCCCGTTGAACGACCGAATGCAGGTCATCCAGATTCAGATCCGACGCGACGAGGATTCGTCGCCAGATCTGAGTGGAAACATTGTCGACGCTGATACGTATCGCGTATTGCGCCGGTACCGCGCGCCTCTTCGAACGTAACGATCGCGCAATCTGAATGCCCCCACGCACTCCGCCAGCTTCTTGTACAAACCTTTGCAGTTCTTCAGGTTCCGTCGGAACGAGTCGCAAATGCGACACCCGCGAGCTGCTCAACCCCACCATGACACTCAGCCTAGGCCAAAGTACTAGGGACAAAGGCACAAAATCGGAGAGTACTTCGCACCTATGAGAGGGTTCACAATCTGTACCTTGGCTAACCAGTCGCTACGTGCGTCGGCGCTGGCATCTTCCTCACCCAATTCCTGCCCTGATCGTGCCCTGATCGTGCGAACGGTACGTTCGGTCGATCTGAGGCGACGAAAGTGTCGTTCGCTCGATCCCGGACGCGGTGGTCAGTCGGCGGCGTGCCCGCCCCTTGATCGTGCGAACGGTACGCTGGGTCGGTCTGAGGCGACGAAAGTACCGTTCGCTCGAAGTCGGGGGTGCCGGCGGGGGTGCTTTCGGGGGGTGTTTTGGTTGGGTGTTTTGGGTACGAGAAAGCCCCCCAACCATCACTGGTTGGGGGGCTTCTCGTAATTTGTGTTCGGCGGTGTCCTACTCTCCCACACCCTGTCGAGTGCAGTACCATCGGCGCTGAAGGGCTTAGCTTC
>NZ_RKLZ01000004.1:0-305241 GCF_003797745.1 Rhodococcus sp. WS1 | reverse complement strand
CGGAGACAACGCTTCCGAAGCGATCCGCAGTCCTTCCAGCTGCACTTTCGGCGTCGGATCGCCAGCCACCAACCGCGGCGCTCCCCCCAACGCTTCGCGTCGGGAGGCGGAGCGAGTCGCTTCGCTCCCCGCCAGGGAGCCGCTGCGCGGCTCGCAGTGGGTCGAGTGCCGTTGCCGCCGATCGAGTCGCTTCGCTCCTCTGAATTCCGAATCTTGGTTCTCACCAATTGAATTCATCGCAACGTCTGAACCGGTACCCGACACCCGAACGAGGCTGGGGAGGAGGGGAGGGTCACGGAAAGCGCCCCGTCTCGCGTCCACTGCCTCGTCATCATCATGCTCCCAATCATACACCCCCACCCACCAAACTGCAAAACAACCCGAAAACGCCGAACACCGAAACACTCACCACCGCAACATAATTAGACGTTCACGAAAACATCACCGTGCACAACTCACGAAACCAACCCAACACCAACCGAATACCGAAACCTACTGACACACAACAACATTCAAAAAGGAGCCCACAACCCCCCACCCGACCCGGCACCACCCACACCAACCAAACGCACCCTCACCGACATCCACCACAGGTCAGGTGCCCGTCCGATTCACAGGACCCGCCGTGGGCGACGGACCGCTGGACGCGGGCGGTTGAAGCACAGGATGGACCGCAGGGTGCCGATAATCTGCTTGAGTACCCTCTCGACCGCCGCCTCGCGCTCCAACGGACACAGTCGACGCCGCCAAGATCCTCGAACATCATGTGGGGTCAGTGGCACGAAAGACCACTGCGTCTGGGAGCAACGGCTATTCTTCATCGACATTGCATCTATGTAGCGATGATCGACATAGCGGGAGGTAGTAGTGGCTACGACGGTCGAAGCTGCAGAGATAATCCGGTGGTCACTTAGTCGATTGTCCGGGGTGAACGGGCATCATGATTTTGAACACTTGTGCCGACATGTAGCCAAACTTCGGATTACCAGCAACGTACTTCCAGCTACGGGCCCGGTATCGGCAGGCGGTGACCAAGGTCGAGATTTCGAGTCGTTTCACACCTACCTGGCAGCTGAGCTACCGTTCGCGCTAGGGTTTTTGGCGTTGGCTTCAGAGGACGTCGTTGTCTTCGCTTGCACCATCCAACGGAATGGTCTCAAAGCCAAATTCAAGAACGACATCGACGCTATCTGTACTCAGGGAACCCCCGTCGACCGTATCTACATCTTCGCTACCGAAGACATCGCCGCCAGTTTGCGGCACAACCTCGAAGAGTGGGCTCTAGATCAACACCGGGTCAAACTGCAGATCATCGACGGCTTAGCGCTCGCTGAACTTCTTGCCGAACCGGACCTCTACTGGATCGCTCGGCAGTACTTGAACCTGCCTACGGAGCTCGCACCACAAGTAATTGAACCTGAATCCGATCTTCCCGAGTGGTACATCGACTTACGTGATTACTGGCAGAACAATGACAGCAACCCGTCCAATCTCGGCGACCTGTTCGACCTTCGCCACGGATTGCGCCACGCGATACCCCCGGGACCGGCTCGGGCAGATCTCGCTGGTTGGCTCGCGCTGATCACACGACTTGCCGAACAAACTCCAGTAGTCGATGTCCGACTACATGCCGTCTACGAGATCGTCACGGCGCGATATCGCGGTACCGCAGATCTACGAACCGCCGAATCGCTGATTCGTACATTCATGACTGAGTTCGAGCAGAGTACCGATCCCACGATTCTCTTCAACGCCAGCGTCATGATTCAACTATGTAGTGCGGCAGCCGCATTCGGGCATACTGATATCCCGCTGCCAGAGATATTGGAGTGGATACCGCACCTGCATTACCACCTTGCTGGGCTTCTCAGCCAAGATTGGGGTCCCAATACCCGTGCAGCTTTGCTGCAGGCTGCCGCGCACGTCGCACTACAATTCGACTACTCGGATATCGCCCTCCAGCCGAGCGATGTCAGTCTGAGCGAGATCGATGAACAGTACGGGCACCTGATCGAAGCGATCGATCAGGGCACGATGCAACAACACCTTGACGCAGCTCCGTTGCTGGATATCGACGAAGGTATGCAGCGGCTAGTCGAACTAGTTGAACTTCTACCCGACGCCCCGGCGTTCCCGATCGACACGGTTAGCGCAATATTCGATCTCCTCTCGCCGTCTCTGCTTGATCACCCCCTTTACCGTCAGGTTTGCGATGGTTTCGATGACGCCGTCAAACGACTCGATGGTGATATCGCGGTCGGGGAGCGATGCCGACAGCGGGCACAAGCTCTGCACAAAGCCGGCAATCTGTTGGGCGCGCTGCGTGAATTTCATGTGGCGAAGGTCAACTGGTTCCACGGTGACACCCTCTTCGGCACGTTGCGGGCAATGGCTAACATCATGGACATCTATTGCGCTCTCGGTATGTACCTAGCCGCCAAGAAATACGCCTTGGCGATGGCCGCCATTGCGCAGGGAAGCCTCGACCCATCGGATAGGGAATTCGTTCCGATAGCGTTATTCTCCGCATCCGATCAAGACAACTTGGCAGGAGCGTGGGTCAGCTCGGCAAACCTGGCGGCGATCGCCAGCCTCGCCCACATGAACTATGCACCAGACGCCGTCAATCTCGATCGTCATCAATACGTCCTGGACGCGGTCCACCGTCAAGCGATCTCCACCTTGGTTGCGCACCAAACCCGTCCGGATTTCGAGCCGGCACTGTGGGAGATACTGAACCAGGGTCCCACCGGTTCGCTGGTTCAAGCACGGCGCGAATCTCTCGCAGCAATGCCCGTCCGAAACGATGAAGAGTGGATGGATTGGCTATCCGATAAGGCCGGTGCGCCGTTCAGTGACGTCGGTCCGGTCCGAATCGCCACCTTCCACGCCCTCGGAGTTCGATGGCACGTCCACAGTCGCAACGAACAAAATTCCGTGCTCGCGCTCGAGGACTTCACCTCGACGCTTCAAGTTCTTCTGGTCGAGTTCGCGTCTCTTGATCCGGTGGTCCTTGCTCAAGACGTCGATATCGAGATCCGGACATATTCAGCCGACGAACGTCCCATCAACACCTATTTGACACGGATGGACGGTGATCGCCGACTGTGGCTGCTGCACATGCCTGCTGAACCAGAGCGAGCATCTGACGCCGAGATTCTCATGGAAGGCAGCAGCCTTCACCTGGCCTTTCAAGTCTTAATCGGTAACTCACTGCTTGACGTGGAACAGTTCAGCAAATTGATGGAGACTGCAGCGGACAACGGTCTGTTCAACAACTTGGAGGTCGGCCGACCGTATCGGGAGCTTGCACATTTCCGGACGCAGTCAGTCCCGCCCCTTGCCGCTACCCGATACCAACCTCTACGCCATCCGGCCCGGCCGAACCCTAGAAAAGGCTCCCAACTCCTCGAACCACGCTCGGAACACGGACCCGGTTACTCGGCCGCGAAGGCGCAAGCAATCCTGACCGAACGCTATGAACTGCTACCTGACCCTATCCGATATACAGTTCCAGAATTGTTGAAAGACAATAGAATTAGGGCTCTCTTCCAGCAACTCCGAGCAGAAGGCTGGAAGGACTGGCACCTTCTCAGCGTCGTACTGAGCCTGTCTGTAACCCATCGAATCGAAGCACATCACGGCCCAGTCACAGCCGGTCGCGTCGCGGAATTGAGATCGTTGATCGTCGCGGAGTCTAGGCGCCACGAAGAACAGAACGACCCTCGAATCTCCGCAGCGACAATCACCAGAGAAGCAATGGAAGTCGGAATCCGGGCTGTAGCAGTGAGCAGCCTCCCCCGTTGGAACCTAACGCTCCACCACGGAGACACAGAGGCCGAGGCAGTGATGCAGGTGCTCGGCCAACGTTACGGGTTCTGGGCCGACGACATCACCCACCCGGAAATCTTCCCGGAATTGTCGACTACCGACAGGTGATTCTCGCCGACAATTGCACGTTTACCCAGCCATCCTGGGAATCAGCAACACCTGTCCGCTGCGGAATTGTGCGCTTGCCGCAAGCAACTGCCATCGCACCATCGAGCTGACACTTGCTCATCATCCAGTTCTGCAGCTCGCGCTCGAGGTACCTCGCTCACAGCGGCAGCGGGGCATAGCGGCTGACTATTCATGCGCCCTCGCCTTCCCAATCATCTCAGCCACCGACTTCAACGATTTCTCCATCGCATTCTGAAGTCCGAGGACCGTGCCTGGCGCGGAGCGCCCGAATTCATCCCGGTCGACCGACCGTGCACCGACGAGGACGACCCGACTGTCTCGGAGCGGCCGAAGACCCATCTGCCGCACCAACTCCCGCCACGCCCGCCCGGCCAGCATGGCCAGGCCCTGACAGTCCAGCGAACCGAACCTGTCCGTTGCCGGCGTGTGAAAATCTGCGTGGGCATCACACCACACGAAACCGGGGTCGACACCGCCGGCTTGCAAGCCCGCGATCACCCCGACCGAGGTGTTGCAGTCACCGGACAGCAAGACGGGAAACGCCCCGGCAGAGACCGCATCGGCGGTGGCAACCCGGACAGCTCGTTGCACAGCGAAACCCGTTCTCAGCTCGCTGCACCAATCACCCACCGGCGGCGCGATCTCGACCAACTCGGTACGGCAACCACTCTGTTCGAGGCGATCGATCAGCCCGTGCGCCAGTAGATTCGCCGGACCGGTACCCATGCGCATCATCGTGTGACCCGCATCGAAGGGAGCACACATCACCAGAGTTGGCCCGTAGCATCGGAGAGATGCTGATATCGAAGGCCGGCCTGTCACGAGAGGAAGCAGCCACCCTCATCGGCCACAGAACAGCTGCCAACGAAACAGTCTTCCTCTTCCCCCAAAAACGCTTGCGCGCCGTTTGATCGTCGACGTCAACCAGCTACCACAAACGAGCATCGCGATCGATTCCGTCGGTGCGATCGGAGCGGAACCAGAGGGCGCTCGAAGATCATCTATTCAGCCATGCGGTTGTTGATCGGTGATGGTCGGGGTGCCGTTCTTCTATTCGATCCGAGAGACCTGCAGTCCGCCATCGTTGAGGCTCTTGTACAAGTCCTCAATTTCGACCTGTCCGCCGCGCTCATCGCATTGTGTGAAAATTATTCGTTGCGCAGCACGTGAGAGTCCGACAAAGAAAGCTGATGTAGATGCTGCGGGATCTTTACCGTGTGACCACCACTGATTATCATCCAGCCCAAGGAAGAAGACGGTGTGGTACTCCAACCCCTTGCTCCGATGGATCGTCAATAACGAAATGGCGTCATTTCCCTCATAGGCGTCGACTGCTTCACGCCAGGACTCGCTTTCGGTTGCGACAAAGCGCAATCTAGCCTTGAAAGCATCCGCTCGAACAGTGATGTCTTCCGGCCTATCGACCATGCTCATGTGACCTGCGGTTGAGTCATTGAGAAATCTACTGATCTGATCGTGCACCAAATCGATTGTGTGGGCACTGAATGGGTTCTCCCGGAGTCGCTGTCGAAGACTCTGTAAGAAGGTCGATAGTTCGTTGTCAGATCCTGCTGACTGCATATCTGTTTCAGCGCCGCGGAGATGGGCGAACTTGGAGCTGACCTCAAGCCATGTTTGTGGTTGGCCGCCCGCACTCGCTTCGGTCGCGGCGAGCTTGAGTACGCCTACGAGGAGTCTGCTGTACTCGTCTTTGAGCAAGTCCTGAAGGCTCAGTTGACCGAAAAGTGCGTCGTCGTTGCGTAGCTGTATCCCGTGCCTGTTGAGGGCGCTACGAAGTGGCCCCTCTAACTGGGCCACTTTCTGTCGAGCCACTAGTGCATAGTCATCTGGCTTCCGCCCGGATGTTTCCATATCGGCCGCGATCCACGCAGCTACTGTCGCTGCCTCTTTCTGCAAGGTTGAGAACGACCAGATTCGTGCGGGCTCGTCCGCGATGTCGGCTACAGCCTTCGATACAGCTCTAGCCGCCGATGGGTCCAGCTTTTGTGCGAAGCGGTGCTGCAAATCCACGAGTGCTTCTGTGGACCGGAAGTTCCATGTCAGTTCGTAATGGTTGGCGCTGAAGTCAGAACGGAACTCGGTGAAGGCGTCGTCGAGAGCACCGGCCCAGCCCATGATGCGTTGTTTGCTGTCGCCCACCGTAGTGATAGTCGTGTGTTGATGTGCAAAGGCTGCCCGGAGGAAGGAATACTGCGCGTACGTGGTGTCTTGGAACTCGTCGATAAACAGGACCGGATATGTCTGTTGAAGCGCGCTCTGGAGGTGTGCACTGTTCCGAATGATCAGTTCGGCGAGCCGATTGAGCATTATGAAGTCGACGACGGGCGCTTCCTTTCCCCGATACTTCTCCAACCACCAATGATGTACGGCATATTCGGTGGCGGTGGCTGGTTCAGTCGGTTCTGCGGGGAGAGCATGGACCGCGACCATTTCAGCAAGGAACGTGCCGGGGGAAATGCCGTGGAGATCCGTGAGCATCTCCGGATCCGTGTTACGTCCTAGCACATCAAGGAATTCTGCGACCTCCTGCGTCTTCGCATAACCGATCTCATAATTGCCGTTCATTGCCCACGGTTCTGGCAGTAGGGCTCGAAATTGGTCGACAATGCTCTTGGTGAATGCGTCGAATGTCATCGAAACGAAGCGGTTGGCATGTTCTGGTGTGCGCTGCTGCACGCGTCGTTGGAGATTGGCTGCTGCGGACCGTTTGAATGAGATCGCAAGTATTCGGCGCGGCGCGGGGCATAAGCCAGTTTCCAGTAGGTAGCTGGCGCGCTGCGCCAGAAACTCTGTTTTCCCCGCTCCTGGCCCGGCCGTGACGCAGGTGTGCGCGTCGTCTCGCAGGGCCGCCCATGCTGCTGGTTCGAGTTCGTCGATACCCTCCGGCTCCCACTCCTCGGGTAGCTTCGCGGTCATGAGATCTGGAGCTCACGCTTGATGAGTGAGATGAGAGCCGCGAGCTCCGGTGGCGGCTTCAAAAGTTGCTCTGTGTTCATTGCGGTCAGCATTCGCATGTGGGTGCCGGGCTTCGACTTGTTCAGGAACCAATACCGGTACCAGCGGAGCAACTCGTTCCCGCGAGTTGCCGCCCAGTACGTCGACGCTTCCCCACCGGTGGGGCGCCCTACACCGAGCACGGCATCGGTGGGGTCTGGGTCTGCTCGAGGTCCTGTTGCACCTGGGTCGAGATTAGTTGTGTAAGGGCTCCAGAACGCACTAAGCATTGACATGTCAAGGTCGAGAGGCGTCGAGAAAAACACGTTCCACGTGCGCAGATGGACGATCCACTTGTTGATGGCGGTATTGTCCAATCCGACTAGATCGGCGGTGCTGTTGTAACCGTCGAGGCCCGCAAAGGGGTCGATATCGATCTCCAGAAGTTGCACACATACGTCCTTGATGCGGCCTTCTCCACCTCCGTTTCGTCCCCAGTCGAGATCTAGCAGCGTCGCATGGGGAATCTTGAGATCGTCCAGAAGTCGCCAGAAGTGGTTGGTATGTCGACCTCCTAAGGGGATCATCGCGACGAAAGACCGATCGATGGGCACCCCCTGGGCTTCTGCGAGAAGTGGAATAACTATCTCTTCAGAGTCTCCCTCACCAAGAACGACATAGCGGGCGAAATACAGTTCGGGGTGAGCTCGTACCGCTTCTCGAATGTACTTTCCTGCCTCGGTCTCATTGTCTGGCAGTCGAATCGAATTGACGACCGTGCTGCCGGAAGATGGGTCGAGGCGGAAATGGCGGACTTTGTCTGGCGCTACGCGCGCGAGCGCTCCAGATGAGTGGCTTGAAAGCATCGCCTGGGCACTATGCCCGTCGCCTAGCTCCATCAGTTGCCTGACTACTCGCGAGAGGTAGTAGGGGGACAGGCTATTCTCTGGCTCCTCGACCGCCAGAAGCGTCAATGTCGGCAGCGTACCTGCGGAGAGGTCGAAACGGTCTTCGTGACCGCCTTCCGCTACCTTCGATTCGATGTCAAGTGTCGCTGCGGTGAGAGCGAGGTGCAGCATGGAGCGCTGGCCGTCGCTCAGAAATCGGGCGTGACGTTTACGGCCAGTATGCGATGGCCGAAACATCAACTCGGCGTTCCCAACCAGTGCAGCCACGTCGCGGTTGATCGGTTCAAAAGTTGGAACTGTGTCGGTCGTATCTTGATGCAGTTGTTGCCAACGCTTCGCCAACGCTTCCTCCACCGTCGATACGGCCGGCTCAGATTCGAACTTTTCGAGCAAATCGGTCGCCGCATCAGTAACGTGCCCGCGCAGATCATCCGACCAGCGGCTCGCACGCCACAATCGTCCACGCAAAAAAGTTGTAATCTGTCGAGCTCCGTCACGCGAGGCCGGGACGTAAACCATTTGGATCCTATTCCGATCAGCTCCACGAAATGGAACCCAGTTATCGCCATAGTCCTCGTCGAAGTTGTAAATCACACGGCGCTCGTCCTCAACGGTCCCCTCGATCAAACCATCGTCGGTCCATGTCGCACGGAGTGCGATGCGGCATTTCAGTTGGCCGTCAACTGTTGCGGCCATGTGACGGAAGAACTCCGGGACGCTGGCGGTCATACTTGAAGGCGTCGCTTTGTCTGCGACGTCGAGTTCGGGAAAGGCGAGGATGACTTCAATCGCCAGCGTTCGTTCCTGTGGGGACTGTTCCTCATCCGCTGGCACATGGAAATCTTCGACGTGAATTTGCCGTTGTTCTTGCGTGACACCGAACAACCGGAGGAGCGCTTGACAGACTGCTGTCTTGCCGGAGCCATTAGCACCGATCAAGGCAGTTAACTGCTGGTCCAACGAGACTGTGGTGGGCTGCGCCCCAAAGCATTGGAAGTTCGTCAGTGTCACGCTCTCCACGTACATGCAGGTTCCCCTTAGATATTTACTGCTTTGGTATCTGCCGATGCCGCGCTGTCAGCTTAAGTCAAGCGGTGGATGACGCTAGCTCGACAATCGAGGTCACGTCACCATCTACATGGCAGTTCGGCGTGCACGAACGGGACTGCCCGAGTCCAGCCGTGTGTGCGGCGCCCTACTCAAGCCTCCCGTGAAGCGTCCACATGGACTTCATCCGGCAGTGGAGCGCTCTCCTATCGCGTGGGCAAACGCCGTCAGTAGCCCTGCCACTATGAGCGCGACAACGAATGAAACAGATGAGGGGATCCATGAGGCGATCCGGTTGAGGCCGTCGTATCCGAATGCCGTTACACCGCTTGCGATGGCTGCAATCGAGGAACCTCTCCAGATCCATTCGCTCGGCGTTTCACCCGTAACGAGGTCCGCGAATGAACGGTGAACGAGGTACTGACCAAGGACGACAGCGCCACTCGATGCCAGGCAGACGAGTAGGGACCCACCTGCTCCAGGTAGGTGGCGTACGAAATATGTCAAGGTACCTGTGAAACCGAGGAATGCGGCGGCGGAGAAGAGAGCCGCGCTGAGGTAGCAGCCCAACTCGTTGTCTCGGTACGGTGTGCGATCGATGTCGATCGCAACGAAAATCGCGGCGACGACTCCGACGAACAGCACGCCGGTTAAACCCAGTAAGGTGGTCCATCCCAGCCAGTTCCAGCGCGACCAGTCCGCATAGTGATTGACTGCCACTTCTTGCATGAGCGATCCCACTCCATTGTCGGTGTCGTACGTTGAGTAATGTTGTGTTGGAATATATTTCGATGCTTCGAGCACCGCTGTTGAGGACTTCCCGCCGTCGATCAGCGGCAGCCTTTCAAGCGATGTGACCGTCTTGGCCTGAGAAGCAACTCCAGCGACTTCGGCTAGTCAGCGCCGTAGGCGTCAGTGTGGAGTTCGGCCGTAGCTGGGTCAGTTGCGCTCCAGTGTCCGCGCCAGCGGGTCGCTGGAGGCGCGAAGACCTGTCCGTTGCTTTGATCGGCGAACACATCTCCTCGGCTTGGTGCAATTTGACGTAGCGCGCGGTCAGAGCGGTCAGGCAACTGTTCAGTTGGACCGGATCAGCGCTGTTGTGTTCATCGCGGAAGATTGCTTTGTCTTCGTCAGCTATGAGTGGGTGGGCGTGGACCATCTGCCACGGTGTGGCCGTGGTGACGGTTCCTCGGGCATCGAATTGCCGGCAGTAGAAGTTGTTGATCAATCCTGCACGCGCGCGCCAGATCTCGTTGAGGAGGTCGATGGCCGCGTCGCTGGTGCAGTGTTCGGTGGGTGCAGGAACGTCTTGGGCTTGACCGGTTTTCGGGGTGTGGGGTGTACCCAAGCGTAAGTAGAAGTCGACGTTCTGTTCTACGCACCAGTGCTCTATCCGTGCGGCGAGTTGTTCATCGGATGTTGTCGCTGTCAACGCTTCGATTGCGAAGGGAAGGTCGTGTCCGATCGAGGTCAGTGCCGCGCCCAGTGCATCGTCTTTGCGGTAGTCGAAGGAACGGTACGTCGTCCATCGTGTGGCGGTAGCTGTGCTGGTGAGGGTGACGATCGGGGATCTGTCTCCGTGGTGGTGGATCGTGGCTTCGATGTGTCCTGGCGCTGCTGAGGGCTGAGAGACGAGACGGCGGATCGGGGCGTCAGCGGCTACGAGCGCATGTGCCGGGCATAAGTTCGGGTGGGTACTGCGTGCACGCTCTGCGGCTAGGGTTCTGTCCACAGTCGCCGACGACATGCTCAACAACTGTTCTGTAGTTGCCGTCCCCGAGGTGAGGTGGCCGTGACGGATGAGTGCGTCGACGAGCGTGGGAAGCGCTGGGACGAGCCGCTTTCCGGTCGGCATGTCGAGAAGTTTCCAGCACCAGGTAAGTAATTCCACTGTCTCTAGGCTGTACTTCAGCCGTGATCGAGGTTGCGGGTCGACAGCTCTGGGGGTGGTGGTCCATTTCAGGACGCGGCGAGCGTGGCTTCGGTGCCATCCGGTGCGGGCGCACAGGTCGTCGAGAAGCACACCTTTGGTTCGCTTGTCCGCGCTGGCGTAGGCAAGGGCGATGTCTTCGACGATGCGCTGGTGGCTGTGCCCGCGTGCAGGTTCTAAGCGCTTGTTCGTTACCGACATTCAGGTCCCCTCCTGTGTTGGATCTGTCCTCCTATCTAGTTGTCGGATACCGAACGTCCCGAATCGACAGTTTCCGAAAGAATTTTTCGCTGCTGTTCGAGGAAGCGACGCTCGACATCGTTTTCGACCAAGATCAGGGCTTCGTCGAGGGCGCAGAGAGCTTCTTTGATGTTGCCGAGTCTGCGGTGCATGTCGGCTCGGGCTGCGGGCAGGTAGTGGTAGCCGGAAAGTTGGTGGTCGGTACCGAGAGGATCCAATGCCGCGAGGCCTGCTTTGGGACCGAAGGCTTCACCGATGGCGATGGCACGGTTGAGCGCGACGACTGGTGAGGGCCAGATGGTCACCATCTGGTTGTAGAGGTCCACGATCCGGATCCAGTCTGTTTCGTCCCATCTACCGGCTTGGGCGTGCACTGCGGCAATGGCTGCCATCAGTGCGTAGCGGCTCGGGGGGCGCTGTTTCATCGCGTGGCGGGCCAGAGTGAGGCCCTCGTGAATTGCTGTGTGGTCCCAGAGTTGGCGGTCTTGTTCACTCAGTCGCAACAGTTGGCCGTCGCTGTCGGATCGAGCTTCGCGGCGGGCATCAGTCAGCAGGACCAATGAGAGGAGCCCTGTCGGCTCGGATTGGTGCGGTAGCAGCTCGTGCAGTAGTCGTGCCAGGTGCAGCCCGCGTTCAGTGAGATCCCGTCGTTGCAGCTCTGATCCGGAGGGGGCGGTGTGGCCTGTGGTGAAGACGAGGTGGATCACATCGACAACCGCGTCGACCCGGCTGGCGAGTTCCTCTGCGGCTGGCTCGCGGTAGGGGATTCCGGCGGTAGCGATCTTCTTTTTGCCGCGGGTGATGCGTGCTGCCATCGTCGATTCCGATACGAGGAAGGCTCGTGCAACGTCCGGTGTGGAGAGCCCGCAGACCAGCCGCAAGGTCAGAGCCACGCGTGTAGAGACGGGTAGTGCTGGGTGACAGCAGGTGAAGATCAACCTGAGTCTGTCGTCGGGGATGTCTTGGTCGTCGAGGTTGTATGCGTCGCCGACGATGAGCAGGGGAAGCTTGGTGTCGAGCAAGTCGCGGCGTCGGATGAAATCGATGGCCCTTCTTCGCGCCACAGTGGTCAACCACGCGACGGGACTTTCGGGTACGCCATGTTCGGCCCAGTTGGTCAGGGCCGAGGCGTAGGCCTCCTGCGCGCATTCTTCGGCGAGATCGAGGTCGAGGGTTGTTCGAGCCGCTGCGGCGAGAACGTATGCCCATCCCGTTCGGTGCGCGTCCGCGATTGCAGCGTGAACGCCAACTTGGTGCATCAGCTCGGTCCCCCTGTTGCCGTGATCCATCTGTTGCACGCGCGGTCAGATTCCGCGGATCGGACGTACTTCGATCCCGCCGAAAGGCGCCGGCAATTCGCGGGCGATGACCAGGGCGGCATCGAGGTCGTCCGCTTCGATGACGAAGAATCCGCCTATCACCTCCTTCGCTTCAGCGAACACCCCGTCGATGATGGTGACGCCGTCCCCATCGCCGCGGCGGAGACTGGTGGCGGACGAGGAACTGTGCAGCCTCCGCGATTGGGTCACTACATCGGCGTGATCGGCGAGGAATGCCTGATAGCGCGCTTCGAGGGCTCCGGGATCTTCTCGTTCGCATCGTTCGATCTGTTCTTCGTCTTCGTGAACCAACAGTAGATATTCCGGCATGCCCGCTCCCCTATTTCGCATTCAGTTGAGTTAACTCACTCTATATATGTCGAACGACAGGAAGCCGAAATCGACACTCTGGCCAATCTTTTCGCGAACCTCTTTGGTGATGCGACGACACGGTTTCGGGCAGTACTACAAGGTGTAAGACTATTTCGGATTCCAGTGCGCCGACTCATGTCTCGTTTCAGAGTCGGCGCTTTCATCTCGCTCCAATTTTCGGGAGGCGATTGTGAGTTCCCTCGTCAGCAGGGTCGCAAGCAGGCAGGCCGATGAGGTCGATTCGCGCTTTCACCTGGCACCAGGACTACGCCGTCAGATCAACAAGGTATTCCCCACGCATTGGTCCTTCTTGCTCGGCGAGATCGCCCTCTACAGCTTCGTGGTGTTGCTCATCACAGGCGTGTTCCTGACATTGTTCTTCGACCCCTCACAGGCCGAGGTCGTCTATCAGGGGGCATACCAACCGCTCAACGGGGTGGTGATGTCGCGTGCATACGAAACCTCACTCGATATTTCCTTCGAAGTGCGCGGAGGATTGTTCGTCCGCCAGGTTCACCACTGGGCCGCACTGATGTTCGCAGCGTCGATGATCGTGCATATGGCGCGCATCTTCTTCACCGGTGCGTTTCGCCGACCCCGTGAAGTCAACTGGGTGATCGGATCCTTGCTCCTCATTCTGGCGATGTTCGAGGGCTTCTTCGGATACTCCCTGCCGGATGATTTGCTCTCCGGTACCGGATTGCGCTCGCCGCTCGGTGGAATCACGATGGCCATACCCGTCGTCGGTACATGGCTGCATTGGGCCATCTTCGGTGGTGAGTTCCCGGGGACGTTGCTGATCCCGCGGCTCTACGTCATGCACGTGCTCATCTTTCCGGGTTTGATCCTTGCTCTTGTCGCAGCGCACCTGGCGATTGTCTGGTACCAGAAGCACACACAAATCCCGGGGACTGCACGCACCGAGAACAATGTCGTCGGCGTCCGAATCCTTCCGGTGTTCGCGGCGAAATCGGGCGCCTTCTTTGCCCTCGTCTTCGGGATACTCGCCGTGATGGGTGGCCTGTTGCAGATCAATCCGATCTGGGTTCTGGGCCCATACAACCCTGCGCAAGTTTCTGCAGGCTCCCAGCCCGACTTCTACATGATGTGGACCGACGGTATAGCGCGCCTGATCCCGGCCTGGGAAATCTATCTGTTCAACCGGTACACCATTCCCTCGGCATTCTGGGTTGCACTCGCAATGGGTGCGGTGTTCGTCCTGATGATTGCGTATCCGTGGATCGAAAAGCGTTTGAGCGGTGAGGACAGCCATCACAATCTTCTGCAACGCCCCCGCGACGTTCCGGTGCGTACGGCAATCGGGGCGATGGCGATTGCCTTCTATGTCGTGCTGACGATTTCCTGTGTCAACGACCTCATCGCGCTGAAATTTCACATATCGCTCAACGCGATGACCTGGGCGGGACGAATCGGTGTGATCGTCTTGCCGGCGATAGCGTATTTCGTGACTTACCGGTTCTGCATCGGCCTGCAGCGCAGCGACCGCGCGGTCCTCGAACACGGCATCGAGACAGGCATCATCAAACGCTTGCCGTCAGGGGCCTATCTGGAAACGCATCAGCCGCTCGGACGCGACGGCGAGGCGTTGGAATATCAGGGAGCGGCAGTTCCCAAGCGGATGAACAAGCTCGGCGCCGCGGGAAGACCCTATCCCGGTTCACTTTTGGGTCCGGACCCTGAGGACGAAGTTCAAGCACTGAACCGCGCGGAGGAAGAGTCCGAGCACGAACTTCTTGCCACTCTCAGTCAGCGCCAGATCACCGGATCGGCCGACTAACCGCACACAAACGACACTGCGGGGCGCTCCTGGAATCAGGGGCGCCCCGCAGTTCGGCATGCTCACGGCTGGCCATACGTCGAGTGCTTCTTGCCGGTTTTACCGTGCGGTGGAGCGGTCGACCACAGTCCTGTATTCGGTGGTGATTTCACGAAGGCGCCGGGCTGGGGCGGACGCAGGATCGCCGGCGCGGGAGGCTGCCTTCTTCTCGGACTCGTTCATCGCCCGATTGGCCTCAACGATGCTTGTTGTCGGGATGATGCGCATCGCTTCGTAGGATCGCAGTGCCGAGACCGGGTCGGTTGCCCGTGTGAAGCACTCTGCCAGTGCGCCGGCGTCGATGATCGCCTGGGATGCTCCGTTGGCCCCGATCGGGTACATCGGGTGCGCCGCATCGCCGAGTAGCGTCACCCGGCCGGAGCCCCAGTGACTCAACGGATCCCGGTCGACCATCGGGTACACGGAGACCTGCGGAGAGCGGGCTGCCAACTCTGTCAGGTCGAACCAGTCGAAATCCCATTCTGCGAGTGCGTTGACGAGTCCGGTGCGCTCGTCTTCGCTCGGGCTTCGTCTGTCGGAGGGAGTCAAGCAGACCCAGTTGAGCAGGGTCCTCCCCTCTACGCTCGCTTGTTCGCTGCAGGGATACGCCACCAGGCGAGTGCCCGTGCCGTCGTTGGCGATGATCATTGTCACGCCGTCGAGAAAGGTGTACGGCAGGTCCGCCAATCCTCGCCACATGGTGGTTCCCGCGACACTGACCGGCGCCTCGTCAGGATGAAGCCAGCGCCTGACGGTCGAGTGCAGCCCGTCAGCTCCGACAAGGACGTCGGTGTCGAGTATGCGGCTTCGGCCGTCCGAGTTCACGACGGTCAGTTGTATCGCCGTCTCGCCGCTGCCAGAGATGTTGGACAGCCGGGCGTCGGAGTGCACGGCTCCTGGCCCGAGTCGCTCGGTTACCGCGTCGAGGAGCATCATCTGCAAGTGACCCCGGTGCACGGAGTACTGCGGATAGTCGTGGCCCGCTGCGATTCCTCGGGGTTCGGTCCACAGGGTCCGACCGCGATGGTCGACGTATCGATGAGCCTGTGTGGCAATGCCGATCCTCGCGAGCTGATCGGCCAGGCCCAGTCTGGACAGTTCGGCGATCGCGGTGGGCTGGACGTTGATCCCGACGCCCAGGGGAACGATCTCGGGTGCGGATTCGAACAGCGCAGCCTCGTGGCCTCGCTCGTGCAGGGCCAGAGCGGCGGACAATCCGCCGATCCCGGCCCCGGCGATACTGATCGGGGGGCGTGTCGTGGTCAGGTCTTTGCTGGCCATCGCTGTAGTCCTTTCGGGTGCCGACAAAGAGAAGGCCCAGGCGGAACCGGTGGTTCCCGCCTGGGCTCTGTGGTGGATGTTGGTCTTGATCAGGCCTGTGTCACCGAGGCGACCGAATAGGGGCCTGGTGCCGGGGTGGCAAGCTCGGCCGCCTTCTTCGCGAAGACCTGCGCGTCGGGATTGGTGGCCACGGCCTTGATGTCGTCAGGGCTGCTCCACTGGGCCAGGTTGACGACACGAGAACCGTCCCGGCTGGCGAAGAGATTCACCGAGATGAAGCCGGGCTGGTGCTTGATGACCTTCTCGGTGCCCTCGTTGAGGACATCGATCAAGTCCTGCTGCTTCGCCGGGTCCTTGAGTTCCAGAATGTTGATGAATGTTGCGACCTTGTCGCCTTCACGAATCACTGTCTCAGTCATGTCATTACGGTAATCCGCCGTTCCTGCGTTGGCTAGGGTTCGGGAGAGCCGTAGACAGCTTTCCGCGCGGAATACCTCTCCTCGCGAGCATCATTGGTGATTCATCAGACACGCTGGCGCGTAATCACTTGATTCGTCACACTTTTCGCGAGCAGAGATCTGATGCAACGCTTGCGCGCATCTTCAGTGAGGCGTCATATCGTTGCAGATCTCGGAGCCATACTGTCATCGTTAGGGCGTCAGTTACCACCGAGTCAACGGCGCACCCGTTCGGATCGTGCGCACGGCGAATCGAAATCGTTGCCACTCAGTAATTTTCCGAGTTTCAGGCATGTGCACATTCCGAGAGGTCATGCGATGTACGAAGTTTTCGGCCCCGAGCAAGAGGCGGCACGTTCAAGGAATCGGAGCGTGGTCGCTCGTTATATGCAGACACGGGGCCTCGATCGGTTGAGAAGACACGAACTGTTCACCCAGGACGGCGAGGGCGGCCTGTGGACTACCGAGACCGGCGAACCGATCATGATCAAGGGAAAAGATCGACTCGCTGAACATGCCGTGTGGTCGCTCGAGTGCTTCCCGGACTGGTCATGGTTCAACATCGAGATCTTCGATACACAGGATCCCGATCGTTTCTGGGTCGAGTGCGACGGCGCCGGCATCATCCGGTTTGCCGGCTATCCCGAAGGCCGTTACGAGAATCATTTCATCCATTTCTTCCGCTTCGTGGACGGAAAGATCAGCCAGCAGCGCGAATTCATGAATCCCTGCCAACAGTTCCGGGCCCTGGGCATTGCGGTGCCGAACGTGATCCGTGAGGGAATTCCGACCTGACAACGACCGCCCCCAGCAATTCGACCTAGCGGAGTGATTCGTGATCCCCTCAGCATTGACGGCGATGGTGAATTCTCACCAGCCGCCGTGGCATGACCATCCCCAACTCGAGCTCGTTCGCAACGTGCTCGAGACGACCACCGTCATTGCGAGTCCGGTCGAAATCGACCAACTCGCGCGACGCCTGCGCGCCGTTGAGGCCGGCCACGCGAGCATTCTCCAGATGGGCGATTGCGCGGAAGACCCCGCGCACTGCACCCCCGACCACGTCCATCGCAAGCTTGATCAGCTCACCGCCAGCGCCGGTGCCGTGGCCACCCCTACCGGTCTTCCGGTGGTTCAGGTCGGCCGTATCGCCGGACAGTTCGCCAAACCTCGCTCCAAGGCAACGGAGACCATCGGTGATCGCGAAGTGGTCACCTATCGGGGCCACATGGTGAACCTGCCCGACAGTGACGAGGTCAGCCGGACGCCGGATCCGCTCCGGATCCTGATGGGGTACCTGACTTCTCGGCAAGTCGCTGCCACCATTGCCGGCTTCAACCGCGGGCGAGCCTTGGAAGATCGGGTATGGACCAGTCACGAGGCGTTGCTGCTCGATTACGAACACCCCATGATGCGGCCGGGAAGCGATGAACGCACGTATCTGACCTCCACGCACTGGCCGTGGATCGGCGAACGGACACGCAACGTCGACGGCCCCCACGTCGCCACACTCGCTCACATCGCAAACCCCTCGGCATGCAAAGTCGGCCCCACCGCCACCGAAGACGATCTCGTAGCGCTGTGTTCTCGGCTCGACCCGTATCGCGAACCCGGCAAACTCGCCTTGATCACACGGATGGGGGCCCAACACATCCGTACTGGACTGCCGGCGCTGATGAATGCGGTCCGTGCG
The DNA here is from genome assembly GCF_003797745.1 of Rhodococcus sp. WS1. Lineage (NCBI taxonomy): Bacteria > Bacillati > Actinomycetota > Actinomycetes > Mycobacteriales > Nocardiaceae > Rhodococcus > Rhodococcus sp. WS1. The sequence goes on along the minus strand of NZ_RKLZ01000004.1, from coordinate 287,241 downwards.
GCTGGGCACCGTGTGCTGTGGATCTGTGATCCGATGCACGGCAACACGCTCAGCACAGACGATGGCACCAAGACCCGAGTCGTCGACGACGTCATCGCCGAGATGGCGGGCTTCGTCAGTGTCGCTGACCAGACCGGAACCCGGGTTCACGGGTTACATCTGGAGACGACCCATCTGACTGATGTCAGCGAATGCGTCTGGTCGAGTACAGATCTCGCCTCCGCGCGGCCCAGTAGTTCGCTGTGCGATCCGAGGCTGAACCCGGAGCAGGCTGCTGCCGTCGTAGAGGCGTGGGGCGAAATGCTCGCACGACATTACCGAGTATCGGAGACGACGTCATGAGTCGTGATCTCACTGTCGAACCGTACCTGCTTCCCAGCCTAGGAGAGATGCCGGAAGCGTTGGTGGACTGGGATATCCGTCCACGACAGGCAACTTTGCTCATCCATGACATGCAACGCTACTTTCTGTCGCCGTTCCCCGACGCGATGCGTTCGGAGATCGTGGGCAATGTTCGCGATCTGCATTCTTGGGCGCAGCGGGCAGGGGCGGCGACGGCTTATACCGCGCAGCCGGGCCGGATGAACGTCACAGATCGCGGACTGTTGCGGGATTTCTGGGGCCCGGGGATGCAGACCACGGATGCGGACCGAGCACTTGTCGCCGAGCTCGAACTCGGTGACGATGCATGGCCCTTCGTCAAGTGGCGTTACAGCGCCTTCCACCGATCCGACCTGCTCGCCCGCATGCGCGAGAACGGTCGCACGCAACTTGTCCTGTGCGGGGTGTACGCCCATGTCGGCATTCTTGCCACCGCCCTGGATGCGTACACCCATGACATCGAAGTGTTCCTCGTCGGCGACGCAGTTGCCGACTTCACCGCTGCAGACCACCGCCACACCCTCGAATACACCTCACGCTGCTGTGCACGTGTCGTCGCCACGAAGTGGGTGACCGAGCGATGAGTCCGCCGCTCTCGACCGATCTCCTGACCGAGATACTGGCCGGCAACCGCTCGGTGTACGCCCTCCTCTGCCGCGCCGATCCTGCCACCGGTGCTCGCACCGTCACAGCGTTGTCCGGGCAGCTACGTCAGCACGAGCTGATCGAGGAAATATCCACGACCGCTGATGTATTCGTCCTTCTTCCCTATCGTCAGATACGCGAACGCGGCTATCCGGCTCACGATGATGGCGCCCCGCTGCTCGCCATCTACATCGACGAACAGCAGGACTACCCCTTGACCAGCGTGCTCGACAAACTCCCGCGCCGCTCCTTCGCCCTCACCGACGGGCACTTCGACAGCTCCGACGCCGACTACGAACGGAAAGTCGCAGCGATCGTGTCCGAGGAGATCGGCAACGGGCGCGGTGCGAACTTCGTGATCAAACGCGAATTCTCCGCCGAGTGCACGCCCTACAACTCGACAGTCCCTCTATCCGCGTTCGGGGAGCTCCTCGACAACGAACGCGGCGCCTACTGGACCTTTCTCGTACACACAGAGGGTCTGGTACTCGTCGGCGCATCGCCTGAACAGCATGTTGTCCTCGACAACGGCACCGCCGTGATGAACCCGATCAGCGGAACCTACCGTTATCCGCCCGGCGGGCCGACTCTGGACGGAGTTCAACAGTTCCTCGACGACCGCAAGGAAACCGACGAGCTGTACATGGTGGTCGATGAAGAACTGAAGATGATGTGTCGTATCTGTGAACCCGGCACCACTCGAGTCCACGGACCAGCGCTCAAGGAGATGGCGTGGGTCGCTCATACCGAGTATTTCATCGAGGGGCAGACGCGCCGCGACCCACGAGAGATATTGCGGGAAACGATGTTTGCGCCCACCGTGACCGGAAGCCCGGTAGAAAGCGCGACCGAGGTCATCGCACGTTACGAGACGACCGGTCGCGGTTATTACAGCGGTGTGGCGGCATTGATCACCCGCTCCGGTGGCGGGGCGCCGACTCTCGATTCGGCGATCCTGATTCGTACAGCGGCGATCGAGCCTGACTGTGGTCGTGTACGAGTTGCTGTAGGGGCCACGTTGGTTCGCCATTCCGATCCTGGGGCCGAAGTCTACGAGACCCATGCCAAGGCGCAATCAGTTCTGGCGGCATTCGGGCACAGCAAGCCCCATGCCAGCTGGAATCGGCACCCGATGATCACCACCGCCTTGGCGCATCGCAATGACCAGATCGCAGGATTCTGGTCACCGAACTACCCCCACGACGTCCGCTCCCGGGTACTGGACGGGCGTAAGGCGCTCATCGTGGATGCCGAAGACACGTTCACTGCGATGCTCGACCATCAGTTGCGCTCGCTCGGCTTGACGGTCACTGTGCGGCGATTCGACGACATGTACACCACCAGTGACCACGATTTGGTCATCGTCGGGCCGGGGCCCGGTGATCCCACAGACGTCGATGACGAGAAAATCGTGCACCTCCGAACACAGATCGACGACCTGCTCTCGACGCGGCGACCGTTCCTCGCGATTTGCTTGAGCCATCAGATCCTGGCCTTGCGTCTCGGTCTCCCCCTCACCCGCAGAGCTGAGCCGAACCAGGGTAAACAGGCGCGCGTCGACGTCTTCGGGCAGAGCGAGAACGTCGGCTTCTACAACACCTTCGAAGCACGCAGTGCTCCCGGTCGGATCGATGTCGCGGGCGTCGGCCCGGTCACTGTTTCCGCGGACACGGCCACCGGAGCAATCCACGCCCTCGAAGGGCCTCACTTCGCGTCCGTTCAGTTCCATCCCGAGTCGATCCTGACCGTGAACGGCCCTCGCATCCTCGCTCACATGTCCGAAAGGCTGCTCTCGACGTGAAACTCGAATACATCATGTGGGACCTTCAGTCAGACGATGACCCGTCAGTGACCCACCTCAATGAGCTGACCGACACCGCAGCTGTCGATGCGTGGCGCTCGGTACCCGGTCTGGCTGCCAAATACTGGATCCACGATCGAGGATCCGGACAATGGGGAGCGATACTGCTCTGGGATGACGATCGCCCCGCGGGAGCGCTCCCCGCTGGACCGGCCCTCGAACTCCTCGAACGAGAACGCGCGCACCGCAAGGACTTCTCGGTGCATGCCCTCATCGAGCATCGACCCGAAAGTTCTCGGCGGAGCCTCCGATACTGCGTCGTCGACGCATTCGCCAGTACGCCCCTCAGCGGTAATCCGGTAGCAGTATTCTTCGGCGCAGACTCGCTCTCGGCGGAAACGATGCAGCGAATCGCCGCAGAGTTGAACCTGTCCGAGGTCACCTTCGTCCTGTCGGCTGACTCGGCAGAATCGACTGCGCGGATTCGCATCTTCACTCCCGTCAACGAACTCCCCTTCGCCGGGCACCCCATCCTCGGTACAGCTGCCGCGGTTGCCGCGCAGACAGGTGCGAAGGAACTCGCGTTCGAAACTGCGGTGGGTCTGATTCCGATGACCGCTGAGGCCGTCGACGACTACTTCCGCGTCACGATGGACCAACCGCTGCCGACTTGGTCGCCGATGCCTGACGCCGAGCAGAGATCACTGTTGGCAGCCTTGGGGCTCGACGCAAGCGCACTTCCGATCGAGACCTACGACAACGGCCCACGTCACACGATCGTCACCGTCGACAGCATCGAGGCGCTCTCTGCTCTACGCCCCGACCACCGCGCCTTGTCCGAGTTCGAGAACATGGCGATCAACTGCATCGCCGAAGACCTCGATGGAGTCTGGCGGAACCGAATGTTCTCTCCCGCGTACGGGGTGGTCGAAGATGCCGCCACCGGGTCAGCCGCCGGTCCGATCGCCATCCACCTCGCGCGTCACGGACGGATCGAATACGACCACGACCTGCGTATTCATCAGGGTGTCGAACTCGGACGACATTCCGTGATGCATGCCCGGGCGAGTCTCGATGCACACACCCACGATCTCATCTCCGTGCAGGTCGGCGGCGACGCGATCACGATCGCTCACGCAACTTTGTACCTCGGGTCCGATCGAGGCACCGACGATGAGTAGCCAATACGAAACCATCACCGGAACCGCTCGTCCGTTCCTGGAATATTCCGATCCACCACCCACGCCGCTGGACCTGTTCCAGGTATGGATCGAGCAAGCTGAAATCGCCGGGGTCCGTGAGCCACTCGCGCTGTCCTTGGCCACGACGGACAGCGCCGGCCGCTGTTCTCAACGCACGGTCGCCGTCACCGACATTTCCGCTAGCGGATTGTCCTTCTCGACGCATACGACAAGCAGGAAAGCGCGCGAACTGCAGACGAACTCGTGGGCCAGTGGCCTGTTCTACTGGCGCGAACTCGCCCGTCAACTGATCGTCTCCGGTCCCGTCCTCAAACTCAGCTCTGCGATCGCCGACAAGGTGTGGGACGAGCGCGCCGAACCCCTCAAACCGATGTCGACCGCCTCGCATCAGAGCCTGCATCTCGGCGATCCCAAAGTGCTGCTCGCACGCAGCGACGGCCTCGGCCTACGCACCGATCTCGCCCGCCCTCACCGTTTCGCCGTCTACCAACTCCAGCCGCATCGCGTGGAGTTCTGGGCAGCAGACCAATCGCGCCTACACCGCCGATTGCTCTACGAACGCAGCCCACGTGGGTGGACCGTCGATCGACTTCAGCCCTGAAACGCTTGTCCTACACAAAGGATTGACATGGAACCCGACACGTCACTGGACGCGATCGTCATCGGCGCCGGATTCGCCGGCATCTACGCCCTGCACAAACTTCGCAACGAACTCGGACTCGCAGTGCGATGCCTCGACAAAGCCGACGGTGTCGGCGGCACGTGGCATTGGAATCGGTATCCCGGCGCGAAGTCGGACAGTGAAGGGTTCGTCTACCGGTATTCCTTCGACAAAGAGATGCTTCAGGAATGGTCGTGGACGAACCGCTATCTAGAACAAGCGGAAGTTCTCGAGTATCTCAATGCCGTGGTCGATCGCCACGACCTACGCCGCGATATCCAGCTCGCGACCACCGTCACCTCGGCACGATGGGACGATTCCCTGGCACGGTGGGAAGTGCGCACCGAGTCCTCCGAGGTTTACCTATGCAAGTACCTGATCACCGCCCTGGGGGTGCTTTCCGAACCCAACGCGCCGGAAATACCTGGTATCAAGCAGTTCTCGGGACAGGTAGTCCATACCAGCCGTTGGCCGGACGGACTAGAGGTCGCCGGCCGCAAAGTCGGCGTCATCGGCACCGGCTCCACCGGCACCCAGTTCATCTGCACCGCCGCGGAAAACGCTCGGCACTTGACGGTCTTTCAGCGCACCGCGCAGTACAGCATCCCCTCCGGCAACGGACCGATCGACCAGGAATACCTCGACCGGTGCCGCAGCAACTACGACGCCATCTGGGACCAAGTCCGCAATTCGATCGTCGGTTGCGGCTTCGAAGAAAGCACGGTCTCAGCGACATCGGTGTCGGAAACAGAACGAACCCGTGTGTTCGAGGAAAGCTGGCAGCGAGGTAATGCCTTCCACTTCATGTTCGGGACCTTCAACGACATAATCTTCGATCCCGCAGCGAACCTGGCCGCAGCGGATTTCGTTCGGGACAAGATCGCCGCGATCGTCGACGACCCCGCCACAGCCCAAACGCTGATGCCTTCGGGGTATTACGCCACTCGGCCCATCGCGAACAAGGGATACTACGAAACTTTCAACCGGCCGAACGTCTCTCTGGTCAGCATCAAAGACAACCCGATCACCAGGCTGAACGAGAACGCAGTAGTCACCGCCGACGGGACCGAACACGAGATCGATCTGCTCGTACTCGCCACCGGCTTCGACGCTGTCGACGGCGGATACAAGAAAATGCATCTCACCGGGCGCGACGGAACACCGATCAGTGAACTGTGGAACGAGACCACCGCCGCCTACCTGGGTATCGCCACACATCAATTCCCCAACATGTTCATGGTCTACGGCCCCAACAGCGTCTTCACGAACCTGCCGCCGGGAATCGAAACCCAGATCGAATGGATCACCGAACTGATCCGCCAAGCCGAAACCCGCGGCTCCGCCGTCGTCGAAGTCAGCGAAACCGCCGTACGCGCATGGGCGCAACTCTGCGACGACATCGCCAACGCCTCACTGTTCCCGAAAGCTCATTCCTGGATATTCGGCGCCAACATTCCAGGAAAAACGAGCCGCGCACTGTTTTATTTCGCCGGCCTGGGCAACTATCGACGCGTTCTCGCGGACGAGGCCGATGCTGACTACCCGAACTTCACCTTTCACAGCGATGACCACACATCCCTGGAGCGAGAGCATGCCTCCATTCCGCAGTGACCGCCGCACATCTACCGACTACGGGCTTCTTGTAGCAGCCGCCACCCTCTACAACGACAGCGCCGTCGGCTTAGTCCAACAACAACTTTCAGAGCACGGAATCCGAAGCACCATCTCGGGTCCCGAACTGTCCGGCCCCGGAATTGCCCGCAAAGTCCTGGTCTTCCCCGAAGACCACCACCGAGCCTTCCGCGTGCTCTGCAACGAAAACGAAGACCTGTAGAACCCGACTGACGATCCACTCACCCGCGCTACTCATCCGATGCCGCATCGACGTCATCGGATGAGTAGCGCGGTTTTGCGGGCCGCCCGACTGGTCAAGCGACGCGTCGGGACGCGACAAGCCCGCCGTTACCTCTCTCCTGTTCCACTACGCCGCCGAGGTATCCACTCTGGAGCCTCATCTTCCGTGCAGAACCACAACTGTTGCAGGTCATCGGATCGCATAGCGTTCGCACACAGTGGTGCCCGGCGCTCACATTTGGGTTTTCGTGAGCCGTTCTTCGATCGCTACGCGCTTTCGGCGTTGGAGCTTGGCGGTTTTGATGGATTTCAGGTGCTCTGGCGGCTCACACCCAGTTCTTCTGCGGCCTCGCTGACCGATACGAGCGTCGGCAGCTTCGCCCTATGATCTTTGCATTCGAACCCGCGCCCGTCCAACGCCGACTAACCGGTACCCGGGTTTTCCGAGTGCAATCGCGAGAGCGTGCCCGCGCGGCCGAGACGAACAACGATCTTCCGTCTAGTCTGCGTGGCATGCACCTGGTTCCGAATCCTGACGACGACGATTTTTACTACGAGGACGACACGTTCGATCCGGATGCACCGACGTTGACCTCACGCCAGTCCTACGTTGTTTCGAAGGTAGCGACAGAGCTTGCGGATGCGCTGTTCGCCGACGCCCACCTGCTCGGCGATCTCCCTGTCCAACCAGGGTCCGGCCGCGGGGTGCTGGCGGAACTGCCGGCATGCACCTGGACTCAGGCAGGATGCGACGTGGCGACGCACCATGGCTCGCGCGTTCGACGATCTTTCCGCCGATGCGACCGCGACAGTCGATCCCGAACCTCGCTGTACCGGTGAGGAAATGGCGCTGCATTTGATCATCGGCCGCGCCCGCATCGCGATGCTGTCGGACCGATTCGCAGAAGAACTCACCGATCTTCCCGCGCACAAGAATGACGACTACTGGGACGACCCGCTCGACTACCTGTTCCAAGACCACGACGTGCTGACACTGTTCTGGCCAGAACCCATCCCGGACGGAGTGAACCTCGACCCCGAGGATTGGTTCATCCCCTTCGAAACGGGCCTCCGACGCGACGACGACCGCGGCTTCCGCAAATAGAGACCCGGCGATCTTCTCTCGCGTTTACACCTGTCCCCGCCCCGCGCGACAGTTTCACCTTTGACCTCGATAGATGACACGTCCCCACCGCGGGTGTTGGCGTCATGCCGACCTGCCTCGACATGACGAGCACAGCGACGAAAAGTCCGGCCGGCACGGTTGCCAGCTGCTTTTCGTCGCTCAGACGAGCGCGTCCGTCGTCGCCAACACATCAGCGAAGGCCACCAAGTAGTCGAACGAGCACCCGCGGAACAGTTCGGTTCCCGCGGGCTTGGACGCATCGCGCCCGACTCCGATGACCCGCGGATTGAAGGTGCTCCCGTCTGACGTTCTCCGCGCTTCGGCGTGCAGTCGCTTCTCGATCACGCCAAGCTCGGCGCGCGGTACCACGCACGATTTCCACGGGTCCTGCGACAACTCCCACCCCAGCCTGCGGAAGGTCGATGTATGCGAGTGCCGGCGCTTCGGCCAATCGGTCGTCAGGCCGACTTTCGTCCAGCCCGAATCGAACGCCATCACGTACAGGTAACCCATGGTGGGATCGGTCGGGTACACCTCGTCCCACGGCCCCGCCAGATCCGGGTTCAACGCATAAGTCCAGTTCATGCGTTCACGCTAGAGCGGTCCACCGACAGCCGAACGCTCAGAATGGCACCCGGGAATGTCGGCGCTGTCCTGCACACTTGAGAAGAGCGACGGCAGCAACCACTGGAGGTCTCCATGAGTACCCAGGCACGACTCGAAGGCACGACCGTGGACCTCTCGGCCCTCACTCCCTCCGACATGGCGAGAATCGCCGAGCTGCACGGCAACATCGAGCGCGGCGACGGTGTCCTCGAATGCAAGGAGTCGGGTGGCGGCGAAATGTACCTACGCAAGCAAGGCGACCGGTACTACGCAGTGCACTTTCCCGGCGCTCAATGCACCGCAGAGCACACCATGACGCCTGAGACCGACGAGCACAAGCGCCAGAAGGATTACTGGTGCCGAGCCGCTGACAGCGCCGGCTTCGAGGCAGTTCCCGAGTACAAGACGACCGGGGGAACTCGCGTCGACGTCTTGGTCAAAGGCCCCGTGCTGGTCGGTGCCGAAGTGCAACATTCCAACTTGAAGCTCGCCGCAGCACACAGTCGGACGACGAAAACTGCACGTGCCGGCATCGTCCCGCTGTGGACGTCGGATTCGGACAGACAACCTGCCTGGCTTCACAAAGTGCCCTCGATGCGCGTGAACGAGACCGACTGGTCATCGAGCATGCCGCCGGCTGGCACCGCAACCGCGACCGCCCTCCGCGAGATCGAGATGACGGTCTGTGACGTCACTGGCTTCTCTCGATGCCCGATCAGTGGTGGCCGACACTGCGGGGATTGGCACCCGAAGCTCGTGCCGCTGATCGGAATGACACTGGACGGCGCAATCGCCGGTGCTGCGAGCGGCGACCTGGTCCCTATCATTGACCGGTCCGGATACGTGTATGTCGTTCCCCGACGCGACCGAGACACGCTCGGTCCCAACGGTGAATCCGACTGGACGCCGGGCCTGAAACAACAGCAGAAACCGGACCCGACGCAAGGCCGCCGAATTTGTGAGGCACCGATTCACGCGGGCGCAGCAGGCACGCAGAATCAGGTCATTCAGCCGGTACTCGGCCCTGCACCGAAATGTTCGTTCTGCGGCTTTCCGCTCGACGGTGCCGCAGCCGGTCTCGTGATGCACCATGACTGCGCAAGCAAGCGCGCCCGGGAGATGGGAACACAATCCGACATATAGCGCAGGCGCGCGAGTTCGATTGCCGCGCAAGCGGAAGAGTTGAAGACGCTATCTGGCAGCTCAACTCGCGAATCAGTCGACCCAATTGCGTTCCTTGGCACGTGTGTAGAGCCAGACGAGACCGAGAAGGAACAACACAAGGAGTGCGCCGAGCACGATCGCGTTGCGAAGTACCTCATCCCAGAGTTCTCGGGCCGTGATCTCTCCGACCTGGGTGACCACGAACACGACGAACATCGACTTCTGCTGCTTCTACTGACCGATACGAGCGCCGGCAGCTTTGAATGCGATTCTGCACCAATACAATTCAAAATCTGCATTGGATACGTCCGATGCGCCGAATCCGCAGACACAAGACCTCCGCCGCTGACGCCGGAGATCCACCTCCCGCGCAACCCTCCCGAGTAAGAAGACAGGCCGCGTGACATTAGTGGTCAACGATGAATGTGAAGCCACCCGGCGGCAACTCATGCACGAGGACCTCGTTGCCGACACCGGTGACAATCGTCAGATAAAACCTGGGGTCACCATCGACCTGGACGACCGAATTCATCGTCACCCCATGTTGGCGGGGGACCCGCCGGAAAACCACTTCCCCGCCCTGCACCTCCGCACCAGGATGACGCGACCGTGCGGTGTCGAGGACAGCAGCGCGGACGACATCGAGGTCAACGAGGTCGTCATCAGAGGTGATCAGTGAAGGTTGAAAGTCACTGAGCGGGAACGGAAGGTGCAGCGGCATCGGATCCGGCTGCGGCTCCATCGGAGGTCGATCGGAGAAGTCAACCTCCCACGCCAACGCCCCCTCGGTCACTGACGGCACCAGATACGAATGCTCGGCCCTGGACTCGACACTACGGCGAACCGAATCCACGTACTCGGTCAGGGAAGCGAACAGGGGGCCGCCCTCGTCCGCTGCCTCCGCCGCGAAATAGCGGATGCATCCATGCTGTTCGCCCTCGCGGGTGTCGACATAGAGAAAATCTCCGGCCCCGTCCTCAGCGAACGGAATGTAGGCAGGGACAAACATTTCAGCTGTTTCCCCTGCACGCTGCGCCCGAACCGTGGCAGGCCAATTCGGCCCCAGATCATCGATCGGATGCAAAGTTTCACCACAGAGCTTGTGCGTGGCGACCACCTGTTCCAGCGACAGCAGTTCCACCCCCGGCAGAACTTCACCGACGAACTGATTGTCTTCCGAACGGAAAGCCTGGCCGTCGTGCAGAGCGAAGAACCCACGCAGCTCCTCCGTCCACGAAGCGGTCGCGCGTTCAGCGGCCTCTCGCTCCGCCAGAACCCGAGGTGGGCGCACCGCCGATGCCGTGACCGGTGCGCAGTCGCGAAGGACGTCCATATAAGCCTGCCATGCATCGGTCAGTGTCATGGCCCGAATCTATGTCATGGCCCGAATCTATCGGCGAACAAGCACAACCGTCATCGCACCCGACGAAAACACACCACTACCCCCGATCGACCGGCATCGACCACTCAGGCTCGGACGGCGGTTGCCGCCTCCTCGAATAAATCGCCGCACCCATCAACACCCACCCGACGACAGCGAACACCGACGCCCTGCCGTCGAACACCACCCGCCCCTCGCGCACATCGTCGACCACAGAACCCAAAAGGGGCCACGCAAACTGGAAAGGTCCGGCCCGGTTGCTGCGGGCCGGACCATCCGACCAAAAGGTCTGTTCTGTACGGTTGCCTTCCCACCGATACCCGAAGGACACGCATGACCACCCAAAACTCAGGACAAACTGCCCACGGAACCACCTGCACAACTAGCGAGAAGAATTCCGGGTTTTTCTGGGGGATCCTCCTTTCGATAGCCGCGGCTGGTCTTATCTGGTTTGCACTTGACTACGCCCAAGCCGAAATGCTCACGGCACCGGGCGAAGCAGTGACTTCAGTGGGCGGCGAACAGCTCTTCCAGATATCCAGGTCATCAGCCTTCGCTGTCGGTGCGCTCGGCGCCGTCGTGGCGATCGTTCTCGGCTACCGCCGCCAAAAATCGACCGAGACAACGCATCAGCACCTCGTTGTCACGACCGAAACGAACCTCGAGCTCGAACGCGCCAAACAAGATGCAGAACGAGTTGCGGACATGCACGACCGCTACACCAAAGCTGTCGAACAACTGGCGAATGAAGAACCTACGATCCGTCTGGGTGGAGTCCATGCCATCGCCGCGCTCGGTGACGACTGGACAAGCATTGGGATCTACAGCCAGCGCCAGGTCTGCGTTGACCTCTTGTGCTCCTATCTTCGTAGCGTTCCCCGAATCAACGAAGAGTTCGAGAGCAGTACGCAGGAACTGGTGGGCTGGGACGCCGACGACGTTTTCCTGAAAAAAGACCGCGATGTCCGCAAAGCCGCGCTCGAATGGCTCAGCCGAGTTGCCACCGCAAACTACCCCTGGCCAGGTCACCCGGACCGGAATCCCCTAAACGTGGTCACTATTGACCTCCGTGGAATCTCTCTCCGCAAGATGGACATGCGCTTCAGCCGTCTTGTACATCTACCTATGGAAAACGCCGATCTATATGGAACCAGACTCATGGGCGCGAATCTGAGCGGAGCGAACCTACTTCACGCTGACCTGTCCTATGCCCGACTGGAAAACGCTGACCTCCGCGGCACAATGCTGCCAGGCGCGGATATGCAGGGCACCCGCCTAGACGACGCGAAGATGCAGAAAGTGCAATTGCCAGGCGCGAAACTAATCGGCACCACATTTGACGGCGCGGATCTCACTGACGCCAATCTGAAAGGCGCAACCATCGACCAACGCGTCACCTTCCTCGAAGCCACCCTGGTCAGGACAGACTTCACAGGAGTGCGAGGCTTCGGGGTCCCGGTAGATGTGAGCGGCGCCAAAGACATCACCGACGCCATAGGTCTTCGAACCCCACGAAGGGTCCGAAGCGCAGACAACGAAGACTCCGACAACCAACCCGCTACCGGAATCGACGACACCGAAGCCGTCCCCGACTCCGCCAGCTAGAAGGGCACAACGTAGTGGGCTTCAACCCCACCAGAAGTCGATTCGCCTTGCGACAATGACGACCTCACCACCAGCCGAGGAGATTCCACCGATGACCACCACCGCCCACACCTACACCTCGAATGTCGTCGTCCGGTAGTCCGACATCGCGGTACGATGTGGATCGAGAAGCTCCGCGTCGTCGATGCCACCCTCCGCTACGAGGTGCGCTCCGCACACGCCTCCCCGGACTCGAAGCCTGCGATCACCGCCACCACCCAACTCGCGTTCGCCGATCCCGAAGCCGGCACGCTGCGACGCCCCTCCGTCGACGAGCGGGCCGCACTCACAACGTGGACCACAACAGACCGACCCCAAAGCAGCACGCGCCAGACCGACCCCAAAGCAGCACGCGCCGCTAAACATTGACACAGAACTGCGGCGACGCTCGCCGTGGACCAACTGAAAGGCTTCCCATGACGAATCCTGCTGGCTGGCATCCGGACCCCGAAGGCAACAATCAACTCCGCTACTGGGACGGACAGCAGTGGACATCCGCGACTCAGCCGATGCCCGAAGCTGCACCACAGTCCGAGCCACCATCACCTGAGACGCCCGAAGCGGCACAGAAGCGGAAGCGAACCAACCTCATCGCAGCCGGAATCGCAGGCGTCGTGATCGTCGGATTCCTCGGCTATGCCTTGGTCGGCAACGGTGGTGACGACAAAGAAACGGCGGCTGCCGAGACCACCACATCAAGAGCGGCACAAACAACTGCCCCAACAGATTCTGTGGCTGACAAGAAGGCGGCCCGCGCAGCGTGCGACCAAGCCATCATCGACAAGTGGAACCCTTCGATCGATCCATCCGTATTCGCGTTTCAGTCTTTACAGTCTGGCGACAACGTCACAGTGACCGGAGCGATCGATACGTCATCAGGTTCGGACAAAGTCCGGTACGAATTCACTTGTACCGCAAAACGATCCGGCATCATTTTCACTGCTCAGATCACCGAATCGAAGGTAGCACCTGTCACCACAACCGTTGCGCCAACTACGACGATCACTTTGCCTGTCGCCGCTCAGACATCGAAACCACCTCCGAGCACGTGCAAGGTGCCGGCACGATCAGTAATCGATCAGATCGATGCATCATTCATCGAGGCCGATCAGCACCTCAAAGTCGTGTTCATGGTCTACGGACGCAAAGATGTCGCGTACATCGGAGCGAATATCATGAACTCGGCTGGCGACCGGGTATCAAGCGCCGATGTCTGGGCGCAGAGCGACGGCATGATCTTCTCGCTCTCAAGTGATGCTCGACGACGCACCGCCTTCCCAGATGGACGGCAACTGCTCGACATCAACGCAGGCGATCAATACGGCTCTGCCGTATCTGACTGCATCATGATTAGCGTTATCAACCGAAACGTCACCGGCGGAAACTGATGCCTAGCTGACTAGAAACCCCACGACGCGACAGTCATTCCGTGCGCGCCTGCACGCGCAGCAAAACCGGTCTCGTGCTACCTGCTGCGGATGGAAATGGTTCCCTGGAATTGCAAATTCGTCGAAACCCACTGACACTGAGATACCGTGCCCCACGTAGTCGAGTTTCGCCGGTTCGCGCAGGGCCGTTTCGTCGAAGTGGTGCCGGAGTTCGTCGTCTGTGGGCACCCGAGCCCGGGGATATTCAAGGCTAGGGTTGCGTCGTGACCCGGTCTTTTTTCAACGACGATTTCCTACGGATGATGCGCGAAGCCACCGGAATGGCAAAGATAGCCCAAGGTGCTCACGGGCAATTCGTGGAAAGTCCAACTGCCCAGTGGCAACGGGATCAATCAGCTGCGTTCGACCAGCTTCGTAGTGTCTTCACCATGCCGAAGATCAGTCTCCCGGACTCGTACAAGGTTGGTGCACACCTCCCGGACGCGTACAAGATCGGCGTACCCATTCCTGACATCATGAAGATCGCGCCTGTACTGGACTTCAAGTATCCAAGCTTAGATTTCAGGCTTCCTGATATCGCAAATTGGCCGCCCAACGATTTCAAGACCCCCTGGCTCGATCGGGTCCTTGCCGACCTGGCAAAGCGGCTTCCACCCAACTGGCCCGACGAGCTACCCCATCTCGAGTTCGTGCGCGATATCATTCAAAATGAAGGGATTCCGCTCGTCTACGTCCCAAGGGCAGACATTTTCACCGAACTCGTCGCAGCCGACGACAGACAATCACGCGTGGACATCCTGGTAAATCGAACAGCCGAAATTCTCGAAGACTGTTTGGAAGCACTCAAGCCATCTGTACATAAACAGGTGGACCCACAACGGGAATTGATCAGTGACGCTGTTGCTTCACTCAGGGACGGACACACGCGCCCGACGCAAGCCTTGGCGATTAACGTCTGTGACACGCTCATCAGCGCCCACATCAACAGTTCCCATAGCAAAGCGAAGAATCAATGCCATCTTGGTGACCGCGACGACATTTCGGCAAACAATATGAAGTACGCGTTCGGGGTCGCCCCGGTAGTCAATCTGATGACTGACTGGAATGTGAAGAGCGGAAAGCCTCGACCCCATGCTCTCTCGCGCCACGTAACAATCCACCAAGCTCACCCCGATCACTACACACCTGGCAATGCGATCATCGCAGTGATGGTTGCTACAGGGCTAATGCTGTCCTTGGACGAGATGTATACCGCTGCAGACGATTAACGAGGTAAGGCCGTCGCGGTGGCTGGCGCACTCGATTACGTGGGGGATGGTGAACACGACCTCGATATGGCCGAGTTCCGAGCACGGGGCCGCGCCGCGATGTCTAGATGATCATGATGGTCCCTGCTCGCCGGCATTGCGGGCGCGCGGGGCCCGACTTCGCGTGTCGGACTGGACCTGTAGATTCTCCTGGAATGTGAGACAGGAAGTGATTTGGTGAGCATTGGCGATCTTGATCGGCGCATATTGTGGGTAAGAGCTGGCGGGCGATGCAGCCTATGCAAGGCATATCTCCTTGAGGGCAAACTCACCGCGAAGTTCGTGCCATTGGGCGAAGCAGCCCATATCGTTGCACATTCGAGCGGAGAAAATGCGCCGCGGGCGGATGCGTCATTCTCCGAGGATCGGCGGGACACCCACAACAACCTGATGCTTGCATGTGCCAACTGTCACAATGAGATTGACAAGCAGATTGTCGCTGAGACGATGACTGTTGATCTCCTTCGTGAGCTCAAGAAGGCGCATGAAGACGAGATCCTTCATCTGACTGGTTTGGTCTCCGACCGACGAACCGTCATGCTCCGAGTCCACGGTTACTTACGGGACAGCGCAATGGTGGTCGACGCGGACGCAGCGACCACGGCGATCATCCACTGCGGCCACCGGTTCCCCCGTATGGACGACAGCGGCAGTGGTCGCGGGTTCGATATAGACCTTACGGCTCTGCCGGAAGAAGGTCAGCCGACAAACGGCTACTATACGATGGCGGCCAAGAAGATCGATCTCGCTATCAAGAATCGACTGGCGGACGCGATCGAGCGCGGCCAAATCAGTCATTTGAGTGTATTCGCGATTGCGCGCCTCCCGCTGCTCGTCTACCTAGGTGTGGCCTTGGACGACGGTATCGATACCGACACCTACCAGCTACACCGTCCCGGCAACGAGTGGGTATGGCCAGCCGCTGGCACCCCGACGACGTTCTCCACCGAACTCACGACTATGGGCGACGCGGGTTGCGCGGGCATCTCTCTAATCACCAACCTTTCGGGCACAACCTCACCGGCGCAACTTCCAAAAGAGTTGCGGGGCTTGACAACCTACACATTGCGTGCGAACGGTCCTCTCGCCCACGAAGGGGTGATCGACCATCCCGAAACGCTCGTCGAGTTCGAGAAAGAGATTCGCAAATTTTTTTCGATGCTCGAGGCTGATCATGAAGAAGCAACCATTGTTCATGTCTTCGGTGGGCTGCCCATCTCCGCGGGCGTGACTTTCGGTCGATCCCTGAAGGCCCGTGCTCTGCGTCCTGTCGTGGCGCTCTACGACCGGACTGAACACGGCTACGAGAAGGCATTGGAGGTCTGATGAGCACCAACGCGCATTTCGAGGCATTCCTCGAAAGCACTGTGAATCTGAAACCATGGAAGCTGACACAACTCGACTCTCACGTGCAGGCCATCGTCAATGCCCTGCAGAAAGACTCGATCGTCGGCCCGATGTACAAGGAGCACATTCGCCAAGGCTCATGGGCCCACGAGACGATCATCAACCCGGTCGGCCCTTACGACCAATTCGACGCAGACTTTCTGCTCCACCTCGAAGAAAACGACGACTGGTCTGAAGATCCTGGAGCATACTTGCGCGAGCTCCGGGCGGCGTTCAAGCGGCACACCACCTACGCACCGAAGGTCAAGAAGAAGAACCGCTGTGTGAGGATCGACTACGCCAACGAGTGCCATGTCGATGTCGTGCCTCATCTTACCCTCGCGAACGGTCGTGAGGTCATCGTGAATTACGCCGACGCTACGTTCGAAGATACCAATCCAGCGGGTTTCACTGAGTGGATGAAAGAACGGGACGACCTTACCGGAGGAAACCTACGCAAAGTACTCCGCCTATTGAAGTACCTGCGAGACTACAAAAACACGTTCGACTGCAAGTCCGTAATTCTCACGACGCTCGTCGGTGGGCGGATTCAGCCATACGACCTTGCCGCCCGTTACAGCGACATCCCTTCTACCTTCGTCGCGATCCTCAACGATCTGGACACCTATCTCGACCTCTACCCCACAATGCCGCTGCTCGATGATCCGAGTTGCCCAGGAACCTCGTTCAATCACCGTTGGACTGAGGAGAAGTACACCAACTTCAAATCCCAGATCAAGAGATACGCGGAGTGGGCTCGTGAAGCGCATAGCGAAGAGGACGAAGAGCTCTCGATCAAAGCGTGGCAAAAACTCTTCGGACCCGAGTTCATAGCCTCGGATGTCACTCTGGCAAAGTCCGCGATCCTGGCTTCCGGGCGCAACATGAACAACAAAGCGCTGGTAGTGCGCGCTCCAAATGAGCAGTTCATCGAAGAGAAGGGGTTCGTATTCTCGCCGCGCTACACCGCCACAATCGTAGGCAAAACGTCCGAGCTCTACGGAGCCCTAGCCAAGACCATCCGTTCTGGAAGGAAGCTCCGCCGCGGACTCCAGTTGGAGTTTCGAGTGCGAACGGACGCCCCGAAGCCATACGAGGTGATTTGGAAGGTCCGCAACCACGGCGAGGTAGCGGAGGCCATCGGCCAGCTTCGCGGCGAGCTCATCGCACCGAATCGCGATCAGCACCGCCGGGTCGAACGAACGCTCTATCCAGGTAGACACTTCATCGAGGTCTACATCGTCGTTAGCGGCATCGTCGTCGCCAGTGACCATCACGAGGTCGTCATCGAGTAGCGAATCACCGGCGAGTCCGGAGACCCGGATTTGTCCACGCTGTTGTGGGTGCCGACGCCGGTCTGGTCTTGCTTCGGTGGATGCCCGACCTCCTCTTGGCCAGACTCCGGGCAGCCCGACCCGATCTCGACATCGATCGCTACCTGACACCACGAGGCACCGCGATCGGTGATCTGGTGAACCGGCCCCTCGACGATCCCGCGGTGTTGGCTGCTGCTCGCGGCATGCTGGAGATCCCGACGACCGGGTACGACCGGCAAGTGTTCCTTGGGCAAGGGCTAACGGACGAGATGATGCCGGCACCGCTGGCTTTGAAACTCGCCGCCAACCGCCAGCCAGTCACATTCCGCACATATCCGACCGGTCATATCGAGACAATGCGGGCAGCGCTCCCCGAAAGCCTCTCCTTCGCCTCGAACTTTTTCGAGCCGTAGATACGTCGATACTCATCACTGCCATCCCCCAGACCACGAAAATGCAATTCGGATAACCAGCTGGGCTGCAACCTGTTTCGTTGACGGACAGCTCTGACAATCAATTCAGGGAGTCTTTGCCGAGCCAATCGATCAAACATTTCTCGATAGCGATCAAACATTTCTCGATAGGGTCAGGGTTCTGCTTGACTGCCATCTTGGCCAGGTGGGGTTCGATGATGTCCTTGTATTCGTCTCCGAGAACCCGCTCGACGGCTTCTCGCGCCAGTCTGAACGAGCGTTGCCATCGCGGGCCGCGCCGCTCGTCTGGTCCCGGTCCGACCGATTCGCAGTCGATGGTGTGCACTGCGACTTGAGCGTCTGCACCCTTGAACGTCTTGATCTGCCGGTCGATTTTGTCCCGGCCCTCTCTGATCGCGGCTTCCTGCTTACTATCGAGGCCTCGGCCCTCGACCAAATCGGCGATGAGCTGGGAATCTTCCCTCAGCCAGATCACATGTAATGGGCCCGATTGGGGTGCATTGCCGACCCCCTTCGGCGGAGTCGGTAAGAAGTGGTCAGGAAGGACATCGGTACCTCGATGGGACCAGACGTAGCGAGGCCAGGGCTTGTGCAGGTGTTCTCCGTGGAGTTGCGATCGGTAGGCGTCTAGTTCTTCGCTGGTGGGAAGGCTGTTGTTGGGCCTATACCCTTGGGCAATTTTCCGAGTGGTGAAGAATCCGTATCCCAACATTCTCGCGACGAGTGCTGCGACATCTGCCGGCCAAGGACCGTTCAGCGTCGGTGAGAGTGCCCACCATGTCCAAGGCGGGCAGCGGCGATCCGTCCCCGAACTGCAGATCCAACACCACCGCGTCGATGCACATACCCTGCCCCCGGCTCGATCTCGCAGAAATTCTGTCGGGCGCAGGTATCGTCCGGCGACCTCGATCGGCGGGGTAGCTCCGGCGCACTAGGACGCGAGGCCCTCGTGCACTACGTCGTGGTCGTCGATCAATGCGACGTTGATGCCGGTCAGGTCAGGTGTGGTCATCGAATTGGCCCTCTCTTGCGGGCGACTCGCCCTCGGTTGGTGGTGTTCACAGCCCAACGTCAGACAGCGGTACGGCCCGCGCCGATGTCGGAGCTGCGGTGGCCTGCACCCAGATCAGGCCCTCGTCGTACTCGACTCGCACCGGAACCTCCGTCGTCTCGTTCTCCCATTCCGTGGTGCGTGCGTTGGGTCCGGAATCTTTGGTGTAGACAGGCTCGAATGTCGAGGACTCGTACTGTTCGAGCGTGTTGTCCTGTTCTTCGCCGGAGCCGCTGACGCCGACGAAGTACACGTCATCGCACTCGGCGGGGTTAGCCTTTCCACTGCCGCCGAGATGGCTGTGGCGAGCTCGTCGGTATTGGTGGCGGTGGAGTACTGCCCCCGGTGGCACTGGCGATGCAGCTCAGTTCGCTCTCGGCATTGGTCGGGGCGTTGAAGCCGACGGCATGGACTCCGAAATCGACCCCAAGATCGTTTTTGATCTCCTGGGCAACCGTACAAAGGTTCCGCAACTGCTCTGTCCGTCGCTGATCAACACGATGGTGCGGTCACCACTTGGCCGGGAGGTCACGCGCTGCTGCCCGTAGAGCGTCAGGGGTGGGGCTACCGCCGTCTGCGGAGTTGCGTTGTTGCGGCATTGAGTTGGTCTTTGTTGTCGGTGGCGACAGGCACAAGCAACCGGCAACCGTCACCGCAGCTGCCGCTGAAACTACGGAGCCCGGCGGCCTGGCCGGGAGCGAGCGCGTCGATCCCGGCGCACAGCGCCTCTTTCGCCTGCGAGAGTGGGGACCCCGACATCGAGCCCGAGGTGTCGACCACGAACAACACACTCGATTGTCCGGATGTCGATTCTTGAGCCTGCGCGACCGGCGCCGAGATTGTGGCCACTGCAACCTGCAGGCTCAGCAGAGCTACCACCATATTTCGTCGATGCCCAAAGGGCGAATTTGTTGTGCCAGCGAGCGCGGCGCTGACGTAATCGTGACGTCATGTTCTCGTCATCCCATCACTGCCGTCGATGCACCTGCGCAGTGAGGTACGGGATCATGTCATATGCGCGGTTTCGTCGCACGAGCGGACTGGTCGAATGTTTCGGTACGGTCGGCGGAATGGCCTACCGGTTCCGGCGGGCGTGTCCGGCCGGGCAGCTGACAGCGGATCAGATGTATCTCCGTCGAAACCACACCTCATCGCATGCCCCCCAACTCGTTCTCGGCCTGCGCGAGCGCCGATCGAGACGATCAATCTTGCCGCCTTCGCCGATCTACCTGCAACAATTCGGGCAAATGGCGTCAACCCCAAGACTCGCCTCTTGTTCCGATCTCAACGGTCAGCGGCGAGTCCCGGCGCCGAGGGTGTCGATGTTGCGTCGATTGGCACCCTGCAAATGCCGCACCCCTGTTCAGTCATTTCCCGGATCCTCGAACTGCGCCAGGAGGACTTTGAGGAGCCTGCGAAGTTCGGCGTGGTCGGTCGCGCCGATCAACGCGAGCAACCGTGACTCGTGATCCATGAGATCGGAGACGACCTCATCGACAAGTTGGACTCCCTTCCTCGTCAACTGCACATCCACACGGCGGCGATCCTTCGGATGAAAGCTCCGCTTGAGCATTCCTCCCCGCTCAAGTCTGTCCAGTCGATTCGAGATCCCACCGGGAGTGATCAGCGCCGCCTCGGTAAGTTGCCCGGCCGTCATCCGATACGGCTTTCCCGATCGTCGCAGCACCGCGAGAACCTCGAGTGTCGCGTGATCGGTTCCGAGCTCGGCCAGACGTTGACTGCGTGCACGCTCCAAATACCGGGCGATGCGCCAGATCCTCGACACAATCCCCACCGAGCTTACGTCGATGCCGGGTCGTTCCCGGACCCATGCCTGCTCCACACGATCGATGCCATCGTCACCAGCGAGCTCCGATGGCGCCTCAATACTCATGCGATGCCCCATCTTTTCCCCTGCAATTAATTAGCCCGGAACTATTCCTGACTAAATAGTTTTCTGCGAAATTTTAGCGTGTACCTACAATATTTCCAACCGTTCCACCAATCACATAGCATCCGAGGGCCTTTCGACCGACTCCTATCATTCGCAGATCACAACTCAATCGAGGGACGCGTCCCATACGGCAAAGACGGCACGATCGCTTTGTTCACCAACTACCGATAGCTGCAATATTTTTCGACATCACAGTGTTCCTCACTTGCCGACACTGACAACATCTGACCGTACGAGAGCTGCTCGACGGGGACAGCCGTCGTCCTGGTACGTCGCGGGATCGGCGGGTAGGCCTTCCGTGCTGTCGCCGGAGCGTGCCGATACAGGAGGGTGACGTCCGAGCTAAAACGCCGCCATGGATGACGAATGTGTATTTCGAAACAGCCTTGCGGAGGTAGCTTCGAGTACTCAAATCTTGCGTGCTCGTGTTTTTCAGACGTGAACTTCTTCGTCGTCGTAGACTGCATCCATGCGGCTGCGAGGAAAAGATGACTGCTGAGATTTCCCGGGAGGGTTCAGATGCGATCCGCGAGGACGGTGTCGACCGGATCGAACAGGCGTGGGCACGCGAACGCCCGGACATGGACGTCAGCTCCGTGGGGATCGTGACCAGGATCTGGCGCATTGCAAGACATTTGGAGCGGGAACGTGTCGAACGGCTGACCGAGCTGGGCACCGACCGAGTGACGCTCGACGTCCTCGCGATGCTTCGGCGCGCCGGGAAACCGTATCGGATGACGGCTGGACGCCTCTCAGAGGCTGCACTGATCACTCCCGGCGGGATCTCGAACCGTCTCGACAAGCTCGAACGCAGCGGACTGATCAAACGGAGCTTTCACCCGAAAGATCGCCGTCGCGTCGACGTGCAATTGACGAAGAAAGGCGTACAACTTGTCGATGAGGTCGTCTCCGACGTCATGGATCACGACACACGGCTTCTGGAGGCCTTGGATGACGGCGACCAGGCCGATCTTCGTCGGCTACTCAAGTTGCTTCTGGCTCAGTTCGAGGATCCTGAGGACGGGCTGGAGACCGATTGAACTGCGCGTCGTTCCAATTCCTCCTGCGCTCTGCGGCATTTCACCGGTGATAAGTCACCGGTGAAATGCGCCAGATCGAAAACCCCTCACCTAGCCCAGAGCTGGCCTGAGAAGGTCTGCATGGACGCGGTAAAACGTCACAGCTGCGCTGCATGTGCCACGCGGGTTTCGTAATTGAGACCTCGCTCCCCGCGCACGCGCCCCGAACAGGTGAGCTGCAGGTCTAAGTCAAGGCGCCGTCACAACCACATCGTTGAGCCGTCGAAAAGCGTCGGTTTCGATATCGCCCCGAAGGTGCGCGGGGGCGAGTCCAAGTTTTGTGTAACGATCGTTGAATTCACCAACCGTGTGTGCGGCGGATGCCTCGGTTGTGTGCTGGCGTAGGTGCAGTTCGACCGCGTCGAGCAGGATTTTTGCGGAGTCCCGGAGCACCGGATGGTTGAGCCCGTCGCGAGCGGCCGTCGCCCAGAGGTCGCGGGTATCCGGGAGCACTTCGTCCAATTCCGCGCAGAGCCGTCGGTCCATCGCCGTTGCGACCACAAGGACCGCGGCGGACCGGCATTGTGGCTCCAACGCATCGATCATCCTGAATTCGAGCCAGCCACGGGGGCGAATCGGGGGAAAGAGCGTTGTCAGGTGGTAACGAAGGTCGTCCTCGGTCGGCCAACCTGCTGGGTGCCCTGTTGCCATCCAATCGGCGAAGGTCAGCCCGGGCGGAACGCTCGTGCCTAGCTCGCTGCCGCGAATGTAGAACACATTCGCAGCGAGAGCGTATCTAGCCCAGTCGATTTCGGGTTGGCCGCTGAGCGTTACCGGTGCCGTCCTGCCGGGATCGATGCCACCCCAGATCGCTTGCCTCACCGATTGCCAGTGCGTCCCATCCGGTCCAGTTCCAGGGGAGTTCGCGAAGGCCGCGATGAGCAGGGGCCCGATCTTGTTGGCCATGACCCACCGCATGTTTCGGCCATCGGGGTCATGGCTGACGTTGACCTGGACGGATGCCGTGTTCGTCATCATCCAGGTCCCTTCGCGCCCGCGGTGCGCGTAGAAATTTTCCATCGCTCGATATCGAGGCAGGTCGAGTATCCGGTGCGGGGGCCTGCGATCGTCGACGGCGAGGTTGGTCGCGATCAGACCGTGAGCATTGAGTCGATGGTGAAGAATCGCGGCGTCTTCGTCGATAGCGCGCAGACTGGCGGGCGCGGATTCGAGCGGTGGGCCGGACAATTCGATCTGCCCCCCAGGTTCGATCGTGATCCGGCTACCGTTCGGCAACGGTCGATTCGCAATGGGCAGGAAGTCGGCAAAGTTCGGCCGAGAGAGGCTGCCGCGCTTGTGCACTGGCCATTCGACCTCGACTCCTACGAGGTCGTCCCCGGAGGGGTCGAACGCCTCACGTGCGATCTCGTATGCCCGCTGGGTTGTCAGGGTGGGGCGAGAACAGGACATATCAGCCTGGTCCTTTCGTCGTTATTACTATAGCTGGAAAACATTTCACGTCGAAACAATTGACGAGCAAGAGGTTTCTTCATACTATTGAGTGAAGCAAGTCACAACAAGCCCCAATTTGTGTCGATCGACACTCCCAAAACTGTTCTCCATCAGGCGAAAGGCGCTACGCATGAGCGGCCCAATGACCGGAATCAAAATCGTCGACCTGTGCTCGATGATGTCGGGCCCCTGGGCCACAGACATTCTCGGGGACCAGGGTGCGGACGTCATCAAGGTTGAGGTGCCAGGCAAGGGGGATCACGTTCGATCGCTACCCAACCGCTCCGGCGACATGTCGGCGATGTTCGTCAATGTCAACAGGTCCAAGCGGTCCCTGACTCTCAACCTGAAGACTCCCGAGGGCGTCGCGGTACTGAAGAAGCTGGTGGCCACGGCAGACGTTGTGGTTCAGAACTTCCGGCCAGGCGTCGTCGAGCGCCTCGGAATCGGCTACGACGACCTCGCTCCGCTCAACTCGAAACTCATCTACCTCTCCATGAGCGGCTTCGGTGAACGCGGGCCGGCCTCCGGCCAGCGGGTCTATGATTCGCTGATCCAGGCCCTGACGGGGCTAACCACGGTCCAGGCAGGATCCGACGAGGAACGCCCCCGCCTCATTCGCACGATCCTCCCCGACAAATTGACCGCAGTGGTTGCCGCGCAAGCACTTTCGGCGGCTTTGTTCGCTCGCGAACGCACCGGCGAGGGGCAGCATATTCGCTTGTCGATGCTTGAGGCGGTCCTGTCCTTCCTGTGGGCGTCGGATATGGGCGCCTACACCTTCCCGGATCAGCCCGTACCGCTGGCAAAGGGCGGCAGCTTCATCGACCTGATCTACCAGACCGCAGACGGCTACATCACCGTCGCGACGAACAGCAACGGCGAATGGCAGAGCATGTGCAAGGCACTCGGCCACCCTGAGTGGATCGAGGATGAGCGGTTCTCGACGCCGGTCGGCAGGTCGGCACACATCAATGAACGATTGGAACTGATCCAAGCCGTACTGCTCGACAAGAACTCTGCCGAGTGGTTGGCACTGCTCGACGAGTTCGACGTTCCTGCCGCGCCCATCCTCAAGCGCTCCGAGGTCATTGAACACCCCCAGGTCAAGGCCTCCGAGATCATCGTCGAATTGGAGCACCCCACCGCGGGGCGCCTACGGCAGGCACGAGTGGCGGCCAGGTTCCTGGGCACCGTTCCGGATGCACCGAAGGGTGCTCCGCTGCTCGGCCAGCACAACACCGAGATTCTTGCGGAAATCGGATATAGCAACGACGAAATCGCCTCGCTCGCTGCGGAAAAAGTCATCGGAACCGAACAGGACGCCAACGCCGGCGTCCTAGCCTGAAAGGAAGTGTTGGACAGTGTCCACTGTATTGGTCGTCGGTGCGGACAAAGGCATCGCTCATTCGATCGTTCGCCAACTGCACGATCGCGGCGATAACGTCATCGCGGCTTGCCTGTTCGAGGGCACCGATCTCACCGCCGATGGCATCACCGTCGAACCGCATGTCGATGTCACATCACAGGAATCGGTCGCGGCCCTTGCCGCTCGACTCATCGAGACCGGAATTAAGCTGGACGCACTGATCCATGTTGCCGGCGTCATGTGGCTCGACGAACTCGGATCGCTCGACTACGACCTGGTCCGCAAACAGATCGAGATCAACACCCTCGGCCCCCTGCGCACGATCGAAGCGCTGAATTCGCTGCTCAACAAGGGCGCGAAGGTCGGCATCGTCACCAGCCGGGTGGGATCCCTTGGAGACAACACCTCTGGCGGCATGTACAGCTACCGAATCTCCAAAGCTGCCGCCAACATGGCCGGACTGAATCTGCACCACGACCTATCCAAGAACGGGATCAGCGTGCTCCTCCTCCATCCGGGCATGGTGGCCACCGATCTGACGAAGGATTTCCCCGGCGAGCACACCTACATCACCCCGGAACAGGCGGCAGCCGGGCTGATCAAGAACATCGACAACCTCACACCCGAGAACTCGGGCAGGTTCCAGCACTCGGACGGAACCTTCCTCCAGTGGTGAGGACGCAATATGCACCTCGTTTACCAGTGAATATCCATCCGATCGAGACAGAAGGACGACACACACAATGATCACCGTCTATGGATATGTTCCAGCCTGGGGGATCCCAGACATCAGCCCGTACGTGACGAAGGTAGTGAACTATCTGACGTTCGCTGGTATCGAGTTCGAACACAAGACACAGGATCTGGCGACGCTCGACCAAGACTCTCCCCACGGCAAGCTGCCGTACATCGTCGATAGTGACGGGACCAAGATCGGCGACTCCAACACGATCATCGCCTACCTGAAGAACAAGTACGGCGACAAACTCGATGCAGACCTGAGCAAGGAACAGCTTGCCCTCGGACTTGCCTTCAACCGGTTGATCGAAGAGCACCTCTATTGGAGCGGCATAATCCAGCCGCGCTGGCGCGAGAACAGCGGATGGGAAACCTACATTCCGTACATCGTTCAGGGCGCCGAGGTTACTCCCGAGATGCGCGAGGGTCTTGATGCATTCCGGGGCAGGATCCTCGCAGAATTCGACGGGCAAGGCATGGGCCGTCGCAGTGCGGAGGTCGTCGATGAGTTCTTCCGCGCAGACATCGACGCCCTGTCCGACTTCCTAGGCGACAAACCTTTCTTCCTCGGCGACAAACTCCACTCGATCGACGCATCGGTGTACTCGACGCTGCGGCAGATTGCCGACCAGCCCCAGCAGTGGCTCGGAACCGGATACGTCCAGTCCAAGCAGAACCTCGTGGACTACATGGACCGCATTCGCAAGCAGCACGACATCTGACCGTCCGTAATCGACTCTCTTGGAGCATCGTTCGATGATTGATCTCTACTACTACACAAGCCCCAATGTTCGGAAAGTGCTCATCGCACTAGAGGAAATGGGACTTGACTACCAGATCGCCTGGACCGACATCAGAGAGGGCGATCAGTTCGAATCGGAGTACGTCGAGATCAATCCGAACAGCAAAGTGCCGGCCATCGTGGACCACGACGGTCCCGGTGGCCGGCGCTTGGCGATCTTCGAATCCGGTGCCATCCTGCTCTACCTGGCAGAGAAGACCGGCCTACTGCTCCCAACCGATCCGATCGACCGACAAGAAGTGCTGTGCTGGCTGTTCTGGCAGGTATCCAACCATGGACCGATGGCTGGACAGGCCGCACATTTCGTCTCGCACGCCCCCAAGCAGGGAATCGACAACCCATACGCCCGAAATCGGTACGCGGGCGAGGTGGCACGTCTCTATCGTGTTCTCAACGACCGGCTCGCTGATCGCGAGTACCTCGCCGGCGAGTACTCGATCGCAGACATCGCGACCTTCCCCTGGACTCGGGTGGCCGGTGGACACGGAATCGATGTCGCCGACTACCCCAACGTCAAAGCGTGGGCAGACCGCATTTCCGCCCGCCCCTCCGCCAAGGTCCGCATCTCCGACCCGCGCGAGGAGAAGGCCCGAAGCCACGAATACAGCGCGGAGCAGTTTCAGACGCTCTTCCGCCCGGAAGGAAGTCAAGCATGAGTATCACCGCAGATTCATTGCCCCACTTCACCCCTGGATTGACCATCGACGGACAGATCACCACCACCACAGCGGTGATCCCAGTTATTAATCCCGCTACCGAGTCAGTTTTCGCAGAGGTTCCCAACGCAGGTGTCGAGCACCTCGACACCGCAGTCATTGCGGCCCGGCGCGCCGCTCGGCACTGGTCGAGCAAGGACCTTGCCACCAGGCAGAGCATCGTCCTCGAACTCGTCGACCACGTGCGCGCCAACATCAGCGAACTTGCCCGGCTGGTGACTCTCGAACAAGGAAAGCCTGTCGCGAAGGCAGCTGGCGAAATCGAATCGGGCCTGCGCAGCCTCGAACGTTACGCGAGCTGGGATATTCCCGTCGAAGTCATCCGAGACAACTCCGACGAGCTGATCGAGGTACATCGCGCACCGGTGGGCGTGATTGGCGGCATCACTGCCTGGAACTACCCCCTCCTGCTGGCCCTGTGGAAGATCGGCCCGGCACTCGTCACCGGCAACCCAATCATCGTCAAACCCTCACCGCTGACCCCAGTGGCCACCTTGCGACTGGGTGAGCTGGCCCAAGAGATCCTCCCCCCGGGAGTCCTCCAAGTACTCAGTGGCGGTGACGATCTCGGCCGAGCGATGACTGCACACACCGGGATCGACAAGATCACGTTCACCGGGTCCGAACGTGCGGGAAAGTCGATCATGGCAGGCGCCGGCCCGACCCTCAAGCGCCTGACCCTCGAACTCGGTGGCAACGATCCCGGCATCGTCCTCGACGACGTCGACGTGGAATCCATTGCTGCGGACCTGTACTGGGGTGCCATGTCGAACTGCGGCCAGGTCTGCGCCGGCCTCAAACGCCTCTATGTGCCTGAGCACCTCGCCCCCGCCATCGAAGAAGCACTCGCCGAGGTCGCCAAAGGTGTGAAGGTAGGCAACGGGCTCGACGACGGCGTGGACATGGGACCGGTCCAGAACGCCGCTCAGTTCGCCAAGGTCCGCGGCTATGTCGACGACGCGGTCAACCGCGGCGCCGACGTCTACTTCCGCGGGGAGGTACCCGAGGGGCCCGGCTACTTCCACCCTGTCACCCTGGTCCGTGGGATCGATGACACCGTCCCTCTGGTACGCGAGGAACAGTTCGGTCCTGTCCTGCCGATCCTGACGTACACCGACATCGACGATGTGATCGCACGCGCCAACAACTCCGACCTGGCGCTGGGTGCCTCTGTGTGGTCCTCCGACGAACAGCGAGCGACCAAGGTCGCCGCGCAGGTCGAAGCGGGAACAGTCTGGGTCAACCAGCATCCGATGCTGTCCTCCGATGTCCCGTTCGGAGGCATCAAACAGTCCGGTCTCGGCGTCGAACACTCCATCCACGGAGTCCTCGAGTACACCAACTACCGAGTCTTGCGAGTCAAACGATGACCGCAAAAACGCACCGCCCACAAGACAACCGCCCATACCGCCACAATGGAAGGCGAACAACATGTTACTGAACCGGGACGATTGGTACGACACCTCACGAGACCTCGATTGGGAACTGAGCTACGTCGATCCGGCGGTAGCGTTCCCGACGAGTTGGAGCGGCGCTGGAGACGTACCGAAGGAGGCTTGGGACAAATGGGACGAACCGTTCCGGGTTTCCTATCGCGATTACGTCCGTATCCAGCGTGAAAAGGAATCCGGTGTCCGCGCCGTCAGTAATGCTCTCGGGCGCTCCGGAATCTTCGAGAAGCTTGATCCCGCGCATGTTGCCGCATCGCATCTCCATATGGGAACGACATGCATGGTCGAGCATATGGCTGTGACGATGCAGAGCCGATTCTGTCGATTTGCGCCGACTCCCCGTTGGCGCAACTTGGGCGTCTTCGGGATGCTCGACGAGACCCGTCATACCCAGCTCGACCTTCGTTTCTCGCATGATCTCCTCAAACAGGATCCGCGTTTCGATTGGGCACAAAAGGCATTCCATACCAACGAGTGGGGCGTGTTGGCGGTGAAGAATTTCTTCGACGATGCGATGCTCAATGCGGATTGTGTCGAAGCTGCCTTGGCCACAAGCCTGACCGTCGAACACGGATTCACTAACCTGCAGTTCGTCGCGTTGGCAGCCGATGCCATGGCCGCAGGTGACATCAATTGGTCAAACCTGCTGTCTTCCATCCAGACTGATGAAGCGAGGCACGCGCAGCAGGGCTTCCCTACGCTGTCCATCCTGATGGAGCACGATCCCGCCCGCGCCCAGAAGGCACTCGATATCGCCTTCTGGCGGTCCACCCGGCTTTTCCAGACGCTGACCGGGCCGGCGATGGACTACTACACGCCTCTCGATCAACGAAAGATGAGCTTCAAGGAGTTCATGCTCGAGTGGATCGTCAACCACCACGAGCGGATCCTCGAGGACTACGGGCTGAAGAAGCCGTGGTACTGGGACCAGTTCATGTACTCGCTCGAGAACGGTCATCACGCCATGCATCTCGGGACGTGGTTCTGGCGTCCGACGTTGTTCTGGAAGCCGAATGCCGGTGTCTCCAAGGACGAGCGCGAGTGGTTGCGTGAGAAATACCCCACCTGGGAAGAGAACTGGGGCGGGATGTGGGACGAGATCATCAAGAACGTCAACGATGATCGGATCGAGAACACTCTGCCGGACACATTGCCGGCGCTGTGCAATCTCACCCAACTTCCGTTGGGTTCGGCATTTGCTCGGCACGATCTCGCCGATCACAGCCTCACGTACAAGGGCCGGCTGTACCACTTCGATTCCGAGATCTCCAAGTGGTGCTTCGAGCAGGATCCTGATCGCTACGCCGGCCACCAGAATTTCATCGACCGCTTTATCGACGGCCAGGTCCTCCCGGCCGACCTCGCCGGCGGGCTCCTGTACATGGGGCTGACGCCGGACGTGATGGGAGACGACGTGTACGACTACGCCTGGGCGAAGGACTACATCCCGTCTATTGGTGCAGATATAGCGAATATCGCTGCACGCGAACCAATTTCACTCTGATTTCGGATTCCCACGATCGGCAAGGAGAACTGATTATGGCACCTTTTCCCATCACCGGACGTTTCATCGACGACTTCGTCCCGCACCTTGTCGCGGTGGACACCGACGACACCTGGAATCAGATAGCCCGAAAAGTCGCATTACATTCGGTGGGTCGACGGGTCCCGGAGCCAGAGGTGAATCCCGGGTATGACGTGTTTGTCGAAGGCACGTTGATGGCCCCCGATGCCACCTTAGGCGAGCTGCTCGGCACTCGCACGCTCCCACCACTGCAATGGGTCGACGTGGGCTTCCGAGAGCAGGCGAATATCGATGTCTGACGATCCCGACAACGACTATGTGGATCTGGTCGCCGAGGATGAACTCTGGGACAACGAAATGGAATCGTTCGACCTCGGTGACGACGAAGTACTCGTGTTGAAGGTCGACGGCGAGGTCCGCGCCTACGACGGAATCTGCCCACACCAGAGCATTTCACTGGTCGAGGGAGAATTCGAGAACGGTGTCGTGACCTGCCGTGCCCATGAGTGGCAGTTCGACGCACTGACTGGTGCAGGAGTCAATCCTCGGGATACCTGTCTGCACAAGCACGACGTCCGCATTGTGGACGGAGTCATCCAAGTTCGTCTCAAGTCGCCGGTCCAGGCGCATCACTGACCGTAGGAGTTCACACTCATGACCATTGTCGACATGGATGTCTCGGACGAGTCGTCCCCCGACCTAGTGGGGCCGGTCATCCGGGCCGGCAACCTGGCCGAGGCGGTGATCGATGCGATCGATGAGGACAACCCGGGCCAGGACGTGCTGGTACTCGATCGCGAGGACTACGTCCGCATCCACACGCGCGGAGCGTGCCGCCTCACGCAAGCGAGCCTGGAAAAGCATCTCGGCCAGAGTTATCAATTGGCCGCTCTCGAGATCGATATGCCCTCGTTCAAGGGGCGCCTCAAGACTCGCACCGGTGAATACGTCTGGTTCTACCAGAATTCGGGACAGGAGAAGTCATGACCAGCAAGGCACCACGGTCCCGTTCGCGCGGACTCAAGACCTGGAGCGCATTCGGCAATCTCGGGCGGCGCCCCACTGAGTACGAAGTGCTCACGCACAACATGAACCACACCAGGGGCGCCGTTCCTCTCGAAATGGGGCCCGACGTTCACGGGAACGTGTGGTTGCGCGAGCACCGGGACTCGATGAAGTTGACGGTCGACGACTGGGACGCCTTCCGGGATCCCGACACCGTCACCTACGGCAGTTATGTCGCCGATCAGGACGATCAGGAGACCTACGTTGAGAACTTGATCGCCCAGTTCGACAGCGAAAGCTCCGACGAGAAGCTTGCAGATGAAGCACTGACCCTGCTGTTACGGGCCATGACCCCGACCCGGTATGTCGCGCACAGCCAGCAAATGCTGTCCGCGTATGTTCAGCAGCTTGCGATGAGCAGCTACGTCGGCAACTGTGCCGCATTTCAAACCGCGGACCAACTCCGCCGCGTGCAGCTCACCGCGTACCGCACCACCCAGCTTCAGCTGACACATCCCGAACGCGGTTTCGGCACCGCAGAGAAGAAGCTGTGGACCGAGCACCCCGATTGGCAGCCTATTCGAGCCGCATTCGAATGGGCACTCGTGGAATTCGATTGGGACCGAGCATTCGTCGCGATCAATTTGGTGACTATGGCGATTGCCGATCAGCTCTTCCTCGTCCAACTCGGGCGCCAAACTGCCCGTGTGGGAGCGCGATTGGACGCGTTAGTTCTGGAGAACCTCTGGCGGGACAGCCAACGCAGTCAGCGTTGGTCGGCAGCCTTGGTCAATTTCCTCGTCGCTGCCGACCCCGGAAATCTGGACGTGCTTCAGGGCCACGTGAATGAATGGGCCGCTCGCGGTCACGAGATGATCGAGGCCGGCGCCCGGATCATCGCAACTCCAAGTGGAGCGTCCGCGGACGGGATCGCTACCGCTGTCCGCCGGGACTGGCACTCGTCCCTCAAGCGTCTCGGTCTCCGAGCCGAAGCCAATTGAGAACTGAGACCATGGCTGTCACAGTGGATTTCCGGGGATACGAGGGACCGGTGACGTGTGGACCCGAAGAGACACTTCTTCGGGCTGGCCTCCGGGCCGGGCTCGCACTGCCCTACGAATGCGCCAGCGGTGGATGTGGTAGTTGCCGGGCCCAACTCGTGGAAGGGGAGGTCAACTCGCTTTGGCCAGATGCCGCTGGTCTTTCCGAGCGTGATCGACGACGTGGCAATCGGATCCTAATGTGCCAATCGGTTCCGAGAGCCAACTGCATCGTCAAGGCCCCGGTAGTGGACGGGCCGCCGTCGAGTCGAGAGGCTGTGCCCGAGCGCGTGACTTCCCGGCTTCTGGGCCGGGAATCGCTGACCCCCGACACCGCACTGTTCACCCTCGACTTCAACACCCCGATCAACTTCCTGCCAGGGCAGTTCATGCTCCTCGAGTCACCAGACGGAATCCGCCGGGCTTACTCGATGGCCCACCCGGCCGATGGTGCCGGCTCCGCCACCGTGGAGTTCATTATTCGCGCCAAACCCGGTGGGGCCGCGTCGGCTTGGCTCTTCGACAAGGTCCAGGTTGGCGAGGAAATTCTGGTCGAAGGGCCCTATGGTCGTGCGTACGCACAGCTGGGGTCCGAGCGTCCGGCTGTGTGCATCGCGGGAGGCACCGGCTTGGCGCCGATACTCGCGATCACCGAGGAGCTCCTCGTCGAGAATGGGGCTCGGGCGGTGGATTTGTACATCGGTGCACGTATGGCCAGCGACGTCGTTCTCCTCGATCGGCTCGCTCGGTTGGGAGAACTCGGTGCCCGCGTCTTCGTCTCGGTCGAAGATCCCAACGTCGCTGACAACGAACCCTCGGGATGGCAGATGTTCACCGCTGCCCGGGTGGGGCGGGTGATCGACCACGTCGCCGAGGACTGGACCGATCTCAGCGAGCACGACATCTATCTCGCCGGCCCTGCCGGAATGGTCGACGCGGCCCTGCGAGCGTTGGTGCGTGAGCGTGGAGCCTGCGCCGACCGGCTGTTCTTCGATCGTTTCATTGCCTGAACGCACTACCCCTCGTACCCGGAAGGAACCACCATGTTGCTGGAAACCATCGAACTACCGACCGGTGAGCATTACGCACGCAACCTCATCGACGGAAGGTGGGAGTTCCCGGCCGCGCCTTACGAGTACGAGATCCGGAACCCCTCCGACAGCACGATCACTGCCGTTGTCCCCCTCTCTTCACGATTCGATGTCGATCGGGCAATATCGGCTGCACGGCAGGCTCTGTCGGGCCCCTGGTCCGAGCTCCATACCCGGGAGAAGTTACTGGCACTGCTCCTACACCGACTGGCCGAGGCCGCCCCCGACCTGGCGCGTCTGCAGTCGACGGAGACGGGTCTCAGCTACGCCGATTCCCTCGCAACGATCGAATCAACATTGAGGATCGCCCGCGTGATTCTCACCCGGGAGGTCTTGCATCCACGCCCCGGTCCCGCCTGCATCTCCGGGCACGTACTGTCTTGGGGGGCACCGTTTTCGGAAATGTTGCTCAATGTATTCCCCGCCTTGGCAGCCGGGCACACCGTTGTAGTGAAGCCGTCGCTACGTGGACCCCTGTCGCCGGCGGCGGTCGCATTCATTGCCGATCAGCTGCGGTTCCCCGCCGGCGTGGTCAATATCGTGCAAGGCACCGGCGTCGACGTAGGCGCCGCGCTCATCAGCAGTACCGCGCTACAGACACTGCACGTACGAGCGAACGAGTCCACCCTGAGCCGGGCAAGCAGAGCCGAGGAGCGGACACATGTTCCGTTGCGGACCGTGTCCGGCGGCGGCAACGCCGCGATCGTCTATCCAGGACTCGAGGAGCACAAGTTCGCGACGATGGCCACCGAAATCGCAGAGGCGGTGCGAGTCCATAACGCCGGCGGACCTTTCGGTCTGCACACCGTCGCCGTGCACCGGGACGTCGCCAAGAATGCCATCGCCTGCATCCTCGGCCAACTTGCCCTGTTTAACAATCGCGCCGCTCCCCTGCCCACTGAGCCTCTGCGGCGACGGGCGCTCGACCGCGTCGACCAGCTGGCTGCCGGTGGCGGCCGGGTCTTACTGGGGGGAACGATCCCCGATGACATCCAGCATCGAATGGGTTGGCGACTGCCCACGACGGTCGTCGACCTCGGCGAAGTGACCTCGAAGGTGACGGCGCTGGCGCACTCGCGTGAACCGTTGGGACCGGTTCTGACCTTCGTCCACTGGAACACGCTCGCCGACCTCGACGGAGTCTTCGACTCACGGCGCCACCGAGACGGTTACGCCGCAGTCTGGGGTGACGACTCGGCTGACGACCGCACCCGGTTCGGGGTCACCGCCCGCGAACAGGGACCTCGCAGTGCGATGCACAGCGGACTGGTACCTGCCGCATGGACTGGAGAGTCGGCACATCGAGGGAACGAGGTCACACCATGAGCCAGGTACTCAACGACGCGCAGGCGCGGTCCGGGTTTCGGTTGGACTTCGTGTTCATCACCGACCCACTCACAGCACTCGAACCTGCGCACGACACCACCATCGCGTTGATGGAGGCCGCGCAGTTGGCCGGACACCGTGTGCTGACCACGACCATCGGTGAGATCGGCATCGACCAAGGGCATGCGTTCGCCCATTGCCGCGAGGTCACGCTGCGCCCAGCGGTCTTGAGCGAGAACAAGTGGATCGCCGACACCGACTGGTACACCTGCGGCAGTGCCCGCCGATACCTTCTCGATGAGGTAGCGGCGATATTCATGCGGACCGACCCTCCGGTCGACAGCAACTATCTGCGGGCCACTTTCATCCTCGATCTGGTCGATCCGAGCAAGACACTGCTGATCAATTCGCCTGCCGGGCTTCGCGACGCGAACGAGAAACTGTTCGCTCTCCAGATGCCCGAACTCGGTCCACCCACCCTCGTCTCCGCCAACCGAGAAGAGCTTGTTGAAGCCGTACGGACTTGGGGCGCAGCAGTTCTCAAACCTACCGACGGTATGGCTGGACGCGGCATCATGCTCCTACGGCCGGATGACCCGAACCTGCACTCGATCCTCGACACCGCCACTGACCGCGGTTACCAGCACGTGGTCATCCAGAAGTACATCGCGGAAGCGAAGACTGCGGGAGACCGACGGGTGATCGTCCTCGACGGGAAACCGATCGGATCAGTCCGCCGCATCGTCGACAGTGGAGGCGGCGACGAATTCAGGTGCAACATGGCCACGGGTGCACGTGTCCTGCCCGACACCGTAACCGCCCATGATCGTGAAATCTGCAACACCCTCGGGCCCGAGCTCATCAGGCGTGGACTCGTGTTCGTCGGAATCGACATCATCGGAGACAGGCTCACCGAAGTGAACGTAACCAGTCCAACAGGAATCCGCGAGATCGATGCGCTCAGTGGCACCCACCTGGCCGCCGACACAATCGAATGGGCGACCGCCCGATGCACACAAATGACGGAGATGCGATGAGTACGACGGCCTCACCGAAGCGGCGCGAGCAGATCGTGGTCATCGGCGCCGACGCCGCAGGAATGAGTGCGGCCCATCAGGCGCTGCGCAGTGCCAAAGCGGAGGGCCGCGACGTCGACGTGATCGCACTCGAGAAAACATCCGACACGTCATACTCCGCCTGCGGTATCCCCTATCTGGTGTCCGGGACGGTCGGCACTACCGACGAACTGAGTGCTCGCACGCCCGAGAAGCATCGCGCGATGGGGGTGGACCTGCGAATGAACGCCACAGCTACGCGGATCGACCTCGACGCTCGCACGGTGACGTATGTCCACAACACCGGAGGTGAGGAGGTCGTTCGGTTCGACAAGTTAGTCCTTGCCACCGGTGCTCATCCGATCATTCCGCAGTGGGCAGTAGCGGAGAGCGGTGAGCTGATCGGGGGTGTGCATCCGGTCAAGAGCCTCGATCACGCCCGGCAATGGGTCGATCTCGTCTCACGCCCGGTTCCGCACGGTGCAGCGGCGAGCGCCCCCCGCGCTGTGGTGGTCGGCGGTGGATACATCGGCCTGGAAATGGCCGAAGCGATGGTCCAACGCGGATTCAGTACTACGCTCCTGACCCGCAGTGCTTTGATGAGCAGCCTCGACAGCGACATGAGTGAGCGTGTGCGCGGGACCGTCCATGCCAGCGGCGTCGATGTCGTGACCAACACCACCGTTGTCGGCCTCGACAGCGTCGACGGTCGCGTGCGGGCGGTGACCGGAAGCAACGGGCAGGTCTACCCCACTGACGTTGTCGTTCTCGGACTCGGCGTCCGCCCAGCCACCGAACTCGGAGTGGCCGCCGGGCTGCCCACTGGCGAACACGGCGGCTACCTGCCCAACGATAGGCAAGAAGTCGCAGAGGGTGTCTGGGCTGCCGGGGACTGCTGCGAGGTCATCGAACGTATTCGGGGAAAATATGTCCTCGCGCCCCTGGGCACCCATGCGAACAAACAGGGTCGGATCTGCGGGTACAACGTCGTCGGCGGATCACACGAGTTTCCCGGCATTCTGGGCACAGCCATCACCCGCTTCGTATCGGCAGGCACACATGTCGAAGTAGCACGCACCGGTCTGGGCACGCGGGAGGCAACCGAGGCGGGGTACGAGGTGCAATCGCTCGTCACGGTCGGCGGCACGGCCAGCGGCTATATGCCTGAGCGCTCGCCGATCGCTACCAAGATCATTGCCGATCGTCAAACGCGCCGGTTGCTCGGTGTGCAGATAGTGGGCGGGATGCAGTCGGCCAAACGGATCGACACAGCTGCCGCGGCACTGTGGGGCGAGATGGGCGTCGATGACCTTGCGGCGATGGATCTTTCGTATGCCCCGCCGTTCGCGACGGTCTGGGAGGCGATTCAGCTCGCCGCC
The DNA here is from genome assembly GCF_003797745.1 of Rhodococcus sp. WS1. Lineage (NCBI taxonomy): Bacteria > Bacillati > Actinomycetota > Actinomycetes > Mycobacteriales > Nocardiaceae > Rhodococcus > Rhodococcus sp. WS1. Next base: position 249,912 of record NZ_RKLZ01000004.1, on the reverse strand, counting down.
CGCCGTCTGTCGGATCGGTTGTGAGCGCCGCACACCCGCCGCTTCAGACGAAAGGCGCAGCCGTGGACCGCGTGGCTCAGTCAATGGCAACACAAGAACTGCTCGCCGAGCTGAACCGCTGGGTGGGCGGAGTCGGAGCGCGGGAGGTGCGGCCAGGGCTGACCGTCTGCAGGTTCGATGAGACGGGCCCCTACCTACGGGAGCCTGCCCAGGGCATTACCTTCGGACTCGTTGCCCAGGGCCGTATTTCGCTAGAAATCGATCGAACCGCGTACGGTTGCGAGCCCTTTCAAGGTGTAGTTTTCACAGATCGCCTATGCCCTAGAGTGGAAATCGTCGCGATCTCCGCCGACCAACCCTTCATCGCAATGTTTCTGCAGATCGACGCGGCCGTCATTCGTCGCATATCAACAGATGTCCTGGTCAGTGATGCATCGGCAGTGACGATGACCTCTCGCGCCCGAACCAGTTACAACCAGTGCAGCGGCATCTTCAGTGCGGACGCGCGACTACTCCACTGCGTTCTCCGATTTCTTCGTACCCTCGACTGCGAACTCGACGAGCGTGTCCTCGCACCGATCTGCCTGCAGGAGATTGTGTATCTCCTTCTCCAAATCGTGTGCTGCCAAGATCCGCTCGAGGTTGTCGCACGCGAGTCCGCCGCCGACCCCACGCGGGCGGCGATTGAATACATCAGATCGCACCTTACAGATTCGATCACCGTGAACGACATTGCGCGAGAAGTTCAGCTCAGCGAATCGGCGTTTGCGCACACCTTCCGCGCGAGAATCGGCGTAAGTCCCTACCAGTTCCTCAAAGCCGAGCGACTCGACGCTGCGCGGCGCATGCTACTGACCGGATCCGGCAACAGTGTCAGCGAAGTCGCACGCGCGGTGGGCTATTCGAGCGCATCCCACTTCATTACCGAGTTCAAGCGGAGATACACAGTCACACCCCGCGAATACGCAAACGGTAGTTACTCCTGTGCCGCACAGGAGGCCGTCGACGGACACGACCTCGCCCAGACCAGAACAGCAGAATTATTGCGCTTTCCCGCAGACAAGTGATACGCGAAATACTGCGGAGGTCGTACCGTCGATTGTGCGCAGCCACGCATCTCATCTGACGAAATCCGCACAGCACGGGATCCAGGCAGTCTGCGGACCTCGAAATTGGCTGCTGCGAAGCAGAACTCGAAAAACGGGAGGTGATGATGCCGGCCAAGAAGATCCTTCTGGGAGTGAGCGCCGCACTTGGGTTGCTGCTGTTCCTGTTCCCCCTCGTCACCAGCATCCTGCAAAACCCGAAGGAGTGGAAGAGCTCACGTGACCCCGTGGCTCTCGTTCTGGGTGCGGTCTTAGTGTCGCCGGTGTGCTCGGTCTGATGATGCGTGGGCCAGCTCTTGGACCCCACCCGACGACCCGAAAGTCGACACTTGCCGTTTCCTGAGAGGAGGTGAAAGCGGCAGCAGTTGGAGGTGAGTGCTCTAGCAGCAGGGTACTCACCCCAACTTCTGTGCTCGCGCTGGTCCGAAGGTTCACCAGCCCTCCCGAAGGTTCACCACCCCTCTTCGGTGACAGCCGGTTCGAGTAACCGGTTCAGCTCTTTCCACACTCGAATCCACCCACAGGAGTCGAGAATCGAGGCGCGGAGCGCTCACTGCGCTGCCGGTGCACAGAGCTCAGGCAGCGTGATGGTGCTGACGGCGTTTTCCGCTGCCGTGGATGAGTCGGCATGGCCGGCGGATCACTTATGCGCCGGGTGGGTGTCCACCGATTAGTGCAGTGAAGACGACGGTGAGCGTGAAGGTCGGATCACCGATGCCGGTTGGCATCGATGCGACCGCACCGACTCTTTGGGAACAACCCTTCGGTCGGCCCTACTGGATCGCGACTCCGGGTGTTGATTGCTCCCGACGTGACTGCCGTGTACAACCATCGTGATGTTTCTGCGGGCATTGCTGTGCGTCCAGTTACCGTTCAGGAACAGGGATTACGCCGCGCGCTGGACAGGTGCAAGTACCGGCACCAGAACCGAGTAAACCTCGGTCACACTGACCATCTGACGAATCGGACCGCCCCGCAGCAGCTGGCTGGCCAACATTCTCTCGCGACACCGTACGGGATCCACCGTCGTGGGATCGATCGGAATGCCGATCAGTATCTCCGCTAGTGCGGAGGTCCGGCGCGCATCGACTAGTAGCGATTCTTGGTCGACAGCCCGGACAGGCACATCGTGTCGGCCGCGTACCGATCCGATGATCACCACGACGAAGTCGTCGCCGTCATAGGTGAAAGTGATCAAGCGGCAGTGGCGCCCGGCAATCACAAGCCGGACATCGAGGCCCCGCTTCGGCGAATCGTCCACCACATCGTCAGGCGCCCAAACTGTTTCAGGCGCTGTGGCGGCTCGGGGAGCTGTCCCGATGACAGCTCGTCGTGAAGTCCAGCTGAAAAAATCGTCCGTCGCGTCCATTGGTCGCGCCTCTTCTTGCATCCGCTCGTGCGTGTCGGGCTTACCACCCGAGACCTCGACATTGTGTCGTGGATCACATAATTATAAGAGTGAAAAGATCGCTCGTCAATTATTATGGTAGTATGTCTTCTTAGTCGTGAATGAATGCGCGACAGATCAACTTCACTCCGCCGGGACCAATCAGTGGGCAATCGGGACGTCCGACCGGTCGGACGCAACACCGGACCATGCCAACCACACTCCAGGGCGTCAGTGGTGAAATTCGAGTCCGGACCAGCCTAGAAAACGAGGTGGTCTCAAAAGACAATCCGCCCGGATAACACCGAGCATGGGTCGAGACCAGCCGGACACACATTGCCGACTGTGGGATCTCCTACTCTGGTCGGTGTTCATGATCGCCGCGGCAGTGGCAGTTGGCGCGGTACTGACCATGTAACTACCACAGCGCCACAACTCAATACCACAGAGCAACAGGACTTGTCGGCGCTCCGTTGTGCGCTCACTGCTCACTCGTTGACGCGAACATCGCGAGGGCAACGGCGCTGCCGCGAATCATCTACTGCAGAGGAGGTCCGATGACCAGCAATAATCCGGGCGACCACCCCTCCGAGGGATTGCTCCGTGCGATCACCGACGAGGAACGGGCAGATTTCGTCGCTCATGGAGTAACGCGCGACTCAAGGACGTGATCGCTCCATCATGGATCGATTATCTCCGGATTGCAGTGGATCGGCTGATGACGGACGTTCATTCTACTTCTCAGAACTACACGGCCCCAGTTCAACCCCGATTCTTTTCCTAGGCCTTTCCTCGCTTCGTCGACTCGGCATTCGACTCATGGGCTCTGCAAGGGCCGACCAAGGACATCGCCCGTCAAATGCATCCAACCGCAGGATCATTGCGGTTCTTCTACGACCAGGTGTTCGCGCAAGAACCCGGGGCGGCCCAGGGCGCACCCTTCCACCAGGACTATGCCTTACCTGCCGATCGACGGCGAGCAGTACTTCCGTATCTGGGTTCCTCTCGACACCGTCGCGAGCGACAACGGCGCTGTTCACTACCTGAAAGGCTCCCATCTCGGACCCGTGTACCGCCCTCTCAGTTTCAGCGGCAACCCTGAAGTTTCTGCCGTGTAACAACATTCGCCATACCCTGAACCGCCCGATTTCGGCGCCGACTACGACCGTCATGACTGGTTCATCGGGCTCGCCGAGCCAGGCGACGCGCTCCTGCACCACCCGAAGACCGTTCACGGCTCACCCGCCAACCACTCGACCCGCCCCGTCGTGCCGTCACAACCATATTCACCGGCGACCAAGTCGTCTGGGATCCACGGCCCGGCAACAGCTTCGACCACATCGTCGAAATCGGCGGCCGATCGGTCCCTACGATGATTCCCGGCTCGCCGATCGGCGGTGACATGTTTCCCGTTGTCTGGCAGAACCCGTCGCACGAGGACTGATGAGACTTCGGTCCTATCAACCAACTTTTACGCCCACGCCCCCGGTCGGCCTTGGCAACCGGAGACCGCGCGGCGAAACGAGGTCCGGTCCGGATCCGCGACAACCTCAGATGCCCCAGCTCGCCAGGAGCCGGAGTCCGAGGTCGTCCCGCCCCGCGTAGCGGTGGTGATCATTCTCCAATGACCGGCAGTATCAGGGCGATCCGTAGCTTCTGATCGATTGTCTGCCCGAGGGAAAGTGTCTGGTCCAGCAGGGGGGCCAGTGCTTGAACCTTGGCGTCCGCGTCGGCAAGGGTGTGCACGATCTGCGCCGCTGGAACGGCGGCGGCGTTGGCTTGATCGGTTGCCGACGCGCCTGCGGTGATGATCCCGGCAAGGGGCGCGTCCGCGGATGTGAGGGCGTCGCCGAGTGCCTGAAGTTGGGTGCCGAGGTCGCCGAGGGTCCGATCCGCGTGGGCGAGGGAATTGAGCACGCCGACGACTTCGGGCAGGCCCCGGTTGATCGCGGTGTTCGCCGGAGGTAATTCCTGTGCCCCGGCGAGTGCATCGTTGGTGGTGTTGTCTACTGTTTTCGCCTGACTGACACCGTCTTTGAAGATGTCATTGGTGATACTCAGATCCCGTGTGACGATCAGAATGCCGCACAAGAGTGCGATGGTGAATGCCAGGGCAATCGCCCAGGATAGTCGGAACATGTCGTGTTTGCCTTTCACTCGCGTCGTGATCGCTGTTCGAGATCCGTCCGAGCGTTACGGGTTAGGGGTAGCCGCCACGCCGAGAGGGGGGAGGTTCAAAGAATTGACCGGCGGGCCGATCACCGAGAGCAGCGGCCCGAGTGCCTGCACATGGCGGGCTTCTTCCTCGACGTTCGCCAGGGTCGCGGCGATGGCGGTGGCCTTAGGTTCGAGCGTACCCAGAGTGCCCGAGACCGTGGTCAAACCGGTGTTGATGGCCTCGAGTTGCGTGGTGACCGATCCGACCGCCATCGACAGCCCCGCCACCGTTGGGCCCGCTTGGTTGGCGCGGGCGGTCACATTCGCGACCAGACCCGGCAGAGGCGCGGCAATCGTGCTGACGCCACCGGTGGAGATATTGAGCGTCTTGGATTGTCCGGTCAGCTCAGCGGCCTTAGCAGTCAGACCTTCCAGGTCGTGTGCCAGCGGTGTCAGGGCTTGAATATCGGTGGCAAGTTGGGCATGTTTGGGGACGAGAATCGAAGTGAGGGTGTCGAACTGGTCGGCGGAATCGATGACCTCAAGGCTGAGCTGCGACGGTCGTCCCAATGGGTCGATTACGTTTTCGAGGGCGGGAACGAACCCGTTCACGGCGCAGAGTAGAACTGTGGGCGCAAACCCCAGGCCGACCACGACCCCGAGCCACGTCTTCTTCGTGATCATCAGTTCCCTCCAGGTGCTGGAATGAAGGCTCCCTGTTCGGGGATCAGCGCGAGTTTGTTCGTCGTCCGCGTCAATTCCGCGTTGAGGGCGTTCACCAGCTCGATCGCGGTGGTGAGCTCCTCGTTCACATCACTGACAGTGGTGTTCGCATCGGCAGAGATTTGATGTAGCGATGCTGCCGAGCCCTGCAGTGTGGTGGCGACAGTTTCGAGTTGCCCGGCAATCTCGGCGTCACCCTGACCGGCGGCAAGCAACGCTCGCGCGTCGGGCAGCAACGCGGCCAGGTGGTCGACGTCGGCGGCGGTCGCGGTATTGAGGTCAGCCAACACCGTCGCCAATTCATCGAGTTGCTTACGGGCGGTTGCCGGAGCGGTCAGATCGGCCCGTTGGCTGAAGTAGTCGTTGGTCAGTCGGAAATTGTCCACGATCGTGCGGGCGCTGTCCTGAACGAGCTCACCCTTGTGGATGGCCGCGAGAACCAACCCGAACAGGATCACCGCCAAGACCGCAGCGAGACGGCCCAACCATTCGGTGACGATGGCGTACCCACTCGAGCTCGCTGTCGCACGTGTATTGCTCGGCAGGTCCAGGCGGTAGGGCAGTGCGCCCTTTCGATATGGCATCGCCGATGCTGGAATATCGCGTCGCTGAAGTCCGGCCAGCCCACGCCGGGGGACTTGCTCTATCCGTAAATCGTTGTCCTGCTGCATGTCACGTCCAGTCGGAGAGTAGGTGCGTTCGGTGAGGCGGAGTCTGTCCGGCTCATCCCGGGAGTGGAAGCATCTGGTTGATGGTCTGCGCAGCCGTCACTGAACCCTGCAGGTCGCCGACGAGTCCCCGAACGATGACCAACAATTGACGCCCCTGGTCACCGAAAGCTTGCGCCGAGTTCACGAGCGGGAGCACGGTGTTCTGGACCTCGTCGAGGATGCCTTGGATGGTGGTCAGTTGCTCGTTCGTGAACTGCGCCCCGTCGGTGCTGTTGGCAAGCATCCCGGCTGCCGGAGTGATTGCTTCATCGAGCTTGGTCAGCAATGGACCGAGTGCGGAGGTCGCATCGAGTGCGGTTTGCGCGGTGTGGGTCAGTTCCGTCAATTGTTGGAGCTGCTTGGTCAGTCGGTCGTTGACGTCGACAATGCCTTGGGATGCGGTGATGCTGGTCCTGTTGGCGCGTTGCTGGTTGTCGAGTCGGGTGTTCAGATTGAACACAACGAAGGCAAGAAGGCCGAGAACACCCACCGCGACTATCGACAGAACCATCCGGGCTGGCCCGCCGCGGCGTCCGAAGAAAATCAAGGTATTTCTCCTACTTTCCAGACAGGTCGTTAGCGGATTCTTCCGCTGAGAGGCGGGCACTGTGCACCTTCTCTGCCGTCACACGTATGTCGGTGAGGATGGCGTTCAAGGTGGCGCGGTCCGCGGCGACAGCCGTAGTAGCGCCGTCTACCGGTGCCTGCAAGGAACTGATACGTGTGGTCAACGTATCGAGCGAGACGACGAGATCAGCCACGTTGGCATCTGCTAGATCGAGGGTTTTCTGGATGTCGCCGGTGATCCGGCCAGTGAGGGAGTTCAGTTCCGTCGTCACGGTCACATCGGTGCTCAGGACACTCGCCAGGGATGCGTCCATCTTGTCGAGCGCGTCAAATGCGGCCAGGGTGATTTTCTCGTGTTCGACGATCTGGTTCAGTGCGGGGTTGTAGTTGCCGGCGGACACCACGGCTTGGTCGAGCCGATAAGGCGTGGCCGTGAGTTCGGAGATCCGCGGATACAGGTACAACGCACCTACAGGAATCAGCGCGAGAACCAGCAGGATGCGCGCCGCATTCATTCTGGTCGACGCGCGTCGCGGCGCATCGGCGGAGCTCTCGGGTGGCACCTCACTGGATGTTCGGATCGGCGCGGTGACCTCGGCGTCGAACGCATGCCGGTTCCGGCCCGAAATTGCCGTCACGATTCGACGACCGAGACCAGCGCGATGGTGCGCAATGCCGTCAACGTGTGTGTGAGAAGGCCCTTCACGACCAGCTTATGCGTGAGGATCCCGCCCAGCACGGTCATCCCACGGCTAGTGAAGAAACCCACTGGAATCAGCCCACCAGCCTTCATCGGCAACTGTGAAACGTCTAGGATCTGATCCACGCTGGCACTGATGGTGACGCTCGGCCTGCCCACGATGTCGTTGTAGACAATTGCCTCGTTCGTGCCGAACACAATCGTGCAGGCACTCTCGGTGTCGGTGCTGTAGATCGACACGGGACGCGAGATCTTGCGGGCAAATCTTCTGCGGTCGGGGAACTTTTCGATGTTCTGCCCGAGGATCATCCCGACGATGCTTGCTACGCCGTTGGCGTCCTCCCCGTCGTACAGGGTGACCGGGTAAATCTCGGATTCAACTGTGGACATACGATTTTGGCCTTTCACTGCAGGGGTCAGCGATTCTCAGATCGGCCCCTGTGTGGGACTTGCGGAGAACACGCAAGTCCCACACGGGCCCGTCTACTAGTGCGTCACACGTCCCAGTCCGTGGGCACCTGCCCCCACGACAACAGGAAATTATTGAATGCTGCAGCGTTTTCGATCGCTGCCGACATAGGGCCCTTGGCGAATTTGATCTTGCCGGCCAGCAGGAGTTTTCCGCCCTCCGCATCTCCCTCGGCAGCGCGCTTCCACGTCTCGAGGGTGCCATTGATTTTCAACCAGAGAACACTCTCGTCGAACTTGCGGATTGTCCATGAGATGACTTTCGCTTTCTCCCACTCGATATGACAGGCCACGTCGTCCCGCCCGATGGTGCCGAATTCCATTCGGTTGGTAAAGGAATCGGGGTCCTTGAACCCTTTGTGCACCTCAGGGTTCGCGTTGACAGCCTCGCGCGCCTTCTCGCACCACGCCTGTGAGAACAATGTCAGTTTGTCGGTCATGGTTCGACTCCTGTCGAGTGGATTATTCCTGGAATAGACTGTGCTGATGCACATTTCACTGGATCGGCCCGGCGCTCGACGCTGGCACGGTCAGTGCGCCCACACGTCCCGTCTAGTGATGCCGCTCACATCCAGAATTACCGTAGACGCGGATTTTTCACTCGTCAATTACTGAATCCTGTGAGCCTTTACGGCATGAAAGGTTATCGGCAAACATCCAAGTGGGACATCACACGCCTACCGCAAGCAGGCCTTACGGCACATTCTCAATATTCCGATCGCGCGCCCTGCACACATACCCCACCAACTGATCGATGCGCACGATCAATATTGGAATCCTGCTGACTCGTTGCACATTCCTCGCTGATTCACCACTGCACTAACTGCACAACCGCAACTGTGCGTAATCTACGAGACCTCGGTGGGCGTGGAAATGGAATCGTCCAAATGACACTGCCAGTACGGTTCGCCCGCATCGAAATGACTAGGTGGGAATCAGGATGCCTTCCGTATTGATCGCCGTCACCGGTGTCGACTATTGGACACTCGCAGACGGCACCAAACACCCCTGCGGGTACTGGCCAGAAGAACTCGCAACGCCGCACCGCATCTTCACTGAATCGGGCCTCCGGATCACAATCGCGACACCGGGCGCCGTGTCACCCACCGCTGACCAAGCGGGCTTCGCTCCAGAGATGAACGGCGGCGGTGCCGAAGCCGGTCAAAAGATCGCCGACTATCTCACCTCGATCGCCGACGAACTCAACAATCCGACGGCGCTGGAGGACATCAATCCCGACGAATTCGACTTCGTGTTCATCCCAGGAGGACGGCCCGATGGAAGATCTTGCCGAATCGAAACACTTCGGGGACCTCATCCGCAACTTCCACGATTCCGGGAAACCGGTTGCGGCGGTATGCCACGGTCCCGCAGCGCTGCTTCCGGCACGAACGAAAGTGGTTCCTGGCTATTCACCGGCCACAGGCTGACCGCGTTCAGCAACGTCGAGGAAAACCAGGTCGGCTTCGCGGACCGCGCAAAGTGGCTCTTGCAGAACCGACCTGTATCCGAGGGGGCGTCTACGGTGCCGCTTCACAACCTTGCGAAGAATGCGTAATCGTGGACCGAAACCTCTACACCGGCCAGAATCCTGCCTCCTCTGAATCGCTCGCCCGCCTGGCGGTCACAGCGACCAGCGGTCGTACACCGGACTGACCCCGAGCATTGCGACGCGGTCGGCACAGAGCAAGGGACCGCAGTCTTCGACGGCGAGCCCGTTTCCCGCTTTCCGGCCTGAAACACCGCGTTACACCCTTTTTCACGGGCAATAATACGTCTCCACAAAACAGATACACGACATGCACAGCCCGGCGTGGACCGCATCTGCCAGCAGATTCAATCGGCCAGAAGCCTGACGTACGTAGCGGCGATAATCGTCAACGCTTGTCGACTACGTCGACTACCCGATCTGGAATTGACCGATTATCTCGCCCTCGCGCGAAAGCAGCGATACAATTCTCGTGGTCGCGGTATCGGTGGACGGTTGCGCCGTCAGATCGCCCTGACGAATCCGGCTTGCAGGTCGGATCCGATAGCACTAACCAAGTCAGGCAGCTCAGCGTCGCTTTGAATGTTCAGCGCGTCCCCGTAAGTCTCGCCCCTGGCGTTGACTCCGCTCTCGCCCGCTGCGGGAGCGGGCTGACGCTGAGGGCGCAGGGAACTGGAGCGGATCGCTCGCGAACGTGACGTATTCGTTGATGGAACCGTTCGATTGATTGAGAACTGCCACGAATCCGTAACTGTTGTAAAAAGCCTGCACCGCAGTCCCTCTGCGCGCTGGCAACTTGGGAGTTAGAGATGAGGGCATTCAATCCGGTAGTCGGTGGCACTCTACACAGGGCGGCTTCCCGGAACAGCCCGCGCCTTCGCTCCCACGATACCCGGGAGACCACGTTGGCGAACGCGGTGTAAATCCGACTGCTGTCGATGGGCACTCCCCCGTTGTCGATAGTCGAAGTGTGGAGGAAAATCGTGCCGTTGACCGGCGGGGGTGGGCCCGATCCCAACCGGTGCGCACCTCCGCTTGAGCTGGTGACGCGCCTACCAGTGCAAGAACAGCTGCTGCGGCGATGGCACCTGGAATGATTTTTGGTAGAGATGTCATGCCTTTGTCCTTTGTTTGGTTGACGGGCAGAGACATTGATGCGCACGGAGTTTCGGATCAGCGATTGAAATAGCAGACTCGGTTTTGGGTGGGGCAGATGAATCGTTCACTCTGTGTCCCAGAACCCCATACTGAAGCCGTTGTCGGAATCGACCAGACATAGTCGCAGCCGGATGGCTGAAACTGCATACGCCCTTCGATGAAGTAAGTGCCGGCATCGACGATGTTCGACCCTTGAGCTGGTCCGTAGTTGAATCTGGGGCTCGCCTCCGAGACGGTGAACCGCGATCCCATGTAGTTGATTCCGCAACTCGTATCCAGGATCGGTCCGGGAACCACTTCACGGCAATGGGCTTCGTGCCGAATGAAATTCAGCGAAGGCCCTTCATCATGGATCACTGTTGTAGTGATTCGCGTGGACCGCCCGTTCAAATTCAAACCAACGGTGGTGGTCATCAGGAAATCCTCGAACACTTTCCACATGTCGAGGACGAAGCCTCGCACGACGACGTTCCCGATGCGGTGCTCGATGGACCGATGCGAGGTGATCAGCTCCGCCAACTGCAGTGCCCAGTGGTAGCGCTCGTTCAATCTCGTTCGCGCCGCCGAGGGTTCGGCACCAGCGGTGGGCGGTGTGACGTCTGCGAGGGCGCGGCAATCCCTGGCCCACCTCGTCTGCAGAAGGGGCGGCACTACCGCGGAACCGAGCAGAATCACGATGGCGGCGAGCAGCAGCTGGTTTTCGGCGATGTCTTCGCCCGTATTCGTCGTAGCGGATCACCCGCCGGGCGGATCACCCGCGCGTAGCCGCCCGCGCAAGACCGGGCCCGAGCCTTCGACTTCGCGGTAGCCGGAGAGCAACCCGCGGGCAGTCGCGCGCTCGGCGGCGACGACGAACGCTTCGGCCAACGCCGCAACCAGGTCGGTATCCGTGTCGGCGAGTGCGGTGTGCTGCGACCACCACGCAGGGTCACCGGCGTATCCCATCATCCACATCACGCAGCTGATCGGTGTTTTCGATTCCACCCTCACCATGAGAGCACCGATGGTCACGGCACCGATCTTCTTCGGTGGCAGCCAGTGCGAACACGCCGGGAGTGGCCGTGGGTGTGACCGTGACCAGCCCAGGGGCCGCGAACGCGGCAGCGCCCTCAGGCGCCAAAGAAACCTTCGGGCGGCACACCAGGCAGCCGGCGCAGCCGTAACCGCACGGTGGCCGCTCGAAGAGGGTCACTACTGAAATGGTTGCGAGACTAGCCCAAAGCCAACCAACGAAAAGGGTTCCGGCGAGCGTGAGCGGATCTACGTGCCGCCGGCTGGGTGATCAACAAGAAGAAGGTGCAGCGCCTCTGGCGCAAGGAAGGATTGCGGGTGAAGGTCCGCAAGATCCGGAAACGTGCCAGCGCCTCGACCACTCCGATCACCGAGGCGAATGCACCGAAGGTGGCGTGGGGCGATCGACTTCCAGTTCGATTCGACGACGGACGGGAGGAAGTTCAAGATCGCGTCGATGGTCGACGAACACACCCGTCAGTCGGTGCTCAACATGGTCGAGAGATCTATCCCAGCAGAGGATCTCGTCGCAGCTTTGGAGAAGGCGTTCGCGCTCTGGAATGGCCCGCCGCAGGTGTTGCGGTGCGACAATGGACCCGAGTGCATCTCCGAGGCGTTGCGGAGGTTCTGTGAGGACTGACTGGGAATCGGATATGTTCCCCCTGGTCAGTCGTGGAAGAACGGTACATCGAATCCTTCAACAATCGCGTTCGCGACGAGTGCTTGAACTTGAACGAACTCCACAGTCTCCTCGAAGCCCGGGTGGTCATCGAGGACTGAAGGAGGACTACAACAACCGACATCGTCATTCATCGCTGGCGTACCGAACTCCGAATGAGTACGCTGCCATCTGCATTCACACGCGTTGATTCTCTGATACCGAGTGGCTCACCAAACGGGATCCTTCCAGGCCCCCTTCGATTGCTGCTACCAACTCAGCGGCACCACTCGACCGACGACCACTTAGAAGAGTTCATCCCCATCTCGGTCCGCGAGGCCAAGGGTGACGAATCATGAGCGGCTGCAACATCGTTCCGATGCGAGATCAGACTCTCTCTGCTTCGACTTCTGACTCGATTCACCGAGCGCCCCGACCAACGATCAGGGCCGAGGGGCCTCGAATCCCGAACGTATCCGTACTCGCCACCACCTCATCCGCCTTAACACCTTTGCCTGTTGCCTGCGGCATTTCCAGTTTTCCAGCCGTGCGCCATAAGACTTTCCACATTTCGGTTAGCGCGCATGGATAATCGAACCCCTCAAACTGCAACTTGAGTCGACGATTCGAATGCCACGTCGGCCTGAGCAAATCAACTGCGGGTCGGACCACGGCACTACGTCCACGGTTCCGGCTGTTGGGCACCTCCGCCCTCCGAACAGTGCGTTCTCGGCGTTCGCTGAGGTGCCTCACCCGCCACTAGCGGCCAGACGGATGCTCAGTCAGTAGCCTCCGTAGCTCCTCTCGCTCCGTGCGGTCCACTGCGCCGCGGCGCAGCGTCGGAGCGGAACCGACAAGGAGTCGGCTGTACGGATGCTCTGGCCGACACAGAACATCAGCCGTCGATCCTTCCTCCACGACCCGACCTCGATACAGCACGATGAGTCGATCTGTTACTCCAGCGACTGAGCCGAGGTCGTGAGAGATGAACAGCAATGTTGCACCCGAGTCACGCAGCGAAGCGAGGATCTCGATGACATTGACGCGGTTCGCCGAGTCGAGCGCGCTCACCGGTTCATCGAGAATGATGAGCCGGGGGTCGGTGATGAGCGCACGCGCGACCGCGACCCGCTGACGCTGACCACCGGAAATCTCACCGGGGAAACGGGGAAGAATGTCGGGGTCGAGAGCAACTGTCGCCAGACGAGCCGCAACCCGCTCACGGATCACGCCACGACCGAGTACTCCCGCAATTTCGAGAGGCTCGGCAAGCGACTGTGCAATCGTGCGCTCCGGATCGAGACTGCGCAACGGATCTTGAAAGACATACTGCACGATGCCTTCTCGGCGAAACTGGCGCCACTGGGCGCGCGAAAGCGTCGTCAGATCATGATCGTCGACGTGAATTTTTCCGCCCTCGGTCTCGATGAGCCCGAGCACCGCGCGCGCGATAGTCGACTTACCCGAGCCCGTCTCGCCGATCAGGCCTAGTGCTTCACCGGGGGCAATTCGGAAGCTGACGTCGTCGAGGATCTGGCGGCGCTTCGCGCCACGGCCGTATGAGACGTCGAGGTTCCGGACGTCGAGCAAGGGTTTCGGGTCAAGAGACATGTGCGGCAACCTCTCTCGTGAATCGATCGAGACCGTAAAGCTCGTGTTCCGAGACGAGCAGCCGGGTGTACTCGTGCTGCGGATCGTGCAGCACTTGTGCAGTTGATCCGCGTTCTACGATGACACCGTCACGAAACACCACAACCTCGTCGGCAACTTGAGCGACAACAGCTAGATCGTGGGATACGACGATCAGTGAAAGCCCGTGACGCTCGGTCAGATCGACGATCAGGTCGAGTACCTCTGCCTGTACCGTGACGTCGAGTGCGGTCGTTGCCTCGTCGGCAATCAGAATGCGTGGCTCCAGCGATACGGCTATCGCGAGGAGTACACGTTGAAGCATCCCTCCGGAGAGTTCGTGCGGGTACTGCCGGAACACAAGCGCGGGATCGTGAATCCGCACTTCGTCGAGCAACGTCAACGCCTGTGCCTTTGCCTCCCGGCGCCCCAATCCGCGTTTGACACGCAGCACTTCGACAACCTGCTTCCCGACCGGGATCGACGGATTCAGATACGAGCCCGGGTCCTGGAAAACCGCCGTAATTCCAGACCCGCGAGCACGATTCCAGTCGACATTCGTGAAACGGGACGTGTCGCTTCCGAAAAGTTCGATCGTGCCCCCGGAGATCGCAAGGCCGGCAGGCAGAAGACCGAGTACCGCCCGGAGACTGATCGATTTCCCGCTCCCCGATTCACCGACGATACCGAGGACTTCGCCTCGCCGAAGCTCGAAATCGACACCGCCCACGAGAACAACCTCGTCGACTTCATTGACAATCCGCAGATCAGCCACGCGCAGAACCGTTTCCGGCTCGGCTTCCGCAGTCAGCAGTATCGACATCGGTTCAAACTCCTTGCTTCGATGTAAGGCCCCGTCGACGACGTGACCGAGCGAGCAGTTGCCGACCCGACTCACCACTGACGTCGATGTCGAGGGCCCCGCCCGGACGGCGGCTGATGAGATTAGGAACGAACAAGAGGTACCCGCCCGAGTTGCGTGAGCGTGCGGTGCGGATGGTCGCCGAGGTCCAACACGAGTACCCGTCGGAGTGGGCCGCAGTCGAATCCGTGGCCGACAGACTCGGTATCGGAACAGCGCAAACGTTGCTCAACTGGATTCGGAGAGCGCAAACTGATGTCGGCGAGCGGCCTGGTGTGACGAGCGAAATGGCAGCGGAGATGCGCAAGCTTCGCGCTGAGAATCGGGAACTCAAGCGTGCCAACGAGATTCTGAAGTCGGCATCGGTTTTCTTCGCAGCGGAGCTCGACCGCAACAACAAGTGATCATCGACTACATCAACCGATACAAGAGCGAGTGCGGCGTCGAGCCGATGTGCAGAGTGCTCAGCGAGCACGGCTGTTCAATCGCGCCGTCCACCTACTACGAGGCCCGCAACCGTTCCGCTTCGCGGCGGACCGTGCGCGACGAAGAGCTGAAGATCGAGGTCATCCGTGTGCATGCCGAGAACTATTCGGTCTACGGCGCCCGCAAGGTGTGGTCGGAAATGCGGAGAGAGGGCATCGACGTGGCCAGGTGCACGGTCGAACGGTTGATGGGCGTTCTCGGACTCGAAGGGGCACGTCGAGGCAAGAAGAAACGGACCACCATCGCCGATACGCAAGGCCGTCGCGCGGAGGATCTGGTGCAGCGAAAGCTCAACCCGGCTGCGCCAAATGTGTTGTGCGTAGCTGACTTTACATACGTTTCGACGTGGTCGGGTTGGGTGTATGTCGCGTTCGTGATCGATGCGTATTCACGCAGAATCCTCGGGTGGCGAACCGCGACGACGATGACGACACCGTTGGTGCTCGATGCGATCGAGCACGCAATCTGGGCCCGCCGCCTAGAAGGGATTACCGACCTGTCCGGGCTCATTCACCACAACGACCGCGGGTCGCAAGGCGGATTCAACACGTCAATTGCGTTCACCGACAGGCTCATTGAGGTCGGAATCGATGCCTCGATCGGGGCGACCGGGTCGAGTTACGACAACGCTCTCGCCGAGACGATCAATGGTCTCTACAAGACCGAGTTGATCAAACCGCGTGGGGCGTGGCGAACGGTCGAACATGTGGAAATCGCCACGTTGGAGTGGGTGGACCGGTTCAACCACCGACGACTCTACGAGCACTGCGGCGATGTGCCGCCAGCTGAACTCGAGGCGTTCTACTACGGTGAACACAGAACTACGCGAATCGCGGAGTTCTCAAATCAGTAAGTCCGCGGACTCGCCGGTGCGATTCAGAGTGAATCGTGCGTCGATGTGATGTCGCCACGGGAAGTGGTGCTGCTGATGAGTCAGCTTAAGCTGAGCCGCTTCCGATGCAACGAAAATGGGACTGGCGTCCTTCACCACCAACGCGCAAGGTCTATCGTCCGAACTGGCTGGGCCTCCCGGACTCTGCGCGAGCAAGTGTGACGTCAACGCTAGGAAGATCCAAGTTGCCGACCGAGTCCTCAGGTTCCATCACTGACCACCCTCCGCCGTCCGACTCACCTGGTTCGACTCCCTGATCAATCGATTCATTGTGCAGTCTGGGCGAGTACGCCCGAGATGAAAAGTTGTACAAGAACCCTCGGCCTTGTACCGGGCATCGGACCCAGCACCAATACAAAGGTTCCCGATGGATTTGAGCACGTTGTACGCATCGATCCGCGAAGCAGTGTCAACGGACTCAAGTGCTGCCTCGAGCTTCTTTACTACGCCGACAGCATTACCGAGCCACTCTGAGCGAACGACTATCCCTTGCTTACTTCGCCGAGGGCCGACGCATCGGTAATCTCAACGAACTTTGTCGGACTCGCGGAAGAAGTTGGCCTCGATCCGGATGCCCCGACATTTGGCCGCACGCGAGACTTAGTCGATTTGCTGATGTCCACGATCTCGTCGATGCGGGAATAAATGTTCTTCAGCGAGTTCCAAAGCTCATAGCGAGGCGAATTCGGATTCCGCAGGCATGTTCGACGACTGCTCCGAGCTGATCTTTTTCTTGGCGCGAACCCCGTCGATGAGGATGACACACAGCAGAGAGATGACGCCCCAGGTCACAAACGTGATCAAATGCGACCCGACTGTGTCCGAGCCGAAGTACAGAATCGACCGAACCGACTCCACCGCAGCAGGCATAGGCAGGATATCGTGCAGGGCCCGGAAGATCTCTGGTGCCATGTAGACCGACATCGCGCCACCCGACGCCGGAACCCCGAGGAACATCAAAATTGCAACCGCCGGGAGGACTGCGAGAAGTCCGAACAGGCGCACGAACACGGTAGTGAACAGTGCAGTACAGAAAATTGCGACGCTTCCAGTCCCTAAAAGTTGCCAAAAGTGCCCGTCGATCGCTCCGGTTATAGGTCCAGCAATCGTCCAAATCACGGCGGACATGAAGACCGACCAGCCTGCGAGTGTGGGGAGCAGAGTCCGCAGCTTCATCACAGTGGGCGCGGCACTGCTCGCGACGACGATGACCATGAAGCCGGACAGGATCCAGCCCATAGCGATGTACATGCTGACCGTGCCACTGGAATCGGAGCCGACAAGCGGCGCAAGGTCCTGCGTGGTCAGTGGCACCTGCTGCCCCGCCGCAACCTGCGTGAAAACAGCGGCAACTGCTTGCTGCTGGCTCACACCGGCAGCCTGGCTGGTGATCAGGGTCGCGGTCGGCGAATCAGCGGACGGCAATATGTACGCAGCGACCACCGTACGGTCCTGAACCAGGGCGCGAGCGTCGTCAACCGAATCGACTGCACGCAAATCGAACAAACCACCCAAATTCTGTTCAAGTCCGACGACGGCTTGCTCTGTTTGCTCACTCGTCGCAGCGACCATGGCGACCGGCATGTCGCGGGGCGCCGGCTGATACATCGCACCGAGCATGACCGAGAGCATCAGCACAACCATGGCAAACGGGAAGAACGCAAGAGTGGCGTATCGAACCTTGTTGCTGGTGGGGCGGGCTCCCGCTGTCAACGACTCCATCGTCACCTCAGGAGTACCACCTTCAGGACTGCGACGACGTTTGAGCGCGTCGACACCCAAGGTCGCGAGAAGTGCCAACGCTGCGCCGAGAGCCAGGACGATCAGGTGCGAGCCGAGACCGTCGCCGCCGAAGTACAGCACCGATCGCAGAGCCTCTCCCGTCGCCGCGGTGGGCAGGAAACCATGCAGCGTCGCGTAGATCGACGGCAAGGTGTAGACCGACATTCCCATGTTCGATGCCGGGACTCCGAGCACCATGATGAACAGCATGCCGACCAGAACCGCCATCGGCCCGAATATCCGCGTGAGGAACAACTGCACCGAACCCACAGCAAAGACGGCCAGCCAGGAGATTCCGAGAACAGCCGCCGT
Organism: Rhodococcus sp. WS1; assembly: GCF_003797745.1. Taxonomy (NCBI): domain Bacteria; kingdom Bacillati; phylum Actinomycetota; class Actinomycetes; order Mycobacteriales; family Nocardiaceae; genus Rhodococcus; species Rhodococcus sp. WS1. The sequence continues at coordinate 231,815 of NZ_RKLZ01000004.1, read as the reverse complement.
ATGTCCCTCCACTGCACCGAGAATCGGGCCCGTGACCAACCACACGAGCGCTGCGATCAGCGCAGACCATCCCGCTAGGAGTGGTACCACTCGACGGAATCGCAACAGCTCCGGCGAGTTCGACAGTGTGATGCTCAACGGCATGTAGCCCGCAAGCATGAGCGCTGTTGCCATGAACATCGCCGCCAGGCCAGCGGTGTCGTGGGCCGGAAGTGGAGCCAGATCCTCGACTGTCACGTTGAGCCCCTGCTCCAGCACTTGCGGGGCAACGAGACCGGTGACGGTCGAGACCTGGGCAGCGCCCGCCGCGCTCGCGGTGTAGACCGTTGCGGTGTCACCGCCCGCCGTGGGCAATGACACAACTCCGGATACCTCACGGTCGAGAAGGAGTTGACGCGCTTCTTCCTCGCTGCCGACTACTCGCACGTCGACTGCTGACGGATCTGACGCCTCGAGCGCAGCAGCGAACTGATCGGCCTGCTGTATCGGCCCCGAAATCGCGATCGGCATGTTGTTCGGGGACGGCGCATGCATCGCAGCCAGATACCCCGTGATCATCATGCCGACCATCAGGAAGGGCAGCAGAATCATCGCGACGTATCGCCCGATCTGCTCTTTTCGGGCGCGAGCTGCAGCGGCTTCGGCGTCCGTGGACTCGCCTGGTGGATACTCGGTTTCCGGCGATGCGGTGGTGGTCATAGTCGAACTCCTTAGATGTCGTTCGGTTACGCACGGGTCTCCAGTGCAGATCGGTTGCGACGGCGCAACTTCTGCCTTCCCGCCATTGGCATTGACCCCAGAAGCAGGGCACCCCGACCCACGCTCGATACAACCAAGGCGCCCACCATGACTGTCACCGGACGGCGCTTCGGTCGGAGCGCACGCAATCACGTTCCGACCGAGAGGAACTGGCAGTAGCATTACCTCAAACGGCGGAACCCGCCTGTTAGGTCTCGCCCGTTGCGGCCATCGTCGCAGAGAAGGTCATTCACGCATGTTGGCGCCACCGTCGATCGCCCAGGTTTGGCCGTTGATCCACTCGGCGTCATCCGAGAGGAGGAAGGCTACGGCAGCGCCGAGGTCACGCGGTTCACCGAGTCTTGTTGTCGGAACCATCGACAAGAACATCTGCTGCAACTCGACGTCGTTATGCTTGCGCTGCAGTTCTCCCATTACATAACCGGGCATGACCCCGTTGCAACGGATACCTTTCGGTCCCCAGTTCCGTGCGATGTGACGGGTGAGAGAGTTCACTCCGGCCTTCGATGCCGAGTACGCCGGACGTTTCCCGTCTGAGCTGCTAACTGCCGCTCCCGATGAGGTGTTGACAATGCTTCCGCCACCTTGATCGAGTAGATGTGGAAGCGCCGCACGGCAAGTGCGTACGTATCCGACGACGTTGACATCCATGGTCCGTGTCCAGACGTCCAGGTCGGTGTCGACGAGGGTTTTGTCGCGCCCGAGATTGTTCGGGGACAAGTCGGCACCGACGTTGTGGAGTCCATGTAACCCACCGAACTCTGCTACGGCTCGCGCGATGAGTTCTCGGACGGAATCGTCGTCTGCAAGATCGAAGCCGACAGCCAGCGCAACGCCGCCGTTCTCTCGGATCTTCTCCGCCGTCGCTACTGCGCCGGTGATATTGATGTCACCGATCACGACGTTGGCGCCTTCCTCGGCCAATCGTTCCGCGGTTCCGGCTCCGATACCTGTAGCTCCTCCGGCGACGATGAACGTCTTGCCTGCAAGTCCACGCATATTGAATCTCCAATTCTAGTTTGACACTCAGTATCATCATAGGTTTATCGTTTCTCGCTTGCAAGTGTTGGTCGGTATGCTGACGCGATGCCTGAAGACATCACTCCAAGGAACTCGATGCGCGACGTCGCTCGAGCTGCGGTCCGTGCAGAGCTGGCGAAGTCCACTGTTGATCTGATCCTGCGAGAGGGCTACGAGGCAGTGACGGTGACGGATCTTGCAGCCGCTGCCGGAGTCTCCCGGAGTACCTTTTTGCGCTACCTCGGGAGTAAGGAAGCGGCTGTCGTCGATGCGCTCATCATGCAGCGGGACAAGTTGGCCGAGGACGTACTTGCGCGTCCTGCCGACGAAACAGCTTGGAATGCTGTCACCAGGTCTCTCGCTGCAGCGACGGAGAGATACGAAAACGAGCCTGTGAACGCATTGAAGCTCGCCCAATTAGTAAGCAAAATAACAACACTCAAAGCGGCAACGCTTGAGCGTCAGGCTTTGTTGCAGGCAGAGATTGCGGCAGCGTTGATGTTACGGCCGATTCCGCCTCCCTCGCGATTGGCGGCCGATTCCATTGCTGCTGCCGCGGTCGCATGTTTTGCTGTCGCACTGGATCATTGGATGACAGCGGAAGCTTCTGTTCCGATGCGTGACTTCTTCGAGGATGCTCTGGCTGCGCTCGGGCATGGTTCCTGACTCTCCGAGTGTCGAGTCGGACGCGGAGTCCAGGCCGGTTCAGTTGCCAGTTGGTTGCCGCTTCGTTAGCAGTGCGACGTGACGGAGGAGTTGGAGGCCGACCACGGCCCAGGGCTGCCTTGCGGAACTCCAGTGATACGCCGCGCCACCCCACTTGAATGCGCATCCCAACCTCGAAGAACACAACTCGCCGAAGTCCGACGCACCAATACAGAGCTACGACAAGCGCATGCGCGGGAGCATGCCAAATGGCCCGCCCACGGGCGAATGGCCGCCATCCATGCATGTGTGTGCATTTGTCAGCAAACCTGAAAGCCATTGCAGATAGAGTGCAAACTCTCTTCCGGATCTGAGTGGTCAGGCTTCTGTACCCGACGGCGGCGAGGCCGTCGCCAGACCCTCCAGAAGGATTGCCAGTCCGCGTTCGAGTTCGTCCTGACCGTCGTAGTGAGCCATGATCGTAGCCATCGACCGTAGCCTCGGGAACTCGGCGAGCGGAAGCCGGTGCAGGCCGAGCCGTAGGAGATCGTCGGTCTCCTCTGGGTTTTCGACAATTTCTTGAAGCTCGTTGAGTATGTGCCCGTTGAGGAAACCGAACACCGCTCTGTAGATGTGCAGAGCGTCTTCGGGGGTGAAACCGGCGCGTATCAACAGTTCGAGAATCGCCTCGAGGTAGCGCAACGTCCCGGGAGGACGCAATCCGAGCGGCGTCGACAACGGCCGAGTGACCAGCAATGGAACCACGTTGGGGTGCGCGAGCGCGAGGCTGCGATACCCGTACGCAACCGCGTGCAGTTGCCCTCTCCAGTCGCGATCGGACGGGTCGACGACCAGTTGTTCGAGCACGGTCTCCACGACCCCGTCCAGCAGTGCCGCCTTGTTTGCCGCATACCGGTAGAGGGTCATGGGATTTCTGTCGAGCGCTTTCCCCAGTCGGCGCATGGAAAGGCCTTCGGCACCTTCCTCGTCGATGATCGCCAGTGCCGTCGAGAGCACAAGTGCCCTGGTGAGAGGCTCCTCGCGGTCCGCGGCGGGAATCAAACCCTTAGTGCGATCTGGCGAATGTCCGGTCATTCACAGAACATACATCGTATGCCTACGCATTGACAGAACCGCACGGCTGGTTTACTGTTCGAAGACGCCTGATATATACAACGTATACACACATCGTATACCCGGAATGTCCGGATCTACGCAGGCGCTCATCGATACGTCCTGGCGCCCGGAGTCGGCGCGGACGTACGGACTCACTTTCGTCGCATGAGTCCCTTCTTCAAAGGATCGAAGATGAACAGAATATGACAGCACCTACCGCAACACGACGCTCGCGGTTCTTTCAATTCTCAGGTATTGCAACGATTTCCGTTTTCTCTGTCGGCCTTCTCGTCCTGCCGGCCGGCACTGCCGGCGCGGAAGCGACTGCTGTCGGACTCGGCACCGCTGAGCCCTTTGCAGTCCTTGCCGGAGCGGGAATCACCAACACCGGACCGACAACACTCGGAGGCGATATCGGCACGTATCCGACGCCGACCATCACCGGTGTATCGGACCTGACGATCACCGGCACCAATCATGGTGGCGACGCGGTATCGCAGGGAGCGAAACCCGACGTGTGGACTGCCTACAACACTCTTGCCGGTCAGGGACCCACACAACCGACGGGAGCCGACGGGAGCCGACTTGACCGGTCGGACACTGGTTTCGGGTGTCTACAACTCCGGTTCGTCGATCGCACTGTCGGGAACCGTCACCCTCGACGCGCAAGGTGACCCCGATGCAGTCTTCGTCTTCCAAGCCGGATCAACACTGATCACATCGTCGTCCAGCACCGTTGCACTGATCAACGGGACGCAGGCGTGCAATGTCTTCTGGCAGGTTGGTAGCTCCGCCACTCTCGGCACCAACTCTGTGTTCCGAGGAAACCTCCTGGCGCTGACAGACATTACTGCCACAACCGAGGCAACCGTCGAGGGTCGACTGTTGGCGATCAACGGCGCGGTCACTCTCGATACGAACACCGTAATGATCCCCACCTGCGCACCTCCGGTCACAACTACAACCCCGACTGCCACTACGACGACTACGGTTCCGCCTGACACGACGACAACCACGACGGCGGTCCCGCCTGAGGTGACCACAACCACGACTGGCGCACCGGCGGAAACAACGACCACCACGGCGGTCCCGCCTGAGGTGACCACCACCACGGCGGTCCCGCCTGAAGTGACCACCACCACGACAGCCCCACCCGAGGCGACCACAACCACGACTGGCGCACCGGCGGAAACAACGACCACCACCGTCCAGTCCGGCACGACCACGACCACGACGACGACCACGGTGGGCGTACCTCCGGTCATCACGACCAGCCGAAACATTCCGTCGATACCCGTGATTCCCGGTTTACCGCCACTACCGGGAACGCCTCCGACTGTGCCCGGGACAGTAACCATCTCGTCTCAGGTGCCGACGACCTCGGCTTCTCGAACGAGTGTCCCGACCACTCAACCTGTAGGACCGGAATCCCCGACTGGCCGAACCCCTCAGGTGCCGCAGGTACCTCGAGGCTCGGTCGACACCGGCGACGGAAGCACTCGATCGCAAAGTGCCGGGCAGTCGAGTGAAGGGTGGATTGCCTTGCTGGTCTGCGCCTTCGCCGTCGTGGCAACATCGGTCCTCGTCATCCGTCGGACCAGTCGATAGATGAAAGACAGCAACTTCGTGATGGCTCCGCGATCTCGCCGAGCCATCACGGCTATCGCCCTTGCTGTTTCGGCACTCTTGACAGTCGTCGGATGCGCCGGCGGACAGGTCGACGCCGGAAACTCACAACCTCACCCGCCGTCTCGACAAAGTGCCCCATCCGCGCCGAGCGCCCCTGATTCTGTACAGCTGGAAAAGGTGCCGGTAACGGCAGCACAGCGCCCCGTGCGACTCGAAATCCCGTCCATCGGCGTCGACACCATCATCATCGATCTCGGACTCGATACCGATGGAACCCTCGAAGTCCCACCGGACGGGAAGGCTGCAGGGTGGTACACCGGGGCTCCCGCTCCCGGCGAGGTCGGACCAGCGATCATCGCCGGCCACGTCGACTGGGAAGGCGTAGACGGGGTCTTTTTCGATCTGAGGAATCTCGAACCAGGAGCCGACATCATCGTCACCCGCGGAGACGGAAGTCGCGCAGTGTTCACCGCCACCAGCATCGAGCACTTCCCCAAAGAGAACTTCCCCACCAACGTCGTATACGGCGACCTCGACCATCCCGGACTCCGGATCATCACGTGCGGTGGATCCTTCGACGAAACCGCCCGCAGCTACAACGACAACAACATCGCATTCGCCGACATCGCCTGATCAGGACGATTGCCGCGCATCATCACAACGTCTCCGTTGCAGGCCACCGCCAACAGTGCCCAGAGCACGAACGCACCACAATCGGATACGTCACTCTCACAAAGCGCAGCCGGAATGAACAGCACAGCTACATGTGACTCTGGTTCTCTGTAACTTATTGCGGTAGAACGCTATACACATCTCGTACAGACGACTAACCATCGAGAGAACGTCACAATGCCTTTGCCGCTGCTCCACCCGCCCGTGTCTGTGGTGTGTTCATGACCGCTGTCAACCGCGCCCACGACAACCTCCACCCCGAATCCGGTCGCGTTGCGCCTACGTGGCGGGATCGGAAACGTTACTTGTGGCCGTTGGGATTGCTGATCCCGCTGAGCCCCTTCCTGTCCTGGCTACTCGTCGAACATTTGCACCTCGGCCTGTTCTGGGCGACCGGTGCTTGGATCCTGATTCTCGTCATCCCGATTGTCGACCTCGCAGTCGGCGCCGACGGCCACAGTCCGCCCGACAGCGCGATCGCGGCATTGCAGGATGACCGCTACTACCGATGGTGCACCTACCTGTTCGTGCCGCTGCAATACGGGGGCCTAGTCTTCGCCGCCTGGTGCTGGTCGTATGCCCCGATGGCAACTGGAGAGAAGATCGCACTGGCGATGACCGTCGGAGTCGTGGCCGGTGTCGGTATCAATGCCGCACACGAACTCGGCCACAAGAACAATCGTCACGAGCGACGATTGGCGAAAATTGTTCTTGCTCAATCCTTCTACGGACACTTTTACATCGAGCACAATCACGGTCACCACATCAAGGTCGCGACGCCTCGCGATCCGGCCAGTGCCCGTTTCGGGGAATCTTTTTGGATATTCCTGCCCCGCAGTGTGTTCGGAGGTCTGAGGTCGGGTTGGCGGATCGAATCAGCACGTCTGCGCCGACAAGGTTCACCGGTACTGTCGCCTCGGAACAGCATCATGCAGGCGTGGTCACTCTCGGCCGCTCTGTTCGGGACGTTGATCTCCGTGTTCGGGTGGCAGGTACTGCCCTGGCTGTTCCTGCAAGCCTTGGCTGGGATAACTTTCCTCGAGGCGGCCAACTACCTCGAACACTACGGATTGCTCCGTGCGCGCAGAGAAGACGGCAGCTTTGTCAAGGCCAGGCCCGAAGACAGCTGGAACAGCGATCACCTCGTGTCCAACTTGTTCCTGTACCAGTTGCAACGACACAGCGACCATCACGCGAATCCGCGACTACGCTACCAATCCTTGCGCAGCGCTCCCACCGCTCCGCAGTTGCCGGCCGGGTACGCGGTGATGATCGTGTGCGCTGCCGTACCACCGTTGTGGAGGCGGATCATGGATCACCGTGTCCTCGACTACTACAACGGCAACGTCGAGCTGATACACACCAAGGCCACCGTATGAACAACACTGCCCGAGAAGATGATCGCAGCGACGGGCATTACACCGCCATCGGACCGCTCCAGAACGCCCGAGCCGATTACCAGCCGGCCCGTACCCGATTTGAGCGAGCCGCACCGAGTCCGGAGGCCGCCGCCGCCGCAGAGTACCTCTTGACCTAGCCCGACGCATACCTCCATCGCCGCGGCTACCTCGACCTGATCACCCAAACCCCCGGCCCCGGCCCCGGCCCCGACAGCACCATCAACGATTACACCGCCGCCGAAAATTAGCTCCTCACCACCGACGCGAAACCACACCGCCAAGCACACACCGAACCCTGACGCCTCATTCACAAAGACCAGCGAACGAATCACGAGCACGAAGAACAGCAAAACTGCGGTGCACACACCGCCATCATCGACCCCTCGGTTCGTGACCAGGAAGTAGATCTGTTGAATGGCTGTCAGGAGTGCGCGGCCGACGGAGGATCGACCGACGCCGAGTGTCGAGGCGATGGCTTCGAGACTCTTTCTTTGTTCGCGGAGGGGTGCGGACAAGTTAGGTGCGTTCGGGGGCCATGCCGGTGGGCCGGCCGCCGTGTCGGCCTTGTCGGCGGGCGGCTTCGAGGCCGGCGTAAGTGCGTTCGACAATCATGCGGCGTTCCATTTGAGCAAGAGCTGCCACGATGTGGAAAAGAAACTCGCCACCTGCGGTGGTTGTGTCGAATCCTTCGGCGAAGGAACAGAATGTGATGCCGCGTTCACCAAGGGTGTGGACGGTATCGATGACTTGGCGGACGGATCGTCCGAGTCGATCGGGTTTCCAGACGACGAGGACATCGCCGTCATTCTCGCGTAGGTACGTCACGCATTCGCTGAGCTGTGGAAGCTGCGTTTTCAAGCCGGATTCGTAGTCGGCGAAGATACGGATCGCTCCGGCGGATGGCGACATACCCCGCTGCCCCGGACAACGGGGTGACTTAAAGGTTCCTGTTCTCGCGGATCGACCGAAGCAACGGCGCCCGTATGGTCACACCGGGAATGCTGCCGCGGCACACATGCCCTTCGAAAGGATCGGCTTTCGTCAGTGTTCGGATGACACCTATACGTCCGCCGGCATCGAACGGCCACCACGACCTGCGCTCACCCGTGCCATGTGCAGAGGGTGGGCAGTGCTCGTGGCGGGCGGCGAACGGCAGAGCCCAGACTGTGCCGGTGCCGTCCTGATCAGTTTTCGAGCGCCGCAGCCGAACATGCGCACCGTCGAGTCGATCGAGTGTGACGTCCCCGCACTGTAGTGCGACGAGTTCACTGTGCCGGAACACCCCGGTGTAGCCGATCAGGATCAGGGCTCTGTCGCGGCGTTCGAGAATCTCGCCCGCCCAGCCCGCGGCAGAATCTCGAGCAGCGGTGATGATTGTCCACCGAATCTCACGTACACGTCCACATCAGCCTCCCCAACTTCCCCGATGAATGATATTCGGAGGTCGTTGCCGCCCCGAGTTGCGATACCACGAGATTGCGTCAGAATGTTCGGCGAAAATCAAGCGTTCAAAATAATTTCAGTATATTCGAATTCACTTGCCAACGTTGATAATTGGGATGGGCATTGCAAACAAAAGTAGCCAGGCGCGATTCGACGGAATCCCTGAGCGCGGAGACCTCATTGAGGGTCGGCCTCGGTCACGTGTAGCGACTCCGGCCCACATGCGGCCTTTCGGCTGGTGGCGTTTCCTGTTGCAAGTCGAGTCTCACCCATGCGCCTGAAACTTTCACAATGGGCGCTGCCCGATCCATTCTGGCCTGCCGTCTCCACCTCGGGTGGGTGTGCAAGCTTCAGTTGTGCATCCGTCGAAAATATCTTCCACGGATGCGTGGTTCCTCCTTCAGTCACGGGGGAGTCGAAGCTGCGTTGACCATCCGAGAACGCGCCTGAGACACCATTATGAAGCCGAGTACCACGTTCCGACGTGTAGAAATCCTCCAGGAGAGACGAGTTCGACATCGAACGAACAGGTTTTCCGGTCGGCGGTTTACCAGCGATCCGCACAAGCTGACTGAATGTATCCCGAAAATCAGAAACGTACCCGCTAAACTCGACAGAGTTCAGAATTTAAGAAATCTTCGCGCGTAGCAAAGCGCCATACAGGCTTATTTCCGTCCCAGTCTTCAGAGAGCTTTTTAATAGCGCCTAGATACATTCTCCTCATTGGAGTCATAGGCGTAATCTCGAACACTGTTCCTATGTGATGCGGACTTCCATAGTAGCTAGCATTTTTTGAACCGTCGCTTGCCAGAATATAACTAACTTCTTCGAACCCCATGGTTTTCAACCTTCTGCACGTCGAATCATAGTCGTCAGGCATGAAAGCAACATGTTGAAGCCCTTCGCTTCCGCGCGCGTAAAACTCGGCGTAGGGCGATGGCTCAGAGTTCAGCTGGCAGATCAGCTCGATCTGAACGTCGCCAAGATACGCGAGCGCTAGAGACATTTTAACCTCAGATACTTTGCCTCGGTGAATGAATGGTCGATCTCCCAAGGAATCCTCCATGACAACGAATGGACCAACATCAAGAGATTCTGTCCAGAAATTCAACGCTTCTTCGAAATCTCTGACAACGAAGCTCAGCTGTGCAACCTTTCCAAGAAACGTTGGATACTTCTTGATATCAAATTGGTCACTCAACGAGATCTCCTGACACTTGGGGGGTGAACTTCCCCGAACTCTTTCGGTTCCAATCCAATTTCTTTCGCTACCGCCGTCAAGGAATCGAGCCGCGCATCTAAGGATAAATCTGCGCTGATAGCGGGGTGAATTGCCTCGAACGGTATGACCAGGTCTTCGAAACCCTCCGCACGATATCGGTCCAAGCTTTCCGCAATGGGACGGCCAGTAATCCTATTGTAATAAGAGAATGGCAGGTAGTCACGCCCAGCTTCACGCCTGAGCCGCTCTATTTCGTCGCGGATTCGAACAGTTTCCTCCAGTGGCACAGTGGTGCCGTACCATCCGTCTCCGCGCCGCGCAGCTCTACGAATGGCAGGGCCTTTCGTTCCACCCATGACCATGGGCACTTGGATGGCTTCGTTGATCAGCGCAAGAAGAGGGAAAGAATAGAAATCGCCTTTGTGCTCGACTGGGCCTCCACGGAAGAGTTTATCTAATATATCTAAACACTCGTCGTAACGTCTCCCTCGATCTTTGAAGCTCACACCCAAAGCTTCGAACTCGGTCCCCAGCCACCCCGCCCCTACCCCGAAGACGAACCTACCGTTCGAAATCTGTTGCGCCGTTATACACGCCCTTGCAGAAATAATAGGATGCCGAAGAGGCAATAAGGATATCCCGGTAATTATTCGAGCATTGGTGGTAGCTGCGGATATCGCACCGATCATCGTCCATAGATCATACATGCGCTGGTCTGCGCTCACCACCGCAGGTTTCGACCATCCGCCTTCGTAGGGATGCTCGGCATTCATTACTTCAGGTGCAACGATGTGCTCACCCACCCAGATGCTATCGAATCCCAGGTCGTCAGCCAACCGAGCAATTGGAACTAGAAAGCGCGGATCACTACCGTATAACGAAATTCCAAGCGACACACTCACTCCATTCCGGTATGGGAATAAACTAGACAAGATCGAGCAATGAACTCGCTGTCAACCGAACGCCTCGGCCGCTCCCTCGTCCCCTCTGCACCGACCTGCACTCGGCTGGTTCAGTCCTCGCACAACCGAGCAATCAGGCAGCATGAGCAGGATCACATTGACTGTTTCAACATGCGTCTCAGGAGCTGTGGGCTGCGCCCGAATTCCGCGGCGCACTGTGTCCTGAGGACAAAGCAAGCTGTCCACCATCCATGTTCATGATGAGTCCACTCGCGTAACTCGCATCCTCGGAAGCGAGGAAGAGCGCTGCTTTGGCCTGGACTTCCGGCTGCGCGGCCTGCCCGAGCGGGATGCGACTTTCGCGTTCAACGAAGTGGTCTGGGTTCTTTATCACGTCGGCCCTTGAAAGTTCACTCCCCCATGTCATTCCAGGGCAAAGTGCGTTGACCCTGATGTTGTATTTGCCCCAATCCACGGCCAGGATTTTGGTCAATCCAATTACGCCGTGTTTAGACGCGACGTACGGAGCAGCCGTGGGAAACGCCACAATTCCGCCGATTGAAGCAATATTGACGATAGAGCCCTTGAGGTTAGGAATCATTGACCTCACCGCCACCGCCTGCGCCCAGTAGAATGGACCGTCTAGGTTCACAGTCAGCACCCTTCTCCATGCGTCTCGTGGCATTTCCTCAGTCGGGGCGCGATGCATTATTCCGGCATTATTGACTAGGACGTCCACCCGTCCGAATCGGTCCATAATTTCTTCGACGTTTGCATCCACGTGGGACGGATCGCTCACGTCGCCTGTAAGACCGAGTGCGTGACCTCCTTCCTTATCAACTTGGCGAACTGCATCTGCCACCGAATCGGGTTTCAGGTCAGTAATGACTACCTGTGCGCCCTCACTCGCGAACGCTTTTGCAGTGGCTAATCCGATACCTCCCGCAGCCCCGGTGATGACGACGACTTGATTTCGAAAACGCATGTCTTAGATTTACCTTTCCGTTGAGATGCGAAATAATATCAGCGGCAACGCAACGTTGTTTCGAATTAGCTACTCCACATTCATATAAAGCGCTTTCTCATACAAGAAACTTTGCACATGCTGAGCACCGCCTTTCCAACCGTACCCGCTCATTTTATAGCCCCCGAATCCCACATTGGCATCCCATGCTCCGTAGCAATTAACCCAGACGGTTCCAGCTTTTATGGACTGGACCATTCTGTGCGCTGTTGACAAGTTTTTCGTCCAAACTCCGCCCGCCAATCCGAAGTCCGTATCATTCGCCAAGCGAATTGCCTCGTCCTCGTCTTCGAAAGGAATTACGGCAATGACAGGACCGAATATCTCCTCTTGCGCAATCTTCATGTTGTTTTTAACGTCAGCAAAAACCGTCGGCTCGACGAAGAACCCATTTTCAGCCTCGGCTACGACCTTTTTCCCTCCACAAACTAGACGCGCCCCTTCGCACTGTCCGATGTCTATGTACCTCATCACGCGATCTAACTGCTTCTTTGATACAAGTGGACCGAGATCGACGTCGTCGAGTCCATTTCCAACTGTCAATGTCCGACTGAAGTCTGCGAGCCTTTTAACAAATTCATCGTAAATACTTCGTTGAACCAATACTCGCGTACCCGCGATGCAAACTTGACCACTGTTCGCGTAGACACCCATTGCTGCTCCGGGGACAGCCTTGTCAAGATCGGCATCCGCAAAGATAATGTCCGGCGACTTCCCGCCTAGTTCCAGTTGAACCCGCTTCATATTGCTTGCGGATGCTTGCACGATTTTTCGGCCAGTTTCAGTGGACCCGGTGAACGAAATTCGATCAACGTCAGGGTGCTCGGCCAGTGCAGCACCAGCGGTTGTTCCGTAACCGGTCACGACATTCACGACACCGCTCGGCACCCCGGCCTCGACCAGCAGTTCAGCAACTCGCAGAACAGCAAGGGACGCGTCCTCCGCAGGCTTCAAAACAGCAGTGCATCCTGTTGCCAGGGTCGGGCCCAGGATCCACCACTGACTGACCAGTGGTCCATTCCACGGGATCACTCCCCCAACGACCCCAACCGGCGCCTTGAGAACAGCATTGAACTGACCCGCTATCGAGCTTTGGAGGGTTTCAGTGCTGGCTACGGCCGTTTGCGAGGCGTACAGCTGGATTACTTGCGAGACAACATCTTTCAGCGCCGTTGTGCGAGCAAGAGGAGCTCCCATATCCAAGGTCGTCAGGAGCGCAAGTTCATCGAAGTTGGCCATGATGAGATCGTGGATTCGCAGAAGGAGCTGCCGTCTCGAATGAGGTGTCCATCGGCTCCAGTCACTGTTAAAAGCGCGACGTGCAGCGAGCACTGCCAGATCTACGTCTTCGCGCTGACCGGAAGCCAGGCGGGCGATGACCTCACCGGTGGCTGGATTAACGGTCTCGAACTCCGCCGACGACATCGCCGGCTGCCAACGACCATCGATCAGCATCTGCTTAGAACGATTATCGAGGAAGCCGGTTAGTGCGAGCGAATTGCTGGTCACGGACATCAGGTTCCTCGTCTCTGTGGCGTCTGACTACTTGCAGTGTCAACGGCCGGCTCCGCGCTCGCTCCTCGATGGGGCCGGCTCACCGTTAACGGAAATTCCGAATTGATTCACGCGAATCTGCGCAAATGAACGGCATTACCTGCGTCCTGCATATAGGACAACTATCTGTAATGTAGGACACAATGACCCTACGATAGTGGTTTCTGCCACGTCAAGCCATCCGCTCGATCTGCGTTCTTACCGGGCCCTAGGCCCTAGGCCCTACACCCTGACTTTGAAATCGGCGACACACCCGAAAGTGCACAACGTCGAACCGAAAGGCGACCGCATCCAGGAGACAACCGTCGGGCAGTATTGCGCCCACAATCAGCCGTAGGGCGGAGTGATCAAGCCGGACTGCTTCGCTCACCACCTCGCCGAGCCGCTCAGGCGAGCGCCTCTCGTGCCAAAGCCGCGTCCTTGATGCTCAAGCAATGACCACTCTTGACGTGATCTACGCCACGTTCTAAGGTCTATCTGTCCAATAACACGGACTTTCGTCCGCGATGCAAGACGCATTGCGTATCGACACCCCGTCATCACCCGTCGCTCCAACGGTCGCGAAGCCTCCATAGGCGGTCCGAAGCACAGGCAACCCAGACTGTGCGTCTTGGTAACGCGTCGCGCCAGATTGGCACCGCTACCACTTCTAACATCCATCGTGCACTTCAAATTTCCGCGTGACCGTCGGAGATCGAACCGGTTCTCCACAGGAAATTGAAGTCCGGTGAGGTTGTACCGCTCTCTGCGAACAAATTGAGATGACGAGCAGTCTGCTGGCAAGCATCACGCTCTTGACGAGAAATTCGATTCAACGAATACAGGAGGCAACATGCCGGACACACAGGACAGCGCCATCACCGAATCACCTCATGTTCTGGAACCTGCCACGCCATCCCCCCACCGGCCATCTGAGCAACATAAGCCTAAGCTCAACAGGAGGGTCGCTTTTTCCAGTCTTGTAGGCACTTTTGTCGACGGCTACGACCTTGTGCTGTACGGTCTCGCCGCAGCACTTGTATTCCCCCAGGTGTTTTTCCCAGCCCTCGGCGAAGCCGCCGGAATCGTTGCCTCATTGGGCACGCTTGGCGTAGCTTTCGTGGCCAGACCATTCGGAGCGATCATCTGCGGCCACTTCGGTGACCGCTACGGCCGGAAGCGAACATTGGTGGCAACACTACTGGCCATGGGAGTTTCGTCGACCATAATCGGCCTTGTTCCATCAGCAGCTCAGATCGGCGTGGCAGCACCGATCCTTGTCGTCATGATGCGAATCGTCCAAGGACTAGCAGCAGGTGGCGAATGGGGTGGTTCGACATCGTTCGTCGCCGAGCACGCGCCCCCTGGCCAACGCGGACTTTACGCAATGTTCCCGCAACTCGGTCACGCATTGCCCCAAACTGCCGCCAGCGCGTTGTTCCTCGTTCTTGGACTGACCATGAACGACGATGCATTCCTCAGTTGGGGCTGGAGAATACCTTTCGTGCTCAGTATCGGTTTGATCGGAATCGGACTATACATCCGATTGAAAGTGGAAGAAACACCGGTTTTCAAAAAGGCGGCGCTCCACGGAACCTCCACCTCACCCCTGCTAGAAGCATTTAAGACGCAACCTCTTGCGATGGCCAAGGGTGTCGGCGTATCTCTGACGATGTTTGTCCTCTTTTACCTCGCAACCTCGTACCTAGCTGTATATGGCACAAATACCCTCGGTTTCTCGAGGAATCAAGTATTGGTCGTCGGACTGCTCGCCGGAGTCTGCTACGCCGTCTCGACAGCACTTAGCGCGATATACTCTGACCGTATCGGTCGACGACGGCTTATCGGACTAGGGCATATCATCGGAGGTTTATGGATTTTCCTTCTTTTCCCGATACTGAATTCTGGGCTGCTCGTTTGGTATGCAGTGGGCATCTGCTTAACAACCACAATCGCGGGCATAGTACACGGCCCGATTGCCGCCTTTCTTCCAGAACAGTTCCATACCCGATACCGTTACTCTGCAACAGGTTTCACTTACAGCATGACCGGCGTCATCGGAGGCGGACTCGTCCCACTGTTAGCTCCGATCATTATCGAAACGGCCGGCACCGTCGCCTTCGGCACATTTGTGGCTGCATTGCTTTTTGCAGCGGCAGCCTGCACATTCTCACTCCGCCAAACACAAGAACAAAACCTTGATTCGGTTTAAAATCAAGACTCCTTCGAATTAACAGGCACGCAAACATTGACCGGATCCGATTCCCACCCACGTCTGGATCACGAGAATAGCGAGCGTCTGGATCACGAGAATAGCGAGAAAAATATTGACGGGCCGGCCTCAGATTTCAAGCAAGACCTGAATTTCTCGATATCTCCCAGCAGAAGGACTCCTGAAGGAAACTGCATTCACGATACTATAAAATCGTTTAGCTATCAGAATACCCGTCCCATTCGACATTGGAGAAGATATTAAAGGAATCGTCTTTCTCGGAGATCGAAAGCTGGAGCTTCGCGAATTCCCGGATCCGGTGCCTGGTCCCGGAGAAGTCGTAATACGAGTACGCGCATCTGGGATGTGCGGCAGCGACCTTCACTTTTACAGGGACGGCCCAGCTGGGCCTGCTGGATCGACCATTCAAGGCCATGAGCCCTGCGGGGAGGTTCACGCGCGGGGTGCTGGTGTAACGAACGACGTCGCAGTGGTTGGTGACCGGGTGATGATTCACCACTATTGGGGCTGCAGTTTCTGCGAAGAGTGCAGATCTGGCTGGCCCCAGCTGTGCCATCGGATAGACATTCATACTTTATGCGTCAATGCCCACGGCGGGCACGCGCCCTACCTCGTCGTGCCTGCACGTACCCTAATCCCCTACCGGATTCACTCAGCTTCAAAGCTGGGGCTGCCATCGGATGCGGGACTGGTACTGCATGGGGTGGTCTCAAGAGGCTCGGCGACATCGGGGGTTCAACCTTGGTGATATTCGGGCAAGGGCCTGTCGGCGCGTCGGCAACAATATTGGGCACGGCACTGGGTGCGCGTGTAATCGCAGTCGACATCGAGAACAGTCGATTGGCAGCTGCACGCAAATTCGGTGCAGCTGCCACCATCAACCCGCGCGAGCTCGATGCAGTCGACGCCGTTTACGAACTGACCGGCGGTCGGGGAACGCCGCTGGCACTCGAAACGTCCGGAGCAACCATCGCTGCCCAGACAGCACAAGATGTCCTGGCCACGTGGGGGCGGGCATGCTTCATCGGTTTGGGTTCGGAAGTCAGCTTCAGCACCGCTCAGTCCTACAAGCGCCAGATGACGCTCCTGACGTCATGGACTTTATCCATAGTAGAACAGAAGCGCTGTGCAGATTTCATTGCGGATAGAAATCTTCCAATCGACGACCTCTACTCGAATAGCTGGGCACTCGACGACGCGATTGCCGCCTACGAGTGGTTCGATAAGCAATCAGAGGGAAAAGGAGTCTTCATATTTTAAAACTCATGGTCAATGTCTTGTCCACGGAGAAGAATCAATCAGCTAGGCACCCATGAGACATGGATGCTGGCCGGTGTTTAACTATTTACGTAAACGGCCCTGTTACCTTGAGCTCGAATTCGAGTCTCAAAACGCGGCACCGATACTCTTCAATGTCAGTTTCGGTGGAAGATGCTTGCGATGCACCCGACTAGTCGGGTGCATCGCACTACCCGTGGACGAATGATTTGCAGCAGAGAAGGCGGGACGTTGGCAAACTCACATCCGACTGTGGACCGCATAGCGACGATCCTGGAGGCCATCGCACTGGATCCGAAAGGCACGTCCGTCTCCGGCCTTGCGCACCTTATCGACCTCCCCAAGTCCACGATCTACTCGCTGGTGCATGGCCTGCTTTCTGTTGGTCTTCTAAAGGAGGAAGCGGGCCTACTCACCGTCGGCCCCACTGTGGCACAGATTGCCTCGACACAGAAAAGGCGCAGGCTAAGTCAACTAGCCCACCACGAACTTTCCACTCTGGCGGCCCAGACCCAGGAAACTGCACAACTCTGTGTAAAAGACGGCTATAACATCTTTATCGTCGAACAGGTCGAATCAGGGGAATCTATCCGCTGCTCAATTCCTCTTCGCACGCCTCGCTCCCTGCTTAGCAGCGCGTCTGGAAAGCTATTTCTCGCAGAGATGGAACCGTCTGAGTTGGAGAGAGTGCTCAAGCATCTCGGCCAGGCGGCGTCGAACGCCGCCAACACCATCAGATCTCAACGCCTTACCATCCGGCAGAGCGGCGTCGCATTCAATTGCGAGGAGACCCTAGTGGGCGTTACTACTCTAGGGGCATCCGTCCGGGGTGGCAAAGATACACTTTTGGCAGGCCTCGTTGTTGCTGGGCCGACGGAACGCATGCACACGAAGATCGATCGAATTGAACATTGCCTATATGCCGCCGCACAGAGGCTTCGCACAAGGTTGTACTGATCGGACGCTGTTACAGCATCCGACGTGTGTCCGACACACCGCGATGCGGACAACTTGAACCGTCCGGACTGGTGGAGAGCGCGATCCCACACCATTCGCGCGCCGAAGAAGCGACTTTCTGTTCACGTGAAACACGCTTGGTACACCAGTCCGATGCCAGATCAAGATGCACGCTTCGATCTGCTACCTATCAGCCGCAATCTCCAAAACAAGTACCTTCAGCAACGCGCCACCACCACCGAGGCGTGGCTCGAATCAGATCTTCGTAACCAAACACGTCTGTAGTTTGTCAATGAATGTCTTTGAAAGCAGGTCTTGCGTGGCTGGATGTGAGAGTAAATGTGCTCAGTTTGCACGCTTGCCGATTGTGGCGCTGGGCGCGTCGTGTTCCGCGAGCACGTTCCGTCGACGAACCCGTCCGCACCACCCGCGCGGCAGTTGGCCAGATAGTCAAAGCGGCGGGCGTCGGCGGCATCACCGACAATGAGACATTGCACCTGTGTGTCAGGGCCTCGACATCGAAAGTTCTTGGCGAGGAGGGCGCGGCGGATAATTCATTGCCAGCGGCGAAAAAATGGATGGCTCGCATGCGGCGGGTGCGACACGGCTTGGGCGAGAATCGGCAAGTCAGTGCGGTTCGCGAACACCAGCAGATCCGCCATCAGGACGTCAATCAGCTGCGGTGGCGGGCAAGAACAGCGTGTAGGCGCTGCACCCGATCCAGTTTCCGCCCCTCGCAGACGGCACTGGCAATTGCGGAAGACGTAGAAGTCTGCTCCGGACAGCAGGCGGTTGGCATCTATCCGGGTGGCCAGCACGATCACGAGGATCGCGGCGCCGGCGGCGCGATCCTCGTGATCAGCGCATTCACAGCGGCGAACTGGGGCTTGACCGCGGCACCGGCCTTCCGCCGGCCAGAGCCTTGCCAGCCTGCATCGATTTGCTCGATTGTCGACGACGCCACTGACCCTCTGCGCAGCAGGAAACCTGACGGTGAAATATGAAAGTCGCTAAGACAGAACTGAAGAGGTGGCAGTATCGGTTCCAGCGGCGCCGCCGGAGGCTGATTGGGAAGGTCGACATTTCACGCCAAAACACCGTCCGCCACTGCCACGCCGGGTGGACTCAACACTTCGATGAACCGAATCCACGTAGTCAGACAGGAACCGAACCGCTCGTCAGCGGGTTCCGGCGCGCAATAGCGGATGCATCCAAGCCAAACACTCACCGGGAAGCCCTTGAACTCGGCTCCCGCAATGGCCCGACCCTGGACGAACGGACCACTATCTTCGACTCGTGGCGCACAAACTGAGCAAGTGGCGCACTCACGCGCACTGCTCGGTGTGATCCAGGCGAGAGACAGCGGTGGTCGTGGCCTGTCATCGCTTTCCCGATTCAGCGCATTTGCAGCCTCGACGGTCTCAACATTTTCCCAAGTCGACGAACCGTTGTGTCAGCGGACCGGTGAATCCCGCGGCACAGCCTTCAAAAGTGCGTCGAGCAAACCCGGAAACTCGCGATCAAGGTCCGCGCGACGCAGCGTGTTCAGATGCGACGTGCCACGGTAGTACTGGGAGATTAGACCGGCTCTACGCAGAACCTTGAAATGGTGGGTCGCGGTCGATCGTGCTACGGACAGCACGAAGTCACCACAGCTGATGTCCTCCCCGCGCACGGCGAGTTGGTGCACGATGCTGCGGCGTACCGGGTCCACCAGTGCTTCGAGAAGCCTCTGAAGATCGAGCTCGACCAATTCGACCACAGATTGGTCGGCCGCCCTGGGCCGACTACGGGTCGACACCTTCACTTCTTCTGCCACGACGCAAAAACTAGCACTAAGACCGTATTATGTCGATCGCGATCAAAGTTTGACAGTCATCGAAATATCGCGTGAGATTGTCAGCGCGATCCCTGATCGGCGTCTGGGCGGATATTGCCCAGGGGCCGGATACCCACGAAAGTAGGAACACATGAGCAAAGCTGTCCGCTTCCACGCCATCGGCGACCCGGAGGTCCTGAGCATCGATGATGTCGAGGTGCCCGCTCCTCGCGAGGGTGAAGTTCTTATTCGCACCAGGGCGCTGGGACTTAATCGCGCCGACGTGATGTTCAGAACCGGCAACCATTTCGCGGAACCGACGTTTCCCCAGGCCTTCGGCCTCGAAGCGGCGGGAACGGTCCAGGCTGTCGGTTCCGACGTGACACACGTGACTGTCGGCGATGCGGTGAGCGTCGTACCGGCCACGCCGTTGACGGAGTATCCCCTGCACGGTGACCTGGTTCTCGCGCCAGCTCGCGCCGTGGTCAAGCATGCGTCCACACTGTCCTGGGAAGCTGCCGCCTCTCTGTGGATGGCGTACGTCACCGCATACGGCGGTCTGATTGACCTCGGCAATCTCCAGAAGGGTGATGCTGTCGCTATCACCGCCGGTTCGAGCAGCGTCGGCCTCGCTGCGATTCAGATCGCAAACATGGTTGGTGCGAAGCCAATTGCCATTACGCGCTCGGCGGACAAACGGCAACGCCTTCTGGACGCCGGCGCTGCGGGCGTGATCGCCACCGAGACGGAGGACGTCACCGCGACCCTGAACGAGCTGACCGGTGGAACCGGTGTAAAGCTGATCTTCGATCCCGTCGCAGGACCGCAGGTCGAGCAGCTGCTCGGGGCGACCGCGCCCGATGCTACCGTGTTGATCTACGGCGCCCTTAGCTCCGAACCGATCACTCTTCCGGTCCTGCCGCTGTTGAAGAACCGCTTGACGATTCGTGGATATGACATGGCCGCGGTCACCACCGACGATGGGCGCCTGCAGAAGGCAGTGTCGTTCATCAACGACGGCGTCGAGCGCGGCCTGCTGGCCCCGATCATCGACAGGACATACACGTTTGAAGATGCCGTCCAGGCCTACCAGTATTTGGAATCGAACGTCCAGTTCGGCAAAGTTGTCATGACTGTGCCGCAGTCCACGTAGTCGAAAGCCACGAACTCCGACCGAGTCGCCATACCCGCTGACTCTGTGGCCACAATGCGGGGTTGGGTGCCGAGGCTGACTCGGTCGGTGTTGTTGTTCAGGCTGCCCCTTCCGGTTGGGGGTTCCGCCGGCCGAAGTTCGCCGAACGAAGACCTTGCTCTCGCCACACAAGAGCAAGGTTTGCAACCGGTCCGAACGAACCTTCCTCGGCCTTCGACGTCTGTCGACATCAGGCAGTACGGGCGGCGACCTCAACCACTCGCTCGGATGTGCCGACGCCGAATAGCCACACCTACCGATAGAGGGCAATGGTAGGGGCCTCGCTTGTTCTCACACCTGCGTGGTCTCGTCCCAGGACCGCCGCCGCGGGCCCGTGTACTCGGCATCGGACACAGGTTCACCCCACTCGACCTCCGGGCCCGTCCCTGGCTCGGGCGCTTCGGTCACACTCAAGTGCGTCATGTATCGATCGCTCGCTGCCCCATGCCAATGCCATTCGCCGGGCGGTGTGTAGATGGTGTCTCCGGGGTGGGCCTCGATCACCTCGCCGCCGCGACTCTGAACCAGCGCGATACCCTGCAGAATATGAAGGGTCTGTCCGACTGCGTGGGTATGCCATCCGGTCCGCGCACAGGGCGCGAAGTGGGCGATGACAGCTCGTACGCGAGACGGTTCCTCGCCCTTGACGATGTTGTCGAACCACACGTCTCCGCTGACGATCTCCGAAGGACCTTTCGCTGACGGCTGGCTGGGCAGAATCTCCATGATGTGTCCTGTTCTTTGCTGGTTGTTCGGTTGTCCACAGGCGAGCTCCTGGGGCAAAGCGCGAGACCGCACCTCTCAACGAAACCGTGGACACAAGATACAACTATCTGGACAAACATCTTGCATTCCGGACGGCCTCCTGAGGCTAGGTCGACGATTGAAGTCAGTCAAGAACCCATAAATTTCGCAGTAGCCCTCTATATGCGCGATTTGACCGCAGTTTGGGCCGCAATACCTGGCCAGTCTTGACTGTCTATCGACGAAACACCTAGTATAATTGTGTCGCAATACGGACAGTCGTCCAATATAATGGATGTGCCATTGAGTCTGCACAAGGACAGCAGCCGTGAGAGCAAGACAACTCGCGCACTCGACCCGTCGAGCGAAAATCACCGTCACCGGCAGGAGAACCTCACATGGTCTGGCAAGGCAACTACTCGCAGGTTTTCATCGGCGGCCGATGGATCAACTCGGATTCCCGCGACACGCTCGAGGTCGTATCCCCGTTCACCGAACAGGTGATCGCCACGGTGCCGGCGGGTTCAAAAGGCGACATAGACGCAGCGGTGACCGCCGCGCGGACAGCCTTAGAAACCGGCCCGTGGTCCAGGTCAACAGTAGAGGACCGGATTGCAGTGCTGCAGCGGCTCAGCTCCCTCTTCGAAAGGAACGAAGACCTGCTGGCCACACTCGTCACTGATGAGATGGGCTGCCCCATCACGTTGTCGACGACTTTGCAGTCGCGAGGGCCGCGCAACAATATCGACAACTACATAGACGTGGCTCGAACCTACCCGTTCACCAGCCTGACACGTTCGTCGAACGGAAACGCACTGGTGGTGCGAGAGCCAGTCGGAGTGGTTGCGGCAGTCATTCCGTGGAACGCCCCGCAGCTGGTCGCCACGCAGAAAATCATTCCCGCGTTGCTTGCCGGTTGCACAGTCATCCTCAAGCCTTCCCCCGAAACGCCGCTGGATTCCTATTTGCTCGCTGAAATGGTGGCCGAAGCGGGGTTCCCGGACGGTGTCGTCAATATCGTTCCGGCCGACCGAGATGTCAGCGAGTACCTCGTTTCTCATCCGGGTGTCGACAAGGTTACGTTCACGGGCTCTACCGCCGCCGGCCGACGGATTGCCTCGGTGTGCGGTAATGACCTCCGTCGCGTCACTCTGGAACTGGGTGGAAAGTCGGCTGCCGTCGTGCTGAACGACGCGGATCTGGACACGACCATCGAGTCCTTGCGGACGGTGTCTTTCCGCAACTCCGGACAGATTTGTAGCAACAAGACACGCATCATCGTCTCGAAGTCGCGAGAGTCGGAGCTGCTCGACCGCCTGAGGGCCATGGTGGAGTCGTACGTGGTCGGGGATCCGACCGACCCGGCGACTCAGATCGGTCCTCTCGTCACCGCGACCCAACGCAGCCGGGTAGAGGGCTACATCGCAAGTGGACGGTCGCAAGGTGCCACGCTTGTGGCAGGCGGTGGGCGGCCAGCGGGTCTAAACACTGGCTGGTTCGTCGAGCCGACCATCTTCACCGGTGTAGACCCATCCATGGTCATCGCTCGAGAAGAGATCTTCGGCCCGGTCGTATCCGTGTTGACCTACGAAGACGAGGACCAGGCTGTCGCCCTGGCCAACGACTCAGACTACGGACTGAACGGATCGGTCTTCACCACCGACATCGACAGAGGCCTTTCCGTCGCTCGCCGGCTCCGCACTGGAGTCGTGGAGCTGAACGGACACCCCGCGGGCATCAACGCTCCCATCGGTGGTTTCAAATGCAGTGGCATCGGTCGCGAACAAGGATCCGAGGGATTCGGTGCATACACCGAGATCAAGTCCATCGGGATATCCCAGGCCCTTGCAGACACATACGCCTGATCAACAGACACGAACGCCGCGGTCCGGTTTCCCCGGACCGCGGCGTTCACCGTCGAGCGCGGGAATCGACGCTCCCACAAGTGATTCAAATGCAGTGGCATACGTCGCGAACAAGGATCCGAGGGATTCGGTGCATACACCGAGCTCAACACCTAGGTGTTGAGATATAGACGTTGCTGACGCGGGACTGAAGGGGACGGGCTGCTCCTCAGCGCGAGAATAGGAATTGCGGTTTCACGACCGCTCGATCGCCCACGAAGACGCCGAAATGGGTGGCTCCCGCCAATGCGCCTCCCCCTGGTCAACCGGTACCGCAAGTACGGTGAACTGGGACTACAGGACCCGATCGAGCACACCGAAGCCTCAACCGACCGTCACAGCAGCAGAGATCGTGGACGAGATCGAATCGATCCGACGAACTCGGAGATGGTCGGCCTCGCGAATCATGTTCGAACTACGCATTGACGGCGCCACTACTGCTCGTCGAACGTCACCAACATCCTGGGGATCCTCGGTCTGCATCGTCGCCGGTTCATCGACCCGAATGGCGAAACCAATCGTAAACCGCAGTTCATCGTGCGAAGCGACCGGGCCAGATGGTGCACGTCGACGTGAAGAAGGTCGGCCGCATCATTGACGGTACGGTTGGCGCGCCCACGGCTCCGAGCAAGCCAAACGATCACAGCCCCGCAAGACCCGAGCGAAGCAACCCCGGATCGGGTGCACCCACCTGCAATCCGTTATCGCCGGTAACACTTGTTTGGTGTACACCGAGGCACGTGACAACGAAACCGCATCAACATCGATTTCATGAACACGCCCGAGTCTTTTTCGCGGCGCACTGCATCACCCGGATCGAGCGCGTAGTCACCGACAACGGATCATGCTACCGGGCAGCATTATTTCACAGCTTCACTCGAAAAAAGCTCGCCACCAACGGATTAGGCCGTACACACCGAAACACAACGGAAAAGCCGAACGCTACAGCCGCATCCTCGCCGAAGAATTGTTGTATACCAGCGAGCAAACCCCGCTCCGCCGTCGAGATCTGGAACATTCACTACAATTATCACCGACCGCATCCAGTACACGGAGGACGATCGCCCGCCGCTTTACCGCCGGCACTGCGTCACCAATGTCCGTTTCTCATACCCCTAGGCCTAATCAACAGAAACCAACGCCGCCGCCGGCTACTCCGGACGGCGGCGTTGGACAACGAGCGTAGGAACGGAATCTACGAGTTCGGGCTCGCTACCGGGACGAAGGTTTGAGCGAAATCGCATTTATCGCTGTCCGTGTCGAATCGACCGGCGCTCGTAACGTCGACGGGTAGTGCGATGCTGGACTCGACAACCGCGACGTAGTCGAAGCCCACGCCGTTCTCGCCGACGAATAGGCGAATTCTGTCCACTCCTGGCACATCTTCCACCGCTGATTGGACTACCGCCGCGTGAGCACGGTCACGGCGTTCCGAAACTCCCTGCCATCGCACCATCAAAATCTGCACGACATTCTCGTGGCTGCCAGCAATCGGTTCATCGGGGCTCTCCGGTGAGCGGATACCGGTGAACCGCCAGTGTGCGCTGGAGACCGCGTTCATTCGACGCGACCAGGGCGATAGGTTCGCGCCCGAGACCGCTGCGTACTCCGGCCCGCGCAGCACTGAAATGTCGTCGACGTCGTACAGGCAGAGAGACTGAGGCGTTCCCGTTTTGTTCTCGTACCGAAGTGTCGTCTGGAATCCCGAAATTCGAATACGCTCCGGAAAATGTTCGTCGTGAATCCAAGCATCGAACTCTGCGTCGCTGATACCGTCGGGAGTCCGCATACTGAGCAGCAACGCCGTGGCTTCGGTCATGTTTTCGTTTCCTTGTCGCATTTGGGTATTTGTTCGACTTCGCGCAAAGTCTGCGTGCGGCCTACTTGCCTCTGAGAGAACCAAGAGATCTCAGGCGTGTGAAACCAGACCGCCCGAATTGCATGAGCGTGTTCGCCGCGACTGCCAGGATGAGCACCACCCCCTGAACCATGAGTCGTACTCCGGGGCTGAAGTTCTCGATGGCGAGCGCCTGATCTAGGACCTGCAGCAGCAGACATGCCGCGATCAACGAGGACACGCTGACCGGGCCACCGGCGAACACTGCACCTGCCATGGCCACCGTGGTAACCGTCAAAAGCATGTACGGGGTACCCAGATCCGCGTTGGGGACTCGAACGAATCCGGCAAGCAACGACCCCGCCACGGCGTAGAAGGCGCCCGCCGCAACAAATGTCAGCAGAGACAGTCGGTTGATCCGAACACCCAGAACATGCGCAGCGCGACGGTTGGCGCCCGTGGCCACCAAGCGGCGGCCCGCCCGGGTACGTCCGAGGAAGAACGCGGTCGATACGGCAAAGACCACTGCGACGACGAAGATCGCGCTCACGTTCCATTTGTAGCTTGTGGCTATACTGCGCAGCCACGGTGGTGCCTGCCCGTCGGTGGAGAATGTTTGACCCATCCACAGCAGTAACGACGCGGAGACGATCGTGTTCATCGCTAATGTCACGATCAACGAATTCAGATGGAAGAAAGTGATCAGCACGCCGCTGATCAGGCTGATTCCCATACACATCGCAATAGCCAGGGCGAACGAGCCCGCACTCCCAAGCGAATCGAGGTAGTGCACATTCACCGCTGCGGCGAGCGTGATCATCGAGGCGACCGACAGATCGATCGCCCCCAGCATTACCAGCAACAGTTGACCGATGCTCGCCAGCACCAGCACCCCCGCTATGGCCGTGATCAGGCTGACCGAGGGTCCAGCAAATGTGGCCGGTTGCATCACCGCAACGCCGGCACCCACTGCGATCAAAGCGACCCAACTCACAAGATACCGGCTCGGGAACCTGTACTTCGCATCCACGATCCAATTGCCCCGAGGCGCCATCACGGCGTCTGATTCGAGAGCCGTCATAGCAAGTCTCCAATTTCGGTTCGCAGTACAGGGAGGATGCCCGTCGGGTAAGAAATGCACGTGAACGGGTCCATGGTCATGCCCGCCGCGCAGCGAGGGCGTAGGTGGCAACGGCAGCGAGGAGGATGCCGCCGTACATGAGTTGGCTCGTCTCGAACGGCACTCCCAGGAATTGGGTCGCGTTGCTGAGCACGGTAAGGAAGAGTGCACCGAGCATTGCGCCGAGAAATGTTCCGCGCCCGCCGGTGAGCGTGGCGCCGCCCAGGAAACATGCTGTAAAGGTCGGCAGAGCCAGTCCAAGCGCCACAGCGTTGCTACCGATACCAACCTGCGTCGACAGAAAGATGCCACCCGCGGCAGCACCGACCGCTGCTGCGATATAGCCGAGTGCCTTGGTTCGGTTCGCGCGCACCCCGATTCGATGACTTGATTCGTAGTCCAGCCCAACCGCGCGCGCGGCCAGTCCCGATCCGGTCCGATGCAGCCAGAAGTCGAGCGCGATGCCGATGACGACGATCCCGATGAAGACGTACGGCACCGGTCCGAGACCGGTGTATGTCGCTTCGGACAGCTCCGGCGCAATTGTCCCATCTGGTCGAGGTCGCAGGAGGACCGCTACGCCCGTGAGAATTCCCATCGTGGCGATCGTGGCGACGATGGGGTTGACGTTTAGTACCCGAGTAAGAAATGCGTTGAGAAGGCCGACGGCGATTCCGACGCCGAGAATGAGTAGCACGCCGAGGATCAGATGGCCGGCTACGAAATCCGAGAGGACGAATGATGCGATACACACCGCTACCGTCATGGACGCGCCGACGGATATGTCGAACTCTCCAGTCAGCAGGGCGAATTGCTGTCCCAGGGCAACGCAAATCAGCGGTAAGGCGAGAACGAGCATGTTTCCGACGTTGAAGGAACTCAGGAAAAACGGCACGCTGGCCGTGGTGATAATGCCCGCCAGTGCGATGAGGGCGAGTAGTACCACGACGGGCACCTGAGGGGATGCTAGCGCACGGGCCACCCGACTGGTATCCGGTTTACGTTGTGGTGCACCGATTCCCGCATCTTTCTTGCTGTTGTTGCTGACAAACCGCCGGACGATGTCGGCCTCGTTGATTGTCCCGGTGCATTCGTCGATGACCACACCGTCGGCCATAACGTACACGCGGTCGCACAGCCCGGCGAGCTCGGACGAATCCGAGGAATTGATCAACACCGCGACCCCGGCATCAGCGGCCTCGACAAGAGAGGCGTAGATATCGAGTCGAGCGCGCGCGTCGACACCCTGCGACGGTTCGTCGACGATCAAGACTTTGGGTCGGCGCTGCAGTGGGCGAGACAGGACGATTTTCTGCTGGTTGCCGCCTGACAGAGCAGCAATCGGTTGGTAAGGCGACGCCGCGACGATGCCGAGCTTTGCTACCGCTGCACGAAAGCGCGGCAGCATAACCTTCGGCAGAGACAACCCGGCAGGGCCGGCCTCCCGACCCTGCTGCAGCATCCCGTTGTCCATGATTGACATGCTGGGGAACACCGACTCCGCTGACCGATCGCCGCTCTGGAAACTGATGCCTGACCGCAGAGACTCCGTCGGCGTGGCCGGATGTACGGGCCGGCCGGCGAGATGGACCTCGCCGGATCTGCGGTTCAATCCAATGATCGCCCGGAGTAGGTTACGCTGCCCGCTCCCTTCCGCCCCCGCGATGCCCACTATCTCGCCAGGGCCGACGGTGATGGACACGGGACCGACACCGTGGCCCTCGATGTCCCGCACCTCCAGAAGCGGAGCGCCCCCTGATCCAGCGGCCGTGCGCTGCGGAAACTCGAGATCGACCGGAGCACCGACCATCAACTCGACGATATCCTCGATCTCCCAGTTCATCTGGGCGTGCGTGCCCTGAATGACACCGTCCCGCAGCACCGTCAGTCGATCGGCCAGCCGGCGTACCTCCTCGAGTCGATGACTCACGTACACGATGGCCATCCCCGAGTCTCGTGCATCGATAATGAGGTTCTGTAGCTGCTCAGCCGTCTGCATGTCCAGCGCAGCGGTCGGTTCGTCGAGCACCAACACTGACGGTGAGTGCACCAGTGCCCGAACGACTTCGAGCATGGCTCGGCCACCGGGGCCGAGCGATTTGACCGTGTCGTTCGCACGGAACGGCAGGTCGTATTGCGCGAGAATCTTTTTGATGTCCCCAGGCGCGCGATCACCGTGCGTGTGAAACGACAGTTCGATGTTCTCGGCGACTGTCAGCTCAGCAACCAACGAGGTGTCCTGATATGCGGTCATCAGTCCACGTCGGCGGGCCTCGCGCGGATCACCCCCCCGGATTGCGGTCCCTCCAATCTGCACCGTGCCCGCGTCCGGGACGAGAACTCCCGCAGCCACTTTGATCAAGGTCGACTTTCCCGACCCGTTTTCACCGACCAGGGCGTGCACCTCGCCGGCGCAGCATTCGAAGTCGATATTGTCGAGTGCAGTGACACCTGGATAGGTCTTGGTGACTCCAGAGAGGCTAAGTGCAACTTCACCGATATTCGCGGTGCGTGCACCCAACGACTCAGGAACGACCATGGGTTCAGGACCGGTTCGCCCTGGTGAGGATGCGTTGTCGATAGTCATGTCAGGCGCCTTTCGCCGTCACGAGAATGGGTCAGTTTTCGAGCGCCTCGACCTGGTCGGCACTGTCTATCAGGGTGCCGTTGATGGCGACGTCCGGAAGCGAGAGGTCCGACTGGTCGAGAACGTCCGCAGCGGAGACGATGCCCATGGGATAGTCGAGCACGGGAGCCGACGGTTCCCGGCCGTCCACGATCTCGAGCGCGGCTCCGAGCGCGGCTCCGTAGAGCCAATGGGTACCGGGCATCATGAACACATCGGCGTCGTAACCGTCCTGCTCGGCTTGGTGGTACGCCTTGAGAGTTCCGAGAGTGGTGCTGCCGGAGAGCATCAAGGTGGGGATGTTTCGGTCACCGGCGGCGATATATGCGTTGAGGAAGTCAGCAGCCGACTCGTCGTAAGCGATCAACGACGGATTCTTGCCCGATGCGCGCAACTGACCGGCGGCCTGCACGGTCCCTTGCGGAGTCCAGTCCGTGGTGCCGTCGTACACCTTGGTGAAACCGGCAGCATCGAGCGCTTCCTGTGCGCACGGTTGCCATGTAGGGGCGTACACGTTACCCGGCACGCCGGTGAACATCGCGTATGTCGCGTCGGTCTGGCCCTTTTCCTGCAAGTGCTGCTTCAGAATTGGCGCTGCCGACTTCCACATCCCACAGAGGTCGAACTTGATGTTGACGGACAATTGTTCGGATACAGCGGGATCGAGTTGAACGGCGCCGTTGATTATCGGGATACCTGCGGCCTTGGCTTGTGCGATAACCGGTCCCAGTTGATTGCCCACCGCGCTGAATTGCGGTGCGATCAGGTCTACACCCTGCCCGATGGCCGTTCGCCAGTCGGTCATGTGACGCTGAACGTCCGCGCCACTGTTGGAATACGTGATTTTGGCGATCTCGCCACTCTTGATGGCGTACGACACTATCTCCGCGCGAGCGATCGCGCTGAATGAATGCACCAGGTCAGACAAGATTGCCAAAGTGTACGAACCCTGGCCTGTTTCGCATGACGTGTTCGCCATACAGTCGTCGAATATGGTGCGCTGAGCGTCTGTGAGAGGAACCGACCCTGCCATCAGTGCGGTTTGTAATTCCGGAGCGAGCGCGCTGGGGTCGATACTCGGATTGAATACCTTCTTTGCCATTGCCGTGAGCGTGGCCGGGTCGGTGGCGGGAATAGTGCTGACTACAGTTCCGTCCCCACCATTGGATGATCCGGCGCGAGTGCCGGCACTGCACGCCGACACCGACATGGCTAGCCCGACCACAGCCAACACCACGGCGATACAATTGGGGCGGAACGACTTCGAGCTGAACACGAGCAGATCCTTAGAGGTCGTCTACTTCACCGGCGTGGAGTCGGTGGAGGAGTGCCGATGAGGGCGAGCAGAGTTTGGTTGCACGCCGCGCGAGCCGGATGGAACCCGGCGAGCTCTAAACCATGCGAGGCAAAGAGGGCGGCGCGTGTGACGAACCGACATCCGTCGGCGGTGATGGCTGAAAACAAGTTTGACTTTGGCCCGGTGGGCCGACAGCTCACCGCCGACGGTGCCGATTTATGCGGGGTTGAAGTTGTGTCCGCGCAGAAGCATGTGACCGGCATCGACAGGAAGGGCGACGCCGGTGATGTACGCAGAAGCATCCGAAGCGAGCCAGAGCGCAGCTTCAGCCATTGCCTCCGCCGGGATTGCGGCGACACCAGCGAGAGCATGGTCGTGCTTGGATGCGTCCAAGAGGTGTTGCCTCGTTCCCCCCGGGTGCCCGGCGTACATGTCGTACGCCCCTTGCCAGTTCAGCATCGGCGTGTCGACGATGCCGGGCGAGATTGCATTGCAGCGAATGCCGTACTGGCTGAGGTCGAGTGCCGCGCCCTTCATGAGTCCGATCACTCCGGCCTTGGACGATGTGTAATGCGAGTAGTGCAGCCCCGGCTGTTCGCCGTTCATCGACGCAGTCACGACGATGGCGCCGCGCCGTGCATCGATCATCGGCTTCGAGACGGCGCGAATGGTCCGGAAAACGCCGTTTAGGTTCACGTCGTGAACGTCGAGCCACTGCTGCTCGGTCATTTCCCAGATCGGCGCGAGCTGCCAGATGCCTGCATTGGCAATGCAGATGTCGATACTGCCCAGTTCGGACAGACCGCGCGCAACTGCGGCGTCGAGTTGCTCTTGCGACCGCACATCGGCTTGCACGGCGATGACTCGCCGCCCGAGGTCTTTGACCAGGCGTTCGGTCTCCTCCAAGTCCTCAAGTGTTGCCATCGGGAACGGAACCGTGTCGATCTGATCGGCGATGTCCAGAGCGACGATGTCCGCGCCCTCACGCGCCAATGCCAGCGCATGCGCTCGGCCCTGTCCTCGTGCCGCTCCGGTGATTAGAGCGACCCTTCCATCCAAGATTCCCATCGAAATTCCTTCTGATAGTTAAAGATCGGGATTTTGCGTCCGAGGCCGAACCGAAAGGAGCCGCGCTACGCAACCTCCCTGGCGCTTCCAGCGGAGGCGATTCAGCGCTTTGCGGGGATAGTGCAAGCGACATACGTGGCGGGAATATTGCCGCGGTTGCTCCAGCTGTGCTTCCCGCCGCGCTGAACGAAGGTGTCTCCGGGGCGCAGAAGGGTTTCGGTGGTTTCGAGAACGGCGTACAGCTCACCGGACAGCATCGTGATTAGGTCAATGCTGT
Organism: Rhodococcus sp. WS1; assembly: GCF_003797745.1. NCBI lineage: Bacteria > Bacillati > Actinomycetota > Actinomycetes > Mycobacteriales > Nocardiaceae > Rhodococcus > Rhodococcus sp. WS1. The sequence continues at coordinate 200,098 of NZ_RKLZ01000004.1, read as the reverse complement.
CGGTCTGGTGGAGGCCGGCGATTTCGCTGTCGGTGTCGTGAGAATCCCCGCTCTCTAGGGCGCTCAGCGACTTTTGGTAGTCCGCGGAGTCCCATTCGCTATCGGGGGGGAAGCTGGCGATGCGGTAGATCAGGCTTCCCATGGGCGGCATGAGGGTGACCTGTCCTAGCCCGTCCTCGTCGTCGACGTGAACAGGCAGTTGGTCGACCTGCCAGAGATTCATGACGGTGAAAGTCGGTGCGGCAACACGTGCAGTGGTGTTCTCGTCGCTGATGATGGTGGACTTGCCGTCTGCGTCGAGGCCAGCCACGACTCGGCGTGCCTGGGCGTTGAGATGTTCTCCAGTCAACTTCTTCTCCGTTGGTCGATGACGTCGGCGATTCCAACGAAATTGCGCCGATCGTCTGTTGGGCGATGTGTCGTCGTGATGCGCTCTGTAGCTACACCTCTAGGCGTCCAGTATTCTAAACACGCGTCCAGATTGCGACACAGGTCATGTTATGTGGGTCACTGTCGGCGAGTCAAGTGTCGAGGGTCATCGAATTTCGATACACGAAAAGCGCAGGTCCGCGATGCGACCCTGCAGGTAAGGCTTCACTCAGCGGACGCACCAAACATGGCTGCGCGCACCGCGGCCTCGATGCGTGATCGAGCCTCACATTCGTGCAGGATGCTGGCCACGTGAAATTTGACGGGCGCCGACGAAGGTCAACCGATTTACTGTGATCTCCGGACTAACCTGAGCCGCTTCGGACCCGAGAGAATTCATGCGCACGTGGGCATGAAGGCGTGCACCTCGAAACATCAGAGACGTCTCCCGCGGCACTCGCGGATGACGTTGATTGGGATTTACTTCCACCGAATAGACCGAGCGCAGTCACGGAGATCCGAAGCATCGTTACTCTAATTATTCGAGGATCGAGGCAAGAAGCAACCGTCAGCACGAGGTCGCAGGATGTCGCTAACGCAGCCGGTCCGACAGTCGCTGCGCCGCTTGCCGCAACATGGGCTCGATCTTGTCGAGCTTGGGGCGCACCCGGTCCGCCGGTCCTGCCACTACCAGCCCGCCAACCAGCGAACCGCTTGCTCCGCGAACGGCCGCCCCGACGGTGCACACCCCAGACACCGACTCCTCGAGGTTGTAGGCCACGCCGCGGCTACGGATGTCGTTGCGTTGTTCTCGAATCACTGCGCCGGCTGGCGATTTCGTCTGTCCCAGATCCGCTAGAACGGTCTCGAGCTCGGCCGGGCCGAGCTCGGCCAGAAACAATTTACCGGTCGACGTGGTCAGTAGCGGACGTGGCGCACGTAGAGCTACGGTGTAGCGAATCGGCTGTGTCGACTCCACCTGGTCGATGATAATGACACTGTCGCCGGCCCGAATGGACATATGCGCGGTCTCGTCGGTATTCGCGGAAAGCGTCAACAGCTCTTCGTGAGCAAGGCGACGCAGCTGCTGATGACCACCACGGGACGATGCAAGCTGCTCTACGGCCGGCCCCAACGACAGCAGGCCAGTCTGCTCCTCGAGAAAGCTAGTCGACAGGAGCCCATTTACCAACGTGTGCACCGTGGACTTAGGTACATCGATATGGCGAGCGAGCGCAGACAGGGTCAAGCCGTTGGGTTCGGCCGCAACGGTCTCCAATATCAGCACCACCCGGTTGACGGTTGGATGCGGCTTGGGCAACGGTCCTCCTCCTCGCGCACGTAGACCGGTTCGGTCGAGAATATTGATCCTCATTCGCCCGGTTCCCGAGCGATCATACGGTTCACCGATCTCAAGTGAACCGTATACCTGTCACCGCTTTACCGTGGTCTCCTCATATGTCGATCAGGTTCAACCCAACGTCCCTACTTCATACGATGTCGAAGGTCGGCAATAACTGTCTGTATGAATAGACATACTAGTACTATTATGGACAAACAAGTCCTGCTATTTCGTACCGGGCATGTCGAGCCGACTCCGAACAGCACCTCGGAATGGATCGTCGCAGCTCGGAATCAGTCTGACAGATAGCCTCGCAGGCGTGGCTACCCCACAAGACCGATTCAATACCCGCCCATCCTCTGCTGCGCGCGATATGAACAGGTCGCCGACCAGGAGCGGTTTGGATTACGATCGGGGTACTCGAAATCGGTGATGCTCTTCGACCGAAAGCGCGCACTCAAACAGTTTCAAACCAGTCGTAGCACTGCCCGGCGAACTCGGCGGTTGCTAGCCAACGGAGAATTCCATCGAACTCGGCCGTGCCGGGCGGACTAAAGTACGGTCAAACATACTGTAACGGAATGGATTTCATTGCTCACGTCGTTGCCTTTACTCCTCCGGACCTACGAGACCGGCGTCGCGGAATTGTTCGCAGCACTCGCTTAGATGGAAGCGTCGAGTGCAGATCTGGCAGCTGCCAACCATATTGATGAGCACATTGCGACGTCGGGCTGGCCTACTACCCGCACACCCACAGTCCATGACATCAAAGTCGCTGTTCGCCAAGCCACCGACTTTCATCGGACGATACTCCACGGCATTGGAAACCAGCTTGCTCCCCATTCCTGGGTCACCTGTGTACCAAGTACTTCCCAATACTTCTTAGATCCCGGGTGCCCCAGCTATCACCTCGGCACTCGACCATCACGCCCTCATCTATCCGAATCGGACAGCGCGACCGCCGGACGTACGAGAACGAACACCCACGCGAGTGAAACGAACCGTCACCCCAACCAACCCGTCAGGCCCCGTATCGCCGACGCCGAACTGCCGACGACCGCCCACCGGCATCTTTCCGGTTTCACCAGGCAGTCCACCCACCCTCCACCGGGACGACCGCACCTGTCATGAACGACGATTCGGCACTCACGAGGAAGACTATGACGTCGGCGATCTCGCGGGGATCAGCGTAGCGCTTGAGCATCTGCCGACCCGCCAACGTCGCAATCGCCTCCTCACGGGTGGAAAAACTCTTGATGTGTTCCTCCGCCATCTCCGTCTCGATGCCTCCGGGACAGATAGCGTTCGCACGAATGCCGGGAGCGTGCTCCAACGCGAGTGAACGGGTGAACCCCACCACAGCCGCCTTCGATGCGCAGTACACACCAACAAGCGGAATCGCGGCCAACGCGCCAATCGACGCGACGTTCACAACTGAGCCACCTCCCGATTTCAGCATCTCTGGCACCACGCGTTTCGCTGTGACCAGGCAGGCCATCGCGTTGACATGCATCAGTCGATCGAAGTCCGCCACTGTGTGATCGAGAATCGGTTTAGCGATTACGATGCCCGCGTTGTTCACCAAGCCGTCGACCCGACCGTAATTGTCTAAGACCTTGGTTGTCAGCGCATCGATAGTGCGCTCGGAAACGATATCCCCCGTCTCAGATACCACTTGGCCCCCCGTATCACGGACTAGCGCTACAGTTTCCGACAGCGCAGGCCCGTCCAGATCCGTCAAGCCCAGTCGCGAACCTTCCTCCGCAAGCCGGAGAGCGGCTGCCCTCCCCACACCGCCGCCCGCCCCGGTGACGATCGTGACGGCGTTTTCCAATCGAGTCATGTGTCTCTTTCTTTTCCGGATGGTCAAGCTGCTGCGAGCGTCGAGATGTCGCGCGAACCAGCACGAATTTCAAGTTTCGATGATCATCAAACTATCAACCCGGACGACTATTTATCCGCGATTCGACGAAACGCATCGGAGCAGCTGCATCACGGGTGCAGTCGACAACCGAAAGTCTCTATCTCAGAGCAATTTCGACAACCACGTCGTCTCAGACGCCCACTCACCCTTCGACACAAGCTGACACGCAGATGCTTCATTAATGTCTGACAATGTCCTGGACAAGCAACTGCGACGCTGATAACGTCCCGATCGCCGCACAGTTCGGCTCGCCTTCACCACCCGGTAGACCTGGTGTGAGTCCAGATTCTTGGCGGGATGGTGCCTGTTCTCGCGACGCACTCGATTTACCCGCTTGCCTCAAGCTTGCAAGCACACGAACATATTTCGGCCCTCAGGCCCTTCTTCGTCGGATGCGGTTATGTACACCCGGAACTGCGCCGACAGACAGCGCACCACTCAAACAGGAGAAAACTCTATGTCGGTAACTCCACGCGGTCGGGGCCTCGCCTTGGCCCTCGCCGCAGCCACGATGGCTCTATCCGTCACCGCATGCGCAGCCGAAACATCGTCCGGCGGCGACCGCAACGCCAGTGCGAACAGCACTATCCCCGCGACCGACACTGCGACTCTCAAACAGATGGCCACAAAGGTCCTGAACCCTGACATCGACGTGGACGCACTGGCGCCAGAGTTTCAGAAAGTGTTGATGGCCGGTTCGGTCCCCCTCACCGAAGCCCAGCGCGCCATCTTCAACGATTGCATGACGAAGACGACATGCGAAACTGGCCAGGGCACGCACACTATCGCCTTGCTGTCCGATCTGGTGCACCCGTATTGGTCACAAGCACGCGCGGAAATCGTCTCGTACGCCATCAAAAGCGGTGAGGTCGCCAAGATCACGTACTCGGACAGTGGCGACGATGTCCAGCGACATATGACCAACTGGCGCAACGCAATCGGACAGGGTTCCGATTTGCTGATTCCGTGGTGGAGCACTGTCGGCAATCAGCTTGGCCCCGTGATCGACCAGGCCAAATCGGCTGGCATTCCGGTGGTAAACAGCTTCGTCAGCCTCGAGCCTGCCGTCGCGGACAAGTTGACCGTCGAGATCAAACTGGACCTGTGCGGAATGTGGGAGTCGGCAGCTTCGACACTCAAGCAGCACCTCGCCGATAAGGGCGTCACCGATTTCACCTACGCCATGTTCACGGGCGTCCCCGGCAACACCTACGCCCCCACGTGGCAGCCCTGCGCGCAGGAAGCGCTGGACGGCGCGGGCTTCACCAAGGTCTACGACGGGACCACTGACTGGTCACCTCAAGGGACGATCCAGGCTGCCTCAGCCTTGCGCGCCTCCGGAAGGAAACCCGCCTTGATTGCATATGACGAGTCGGCCGCAGACTTCATCAATGCGTATACCGCCGCGGGCGATCGGGACATTCCGACCATCATGCTTACGGGCAGCACCACGCTCGGAACACTCAACACGTATCAGCGAGCAAAGACGGAAGGGTTCGAGCCGGACGTGTTTCTGCCGCCGAGTCACGCATGGATCAACGCGGTGCCCGTCGCTGTAGGCCTTGAAATCAAAAATGGCGGGAAACCATCGTCCGATACCCTCGAGTATCCGATGGGGATCGTCAATGCTTCCGATATTGTTGCACAGTCTGATCTTTCATTGCCTGATGTGGCGTGCAATGGGTCGCTGCTGGAATCTCGCGATACCGTCGAAGCTCTGAAGAACTGAGCTTCAAATGACGTGTGAGTAGGGCCGCAACTACGTTGGCCCTACTCACACCGAACCGCTCCTGCGAGCCCGGAGACTGATGTTCCCCGAGTTTTGTGGAGTCGTCATATTTGACTTCAGGCTACGGGTTGACGTGTGAAGTGTACGTTCTCGAACTCGATCGGTGTCAGCATCCCTAGGGCACTGTGCCGGCGTTGCCGGTTGTGGAAGATCTCGAGATACTCGAACATGGCGTTGGCCAATTCGATCCTCGTTTTCCATCGTTTCCGGTTCAAGAGTTCGGTTTGCATTCTGCCCCAGAAAGATTCGATCACGGCGTTGTCATAGCAATCACCGATCGATCCCATCGACGGGACCAGTCCGGAGTCGTGTGCCCGGCCGGTGAATGCCCACGATGTGAACTGCACTCCGTGGTCGGAATGAATCAAAGCACCGGGCGTTGGGCCTCGATTCGAAATGGCCATTCCCAGAGCGTTTGTCACCAATCTCGCAGTCTGCGAGCTGTCGATCGACCAACCGACGACTCGCCTCGAAAACGTATCCAGGACAACAGCGCAATATATTTCGCCTTCACGGGTGGGATTTTCCGTGATATCTGTGACCCACAGCTCGTTCGGCTCGTCGCGGGTGAATTTACGGTCGACGAGATCGTTCGCGGTCGGGGTTTGATGCTTGGAACGTGCACGCTTGTTTCCCGGAAGTCCTTTCACACCAGCAGCTCTCATCAACATTTCGATGCAGCCGTGCCCAACAGCAATGCCGTGGCCAAGGGTGAGTTCGGTGTGGACCCGGCGGGCACCGTAGGTGCCATGCGAGGCGGTGTGAACCTCGGTGATCAGCTGGGTCAGCCAGCATGACGTAGTGAGCGTTCCGAGGGTGGGCGATTGCGCCACTCGTAGAAGCCGGACTCCGACACCTCCAGAACGCGACATGAGGTCTGTACTGCTAGTCCCTCCTTGGCCATCACCTCGATCGCTTCGAACCGCCTTTTGGGAGCACCACCGACTTCAGCAATTCCGTGGAGCGCGTGGCTATGGCGAGCTCGGTCTCCAACTCGGCGATACGACGGCGGGCAGCGGCGAGTTCGGCGCTCTCGATCGAGCTCAGCCCCGGCTTCTGGCCGGTATCGATGAGCTCCTGGTCACGCCAGTTGTAGATGGCCTGTTCGGTTACATCGAGACCTGCGGCGACCTCGGCGACCGTGCGTCCTGACTTCAACAGATCTAGGACTTTCCGGCGGAACTCGGGCGGATAACGTCGGGGCATCGTGAACCTCTCTCGGGTGCATCAATGCCTGAAGTAAAACAAACGAACTCCGGAAAACTCGGGGAACATCAGAAACTCCGGTGCGATTCACACTGTCGCGTGAGTCGCGGAACGGACATACCTGACCATTCGGTCATCAAACACGAAACGCGGTGTGCCGTCTTCTTATCGACATGACGACATACCGCGTTTCGTTCTACCGTACGTAGAGGTTGCCGCGGACGATAGTTACGCGCCGGACCGGTCTCGCACGGCGGGGATAGTGAGAGTGACAAACGTGACAGGCTCACCACTTCGGTTGCTCCAAGTGTGATTACCTCCGCGCTGAACGAACGTGTCACCCGGGCGTAAGGCCGTTTCTCCGTTTTCTAGGACCGCGTACAGTTCGCCGGTCAAGACCGTACTGATATCGATGCTGTCCGTCGCGTGAAGACCAACCACGTCGCTCGAGTCGTCCTGGTCGCTCGAGTCGTCCTGACTGTCCCCTCCCCCGATTGCCGCCAAGGACTCTTTGAATCCAGCCTCATCGCATTGGCCGTCCGGCGGGAAGGTAGTGATTCTGTACATCGCACTTCCCAACGGCGGTAACAGGGTCACGGCGCCGAGCCCATCGACATCGTCGAGGCGGGGCGGCAGTCGGTCAGTCTGCCACAGGTTCATGACAGTAAAGGCCGGGGCGGCCACTCTCGCGCGGGTGTTCTCATCGCTGATGATCGTCGATCTACCATCGGCATCCAGACCCGCAACTACACGTCGCGCCTGAATTTTCATGTGTTCGGCGGTCAATTCGCACTCCGATCGGTCAAGAATGTATGACATCGTCCTGCTCCACACTCGAGCCATACCAATGCGTCATCCATACCAACAATTTGCACTTCGTTCTCGACGGGTCCGAAACTCGGCCGTCGTGTTGCCGCACCACTATTCAAGAACGATGATGGGCAGCAAAGCGGTCTCAGCGAGCTGAGTATCCATGAACTCGTTTGTGCGACAGATTTTCCCATCGCGGAACCGAAAGAGATGAAGGTATTCGTTGTTGTACTCCAGCCCATTGACGAGCGTGCACGTGACCCTGGACTCGCAAGCGACACGGTCTCCTTCCGCAGTCATACTCAGGATTTCGAAGTTGAGGCCCGTGACGAACATTTTGGGAATCGCTCGTACGAAGGCGAGGTGCTGTTCACGGCTGAGGGTCCCCGAAATCTTGCTCTGTCCAGTGAGGATCACCTCGTAGTCGTCGGCCAAAGTCGTCTCAAACAAGTCGACATCTCCACGGCCGGCCATCGCACCGAGGTACGTTTTGGCCACAATCTTGTTTATGTCGACGGGAAGAATTGCTTCGATACCGCTTGACCTGCCAGTTGCTTTCATGGACATCGTCATGACTTTCCTCTACTGAGACGGTGAGATTCGGGTTCGACTGCACTCCGAACGGTGCTGCGGTGCTCGATCGGCGCGCCAGGCCAAGCTGGATTTCTTTGGTGCTCTGTCACCGCACCAGCCCTGAGGACGACCCCTGTCCCATATTTGCGACGATCGTGCAGCATTCAAGATGAAGACTAACAGCGAGGGCGTATTGTGTCTACAGTCACAGTTCGTCCATCTCATGTTCCATCCCATACACAAGAAGGCATAGGCGTCCAATCAGCAGACCCGAACGTCGCCGCTTAGGTGGCGGCAGAACCGGACCCGCGAGAACACAAGCCGCGTGCACGACAGGTGGAATTACGCGAAGGAGCGTGGTCCCGCGACAGTCTCTCCCGCTTCAGCTGACGCACACGTGCGAGGCACATCTCGTGCCCGACCGCATCGCCCACCGAGCAGCGTACCCAGATGCAGGAAGGCGGGATTGACCGGCGAAGGCAGAGGTCCTCAAAATTGTTCGACACCATGGAAAATCCGGCTATGGGACTTTTCGCGCAGCACATTTGCGGTGGTCGTCGTGCCTCGGACCAATGCTGACCACGGCACCACCCCTGCAAGACCAACGAAGGGCGAAGTTGTAAAAGGCGGCCGCAAACTATCTAATCGCGTGTGCGCGACAGTCCTCGGGTGAGGCACGTCAATCAACGTTGATCAGCCCGATCGAACCTTTCGACTTTGATCGGGTGCGCTCGATGCGACTGGGAAAAGCGCAATTGTTGGACCGACCTCGCCCGTCGGTGCACATAGGTCTGCGGTCAGCGAAGGCCCAATCTCGGCCCGATCACACCACTACGGGCGCACGTCTGCCGCAATCCGCGATCGACCAGCATCTTGGCGCCTCGCTCAGAATTCTATTCGCTCGGCAATTGGGCGGTACCCCGTAAGCAGGCGCGCTGGCACTGCCGATCGAAGATCACTAAATGTCCATGGGGCGCCGCGCTTTTCGATATGTGCAATGTGTTCGAGCTCGTTGTACAAAGCGATGTCGCCGCCGCCTGAGACCGAAAACACTGCACCGTTGATGTGCGACGCTTCGTCCGATGCGAGGTACGCCAGCATGGTCAGGTTTTCCGCCGGACCGTGCGCTTCCTCGGACCTACGCATCCGGTCTTCATCGACCTTGATCTCAATACCCTGCCTGGCCAGCATCATTTTGAAAGCGGCGTTGAAGCTCATATGGCCTGGAGATGCGGCCTGTGGACAGAAGGCGTTTACCGTCACTCCGTGTCGATCAACCTCTTTCGCAACCGATTTGGTGAGCGCGACGACGGCGGCGTTCGCTGCAGCATACGGCGCCATCATCGCAATCCCGGTCAAAGCGTCGGACGAGGCGTTAAGGATTCGGCCTGATCCCCGCGCCACCATGAGTGGTACCGCATGCGACATACAGTTGTAAGTACCATCCAGTTTGGCCGATACCTGATATTTCCAGTCGTCGGGCGTTAAGGAGACAAACGGCCCGAAGCCGAGCCCTGCCGCATTGTTGACCAGGATATCGATGTGCCCGAAAGAATCGACAGCCGTATGAATCAACCGGCCAGCGGCATCATGATCCGTCACGTCCGCATAGAGCGCCACGGCCTCACCACCGAGGTCAACGATGGCTTGCGCTGTCGTGTCCGCATCCCCTTGCGCAACGAGGTAATCCGTCTCTTCCTCAGCACTCATTAAAGGGGCGTCGCCGGCGAGTGCCGTCGCCCGAAACTTCATGTCCACCTCGTCCGTCGAACGGGGCTTCAAGTCGTTGGTGATGACCTTCGCGCCAAAGCTCGCGAGCATCAATGCAATACCACGCCCTATCCCCTGGCCTGAGCCAGTGACGACCGCGACTTTCCCTGCGAGAGGGCGTATTTGTTCCATTGCTGTTCCCATAAAATAAACGTACATCACTGTCCGCTTAGGGCGGGCCTCCCACCGAACTTGGTAATCTAGACGAGTGAAGCCTTCAACGACACAGCGTCAAGACGCTTCTCGAAACCGTGAACAACTCATGATCGCGTCGCGGAGAGTGTTCGCACGGGACGGTGCCAACGTCTCGGTCGGCAAGATCGCGAAGGAGGCGTCGGTGAGCAGAGCGACCTTCTACCGGAATTTCGCTACGCTAGATGACCTGGCTGCCACGCTGATGGAAGACAATGTCGAACTCGTCGAACAGTTCGCTTCCAAAGAGCCGGATTCGATGGCCACCCTTTACCACCTGTTGCTCGACATCGCGCTCAGAGACGGCCTCATCGCGAAGATGTTCGCACATAGCCGTTCCCCTCGATTCAAAGAATACGCGGACCGCCTTGACGCCGCGATGACGCCCGCCCTAGAGCGCGCACATGACGCAGGCCAGGTGCACGCAGGTGTAACTGTTCGTGATGTCATGTCCACACTACCGATGGCAGCAGCGGGGAAGGCAGAAAATGAGTCGGCCGGTCGCAACGACGGCGACACCCGCATCCATCAAATTTTTCACCGAGCATTGTTCACGACGACAGCTCCCTAGAACCCTCGCCACGGCAAGCGCGTTATTGCATCACGACGAAGACACGTGCAAGTACAACTATGGGACTGCACCCACTTCAGTTGACACGTGGGGTTGATAGTTTCAGGCCGCGAGGGCGGTCTGATTGATTGTCTCAAACTCGATCGGGGTGAGTTTCCCGAGGCACCGTTGTCGGCGTTTGCGATGGTAAGTCTTCTCGATCCAGGTCACGATCGCCAGCCGTAGCTGTTCCCGAGTAGACCAGCATTGTCGGTCAAGGACGTTCTTTTGCAACATGGAACCTTGTAAACCGTTGTCGGACAATGTTTGTACGAATTTTCTTGACCGAAATTGGCTACCCCGGCCGCTGTGAACGATGGTTCCGGTCGGATCCCGGAGAGCGACGGCATTGGTCAGCGCGCGGACAGCCAGCGACGCTTTCATTCGCAAGTCGATCGAATAGCCGGCCTTGTTCGAGTGCACGTCCTTGATCGCGCACAGGTACAGCTTTCCGGTGTCGGTCCAGCGTTCGGTAATGTCGTTGAGCCACAACTGGTTCGGCTTCTGTGCCGTGAACTTGCGTGCCACAAGATCGTCGTGAATCGGTGGGCCCGACTTCCTGTTCAGTCCTTTCTTCTTCGCAAACACCGACCAGATACGTTGCTGCGAGCACAACCGGGCGACGCGATTCTCGCCGGTGATGATGCCTCACCCAGGTAATTCGTCGGCGATGAATCGGTATCCGAAAGCCGGGTCGTCGGCGCGAATGCCGTAAGCGGCGTTGATCAGATGCGCATCGTCCCAATCCCTTTGTGTCACAGGGCTATCACGCCATTTGTAGAATGCTCGTGTGGAGAAACCGAGCACCCGACAGGTCACCGTGACCGGAATTCCGTCGCCAGCGAGGTCGCGGACCAGCGGGAACATCATTTTGGGTTGCCGTCCCGAGACAGGTAGGCGACAGCTCGTCGCATCACTTCCGCTTCCTGCTCGAGCAAACGAATTCATTTCTTGGCTTCGCGGAGTTCGGCGGATTCGTCCTTGGTCATTCTGGGCAGGTTGCCGTCTTCGATGTCTGCTTTCTTGAGCCAGTTGTGCAGGGTCGGCTCGGAGATCCCGAAGTCTCTCGCGATCTGGGTCAGCGGGGCTTCACGTTTGCGGGCAACCGCGACCACGTCGCGGCGGAACTCCTCGGGGAACGACTTCGGCATAGCAGGATCCTTTCACCGTGAGGAGCGATCCTCACAGGTTAGGTATCAACCAAACCGAGTGCAGACCCTATTCACTAGCACCAGTCGTCCCTTGTTCTGCACCTCCGCCGTTGCATCGATCTTCAACACGCGGGTAGGCATACGACACACGCCGCGCGGCAGTAACCAGAGCGCGGCAATGCGCATTCACCGTTCGAGAGTCCATGGCGAATGCAAGGCGAATCGGCGGCGCGTCGAGAATCGACACCATTTCAACCCCAACCCCGACTCGATCGGCAATGTCACCGGTCGCCAACACGACCGCCTTTTGAAGTGCAACAAGGTCGATGAGCTGATCGAGGGAGACTTCGGGATATCCATGACGAAAGCCCGGCAGACGCTCTACCTGTTGCAACGTCAACGCGCCCACGCTGATTCCGACACGGCGGGGCACCAGCGTGACGGTAGTCAGTTCCATCAATTCTTCGACCTCCAAGCCGAGCAGGTTCTGATCCCCACACACCAGCGCCAGGTCGGCAATACCCTCTTGCACAACAGATTCCGGCGAGAGACTGAACCGCACATCCACATTCACCGAACCTGATGTCGCAGCGTAGGCGGTGAGAACGGTTCGCAAGAAACCTGAGCCAGTCCTCGGGCGAGCAGCGAGAACAATCGATCTCGCCGCCGCTCGGCGGCTGAGCTCGTCTAGGTCGCTAAGAATTCTCCTACTCCGCTCGACGACCTGGGCTCCTTGTTCTATGACACGGACACCCCTTGTTCTGTGACACGGACACCCCGACTAGTTCGATCAAATAACCTCACACCAAGACGGCGTTCAAACCGGCTGATTGCTCGCGAGAGCGGAGGCTGAGCTATGCCGAGCCATGCCGCCGCCCCAGTGAAACTTAGATTGTCCGCAACAGCGATCACGTACTCGAGTTCGCGGACTTGGGGACGCTCCATACTCAAGGGCATAGAGCAATGCCTATGTGTGCATCGCGCATCTTCGAGAGTGCCTGCACACTCGGGGTTGTCACAACTACTGCGAAGGTAATCATGAGCACTCTTCTTCACATCGATGTCTCACCGAGAATCGATCAATCCGTTTCAAGATCAGTGGCTTCGGCGTTTGTCGCGAGCTGGCGAAAGGCGAATCCTGATAGTGAAGTCATGACTCGCGACCTAGCCCTGCATCCGATCCCTCACGTGGGCCTCGAACTCGTCGACGAGTCAATCCGGAAAGACGTCCAACCTGGCAGCCCGGACGCACTTCGCAATGAACTGATCGACGAGCTCACCTCCGCTGAAGTCATGCCAGAGCAGGCCGAACTCATTCCGCTCGCCACACAGTCCTTAGAACACGGATACGCAGCGGCAGCGCACCACGGACTCAGATCTGGACCCCGACAATCACCAAAGCCCGCCTGACAGGCTGCAAATCGCCGTCGCCCCGGCTTCACCCAGATATCCACCACACAGAAAATTTCGGCCTCCGCGTACGTACTAAGGCCTAGATCCTGGTCGACGACTACGCCTCCTATGCCGGTCTCGGAGATACGTCGGCTACTGGCGGAGGCATCGACACCTCAGTGGGTGCCGCGAGGACGCGAATCTTACTAAACCGTCGCCGTCCCCTTGAACAAGATATCTCGATACCTCACGGGGAACTCAAACATCGGGTTCGGACGGCTCAGATCCAGTCCGGGACGGCTAGCGCAGGTCGATGGACTCGGCCTCAAGACCACATAGCTGCAACTCGTGGTTTGATCAGGCGTACGCGCTCGATTCGTCAGTTCGGCGACTACGTCAGCTTTGACTCCTCGCCTGGTGCAGAGGTCCAGTGAGAGTCGCGGTCACCTCGGAAGCGGTCAAAACACTCCCAAGAAGCCTGAAGGTCGACAGAGTCGCTTCGTGTGCGGCGTCGGAGTCGGCGGTGCAACCATCCGACACAATCACAACTTTGTAACCCAGGTTAAGCGCGTCCCGTGCGGTCCCTTCGACTGTCACATTGGTGGATACGCCGGTGAAAACTACAGTGTCAATTTCGCTTCGGCGCAGAATTGAGTCCAGGGTGGAGTCGGGGAACGCCGAAGTGCCTGGGTGACTGACGATGGGCTCGCCGAAGGCGGGTTCGAGCTCGGGAATGATTGCTGCGCCGGGCGAGCCCTCGACCAGTGCTCCTAGTTTTTTGATGGCGACGTTCAATCCAGTGTTGAGGATCAATTCGGGGTAGCCGGGTTGAAATGCTGCGCGGGCCCACACGACGAGCGAACCCGTTGCGCGAAAGTGCTCTACCAGTTGAGCAGCGACGTCGATGACGCCGTGCTTATGGACCTGCTCAGCGAAAAACGGTGCGAATGCACCCTCCTTGGTGACGATGTCTTGTTGCCAGTGCACGTTCATCAGAGCTGTTGTTGCCGGGTTTAACGCCGAAGCGGGGCTATTCACGAGTGGGTTTCCTCGGGGTCGGTTGGTGTGATGACGAAGTTGGTGAAACCGCCGTGCCGGTTCTCGATGCCGGTGATCGCGTCGTTGACATTTGCGAGGGGGAAGTTGACGTTTTCGAAGATCGACAGGTCGACTAGGCCTGCTTCTGCCATCGCCGCCATGTCTTGGCCTTCGCCGGCTGTGAACCAGCATGAACCGAGCAACCGGATCTGTTGGTCCATGAAGTGGTGAACGTCGATGGGGACCTCGCCTGAGGTCGCTCCGACATTGACCGCGCAGCCGCCACGGCGAACCGCGCGCAGACCCTGCTGGAACGGGGCATGCGGTGCACCTGGGCCCAGAGCGTCGATGAAGACGTCGATGCCGCCGGGAACGGTGTCCTTGACCCATTCATCGATGTCTCCATCGTGGGAGGAGAAAACATCGATTCGAGTCGGTGCCAGCGCTTTCACTCGTTCCAGCAGTGCCCGGTCGCGGCCCGTCCCGAGGATAGTCGTGGCCCCCATGGCGAGTGCATAGAGGGCAACTCCGAGTCCGAGTGTTCCGCTGATTCCATTGATCAGGACTGTTGTATCGGTGCCGACGTGCGCTTTCCGCAAGGCAGCATACGCGGTTCCGAGATAACCGAAGCGGGCCGCGACGTCGAATCCGATGGAGTCGGGCAGTTTCACGAGTGCGTATTGGGGTGCGAGCGTGTATTCGGCGAGCCCTCCATAGGGGTAACGGTCGAGCATGTTCGATGAACTGGCCGTGAACCCGAAGTAGCCGGCGAACGCGAAGCTGGTGCAGTTGATGTGTTCGCCGCGTCGGCACGATCGGCAGTCTCCGCAGTGACGTCCAGGGTTGACGTAGACACGGTCCCCTGGTGCAAATCCGTGCACATCGCTACCTACCGCGTCGATTACGCCGGCGGGGTCGAGACCGAAAATGGCGGGAAGTGCAGGCAGCGGATTCTGAGGGAACCACGTGGTCCAGTTCGCCAGAATATTTGCGAGGTTCGGGACAATGTTGCATGCGTGGACCGCAACTCGGACATCTGTCGGTCCAGGTTCCGGTAGCGGAACCTGCTCGAGCACCATCGGTTCTCCGACGACGTGCATGCGGGCAGCGAGCATGGTGTCAGACATGTGAGCACTCCTGTTCATACGGCGGTGGGTGTTCTTCGCCCGCGTTCTATGTAAGACTCTCTTATGTGACTGGTAACACAAGATTCCCGCTCAGTGGGCAACGAGTGTCAGTCAAGGACGAGGGAGCAGGAGGTGACATGTCGGGCGGAAACTCGACAGCCGGGCGCTCGGTGACCGAGAAATCCCTGGCCATTCTCGACGTCTTCGCCGGCGAAAGAACCGAACTTACGATGTCGGACATCGCGCGCGCCACGGGCCTGCCCTCAAGCACCACCCACCGTCTGATTCAAGAGCTCGAGCGGTGGGGCGGACTCGAACGCGGCACAGACGGTCGCTACAGCATCGGGTTGCGATTATGGGAAGTTGCCGCCCGTTCACGTCGAACGTACGGGATGCGCGAGAGCGCTCTGCCTTTTCTGCAGACGCTGTGGGACCTCACTCGTGCACACGTGCTGTTCGCCGTCCTGGACGGAAGTGAGGCCTTGTTGATCGAGAAGATCGCCGGGACGAAGGACGTACCCAATGCTGGCCGCGCCGGCGGTCGACTGCCATTGCATGCCAGCGCTGTCGGCAAAGTACTACTGGCGCATGCAGATCCGACTATTCAAGCCCGAACAGCGAGCGGTGAGCTCCTTGGCTATACCCCGACTACAATCGTCGACGCCCATATTCTGCGCGCCGAACTCGCACGCGTGCGACGCGAGGGATACGCCACCTCGCGAGACGAACTCACTGCTGGCTCCACATCGTGCGCTGCTCTCGTTACCGCCCGCGACGGCACCGGGGCTCCGACGATTGCGGCTGTTTCAGCACTCGGATCGACCGGTCGGCGCGATATGCACGAAATGATTGCCTTGACCCGCTCCGCCGCGCAGGGCATCACCCGCGCTTTAGCTGATCGCAGTGCCCGCCATCCCATCAGTCCGGTCCTGCCACGGACGGCGAAACGTGCTCGCACACAAAGCATTCAGGGCCATTAGCCGTTCGCCTGGATTACAAGGTCTCTGCACTGGACAGGTTGTGTACGCACTGTGACATGACATCTCGAAATCCCGCGATTTGCGAGGCGGTCAGACCGGACAGCATGCGTGCTTCCATTCGGTCCGCTTCCTCTTCGCATCGCCGGAGCACCTCAGCACCCTCGGTCGTGAGGTAGTTGCACAGGATTCGCTGGTGGTCGGGGTCGGGCCGGCGTTCGACATAGGCGTTGCGAACGAACGCAGCCACCATTACCTGCATCGACTGCGCCGTGACGAAGGAACGCCGGGCCAATTCGGCGGACGAGAGGCCCGGGGTACGGGCGAGGATGCTCAGCGCGGCGTACTGCGGGGTGGTCAAGCCTTGCGCCTGCATGCTGGCGTCGAGGTCACGTCTGACGGCGGACTCGAGCCGCTTCACCAAGTAGGTCACTCTCGCCACCGCCCCGTCCTGTCCGTCGGCATGCCCAAGCGTGTCGTCATCGCCGACCTCTACCGTCATGGTTGACATCTTATCAGAGTCACTGATATTTTCAGTGTCAGAGTTTCTGATACTCAAGAGTTCGATTCGACCGACGACATCCCCGGGCGACTTTTTCGTTCGGGTGAAATGGAGACCCCCATGACCGAGAACACGCCGGAGTTCCAGGGCGAGACGATTCGCGTCGAGATCGACGAGAACCGCATCGCGTGGCTGTACTTCGACCGGCCGGACAAGCGCAACGCGATGAACCCGACATTGAACCGGGAAATGTTCACCGCCCTCGAAGCCCTCGAAACCGACGACCGCGTGGCCGTCGTCGTGCTCACCGGCACCGGCGACGCGTTCTCCGCCGGAATGGATTTGAAGGAGTACTTCCGCGAGACCGACGGCAAGCCACGCTCGGTCCAGCACAAGGTCCGCGCCGAGGGAACTAACTGGCAGTACCGCAAACTCCTGAACTACGCCAAGCCCACCATCGCCATGGTGAACGGATGGTGCTTCGGCGGCGCGTTCGTACCGCTTGTCTCCTGCGACCTCGCAATCGCCGCCGATAGCGCCACGTTCGGTCTGTCCGAGGTGAACTGGGGCGTCACCCCAGGAAACCTGGTGACCCGCGCGCTCGCCGAGACCATCTCCACCCGCGATGCGATGTTCTACATCATGACCGGCCAGCACTTCGACGGCCAGAAAGCATCGACGATGCGCCTGGTCAACGAAAGCGTCCCCGCCGACCAGCTGCGCGACCGAGTGATCGAGCTGGCGTTGCAGTTGACCAGCTTGAGCCAGTGGGTCGTACGCGGGGCGAAGATGGGTTTCCGGCACTCGCGTCTGATGTCCTGGGAAGCAGCCGAGGACTACCTCTACGCGAAGCACGACCAGGCGATTCTGTTCGATACCGACGCCCGCGAACAGGGCATGACTCAGTTCCTCGACGACAAGACCTACCGCCCCGGACTGGGCACCTACGCCACCTCCGCAGACTAGGGACCACAGCTATGACTCTCACCGACACCGGTGTCGCCACCGTCCAGCTCTCCATCGGCGGCGCAGCCACCGAACCAGCCACCGGACGCTACATCGACAAAACCCGTCGACTGACCGGCGACCGACTCTCCCGTGTCGCCGCCGCGACAGCCGACGATGCCCGGCGCGCTGTCGATGCCGCCGCCGCCGCCGCACCGCATTGGGCCGCCACTCCCCCCGCGGCCCGACGGCAAATACTGGAAAAGGCGGCGGCCCTGTTCGACGAACGCAGTGACTCGCTCTCGGCGACGATGGGCAGAGAAATGGGAGCGGCATCGTCGTGGTGCCACTTCAACGTCATGCTTGCCGCAGGGATGCTGCGCGAAGCTGCCGCCCAGGTCTATTCCACTGTGGGACAGGTCATTCCCTCCAATGTTCCAGGACTTACCGCCCTCGCGGTTCGCGAACCGGTCGGCGTCGTGGTCGGCATCGCACCGTGGAACGCACCGCTCATCCTCGGGGTGCGGGCCGTGGCCATGCCGTTGGCGTTCGGCAACACGGTGGTCTTGAAGGCCTCCGAAGAAACCCCGGCCACCCACGCCGCGATCATCGAATGTCTCGTCGACGCGGGAATTCCAGCCGGGGTCGCGAACCTGATCACCAATGCCCCTGAGGACGCGGCCGGCGTAGTCGACGCCCTGATCGCCCACCCGAAGACCCGGGTCGTGAACTTCACCGGCTCGACCAAGGTCGGACGGATTATCGGCGAGACGGCCGGTCGCAATCTGACCCGCGCCGTCCTGGAGCTGGGCGGTAAAGCGCCCTTCGTCGTTCTGGCCGACGCCGACCTCGACGCGGCCGCGGCAGCAGCCTCCTTCGGTGCCTTCATGAACCAAGGCCAGATCTGCATGTCCACCGAACGGCTGATCGTCGACTCCTCGGTCGCAGCCGAATTCACCGAACTCTTGGCACGCCGCGCGAAAGCTCTGGTGGTCGGTGACCCGGATGATCACACGACCCAACTCGGGCCGATGGTTCACCAGGGCGCCGTCGCACACCTCGAAGCGCTCGTCGCCGACGCAGTCGAGCATGGTGCGACGGTCGTCACCGGCGGCACGTCCGACGGCCTGTACTACCCGCCCACCGTGTTGACGGGTGTCACCTCGACTGCGCGTCTCTACGCCGAGGAATCGTTCGGACCCCTGGCCCCGATCATCACGGTCGACGGAGTCGACGAAGCAATTCGTGTCGCCAACGACTCGGAGTACGGACTGTCCGCGGCCCTGTTCACCCGTGACGTAGGAAACGCGTTGACCTTGGCGCAGCGAATCGTCTCCGGCATCTGCCACATCAACGGGGCGACAGTGCACGACGAGGCTCAGATGCCGTTTGGCGGAGTGAAATCCAGCGGCTTCGGCAGATTCGGATCCACCGCTTCACTCGAAGAATTCACCGAGCTGCGTTGGATCACCGTCTCCTCCGCCGACCGCCACTACCCGATCTGACCGGAGACTTCGATGGCCACTCTTTCACCCACCGCAACCAATGCCGCCGCAGCTACTGTCGGTGTTCGCTACGGGGAACTCGTCGAGCGTCGCGCCCGCCGTCAACCGAACCGAACCGCATTCCTTTTCGGCGACAGCTCGATCACCTACGGCGAACTCCTCGGTCGGATCTCTTCTGCGGCGACACGGTTGGTCGAGAGTGGTGTCCAACCCGGCAGCCGAGTGGCGTGCTGGTCGGAAAACCGGCCAGAGGTGCTGATCGCCCTCTACGCATCCTCCCGGGTAGGGGCGATTTTCACTCCGATCGGTATCGCCGCACCGCCGAGCGACGTCGCCTTCATTCTCGACGATCTGGCGGCGACCACCTTGCTCGTCTCCGATCAGACCGCGCGATCGGTCGGCGACGTCGCTGGGATCGACCGAATCGAGGTGGTGACCCTCACTACCTTGACCGCGGCACTTCAGGGAGATTCGACGCTACCGCTCGCCGAGGTACCGGAGGTGACGCCGGCGCCGGGCAGTGAGGCGCTCGTGGTCTACACCTCCGGGACGTCGGGCCATCCGAAAGGGGTCGTGCTGACCCATGAGGCACTGTTCGCGAACAGCATCAACACCCTGATCGGCCTCGACATCGTCTCCGACGACGTCACGTTGGTGAACACTCCGCTCTCCCATGTCGCCGCTCTCAACACCCTGGCGGTCAACACCCTGCACAAGGGCGGCACCGTCGTCATCGACAGCAAATTCGACCCCGCCCGGTGCCTCGATCAGATCCGGGATCACAAAGTCACCACCATGTTCGCAGTCCCCTCGATGCTCACACTGCTCGCACGCGAGCCGGGCTTCGAGACCGCCGACATCTCCAGCGTGCGGTGGATCCTCGGCGGCGGCGCTCCGATGCCGCCCGCTCTCGTCGCACAGTGGTCGAGTCGAGGGGTCCCCGTCCTGGCCAGCTACGGACTGACCGAAGCCGGCCCCTCGGTCAGCTTCCGGCGAACGACCGATGCCGCGGATAAGCCCGAATCTTCCGGTGCCCCGGCGATGTTGACCGATGTCGTCATCGTCGACTCGACCGGAGCCGAACTGCCAGCAGGAACGGTCGGGGAAATCCGGGTCCGCGGACCCCACATCGCTGCCGGGTACTGGCACAACGACAACGCCACTGCCGCAGCATTCGATCGTGGCTGGCTCATCACCGGTGACCGCGGACTGATCGACGACGACGGTGACCTCCGGATCACAGGTCGATCCAAGGACATCATCATCACCGGAGGTGAGAACGTCGATCCTGCCGAGGTCGAACACCTCCTCGCCCGGTACCCGGACGTGGCCGACGTCGCTGTCATCGGACGACCCGACCCGGTATGGGGCGAGATCGTCGTCGCCGTCGTCGTCTCCGATCGCCCGATCGAACTCGGCGACCTGCAGGCCTTCCTGCGCCCGCATCTGGCCAAGTACAAGATCCCCCGCGCAGTCGAAAGGCGAAAAGCATTGCCTCGCAGCCCCGTCGGTAAACTACTCAGACGCGTCTTGACCGCTCCGACCGAACCTGTCGGCTGAGCAGAGGCGGCGCCCCGAGCCTGCAAGCGCCCGACCGACGGCGCCGCTACCGCACCCCACCGACTTCTCGGCTACCGCGTCGACCCCCTCCCTCGGCCCGTTTATGGACAACACCCCTGCACCACCGATGCAGAAAGGCCCCAGATAATGCCTCCCTTCCCCACCACACCGAGGATCGCCGTTGTCGGCGGCGGCATCGGCGGCCTCAGTGCCGCTGCGTTTCTGCACCGCGCCGGCTTGAAGGTCACCGTCTACGAGCAGGCGTCCCAGCTCGGTGAGGTCGGCGCCGGCCTCGTCGTCTCACCCAATGCAGTACGCATGATCAGGCGCCTCGGTCATCTAGACAGTTTCCTCGACAAAGCCGTTGCGCTGGAGATCGGTTGGGAGTTCCGGCGGTGGGAAGACGGTACCGTTCTGTCCTCGGAGCAGTTGACCGACAGGTGCGAGGCCCTCTACGGCGAGCGGTCCTACGTCGCCCACCGCGCGGATCTGCTGGACGCCATCCGCGCCGCGGTCCCGGACGACCTCGTCCACCTCGGGGCGCGTTGCGAGAGTGTCGAGGACAACGGACGATCGGTGACGCTACGATTCGCCGACGGCACGAGCGCCGAAGCCGACGTCGTAATCGGCGCCGACGGAATCCACTCCGCGATCCGCGGCGCCATCACCACACCTACTGCCGCCGAATACTCCGGGATGTGCGCCTACCGGGCCATCGTTCCCGCCGCCGATGCACCTGAGTTCGCCCGCCGTCCGGTCCAAACCCTGTGGATCGGGCCCGACCACCACCTGGTGCACTACCCGATCTCCGGTGGCAAATCCGTCAACATCGTGGCCTTCGCTCCCGCCGGAGATTTCACCGACGAATCGTGGAGCGCACGGGGCACCGTCGAGGAACTCCTCCACGAATTCGCCGGCTGGGATCCTCGGTTGACCGCGTTGATCGAGAAAGCCGGCACACCCGGCCGGTGGGCGTTGCTCGACCGAGCCCCACTCGAGCGGTGGACCCACGGCCGAGTTGCTCTGCTCGGCGACGCCGCACACCCGATGTTCCCGTTCTTCGCGCAAGGGGCCGCCCAAGCCATCGAAGACGCTGCAGCGCTCGCACAATGCTTATCGGCGGACACCTCCGATCCGGAGGCCGCGCTGGTCCGTTATGAGGGGATACGGCGCCCTCGAACCACCAGAATCCAAGAACTCAGCCGCGGGCGCAAAGACATCAACCACCTGCACGACGGTGACGCGCAGACTGCCCGGGACAGCACGCTCGGTCAAGGGGATCCATTGCTGGAGAGCGGATGGCTGTACGGCTATGACGCCGAATCGGCAGCACTGGAAGTGAGTGCACAGTGACCGCCTTCGAGCACACCACCCTCGCGCAGCGAGTTGTCTTCGGAACAGGTCAGGCGCGCAGCAACTTTCGAGCCGAGGTAGAGCGGACGGATGCACGTCGGGTGATGGTCATCGCCGCACCGTCGGAAAGCGATCTGGCGCAGACGATCACCGCCGAGACCAAGGTCGTCCTGCACTGGGACGACGTACTCCCCCACGTCCCCATCGACAAGGCCGAAGCCGCTCGCGCCGCAGCAAAAATCCATGATGTCGACCTGGTCGTCTGCATCGGCGGCGGGTCGACAACCGGCCTGGCCAAGGCTGTCGCCTTGACCACTGGACTGCCCATCGTTGCGATACCGACCACGTACGCCGGGTCCGAGGCCACGAACGTGTGGGGTCTGACGGAACATGCGCGGAAAACGACTGGCATCGACGACCGAGTGCTCCCCCGCACCATCATCTACGACGCCGAGCTCACCGCTACCCTCCCCAGCTCGCTGTCGGTGGCCTCCGGGCTGAATGCGCTCGCGCATTGCATCGACTCGATGTGGGCACCCCGCACCGACCCCATCGATCAAGCTTTCGCCGCCGAGGGAATCCGCGCTCTCGGACAGGGCCTACCGGCGATCAAGGACGCCGCCGGGCTCACCCTGGACGGACGAGAGGAAACGCTCTACGGCGCGTACCTCTCTGCAGTCGCGTTCTCCTCCGCCGGATCGGGAATGCACCACAAGATCTGCCACGTGCTCGGTGGGGCCTACAACCTGCCCCACGCACAGACCCACGCCGTCGTCCTGCCCTATGTGTTGGCCTATCTCGCCCCCGCTGCGCCCGCCGCGGAAAAACGAATCGCCGGCGCCCTCGGATCCGCGACCGCCGTCGACGGTCTCAACGACCTGCGTCGCCGCCTCGATGCGCCCACCGCACTGGCCGACCACGGCTTCGCCGAGGAATCGATCGAGGAGGCCGTCGAGCTGATCCTCCCGTCCATCCCCGCATCCACACCCCGCGCGGTCACACCGTCCGACCTTCGGACACTGCTCCGCGCAGCGTGGTCGGGCGAGTACCCCTCGACAGGACTCTTCTCATGACCAGCCACCTCCCCTCCGCCGAACAAACACGGCGAGAACACGACCTGACGCAGACCGTCATCGCGAGCTTCGGCGACACGGACAACCCACGCCTGAAGACAGTCCTGCAGTCATTGACCACGCACCTGCACGCCTTCGTGCGGGAAGTCCGTCTCACCGAAGCCGAATGGAACACCGCCATCGCCTTTCTCACCGACGTCGGACACATCACCGACGACAAACGGCAAGAGTTCATTCTGCTTTCCGATGTCTTCGGGGTGTCCATGCAGACAGTGACCGTCAATAACGAAGCAGCCGGCACGGCCACCGAGGCGACCGTGTTCGGGCCGTTCTTCGTCGACAACTCCCCCCATCTCGAACTCGGCGGCGATATCGCCGGCGGCGCTGCAGGGCAACCGTGCTGGGTCGAAGGGTTAGTCACCTCGACCGACGGCACACCGGTCACCGGCGCCCGTGTCGAAGTGTGGGAGGCCGACGAAGACGGCTTCTACGACGTTCAGTACGACACTGATCGGCTCGCCGCCCGCGGTCATCTTTTCACCGACGAGAACGGCCATTACAGCTTCTGGGGTCTGACACCGACCCCGTACCCAATCCCACACGACGGACCGGTCGGAGCGTTGTTGAACGCCGTCGGCCGTTCACCGATGCGCGCAAGTCACCTGCACTTCATGGTCACCGCGCCCGGGTACCGCACCCTCGTCACCCACATCTTCGTCGAGGGCGACGAACTCCTCGGCTCCGACAGCGTCTTCGGCGTCCGGAACTCGCTCGTCAAAGTCTTCCTCGAGCACCCGGCCGACGAACCCACCCCGGACGGCCGTGATGTCGGCGACCGCACCTGGTCCCGCACACGTTTCGACATCGTTCTCGCACCCACTGATGCCTGAACACCTCGCCCACTCGATGGCACCGGAAAGGTCACGATGAGCCACTACCGCAGCAACCTCAGAGACATCAGATTCGACCTGTTCGAGCTTCTCGAGCGGTCGGATGTGTACGGAACCGGCCTGTTCGAGGATATCGCCCCCGACCAAGCCGAGACCATTCTCACCGAAGCCGAGCGGTACGCAACCAACAAGCTCGCCCGATCCTTCTCGGACGTCGGACGTGACCGCGTCGAATTCGATCCCGCAACGAACTCCGTTCGACTGCCCGAGAACTACCATGTCGATGCAGCCGACTACCTGAACTCCGGCTGGCTCGATCTGGAATTGCCGCAAGCGTTGTCTGATCAAGCCGTCCCGCCGAGCCTGAAGTGGTGCGTGAGCGAACTGATGCTCGGCGCGAACGCCGCCATCCCCCAGGGACTCAACGTCATCCCTCAAGTCGTCCGCCTACTCCATCAGGAAGGAAACGACCAGCAACGCAGGCTCGCGGAAATCATCACCGAACGCAAATGGATGGTGACGATGATCCTGACCGAGCCCGACGCCGGTTCCGATGTCGGCGCCGGCCGTACCCGCGCGGTCCCCCAAGCCGACGGGACCTGGCACCTGAACGGAATCAAACGGTTCATCACCTACGGCGACCACGACCTGACCGAGAACATCATCCACCTCGTCCTCGCGCGGCCGAGCGGAGTCGACGACGTCGGTGGACCCGGGACCGGTGGCCTGTCGCTCTTCGTGGTTCCGAAATTCCATTTCGACGCGCAAACCGGTGAACTGGGCGAACGCAACGGTGTCTTCGCAACCGGTCTCGAACACAAAATGGGAATCACCGGCAGCCCCACCTGCGAAATGACCTTTGGGGGCACCAACCGGCCCGCCGTCGGATTCTTGCTAGGCGACAAGCACGCTGGAATTCAACAGATGTTCGAGATCATCAAACACGTCCGCATGCTCGTCGGAGTCAAAGCGATGGCCACACTGTCCACCGGCTACCTCAACGCC
Organism: Rhodococcus sp. WS1; assembly: GCF_003797745.1. Taxonomy (NCBI): domain Bacteria; kingdom Bacillati; phylum Actinomycetota; class Actinomycetes; order Mycobacteriales; family Nocardiaceae; genus Rhodococcus; species Rhodococcus sp. WS1. The sequence goes on along the minus strand of NZ_RKLZ01000004.1, from coordinate 174,995 downwards.
CGCGCCTACGCGATCGACCGGGTGCAGGGACAATCGCTCACCGATCCGGCCGCCCGCGGCCCGGTGTCGATCATCGAGCACCCGGACGTGCGGCGGTCGCTGATGACCCAAAAGGCGCATGTCGAGGGAATGCGCGCGATGATTCTCTACACCGCAACCCAGCAGGATCGGATCGAGCTCTCCCGCGCATCCGGCACGATCGACCCGGACGCCGACGCCCGCCACCAACTGATGCTGCCGATCATCAAGGGATTCTGCTCCGAAACCGCATGGCGGCTGCTCGGTCAGGAATCCCTTCAAGTTTTCGGTGGGTCCGGCTACCTGAAGGACTACCCCCTCGAGCAATACGTCCGCGACACCAAAGTCGACACCCTGTACGAGGGAACCACAGGGATCCAGGGGCTCGATCTGTTCAGCCGAAAGATCCTTCGCGACAACGGCGCTGCACTCGAACGACTGCTGATCGAGATGGACACGACCACAGAGGCAGCCGGCGAGGCGTTTGCGGTCGAGCATGCATCTCTGACGGCCGCAACCGCCGCCGTCCGCGACATGGTTACCTTGATCACCGAGCAGTGGGGTGGCCGCGGAGACAAAAGCACCCGCGCACTCGCGGCCCAGAGCACCACCAAACTCCTGTTGACGCTGGGAAATTTGGTGAGCGGATGGCTGCTCCTGCGTAGCGCCGAGATCGCTGACCGAAGCCGCCAGACCTCGACTGGAACTGATCTCGATTTCTACATCGGGAAAATCGCCACGGGCCGGTGGTTCGCCCGTCACATCCTGAGCACCATCCCCGGTGAACTTATCTCGGTGCGCAACACCAGCGCCGAGTTGACCGAACTGCCCCATTCCGCATTCTGACCAGAGAGCTCCCACACATGGATCTGCGTGAAGCGATCAGGACCCAGCCGATGCAGCGGTTTCAGATAACAACCATCGCCCTCTGCTTCGTCTTGTGTGTCATCGACGGATTCGAAATATTGATGATGGCCTTTGTCGCCCCCTATCTCGGGCGGGATTGGAATCTCGGTTCAATCGAACTCGGCTACCTACTCAGCGCGAGCATCATCGGAACGGCACTCGGCGCGATCGCTGTCAGTCCGCTCAGTGACCGAGTCGGCCGCCGCAGACTCATGATCTGGTGCCTCGCGGGAATCACGCTGGGCATGACACTCTCGGCACTCGCACAAGATATGCAGCAGTTGCTCATCTTCCGGGTATTTACCGGCTTGGGTATCGGCGGCATTGTTGCCAACCTCAACATCTTGGTGTCCGAATTCAGTTCGGACAAACGCCGTGGAACGGCCCTCGGCCTGTACGGGACAGGCCTGCCGTTGGGCAGCGCGCTCGGAGGGCTCGTCACCACGCTGCTGAGCACACACTTCGGGTGGAGAGCACCCTTCGTCTTTGGTGCCATCGCCACTGCGGCCCTGTTTTTCCTAGTCATTAAGGCTCTGCCCGAATCCGTCGACTATCTCATCGAAAAGAGACCGAAAAACGCCTTGGCACAGTACAACGCAATAGCCAGTCGCTTAGGACACCCCGCGTCCACCGCTCTACCCGCAGCCGCTCCACGTGCACAACACTCGATCCGGACCGGCATCTTCTCCGGCGTGATGCTGCGCCGAACATTCTTCCTATGGAGCGGATACTCGTGCCTGGTAGCCGCGTTCTACTTCGCCAACACGTGGACGCCGAAACTGATCACCGATTCCACCGGAGACGTCAACCTGGGGTCCACAGCAGGAATACTGATAAGTGTCGGCGGCGTCGCAGGTGCCCTGGTATTCGCCGCCCTCTCACTCGTCATTCGCCCTCGCCACGCCTTGATCATTCTGATGGTCGGCGGAGCTATCAGCTTCGTCGCGTTCGCTAACGGCTACCACGTCGTGGCAATGGCGATGGTCCTGGCCGCATGTGTCGGAATGTTCACCACAGGAGGAATGGCCGCGTACTACGCCATAAGCCCTCCGGTTTACCCCGCCGCCACCCGCGGGACCGGTGTCGGTTGGATGATCGGTTGCGGTCGGACCGTTGCGATCGTGGCCCCGATCCTCACGGGATACCTGCTCGATGCGGGATGGGCGCCCAAGAACCTTTACCTGCTCTTCAGCGCGGCCATTTTCTTTGCCGGTGTCGCCGTGTTTCTCCTGGACCTGAGCTTCCGAACGCGTGTCGAAAGACATGACCAGACCGAGATGTCCTCGACCTGAGTCCCTTCGAACCAAGAGCATCTCGGCGAAAAATCTCGCTTCGCTGATCACGGGTGTTGACTGCCGAAAGATCAACGAGCCCGAGCTCAACATATCCGGAAGGCACGCGCTGATGCCGCATACCGCCATCGAATACACAACCAATTCTGTCGGCGTAGTGGCTCCCGGTCGACTGGCACGACGCTGCCCAAAACATCGGCGTGTTCCCCACCCGGCGCGGGCACCTCATCACCCGACTGGAGTCTGGCAAGGGCAACTGCTGCGCTACGCCACGATCTGATCCTCGTTCCACGGATAAGCCCCTCGCGGCGGCGCTATGAGAGGCGTCGACTAGATGCTCTAGGCGGTGTCGCTGTGGCGAGTTCGAAAGCAATCGATCCCACGCGCGTGCACGCGTCATTCGGCCGCGATTCTCCAATTTCATGTCGACAGGTGTTCCCGCTGCAAGCGCCGAATGCATCGCGGGAATAGGACGAGAGTCGACCGAACGATATGGGCTCACCACGGAACTCGCTGCCGCCGCTCCTGCCTAAAGTCTCCCACCTGCCACTGCGCACGATGGTGCCGATCGACGTCTCATCGGCGCGATTTCCTTCGTCGTAGTGCCGGCCCGGCAGCAGCAACTTCGACCTGGTCGTTAGAGTGACAGAGCACAGCGCCGTTTCGCTCCGTGAAAATCCAACGCTAGCGCGAACTCGGTGTCTACCTGCTGAACTCTTGCACTGGAACCACGGAGCCGATCGACTTCGGCTGAGGCACAGTAATGGGGACGAAGCAATTGGCAGACACTCCTCGCGCGGCTCCCGTATTCGCCACGCCTGCATTACCGCCGGACACAGCAACGACCATCGGATAGAGCCCCCCGCTCTCGTACCACCAACACTCGTTTGAATGCGCCGTGCGCCTTGAAAACGCGGGTGGGTCGGGGAAACTCACCTTCACAGAAGCCGTCGGAGGAGTCCGCTCCAAGTAGCGGGGCAGCGCACCAGTCCTTCGATTCGCTCAGCTGTCTCACGGACACATCTACACGCTTGAGATTGACACGCGGCAGTCCCCTCAGCAGCAATCTACCTGCGTTCAGCGGACTCGTTGTCGATGTCGAGCGCGGGGGCAGCCCAACTCGCAAGCATGGCCATAGCGTCGGCCGAGGGACTGTCGGGCTCTGCGCTGTAAGTGGTGATGTATTGGCCGGGGTCCGCTGGGAGGTCGAGAACATCGAAACAAACTTCGATCAAACCCACAACCGGGTGATTGATCTCTTTCTTACCGGATTGATGAAGCACGACATCGTGCGCCGCCCAACGGATTCCGAATTCACTGCTCTTGGTAGCGAGTTCCCCGACAAGATCGGTGAGACTGCGGTCATGGGTGTTGCAGCCGGCCTCGGTGCGAAGCAATGCGACTACCCCGTCGGCAGCACCCTCCCAATCCGGGTAGAACTCGCGCGCCCGCGGATCTAGAAAGGTGAACCGCCCAAGATTCGGAGGTTGGACAGGATCGTCGAACAGTGGTGCGTACAGCGCCTTGTACATATCGTTACAGGCGATGACGTCGTTGCGGGCATTCCTGACATAAGCCGGCGTCCCGATCATCGATGCCAGAAGCCGTTCGACGCTGGGACGGATCGTCGTGCGCGCAGCCCGCCGCCGTGCACCGATTGGCCGCTTGGAGGCTCTGGCAAGGTTGAACAAGTGCGAGCGTTCGGCGTCGTCCAGACGCAGTGCACGTGCGACGGCATCCAATACCTCGTCGGAAACGCCGCTGATGTGGCCCTTCTCCAACCGAACGTACCACTCGGTGCTCACCCCTGCGAGAACTGCAACCTCTTCTCGCCTCAAACCTGGTACCCGCCGGCGGGTACCAGGAGGTAGACCGACTTGTTTGGGTGTCAACTTCGCACGACGGGTCGCGAGGAATTCGCGAATCGCGTCGCGGTTGTCGAGCTGGTCCATCCCTTGAAACTACCGGGTCTGTCGCTGTTAGGGGGGTTGCGTTTATACCCCAATAAATTAGCTCTCCCGCGTACGTAAGGGCGTTGCTTAGCTGGATGAAACGAGCGGACAGTGCCGTAGATGGGCGTGATCGCGAACGCATCGACGGCGCTTAGCCGCGAGCGGAAAGGAATCCAGGCATGGCTCAGAACGTATGGTTCATCACCGGGGCCGGCCGCGGCCTCGGCGTGGAACTCGCACGCGCAGCATTGGACACGGGACATTCCGTCGTCGCAACCGGCCGCGACGCCGCCCGCGTCGAGAGTGCAATTGGGCCGCACGAAAACCTGTTGGCAGTTGACCTCGACATCACCGACCCTGCAGCTGCAGAGTCGGCTGTTCACACCGCGGTGGGACACTTCGGCCGAATCGACGTGCTGGTCAACAACGCCGGCAACTTCTACGCCGGATTCTTCGAGACAACCAGTCCAGAACAGTTCCGTGCGCAGATCGAAACCAATCTCTTCGGCCCGCTCAATGTCACCCGTGCCGTGCTGCCAGTTCTGCGGGAGCAACGCTCGGGACAAGTCATCACTGTCACCTCGCTTGCTGGTCTGATCGGCGGCGCGTTCACTGGTGCCTACGCTGCATCGAAGTTCGCTCTCGAAGGATGGATCGAGTCATTGCGCCCCGAAGTCGCACCGTTCGGCATCGAGCTACTCGCGGTCGAGCCTGGAATGTTCCGCACCGAACTGCTCGTTGAAGGCTCATCGACCAACTGGCCGGAATTGAACATCACGGACTACGCTGCCCGCACCGCCGCGACCATCGACGAATGGAAGAGTTACAACGGCCACCAAGCCGGCGATCCCACCAAACTTGCCCACGTACTCGTGACGCTGTCCGACTCGGGCGAACTGCCGCAACGCTTCGTCGCCGGCTCGGACGCATTCGACGGAGTGCAGAACAAACTAACCATCCTCCAGCGACAGCTCGACGCACTCCGCGACCTGTCGACCTCACTGTCACACGAATCCTGATCAACCCGACATACTAAGGAACGTCCCATCGTGGCACCACTCACCGGAACCATTGCGATCGTCACCGGAGCCAGCAGCGGCATCGGACGTGCCACCGCTCAACGTCTGGCGGTCGAAGGCGCGACCGTCGCGGTCGTCGCACGCCGCGCCGACCGCCTGGTCGTCCTCGTCGACGACATCCGCAAAGCCGGAGGAACGGCATTCGCCGTCGAAACCGACATCACAGACCGCAACCAAGCTGAGAAAGCTGTGCAGACTGTCGTTGACACATACGGGAGACTCGACATCCTCGTCAACAATGCAGGCCTGATGATCCTCGGCCCATTCGCCGAGGCCAACGTAGATGACTTCGAGCGGATGATCGACGTCAACCAAAAAGGCCTGCTGTATTTGACCAAAGCAGCGCTGTCGCACTTGACCGAAGCCGTATCGGACAGCCCGCGCGGTGTCGCGGACATCGTCAACATCTCCTCCATCGCCGGCCGCGAAGCCTGGGGAAACTTCGGCGCCTACGCGATGACGAAGTTCGGTGTCAACGGTTTCACCGAAGCACTCAGGCAGGAGATCACACAAAGACATGTCCGGGTCGGTGTCATCGAACCCGGCGCCGTCGACACCGAACTGCAGTCCCACAACACCGCCGAGGTGCAGGAGAAGTACGCAGCCTTCCCAGCGGACAAGCAGCCACTGGGACCCGAGGACATCGCTGACGCCGTCGCCTATATGACTACCCGACCCGCTCACGCATCGATCAGCGAGATGTGGGTTATGCCCACAGACCAGGTTTGACAAAGGACAGGTCGGCATGGAGCACGTAAACCTGGTAGGCCCCAACGTCTCCCGCATAGGCCTAGGGACGATGACTATAGGTGGGACGTAACCAGCGAGGGCGCGTTGGATGACGAAGCAATCCGGACCATCCACCGCGCACTTGATCTTGGTGTCACACACATCGACACCGCCGAGGTCTACGGCACGTTCGGCAGCGAGACCATTGTCGGGCGCGACCGTCGGACGCCGCGACGACGTGGTGATCGCGACGAAGTTCGGTCTCGTATCCCACTCGGGCCCGCAGAGCCGCGTAGTGGACCGCCGCCCGACAAATATTCGCACTGCAGTCGAAGGATCCCTCGACCAGCGTGTACCGCCGATCCCCGGTACACGCCGAGAGCACCGCGTCAAGGAAACACCGCCGCCGACAGCATTGAGCTCACTACCGAACAACTGTGCGCCTCGATGCCCTCGCGCTGGCGGCCGGCGCACGCCACGACGACAAGAACATGACCAATATCGACCACCGGCAGTCACACCGTTGTATATAGCCAACCAAGGAGAGCATTGTGGAATACACCCGATTGGGCTCATCGGGGCTGAAAGTCAGCCGGATAGGGCTCGGAACAATGGGCTACGGCGATGGTTCCGATCCGTTCTGGAGTTGGGCAGTCCCTTACGAGCAGGCAGCCCCCTTCTTCAAACAGGCGTTAGAAATGGGCATTAACTTCTGGGACACGGCCAACGTCTACGGCAGGGGGTCATCCGAGCTTATCGTCGGGCAGGCGATCAAGGCATTCACCCGCCGCGACGACATCGTCCTGGCCACGAAGTTGAATAACCACATGCATGACGGGCCTGGTGGTCAGGGCTTGTCACGAAAAGCAATCATGGAGCAAATCGACGCCTCCCTGACACGACTGAACACAGACTATGTCGACCTATACCAAATCCACCGATTCGACAAGAACACCCCGGTCGAAGAGACGATGGATGCTCTCAACGATGTGGTCAAGTCCGGCAAGGCTCGATACATCGGTGCGTCGAGCATGTTCGCGTGGCAGTTCGCGAAGATGCAGCACGCAGCGGAAACGCACGGGTGGACAAAATTCATTTCCATGCAGAACCAGTACAACCTCGTACAGCGAGGGGACGAATTGGAGATGTTCGGACTCTTGCAGGACCAAGGCGTCGGGAGCATCCCGTGGAGTCCACTAGCCGCCGGAGTTATGGCCCGACCTTGGAACAGCACCGGCAGTGTTCGAGGGAAAACAAACCCGCGGACGGATGAGGTGGGACGACCGCTCTGGTACGACAGCGATCAGGGCACCGTCGATGCGGTAGAAAAAATTTCATCCGAGCGAGGCGTCCCTATGGCCGCCATCGCTTTGGCATGGGTGCTGCACAACCCTGTTGTCGACGCTCCGATTGTCGGTGCGTCCAAAGAGAACCACCTCGTCGACGCCGTGACGGCACTGACAATCGAACTCACCGATGCCGAAGTCAGGGCATTGGAAGAGCACTACACCCTCCGTGTACACACCTACTTCGACTACCCGGAAAAGTGAACATCACATGCGTTACGGAGGCCCAGAATGATTGAAGGTAACGCCATGACATCGAACTCACCAGTTTCACTGCACAGTCGGCTCAAGGGTAAGACTGCCATCCTCACCGGGGCCGGCAGTGGCATCGGACGTGCCACAGCTGTCCGATTTGCTCAGGAGGGCGCACGACTCGGTCTTACAGACATCAACGTAACTGGACTGGACGAAACCGCCCGCATCGTGCGGGGCCTTGGTGGCGAGGTGATCGCCCGAGCTGGAGATATCGTGGACCCTGCCACAATCGATCAACTCGCCACCGACGTAGCCACGACGTATGGCGGAATAGACGTTCTCGTCAATATTGCCGGCATCGTAGTCGCTAAACCGTTTCTGGAGCAGACAGCCGAAGACTTCGACCGGTTGATGCGCGTTAACGTGCTGGCTGCCGTGCTCGCCAGCCAGCGTGTCATCCCCGAAATGCAGGCAGCCGGGCAGGGATCTATCATCCACTTCGCATCGGTCGGTGGTCTAATCGGCCTGCCCGGACTGAGCCTTTACAACGCTTCGAAGGCGGCGGTTATCGGGCTCACTCGTGGGATGGCACTGGACCAAGCTCCACACATTCGAGTGAATGCAGTCGCCCCGGGTGGGGTCAAGACCCCGATGTCAGAGGAGCACATCGCGAGCTTCCCGACGCGGGAAGAAGCCATGAACCAGCTCGCTGGCAGACAGCTCATCAAACGATTCGCCGAACCTGAAGAGGTGACTGGCGCAGTCGTATTCTTGGCCAGCGATGACTCGGCATTCATGACCGGCGCCGTCATCCCGGTCGAGGGAGGCTGGACGGCGTGGTGAGAGCGATGCATCCAGGCGTAGTTGCTCGCCGCACCGCCGACCACCAGCGGTCGTGGGGACGATCCAGCTGCCCACCGAACTGCAGGAGAACCTGATGACCAGGAAGCTGGACGGATCGGTCGCGATCGTTACCGGAGCCTCCAGCGGGATAGGGCGCGCGACTGCAAAGCACCTTGCAGCCGCAGGGGCTACTGTGGCTACCGTAGCCAGGCGCAAGGATCGTCTCGACGTCCTCGTTGCTGAAATCATCTCCGCTGGAGGGTCTGCATTCGCTGTCGTCGCCGATATCGCGGACCAGCAACAGGCCGCTCAGGCTGTTACGCAGACCGCAGAGCAGGCGGGCAGAATCGACATCCTCGTCAACAACGCCGGATACATGATTCTCGGCGCGCTCGAGACCACTGAGCCGCAATCATGGGAGCAAATGATATCGGTGAACCAACTCGGCGTGCTCTACATGACCCGGGCAGCGTTGCCGCACTTACGACGCGCAGCTCAGAGTGACATGCGTGGGGGTGTCGCAGACATCGTGAATATCTCCTCGCTGACCGGTCGGATTGCGATGCCCAACCAGAGTGTCTACACCATGACGAAGTTCGCGGTGAACGGCTTCACCGAATCGCTCAGACAAGAACTCGCTACCAGTCACGTGAGGGTCGGCGCGCTCGAACCCGGAGTCGTGGAGAGCGAACTGACCTCCCACAACACCGACCCTGCTGTGAAGAAGCAGATCCAGGATTTCGCTGGCACCATCCGAACACTCGACCCCGAAGATATCGCCGAAGGCGTGACGTTCATGGTCACACGCCCGTGGCATGCCGCCATCGGGGAGCTGTGGATCATGCCCACTGAAGAAGCCTGACCGAAAATCGACTGCTGCGCCGATGTCCTGGCGATTTCTTCGCTGTCAAAACTCGACGTCGATGTGAGTGTCGTGCCGTCACACGAATAGTGTCGTGCCGTCACACGAATACAGACCTGTAGTGAGTGCCCAAGTTTGATTTCATGTCATCGGTGTCCCGAAGACCCGTCGATCGATTAGGTCGACTTGGTCGCCGCTAACCACGATGAGGGACGGATCCGCACCATAGCATCGGCACTGAACCGGGCAGGCGTGATGCTCTGAGTGGGGAAATACTCTCCGAGCCCCGACCGTCTCCAGATCGGGGTGTGTGAAATGGCAGTCATACCGACCGCGATCATGGAAAGGGAGCGGAGTCGATGTCATTTCGACCCTGCCGTCAGCTCCCTGATCGCCGCTCTCGCGGCTACTCACACGTACGCCCGCGTTATGATTGACGAGGCTCTCTCGGCTACTCAGATCTCGCAACCGGTGTTGACCATGGTCGAGAAAAAGCTCACTGTCCGAAGATTCGACGTAGTCGAAATTGTCGGTGACGGAACCGTGGCAGACGCGGTTGGGATTCATCAACATTGGTGTACCAAAGTCGTCATCTCCGTCTTTCGCCCCGACTGCAACTAACTCCCACCAAGACGCTAAGGATGTACTGTGCCCCTTTCCGGAGAATATGAACCGAGCGCATCGACGTTCGCGCGCGAGCAGGCTGAGACTATCGAACGCACCAACGGAGCCGAGGGGAGTACCTGGGAGGGGCATCGGGTCGTCGTTCTGACCTCGATCGGCGCCAAGACCGGGAAGCTACGTAAGACAGTCCTGATGCGTGTCGAACACAACGGTCAGTATGCCGCTGTGGCGTCCAGGGATGGTGCTCCCAAGCATCCGGTCTGGTACTGGAATCTCGTGAAACATCCACACGTCGAATTGCAGGACGGAGCAGTTCGACAGGACTACATCGCCACACTCACCGATGGCGCAGATCGAGAGTTTTGGTGGGAGCGCGCGGTGAAGGCCTGGCCGCTGTATACGGACTACCAATCCCGAACGACGCGTTCGATCCCCATCTTTCTGCTCACACCGTTTCGAACCGAGTAACGGGAGGGCGCTTCGACCTCGTGGACAAAGAAACTGTGAACACGCGTCAAGTAGGGGCACCGACGCCAGACGCCGCGCCGAACGGTACAAACGACCAACGGCCACACCATTTCACTTCGGCCACACCATTTTACGACGGGTGTGGCGACTTACGGCGGGTGTGGCGACGGGACCGTTCGGCACGGCGCAGTCCGATGCATGGGACGGAAAACAGGCTGCACGAGGTGGTTCGGCCAGTACTACGAGACAGGCCCACTGACCTGGTGAGTCAGAACTCGAAAACGCCCTTACCGTCGGTCTGCTTATCGAACCATTCATAGGCTTCTGCTGCCTCGGTGAGAGACCAGCTGTGACTATAGAGCTTGTCGACTGGGAGTTTCCGTTCGGCGACGAAGTCCGCGCAGCGCTTCTGCTCGATGATGGACATAGTCCACGAAGTCATCAGCGTCATCTGTCTTTTGTACGACCGAGTGGTATTGAACTCGACGTCGGCGCCGAGGCCGATGAAACATGCGCGCCCCCAGGTGGCCAGCATGTCCTGCGTGGCCTGAGCAGCGACGGTAGCGCCCGACGTTTCCAACGCAAACAAGGTGCCACGCCCCCCTGTTAGTTCACGCACAGCACCGACGGCGTCGTGTTCCATGGGGTTGACAGTTTCCGCTGCCCCGAACTCCTTCGCCTTGGCCAGACGAGAGTTTTCGATGTCGACAGCGATGACTCGTGCGCCCATGGCAGAGGCAAGCATTGTGGCTGACATTCCCACTGGCCCCTGACCGGAAACCACCACCGTCGATCCGCCCACGTCGCCGAGCCTCTTGAGGCCGCCCCACGCGGTTCCTGTTCCGCAACCGATGGCGGCTCCCGCCTTGAAGCTGAGTTCGTCGGGAAGTGGCATAAGGGTGTTAGCTGGAACCGCGACATAGGGGGCATGGCCACCGTGGGCATTGACGCACAGGGTTCTGACCTCGGTTTCGGTGCACAGTTGTGGCCAACCTGATCGGCACTGCTCGCAGGTATTGCAGCCCCAGTAATGATGGATCATCACTCGGTCGCCGACTTTTGCCATCAATTCGTTGACACCCGTTCCAACGGCGTGTACTTCTCCACATGGTTCGTGACCCTGGATGAATTGGCCAGGAGCCGCTGCAGGTCCACCGCGATAGAAATGAAGATCACTTCCGCACATGCCAGATGCTCGGACGCGGACGATGACCTCCCCTGGGCCGGGTTCAGGTTGTGGGAACTGCTTAAGTTCGATTTCACGGTTGCCGAAAAAGACCAGCCCTTGCATGTGTGTTCCTCGATTCAGGCATTGTTGGAGTGATGAGGCTGGACCTGTCGCAACCTCGGGTCAGACAGGAAATCCGGCGGTTTCAGTCGTATAAGGATCGGGACCGACGCGTTTTTCTCTCCGAGTGCGTACAACCAAGACTGGATGCACGACGGCACTAAAGAAAGGAGCACCGAACAGTGTTGGAACCGTGAGCAACGCTGTCACACGTGCTCTTAGACGTCGTCGGCAATGACGGTCTTGAGTTCAGTGTAGAGGCGGAAAGCTTCCCTCCCACCTTCCCTTCCAATCCCTGATTGTTTATAGCCGCCGAAAGCTATTCCGAAATCCCCACGCACCGCGTTGTGTCCAACCGTTCCCGATCGCAGCCGGGATGCGATGCTGCGGAAGCGATCTGGATCGTCGGTGAAAATCGATGCGTTCAGTCCGTAGACTGTGTCGTTTGCGATGCGGATGGCGTCGGCCTCGTCGGTGCTCGAGATGACACTGACAACGGGCCCGAAGATCTCTTCTTGCGCGATGGTGTCACCGCTGTCGACATTTGCGAATACAGTCGGCTCGACAAAGAACCCTCGATCGAGGTGTTCCGGCCGTGCACCTCCTGTAGCCACCGTTGCTCCCGCCGCAATACCTTTACCGATGAACTCCTCTACACGATCTCGCTGGCGCGCGGTTGCCAACGGCCCCAAGTCCATGTCGGTGTCGAACGGGTCTCCGATCCTGATCGAAGAGAACGCAGCGACTAAGGCGTCCACCACCTCTTTCTGGCGGCGCCCGCTCACGACAACTCTGGTCAGTGACGAACAAACCTGGCCAGAATTCGCGCACGCCGATGTCACCAATGAAGCGACAACTTTGTCGAGGTCGCCGTCATCGAGAACAAGTGCTGCCGATTTCCCGCCGAGTTCGAGGCTGCACCGAGCTATACGCTCACCACACAGCGCCCCGATTCTGCGACCGACAGCAGACGAGCCAGTGAATGAAATCTTGTCCACGCGTCTATCGCGGACAAGCATTTCCGATACTTCACGTTCAGCGGTGACCACATTGAGTACTCCGGGAGGCAACCCGATCTCTTCCGCGATCTCGGCAGCGATCAAACCTTCGCCCGGCGCCTCAGGTGAGCATTTCAGAACTACGGTACATCCGGCTAACAAAGCCGGCGCCACTTTGTGCGTGATCATCGGCAATGGTGAGTTCCAAGGGATGATGGCGCCGACCACTCCGACCGGCTCAGCGACCAGCAAGCCGTACTCACCTCCTCGCGTAGTGGGTACACGCCTCTCGAATGAATATTCATCCGCCATATCCGCATATGAAGCGAATTCTGTTGCCGCACGGCGGGAGAACGAGTCGGCAAGGGAGTAGAGAGCTCCAGATTGCCGCGGCCACAACTGTCGAACATCCTCGATGCGGGCCATCCATCCTCGTGCAAACGCTCTGACGTATTCCGCACGCTCCGCATGCTGGAGTGCGGGCCACGGCCCGTAGTCAAAGGCACTTCGCGCAGCAGCTATCGCTCTGCTCATGTCCTCGGCGCGCGCCTCAGCCACCTGTAGGAATGTCTGTTCCGTCGCCGAATCGATCACGTCGATCGTCGATGACGTCGATGGCTCGACCCATGCTCCGTCGATGAATAGGCGGCGGGGATTGCGCAGTGGAATCTCGGATTGCTTCATGTATGTCATCACACACTCAATTCGTTTCCAGGGCATTGATCGACCGCACCACGCAGTTGTGCGGCACTTCGCGTCCAAATGGAATGACTGTCTGACCGCAACGGACGTCAGGTGAGCCCAGACGTACGCTGGCAGGCTCTCGAATGGGAATCTCGCTGAGGTCCGCTTCGGGCCCTAGGAAATCAACTTCTCCGCCAGCACTGAGGGCAGCCCGATGGATTTGATTTCTGTATAGGCCGCGAGTCCCTCTGGCCCCGACTCCCGTCCCAGCCCGCTGCTCTTGAATCCACCTAGAGGGGCGTTGAGCCCGACGAGACTGCCGTTGAGTTCTACCGTGCCTGTGCGGATGCGGCGCGCAATGGACAGCCCGTGGTCGAGATCACCGGTGAACACCGCTCCACTGAGGCCATATTCGGAGTCGTTGGCGAATTCCACAGCCTGATCCTCGCTCTCGCACGCGAGCACACTGATAACCGGTCCGAAAATTTCCTCTCGTGCGATCGTCATCGACGGTGTGACACCTGAGAAAACCGTGGGTTCCACGAAATATCCGTGATCGAACCCCTGAGGACGTCCGCCTCCTGTAACGACCGCTGCACCTTCAGCGACACCGCTCGCCATATAGCCTTCCACACGACTTCGTTGGCGTGCACTGACCATGGGGCCGATTTGAGTAGCGGTGTCGCCAGGGTCACCGACCGGCATGGACTGAATCAGTGAATCGAACCTCTCGAGAAGTTCCCGCTCGCGGGATTTCGACACGATGATTCGAGTCTTGAGGCTGCAGACCTGGCCGGAGTTCCGGAACGAACCTATTCGCAGCGATTCGACAGCAGCGTCAAGATCCGCGTCGTCGAGGATCACCGCCGCCGACTTACCGCCTAGTTCGAGCGTGACTCGACGAATATCGTTGCCGCACAGCGCGGCTATGCGTCGCCCTGCGGCCGTGGATCCAGTGAACGCCACTTTGTCGACTCCTGGGTGCGTGACCAGGTACTCACTAACTTCTCGCTCGGCAGGAACAATATTCACCACACCTTCCGGCAAGCCAGCGTCTTGAAGCATTTCTGCCAGGAGATATGAGTCCAGTGGCGTTTCCGGAGCCGGTTTGAGAACAACGGTGCATCCTGCCAGCAGTGCAGGCGCGAGTTTGATGATTGTGACCAATTGAGGGGCATTCCAGGGGATGACTGCTGCGACCACTCCTACCGGCTCATGCACGACCAATGCGTTGCCGTTTCGTGACTGTCTGACGGCGCTGAAAGGAAACGCGCGCGCCACTTCGATGAAGTTGTCGATATGCTCCCGGGGCAGCCCTGATTGCATCGTCCTCGATAAACTGATCGGACAGCCCATTTGCTCCGTGACCAGTGAAGCGAGCAAGTCAGCGTTCTTGTCGAACGCCAAACTCAGGCGCTGAAGAACTTCGATTCGGTCTTCAAGCGACGTACGAGACCACGGTCCCGAATCGAACGCTTGACGCGCCGCTGACACTGCTTTGTCGACGTCGGCCTTTGTTGCCGAGGGCACAGCCGCGAGGACTTGCTCGGTGTATGGCGAGACAACCTCGATCGTGTCGTTTGAGGTGCTACTCACCCACTTCCCTCCGATGAAAAGTTTCGAGAAGTTACCTTGCCACGTCATCAATTTTCCTCAATACCATTTAGGGGCTAGTAGTTCTATCTCCTGGGTGATGCAAATGTCTTCACCGAGCGGGAGTGCTTTTCATAGGAGCGAACAGTCCTGTGAAATCGCAAGAATGAAGCGTCGTACTGTAGATGTCAGGATCGGATAGGGGCGGATCGAAGGACGTAGTCGACTCGGCTATGCCGGCGTAGTCGACCGAACCGTCGGTGTTGTCGCTTACAAAGATCCGCGTTCGCGCTATACCGGCTTGGCCTCGGAGACCCTCCTGAAACGTGGCACTGAGCACTTCGTCGGATCTCGTGGTAACACCGCGCCAACGTACTAATAGCAGTTCCCCCACGGAATTGGTTGTGTCCGTATTCTCCCGGTTCGTCCAGGAGGCGATGCACAACCCTGTGAAGCGCCACCTGTGGGTTGCCCCGGACGATATTCGCTTCGACCACGGTGAGCTGTTATCTCCGGAGATCGCAATGTAAGAAGGCGACTGAAGCACGGAAAGATCGTCGAGATCGTAGAGATTCAGAAAGCGCGGGATCGACTTAATGTTCTCGTACCGCATTGCGGTCCTAATCCCGGGCACTCGCTCGCGTTCGGGGAGGTGCTCGGTATCCGCCCAGTCGTTGTATTCATCGGCGTCAGCGGGGTGCATCATGGCCAGCAGGAGTCCTTGTGCCTCCGTCATTCGTGGCCGCCGAAAAATTCGGACAGCGTCGCTGCCAGTGCGGACGGAGCCTGGACCGATGGAATATGGCCGCCTTCGATGACGCGGTGTTGGGCACCGGGAACTTGCTGCGAGATGACGGCGATATCGGCTGGAGGTCGGACTAGATCGTATTTACCGGAGACAAAGAGCGTCTTCGTGACGATGTTGGGAAGCGTCTCTCCTAGATCTGAAACGGAGAGAGCCCGGACGATGTGAGCGTAGCTCGTCGGGTCGTTGGTCAGAAAGCGTGCAACGTATGCGTTGTAGTCATCCTCCGGTTCGCGGAGGTTCTCCGGGTAAGAGCGTGCCAGAGCTGCGTCGACGATACCGCGCATTCCGAGCTTGTCGGCCGTATCTGCTCGCGCCCGAAGGATTTCACCGCTCCGCCCCGAGGCGTTCGTCGGTGGATTGATTGCAGCCAGACGGTGGACGCGATCGGGATATCGAGAGGCCAATACCAGACCAATACAACCGCCCAGAGCCACGCCTGCGACGTCGACTGGGTCCTTAATTTTCAAGTTGTCGAGCAGCGCAATGATGTCCTCTACTAGAACATCTACCGTGACCGTCGATCTGATCTTCTCAGAGCCGCCCGAACCACGTGCGTCACATCGGAGTACGCGACGATCCAGAGCCATTTCGGCCAGTACAGGGTTCCAACTTTCGAGAGACCCGCCCATCTCGTGGAGGAGCAGCAAGGGCCTTCCGCCGCCACCAGAATCCGTATACCTCAATGAGACGTCCGGCAGGCCCGCCCAGAGAGGCGTGGAGCCTTCAGCCGTGCGCTCACTTTCGGACAGTGTTGTTTCTTCGGTGAGGGTCATCGATGTTCCTTGTCTCATGGATATGGCCGTAGTCGGGCGGACGGAGCGGCCCGGACGCAGTGCGGACGCAGTGCGGCAGTTCTGCTCAGTCGAGGAGTTTCTGCTCAGTCGAGGAGTTCGAAAATTGAGGCATTTGCCGTGCCTCCAGCCTCGCACATCGTCTGCAGTCCGTAT
This sequence comes from Rhodococcus sp. WS1, assembly GCF_003797745.1. Lineage (NCBI taxonomy): Bacteria > Bacillati > Actinomycetota > Actinomycetes > Mycobacteriales > Nocardiaceae > Rhodococcus > Rhodococcus sp. WS1. Next base: position 158,363 of record NZ_RKLZ01000004.1, on the reverse strand, counting down.
CGAATGTTTTTGTTACGCATGTGGTTGATCAACCGTGTGGTCAAAATAGCGCCGGATGCCCCCATCGGGTGACCGACCGCTATCGCTCCACCGACAGGGTTGAGGACTTCTTCGTCGACGCCGAGTTCGGCCTGCCAAACCAGTGGAACTGGTGCAAAGGCCTCGTTTACCTCGTAGGCACCGATATCAGAAGCGGACAGGCCACTTTTTTTGAGCACCTTCTGCGTGGCTGGAATCGGTGCAGTTAGCATCAACACCGGGTCCGCGCCGACAACCGCACCGGAGTGATAACGTGCGATCGGTTTAAGGCCGAGCGCTCGGGCTTTCTCAGGCGTCATAATAAGAACTCCCGCTGCGCCGTCCGATATTTGACTGGCGTTGCCAGCGTGAATGACGCCATCGACATCGAAGACGGGTTTGAGTTTGGCCAGCGTCTCCGGTGTCGTACCGCGGCGGAGGCCCTCGTCGGCGGTGAAGTCCGGCAGTCCCGGAATCGCAATCAGCTGAGAGTCGAATGCGCCAGAATCAACGGCGGCAGCGGTCAATTCGTGACTACGCGTGGCATATTCGTCTAGCCTGCGCCGCGATAAGTTCCATTGTGCGGCGATTCGCTCGGCCCCGACGCCTTGGTTGAAGTCCTCGTTCGGAAACGAGCCGCTGGTCAGCTCATTCGCGTAACGCTCGCGAACGAGCGGCCCGAAGGGTCGTCCGAGCTCGCGACCCGCGCCCAGCGGTACGCGGCTCATCATCTCAACTCCGCCTGCGACGACGATGTCGTATTGACCGGACATCACCATACCTACGCCAAAATCCAAAGAGGACTGGCTGGATCCGCACGCACGATTGATCGTGACACCGGGGACTTCTTCGGGCCATCCCGCGGCGAGGACTGCGTACCGTCCGATTTGGGCGGCCTGGTCCCCTACCTGGGTAACACACCCCCAGAGAACATCGTCGATCAGCGATGGATCGAGTTCGGATCGCTCGGCTAGTGCCCGTAACACGTACGCCGAGAGGTCGACGGGATGAATCTGGGCGAGAGACCCACCGCGCTTACCGATAGGTGTGCGAACTGCGTCGACGATTACTGCATCAGGCACGAGCGCTCCTTGATGGAAGTGGATGTCCCGCCGGCGGACGGGAAGAGGCGTGGACGGTACATTGCCGATGATTCGGTCAACGGCCCTGCCCAGTGACTACTGACGACGATATATAGCGCTCGTCATCCGAGAGTATCGATGGGGCAATGGGATTGCATTTCAGCGCACTCCCCTCCCCTCGTTGACCCAATGAGGGGCACGCAACGCCTTCTTGTCAGGCTTTCCGAGGGGTGTCAACGGGAGTGATTCAACGAAATAGACTTGTTTGGGTGTCCAAGCAGTGCCCTTGATTGTTTTGACATGCTTACGCAAGTCAGCGGCGTCCGGTTCCTGTTCGTTGGTAGTCGAGCGTCGCACCACGTACGCAATCACTGCCTCACCCCAGTCCGCATCCGGGATCCCGATTACAGCACTTTCGCGAACACCAGAGTGGGTACTCAACGCCCGCTCGACGTCACCGGCGAAAATATTGAACCCGCCCGAAACAATCATGTCTTTGCGCCGATCTCGGATATGCACAAACCCGTCATCGTCGCGGAACCCGATATCACCTGTGCAGAGCCAGCCATCGCGAAGCGCGTCCGCCGTGTTCTCGGGGTCGTCGAGGTATCCGTCCATGACCAGCGGCCCCCGAACGCATATCTCACCGGACTGCCCTGGACCCAGGACCGAACCGTCATCGCCCCTGATTTCGAGTTCGACCATCGCTGTGGGTTTCCCGCATGAGGCCAGCCGATCCAAATCGCCAGTGACGTGGTCCCCGATCCGAAGTACTGAAATGCAGTTGGGTGCTTCGACCTGCCCGTATAGCTGCATGAAAATCTGCCCCCACCGTCCTAGCGCCTCGGAGAGGCGCTCCGGTGAGATGGCCGAGGCTCCGTACAGAACTAGTTCGAGGTCACCCAGGCTTCCCAGTGTGGGCTCGGGCTCGTTGAGCAACCTGTAGATCATTGTCGGGACCATAAATGTAGCCGTAATACGTTCGGCTGCAATGGTTTTATGGATCTCATCCACGTCGAATCCTGCGTGGATGTGAACCGTTCCTCCGCGCAATAGGACCGGCAAGCTCATCAACCCTGCCGCGTGACTGAGCGGTGCCACGGTGAGGAAACGCAACTCGATTGGCCACTCCCACTCGGACAGCATCGTGAGAATGGCAGTGGCCATCGTACTTTGAGACCGGACCACACCCTTAGGCTTTCCTGTGGTGCCACCCGTGAACGAGATAGATGCCGTGGCCGTTGGATGACTTCGTGCAATGGTTGCCGAGGACGAGAAGTCAGCGAGACTGGCAGCATCGCTGCCGTCGAGGACCGATGCATCGAGTGCGAGCAGACGCGTGGGCAAGGACTCGGCAAGATTGGCGTCGATGTGTTCGACTACCGTGCTGTCTGCGCCGGGCGCCACAACGAGCACTTCGGGGCGGAGCTGATCCAGGATCTGAACGATCTCGGGTCCGGATGCCATCGGGTGAAGACCTGTATATGTTGCACCGATCGCCGCGATGGCAAATTGTGCGGCAAGGTAATCGGAACTGTTAGGACCGTACAAGGCCACCCGCGACGAACCGTCAATTCCGTTCAAACGCAGATAACCCATGAGGGCGGCAACCTGACGATGCAGGTCGCGACCCGTCAGACGAGTCGCGCCACAGACGACCGCGGTTCGTTCGGGGAACCGGGTGAGCGCCTTGAGGACCAAGTCCTGATAAGTGGGATAGGTGGTTTGAGCGTTCACGCGGCTGACCACGTCGTTACCTACTTTCCGTCATTTGTTCGACGACACCCAACTCTCGTCGGATGTGGTCATCGCAGGTGAAATTCATGTACACAAACCCGCACCGCCCATAGATCACGGCACGGGAGCCGCCCGTCTAGTCAAGGCGAGTTCGACGTTCTTGTCGCCGGAGAAGGAACGTCGACTCTCACTTCCACCGACTTCGAAAGACATCTCGTCCGTCCAGCTAGTTTCTGATGGACGGCTCCGAACGCCATGAGCAGCAAGTGTTCATAATACTGTCCCTGGGTCTGTTATATGGGACACATTGACGATAGGGGGTCACCGGCCTGGGAGTCAAGGGCCCTCTTGCAGCACCCACAGAAAGCAGCGTCAAAATTTCGCCGCGACAGTGAGTGCCATGGGCCGTTCGTAACGACCGACGGCAAGCACCTGATCCGTGTTGCTGACATCCCAGCTCGATCGAATCGCAACACCTCCGACGGCTCCCGCTGCACTCCAGGAAAGAGGCGGTGAAAGAACTTAGCCGCGGCACGGGTGCAACCACCCTGATCAAACTTGGCGAGTCGCACCGTTCCCTGCGTCGCAGGTAAGCCGCATTTTTCGTCGGGCCTGTTCGTGATGACTTGACGTGATCCAGGACACGATCTAAGGTCATCACGTGTCCCATATGAGAGACAATAGGACATAATGATAGACATTTGCTCGAAAGGGCTCTTGAATGTCGGCAAGAAGGGCATCCACTTGCGCGGGACTGTGATGTCGAACAAACCGCGGAACCACATGCGTTCAAGCCTGACCGAGGACCACCTGGGCCGTCCGTTCTACTCCCTAAGCGGCCCAGGTCCCGCGCTAGGGCATCACCGCTCCAGTTGGTACAAAGCTGCACAGCGAGCTTCGTTCCAGCCGCCAATGGACGCCCATTACCCACACTTCATAACTGACCAGCCCGCCGTGCACCCTTCACTCAAAACTCGCTTCAAACATCCAGAGACGGGTGCACTGACAAGAAGAAGGCAACGATGTCGACCAATCCCGACAGCGTCACCGTCCAGCCGCCGAGGGCACCGGACCGTCCAGGATCGAAAAATACAAACACACGCGTTGCGATCGCAAGTCTCGTGGGCACCCTCGTCGAGGGGTACGACCTCGTGCTGTACGGACTTGCAGCGGCATTGGTGTTCCCGCACGTATTCTTCCCCGCCCTCGGTCAAGCGGCAGGCACTGTAGCATCGCTTGCCACACTCGGGGTAGCGTTCGTTGCTCGCCCTTTCGGCGCGTTGCTTTTCGGGCACTTCGGCGACAAGCTCGGACGCAAGAAAACGCTTGTTGCTACGTTGCTGATGATGGGCCTGTCGTCGGCGATCATGGGTATGATTCCGTCGGCAAACCAAATCGGTGTTATTGCTCCAATCCTCATCGTCATCCTGCGCATCTTCCAGGGACTAGCCGCAGGCGGAGAATGGGCCGGCGCGACCTCGTTCGTGGCCGAACACGCGCCTCCAGGCAAACGAGGCTTCTATGCGATGTTTCCTCAGTTGGGACATGCTCTGCCTCAGGCAGTTTCGAGCGCCACCTTTCTTCTCGTCGGTTTGACGATGAGCGAAGAGGCCTTCCTCGGGTGGGGATGGCGTCTTCCTTTCCTGTTCAGCATCGTGCTGATCGGAGTCGGCCTCTACATCCGTCTCCAGATCGAAGAAACCCCGGTCTTCAAGAAAGAAGCCGGGCTAGGCACCTCGAGAAGGCCGATCGTCGAAGCCTTCAAGACGCAACCTCGCGAGATCTTCAAGGGTATCGGTGTAGCACTCACGATGTTCAGCTTGTTCTATGTGGCCACCGCATTCCTAGCTGCCTACGGCACCAACACGCTAGGATTCTCACGCAACCAGGTACTCGTTGTCGGTTTGCTTGCAGGTGTCTGCTACGCCACCGCGACAGCGGTGAGCTCGGTAATGTCTGACCGAGTCGGCAGGAAACGCATGCTCGTGGGTGCCCAAATCGTCGGCGTGGCATGGGCGATGCTGCTCTTTCCGATCATCGGAACCGGATCGTATGTGGGATACGCCGTCGCAGTGTGCATCACCACCACAGTAGCTGGCTTCGCGTACGGCCCTGTCGGCGCGTTCTTGCCCGAGCAGTTCCATACCCGCTACAGGTACTCAGCCACTGGATTTGCCTACAGCCTCACTGGCGTGGTGGGCGGCGGAATAGTCCCACTACTGGCACCGATCATTATCGGCTCGGCAGGCACAATGGTATTTGGGGTATTCCTGGCCATGCTGTGCGGGATCTCGGCAGCATGTACCTTCTCGCTACGCGACATTGGCAATGACACGCTCGATAGTGTTTAACGCCTTCCAGGAACCTACGAACGGCTTTATCCGTATTCGGTTTCATAGCAGAACTTTCCGTCCAAATCCATCTCATATTTAGGAGAAAAAATGGGAAAAATTCAGCACCTGGCCTTTGCCACGCAGGATCCAGACAAGATGCGTGACTTCTTCGAGACCTCATTCGGTTTCGAGACAGTCACGTTCCATGACAGTGAACGGGCCACGGGATACATCATGACCGACGGCTCGATCAATATCGGAGTATTCACGTTCAAGTCCGATCAACTTGGCAAGGGCATGGACTACGTCGGGTTGCATCATTTCGGCGTCTTCGTCGACGATGCTGACGAGTGTGTAGAACGTGTCCTGGCTCAGGGATCAGAAGTATTCGTCGACGAAGTTGAGCTTTCACCGCTCACCGATGGCAGGGCGAAGCGGCCGGACAAATTCCGAGGAATCGAAGGCCTGGTTTTTGATGTCGCGGACAAGCCCTGGCCCGGCGCAGCAGCACCTGCTGAATGAATCAACGACCACTCGCCCTACCGCAATACACACCACCCGTCCGCAGTCGATCGTGACCATCGGGCGGTAGGTCAGGAAGGAAATCATGAGTGAGCTACGGTTCCCTCCGATCGGCGCAACCGAGATGACGCCTCGGCAACTGGAGGTAAACGAAGCAATCGCTGGTGGCCCCCGGGGCGGTCTGCGTGGTCCGTATCTTGCACTGATCCATCACCCGGATCTCGCAGACGTCGTACAGCAGATGGGGGCGCACCTACGGTTCAAGTCGGCTCTGCCCCTCCCGCTGATCGAGCTGGCCATCCTGGTAGTAGCCCGACACTGGACTTGCCAATACGAATGGGTGGCGCACGAACGCGTTGCGCGCACCACAACCGATCTCCCGGAGCACATTATCGAGGCGATCCAGTCCGGGACAATACCTGACCCGATGTCCGACGAACAGCGGATAGTTCACGATTTTGCAGTGCGCACAATCAAATACGGCGAACCGCGCGACAGCGTGTACGACCAAGCGGTGGAAAAATTCGGTCGAGATGGCGTATTGGATCTCCTCGCGACATGCGGGTACTACAGCATGATCGCGATGCTGCTGAACACGACGAGAGTTCCCCTGCCCTCTGGAACGTCAGCGCCGCTGCCAGAGAAAATGTGAGAACAACCGACCGGCGTGCGGCAGTTCCGCTTACGGACGTCGGATCGAAGCCAATAAATCCAAGGACCGTGGCCCGATTTCGAGGCAACTACCTCGAAATCGGAGGAGCCTTGTGAAATTAGACCTGCTGCCGTGGGTACGCAGGATCTTCAACGGAGGAATAGTGCGTTTCAAAGATCAGATCGTGGTTGTGACAGGCGCTGCCGGCGGATTGGGCCTCGCCACCGCAAAGCAATTCGCACACGAAGGTGCACAGGTCGTCATCACTGATTTGACGGAAGAATCGGTTTCCACGGCTGTGCGTGAGATCGAGAATGACGGCGGCTCTGTCCTCGGCCTGACAGGCGACGTGAGCGATCCGCAGCAGGTTGCCGACAACGTGGACGCCATTCTGGCCGCATTCGGCCGTATCGACGTACTGGTCAACAATGCTGGCATCATTGGTCGCGGACCGACCGAAACACTTCCCATCGCAGCGTGGCAAAAGGTCATGACAGTGAACCTGGACGGGGCCTTCTTCTGGGCTCAGACTGTCGCCTCACGCTCGATGATCCCACGTCGTGCAGGCACAATCGTGAATGTTGCCTCTATCGCTGGTCTGGTTGGATTTCCACATGCAGCCTCGTACGTCGCGTCAAAGCACGGGGTCGTCGGATTGACCAAAGCCCTCGCCGTGGACTGGGGACAGTACAACATTCGAGTCAACGCACTATGCCCTGGAATGACCTGGGGAAGCAATCTTTCTCAGGCAGACGTAGCCAAGAACCCTCGACATTTCATCGACCGAGAGTTGCGGATTCCGCTAGGTCACGCGGGCCAACCCGACGAGCAAGCCAGCGCTGTACTTTACCTCGCATCAGGTGAAGCCAGTTACGTCAACGGTCTCATCATGAACGTCGACGGCGGACAGATTGCCCTCTCCTCCGGACACAACGCTCCGCGAGATGGCGCTGTGACCAACGACGCAAAGCAGAAAGGCCAACAGTGATAACTCGTTCAGGACCGCTGGTCGGAGTGAAAGTCATCGAATTGGCAGGTCTTGGTCCAGGACCGCACGCAGCAATGATTCTGGCTGATCTGGGAGCAGATGTGGTGCGCGTGGATCGTCCTAGTGCGGACGGATCGACCACAGACAAGGCGCGCAATCCGACCCTGCGCGGCCGACGCACCGTGTCGGCGAATCTGAAAGAAGCAACAGGTCGCGAAACGGTTCTGCAACTTGCTGCCCGCGCCGACATCTTCATCGAAGGGTTTCGACCGGGCGTCACCGAACGTCTGGGTGTGGGACCGCAAGACTGCCATACCATAAACCCCAAACTGGTATACGCACGTATGACGGGCTGGGGCCAGGACGGACCACTGGCGCAGCGGGCAGGCCACGACATCAATTACATCGCGCTGACCGGTGCACTGCACGCGATTGGCCGCAAGGGGCAGCGCCCTGTGCCGCCGCTGAACCTCATCGGGGACTTTGGCGGTGGATCGATGCTGCTGGTAATCGGCGTGCTCTCGGCTTTGTGGGAAGCCGGTCGCTCCGGTAAGGGCCAGGTCGTCGACGCAGCAATGATCGACGGCGCCTCTGTGCTGAATCAATTGTTCTGGAGCCTTCTGGCCCGTGATTCGTGGATCGACGAACCCGACTCCAACCTGTTCGACGGACATGCACCGTTCTACGATACCTACGAGTGTTCCGACGGCCGTCACGTTGCGGTCGGCGCTCTCGAACCGCAGTTCTACGCAACACTGATCGAAGGTCTCGAACTGACCGATGCAGATCTCCCTTCACAGATGGACCGCAAGCGTTGGTCGGAGTTGCGGCGGAGGATCGGCGATGTATTCGTCACCAAAAGTCGCGACGAGTGGTCCAAAATTTTCTCAGAGACGGATGCATGCGTCACCCCTGTTCTCGCATTCGGAGAGGTCGCAAACCATCCGCACGTATCCGCGCGCAGCACTGTAATCGAGAACGGCGGGGTATGGCAGGCGGCTCCAGCACCACGTTTCTCCAGGACCGGAACTTCGATAAATCCGGTCATTTCAGAGGTTGAAACGATCGAGGAAGTGCTCGCAGCCTGGTCATAACCGGCCGATTGCTAGGCCTGGACCGCACAAAACCAATGATCCACAAACCCAATGATCATTGTGAGCACAAGCGATAACAAAGCCCGGAATACCGGCGTGACCGCGAACTTTGCCGCTCGATATGTTCCCGAGGATGTCGAACGCAAACGAAAGGGCCCCGAGGATGTCGAACGCAAACGAAAGGGCACTGCGTGGTAAATCGGTCCGAAGCTGAACACCGACCGAAGGCAACGAAATTTTTTGCCGCAGCAGTGTCTGTAGCATTCTCCGCCGTCATGGCTGGGACCAGCATCGCCAGCCCGATATTGCCCCTCTATCGGGAGAGTTTAGGGCTGTCGGTGTTTGCAATCTCGACGATGTTCAGTACATACCTGATCGTCCTCGTGGCCTTCTTCTCGGTCATGATGAGCACTAACATGACACGGATTTCTTGGCTACTGCTCCCTAGCGCGGTCATGCTACAAATTTTCTCCAGCGCTGCCATGTGGTTCGGAGCTGACCACTCCATCTGGCTTTTCGTCGGCCGCGGTATCGCTGGCGCAGCGGTCGGTTTGGCGACCGGGTCCACCGCGACTCTCGTTGTGGCAGCAATCGGTGAGAGCGGACGGACTGCTGTGGCCACCAGTGCAATTGGGGGGTCGGCAGTAGGATTGCTGACGGCCACTGCGGTCACCGCTCTCTCAGAGCAGCCAGATCACCTCGCCTATCAACTCCATATGTTCGTCCTTGCCGTAAGCCTCGTCGCGCTGGCTGCGACGACTGTTGCGGCCCGCCCGATGCTTCGTCGCTCTTTTGCCAAAGCGAGGGTTGATCCCCCTCCTCGTCGTGATGCGACGACTGTCGTCCCACGACGACAACGATTGGCGGCCCTCGGCATTGGAGCAGCAGGCTGGGCAGTCGGTGGGCTGGCGGCCGGCACAATACCCAGCATAGTCAAAGAACAGTTCTCGACCGATTTCATCCTCGTCGTGATGGCTGCGCCGTTGCTGCTGATGAGTGCGGCATGGATTAGTCCGAGGCTACTTCGCGCTGTGCGAATCGAACTCGGCGGCGGAAAAGCATTGGTGCTCATAGCATTGGGCGGCGCCGCCCTAGCGTGCGCAGTCGGCTTTCAACAACTTTGGCTCATTTTAGTGGGCGGTCTCGTTTGGGGGCTCGGTCAAGGATCTGCGTACGCGTATGGTCTTTCTGTGCTGACGAGAGGGCTACCGCCAGTTCAGCAGGGACGCACAGCGTCAGCGTATGCCGCCTGCGCCTATGCATTTACAGCGATTACCGTTATCACGACCGGGGCTGTTTCCTCGTTGGCGGGAAATACCGCCGGAATGGTCTACGCCGCAGCATTGTTGGGCGCACTCTGTCTGGCAGTGGCCTTGCTCGGCTACACCGGCGCGTCACCGGTACCGATCTATCGCGCGGAAATCACCACCGGTGAGCTTGCATCGCGCGCGCCAACCCGAGAGTCTTTGCGGTGACGGGGTTCGAAAGAGACATTCCGTCGAATGTGGTGTGCGTCGATGGGGTGCGTGGTCGGTAGCCGCGGACGCTGCCGCCCGATCCAAGTGGCGGGTTCTACACAGGAGAGGGTCTGACAAAGTGCCCAAGCCACACCCAACCGTGAATCGCTTGGTGACGATCTTGGAGACCATCGCGGCAGCACCCGGGCTAACCGTATCTGCACTGGCTCGCCACGTCGCGGTTCCAAAGTCCACAGTGCATACTCTCGTTCAAGGTCTGCTGGCGACTGATTACCTGGAGGAGGAAGCGGGCGTGCTGTCTCTCGGCCCCGGAGTCGAGTTGCTTGCCTCTACCCGCGGAGGTCACCAGCTGCGCCGCCTGGCACACGACGAGCTGATGGCCTTGGCTGGGAGTACCAAGGAGACCGCACACTTGTCGATAAAATCCGGTCACAATGTGATCATCATCGACCAAGTCGAGTCACTGCAACCGATCCGCTACTCAGTTCCACTGCGGGTGCCTCGCCCCTTACTGACCAGCGCGTCGGGCAAGTTGTTTCTTGCCGAGCTCGATCCGACAGAGCTTGAGGCCCTACTTTCCAGCCGGAACGAGTCCGAAGGCACTGCGTCAGTAGCCATTCGCAATCAACGCGAATGTATCCGATCCAACGGCATCGCCCGCAATCTCGAGGAGTCTCTAACCGGTGTCTGCACCATCGGTGCGGCCGTTCGTGGTGCCGGCGGTGCTCTGCTGGCGGGACTGATCATTGCCGGCCCCGCTGAACGTGTCCGGCCGAAGCTAGACCAGATCGAACCGTTGTTGCGCGACTCCGCGAGAAGGTTGTCAGAGCGACTGCAGTGAGGACTGATCCTCGTTGAGGCCGGGTCGGATAATTCCTGGGGCGTTCGGCCCACATTCAGGAGAGGAAAGATGAAGCTCGAACATCGGACCCGCATGAATTGCGCTTTGCTAACCGTCCTAAGGCCCGCCGCCTGGTACCAGTCGGCGGGCCTTGCTGAGCACGAGCATGATTTACGCCGAGTTGCGCAATTCCCGTATTCACGAGACCTCATGCTGTCTACTGGGCGTGAATCGAGCTTTGTTGGCAGCTCTGACGGTATGAGGACGGATCATTAGGCGTGCAGAGCACTAAATGCGCTCATCGCGCGGGATCAGAAGCTGCCGCCCGAGAGATCTATGGGGCCTTTTCCATGGGCGTGACGGTCTGCTGAACGAATGAACCAGTAGCAACGAGGCGTTCACCCTGCGTGATTTCTGCACGGACAAACGAGGTTCGTCTACCTGCGCTCAGTACTGTCGCAGAAACTTCGAGCTCTTGCGTGACATCGCCAGCGGCAAGGAAGTCGACGTGCCCTACCTTGACACGCGATGGGCCGCTAGTTGCGGCACTTGCCCCCCTCGCGGCTAGAGCGAACAGCAAGCCTCCTTGAACGGTTCCGAATCGGTTCGCCATGAGGGGGGTGGCTTGAAAGCGTAGGGATGGCGACCGGAGGGTGGCGGTGTTGAGGATGAAGTCGCCCCAGCTTTCGCTTTCAGCCGCCATTACTGTTTCAAACATCTGGAGTTCGGGGCCGCATAGGTCTTGCTTAAGCAAGGGTGCGACGGCCTCACCGCCAGATTGCTCCCACGGGAGGCGAGGTGCCTGGGCAGAACCAACTGCAAAAGCTGCTGTGCAATGGCCAATCACCGTGTGTTCGTCACGAAGTGCACCTGCGGTCGAGAGGAACCGGTCATGCACCGCTGGTGTGTCGGTAGTTACTTCGATTCGCCCTGGTGGCGGTAGCGGACGGGCAAGTTGGATTGTCATACTTAACGTCGGCATCTGTTTGTCGGCGCCACCTTCGGCGCGGGCAGACGCACCGAGTGCGAGATCAGCGAGCACTGCGATTTCCAACAGACCCGTTGGAGAGGACCATTGGAGGGGAACATCGGGAAACCCTAACCCGCCGCGTGGCGTGCGCCCTACGCCAGCAATACAGGCGAGCGCGGGCGCACCCGTTTGCCGCGCAAGCGCGAGCGCCTGCAGAAGGTGTTGCGTCGTGGAACTACTCACAGCTTAACCTCCAGCATAAGTCGGCACTTGAAGTTTTCAGTTGTAACGATCGAATTGGTGACCTCATCAAAAGGACGCCCTTTCCTACTGTCGGATGTCTACCAACGTTGGGACGACGGCGCCCTCGGCAGCTGTCGACACGTGGGCTCATGATCAACCAGTGAACTCGACCACCACCGAAACGTCTGGCAGTTGATCCAGATTCTCAATAGCTTCGATGACCTGCCCCCGGGACTGGGGACTTATCTCTTTCACCGCATGGGAGGCGCAGTCGTCGAACTTGGTCACCAGATCCGACCAACTGAGCGGCCGTTTGGCGCCGCCTGGTGCCTGATCGTGGGGCGCCTCAGCGAATAGAGTTTCACCGTTTCTGAGGGTGATCCGCACGGCGCCGGAAGGAAGCGCGCTACCCGCCCAGTTGTATTGCGGATCGTCGACAAACTCGATTTTGTCCGCCATGGCTGTGACCTGCGGGTCGCGGCGTCGTTCTTCGGAGAAATCACCGACGCCTACGGTGCCACGGACCAGCCCGAGAGCCACTGTGTACGGGAGGCTGAACTTGGCGTCGTTGGCAGTAGGAGGCCTGCGACGTAGGGCAACCGGTTCGGTGAGTCTCTTGGCGAAATCACCCCCGAACACCTCAACTTTGTCGATTTCCTCGGTACGCCCCGGAGAGCCCATCAGCCGAAGCGCAGTATCAATGTAGCCGTGAGTGTTGGCGCAACTCGGCCAGAGCTTGTAGATGATCGTGCTGCCTTCGAAGTGCGTACCGAGGCCTTCCAGCATGGTGGCGCGATCCCATTGCCTGTCGAAGTAGACCTCAAAGAAACCCGCCTCACCTTCGAACGGCTCGGTCGTTCCCTCCACTCCTGCCTCAGCTAGGAGAGCGGAAAACAGGCCGGCTTTGGCTGCGAACCCCGCATACATTCCCCTCAAGTCACCGCCCGTGCCGTAAGCCATCTGCATGGTTCCTGCTGACTGGCAGGTCGCAATTCCGAATGCATCGACGATTTGATTCTGTTGCAGTCCAAGAAGTTTCGCGCACGCAGCGGCGGCTGCGAAAGTTCCGAGAACAGGACCGAGAAGCCAATCCTGTTTCCAGGTCAAGCTCTTCCTCAGTCGAACGAAGAGGTCCTGGCCAAGTGCAAGCGCGGTGATGAATTCCTGCCCTGATACTCCACCTTTGCGCTGGGCTGCGGCGAACAGAGCCGGGATCAGCGGACTAGTCGCGTGTTGCCCCTCAGGAAGGCTGTCATCGAAGTCGAGTCCGTGCGCCATCGCCCCGTTGACGAATGCCGCATCGACTGCCGGGACCTTTCCGCCGTACCCGATCAACGTACTCTCAGGTTTTCCACCTGAGTCGCGCACAAGGCCTACCACACCAGGCATGGCTTTCATCAACCCGCTCGCGCCCAAGATCACTCCAATAGTGTCGAGGGTGCTGTACTTGGCTGACCGGACAGCTTCCGCTGTCAGATCCGAAAAATCGGTGGTGCAGATATGCCGCGCCAGCGTCAGGCCTATTTCCTCTTTCGCGGTTTTCGCGTTGGTCATTTGGTTCCCTTTCTCAATGAATTCATTGAACATCCGGGTGAGTGGCTGCGTGTGCGTGCCACCTAGGTCGTGTCCTGCAATGCAGTCGAAGGTCCACACCAGTGACGGTTCGGGTCGAAGAAGGTCACCGAGAGCTCGGACGAGCTGCGGTCCGCCTGTGATCAGGCTTGTCGGCTAGTAGTCGTTTCAGCTGGTTGATTGCAATTGCGGTAAAGACCAAGAAACATCCGATCGCGCCGAGAGCAAGGCTCAGATTTATTGCCGGGCCGGTCGGTCGCAGATCGGGTGCGATGTGGGCGGCCAAGATTGCGCCCGACAGCGCACTTCCGAACGAACCGCCGACGGTACGCAGCACTTGATTGAAGCTCACTGCGCTGCCGATCTGTTGTGCTGCTACAACTCTGGCGATGAGCACCGGCATTGCAGCGTATGTCATTCCGACTCCTACTCCGAATGACAGCATCCATATCATGATCTTCCACAGCTGGTCGTGAGCGATCCAAAGTAGGAAGGTGGACGCCGTGACCAGGAGGATGCCCAGCAGAAGTAGGTTCGGCATACGGATCCAGACGGCTACTCGTCGCACGAGCCGGTTCGCGACCAAACTGCCCAAAGATAATGGGAGCATAACGAATCCGGCCCAAAACAAGGGCAACTGCAGGCCGTACCCGGTCGGCGTCGGAGCTTGTGCGATCAGGCTGATGATGGAGAGCGTCATATACATGGTGGCGCCCAACCCGATCGCGGTTGCATTGGCGAGCAAAACGTCGCCGTTGCGGAGTACCCGCAAGTTGACGAGTGGTTGCGCCGACCGCATCTCCACCGCAGTCCACAGTGACAGGAGGATGGCGGAACTCGCGAACAAGCTTGTCGTCCCCGGCGAGCCCCAACCCCAGTTCGACCCTTCGCTGACAGCGACAAGTAACGTTGCCAACCCACCGCCGAGTAACAGCGCGCCTGGAAAGTCGAAGTGCGAAGTCACCGCGGTTTCATCAGGTCCTGTCGGAACTATCAAGCACACCGCGGCGATGGCGGTGACCAAGAAAGACGCAGAGAAGGCAAAGGCGGATCGGAATCCGAAGAGAGAAGCCATGATTCCGGTCAGGGGGTATCCGAGCCCCAATCCGGTTGATACTACGACTGATAACCCGGATATTCCTGCGGATACTTTGCTCTCCGAGAGGTATCGCCGTGCAAGAGAGATTGTCACCGGGGCGATACCGTAGGCCAGCCCTTGTAGGGCGCGACCGACCAGAAACACCGTGAAGTTGGGTGCCGCCGCCGCAATGATTGATCCGACGAGAACGATCACCAGCGAGCTGAGGAGAAGCCGTTTTTTGTGGGGCCCATCGCTCAGGCGCCCCATTATCGGAGTCGCCACTGCTCCTACAAGCAGGTTTATGGTCAGCATCCATTGCCCGGCACTCACCGGGATGTCCATTTCCTCGGAAATTGTTGGCACCAGCAACATACCGAGGGAACTAACTATTGCACTGGTCAAGGTGGCATACATCAGCACTGGCAGTAGACGAGAACGTCGAGCGGTGAGTTTCATCCGCTCCGCGCCCATGGATTTATCACCCCGCATGGGACACGACCCGCTCACTCGTAGCGCCCGCCCAGTCCGAGCGCCAGCCCGGCAGCGTTGCGGAGCGTTCTTTCAAAAGGATGGCGACACCTTTCGGGATGAACCATGCGACGTCAATGTGGGTCACAGGCCCGGTTGACTGTTGCACAGGCCGACGCGGCCCAGCCTGCCGTGCCCACCGAAACAGCTTCTAACGATCTGGTGATGGTCGCCCATCGTTCCACCCTAAAACAATCGTCTTGAATATAGTACTCACGTCCCGAATTATGGACACTGGCAGTCAGGGGACACTTGGCATCGATCCCGCCACCTGGAGCCTTGACGGGCAGACGATGACATCGAGGCGAACGTGGCAGGAGCCACAAGCTAGCGCAATTACCAGAAGGTGCATCGTCTCTAATAGTAGACAATTGTCAACGACAAATAGACGAATTCCCTGCGCGAACCCAACCTTAAGCGTCGTGAACCTCGTGGGCGCGGCAAGCTTGAAGCAAACGACCGAAACACGAAACAATCGGGATAGATCACCCATAGTGCGGCGCGTCAACCCTCGGCCAGCGCGGTTCAAGATTCTTCACACGCTCGGATTAAGCCTTGATCGTGCACGCCGATCGACGACACCGAGTTGGTCAGCCGGATACGGTCGAAGTCAATCACCTCCGGGTGTCACATCGCCCTCCTGAAAGGACCCTGCCCGATACACCTACTTGTTCGGAGATTTTGCGCCACTCACTGCCGATTCTGCTCCCGCCTCTTCCGAAGCCGAAAAGCGCGCGCAATAGCCCAAGGAAGGCCTGATCTCGATGCGTTTTCGACAAAACGAATCACTCAAATGTGTAGTGCCGATTCGGCATTGATCAAGAATCTCGAACTCTACAACAGTTTAGAATGGTGCATCGAGGTAATCGAGCGACCGCCAGAGCGAAGCCGCCACAGCCAGTATCTTCTCTGCACGCGTCGAGCAGATAGGCGGCACTTCGCCTCACATGGCCCACAAGTGCCTCAGACACTTGCTGCTATTTCAAGTCCGAGGCCTCGACGCCCCTATGATACTTCTCCAGCTGCCAATTCCCATCGTGCACAATCTTTCTCGCCGGATGGAGATTGCATGTGGAATCAGCACCACGTCGACGGGATCGAAGTTCGACGATGACTTCGCGCGGGGAAGTTTCGAGGACTGGGCGAAACTCGGCGGCCTCGCAGTCCATCGGAAAGAGCGGAGCTGAAGTTCTCTTACCGATAACGGATATCCTTCCATCACAAACGATTCGGGGCGATGAGAATCTTTTCCCTGACGTCGGCCGGTGATGAGTTGAGCGTCGAGGGGTCGGTGTTGGCGCCGCAGACCACAACGCATACCCGTTCGCCGGCCGAAGGTTCGTAGGCACCTGAAACCAGTGCCGCGTACGCGGTAGCCGCCCCGTATTCGGCGGCGATGCGGTACTCGCTCCACAACCGAATCCGCGCGGCAGCGATGTCTGCGTCGTCGACCAATACACTCGTCACACCCATTTCGGTGGCGGTGACGAATCCGACGTCGCCGATGCGTCGAGCGCCGAGTGAATCTGCCGCGACACCCGAGACAGCAATGTCGACAGGTCGTCCTGCGGCGAGGGCGGCGTGCAACGTAGGGATGGTTCGCGGTTCTGCGGCGACCACGCGGGCTCGCCCGTCGGCCCCGGCGAGGACGCCGGCGAGGAGGCCGCCGCCGCCGACGGCGACAATCAGGGTATCGATCGTCGGCTCGTCATGCAGGATTTCCTCCGCGAGGGTACCGGCACCGGCCGCGATCTCGAGCTGGTCGTAGGCGTGGCAGAAGACGGCGCCGGTCTGTGCAGCGTATTCGGTGGCCGCTTCGAAAGCCTCGGCGTACTCGGCCCCCACCTGACGCACGTCCGCACCGTACTCACGGAGCCTGGAAACCTTGATCAGTGGTGCTGTTCGAGGCACGAATACCGTGGCCGGTACCCCGGCGCGGGCGGCAGCGTAGGCATTTGCCATCCCGGCATTTCCGCCGGACGCAGCCACGATGCCCACCATAGGGTCCAACTCCCCCCGCTCTTTGGCGGAGAGCACACGATTAAATGCCCCGCGTGCCTTGAACGAACCCGTGTGCTGCATGAACTCGCATTTGAGCCACAACGGTCCGGAGCCGCTGGCGATCCGGATGAGCGGGGTGCGGCGAATGTGCTCGCGGATTCGGACGTCGGCGGCGAAGACATCGGGATGGGTAACCACAGCATTTCCTTTCAGATCGACTGTTAATTCGAACGAAACAATTGGGTCTAGCGAACGAGTTCTTCAAAACATACACTTCGTTCGTAACATCGAACTAGTGGCGGCGGTCACATAGCCGCCGAAGGAGTGTCATGCCCAAGCAAATCGTCCCTGTCCCGGTTCTGTCGGAGGCCTTGTCACACGCGCCGCTCTCACTCGTCACCCGAGCCGGGAACTTCGTCTACGTCTCCGGAACGCCGCCGTACTCCCACGTAACGGGCGAACTCGTCATCGGGGATATCCGAACCCAAACCCGTGAGGCCCTCGCGTCCTTGGAAGCGTGCCTGACCGCGGCAGGTGCCACGAAAGCCGACGTCGTCAACGTGCGAATCTACTGCGCAAACGCCGGGTGGTACTCCCTGATCAACGAGGTGTACGCCGACTTCTTCGGTAGCGACTTCCCCACCCGAACCTTCGTTCCCGTCGCATCCTGGCCGGCACAGTTCGACCTCGAAATCGACTGCGTGGCCTATCTCGGCGACTCCGACCAGGACCACCGGTCATGACCGGCAACAGCACAGCTCCGCGCACCCTGGACACGATCGTCGACCTCCTCGCCCTCGACACAACGAGTAGTCGAACGAACGTCCCATTGACAGCCCGGATCGCGGACATCCTCGAGAAGGCAGGCGTGCCCGTGGTAATCCAACAGAGTCCCGACGGCTACAAGGAGAACCTGCTCGTCACCATTCCCGATGCGGACGGGAACACCGATGGAGGAGTGCTGCTGGCCGGGCACCTGGACACCGTCCCGGTCGAGAGACAGAACTGGACCACCCCGCCGTTTCAACCACAGGTACGGAACGGTCGCCTGTACGCGCGCGGAGCGGCAGACATGAAGGCGTTCTGCGGATCGGTGCTCGCCCACCTGCCGGCCTTCCTGACAGCACCCCTGTCGGCACCGCTGAAGGTCGCGTTCACCTATGACGAGGAAACCGGTTGCGCCGGCGCCCGGCAACTGCTCGACTTGCTCACCGCAGACGGCACACCACGAGTGGGGATCGTCGGCGAACCGACCTCCATGCGCCCGGTCGTCGGGCACAAGGGATGCCGCCGATATCGAGTGGACTTCCGCGGCCGCGCGGTGCACTCGTCGCTGGCACCGACCGGAGTCAATGCCGTCTCTTACGCCGGACGCCTGGTGACCTTCCTCGCAGACCTGTCCGACCGCCTGCCCGTCGAGGGTCCGCTGTCCGATCATTTCGCCGTCCCCCACACGACGGTGAGCGTCGGACCGATCCACGGCGGAACTGAACCGAACATCGTCCCGAACGACTGCACAGTCCACCTCGAGATCCGCCCCGTTCCCGGCCACGACGCCGACGCCCTCGAACGCGAGATCCGATACCAACTCACCGCATTCGAGCGAGCAATGCACCGGATCGATCCACACACCGGAATCACCATCGAACGGGTCGTCGACGTGCCCGCGCTGGCACCGGCCCCAGCCCGGTCCGCACTAGCCTTCCTCAGCGGCCTGACCGACGACGCACCAGACGGCGGCTGGGTGTCCTACGGCACCGAGGCCGGCATCTACCGGAGCGCCGGCATCGACACGGTGGTCTGCGGCCCCGGATCGATCGAGCAAGCACACATTTCTGACGAGTACATCGAACTCGACCAGATCCGCCGATGCGACGAGTTCCTCGACCGCCTGCGAAATCGCATGCAATCCCGCACGCCCCACCCCGCTCTCCTCTGTCACTGAAGGGTTCCCGACTATGTCGCTCCAATCGCACACCTCCTCCGCGCACACCGACGTGCCCCAAACACCCCCCTCGGCTCAGGCAGTCCGCGATGCACGCAAAGCCGTCGTCGCCGCCTCAGTCGGCAACGGTCTGGAATGGTTCGACCTCACTGTCTACGGAACATTCGCGGTCACCATTTCGGCGCTGTTCTTCCCGACCGACAACCCCACCGCCTCACTGATGCTGGCGTTCCTGTCTTTCGGGATCTCGTTCATCATGCGCCCCATCGGGGCCGTCGTCATCGGTCGCTACTCCGACCGCAAGGGCCGCAAGGCGGGCTTGATGTTGTCGATCGTGCTGATGTTCGCCGGCACCCTGATCATCGTGATGGCACCCACGGCAGCTACGATCGGCGTCGCCGCCAGTGTCATTATCGTGTTGGCTCGACTTCTGCAGGGATTCTCAGCCGGAGGAGAATTCGCCAGCGCCACCACCTTCCTTGTGGAATACGCGCCCAACCGTAAGTCGTTCTACGGTAGTTGGCAGGTGGCGACTCAGGGCGCGGCGATTCTGCTCGCCGGTCTGTTCGGCTTCGTCTTGAACAACTACCTCTCCGAGCACTCGCTGGAGAGTTGGGGATGGCGGATTCCGTTCATCTTCGCCCTACTCATAGGCCCGGTCGGGATGTACATCCGCAACACCATGGAAGAAACCCCGGAGTTCCGCAGCACCACCCCTTCCAAGGCCCCGGTCATCGACACTTTCACCACCAACCGGGGCCGGATGCTGACAATCGTCGGAATCGTCGCCCTGTGCACTGTGTCGGCATACATGGCGTTGTACATGCCTACCTACGCGATCCGCTCACTCGGCATGGCCCCTGCGGGTGCCTTTGTCTCGACGCTGACCTTCGGGGCGGTTCTGTTCGTCGCCGCACCACTGTTCGGCATCGTTGCCGACCGGATCGGTGCCACCCGGGTCATGCTCCCGGCCGCCGTCGCGAGCGCCGTCGTCGCCATACCCCTGTTCGCGTTCATTGCAGCCGTTCCACATCTGGCGGTGATGGTGGGCATCGAGATCGTCTTCGGTGTGCTTGCCGCCGCCTACTTCGGGCCGGTGCCCGCCCTGATGTCGGCAGTCTTCCCCGCCGCATCTCGAACCACGGGTCTGTCGATCGCCTACAACATCGGTGTCACAGTGTTCGGTGGTTTTGCTCCCTTCATTCTCACCTGGCTGATCGACGTCACCGGCACCGTACTGGCCCCGAGTTTCTATCTGCTCGCCATTGCTATCGTGTCGGTGTGCAGCACCGTAGTAATCCGACGCCGATACGCTCAACGCTGATCGCAGGGCGAGCAGAGGCGCGGCGATGATCTACGACGTGCAGGAAGGCGCCTTCGGGAGGGTCAACCAATGGACCCGGTGAACGAACGTGTGGGCGCCGCAATCGGTCCCGAGCTCAAACGGCGACGCGAGCAACGTGGCCTCTCCGCGGCCGAACTCGCACGACGAGCAGGCATTGGAAAGGCCTCTCTGTCGAGCATCGAAGCCGGCCGGGGCAACCCGACTATCGACACACTCGCCGCGCTCGCCGCGGCTCTGCACCTGCCCCTCACCGATCTGTTCGACGACCCCGTCGCCTCAGGTACGGTCCATAGGCTCAGCACAGCACAGCCCGACGGAGAAATCAGCCGTGAACTGCTACGCCGGGTCAGCGTCGGGCACAGCACGGAAATCTGGCGACTTCGGATGCCCGCCCACACACGCATGGACGGCATCCCACACGCGTCCGGGACCACCGAGCATCTGCTGGTCGCCAGCGGCCAAGTCCTCGCCGGGCTCCTCTCCGAACCCGTCACCATCAAAACCGGTGACTTCCTCAGCTTTCCCGGCGATCTCCCACACCGCTACGAAACCTTCGACAGCGAAGCAGACGTCACCGTCTTTCTTGTTTCACCCTCGCTGACCTGACCGAACCAGGCCCCGGACCACCTCGAACGACCGGGCACCTGACGGACACATTCGCAAAATTTCGGTAGCTACCGACCATTCGCGTCGACGCGCGCAACGGGAAGCCGTTCACACCCTCCGACCCGTGCACCATCCCGTGTCGGCGAACCGAGCCTAGTCGGATCCCAACCCACTTCAACCGTTCGTGCCGAGCGCCGGTCGCGAGACGGATCGACTCCGGCCACCCAAATATCCACAGAAAGAGCAGTCCGATGACGAGACCGACCCCCCCAGATCCCAGCGCACCAAGAACAATCGCCTCCGAACACTTGCACGGACGGTTCGCACACGAGGAGCAGGGGTACCAGAAGGCCCTTCGGCCCCGACAGTTGCGGATGATCGCAATTGGCGGCGCCATCGGTACGGGCCTGTTCCTCGGGGCCGGAGGACGGCTGGCGACGACCGGCCCGTCATTGATTTTCATCTACCTGCTGTGCGGGGTCTTCGTGTTCCTCGTCCTCCGCGCCCTCGGCGAGCTCATCATGCACAGGCCGACTTCAGGATCGTTCACCTCGTACGCGCGTGAATTCTACGGCGAGAAAATGGCTTTCATTGCAGGCTGGATGTACTGGGGTACATTCACCCTCGCATGCATCATGGATTCTACCGCCATAGCCGTGTACCTGAAATTCTGGGCACCGCACTGGAGCCTGCTCGCGGACACACCCCAATGGATACTGGCGCTCGGCGCCCTCTCGCTTGCCTACCTCGTCAACATCCTCAGCGTCAAAGTCTTCGGCGAACTCGAATTTTGGTTCTCAATCGTCAAGGTTGCCGCGCTGGTGATCTTCATGATCATCGGCATCGCCTTCCTCGTCCTTGGTGGAGAAACAGACATGGGAGCAACGGGTTTCAGCGTAATCAGCAGCAACGGCGGATTCTTCCCAGGTGAGCTCCTGGCACCCATGCTCGCCCTCGCCGGCGTCGCGACATCCTATGGGGGCAGCGAAATGATAGGCCTCGCCGCCGGTGAAACGACCAACCCGCGCACGGTCGTACCCCGCGCAGTCAACTCAGTCCTGCTCCGCATCGCCTTGTTCTACGTCGGGTCAGTGGCCGTCCTCACGCTACTGCTGCCTTACTCGGCGTATTCAGGCGATGAATCCCCGTTCGTCACATTCTTTTCCCACATTGGCAACCCAAACGCCGCCGCCACCGCATCCTCGATCATGAACGTGGTCGTTCTCACCGCCGCTTTCTCTGCGATGAATGCTGCTATGTACTCCAACGGTCGCACTCTCCGCTCGATGGCACTCAATGGGTCCGCCCCCAGCTTCACAACCGCGATGACCAAACAAGGCGTCCCCGCCGCCGGTATCACGTTCACCGCCCTCATCAGTCTTCTCGGCGTTTTGGTCAACGTGTTCTTCCCCAGCAAAGCATTCGAAATCGTCTTCGAGACAGCGGCTATCGGAGTGATGGGCTCATGGTCGGTCATCGTGCTATGCCAGATCAAGCTGCATCGACTTGCCCGATCCGGGAAGATCACCCGCCCGACTTTTCGCTTGATAGGAGCCCCGTTCACCGCATACCTGACACTCGGTTTCCTCGTGCTTGTATTTCTCTCCCTGGCCCTATCGGAAACCGGGCGGTGGGTCCAGACCATTTTCGTCTGCGGCGTCGTTCCGACGATGATCATCGGCTGGTTTCTCTCGCGAAAGAAGATCGCCGCCATGGCACAGGCTCGGCAGCCTCATTAAAGGCGGCTTCGCGATTTATCGCAGCGGATAATTGAGCTCAAGTCATCGTCGCGCTGGTAACCGGCAAGACTCCTCACCCGAGATATCGCGCCACTACACCGCAAAGAATCCGCCTCCATCAGCCCAAGTTTCGCCAACTGTTACCACCACGAAAGCAAGCACCATGCCAATCACACCACCGACCGCGCAACCGCCCCGGCAACAGGCCGGCCAGGACTGCATCTACCTCAAGGATACCTATCTCGATCACCTCGACACCTTCATAATTGCGCGGGGATCACAACTTGGCCGCCCATGGATTGCCGTGGAACAGTGCATCTTCCACCCGCAAGGCGGAGGACAACCGGCAGACAAGGGCTGGCTCGACCAGTATGAAATCGTCCCGTTCCTCGACCGGGACACCGGACTTGTCCTCGCCTCGTTCTTCGGCGACGGCTCCGCAGCCGAAAACTACCGGATAGGCCAACGCGTGCGCACAAATATCGACCTCGCGCAGCGAATGAGCAACGCGGCCCATCACACCGCCGGCCACGTTATCGAGGCCGCTGGCCGAACGCAGGGATGGACCCTGGCTGCAAACATCCACTTCCCGGGTCAGTCCCGAATCGAATTCACGTCTTCAGACGCACGACTTGCCGACGACGCCGGACGGATCCACGCGACCGAGGCACTACGCGAGGTCGTCCAGACCACGATAGGCAGCGACCTTCGAGTAGATGCCGACGTCGACGAGTCGGGCCTGCGGACTGTTCGTATCGGAGAACTCCATGCCGCGCTGTGTGGAGGAACCCACCTACGCCGACTCGGTGAACTTGGGAACCTCACGATTCCCACCATCAAAATCAAACGTGGCCGGATCCGCGTCTCCTACGCAGCAGAACCTACTCACTGAACCAGGCCGGATGTCTTGCCGCCCCCCCTGCTGGCGGCATCTCCGGCTGGAGTATCGATACTTAAAAGTAATAGTAATAGATAGCCTCGAACTCGTGGGGAGTGACATAGTCCAAGGTGCTGTGCAGGCGACGGGTATTGAACCAGTCCACCCACTCCATCGGCCAAGAATTCGATGTCGCGATCGTCTTGATCGGTCCTTGCAGAAACGGACTCCTCTTGGAGACTTCAACTGTCTTGCACAGTCCGATCGTCGACTCCGCAAGGGCGATATCGCGCCGACACTTCCGATTGAAGCTGCAATCCACTACTGCACAAGCGTTTCCGCGAAAGCGATATACGTACGTCGACTGCCGACCTCGCTGTGATGGATCAGCCAAACGCTAGTCGTGCGATTACCCGTGATCGCGTCGCCACAACGCCATCTTCAACGTAGTGACCATTGCCGTGTCCTTCACTTTCAAGGCACGCCACCCTACGATTACCCAGCGAACAAGCTCCATCCGTCAAGGTGTTTGCCAGGGTCCATCAGGACGTGATCTGGGAAAGACAACAGATCGGCAGCAAAGCACGTTCCTTTCTCCACCAATGCTTTCCGGCATTTATCGAAACATTCGCCGACCTGATCACCATGGGTGCGCGCGAGGCACTCCGACTGGCATCCACCCTGGCCACCGCTCGCGACGTGGTGGCCTTTGCGGCGCAGGTGAGCGGTGATTTCTCGGCGGCTGTACAAGTCGTTGGGAAGCCGCCGACGATTGTCATTATCGGTGCGAAGGATGTTGGCCAGTATCATCGCGTCTGCGGCGTCGCTTTTCGTTCGACTCGGCGAATAGCGGTCCCGATATCTCGAGACGGACAACGGGTTGATCGCGAACACTATCGGCGCCGGCGGCGCGAAGCGACGAGTAGGCCTAGTACCGTTTCGATAGCGACGGGCAGCTCGTCGAGTCCGTCCTTTCGTAGTTCGAGGATCACTACCAAGTCGGTCGACGCCTGCGACGTCATTCCCTTCTGCCCAATCGATTCCCCACCACAGCTGAGCCATCTCGTCAGTGCTGGCCTCGCCCGGGAATGCGGCCAGCAAGCCGCACCACGTTGGTCGAACAGGGAAGGTCGACCAACGCATTTATGAGCAGGCCTCGGGCCGCCATCGCATCTACCGTGATCTCCTGCCAGCGGATCGGGTGTCACGCACTGCCGTCAGGACTGAACGTCCCGCTCGGCGAAGTGATCACCTGTCGCGGCTCGACACT
The DNA here is from genome assembly GCF_003797745.1 of Rhodococcus sp. WS1. Taxonomy (NCBI): domain Bacteria; kingdom Bacillati; phylum Actinomycetota; class Actinomycetes; order Mycobacteriales; family Nocardiaceae; genus Rhodococcus; species Rhodococcus sp. WS1. The sequence continues at coordinate 133,441 of NZ_RKLZ01000004.1, read as the reverse complement.
TGACTCCGCTTTCGACAAGGACAGGATGGGGTTACCCGCGCCGATGTGAGCTACGATCTGCCAAGAATGAGTTCGAACTCGGATCGAGTCGAGAAGTCCGGTGCTGGCATGGTTACCGATCTCATTAGATCGACTCGACCCTGAAATCTTGTGCACTCATGTCGTCGATGAGCTGGACTATTCCTCAAGCATCTGGCGCCGGGGGTACCCTCACGGCGGTGAGAGTCGAGTTCCCTCGCGAAGAAATTCGATGCCGACTTCAGAATTTTGTTCGCTTTTTTGAGATCCTTGATGCGTTGTTGTTCCGCAGAAGTAGCGTTGACGGTTTGGCCGGCATCGATGCGCCCCGGGCTGGCCCGGTTTCGCAACTATTCGGCACCGATACCGAGTTTCAGGTCGATCACCAGACATGCGGAGTAGACGGATCGACATTCGCCGAGGTGGTCCAGAACCATCCTGACGGCTCGCTAACGCTGCTCTGGCGGGCAACGATTGGGCATGATCTGCATCCTTCGCAAGAGGAAGCGGCATCAAACCCATCACGGTTCAGCGACATCATCTATTCGATCAAAATGCATCAGTTGTTGAGCACTGCAACCTGATCCGCCGGATCCAGCAGGACTCCGTTGAGTGCGGCCTCGGGCAACGACAAATCGAGTTGCTTGATGGCTTCGTCAGCGCTCGCAATCCCCATCGGATAGACAATGAGGTCGGAGGAAGGTTCGAAGCCGTCCTTGATTTGGATCCCTACAGCCACGGCAGCGGCATTGATCCATGCCTGCCCCGACATGAGAAAGACATCGGCGTCAAAGCCGCCTAAACGAGCTCGCTCGACCGCCTGGAGTGTGCCAAGGGTCGTGCTCCCGCTCAACGCTATAGTTGGGACGCCCTTATCTCCCGCGGCGGTGTAGGCATTAATGAAGTCGGTCGCGGACTCGTCGTAAGCGATCAAACCCGGCGCCTTACCCGAAGCACGCAGCGCGGAGGCGGCTTGCACTGTCCCCTGCGGTGACCAGTCAGTAGTCCCTTCATAGACCTGTCTGAACCCTGCTGCGTCGAGTGCATCTTTCGCGCAGGGCTGCCAGGTCGGGGCATATGCGTTACCAGGTATGCCGGTGAACATCGCATACGTCAAGTCTGAGCCTTTCTTCTGAAGGTGCTCCTTGAGTCGTGGTGCGGCACTCTCCCACATTCCACACAGGCCGAGCTTGATCCTCCCGCTGAGCTGTTCGGCTACTGCAGCGGCAGGCAGATTAATGCCGTTCACGACCGCGATACCAGCTGCAACTGCCTGCTTTACCACCGGGCCGACCTGGTTACCGACCGTGTTGAGCCAAGGAACGATGATATCAACGCCCTGCGCGATCGCAATTCGCCAATTCATAAGGTGCCGCTGCAGGTCTGGGCCGCTGTCCATGTAAATTATCCTCGAAATCTTGCCACTCTTGATCGCGAAGGACGTCATCTCCGCGCGGGCCTGCGACCAGTAGCTATGGTCGAGGTCTGACATGAGGGCGAGCGTGTAGGCACCCTGTCCGGTCTCGCACTCTGTCTTGGTCATGCAGTCCTCGAAGACTTCGTGCTGTTCTGCGGTCAATGGAACAGAACCTCCCATGAGAACACGCTGCAACTCGGGAGCCAAGGCGTTCACGTCGAGTTCAGTGTTCAGCACTTTGGCAGCCATCGCCTTTAGAACAAACGGATCGGAGTCAGGAATGGTACTTAGCGAAGTGAGGTTCGGGGCAACCGATCCGCCTGTAGCGCCCCCACAGGCCGTTATCGCGAGGGATAACGCTGCGACCGACACTAGGGCAATCATTTTTCGCCGCGCGCGTGCTGTTACAGAAAACATGGGCAGTTCTCCTTTGATTTTTTTGTTTGATAGACAGCGGACAATGACGAGAGGGATTTCTGCCTTACCTGAGGACCAGCTGGCGAAACCAATGCAATAATCAAAAGACAAGCAATTTAACAACTACTAAAAAGATTCTTCGACGCGACAAATTAGAAGATTCACTTTGTTCTGTCCGGTGCGAATGCAGCAGATAAACCCAAACTCTGGCACGTCTTTTGACTCAGATTAGGGTCGAGAGCGAGTATCGCGGGCGAGGCCCCGTCAGGAGTTTCGCACGGGGTTGGTGAGTCGCATCACGGACGTTCGCATATATGAACGGCGGTTCGGATTCAACGTGTACTATGTTATGTGACCCGAAGCACAGCGTCAACGGGTCTGCCAAATGTGGGGGCTCTCCGCAGACCGTCCTCACTGAAGATGCGCCTCACGTAGCGTCAGGCGTGCAGGCATGCTGGCACTTGTACGATGTCCACGGCCCGCTGACGCGCGGGCTACCAAGGTCATTTCTTTCGAAGTCATTTCTTTCGAACAAGACGAGCTCGTCGAAAGCAGGAAAAGATGCCACTTCAGGTCGCCTCATCGTCCGCCGTGGAGCACCGCACAGTTTCCCGGATTATGGGACTGGTCGAAGCCGTCGTAGCCAGCGAACCCACTGGTCTTCAACTGTCGGAACTTTCGAGGTCGGTTAACGCACCGAAGACCTCGGTGCACGGCCTCGCCAAGGGACTCGTGGCACTCGGTTACTTGCAAGAATCGTCAGGCCGCTACGTCTGCGGGCCGGCCATCGCGTCCTTGCTCGGACCAGCCATCGAGCACAGACGATGGCGGTCAATCGGAAACGAGCTGAGCCGACTGTCACAAAGGTGGAATGAGACTGCGATGATTGGGGTTCTGGTAGGGGATTCAGTTGTGTACGTGCAATCCGTCGAATCGACACACTCGCTGCGCGCAGCGATGCCACTGAACACCAGGGTTGAGCTATGGCCAGCCAGTAGCGGCAAATGTCTGTTAGCTTTCATGTCAACTCGCCTCCGAGACAACTACCTCGCCAAACTCGGCATCGTCGATGACGCCTATCGAGACGCCTTGATGGAGATTGCGAAAATTCGAGAGCAGGGAGTCGCGGTTAGCATCGGTACCGCAGCCCCTGTTGGAATGTTTGGTATTTCAAGCCCGGTTGTCACGCCGGGCGGGCCTGTAACCATGACCGTCTCTATGACCGGCCCCGAGGTTAGGCAGATCGAAAACTTGGACGACATCGCAGAGGACGTCCGAAGAACCGCAGCGTTGCTGGCGGTCAGCTGATCACATGATTCGTGGACCTTAATTGCGGTACACAGTGGCGGGCGGTCCTCCTTAGCAGGGCTGAATGTGCCAGGGGTAACTGTAGTGAAAATTCCGGGTCTCGATGGCGGCGCGTCGTTGGCGTGCGCTGACATATTTTCCGCTGATGCATTCTCTAAAGTAGAGCAGTTCTTCGAAAAGAATGCGGTCGAATCTTTCGATATTCTCACTGCTTTTTGGTACGCTGGAAGCTCGTTTGCATGAGATGCCCATTTCGACATTGAAGCCTATCATTAATAGTGTGAACTTATTACAGACTCCACAGCTCACCTATTTCGACTGTGCAGAGTTTACAATTTCGATACAGGAATTACAACGACAACACAACTTACGTCCTCCTTCCCCCTATTGCTCCATGAGTGCTTTCCTCCACGCTGGATAAATGTTTCCCCACTACGAAGCAGGGTTTCGGTCGTCTCAAGAACCGCGTAAACCTCACCGGAAATAACGGTAACTATATCTATACTGTCTGTTTGGTGAAGTCCAGCAATATCGTTCGCTTCAGAAACAAGCGCATTTTCGTCTCCAAATAATTCAAGAGAATTCTTATATGCTTCGGGTCCGATAGCACTGTCGGGAGGAAATGTTACTATTCTGTATAGTGCACTACCGACCGGAGGCAAGAGGGACACCGTACCCGAAGGGATCCCAATTTCATCTATACCCGGGGGCATATTATCTATCTGCCATAGATTAATTGTGGTATATGCTGGCGTAGCTAGCTTTGAATCCGCATTTTTGTCGATTAATATTGCCGACTTCCCGTGTTCATCAAGCCCTGCAACAACAAGGCGCGCGTCAGTCAGTGAACGATTATTGCCCATTGCGATTTGTCCGATCTTTTCATGCTCGTAGATGACAAAAAATTTGAGATCTTCTCCAACTTGCCCGGTAAGAAACCCTCCATTCCTCCATTTTCTTGTGATATTGTGGAAATATTCCAGGACACTCACGGATCTGCATGCTAAAAATAACCTCGTGTGGGTGCACCCACACAGAATTTCCGCCCGATTCTTACATCATGGACCATATTTGAGCTCTATAAATTCGCACCCAAATATTTCCGTAAACGAATGTTAGAACAATTGCGGCGCTAATCTCACCGCGGGATTCACAACCCCTCTCATAGGGCGGCATGGGAATTCTCTAAAAACAAATGCGACAGGAAATGCCTAACTCGCAGCATTTCCATCCCGATCGTTCCTATTTAGGAACGATCGTTCAGCATGGTGGTCTGACTGTAAGTTGGATCACGAACGCTGTCAACGGGCAATTTCGTGACGGTCGACGTTCACCCTGGTCCGGGCCTTTGACAGGGACCGTCAAGTTTGCTGATCCGACAATGTGGGACTATGACGCCGTTACGTCGTCCCGTTCTCCGGACGGACATCTCTTGAGGTGCGACTACGCCATCGAAATGCCCATACGGGAGGATCAAGTTCCAGGCGGGCGAGCGCCGGGAGTCAAGGTTACGATTCGGGCCTGGAATGCGAGATTGAGTCGCCGGCAGCTGGACGCAGAGCGCTCTGAACTCAGGACTCGTGGTATCCGGCCAAAAGACCGCGGCACGATCAGTGGGGTCCGACAGCCCTGGCGGCTGGCAGTCCGCCAACGCGAGCGGACGATGAATAGGCCCCCTCAGTCGTTGCAACACAGGGCTTCTCGTCAGCGCTCAACAAATCCCTAAGCGTCAAATTGCCTGATCATCGTAGTCCTGTCCGGCCATCAGATCGAGATGCGTACTCAATTCCAGCCTTGGGATCGATGTCACCGAACAGAACCCGGCAAGCCTGAACGCCATTCGATGCGATGCCCTGGCACCCCCGAAACTGCCGAAACCCAAACAACTTGACAGCACCAACCGAACGCCCAACTCTGGATTCTTAACCACCACAACCGGATCGGGCAGATTCCCATTGCGACTCTACGCCGGTGCCACCGCAAATTTGAACTCCGCCGTGTTGATCGGCTCCGCAACACGCACTCAAGGTGGACGCTCTGGAAGGTGGTCGTTTGGTGAGCCACTCGGCATCAGAACACTCACACCAAAGCCGTTGTACCTTCGCCCTATTCTCTTGATCACCCGGCCGGCGGCACGCAGATCGGGCCAGGCTTGTCAGACACCCCTACACGATTGGCTCTGACCCAGTCACGCAATCGCGCCCGCAGATCGGAATGCAGCGTAACTTCGTGAGCTCCTGTGTGCGGCGGTTGGACCGCGTTTTTACCCGACGCCCCTCCGGGGCGAAACACTACGAAAGTCCTATCGTTTCCTACAAGCATGACAAACAACGACTCGCTCCGCGGGCAGGCTCAGACTTGCCCTTTGCGATCTCCTTGAGGGCCGCCTTGTCTAACTCGGTGTCGGCGACGAATTCTGGAGCAGGGCGTTCTCGTTCTCGAGCTGCTCGAACTCCTTGGCTCCCTCGGGTTTCAAGCCGCCCTACTACTCGCATCGGTCGTCGGGGTGTCGATCCAAGATATTGGGTTGTCCAGCAATCTCCTCGACCTGGGCGATCTTGGCTGCGAGTTCGACGTAGGCGGATGGCCTGTTCAGGTATGTGCCGTCTCTTCTAGTCCTTGAGTTGGAGCTTTCATGGCCTTGATCAGGACGGAACGGCGTCTCACACCCTGTGGGGCACTCGTCGGGAAGCAGACCAGATTGAGGGCGAGAGATCAGTTTCCGTTCGTGCGGCAGGTCATTGACACTATGCCCCCCGTCACATACGGTCAGAACGAGCGAATCCGAATCGTCGTTCGTATATACGAACATGAGGTGATCGGTGTGCTTGCTGATCCTCGCGCCGAGGCGCAAACAGGACCCAGCCCATATTCGCCCCTTGAGTAAGGAAGTTATGAATCCCATTGAAACACTGGGCGTCTCCACGCCTTCATTCGTCAGCGGTTCGAAAAAACTATTCATTGGAGGTGAATGGCTCGAACCGGCTTCCGGTCGCGAGTTCGGCGCTGTAAATCCCGCTACCGGTGAGGTCCTTGCGCACATCGCTCAAGGCGACGGCATTGATGTGGATCGCGCAGTCAGAGCTGCGCGTCAGGCTTTCGAAGGGGAATGGAGCAAGTGGTCACCTTTCGATCGTCAAAGGTTGCTACTCCGTGTCCATGACGTAATTGAGAAAAACTTTGACGAACTGGCATTAATCGAAACATTGGATATGGGATCCCCACTCTCGCGAACTAGAGGGCTTAAGAACTGGGTCTCACAACTAATTTTGTTCTACGCCTCGCAGACTGGATCAGCGTCCACAGAGAGCTTGCGAAGCTCGATCGGCGGACAGTTCACAGCGAAAATTAAAGCTCCGATAGGGGTCGTTGGCGGGATTATTCCGTGGAATGGTCCTATCATGAGCCAGTGGTATATTCTGGGTCCCGTCCTCGCCACTGGATGCACGGCCGTACTTAAGCCGGCCGAAGACGCTTCACTGACGGTATTGAGGGTTGCAGAATTACTGACAGAGGCTGGCGTGCCTGACGGAGTTGTTAACATTGTCACCGGCTCTGGAGCAAGCGCGGGCGCTGCGCTTGCTGCACACCCTGATGTCAACCGATTGTCTTTCACCGGCTCGACAGAGACCGGGCGAAAGATCATCGAGGCTTCGGCGGGAAACATCAAGAGAATCCAACTTGAACTGGGTGGCAAGTCGCCAGATATCGTCTTCGGCGACGCAAACCTCGACATTGCTGTGCCAGGAACAGCCATGGGCGTCTTCGGAAACAGTGGGCAATTTTGTACAGCAGGAACGAGGCTTTATGTACAAAATAATATTCATGATGAATTTCTGGATCGACTTCAGGTTTTCAGTAATAGCCTCAAGACTGGAAATGGTCTAGACGCCGACGTGGACCTCGGTCCCTTGATTTCTCAAAAGCAGCTCGACCGGGTGTCTCGGTATATCGAAATCGGCCAGCGAGAGGGTGCGAAACTGGTTACCGGCGGCAAAGTAGAAACGGGCATCTCCGCAACAGCAGGCGGATTCTTCGTCGAACCGACCGTATTCTCAGGTGTGGAAAACAGTATGACAATAGCGCGTGAAGAAATATTCGGTCCAGTCATTTCGGTGATACCGTTCGAAGACGAAGAAGAAGCACTCCGTCTGGCCAATGATACTGACTATGGTCTCGCGGGCGGAGTTTGGACTGAGAGTTTTTCGACCGCGCACAAAATGGTGGAAGGTATCCAGGCCGGCACGATTTGGGTAAATTGCTATGGCGCGCTAGACCCCGCCGTCGGCTTCGGAGGCTACAAAACCAGCGGCTATGGATGGAAAGGTGGACCAGAGCATGTCGAGAGCTTCCTTTACCAGAAGGCCGCTTACATGAATATCGGATAAAAATGAGACAGGCTAAACCGGGTCCATAAGCGATCTCTTACGTATATTCAGGGAAATCGCTGCCAATTGATAACCCGACATACGACCGCATCGGAACTACTCATGCCATTTGCAATAATCAAATTGCATCGAATGGCAATTTCTAATTCTAATCTTCACGAGCGAGTACGAATAACCACACGAAAGGACATAATGCCTAATATTGCGGATGGAAAATTTGTTGTCGTAGGTGGAGCCAGCTTGCTTGGCTCGCATATCGGGGAGCAACTGCTTTCCGAAGGCGCACGCGAGGTGATTCTGGTCGACAATCTTGCACTCGGTGTGACTCAGAACATTGAACATCTGGTCGAAGATAAACGTTGCACATTCCTGCGAGGGGATGCACTTCGGTTGAACGAATTATTTGATCCCTTCACTGCTACGGATGGCGTCTTCAACCTAGCGGGGTTCCTGACCAAACCGATGTCTGCGAATCCTTGGTTGGGCATCGATGTCAATATTCGCGGCGCCCAGAATATCCTCGAAGCATCACGTATTCAAGGCGTAAAAAAAGTGATATTCAGCTCGACAACGGGTGTATACGGCGCAGCAGGAGACGCCCCCATCAGTGACGACACCCCACTTCGATGGCAAAACCTTTCACCAAGCCTAATTTTGTATTGCACCTCTAAGATCATGGGAGAGGGGCTTGGACGAATGTACAGCGAAGCGCACGGTGTTGACTTTTTGGCGCTTCGGTACTCCGCAGTTTACGGAGAGCGTCAGCATAAAAGAGCGCTCGACGCGACGCGAATGGTTGATGCATACGAGCGCATTCGCTCCGGCGTGCCGGCAATAATTGAAGGTGACGGAACAGGAGTTCAGGACTACGTATACGTTGGCGACGTTGCCCGCGCAAATCTGCTGGCTATGCAAAGCAGCGCGACTGGCGGTGGTATTAACATCGCGACGGGCGTAGACACTACTCAGCGGCGGATCATCGAGCTAATCACTAAGGCATGCAACTCCGACCTTGCGCCCATCTTCAAGAAAAACCCCACGCAAATTGCGATGCCCACAACGAATAAACATCCATTCGAAATAAGCAGCGCAGAACGACTAATCGGATGGGCACCTACGATTTCCATCGAAGCTGGAATTGAACGGCTTGTGAGCTGGCTCGACCAGCAGGATTACCAACATCCGACTCCGACTATCCAGCCGTAACCGAGCGGCGCCCCGAAAAATATCGGGGCGCCGCGTCCCCTCATGCGACAGAACTGATCGACGTCGAGGTTGTCAACACCTATCGACCATGCTTATCTAAAAAATAGCCGCGCCTTCTGGTCGACCGTAACTTACGAACAAAAATACACTGAGGGTTGGACATCTTTACTTGCAAAAGTCTAAACTGGGTGTAACACTCAACTCTCTTTGATTAATAATTGGGATTTTCTATTTCGGCTCAGGATTAGGATTAGTATGGAAAACTCTCGCGAGATTGTCCGTGATCCTGCTGTAGTTTCAGCAGATTCACAATCTACTGATGGCCAAAAAAGATCGTTGCGGCGAGTAATCGGATCCGCGACCGCTGGAACTTTCATCGAATACTACGATTTCGCAATTTACGGTGCGCTAGCCCCGGTGCTCGCACATGTTTTCTTTCCAAATGCCGAACCCGTTGTCGGCCTGCTGAGCACCTTCGCTGTGTTCGCTGTCGCATTTGTGGCAAGGCCGCTCGGAGCTTTCATTTGGGGTCCGGTAGGCGACCGGATCGGCCGAAAGAAGACACTTTCTTTCATTATATTGCTAATATCGATAGCCACCGTACTGATCGGGTTGATACCAAACTACGATTCTATAGGTATTATTGCACCGATACTTCTTATTGCGTTGCGCTTGATACAAGGAATATCTGCGGGCGGTGAGCTAGCCGGTGCCGCTCTTTTCGTAGCGGAACATGCCCCAGATCGAAAGCGGGGATTTCTCGTCAGTTGGCTGCAGGTTGCTACAACTGCGGCATACATATCAGGAATTTCAATTGCTGCGTTGGTCGCAACCCTGCTGCCCGAGGAATCGATGCAGTCCTGGGGATGGCGGATACCATTCCTACTGGCCGGCCCTGTTGGCGTAATAGGTCTGTATATACGATTAAAAGTGGACGAGTCACCCAGCTTCGAGTCCGCAAAAAATGGTTCGATAAATTCGAAAGAAACACCATCGCGACGTTCAGAGAAGACACTAAAACCGAAGGTTTGGGGCGTAGAAAATGTCCGAGATATGGTTGTTGCCGCGGCTTTCTACATGCCAACGATGGTAAGTTTCTACTTGCTGATGACCTTCATGCCCACATTCCTCAAGAAAGAGATGAATTTTTCAGCGGCAACTGCGCTGTCTATGATTTCTATTGCGGGATTGATTCAAATGGTAGCTATTTTGCTATTTGCGATCGCATCCGATTCAATTGGCCGACGCATGATGCTGCGCCTCACAGCGGGGGGATTCGCCCTCCTAACATATCCAGCTTTTCTGTTATTGGAAAGCGGTGAATTCGGAAAAGCCATTATGGGCCTGATTCTCTTGGTAATTCCGACGGCTGCCGCCTCGGCAAATAGCCTCACTCCGGCCCTTGAGCGGTTCCCTACTCGTATCAGATTCACCAGTTCGGCTATTACTCTTGGTCTGTTGGTAGCGATCTTCGGAGGGACAGCGCCTTACATATCACTATTCCTTACCGAAAAAACAGGTAGTCCACTTGCTCCGGGATTTTACCTAATATTGACCGTGATTCCATCATTGGTTGCGTCGTTCTTCGTTCGAGAAACGGCCAACCGACCTCTGGTTGCCTGATCGCTCTGACCGGACGGTTATTGGGCGCCCCCACTCCTAGCCTTCCGTTCGATCGACCCGCAGGACCGGGAGCGCCAAACGAACGGGCACCAGTAATATGACTGGAGTCATCGCTGCCAACATAACCGGCGAAGGCGGTGAACTTGCATAGCGTTCCGATTCCGACGTTGCCTGATTTGGATTTTTCAATCCCGCTGATTGCTGCTGTCGAGACGGATACGTTGAGGCCGTCCAAGCCTACGGTTTTTTGGGCGGGTTTGGTTGATCGTGGTTTCGGAAGATGCAGGGCCACTATATGTTTCCTTCATCTTCGTCGGTGAACGCAGCTTTGAGTGCGAGGTTGATCTCGTGGGTGTCGCGGGCGTCGGTTAGCATGACGGTGATGTCCTCGGTGAGCGGGGCACGCTTTTCGAGAGTCATTTTCCCGAGTGCGTCACTGTCGTCTGCGATGTCGATGCCCGGGGGCAGGGGGTAGACCCAGGAGTCGGTGCGCTCCTGCGGGCGTAGCTGTCCAGTAGGGCATGTCCGGTGGGCGTTCCCAGCAGTGCTGGGTGAAGATGGATGGGTGAATGCTCCAGCCGAACTGCCCGCCGACTATGCCCAGCTTCTCGATCATCTCAAGTCGCAAGTTCGGCAAGCGCGTGTGCGCGCCACCCGAATCGTCAACACCGAACTGCTCACCCTCTATTGGGACATAGGGCACGCAATCGTGCAGCGCCAGGAGGCCGAGGGCTGGGGTTCAAAGGTGATCGACAAGCTCGCCGCCGATCTTCGATCAGCCTTTCCCGACATGCGTGGGTTGTCGCGGACCAATCTGAAGTACATGCGGCAGATGGCGAGCATCTGGGGTCGCGATGCAATTGGCCAACAACCTGTTGGCCAACTGCCGTGGGGTCATGTGACGGTATTGCTCGACAAACTCGATAACCGGTCCGACCGCGACTGGTATGCATCGGCCGCTGCGGAACACGGATGGTCGCGCAATGTACTGCAAAATCAGATCAACAGCGGTTTACGGCGCAGGATCGGTGCGGCACCGTCGAATTTTCAGGACCATCTTCCGGCCGAGGATTCCGATCTCGCTCAACAGTTGGTGCGTGACCCGTACGTCTTCGATTTTCTCGATATCACCAAACGTGTCGCGGAGCGGGAACTGGAGTCCGCACTGATGCGTCGCCTGGAGCAGTTCCTCCTTGAGCTGGGACACGGGTTCGCTTTTGTCGGGCGCCAATACCATTTCGAGGTCGGTGATCAGGATTTCTATATCGACTTGCTGTTCTTCAACTGGGTGCAAGCGAGGTTTGTTGTCGTCGAGTTGAAGGTAGGCAGGTTCGAGCCGGAGTATGTCGGGAAGCTCGGCTTCTACGTTTCGTGGATCGACGACAACCTCCGCAACAAGGACGTCCACGCACCGACTGTGGGGATCTTGCTCTGCGCGGGCCGCAACGACAACGTCGTCCGGTATTCACTTGCCGGGACAACTGCACCTCTCGCGGTAGCCGACTACACCTATGAGACTCTCCCCTCCCAGGTTCGCGATCTCGTCCCTACCGACGACGAGATCGCGGCAGCTGTGGAAGCCACCGTCTCCGAACTCGACTCCCAACTGCCCGTCAAACCTGACAACTCCGGCTGAGAGGCGCCATTCGATTCCGAACCTGGCCGACATATCCTCTGGTGCCGAGAACCCTACCGATGTTTCGCACGAGGATCTGCGAACGAGATGCCTTGTCCTGCCCGGTGCGTCGAGGGGCAGGGCAGTTCTATGTCCAGCAGTTCTATGTCCAGTCGATGTGGACGGATTCGATGGAATCGAAGTGAAATCCGAAAGTGTCGCCGTACTGGTCGAATCCCTTGTTTTCAGGGTAGTCCATCGTGGCGTGACGTTCGAGGATGGCAACCACCCGGGCGTGATCGTCGTTGGCCAAAGCCATGGCGAGTTCTCGTGTTTCGTCGAGACTGAAGGGGCTGTCGGAGTTCGCGAAGTCGAGGGTGCGCACTCGATAGTCGTAACCTTCTTCGGAACCGTTGCGGACGGACACTCCCCCACGGACTCGGATGGTCGCCTTTTTGGGTTGTCCGTCGGGTCGCAAGACGCCGGCGCGGTCCATGATGTCGCGGGCTTTGACGTTCTTGAGTTTCTTTTTCGCGTCCGCACGTAGTTCGTTGGTTTCCCCGGAGCGGTAGCGAGAGACCGCTGATCGTGAACGGCCGATTTTCTTTGCGACAGCGTCGATTCCGCCGAGGCGTTCGATGGCTGCTCGCCGTTGTGCGCGTTCGGTGACGTCGGGGTGTGGGATTCGTCCTTGCTGCGCCCAGCGGCGCAGTGTTCGGTCTGAGGGGGGTTTTCTTCCTGCGTCGACAGCTGCTTGCCGTAGGCCTTCTTTGCCGATTTCGGTACGAATCTGGCGTACGGAGACTTTGCTGGTGAGTCCGGCCAATCCCCCGCTTTTGACTGATTTGGATTTTTCGATACCGTTGGTCGCTGCTGTCGAGACGGATACGTTGAGGCCGTCCAAGCCTACGGTTTTTTGGGCGGGTTTGGTTGATCGTGGTTTCGGAAGATGCAGGGCCACTATATGTTTCCTTCATCTTCGTCGGTGAACGCAGCTTTGAGTGCGAGGTTGATCTCGTGGGTGTCGCGTGCGTCGGTTAGCATGACGGTGATGTCCTCGGTGAGCGGGGCACGCTTTTCGAGAGTCATTTTCCCGAGTGCGTCACTGTCGTCTGCGATGTCGATGCCCGGGGGCAGGGGGTAGACCCAGGAGTCGGTGACGGTGCGCAGTGGCCATCGGCCGGTTTCGCGCGCGATGCGCATTGCGACGCGGCGGCCTCGCCAGCGGCAGTGTGCGATGATCGCTGCTCGCCAGAGCGGTTGGTGGTGGTGTTGCATTTGTTTGGCGGTCCACATGTCGGGGTTGACCATTCGGCCGATGTAGCCCTTGTAGCAGGCGCCGATGAACCGTTTCATTGCTGTGTCGCCGGTGTCGACGGCAACTTTGCGGGCTTCTCTCAAGATTTTCGCCCACTTGTCGAGGGCTCGACCTTGTTCGGGGTAGACCCATGCTTCGGTGATGTCGAGGTCGTCGAGTTCTGCGCCGATTCCGCCATCTGCGATGGACGTTTGCAGTGCGTCGAGGCTGACGGTGGTGATCCAGGTTTGCACAGGTTGGTCGGCGAGCATGTGTGGGTGAGGCAACGGCAGAGCGGGTGGGAGCGTCAACGTGTCACCGGGCGGGAGGGTTACACGCCAGAGTCCGAACGGGGTTTTCGATCGACGGGCAGCGTCGAGCGCGTTCTCGCCGCGAAGATGTCGAGGTTTTCCGTAGCCGAATTCGAGCATGCCAGCGGAAGCGAGGTACGCAGCTCGTTGATCTATCGATACCAGTTGTGTTGCGTCGGAAAGTTCTTCGAGGTCAGGGATGCGGGTCCATCCGACTGCAGGTTCAAGATCTCCGCGAGGTTCACCGTCGAGGGGTGGGACGGGTCCACGGACGGTGACGACGATTCCTTTACCGCTGCGGGTGCGGTCGCGTTTGATCTTGTCGACGATGGCGGCACCGGTGCGTGCTGGAGTGGGGCCGGGTAGTACGCCGAGGTACTGTGTGCACCAGGCGAGTCGGCGTCCCAGTTCCTGCGCAGCGGGGAGGTCGTCGTCGGGGAGGTAGGTTCCGGCGGTGGGTGATCCGAGGATTCCCATGTCTCCCACGCGATTGCCCCATCCGAAGTCTTTGTTCCAGTACGTCCACACGTAGGGTTCGATGAAAATGTCGACCATGGATGTGAAGTTCCCGGTGGTGCGGGAGAGGTGAACGACGTGGCCAGGCTCCCCGCGGAGCTCCCATCCTGCGGTCAGCATCGGGGTCAGTGTGGCATGGAGGATCGCTGTGAGTTCTACGGCGGCGCGTGTGCGGAGAATTTCCATATCGTCGACGTCATCTTCGCTGCCTGGGTCGATGATCCATCCGAGCATTTCGCAGGCTTCGATTCCGACGATCCAGATCTGTGCCGGTGCGCCCAGTGGGGTCAGGGTTGCCCATCTGATCAGTTTGTCGAGTTTTTCGATGGAATCTACTGGGCCGGTGAGTGTGTGGCCGGATGGTGTGTAGGTGCCAGCTGCCGTGACAACGACGGCGTGGCCGTCTGCCGACTCGCCGGCGGGAGGTAGGGCGACGGGTTCGGTTGTGTCGAGTTCGGACGCCTGGGTGGGTTCCGAGTCCACTTCAACAGCGGATTTGCCGTGGGGAAGATTAGGTTCAGTGTCTGAGGCCGGTGTCGATGGCGTGTCCACACCTGGGCAGTCTGGATCGACGCTTTCGCCAGTTGCCGTTTCGGCTTCTACCGTCACGTCGAGGCGATCGGCCACAGTCGGTGCTTGGTCGTCCATGTCAGCATCGGATTCCGGCGTTGCGGCCTCGTCGAGCTCGAAGAGGGCTTGCTCAGTGTCCAATTCAGGGCCATCTGCCATTACCTTGTGGTCTGGAAGAGCATCGAGGTCGAACAAGGGCATCTGCTCCCACTTTTTCACCGCCACAGCTGCCCCATCCCCGCTACTGACGTCCTCATGATTCGAGATCGAATGCGGATCGCAGCGCCCTGCTCAACAACACTTCCTGAGCTGGCAGCAGAAATCCTCGGTTCGCACCGAGTGCGGAAACAGGGAGCGTCGTTATAGCGTCGCAGTCGGCAACCGATCCGTCCTCGACGCCGTTGCCTTCACCGAGGGACAGTTCCGTCGACAACCCCCGCCCCTTCGAACGAATGGGGGCAACAGTGACCGTCGCGAGGTGGGGCCGAACCAGCTCCCTTGTCAGAACCAAAACCGGCCAGAGCGTTTCGAGCTGTGCGTCATGAATTGGGCGCACTCAGTTCTTCTTCCCATGCGCGGCGGCGATATTCACATCGCTACTCGTTTCGGTGCCATCAGACAAGATCTCCACATCTCGGACCGCAAGCTGTCGACGCTGCTCGCGCTCCAACGCTCGAAGTACTACTTGGGCACGACTTTTCGCGCGCCCGCCGCTGACTTCGCTGTCGAGAAAGGCCACGATTTCCTCGGGTAGGCGTACCGCGATCTGCGTACTCATAGCACGATGATACCAATTCGGGATGCATATCGGTACCGGTTGCACGCACCCATCTGTCGACTCGACCAGGAGACTCGTCTCGACCGACAGTAGCCTTGCCGCCATGGCAGACGACGCACGAGCGCGCTTGAGCTCGATCGGCTTGTCGGCATTCGTTTACTGGCACGCTGCGGAGTGTCGTGACTTGGGCGCGGAATGCTCGGCACGGGCGTCGTGGGCGTTGCGGCAGGGTTGATTGCGCGCATCCCGAGCTGCTTCAACGGCGTGGTCGGCATCGCTCACGCGGAGGAGGATCGCGGCACTGCTCGATCAGCAGTACGAAAACCTTGCGATAGTCAACGACTAAGGTGACGGTCTCCACGCAGCCGGCACGACTCTCAGAGAACTGCCGGGCGACGACTACTGAACCTTATCGCTCGAATCAGGGTCGTCGCTGTCTCCTGTTCTTCACTCCGAGTTCAATGCTTCGCGTGAGGTCCCCCAACCGCGAAGCGGCTTCCGTCAAGCGTTGAGTGGGGACATCGCCTCCCCGTCCGTGAAGGACTCGATTTCGCATTTCACGCAACATTTGCAGCTCCTCAGACTGCTCTTCCGACACCAACTTCGTCTCGACGAGCCGCCTTATCAAGCCCGGCAGCGGCTGGGGCTTTCTGCCATCGGACTCGTCTAGGTCGTTGAGTAGCGACTCAAGCACCACCCATGCGGTGACGAACCGACCAAGGGCCAAAGTCTCGGGAGAGTTTTCCTTCACATCCGATAGCGTCGTCCCTCGGAAATTCGACGCGTGTCGAGATCCCAACATCGCCCTGGAATATGCCCTGTACCTAGACGCGTCACCGGAGAGCATCAAATCTGCGAGCTGGTCAGCAACCGGTCGACGTTCAAAATCCTGCTCCAGCAGATCCAAGTAGGGCTTGATGGACCCTGCCGTCGCCGATTTCTGGTCGGCAAGAAAGGTGAACAACACGTCGACCCGCCCCAAAGTTGCGTCGGTGGGGTCGATTCCCGATGCCGCGAGACGCGTCCGAAGAAACTCGGCAAGTTCGTAGTGATCTCGAAATGGCGTTCGTGCACCAGCGACCCGCTGATCTCCTGCCATTTGAAGCTGTTCAAGCGCAATTTCCCCTGCCAGAACAAGACCGTTGAGCTGATCGAGGAGCCCATATTCCGACGTCGACAGCTCGCCCTCCAGCGGTTTATACACGAGATCGTGTTCCACCTCGGACCACGCGTGCATGAGGACGGAGGCAACTTGCACCTCGATCAGAGCGGATGCGTATCTTTGCTGCTCCGCGCTCAGTCTTGATGACGGAATGTGAACGCGAAAGTGTCTTGCGCCATAGCCCGAGAACCTCGGCGGGCGCACTGGTGTGGACGCCAAGGGTAATGCCGCACCGCCGCTTGTAGCAGACGGGGTGATCCCAATTGGATTTCCCGTCGAAGCGTGCTTAGAAGGGAAAGCCTTCGCGTGATGCACATCCAATACCGATCGAATGATCTGCTCTGCCTCGTCCATCTGCCCGGGGAAATAGAGGGCGACACGCACGCCAGCCAAGTCCACGATGTCCTTCTGAATATCAGCGGCAGAATCGTATGAATTGTCCAGGTTTCGTTGCCGGAGCTTGTCGAGCAGTCGGTCGACAGACTTGGCCCGGCTCGTGACAATTGCCCGGAGACCGGAACTGCCCAGCTCAGCCTCCAGCAGGCTACGCGCTGTACGGGCCGAGGCTTCCCAAAAGTCGAACTGCCGCTCGTACTCTCCCACGAAGTCTTCGATGACTCCCATGTCCGCCTCTCTGCAGTCGCTACCTATGCCCCAAAGTCTATGGTTCGAGGCCGCGCCCACCCTCTGATGAGTCAGCTATCGCTGGCCTGCGTCGACCTGCATTCGGCAGCAGGCCCATGCCTAGCCCTCGTGGGCTAGTCGGGTTCCGGAGAATCTGTCGCCGGACGCTCTCTGGATCCACTTCGCACCATCGGCCGTGAAGTGACGGAACCCCTGTCGAACCCGAACGTGCCGATGCAGCAGCGGAACTGCTGTGTAGCGTCGGCGTCCCAGATGCTGTTTCTCGTATGTCGTCGTCCCCACACGAACTCTCCGGTGCCCTCCGGCAGCGCGCGCTCCTCGCGTCGGCGCTGGCCGCCACACCTAGGATTCTGATAGTCGACGAGCCGACGACGGCCCTCGACGCCACAGTTCAGGCACGCAACCTCTCACATCTCGGCCGACTGCGACAAGACGGAACAGCGCTGCTGCTCATCCGCCACCACCTCGCCGTGGTGGTAGCACTGGCCGGCCGCATAGCCGTCATCCAACACGGGCACATCATCGAGCAGAGCGCGTCACGGTAGATCTTGACGGCACCTGCTCACCCGTACACCTGAGCCCTGCTCGCGGCCAGCCCGAGCTCGCACACTCGCGGTCGACGGCTCACTGGCGAAGGGACAATCGCGTCCGAAGATACTTCTGCCGAACCGGTCCTGCCCCTCTCTGGAGTCGAGAACTCAGCTTCGGACCGGCACGCTGTCACCACGACGGCCCGACTTCCTCGCTGACGTCGAGAATTGCAGTACACCGTGTACACGGTTGGCAACGTCACCTCGAAGATAGAGTCCGGTTCCGCTCCCCTACTCACGACCTCGCCAGTGCGCGGACTACGCATCTGAGATCAAATACGCTTTCACTAGGTCGTCGATGCGCGAAGTGAAATCTCCTGGGTCCCCGAGTACCTGCATCACTTGACCCGCGCCGATAAATCCCGCACAGATTCGCTTCCAGACGCTGGGCGGCGAAGGCGGGAAGCTGTCCGTCTGCCATCGCGGTATTGACGAGTCGACTGACGAGTTCCACCCACTCACGGAACGCGGGCCGGGCGGTATCGAGACTTGCTTCTGTCGTGAGCCTGAGGCCAGCCCGGGCCAGGGCATCGTCAACTATAAGTGCCGCTGAATCGTTGAAGAATGCAGCCAGCTGCTCGATCGCCGGTATTGCTGATTCGTCGGTTAATTGTCGGGTTCGGCGGAGCGCGGTCAACCAGTGGTTGATGAGTTCTCGCGCAATCGCTTCCTTGGAATCGAAGTGGAAGTACACCGCTCCTTTCGTGGAGGCAGCCTCCGCGATGATTGCGTTCAACGAGATAGCGGCATACCCATCGATCGAGAAGGTTCGTGCAGCTGCCCTGAGGATCTTTACCTTCGTGTCGTGCCGCTCGTTGTTGTCGGGGTCGGTGACGTTGTGCGGACGGAACGATCAAGTGGAGTCGGTCGTCTGGGTTAGTCAATGCGGGTTCTTCACCTGCAATCTGAGGAGACTCTGCTGTGGTCACCCTCCATGATGGCGCGTTTCCTGCCCCTCGGAGACTTTGGCGCTGCTGGGTTCCGGCGCTACTCACGCTGTAGTGACGAGTTGGTCGGTGAACTGGGTATCGGAGGCTCGCATGTCGATGAGCGGCGGGTAGTCGAAGCCAGCAGCTCGGGCCGCGGTATCGAACTTTTCGTATCGACGCCACGAGGTCGATGTTGCAACAGGCGGGTTGGATGTCTGGGCGATCATCTCCCAGGTGAGAGTCGGGTCCGCGAGCTTGCGTCGTGCGGTGTCCTTGACAGCGTCGGGCAGGTCCGATGTGGCAATGAATCATTCGAGTTCGGCGTGCGCCACCGCCTCTGGGTTCGACGGCTCCGGGTCCACTGAGGACCCCGTTTGTTCGGAGGGGCTCGGATGCGGAGCGCTTTCCGGCGCGCCATGCGTTTCTACGACGCCTAAAGAATGCTGGGCTCCTACAGCTGTTTCGCTGCGCATGACGACGCTTTGCGTAGCAACCGCACCCACACCCACACCCACACCCACACCCACACCTGCGGCAGCATTGTCGATCTCGATCTTGTAGTCGGAATATGCATACCCGTTGCTTTGATCAGGATTCCCAGACCGTGCGTGAAGGCGAGTACGAGCACCGGCGGGATGACCGCGATCATGGCTGCAACGGCTGGGGCGAGAGGCGAGTAGCCAATACTCTGACCTGCCGCGACGGCCTGTTGCGCAACTGTTGCAGAGTGGAACGCATGGTAGGCGTTCCCGAGGATGCCGATCGCGACCACCGCAACAGCAACAGCAACGTAGAAGTACTTGTCGCGCCGATGCATCTTCAGTTTGCTCAGAATGACGATGGCCACGGTGGATCCGAAGATTGCACTGTCAACGATGACGGGAAGATCCACGCGAGGTTTTCGGGGATGGTTCCTTGGCGCGCGAGGTCCCGCTGAACTGCAAAGGAAAGGACAAATGCGCCGGCGGTGATTCTTATCGCGATGAAAATCGCGATGAAAATCGCGATGAAAATCGCGATGAAAAGTGAGGCGATCAGTGCTCCAAGCTGGATCCGCGCTGCGCGCAGACTAAAATCACCCATGATCGGGTTTTCCTTCCTGCAAGGGGGGTTCTCGGTCTGGAGTCCCGCTGGTTGCCGCCGGCGGGACTCCTCCTGGTTTCGGAAGATTCTTCTGGTTGAACTCCTGCGTTTCGTCCGCGTTGCGCACGGAGAGGGTTGACAGCGATTTCTAGTGGTCGCATCCGAGCGTCGACTAATGCTTTCTGCGTCGCACTTAAAGCACACGTCGGGGATGTCGTTCCAGCTGCGTGCGTGTTGATCTCAGAGGGACGTGGGGTGGTCTGCAATTTTGCGTGAGAATTGCGTGACTGCAGCGGATTGTTCACGCAATTTGCTCGAGGCTTTGCGCTGCCAAGGCTTCCGAGTTCTACAGAACGGAATGTCAGCAGATGGGAGGGACGTGGCATTGCACGCACCCAGCAAGGACTTCCCACCAGGGGCGGTTCGCTTCCCGCTCGCGCTCGATGGCCGGCCATATCGAGGTCCTTGGAATGCCTCCCGCGTGCATAGCCTATTCGGCTGTCGCGGTAAGCGCCTCTAACTAGGTCTTCCAGCCGACACACAAGATGCCCTCGCCCGTGACAGGACTCCATAACCAAGAATCAAAGACAATCTACGATTGCGTGCACGCAGTGCACTGCGTGCACGCAATCCGCTACAGTCCCCTGACCTTCAAGTATTCGTCCAGCGCAGCCTCGGTCATCGATGCCTCACTGATTTCGCGATCGCCAGTCTCGTACCGCAATTTGTCGACACCACGTCGGAGGCGATCTTTGGTCGATGGTTTGATGCGCGTGTTGTGGGTCATCGACAGCTTCTCCTCCTCATCTTTGCGGGCGCTGAGATCCGCTGAAGGCGATGGTGGCGTAGCTGCAGGTGCCGCAGGGGTCGCGTCTCCCCTGGGCGGACGTTCCGGGATGAGTTCAGCCGGATGTGTCTTACGAATGGCAGGTTCCCGCTTCACGCTCATGCCGGGGCTCCGATCACGATGGGCAACTCAGCGAGCAAGTCACTGTAGGCAAGTTGCAGCGTCAATGCTTTCCCGCCCTTGAACTGGTGGATCGGAGTGCGATTCGAGTGCGCGTCCTGGCGGGCCGCGAGTTCCGGGATCGATGTCTTGGCGACGAGTGAGCCGTAGGTTTCCCGGAGCTCGCTCTCTCTGAACTCATGTTCGCCGGTGGATCGCTTACGACTGATCACGATCTTGTCGAATTCCAGTTTCGGATTTGCCCGTTTACGAACGGTGTCGATTGTCTCTTCGAGCTTCTGAACGCCGCCGACACTGTCGATTGTGGGTTCAGTGATGGCGACGACGCCATCTGCTGCAATAAGAACCGCGAACAGCACCTTGCCCATATTGGGGGGGCAGTCGAAAAGCACAGCATCGTAAGGAGAAAGGTCGAGCCCTTCGAACGCAACGTCTAGGCGAAACACCAAGTCATTCGACCCATCCGATTCGATTTTGCCGAGCTCTTCGTCTGCGGGAATGAGGTCGACGCCATCCCATGGGGTGGCAATGATCGCCTCGGCTGCAATGCCTTCCCTGGTCTGGTTCATGAGGTGGTAAGCCGTCATCATGCCCTCTTCGAGAGTGACGCCAAGGCCGCCGGTCGTATTGCCCTGTTGGTCCATGTCGACGACAAGTACTTTTCCGCCGATCGCGGTGATGGCGCTGGCAAGCCCGAGAGTGGAGGCGGTCTTGCCTACGCCACCCTTCTGGTTGCCGAGTGCGATTTTGCGTGGCTGCATTGCGGACCTTTCATCGAGGGCGTTGACATTTGCGAGGCGTGCATTGCGTGTAATCCACGCGCTGCATGCAATATGTGCATTGCTTGCTGTGTGCGCAATCCACGCTGTACGTGGGTTGCATGCAGACTGTGCGTTACAAGCAATCTGAGCACTGCATGCCGCGTCTGCTCCGCTCGCTAACCACGCACACTGTGCATTACGTGCGCGCGTAGCGTAACACGCGTGTAATGCGTGACGTTCAAGCATTGCACTCTGTGCGTGTCTTGCACGATTTGCGTCGGGTGCACGCCTTGCGTCCAACGCGTGCAATGCGGACTATGCGTGCAGCGCACCCCGTGCATGTCGTGCTCGACATGCTATTCCTGCTCCGCATGCATGCCCCGCATCCTTTGCACGCAATGCTTACCTCGCACTCCAAGCACACATTACATGCAACGCACGGCATGCAATGCACGCACTGATCGCGGCGCTCCCTCCGCACGCACGCGGTGCTTTGCATGCGGTCCACACAACGCATGCAAAGCACGCACCGCGTCTTATACGAAGTATTCACGCATACCACGCAGCGCTAGCCGAACACGCCTTGCATGCATTGCACGTCTTTCACTTCTGCATGCAGTGCACGCAGTACACGCATTGCGTGAAAATGCAAAATAGCAGGTCAATGCGCTCACTGGCATCGAACGAATCGAAACATCACCCGCGCGCGACACACATTGTTGCGAAAGCTCGGTCGACCGAGAGCAGCTTGGCTGCCACGATTACCAGATAGCGCGACGTTCCAGACACCGAATCGAAACGTGTGACAGTCCGTCGCCGTCAGATTTTCGCGGAAGTCGAAGGGACGCTAATGCGCAGCCAACTGACTAAAGGCGGATTTGTCGGAATCGGCAATCTCCGATGTGCGCGCAGAACAAATTGCTCAACCGTCGCGAGCGGTCTTGCCCAGCCATCCGCCAATGCATCGCCCTTGCAAGGATGGAAGGAACGGGCCAACCTCGCGAGGCAGGTAAGACAGCCTGCCACTTCAGAAATTTTCTGATGTCCGCGCCGGGGGCACGTCAATGGAAGCCTGTACCCCGCCGAAGGCCCGAACATACTTCATTCCATCAGGGTCCGAACATCGAGGCCAGAAGGACTCACATGAAGCGCACGGATCGTGAAGTGAGACATGCATGGGCCGAACAACCGCACTGATCGAGGGGGAGGGGGCCCAATTCTATTGAGAGATACAGCCGATTCACTGCAAGTCGGGGTGGTCATCCAACTCACGGAAAACATTGCGGAATCATCTCAGGACACAACGGGGCCCGCGGCGAAACGAAAGTTTTGCGCGAAAGGTAGGTCGCGGTGTGAACCCTGAGGTGTAAGGGAAGGGACGTGTCGAGATCCGGATCAGTCGAAATTCGGCCGAGGTGGAATGACCGAAGCGAGTCCGAGCAGGCATTAAATTTACGTCACAGTGACGCAATTAGGCTTGGGGATTGGGTGGGAAGAATCAATTCCATCAGGCTTGATTTCGCCGCCTTGCGCGCAGAACTTTTGGGTGGGCACATGTCGAATACAGCGACGCGTGAATCGCTACGCCCAAACACACGCACTTCTCGACCGAGTGGGGGAGGGGATGGAGACAGCTTCCCATCTACAAGTATCCCGTGCAGCCCGCCGGCTCTGCCGTGTCGACGGCTACGAACGACACAAGGTGGCCCACCGTTTCACGCAACAGCGTTGCCATACATGCAATGCATGCCTTGCAACGCACGCATTGCATGTATGGCATGCGCGACCAGAATGCCTCGCAAAGCATGCGTCACACGCTGTGATCGCACCATCCTTCTCTGCACCAAAAGCCGCTTACCTGCGCAAATCAAGTTTCTCAGTCAGGTAAATGTCTCGGAGAGATATGACCGATAGACGATCCGAATACCTACGGACGCGTCTGTATTGGAGGAAACGGCAGTCGTTTGGACCTCTTCTCGAATGTTGAACCAGTACCAACGCACCGTTCTTCAAGCGCAGAGAAGCGGACCGCCAGCCCGCCATTGTCTGGTTCGGGCAGGGTCAGTTCTCCGAAAATGGCTGTGAGCTCCGCGTATTAGATCAAAATGTTGACCTCTTGGATCTTTGTGTCCCGATCAACCTCGCCATGAGTATTTAGACCCCGTGGCGATCAGGGTGCCGTGCCACGGACCGCAACACTTCTCGGCAACGCAGGTCGATCATCGTGAGGCGTGTTTTTCGGACGCGTATTGCTTGGCTGAATTGGGGCCAGGAAAGCCTCAGTGTTGCTGCTTGCATGTCAGATGTGCCCGAATGCTGGCTAGGATCTTGGCGCGGTGCTCCGGGTTCGCTGCCATTTTCGTACGCTGAACATGTGAGTTTTTAAGTAATTCTTGTTCCCTCTTTCGCGCCAGGTCGGCTGATTTACGCTGTTCACTGGGTGATTCTCCGGTCCAGTCGATCCCATCGAGCCTGCGTCTGAGGTATGCCACCGGTGAGATCAAGCTTGATCTTGTTGGCCAGATCCACCCCCGATCTGCTGTGTCTCGGGAAAGCGTCTGTGCAATGTCTCGTCCTGTCCATCGCGTCGTATCGATCTTGACATCGCGGAGAAGATCACAGATTGCACCGATATGTCCGGTCGGCCTGAGAGCAGGCGCGTGGTTGACGAGTTCGGCTGCAGTCCTCTGAAGTGCCAGAGGCCGGGGTGTGATCCGAGAAGTGCTTCGTTTTTTTGTTGTGAGCTGGGCTCGCGCGTGCGCGCGTTGGTGAGTTCTTCCTAACGGAAGAACTTCGAAAGATAAAAAACCAACACTAGATAGGGTGTCAGTTCCTATCGGCCCTGGTCGACTGCTGTGGGGCTGATCGACGCGATTGACGTCGGGCCTCAGAGAGTTGCGAGCTCTGTGGCGGGTTGCTCTTTCAGAGGCGCGAGACGGTCGCGTCTTGGCGAGTTTGCGCTGAGGTGTCGTTGCCACGATTGTTCGAGGGGATGACAGTGACCATGTCGATGCTGCGCGGTGCTGTTGACCCCCGTGATGGGCTTCAGCAGCCAGAAATTCCAGGGTTTTGAGGTTCCGTCCCCGGACGTGTTCGATGCCCATTCCCAGAGCGATGAGCACTCGCCTGGCGCGGTTGACAGAGGATTCGCTGACTTTGGCGCGGGCAGCGATCGTCGATTTCGCTGCGGAGACCCCGCGGCCGGTGTGGGATTCGGCGAAATGTGCGTGAGCTTGTGCCACTGCGTAAGCCTTGTCTGGCTTGATCAGGTTGTGCGCGCACAGCGCCTTGCCGGCCGGGCTGGTGGTGTGATGCCGGAATTGGCGGAGCCATTCCCTGCGTGATGTCCACACTGGAACGCGTGCTTGTTCCGTTGGTTCGACAGGTAGGGACCAAGACCGTCCTCGCTGGTCAGTGGACTCGTTGAGTTGCCGTGTAGCGGATTCGAGGCGCGCGATACGTGAGAGGGCATCGTCGACTGCCGCTTGCCATTCGTCGACTTCTGTCGATTGAGGGACCGTGGATTGGGTGCCGATGTGCGACACGCCGAAGGTTGGTGATATGGAATGAGTTGGGCTGTATTCAGGGTATGCGCTACCCTGAGACGTACCTGCCATAGGTAAGTCCCTTCCAGGGGATGCAGTACGAGCAGAGAAAGCGCTAACTTTCGAAGCTCACCTCTCGAGAATGTTCGAGAACAGATGTCGGAGAACCTGCCAGTTCTCAGTCGACGTCAAGGACCTGCCAGTCCTTATTTCGCCGCGATGCGGTCCGCTCCCAATCACCCCCTTCGGGGGCCTTTGTGCTTTTCAAGAGGTCTGCGCTGTTTAGTTAGGTATCGGGGCACTTCGTTCGTTTTCGGCTAGGGGCGGCCTCCCTGTCTGCGGATCCGCTGTACGCGCGTTACGGCCGCGGTTGTTCGGGAGGTCTGTTCGATCCGGCGGCCGCACATCGGTACCGCCATGGGTACGGTGCTGGCTTGCTCGGATGGGACATTCGGGACGCAGAAGTGTGATCCGGTCGCCATGAAAGCTGAAATGTGATCTGGACGTGCCAAAAATGACACCGTGAACACGTCCGCGAGTATGGCGGAATTGCGTTTCTGCGATAGCATCGAGTAAGCACCGCCTCTTCCTTTCGAGGTAGTGGTGGTCACCGCCTCTTCCTTCACTGGGTTAGTGGTGGTCAGGGAGCTGGGAAGCTCTCACAACCGCATAAACGGACAGCCCCCGATGCCGCCAAGCCCTGGGGGTTGTTCGCTGTCTAGGGATAGTTCATGCGCCGACCGCAAGTTGCTCGATGCGACGTAGTGATCCAGCTGCCTCGACCTCGAGAAGTCTCAGCTGGTCCGGATGCAGTTTGTCGATGATGTAGTCCGGGATGTCCAGTCCGTGGGTGATGGCCAATATGAGCACGGAGTAATCCCCAGCAGGGATTCCGAGTTCGGCGGCCCGATCCTCGTACACCTTGTGCTGCTTGAGGGGAGCACGAGTCGCGATGTGTCCGCGAGGTCCCTTGTTGTGCTGTGCCATGAGGAAAGACTAGAACCAATCTGTAACTGATACGGGTAGGCGCGCTTGTTCGGTGTGTCGCGTGTGGTTGATGTTGCCATGGAGTTCTGAGTGATTTTGCGGCGGCCCGCCTCACAGCCCGCCGCCGGCCCGACCAGGGAGGGGCTTGACGGACCACCTCTGCGGCTTCGCTGAAGGTGGAGTTTGGGTGCGTTGGCGGTCGGCGGTTCGATGATGGGTCTAGCGTCGGAATCGGGTTGGATTCTTCGGGAGCGGATGGAGATGCTGGCTCTCATGCTGCCAGACGCCGGGGAGGTTCATATGCGGCTGAAGGCGGGGGAGGGGTTACGTAACGCGCGTGTTGGACGGCGCTTCCTCGGCCTGCTGCCGTGTGTCGCGGAGATGGATGGCGACAGGGGGCCTGTGGACAGTCAATGGTGCGTCTGTGAGCTCGATTAGCTCGGGTCACATGTCGAGAGGAGCACCTGAAAGATCCGGGAAGGCACCTCAACCTGTCAATTGCCGAACGTGTGTTTCCGGCGGGGAGGGTTTGTGCGTTCGTGTTCGCCTGCGAATCGTGACAGGACTTCGGTTGGGGTGTGGTCGATCCGCGTGCATTGTCGCGCTGAATGTTCTTTATCGCAGTTGCGCAAAGGATTTCGTTCACCGGATTCGAACATTAGAGTCGTGCGTCGTTCGACTTCCGTGAGTGCATTGCTCGGATCGACAAATCGTCGGTGCGGTCTTCGCGCACTCGAAGGAATACTTCGCATTCCGTCAACATTCGTTTCTCAGGACTCAAAGGTTCCACAACGCCAACAGTTCGGCCCGAAGACGGAGCGAGCGAACGTAGTGGTTGGACCGCAGTTGTGCGCTGGGGTACCCGACATCGACGAGATACCTCTCGGTGTCTGCCATAGGAAGCGGTAGCAGGTCGTTGCGAACGCGGAGAAAGAACTGAAATTGACTGGTGGAGTCAGGTATTCGATCCTGGTTGGATATCACGACAGCGGGTGGCAGTACCAATTCGTTGTCCGTGGAGATGCGGATGACGACGTCCCCACGAGCCATGCTGCTTGGTTTTCCGAGTCTGAGTGTTTCGAGTCGATATCTCACGCTCGGATTGACCGAAAGATGCTTCGTTGAAGTCTGTTTCACAGCTGCGATGCGCACGGAAGAACGGTTCTTGTGATCGCTGACTTGCCTGATAAAAACTCGATTGGTCGGAGTCGGAAGAAAGTCGTTGTCGGGGTTCTGCGTTCGGCCGGTGATGCCGGGTATGGGTACGGCACGCCCGATTGCCCATTCGCGCGCGGCGTTGTCGATGAATATCTGGTCTACAGAAGTGGTTTCGTCGATATCGTTGATGAACGCGCGACCGTCGGCAACCACTTGAGGATCATCGGAAATGACGACCGCTTCATGGGTGAATGTGGAATTCTCAGAAGCATTCGCCGAGCCGATTACAGCTCGTTGGTTCGTCACGATGACCTTGGCGTGCAGTGTTGACGACGACAGGATGCGAACGCCCTTGCTGAGGTAGTGCGCAAGAACGGCAGGTGAAGTGGCGTGGGCGCGGATCGCCGCGGTAGAAGCATTGACGATCAGAAAGTCTCCACTGCGAAGTGGAAGTAGTTCGGGCGCAAGGTGTCCGAGATAGGGGATAGCGGCATAGCGCGGGCCTCGCGTTCGGATCGCACGAGTGATGTGTGGCCACGGGTTCGGTCCGTGGAAGCTGGTCCCCATAACCTAGAACGGTAGCGCGAAACGGCCCCGATCAATCACGCCGATCAAGTCGACAACTCCGTCGGGGCGGCCCTCAGCTGTGAACATAGTTTCGCCGGGAAGCGGGGAGGTCGCTACCGTAATCATCACGATGGCCGAGATCCTTCGATTCGGACCGGTGGGTCGTGCTCAACCGAGCGCGCCGCAAATCGATCCTCAGTGTTCGGATAATTTCAGTTCGGGTTGTTTCGGTGGCGGCGCCTTCGTTGCGCGCGCGTAGTTCCGCGTGGCGGGTGAGCTGTTCTTCGCGTCGGGAACGATCGTGATTGTTTTTCTTTTCAGAGTGGGTGGTCGTGGACCAGTCAATTTGGGCTAGTCGCCAGCGCAAGAATGCGGCTGGTTGTGGAATATGGTTCGGCCAGGTCCAGCCTCGGTTTTGGGTGTCTGTGGTGAGTTGGTGTGCGATGTCGCGGCCGGTCCATCGGACAGTGTCGATGGAGGTTCGTTGGAGGATGTCGCAGATTGTTCCGATGTGGCCGGCTGGTCTGAGTGCTGGTGCATGGGCGACGAGTTCAGCGGCTGCGCGTTGGAGATGGATTGTCCGGGGTGTTGTGGGTGTTGTTTGGCGTGTTGTCGTGCCCGCGCGTGTTTGTGCGCGCGTTGGTGAGATCTTGAAAGCAAGAGCTTTAAGTGCAAATCCCCCGGAGGGGGATAGGGGGTCACGGTGGCCAGATTGTGGATGGTTCCGTGTGGTGGTTCTGGATCGGCGTGCGGCGGTGCGCAGTGTGGCTCGGGAGGGTCTTCTGGGTTTCTTATAGGGAGCGGTGACAGTCGTGGTTATGGAGCGGGGTGTGGTGAGTGCCCAGGTGGATGCTGCACGGAATTGGCGGTGGCCGTGGTGTGATTCCGCGGCCATGGCTTCGAATCGGTTGAGGTAGCGACCGCGGACGAGTTCTACCGCGACTCCGAGGGCGGTGAGGACTCGACGGGCGCGCTTGAGGGTGGAGGTACTTACTCCTGCACGGCGGGCGATTGTGTTGCGTGAGGCGGTCACTGAGCGTCCGGTTGCGCTTTCGGCGTGGGAGGCGTGGATGACTGCGACGGCGAAGACGGCTTCGGTGCTGATGGTGTGGGTTGTGCAGAGTCTCCTCCCGGTGGGGGAGTTGAGGAGGGTGCGGACTTGATGTTGCCAGTGTGTGCGGCTGGTCCAGGTCGGGGTGTGGGCGTAGGTGCCGTCGAGGATGGGGAGGGACCAGGAGTTTCCGCGTTGGTTGCTGGTTCGGTTAAGCGTTTCGATATGGGCGACGTTTTCGGTGGCTTGTTGTACAGCTTGTGCCCATTCGTCTTCGGAGATGGGGGAGTGGAGTCTTGACGCCAGGCTGTAGCGGGTGTCGTTTGGTGGAAGTGTTGAGGCTGGTTCAGGGTGTGCGTTACCCTGAGATGTACCTGTCACAGGTAAATCCCTTCAGTGAGTGAAGAAGAGCAATACAGAAGGCGGAGCGGCTACTTCGGCTTCATAAGTGACAGCGAGCCCGGCATGGCTTTTGCTGTTGATTTAGCTCAGTGTGTGGCGAACCCCCGTGAGGGGGTTTCGTCGTTTCTGGACTGCTTCTATTGAGTTGTGTGTCAAGGTCTTTCGGAATTAACGGTGGGTGGTAGCGGGGTTCCTTCCGGCAGTGCTCGAATCGGCTGGGCGTTGATCGAGAACAGTTTGCCGCCATCGGTCTGTGACGACGTCCCCAGCCGCGATGTGCGGATCCATCTCGTCCGAGTGTCAGGAACGTGTGGCGCGAAGCGAAAACACCGCTCCCGCAACACCTGCACACCCCAACGCGACATCGAGTAGGAGTGCGATCACGAATGATTCCTTCGCGCGGGGATGTACAGATCCAGAAGGCCATGCAGTGCAACCGCGACCTCGTAATCTGATCGGCCGAGGCAGCGAGCTCAGTCCTATCGATCAGATTGTCGCGCTTCCCTCAGTCGGGTTGCGCGGAAGCGAATTCGTCGGGTGGCTCAGATCCCGATACACAGATGGGATGCATATGAGGCCGTTCGCTCGGTGCCTCCTAGTGAAAGTTGCCATTCCAGCCAGCTCGATCAGGCCTATGACAGTCGCCAGAATCAGAGATGTCATCGATCACCTACAGGTGCATTCCCGTGACGATCGAGGATCCCGCGCAGAACCGACGCGACGACGCGGATCTGCTCGACCGATGCAGTTTCCGGATCGGATGCGACGAGATCGGCGGTGTCGAGGACCGGTACGTATCCGTTGCCCTCGTGAGTGGGTGAGAGGATCAACGGGCCGTATGTGTTGACCACCTCGTCGAGTTCCATCGCGGCGCGGGGTGCTGTTCCGGTGAGTAGTCGGGCTTTCATGGCGTTACCGACACTGAGGATTGCCCAGGTGCGCCCTTCGAGGTCTGATGCAATCTGGTGGCTCATGCTGCCTTCCGATCACGTGATTCGAGCTGGCGTGCCCATGCGGTGCCGGCCTGGTGGACGTAGGTCGCGGCATCCTCTTCGGGATGGCTTTCGAGGATCGCTTCGAGGGCGGCGAGGATGACCTCGAGCCCTCCGAATTCGCGTCCCGCGAGGTGGTCGCGGGCATCGACGCAGGTGTCGGCGAGTGCGGTCCACACCAACTCCAGGGCTCGTGAGTGTGCCGAGGCGAGCCCGGCAGCGGAGAGGGTTTCGATGGCGGACCACTGCTCGGCTGTCGCTGTCTGTGTGGCCATCGCGCGGCAGGCGTTCGCTGCCTGATCTGCTGCGATAGGCGGGAAGTCGGGTATCGCGGTTGCCAGGCCCCATGCCGGGTCGGCGTAGAGGTCGGCGAACCAGGACCACCGGTGTGCCGCTGCGTGAGCATCGCTGGCCGGGGGCTCGAGGATGCCCTGTGCGTATGCCTCCAACAGTGCGGAGGGGGAGTAGTTCGTCATGCTGCCTCGAACAACGCGAGCTGCACGGCAGGTCGGGCCGGTGCGGGCACAGGGGCTGGGGCAGCAGTCAGGATCGCTGCCTTCGGCTTCACGCACGCTCGGCGTGTACTTCTGGGCTTCTTGGATCGTTTCGTGCGGCCTCGCGCGACAGCGAACTCCTCGACCTTTTCAGGCGGAACCTCTCGCCCATCGACGGTGAAGAGTCTGGCTGCCTGAATCTGCTCGCGGACCGTTTCGCCGGCGGCGAGCCTGTTCTCGAGGTCAGCGGTGCACTGGGCGAGTAGCGGGCAGACCGAGCATGCAGCCATTGCTCGTTTCCACGGGGCGGACTGATTGCCGTTGACTGTCCAGCCCGTCCCTTTTCCTGCGCACAATCCTTGATCTGCCCGCGGCTGAGTCATCGGCGCACTGCCACGGCTTTCCAGCTCTGTGGCGATGTTGCGCAATGTCGGGCAACGACGCATCTGAGCTGAATAGACGAAACCGCACCGTGCGCAACGACCTTCACCGGTGTGCGTGTTGGCCATCGCCCGCAGCTTCGCAGTCGAGCAGCGGGCGAGAGGCGACGTCTTGGTATGCGGCCGGGTATCGCCGATGGACAGCTCGCGGAGAGCTTCGGCGACGGACGGGCACAGAGGGAGTGCCGGGGTGTAGGTGAAGTCGCAGGCCGTGCACGAAGTGCGGTCTGTGTTTGGGCGATGTGCGGCAAGAATCTCGCGGGGATGGCCGCCGGCAACGAGGTCGGGGCTGTCGATTTCTGCTCGTGGGGCATGGAATTGGGCGTCAGCTAGGCGAACAGCCCTAGCACCATCTAACGTGTTCATTGCAGGTCCTCACATATCTGCATGGGATTGTCGGGGGCTAACCCTTCAGTCCCGCTGGCTGATCCGACTGTGGCTAAACAGTTGGCGGCTGGACGGTCCCCTGGCTGCGGCTAACAGTCAGGGGACCGATCACATCAGTGCATTCCGCTCCCCCCTCTTGCGCGTTTAGGCTTGATTGCTGTGATCATCACGTTTAAACCTAGATGACATTGTTAAGTTATGTGCGAATGCTAATGCTGGGAGTGCATGGTGTCTAGTGAATCTGTAAGCGGTGCGATGAAAAGGGTGAGCGTGAGTCGACGTGTACTGCGTGGCTTCCAGCCGTCGCTCCTGGTCAAGCTCCGCGAGGCTGGGGGTCTGACGCGTCCCGAACTCGCCCGCCTCGCCGATGTGTCCTTGCAGACCATTCACAAATGGGAATCCGGCAGTCAGTCTCCCCAGATCGACGTCTTGATGCGTGTCGTCGGCGTTCTGGGGACGACGGTTTCCGATCTTGTCGATATCAGGCCGGAGGATCGTTACCCGGGTGACTGGCGCGTGATTCGGGGTCTGACGCAGCCTGAGTTGGGTGCGCGAGCAGGTATCAGCACATCTATGGTCGGCGCGATCGAGCGCGGTGATTCCCGCCTGACCGACCACTTCGCGGAGAAACTCGCCGAGGCTTTGGAGATTCCGGAAGCCGAGCTTCGAGCGAGCTTCGAGCGGGTTCGCAGCCGTCCGCCGGGAACTCCGGCGTAAGTACGCTGTTCCCTCCGGTGGCCGTCCCACTGCACGCCTTTCTTGCCGAAATTCCCGCCCTGACGGGGGCAAGCGTAAGTCCGGCAGCTTTCAATCGCAAGTTGCTAACGTTTTTTTCGATTGCGAGGATAGATGGGTGTGGGGATGGCTTAATGGTTTCGCCAAGTCGGCGAGGCACCGAGACTGAAAGGTTGGGCGGCGTAATGAGCAGCACTTTTGCTGACCGGCTCCGTTACCTGTTCGAGAATGTTCACCCGAGAAGTCGCGGACCGTACTCGCAGACAGAGATCGTCGACATGCTCCGTTTCGGCGGCAGCAAGATGACCACGGGGTACATGTCGCAGTTGCTCAGCGGCAAACGAACCTCGCCTGGGTTGGACGTAGTTCGAGACATCTGCGGAGCATTTCGCGTGCCGATGGACTATTTCGGTGACGAAGAGACTTACGAAGCGGTCAAGCATCAGATTTCGTTCATTCAGGGTCTGCGTGATTCGACTGACGGATACGTCGCTGCCCGCACTTACGACCCGTTCCGCAGGTTGGCCAGTCGAGACAGTGAAGACGACGACTAAACGATCGCGATGTACGTGAGTCCTGCTGCGATTGCCCCTGCGATAGCTCCTGCAACGACCTGACTCTTTGTATGGTCCCCCAGGTGAATCCGAGACCATCCGATCACCGGTGTGAGCGCCAACGCCAAGTACCACCATGGCGAGACCGACAGAGCAAGGACCACTGCAATCGCGGCTGAGGCACCGGCATGGCCACTGACTTTCCAATGAAAAACGCTCGTGATGACGGCTGCGACGGCCAACGCGGCCAGTCCCGAGGCGAGGAACGCAATCATCTCGATCGGTGCGCCAGCGACGATCTGAACGACCAGGGCACCTCCGGTGACTACCAGCAGCGATGCAATCAACATGTGGCGTTCGTTGATTCTGGTGACGTGATGATCGCTGATCTTGGCACGGCGCATCCCTACGAGGATGAACACCATCGGAACGACCCCTCCGAAGATCGCAACGAACACTCCCCAGCCGGGTGCACCGACAGCTATGCCGATGATCAGCGAGGCGACAATGTTGAGGACCCACGGCGCCCCGACCTCGGTAATTGCGCGCGCGGCTTTGTCGGCCGTGGTGCGAGGTTCTTGGGTGGCGATCTCTGTCATTGTCCTGCGCCCATCTTTCGTTCGTTCTCAATTGCAATTTGATATGCGCGGCCTAGCGTCGCTGCCCAGTCAGTATCAGTGGTCTCAGACTCAGGGAAGAAACTGTTGTACCCGAGGCCGTCGGCGACACGTCCGTTGACGAGCCAGTCCGCGATTGCCGGTGCTGCGATTTCTGGTGGGAGTTGCGTGCCGGCCGGCAGCGAGCTGTGCTCGACCTCCAGGCTTAGTGCATCGAGGACTTCGGCAGCCTGGTCGTCGGTTCGCTCTCCAGCGCTGCTGCCTGCGGGGGATCCGCGTTCCGCACCGGGCCACCGCCTCAGCATCTCCGTACGTAAAGGCGTGAACTGTTCGAATGGGCGCTTGGCTCCGAGCCAGTTCAAGATCAGTGCGCCGGCCATTCCGGTGCCGAGGAAAAAGACGCCCGACACGGCGAGCAACCGAGCGATGGCGAATGGTGTGGGTGTCGGCTCGATGAATCCGTATCGCGCGGCGACGAGGTATCCGATCCGCACCGCGGCGTAGGCGGTGAGGATGGCTGCGCCGGGAGTGACCAGGAGTAATGCTCGGCCGGTGACAGTTCGCCAATCCGCCTGGCTGATGGCGACGACCGTGATCATCAGCGCGACGAGGAACGGGTAGGCCATCCCGAGGATCAATCCTTCGGCGAAGCCCGGAAGGTATGCGTACTCGTTGTCGAAGGTGAGAGCGTCGACGTCCGCCGGCCACGGCCGGCTGAAGAAGAAGATGTACGCCAGAACTGTGGTGATCAGCGAGACCGTGACGTGCCAGCGAACAAGCGTTTTGCGGTGTCCGGCTTTGCTTGTCACATCAGTGAAGCCGATCGCGCTGCCGACGCAGATCCCGCAGACCATCAGCATCTTGATGGCAGCGGGAGCGCTGTCGCCGAATGTGTCGGCGACGAAGAGTTCCACAGATCGGGTGTTGAGGAGCATGTGGATCG
This sequence comes from Rhodococcus sp. WS1, assembly GCF_003797745.1. Taxonomy (NCBI): domain Bacteria; kingdom Bacillati; phylum Actinomycetota; class Actinomycetes; order Mycobacteriales; family Nocardiaceae; genus Rhodococcus; species Rhodococcus sp. WS1. Next base: position 98,968 of record NZ_RKLZ01000004.1, on the reverse strand, counting down.
ACATGCAGGACAGGCCGATGAAGGCGCCTATCAGGGTCAGTGACCGGCGAAACCACCATCGGTGGAGCCGTGTGGCCGCGACGATGGCCAAGAGCAGAGAGGCGAGTGCAGTGATCAACCGAACGCCTCGTCGAGACGCGAACGGATTCCTGGGCTCCGGTTGGTGTGCCGGCCACCTTTCAGTCGGCGCAGGAGAAGATTTCCGAAGGCTTCGGCATCGGCTTCCTCCTGAGACCTCGTGTCGTCGCAATCACGCTCGAGCATCAGTGTCGCGAGGCCGTGGCTTTCTGGGGGGAGTGCTTCGATCGCGAGGTCGATCGCGGGCCTCCCGATATGCCCGAGAGCGATGTGACCCAGCTCGTGGGCGATCGTTCGCTCTCGCGCGTGGACCCAGCTGGCGAATTTCACTTCGTCATGGTCGGGATGTCTGCACCATTGGCCGAAAACACGGGCGGGTAGATCCGGGCCTTCGCTGATGATCAGAGGGCGACCGCGGTCGCGTGCGAGTGCTTCGGCCAGGCCGGTCAACGACCGCAGTTCGTCGCCTTCTGCGATGCGGAACAGACGGTCGACCGCGCGAACCACCGTTGAGTTATCTGTCACTTCACGAGCCTCCTGACAGTCAGGCAATCTGTCGCCGACTACGTAACGGTAGTGGTCGGTTTGTGAATTTCGTAGTCGGGGTGGACCTCTCGGAGGCTCGGCTGCCCGCCGCGGAAGACGCCATACCGCGTAGTTCGTTTGACGCACTAGGGTCTACGCAATGTCGATTAGCTTGCGTCCATCCCGCCGAGGTACAGCGTGTGCAGTCATAGCGGCAGGTGCTTTCTTGCTGACGGCCAGTGCACTCACACCGACCTACGTTGCGAACCAGCTCGTGAAGATCCCGCTGAGTATCGAGGCAGCCACCGTCTCGACCGGCACCGCTGAGTTGCTCGACGCCGGCGCCCTCGCCAAGGGAAAGCTGGTCATCGACCCGGCTGTGCCGATCACCGTCAACCAGCTCGTCACCGTTCAAGAGCCCTCGAACGCCGACGTCGTGACACTGCAATCCGCGGTGCAGATGACGCGCGACGACCGGTCAGGGCAGGCCGCGATCGTCAACGCGAGCGTCGACCTGGTCACTGTCGATCGGCGTACCGCAACCGCCGTCGACGAGCCGGTCGGCTCCATCCAGGGTTCGGCGGACAAGCCCGCAGACCCGGTCGAACACGAGGGCTACCAGTTCAAGTTCCCCTTCGACACCCAGAAGCAGTCTTATCCCTACTTCGACACCACGTTGCGCGAAACCCGCGATATGGATTTCGTCGAAGAGGCTGAGCTCGAGGGGTTGCCGGTCTACCGATTCCATCAGGAGATCGAACCGACCTTGATCAGTGGAACGGTTTCCCTACCTGCCTCTGATCTGGGGCGGGAAGGTACCGCGCCGGTGACGTTGAAGCGTTTCTACGGCATCACCCGCGACCTGTGGGTCGAGCCGGTCACCGGAGGTGTGGTCCAGGTCGAGCAGCACTACCGCCAGTACCTGGGCACCGACGTCAACGATCCGCAGGCGATCACCATCATCGACGTAGTACCGAACTTCGACCCCCAAACCCTCACTGAGCAGGTCGCATTCACATCCAAGTACAAGCGCCTCATCCAATGGGGAACCGTGTACGGTCCGATCCTCGGTGGCGTGACGGGTGCACTTCTCCTCGCGGGCGGAATCTACCTCGGGGCGACATCGGGAAGGCGCCGGGAAACCCCGACGAACGAGCCCCGGCAGACCTCGCAGGAGTTGGCCGACGCGACGTTGTCCTGACTCGCCACGTTCGCCAATGCCCGCCCCGAGTGCTCGGGGCGGGCGTTTTGTGTTCAGCTCTCAATGACGTCGAAAAAATATGGGTCTACCTGGTAAGACGACACGTCCCCCTCGGGTGGATCTGCTATTGGGTGTCTCGCAGCTCTGCATACGCGGCTTGAGCCTTGGGAAGGGCTGCTGCGTATTCGGAAGCCGACGTCTCCCCGTTCTTGTAGAAGTGCTCTTTCTCGTTGTAGCCCCGCGGATCTGCATGCTGAACGGCCAACGCGTACGCGACCGAATCGCTGGCGGGGGTCGAGATTGCCGCAGTGTTGTCCATGAAGGTGTTCGTAGCAGCGCGGACGGCATCGGCGGAGTCAGCTCCGGTGTTGTACCGGAAGCGCCAACCGAAGATGTCTCGAATGTCCGTGGCCGGCGCGGCCATCGACAACCCCGAGGTCCAACCGGTTTCTGCTGCACCCGCGAGAAGGGCGGCGCGGGCCTGATCGGGTGATCCGCCGCGGCCCTCCACCGTCGCAACGATGACTTCTGCGTTGTCACGTTCGATCTTGGCGCCGAGATCGCTGATTGCCTCGGCGCCGAACGGTGAGACTGTGGTGGTCGGCGCGCTGGTCGAGGTGGTCGACGGTGTGGCAGTGGGCGACTCGTCACTACCGCACGCCGTCAGTCCGACGGCGAGGCCAGCAGTGATCAGCGCTGCGATGACGCTCTTTCGGTACAAGGGTCCTCCAGTGAATCAGTAGCGGATGTCGTCGATGAGCCAGCGGTCGCCTTCTCTGACGAGGGTGACCCAGACCGTGGTGTCAGGTTCGACCGTAGTGGTGTTGGTTCCTACGATCGCGGTCTGTTTGACGGTGGCCACTCGCTGGACGCTGGTGTCGGTGTCGTCAGGGCAACCGGAGCATTCGACACTGACGTCGGCAATGATCTTCGCTTCCTGCCGGCCCCACTCCGCCCACTGCACGCTCGGACCGCGTTCGGTGTGGGCGTCGATGATCATGCGATCGGCGAGCTTGTCCGTCAGCCAGGACCGTGCGCGTCCGTAGGCGTCGTTCTGCGTCGCATCAATGGACGGGTACCAGGTGAAGGCCACAGTCAGACCCTGGCGGGCGACTTCTTCCGCCACATGAGCCGCAGCCGGCCGTTCGACGGTCTCGACATCGGTTGGCACCGTGGTGGTCGCGGCGCCCGACGACGTCGTCGACGGTGTCGGCGTTGTCGGTATGGCTTCACCGTCACTGGTCCGGGAAAGGAACGAATAGACCACAAGACCGACTACGGCGACCACCAGCACCGCCACGACGAGCTTTCGGACTGTCATCTGCCTCTTCTTCCTCATGAAATATGCCGTTTAGCAGGGTAAATGACACGTCCCCTCAATTGCGAAGGGGTGTCCGGCTTGAAGAGCGCGCCGCCTAGCAGTGCCGAAGCTGAAGCGCTCAGGCGGACGCACTCAGTGGTGACGGTCTGCCGGCGGTAGCGAAATCCTCTCGATGTCGACCAACAGGGAAGACGACACGTCCCCTTACATCACGCGACGTGCCTTCATTCCGGACTGGAGGGGAGCTTCCTTCACGACATCACCGGTCGTCGGAGCGTGAACCATCTGACCGTTACCGGCGTAGATTCCCACGTGACCGGGACCGCTCGCCTCCCACCCTCCGAAGACCAAGTCCCCGGGCTGAGCCTGGTCGATCGGGATCTCGACGCCGACCGTCCACTGCTGTTCAGAGGTCCGGGGGAGTGAGACCTTGCCCGCGCTGGCCGCATAGACCGCGAAGGACGTCAGGCCGGAGCAGTCGAACCCACCACCCGTCGGTCCTCCAGTGCCACCGCCGCCCCACACGTACGGCGTACCGAGATACTCCCGCGCCGCACTGACTACCTGCGCATTTCCGCCCGTCGTCGTGGGGACGAACCGGCCGCGGGAATTCGGATTGGTAAAAGTCGCACGAGCTGCGGTGATCTTGGCGACGTAGTTCTGGGTCTCGGCGTACGGCGGGATTCCGTTGAACTGCTGAACGGCTCCGGGGCCGGCGTTGTAAGCGGCGAGCGTCAACTCGATCGGGTCGCCCGGGATCCCGGACACGTCCTTGTGAAGTGCGCACATGAACTCTGCCTGCGACATGACCGCATCGCCGATCGAGTTGGGGTCGATCTTCCCGTCTCCGTCGTGATCCTTGCCCCACGTCGCCCACGTACCTGGCATGAACTGAGCGGGCCCCATCGCCCCGCTGGGAGATACAGGGGCGCTCGCTCCGTGGCGGAATCCGTTCTCCTGCTGGAGCTGTGCAGCCAACAGAGGAGAGTCGATCTCCGCGCACACACTCCCAGCCTTGCGAAGCCAGGGCTCGAACTCGGGCGGCACGATGTTGAACGCCAATTCGCCGCCGCCGGCCACACCGAAGCCAGCGCAATCGGCCGAGGATCGAGCCGAGATGATCTGCACATTGCTGCTGCTGGCGACATCGGCGACCGGGGCACCGCCGTCGCTGCTCTGTCGGGCGATGTCAGGAAGGACACTGACGGGGTCGAGTGCGGTCCCGCCCTGCATCTTTCCTCCTTCCCAATACTCGAAGTGCAGATGAGGCCCTGTCGACGAGCCCGCGTTTCCGATGTTGGCGATGTGATCGCCGGCCTTGACGTGCTGGCCCGTTTTGACGAGGACACCGTCGGCGAACATGTGGCCATAGACCGTGCTCACAGGTTTGCCGCCGACATTCGAGTCGATGACCACCCAGTTCTCGAACCCGACTCCCGGCCCCTCCCCGGACGATCCCGCTGCAACGACATTGCCGTCGAGGGCAGCGAGGATCGGCGTGCCGACGGGGCCGGCCAAGTCCACCCCGCGGTGCTGCGCGTTCCAGCGCTCACCGAAACCCGAGGTGAAGGTAGCGGTGCCGGGCTTGACCGGCATCTGGATCGTCCCGGCCACCGCCAACTCTGCACCGCCAACGGCCGGCGCACCGTCGCCATTGCTCGATCGGGAACCGCTGTCACTGCTCGTCGAGGTGGCGCTGCGGCAGGCATCGCGCGGAATGACCGGCGCTCCCGCAGAACATGCAGAGGTGCCGACGACGACGGACGCGGCGCCGACCAACAGAATCGCCCGCTGAAGGCTGCTCGTCTTCACAGTCCACCCGGAATCGGGGTGTCGAGGTCCGGGATCGGAATCGGACCGGGCACCGGGGTCGGCGCATCGGCAGTGGTGGGCGCCGGCTCGTCGAGATCGCGAGTCGGTGTCGGCGTGGATGTGGCAGGAACCGACGACGAGGACGGTTGCGGCGCTGTCGTTTCGCTTTGTCGTGTCGTCGACGGCGATGTGCTCGGCGTGGCCGTGGACGTTGCCGGGGTGATTCTCTCGACCTTGGACAAGTCCAGCGTCGGAAGAGGGGATCCGACCACCCACCGCTTGCCTCCGCTGGTCTCGTCGACAGCGAGTGAGATCCGCATATCTCCGGCTTGCGTCGGAACGGTCACCTCAGCGGTACGCGCACCGTCCGGACCGTCCGAGAGTGTGCTGACCGTCGGGCCGGTGATGACAACGGGTGTTCGTGGCCGCGCAGCCACGACGTACTCACCAGGCTTGGTGGATGTGTAGCGCCCGATCGCGCTGGTCCACTTCGCATCCGAGGCGGTGATGTTGACGAACTCTCGTGCGTACGCCATCGCGGTTGCCGGCGCGTTGGCTGCCACCCAGGTTGCGCTTTTGGCGGCCACGAGAGATTCGCTCACCTCGATGAGGTCGTAGCTGACCGAATCCGCCTGCGCGACAGGTTCAGTGGAGGTCTTTGATTCCTGCGCTGCCGTGGCAGGTTGTGGGTTCTCTCCGAACACCGCGCCCAAGGCGAACAGAAACGCCAGAGCGGCGATCACGGCGATTGCCAGATTGGTGCGGGAGTAGAGCACCCACCGGCGGATCGGCGCGAGGACAGGATTGGTTCCCGACTGAGACATCAGATGTACCGGTCTCTCGTAGGTGTCTCTCGTGTGGTCGTGCCGGGCGCAGCAGCGTTCCAGACCCTCGCGTTCGGTGCCGAACTCGTCGACCGATTGCGGGGGGCTGAGGGGGCGGTCTGGCTCGTCGAATGCTTGTCGCGGGCGGGCGGTGTGTAGACCTTCATCGGTGCGATGGCTGAGCGGTCACCACCGTCCCAGCGTTGTCCGACGCTGGCGGTCAGAAGATCCTTGCGCGCCTTGCGTTCTTGGAGCTGGCTGTTGACCTCGTCCTGGTCGAGGATTCGCCACGCACTCGCGCCGGCCCTGACTGCGCGGTCGGCGTCTTTGCTGTCCACGCCTCCCTTGGCGCCGTTGCCTCGCGCCAGGTCGCGGCTGGCGACAGCCGCAATCCCGGCGATCCGGGCATCGCGTTCTGTTGCGGTGTTGGCCGCCTGACCCAGACGACCTGCCCGGCCCAGACCCTGAGCCTTCCTAGCGTCTGCGCGGGACTGCGTCAGTGCCTGCTGTCGACGGTTGTTGAGCGCGCGGCCTTCCGGTCGAGCCACCGACGTCGACGTCGCATCCCCCGAGTCGTCCTCGGCGCCACGTCCGCCGCGGCGCGCGAAACGTTCGGCGGCTTTCTCAGCGATGGCCTGTGTCGGCCCCCCGACCGCGAAACTCGCAGCGTTGAATGCCTTGTGTTTGAGGGACTTCTTCGCGTTGCGGGCCTTGCGGTTGACCATGCTCGCGCTGTTCTGCGAGAACGTCTGACTCATGCGTTTGAACGGACGCATGATTGCCCAGCAGACGACGGTGAGGATCACCATGAACCACAACCGCCAGGACCCGTCGACCGAGCCGTTGGCCTTGACGTACAGCTGGACCAGAGCCATCAAGTACAGGGCGACAATGACGGACCCGGCGACGCCCCACATGTAGGCCGTGCCGAGCATGCGCAGGATGCGGGCAAGCCATCCGGCGGCAGCGATCGCAAAGGGAATCCACACGGGGGAGAACAACACTGCAAACCGGATCGACAGCAGCGCTACCAGTTTCAGGAGAGATGCACCGATCCACAGCAGCGCCGGCATGCTCATCTTGATCATGGCCATGAAGCCGGTGGACGTGCGGCCGGAATCCTTACCTTGGAACTGGCGATAGGAAAGCTGATAGTCCGAGTCCAGTTTCTCGACGATGTTCTCGAACTTGTCGGCTTTCTCCTCGGCGAGTTTTTCCTGTGCCTTCGGATCGTCCTTCACCTCTTGCTGCTGCTCGTAGGTGAACGCCAGAGCGTCTCGTAGATCGGGCCCGAGCTTGGCCGTGTCCTCCGGGTCGTAGTTCGTGCCGAACCAACCCTTGCGCCAGTCCGGGAGGAAAATCTTGTCGATCAGTACGTTTCGCGGATCGGTGCTACCTCCGGCCAGCGTGCCGCCATCCGACGAGTCACCGAACTGCACCGAGAAAATCTGATCCTGGGTCTCAGTGATCAAGGAACCGAAGGTGTCGTCTGCCACCTCGAGTGCCTTCTGGGGAGCGCCGACCATCAGAGCGCCGAGAGCCAACCCCGCAGCCGCGATACCCACAGTTTTGGTGACGCCGGCAGCATCGGCGCGCAGTGCCTTCCACAGGATCATGGCGGTGACCAGAATCAGAGCGATTCCCAGCCACTCCCCGTAAATGCCCCGCATGCCTTCGGTGATCGCGAAAACGATCTGATCGAACTTGCCTAATGCCGATTCGACGCCGGCATCCTCAGCGGCCTGCCCGGTCTTGGTCTGGTCGTCGAGCCAGAACGCGGCGGCTGCCATCGACTTGCCGATCGTCAGGAAGGTGTTGCCCAACGTGGTGTCGCCGACAGCGCCGGGAGCGCGGACCAGGTCTTCACCGCAACCGAGGTCATAGGTGTGCCACTTGAGCCCGGCCCACCCGTACGTTTCGTAACCCGTCCCACCAGAGGACGAACGTCCAGCGCTGGTCGAATCGAACGTGGTCTCGAGGACCTCGTTCGGAAACTCCGGTGACGGAACGTCCTTGCAGTCGAAACCGCCGGCGGACGCGATGCCACCACCGAATCCGATCAGGGAGACGGACGCGAATATCAACACCACCAGAACACGCCCCACAAGCCCCGTACGCCACCCGGAACGGCGCGATGCCGTAGACCTCCCGGACTGCACGCTCCGGCGCTTCAGCGGGCTCATACCGCCGTCCCCATCGCTGTGCGAGTGGCGCGAGAATCGAGTGCCTCGAAGACGTGCGACATATGCACGAAATGCGTCCAGTCCGAGCGGATCAATTCGATGTCGTCGGCCATCTTCACGATGAAGCGGCGCGCCTGGTCCAAGTGCTCGGTGTTCGTGTCCTCGTCGAGGGTGTCCTCGCCGCCGCCGCCGAGATCAGCCAAGAGCGCCTCGTAGCCCTCTCCGGCCGGAAGGTTCAGCAGTTTCAGCGCGCCCTCGATGGCGTGAGCGTTGCCCCCGAGGTCGCCGATGATGACCTCGTAGGTCAACGCCGATTTGTCGTCGCTGCCATCGACTCCGAGGTAGTCGTCGGGAAGCTGCGAGCACACCAGCGCACGAACCTTGAACTTTCGGCTGTCACGCGCAATCCGCAGGTTCAGAGTGCGGCCGGCACCGGTCTGCTCGAGATATTTGTTCTCGTCGAGGAAGAGCACCTTGCGCTCGTAACGCGGCAGCTCGTAGACGAGACGGTTCGCAAGCCACGCAGCCATGTGCATCAACGGCCCAGCCATCCGCTGTTGCGGAGTCCACTGCGAGGCATCCGAGCCCAACGGCGGAAGTTGCAGACCAGGCATCGTCAGCACCGTGAGGCGAATCTTGTCGTTGACGAAATCGTCCACGTCGCCGACCGTTCCCTCCTCCGGGAACAACACGCGGGCCTCTGACAGGTCGGACATCATGGCCAGGTCCTGGTGCACGCTCTTCGCGCACGAACGCAGATCGACGTTGTCGTCATCGCGGCCGATGAGGTCGATAGCAGCGAGAACCTCGCGCAGGTTGTGGTGCCGCTCGCCGCCGACCATGTTCGCTGCCGTCTGGAGCACCGTTTCGGTCCACTCGTGTTCGAGTCTGGCGGGGGTGAGCATCATCTTCAGGACCGATACCGCCACCGAAATTCGCTCGGCAGCCGCGGCCCGCACATCGGCGTCGTACTGCCCCTGGGCTGCGGCCACCGGATCAGGGTCGTCTTGGTAGTCGACGCTGTGCGGGTCGTACTCCGGATCATCGCGCCGCGGATCGAGGATCACCCGGTACGGGTTGAGCGAGCCAGGACGCGAGGTGCGGCCGGTGAGTGCCTGGACCTCCGCGATGCCTCGAAACTCGGGCAACTGGGCGAGCTTTTTGAGCGGGCCCGAAGGGTCGAGCACGACGCCGTAAGCACCGGCGCGCACCGCTTGGTAGACGAGGACACCTGCGAGGAACGTCTTACCCGATCCGGGCACTGCGACGATCGGGGTCAGGCCCGACTTGTGCTTCTTCTCGTGCGCGGCGAACAGATCCCACACCGCCGGCCGCGGTGCGATCGACGCAGTCTGACCGACCACGACACCGGTACGGTCGCCGATGCGGTCACCGACTGCGGCCATTCCGGCAGAGAGAGCTTCGACGCTCATCCGCCGACAGTGGGCGATGTTGGCCAGCGGCTCACCCGGAATGAACTCGCGTAGGAGCTGGTACTGGCCGTGCTCTTGTTCGAGGCGGATACGCGGCGCGTACATCTCCTGCAACATCGAGACCTTTTCCTTGGCCTCTTGCGGTGTCGAACCGACCACGAGAACCCGGTACCAACCCTCGGTGCGCACCGACAAACCCGAGTGGTCTTCCTCGATGTCGGAGATGACCTGCCGCGCGCGTGCGTGCTGCTCGGCCAGTTCCTGCGGCGGGACCTGATCGTGCTCGATTGTGTAGTGGTCGAACTGTGCTTCGATCTTCGACGTCAACCGCCGAAGTCCGCGCACCGTTTGGCTCTTGGTCTTGAGCTTGATCCGCTCCGACCACTCCAGCGGTTCACCCAACGGGTCGCCGAGCACCTGCCACGGCAGCATCTTTTCCGGGATGGGGAGCGGTGCCATACGCCCGACGGTGAGAACGATCGCGTATCCGGTGTAGTCCCGACCGCCGACCTGACCGCGCACCGTCGTGTAACCGTCGCCGGGAGTGAGAGCGAGGTTGGTGAGGTCTTCGAGCGTCGCGACGTCGGATTCTTCCCAGTTGCCCGCACCGGCGATGATTCCGTCTGCGTCCAGTGGCAGGCCGAGCGATGCCGATCGCAACAACAGGTAGTCCATCTCAGCCGGTGTCGCGGGCTTGGCGTTGACGCCTTGGCCCGACAGATGCCGTTCGATGGTCGCGAGGTGATCGGCGATCGCCTTCTGCTCGTTGAGGAACGCATCACGCGCCCACTTACCTACGAGCTGAGCGATCTTCCCCAGGAGGGGCACGTCGATCACCGGAACAAGCCAGCGGCCGAGCCAATCGAGCCCTTGCGCCATCGCAGAACGCGGAGGCAACTCGATGCCCCAGTAACGGCCCTTCTGCGTGGGGTTTCCCCACAGCATCGCGTGCTGCTGCCCACGCAGGTAGTCCGCCCACGACAGCGCGCCGGGGACGTCCGGAATCGGTTCGGCCCATGCATCATGCTTCTGCGCCCACTGGCGCACCGGCCAGGGCGTGCGCACGAGGCGTCGATGCATCCCCGTCACGCCGGACTCGGCGAGGTTGGCCAACACCATGCCCTCGTTCTGGATGTAGCGCTTCTGCCTACCGACCGGACGCATGTTCCACGGGCCGGGCGGCTGGACGAACCATGCCGTCGATTGACGGCGCGTCCGGGTGACGTTGCCTTCCACCCCAACCAGCTCCAGGCGCACCGTTTTGCGGTCCTTGTCGGCGCGCTTCTTCGCCGCAGCGGTTTGCCGGTTGAATTCCCCGTCGGTCGCGGTGTTCTTGGTGCGTTTCTTCCCGCGTCGTTTGCCCTTTCCAGCGGGCGCCGGCTCTGCTGGCGGTGTAGGGGAAAAGACGGGGGCGGGCGTTGTGATTCCAATGTCGGGAGCCTGCGACCAGGCCAACTCCCGTGGCGGTGCAATGGCCGAGGTGTCGGAGTTCGCGGCAGTCGCGTTGGGTGTGCGATTTGCCGCCATTGCTGCCGCCCACGAGGGAGGCAAAGCACCCGGCGGGACGATGGCCGGTTCGGGCTCGTCGAAGTTCGGATCGAACAGTGCGGCGATTTCGTTGTCGGGCTGCAAAGTCATCGGGAGGACTCACCTTCGATTGGTGTAGCGGCGTGCTTGCGTCCGGAGGCGCTGGAGATGGCGGGGAGGCGAAGCGTGACGGTTTGGCCGGCCTTCGGTGGGCGCGGTGCGTTCAGGTCGTTCCACGCCGCTCGAACCACGGATCGGACCGGGCGATCCGCGTTGACGACCTTGGTCACTTTCGCGGTCAGCACGACGACGATTCCGATCACCACCACGAGGGATTTGAAGCCGAGCGGAATGTGCACGATGCCGCGCGCGATGACGAAGACGATCACCATGAGGGCCGCTCCGAGTCCGAGCGCTGCATAGCGAATTCGGAACGGCAGGGTGAGCCCGGTCGGACCGAGGTAGTGCTGATCTACGCGGTGAAGCAAATCGTCGTTGTCGATCACGGTCGGCGTTCCTTCGCTCGTTGGGTGGGTGGGTCAGACGTGGATGCCGAACAGGCCGAGGATCCAGTTGCCGATGCCGGTCGCGGCGTTCTCGCTTTGGGCGATACCGAGAAACGCCAGGCCCACGAGGGAGAGGCCACCGACGGTGAAAACCTTCGAGAGGTTGCCTCGCAGACCGCCCATCAGGACGACGCAGGCGATCAACGCGAGGATCGTGAAGACGATGTTGTCGCCGATCCACGAACGCACACCTGTTGTGCTGACATCGGTTTGTTGCGCGAGCACATCGACGGTTCCGGGCGAATTGGTCGCCAGTTCGAGAACGGTGAACGTGAGGGACATGAGCACACTCCATTGTTGAGTTCGTTCTGTGCATCTGAATGTGGATGCGCGCGACCGTAAGTCGATTGCGGTTTTGATCTCAACGGGGTGTCTGCCACTGGAGGGGCGATTCGACGACGTTCTCCGGCGCTGCGGCGGTCAGAAACGGTCCTCTGTGAGGGTTGCACGCGTAGCGGTTGACCGGGGACTGTGCAGCATCTCACTAGGGATTCAGCAACCGCGCTGTGCGCGAAAGAGATTCAGGTCGGTGTTCAGGCACACGAAAAAGCCCCGCACAGTCGTGCGGGGCTTGCGTTTGTTATCCGATGTTGGGAGACGTCGCACACAGGTCCGATGGAATCCGAAGCGAAACGGTCGATATGACGCGCTGACAGCGCGCTCCGTGATCGCGTTGTCGGGGCAGTGGCCGAAGGCGGTGAGAAGAAGGTGGTCGAGATCTGGGGGAGAGGGGTACGCCGGGAACGCGCTCAGATGCGCGGTGAAAACAGCGTCGGATTCAGAACCGATATTCGGCGGCGATTTCGAGCGCTCGGAAAAGCGCTCCTCGGACCCATCCCCTCCGGGGCCACTCCCCCCCGGCGTTCCTTGGGGGGGAGTGTACTTCAGAATTACGCTCAGCGCCAACGCATTTCGCAACACCCATGTCGAACGCTATATGCACCGCTCGACCTCGCGTACCGAGGACCGTTCACCGTTCATCGGCCGATACGGGTTCGGTGACGCTCACCGTACCGCTGGGAGCGCCGAAAATTTCAGGCGCTCGCCACGCTCATTGGAGCGCTGAAATGAGCGGTCGAAAGAGCGTGCGAAAACACCGCTCAACAAAGCGTTCGAGACGCTCCGAGGTGAACGCTCTTCCGAGCGCTCGCGAACACGGCCCACCGCTCTCCGATGGAGCGCCGCGCGACCACCGTGATCAACCGTCGACGACAGCGCCGCACGTGCGCTCTGCCGAGCGCTCACCGTGGCGTGCCATCGAACGCGTTGGTAGCGGCGGCAACTGAGTGTGATCGGAAAGCGCGAAGGAAAGGGGGGACACCCCGTTGAGAAAAGTTGGGGGTTTCTGCCACTGTGCACGCAGACGCCACCCGGACGGCGTTGCGAGAACGTCGACACGAGCGAAAGGCGCAGGCGGTGAACGGAAATCAGGACCCACTCAAGGACTGGCTGGTATCGACATACCGTGACGTCTTTGGTGATCCGAACAACGGCAATCAAGTAGGTGAAGACGGCAAGCTGACGCGCATCGGCCGCTTCACTCCGTTCTCACCGTTCGTCGCCGTTGTCGCGGGCGTAGCCCTCTTCGCCCCGCGCATCATGTCGGCAGTCGGCAACGAGACGGTCGTCGACGTGCTGGGCGAGGTTCACGGCTACCGTGTTCTGCTCGTCGTCGCCGCCGCTGTACTCGTCGTCTGCGATGTTCTGAGATACAGCACACACAAGTGGACTCAGATGCTCGAATCGGTCGTGCGGCAGGGCACCGGCAACCTCCCGAAGAAGACCACCGTCAGCTTCCCTCCGGGGACACGAGTGATCCGCCGCGCAACGATCAAAATGCATCGCGGCACCGTGATTCGGCCGAAGCAATTCGAGGAGCTGTCCCGCGCGATTGAAGCGGCGTTCCCCGGCAGTGCGAAGTGGGAGGTCAAGGTCCGTCACGAGGCGCACCAGGACCGCATCGTCGTCCGGCGGGAAACGATCACCCCGGACACACGCTCGGACCGCCAGAAGGTTCTCCAGTCGGCGCTCGAAAGCGCCTCGATCTTCAAGGACCCGAAGGTGACCGTTTCGGCACGCGATCAGGAAGGCGTAGAGACCGGATACCGCATCTCCTACGAGAAGTCGATGAACGCTGGCGCCAAGGGCTTTCAGATCAAGGTCGAGGAAGCTCTCGCCTCTCTCGCGGGTCAGCACGAGTCGGGCCGCAACTGGACCACCGATTGGTACCCGGACAAGGGATACCTGACCATGCGGCTCGTTGCACCGATGCCCTCACGCGTCGATCACCCGCTCGATCTGGTCGACGAGAACCTGCGGCACCTGCCCTATGCGACCGGCATCGCCGATCGGACCATGTACTGGGACGTATCCACCAGCTCCAACAAGCCGCACTGCTTGATCGTCGGCCCGACCGGTGGCGGTAAGACGTCGGTGATCCGCACCCTGCTCACCGAAGCGGCGCGGCGCGGCATCCCTTTCGTCGGTGTCGATCCGAAGATGATCGAACTCGACGGACTCGAGGGTTACCCCGGCTGCGGCGCGATCATCTACGACGCGCTCCGCGCAGCGATGTTCGTACGTGCCTTGCACACCGAGATGATGGCCCGCAACGCCTACATCCACCAGATGAAGATCGAGGGCTCACAACTGCCGCTGATGATCGCGGTCCTGGACGAGTTCTTCATCCTCTCCGGCAAGTGGCAGCGGCTGATGAAGACCGGCGACGACGAGACCAAAGAACAGCTCAAGACCCTCGACCCTCTCGGCGCATGGGCAGACCTCGCCGTCCTCGCCCGCTCCGCCGGTATCCGCCTACTACTCGGCGTGCAGCGCCCCGACGCGTCATTGTTCGGCGGCGCGTCCGGTAACGCCCGCGACAACTTCGGCACCCGCATCAGCCTCGGCAACCTCTCCCAAGACGGTGCACTGATGATGTGGGGAGACTCCACAGTCGGCCGCGAAGTGGACACCTCCGTCAAGGGCCGCGGCATCGCACTCGGCGACGACGGCAACCCCGTCGATGCCCAGATGTGGTGGACCCCGAACGTGGACCGTCACCCCAACAAATGGAACCAGCTCGCCGCGAGCGAGAAGGACATCATCGAGGGCCTCGCTCCCGCCGAAGCTCCACAGTTCACCTGCTACTCGTCGGAGTTGGCTGCGTTCATCGAATCCGAACGCGCACTGGCCAAGCGAGCCCGCAAACACGGCAACGCACCCGAACCGATCGTGATCGGTACCGGCGACGACGAGAACATCGCTGCGCCAGCTCCGGATTCGGCCGCAGAGTTCGTCGCAGCCGCCAAACCCGAACAGCCGATGGACGACGACTTCGCGGACGTCATTCCCGCATCTGCTGTCGAAGCCGGAATGACCGTGCTCATCGACGACGAAAACGGCGAACTCGTGCCCGTCACTGTCGATTCGGTCGATGTCTCCCGCAACACGAAGGGCGACGTCACCAAGACGGTCCTGACCGTCGGTAGCGGACGCGTGAAGACCCGCATCACCTTCGACCCGACAGGCGTCGTCGTCCTCCCCGAACCCGACGCCGCAACAGCGCCGGTATGACCCCCTAGTTGTCCGCTTCACCACCACCGAAAGGAACACCAATGACCCGCCGAATCTCCCAGTCGATCACCCCGACCTCCGAGGACGTCGCCGCATTGCGCGGACCGTTCGTCGCCAAGGGTGCAAACGACCCGATCATCAAGATGCTGAGGGACTACTTCAAGGATTCGGCCCCGGCATGGCTTCCCAAGCTCACAGAAGGGCAGGAGCTGACCAGCGAACGACTCGCAGAGATCCGCGAAGCCTCGACCAAGAAGCGCATCGTCATCGAAGCTCTGCCCGAAGGCAGCGCCCGCGACAAAGCGCTCGCCGAGCTGGACGCGACAGACGCCGTCGTTACGGACATGGACAACGCATTGGCCGGCGCCAGTGCCTTCGGAGTCAGCTAACGATGACGACGCTGACCGTAAATGTCGAGATCACCTCCAAGTCCACCGCCCGCGCAACTCTTCCGGATGTCAATGTCGACCCGATGGTGCTGGAAGCGACCGAGGCCAAGACGCTCTCTGCGGTGGTGCACGAGTTTCTGTCCAACATCGCGAAGGAACAGAACTCGGCCGTCGAGGTCGTCTACCAAACCGGTAAGGACACCAGGTTCCTGACGGTAGGCCCGGACGGCAAAGCGGTAGAGCGTGCGCCGAGCGCACCCTTGCCGATCGTTGAGAGCCCGATTGAACCGGCGGTGGAGACCCACTCTGCACCGCCGGTCGGTCCGGTCGTCGTAGCCACTGAGCAGATCGCATACGAGACGGCCCCTCATCCCGTCTCAGCGCCCGCTCAGCCGAAACCGCGGCCGATGCCTGCCCCCGCGCCTGCGCGTTCGGCAGAACCGATTACAGGACCGCTGACCGGTCCTCTGCCGACGCTGTCGCAACTGTCCGCGCCGCGCACCAACGCGGCGGAAAGTGAACCCGCACGGCTCGGTGTCCGAGGTCGTCTCAATGCCGTTCTCGGGCTCAAGCTCGTACCCAAGTCGGACTCGCCCGAGATGCGGTTGCGCGGTGCCCAGTCGACGATCGCTCGCGCACTCCCCGAGGGCGCGATGATCACCTTCGCCAACCTCAAGGGAGGCGTCGGAAAGACCCCGATGTCGATCAGTTTGGCGGAGGCGTTGGCCGAGCACCGCGGTCCCGCAACTGTCACCTGCCTGGACCTGGGTGAGGTCGGTGGCAGCTTCGCCGATCGCGTGGCTGTCCCTCCTCCCGTGGACCAGGACGTGGTCAGCCTGCTGGGCGCTGTCGATGCCGCCGCATCCGACGTCCCGCCGTCCCGTGTGAAGCGGTTTCTGACTCGCCAGCCAGGCGGGTCGGACATCATTTCCGGGAGGGCGGGCGTCGACGCAGCGTTGACCTACGAGGAATCGGAAGCGCTCGGCTCGATTCTCGGTCGGCACCGCGATGTGCTCGTCGCCGACACCGGCAATTCCAGCCTCTCGGCGAGCTGGCAGTGGGCGATCCGGGCATCGCACGTGGTCGTCGTTCCTGTCCCGCTGCGACGCGATGCGGCAGTGGCCGCGCAGCGCACGCTCTCGGCGATCGCGGCGGTTCGTCCGGATGTTCTCTCCCGCACGATCGTCGTCATCACCGACGGTCCGGGAGACGCACCGATGGTCGAAACGGAAGCCGTCAACGCGTTCTCCGCGCTCGGTGTCGCGGTGTGCCGGATGCCGTTCGAGCCGTTGTTCGCATCCGGCGAGCGCATCGCACTGAGCCAGCTGCGACGCGAGACGCGGGACGCGTTGACCGTGCTCGCGGCCAAGGCCGTCGACCTGATGGCGGGTGCCGTGGGCTGATGCGCTGGCACCGCCCACATCGGGCGTGCCCGTCCTACTTCGATCCATTCGACGAAGATCCCCGGCCTTCTGAGGCCGAACCCAGATGAAAGGCGATGCTCGATGAGCAACGACATCACTACCGGTAACCGAGCTGCCCGCCGGAATTCGGGTGGTCGACACCGCAAAGTTCAGCGCCAGGCGACGAGCGCGTTGGTTGTCGCCGCAGCCCTGTCAGCCGGGATTGTGTTCGCACCGATGGCGAATGCAGCTCCGACGCAGGGCGGCACGACAGGTGGCGGCACTCAGGGTGGAACGTCGACCCAGGCTCCGCCTCCGGCTCCCGTTCAGACGGTCCCCGAGGCCCCGGCAGAACCGATCTACTGGACGGCACCGCCGGTCCAGCAGCCCACGTACGTACCCAAGCCGGGTTACGACTACGGCAACGGTCAGTCCGTCCCGCAGCAGAACTATGTGCCCCCGATTGATCCTTCGACCTTGCACGCACCGGTGTGGGTCGAACCGGCCCCGATGTACATCGCGCCTCCCAAGACCCTGATGATCGGCGATTTCCACTTCAACCAGCCGAACTGGCTCACCGACGAGGACCTCGAGCGCACCAACAACACCTCCGAGCTGATCCGCTCCGGTGTCTCGACGATCTACCGCTCCGTCGGTGTCGAGCCCTCCCGCGCTGACCGAGTCGCTGCGGGTCAGATCACCGGCACGGTGGCGGGAGCAGGTGCCGGCGCCCTTGCGCTCGGTGTGCCCGGCGCATTGCTCGGCGGAACCATCGGTGGCTTGCAGGGTGCCGCACTCGGCGGTGTGATTCCGCTCCCGATCCCGATCCTGCCGGAGGTCACCACAGGCGTCGCCGGAACCGCGATCGGCGCCGGAATCGGCGGGCTCGTGACGGCCGTGCCCGGCGCGATCGGCGGAGGCGTCATCGGATTCGCTGCAGGCACCGCCTTCGGTGCCGGTGACGACGAAGGCCAGCCGATCGAGGTTCACCTCCCCGACGTCGACCAGCCCGTGATCACCACCTCGACCGAAGACACGCTCTCCAGCTGGGAGCAGTCGGGCCCTGTCGGTCAGGGTGCTGCCGCCGCAGTTCGTGACGTCGTCGAGGTCGCTCCGTCCATCGACCAGCAGGCCCGTGACTGGGCTGCCGAGCAGCCGGGTGGCCAGCAGGTCGTCGAGGCGATCGACAACACCCTCGAAACGTTCTTCGACGGTTCGGCAGGCACCGCTGCACAGCTGATCTCGACCGCATTCGGCCAGGGCGCTGGAGCCCCGGCCGCTGTCTGACCCTGAAAGGTGGGTGTACACCATGAAGCTCAGTAAGAGACCCCAACGGCACCCCGCTGTCGTCGACCTTCTCGGTGGCACGCCCACCACCGCTCGGCCGGGCGGAGCTGCAAACGCAGCTTCGCCCGGCGGCTCGGTGGCCCCGAAGCTCCTGGCCGCGCCCCAGATCGCTCCAGGGGCGGAAAGCCCGCAGGACCCGCGACGGTGGAACAAGAAAGCCGTTATCGGTGGTGTGGCCGGACTCGCGGTCGTGGCAGTGATCGCCGGAACCATGTTGAACGGCGGGGGAGACCAACCCGAGAACACCGCAGCCGCGGCCACCACCACAGAGTCGGAATCGGACACCCTGCCGATCCTGGACCTGCCCGAGACGAGCACCACCCCCACGCCCGCATCTTCCGAGGTCGACGACGAATGCCGCGCTGACCGTGGGGATCAGAACAGCGGAGCGGGCGTGATCGCAGCGTGGAACCACGCCTACTACATCCAGCGCAACGCAGGCGCTGCCCGCGCACTGGCCACACCGAATTCCTCCGTCGTACCGGCCGACCAACTTCAGGGGTTCATCGACTCCGTACCCGTCGGCACCAACTACTGCATGCGCGCCAAGGCCCTGTCCGAAGACGTCTACCTCGTGGATCTGTCCGAGCTACGACCAGAGGGCGCAGAGCGCATCACCCAAACCGTCACCACCAAAAAGATCGACGGCAAGTGGTTCGTCGACGTCTTCAAATGACCGGACTCGCTAAGGAACCCCGAATGTCTCTCTCACACAACACCTTCACCAAGACCGCTGCCGCCGCTGCCGCTCTCACCGCCGCCGTGGTCCTGGTCGCCTGTGGAAGTGACGATTCCCGCGAGGCAGCCTCGGTCAGCACCTCGACCAGCGGCACCATCGTCACCGACACCAGCACCGACCTCGGCAGCATCGTGATCGGTTGGGGCGAGCAACATTCCGACACCGAGATCACCACACCCAAGCCCGAAGACGTCACCGCACGCTGCACCGGACGCGGCGACAACCTGGCCGTCGACATCACAGCGCCCCACGGATGGAAGATCCACGCAAAACACGGATCCCAGACCCTCACCATCGAGAACACCGACCAAAACCTCCCCAGCGCGGACATCGACACCACCAACAAGTTCCTCGACGTCCTCCAGTCCGTCGACTGGACCGAGGCCGACCAGCTCGACATCGCCGCGACCACCGATGCACCTGCCGACTGGAAGGCCACCCACAGCGGACGCGTATATCTCTCAGTCCACGTCGACTGCCGCTGACCAGCAAAAACGACACGTCCCCGCGCCCACTGACCTGACCAACTCAAGCCCTCGCAGGGATCGAACGAAAAACGCCCCCGCTCCGAACATCGGAGCGGGGGCGTTGCACTATAAAAAGCCTGTGACCAGCGAAGATGACACGTCCCCGGCAGGTAATCCCCTAGGTGGGGCAGAACAGGGAACGCGCCGGCCAATTCTCCTGCGGAAGATCCTCAACTCGAAGACGGGCAGAAGCGTCGGGGTCCGTTTCCAATACGGTCACCCGAAAAAAGCGGTTACCAGCATCATTCGCTGCGACGACGGCCCGTTCACCTACGTTGAGATTGCTTGACGTGCAGGAAGTTGCGTCCGTCGTGATCGTGAGCGCGACGAACGAAGAGAAGGTCATTTGATTGGCAAGAAGGAGTGCGCTGTCAAAGAACTCGGCGGACTTTGACACGTTGATGACTTGTTCTTCTGGGGGGAGTGGAGGTCCTGCCGGTGTCGGCAGAGTCGACGTCGGGGTAGTCATCGGCGGCGGCGGCGTCGTTGTCGTCGTAGTCGGCCGCTCGCTCGTCGTCGCGCTGAACGCGGTTGGTTCATCTGAGTCACTGGGATCGTTTATCAAGCCGACGTACACAGCGACGACAACAAAGATGGTTGCCACGGCGATGCTGGGCCACCTGATCAGGGCTTTGCGTTTGAAGAACGCCAACAAGGCTAGGGAGCCCGCCAGGAGCAGAAGAAGTAAGACGGAATAGCCGACGCCCGTGGACGCCGTCATTGTTGCCAGAGCGATTGAGATTGCAATCCACGCGCCAAACGCGCAAATGGCCCACGCGGTTTGATGTCCGCCGAACGACTCGTTCATTCGGTGTCGGTGTCTTTCGGGCGTCGACGAGTCTTACGCAGATCGGTACGCGCGCCGCGACCTGGCCGGTTCTCGGCCCACTTCTCGATTTCGGTGCGCTTCCACAACGGTGTGTTGCCGATCTTCTCCACGGGTTTCGGTGCGTGGCCACGGGCGACGTAGGAGTGGAACGTCATGGGTTTGATCTCGTCGCCGGTGAGTTCTTTGAGTAGGTGAACGGACTGTTGGGCAGTGAGGCGGTTCGGGTTTGCCATGTTCTCGCCTTTCGGTTCTCGGGGGCACTGCCGTCGTCGGTGTGCCAGTTCTCTGATGTCAGAGACTTTACATACCTGCATTGCTTTGTAGAAACCTTTAGCGGGATCGCCCGGCAGCTTGCGAAGTTACAACAATGCAAATGTGTATTGTAATGTTGCGTTCGGAAGTTCCGTTACTGGAAAGGGAATCGAATTTTGATGTTCTTCGCTCTCGCTGCACTCGCGGTACTCCTCGTCTGGAAGATCGGCGCACCGGTTGCCCGTTTCGGTGGCGCACTCATGGTGGTCAGCTCGTTGGTGTTCATCGTCGCCGGAGATCTGATCGGACCCCGGTTGGTCGTGCTCGTCGCCGGTGTCGCGCTCTGGCTGGCCGGTCACTTCCTTGCCGCCTACAAGGGGCGATGCTGGCGTTCACGCCTGGCGGAGAACCTCGTCGTCCATACCCCGCTGTGGTACATCGACCCGGTCAACGGCCGGGAGTGCCGCCAGAATCGACGTGAGGCCTGCAACGAGGCCGCTGAGCCGGAACGCGAGCCCAGCAGGGAGGCGCGGCGACCTCGGGTCGACCACTTCGCCGAGTGGGAACGTGAACTGGACTCCGACTCTGCCCCCGCTCCGGTCCAGTCTCGACGCTCGGCAAACAGGCCCAGGGCACGCGCGCGATCTGCACGGCCCTCGCGCGGTGTCGTCTACGGCAAGCGCGCCGCCATGCTCGCGGCCACTGTCGCCACCCGCACCGTCCCAGGTGCTCGGATCGCCCGCTCGGCGCTGCGGTTCCTGCGCTGACTCCAGGGCCACCTCTGCCCAATCTCTGACCGAAAGGACGGACCGCGTATGTCCGTATTGACCATCACCCACACTCCCGAAGAAGGCACGCTGATCGACGGCACCGCGAAAGGCGACGGCACCGGTGTCGTGTTGAAGGCCCAGCGTTGGCGTTGGTCCCGAAACATCGGCTTCTGGTACATCCCGCAGTCTCGCGACCGTGCACCCAAGCTCGCCCAGATCCGCGCCACCGCCACCGCGCTGCGCGCTGCCGGGTTCACCGTCGAGCTCGACATCGACGCCAGCTACCGGACCACTTCGGAGGTCGAGGCCGACAAGATTGCCCGTCAGGTCGACCGTGTCGTCGCTCTCGACGCCAAAGCCGATGGCAAAGCCGGTGTCGCCGAAACTGCATGGAACGCCGAGCGGGCCGCGTACCGGGCGCTCCCTGAGGGCGGGGAGCCGATCAAGATCGGGCACCACAGCGAGCGGCGACACCGCAACGCGATCGAGAAGGCGTGGAACAAGTTTGGGAAGGCGGTCGAAGCGGAGCGCGAGGCCACCGCAGCTCGTGGCCGTGCCGACGCTGCCTCCACGACCACCGACGCCCGCTACGGGCCGATCACGGTCGCGCGCAGGATCGAGCGGCTGGTCGCTGACATGGCCAAGCTCGAGCGCAGCCGCGACGGCTACACCAGGACGCTGTTCACCAACCAGCAGACCGGGCAGAAGCAGGTCGAGACCCACGGGGCCGCTACCGGTGCCTATCGCGAACAGTTGCTCGTCGAGATCGACCACCTGGCCGATGAGATCACCTATTGGAAGGCGGTCCGCGAGCAGCAGTTCGCCGACGGGAAGGTCACTCCGTACAGCCGGGAAGTTGCCGTCAAGGGTGACCACGTACGCCACGGAGGTAGTTGGTACGAGGTGGTCAGAGTCAATGCGAAGTCGGTCAGCGTCATGTCCCGCGTGGGCGGAGACTGGACCGATAGGTTGGCGTACAACGCGATTCGCGGTCTGCGCACCAGCAAGAGTGAGCCCGTCGCTGTCGTCGACGGGCAGCGTGTCGTCGAATCAGGTGCCGCCTGACTGGTCCTTCCGAGTTGGAAAAACCTACCCTGAACTGCGTAGATGACACGTCCCTTGCAGTAGCCGGCCCCCACTGAGCAGTGATGTCGAGCATCGAGGCAAGCCCTCGGTGCTCGACATTTGTCGAAATCATCTGATCGAGGAGCAACAACATGGCTAAAACAACTGTCGCAGAATTGATTACCACCATGATCACCGGCGAAACGATCCGGAAGAACGTCGTCGAAGTTGTCGACTTCACGATCGACGATGAGCGCAGAATGCGCCTCGACGTGATCCTCGAAGGCGGGCGGCGGATGAGCGATGTCGATGCACTCGATGTCTTCCCCCGCGTCGCGGCACCTGTCGGCGTCGCAGCCTGAGCCTGACTCGACGTATCCGAACCATCCACTCGCACACAGGAGGCCGCCCATGACCGGAACTGCACTCGACACGCGGACAGGATTCACCACCGTCGTCGACGGTGTCGACGCGCTCGTCGTCGGCTACGTCTACAGCTCGCCCGGGCACCCGCGCCCGGGTAGTTTGATTCAGCCGTTCGCCGGTGCGGACGTTGCGGCGGGGGAAACGAGCGCAGCACCGCTCTACGCCCTCGTCTCGGTGGTCTGGGCAACCCCGGTGACCATGATCGAGAGCGACGGAACCGCCGTGACCAGGAACGTCAAGGGATGGATCGGCACCCCGCAGGGCATCACCTGGTACCTGTATCCCGCCGTCCATAACCCGGGGCTCGGACTCTGCACCCTCGAATCCGATCGCAGCTACTCGGCCAGTGCCGCCGAGGCCGACCTTCCTGTGCCTGTGCAGGACGCCGTGCGCGAATGGGGCTTCGGCGGTATCGGAGGCGTTCCCGCTCGGGTCCAGGTCCACAACTTCCCCCGGTAGACCACCCGGTGGAGTTTGAGAGCTGAATTGAGCGAAGCTGGCCCGTCCTGTCGTCCGTTACCCGAAAGGAACTGCATGTTCACCCTCACCCATGCCGCCAAGCGGGCCGTGCTCGTGGCAGCGGTGACCGGCGTTGCTGCTCTTCTCGCAACGCCCGTCGCCGCGAGTGCCGCCACGATTAATTCCGGCGTACTCGCCCGTGTACCTGCCGAATTCACGCCGTGGATCCACGCCGCTCCCGCCACATGTGCCGCTGCGCAGATCACCCCCGCATTCGTGGCCGCACAGATCGAAGCGGAATCGGACTTCGACTCTGCTGAGATCGGGCAGCTCGGTCAGGCGGGCGCGGCTCAGCTCTTCCCCGTTGTCGCCGCCGAGCTGCGCGATGAGGACGGGAACGGACTCGCGTCACCCTTCGACATCGGCGACGCCGTTCATGCGCTCGTGCGCATCGACTGCCGTCTCGTCGACGAGCTGACCGCCGCAGGGAAGCCGACCGACCCCGAGACCATCGCGGCGGCATACATCGCAGGTGTCAGCGACCACATGGACCTGCCCGCAGTACGCGAGTACGCGCGAAGCGTCCTCGACCGCATCTAACGCGGAACCGAATCAGCAGGGCTCCCCTCATCGGGGAGCCCTGCTGTGCGTTCCGGGCACGCTGGCGCGCCTATCTACGGACGCAGGTCCTCCGCAAAACCGCCGTTCAGAGGATTGCAACATCAAAAGGGTTGTCAATTGACAACCTATCGGTTACGATTGGGTTGTCAATTAAATAGAGAGGTGCGAAGATTGCCACAGAGATTCAGAGGAATCGACCAGGACACGAAGGTGATCCTGAAGGCACTCGAGAAGGCCGGATTCGAGATCCGCGCCACGAAAGCGGGTCACCCGATGGTCTACAAAGACGGTCAGATGATCACGACGTTCTCGAAGACGGCTAGCGACCGTCGGGCCGTGAAGAACGCACTGGCGCAGATCAAGCGCCAGACCGGGTTCCAGTGGCCGCCACGCTAGTGGGTGCATGAGAAAGGGTCGGGGATGTAGAAGGCATCCCCGACCCGGACTCATTCAATCAAACCTCGCACCGCAACAGGAAGGATCAAGACCAGTGACCGCACAGCCGTACAACGTCGTCGCCGAACTCGACGTACCGTTTGACGAGGAAACCGTCGAGCAGTTGATCGACCCCATTGTCGACTACGGCGGTGCAGTGGGGCGTTCTGAACTCGGCCGCACCGAAGTAGTTTTCACGCTGCCCGCCGACTCTGTCCGCCAGGCCAACTCGACCGCGTTGGCGATCCTCAAGCAGTACCCGTCGACGCTGTTGTCGCTGCGCGTACTGACCGCCGCCGACTTCGACCGGCTCACTGAAGCGGCCGAGCTGCCTCCGCTCGTGTCCGTCAGCGAGGCTGCAGAAGAGTTGGGCGTAAGTCGTCAGAGCATCTTGAAATCCATCAAGTCGGCCAAGCTCCCGGCTACCCGCGTGGGCGACACCTGGGCTGTTCGGAAGTCGGTCGTGCAGGCGCGAGCACGCGATAACGCCAAGAGCGCATAGGGGTCGAATGCGAGAAGCTCGGCCTGCGTCATTCAATGACGGCTGGACCGGGCTTTCTGAGTCAAAAATGCCTTGACCTGCGCAGACGACATGTCCCTGGTGTCGGAATTGTCTCCGCGCCGAAAGCGCCGGCGCTTTCTCGGCTTCCGTCTGATCCAGGAACAACTTTCGGGTTGACACTTTGCAAAAGTATTTTGTATAGTTGTGTCACACCAACGGAGGGAGAAGGACATGGAAAACACCATCGAAGCAGCTCGGGCGCGTTACTTCACGGCCGTCACGGAGGGTGATCACGACGAGTTCGTGTCCGCCAAGGTCGCGCTGGTGGAACTCTCCACCGGCCGCAAGTTGGGTGCGGAGGAAATTGCCTACATCTAGGCGAAAGCGCAAGGGCCTCACCGAAAGCGGTGGGGCCCTTTGCTGTTCTGCCCGCTGGGGGTGCACCTGAATCGCTCCCGTTTCGGCGTGTCTCGCGGGTTGAACTATGCAATGGTCATATGTAACGTTAGCAATGTTGAAACGACGAAAGGAATCATCCATGACAGTCGCCGAGCAGGCATTCGTGCATCCCTCCGAGCAGGCCGAAGCGCGCGGAACTCACTACATCGAAGAGGGCGTCCGGGTCTACCTGATGCGCGACCTCAGTGGCACCGACACGTGGGTCGTCGACCCGTCATCCTTCGGCGAGTCGTTGTGCTCGGATTACGAGGATCTGGAGAACGGCAACTGCCTTTGTGGCAAGCCCGACGAATGCGAAGCGATCAAGGGTCGTATGGCGATGGTCGATCTCCCGGACGGTGAAGAGCTGATGCACATGCTCGCGGATTCGCTCGGCTACACGGTCACCAAGAGCTGATCCGCACACGTCGGGGCCGTCACCTGGACGGCCCCGACGTGCTTGCCCACTCACCCTCGATCGAAGGAAGACCAATGACCAAGACATTCGCTGCCCAGATCGCAGAAATCCGCACCGCCGCCCAGCTCGCGCGTACGTCAACGCCGACAGCGACGATCTGCCGCGCCCGGAGGTCGATGTGACCGACCCGATCGAATCGCGCGCCGTGCGCGCGCTCAGCGTGGTTCCTGCCCTCATTCCGTACGTCGAGGAGGCAGAGTCGGACGACAATTTCGAGTCTGCGATCTCCGACCTCGTCGGCGACCTGCGGCACCTCGCCGACCACCTCGGCGTCGACTGGGATGCAGTCGACCGCCGGGCCGCGAAGTATTACCGCGAAGAGTTGGCGCTCACGACCGACGGTTGCCTTCCTGACGCGAACGACGCCCGCCCGGCTCCCACGCTCGAGTTCGTCGTCGTCCGCGATCCCGACGGAGGGACGGACGTCGATGCGTTTCTCGACGGCGAACCGATCATCGGCGCCGAGTACACGATCGACGCAGGCGCAGGGGCCAATTGGGACGGCTGGAAGAGCATTCGCGACGAGAACCTGGCTGCCGCATCGCCCAACGTCCGAACTGCGCTGATCGCGGCCTACGACGACCCGCCCGGCGGTCAGTACATCGAAGGCCGCGAAAATGAACCCTGGATCTAGTCGAGCCAGTAAAAACAGGCTCTGACCAGGCAAGACGACACGTCCCGACGATTTGCCCACGCGGTGAACTCGACGAAGTGAACAAGTGTGGACCGGCCCGCAGCAACCGGGCCGGTCCACACGGTCATTGTCGGCCATCACCGAAAACGGCACTCGCCCGGCTCCGTCTCCACGTAGTCAGGCCATTTTTATGCCTTGACCAGGCAAGACGACACGTCCCGTGTCGGGGCTTCGCGATCGCAGGCAAGCGGAAGCGTGCCCACCGCTTTAACTTTACAAAAGTGTTGTGTGAAGTCGGACGGGTTGAAACGGTGAACTCGCACCGGAAACACCCGCCGAATCTGGTGGAAGAGAAGGGGTTCAGATGACGAACACGGTGACAGCAGTCAAGATCGACGTGAAAGGGCAGGCGACAATCGTAGAATTGCAGGCGGACGGGCAGGGGGTCGGCAAGGCGTTCCGTGAGGCGCTGGACTGCCGCAACTTCGACGTCGTGCGTTTGGCTCCCGGACTGGATATGTGGATCGACGATGAGGGGCTGTTCACGGACGATCCGGAAGTCAACCGCGTCGCGACCCGCATTGCCAGGTCCTACGGCCTACGCTGGCAGCCTTATGTGGGAACGGTGGTGTTCGCCTCCAGTGGCCAGGAAGGCGAAACTTGGAGCCTCTCGGAGGATCAGGTCGCCGCGCTGGTGAACACCGCCGACTTCGGGGGGTTGCTGGTGCTCGATGCCTCCCGCGACGCCACCAACGGCACGGGGGTGGTTGCGTAATGCGAACCGTGACAATCGAATGGGTGGAGGTATCCACTCATCAGGCAATGGTGAACGTACCCCCGGACTTCGATCCGGAGCGCGCTGACCTTGCCGACGCTCTCGCGGCGCTGGACGGATTCGTCGGCGTCGAACGGAACGAAATCTCGGTGACGGCCCTCGACGCGTTCGATGCCACCGCCGAAACCTTCGCGCCGAGCTGACGCGCAACCCTCCGCAGCACCTCGAGATGGTGACCGGCCCGCAGCAACCGGGCCGGTCCCCATCTCGGGTGTCGGAGCCTAAGCCATCTGACCGGCGGAAACGACACGTCCCGCGTCCGGCGATCCGTCCGCCCCCATTCGCCTGAAGCTCGGGGCGGATCCCGATTTGCCACTATGCAAAAGTCGATTGTATAGTTACGGAGTGTTCGGCGATGAGGACCGCGGAGAACAACCCGCCCTCGCGAAGCCCCAATCATCCTGACGGGCAACCGCATAGCCGAACCAAACCCATCCGATCACCTCCAGGAGGAAATATGAACACCTACGCTGTCGACATTCAGGCCGCTGCCGCAGTGGCCCCCTTCAATGTCGCCGTCACCGCGCCGGAAGGCTTCGATCAGGCCGTGCGCCGCGCGCTCCGCAAGCTGGAAGACAACGGCGCGTACCGCGTTCTCGCGGTCCGCCCCAACCCTTCCGAGTGCGACTCGCACGCGTACGAGGTCGAGGTTCAGGCCACGGCGGGAGTCGAGTTCAAGGACGACGTCTTCACCGTAACCGTCGCCGCGCCCGAAGGATTCGACCAGGCCGAACGCCGCGCGATCCGTAGGGCCGTGCTGCGTGCCGGTGAATGGAATGCAGCGAACGCCGGTGGGAACTTGCCGCACCGTTCGGAGAGCAAGAGCGACTACCGGGTTGTGTCGATCGGTTTGACTGTCTGATCGAAATGGTCCGGCCCGCAGCAACCGGGCCGGACCTTTCCAGTTTGTGTGGTCCTGAAAGGCCCCTCACCGTCCGGTGAGGGGCCTTCTCGGGTTTCTGTGGGGGTTTCCCGTCCGGTTATTGGTGGTGGATGAGGTCTGGGAGGGTCTGGGCCATTCGACGCAATGAACGGCATGCGTGGTTGCTCGGCTTATGGTGCTTGGGTGATGACATGCGGGGGAGGGGCGCGGGGGCGTCGGTGGGTGCTGCTCGGTGTGGGCTTGGTGTTGGTGATGGGGGCGTTCGGTGCTTTCGCGTTCATGGGGGCGGGGCGGTCTTCGTATGAGTTGTGTGCTGCCGATTCCGCTGTGGCGTTGGAGAGTGCGTCGAGGGTGTGGCTGCCGGTTGTCGGATCCACGTGTACGTATGCGCCGTCCGACGACGTGCGCGAGGGGCGGGTGGTGTTTGACGGTGCGGCGTCGGCGTTCGCTGTCATCGGGCGGGTGCTGATCGGTGCGGCGCTTTATTCGAGGCGGCGACAACCACCGCCTGAACCCGAGTGGTCGATGCCGGTTGATCGGGGGTAGTGGCGTGTTCTCCTGGCGTGTGGCCTGGTGGGGGCTTCGTGTCGTTTTGGGGGGGTGGTGTGTGTTCTGACGTTGGTTACCTGCGCTTTCGTGCTGTTCTCTGATCGGTTTGGGCTGTCGTGGCTGCCGTGGGTGGAGACCGTTGTGATTGTGGAGTTGATGGCGGTGTTGGCGTGTGGGGAGCGGCGGGCTTCGCGTTCACGTTGAGGGTGGTGTCCTCGGTGTGTGCTGGCGTGCGTGTTTTGTGGCGTTGACCTGCGGTGACGACACGTCCCCGGGGTGGGTGTTGGGAGGTGTGTGGGGTGCCGGCCCCTATTCTCGAACGGACAGGCGGTGAGTGTGGCGCCTCACGCGAAGTGGGCACTATTCAGATCGTCCGGACGGAGTAGTATCATGGGTGATACCGTCAGCGCGTGTCGAAAGATTTGAAGCTGATAGCGAGAATGCGAGATTCTCCACAGAACGTGACCTACAAGGAGCTACTCAACTTCTGCCGGAAGCATTTCGGTCCACCTCGAACCTCCGGGAGTAGCCACGCAGTCTTCTCGATGCCGTGGTCAGGTGACCCGCGCGTGAACATCCAGGACAAAAAGGGAAAAGCGAAGCCGTACCAGGTCGACCAAGTGGTAGCCGCGTACGACAAACTGACGAAGGAGGAAGACAATGGCTGACGCCGCGCACTACACATACCGCGTCGTGTGGTCCGAAGAAGACGACGAGTTCGTCGGAACCGTCGCCGAATTCCCCTCGCTGTCGTGGCTCGAAGAAGACCAGGCTGCTGCCCTGTCCGGGATCACGAACCTTGTCGAGGAGGTCCTCGAGGACATGGACAAGTCCGGAGAAACACCGCCTATCCCGCTGTCCGAACGCAACTTCAGTGGAAAGTTCGTGGTCCGCACCTCTCCTTCCGTGCATCGCCGACTGGCGGTAGAAGCGCATGAGCAGGGCGTTTCCCTGAATATGCTGATCAATCAAAAGCTCAGCAGCTCAGGCGGAGTTCGGCCCGAGTACGACATGTTGCCTGAGTACGACATGTTGAAAGCGTTCGCAAAGTTTTCCGGAAAGTCGTTTTCGACTCTCTCTGTGTCCGATGTGATCAGGAATGTTCCATTGCCGCTCAATTTCGATATCGTCAAGCCCCTAGCGGACATCAGACCGTTGGCTGATTTCGAAGTGCCGGCCGGGCTCACCCTTGGTTGGTACGTCGACGAGAGCAGCGAGGAAGATTCGGCCAGCTGAACGTTGGATGCGCGCCGCCTAACGCGGTAGCTGCAAACATGTGACCGTAGACCCTGCTCACGGGCTTGCCTCTGTTCCGGCGCTTGTCGCGGTACCGGTCAGGGAAGACGAACGATCTGCGCGCCGATGCGAAGAAGAAACTCAAGAAGGTCAAAGCCGACGACGTCATGAAGCGCGCCGGCGCTCTGCGCCCCGACGGCACCCCGAAAAAAGGCTACAATCCGCGTCAAAGGCGGAGTCTCGGTGCGCAACGGGTCGGAAGAGGGCTACGACTACCGCGTCCGCACACTGGACTTCGCGAACTCCGATGTCCCGTTCACCGCGGAAGAGTCACGCGAACTCGCCGCCGCCCTCGCCAACGACGATCACGCACGCGTCGTCGCACTGCTGGAGCGTCACGCGACGTTGGACTACCCCGAGAACAAGGGATTCGACCAGTACAGCGATGAATTCGGGTTCCACTTCGACTCGATCGAATCCGTCCACATCGACTGGAACTAGAGATTCTCGAATAGGGCCGGTGGGCGTGCAGAAGATTGGTTCGGGCGCGAAGGTCGGTCACCCATCTCAAGCGGACGATACGGTTGCCAGATGAGTAGACAACTCCCGGAGATCTCTGAATACGGTGGAACGGTATGGCGGACGGACTTCAGCGACGACCGAGCGTGGGATCTGCTCAAGTCGAAATGCTCAGCGGAGTCAGAAGAAGGGTTCTTCGCCGACCTGAACTACGTCAGCGATCCAGAACTGGCAGGACTTACTGTCCCGGAGCTGGTCGAACTAGCTACTGAAATGCCCCCGTATTTCATATTTTTAGCCGACGACGTGACTTTCTCTCACGCTGACAGCCCGCTGCTGGCTGTCGATCTTTCGGATGAGCCAGGCCGTACGGTCCGTGTCGTGCCTTCGCAGATGGCGGCAATCGAAAACAATCTGTCATTGGCAAACATGGATTTCGCTGAGTTTGCAGACACCGCAGATGAGCAGGACGACAAGATATTTCGAGGCTTCTAGCCGTAGCAGGGTACGGCTAAAAGTTTCTTTTTCCGGCGTGGGTTTGCCGTTCATAACGCACTCCGAATAGGTAGAGAACTAATGCCACGACCAGGCCGGTAGCTATTCCTGTCAGTGTGGAAGTCAGGTAGGGGGCAGGTACGTCAAAGTGGATTGCCAGCCGAGTGGGGGCCTCTGGGTCGCCGCCAATCGGTCCGGCAGTGACGATCATGGCCGGCAGTCGAGGTGGATGCAGTGCACCGATCCAGGCCGTGGCGGCGCCGACCAACCCGCCAATCAGCCCAAGGAACGTGAAAAGAGGGACAGGGCTGGACCGCGAGTGGCGCGCGAAACGCCATGCGAAACGCGCCATCACGAACTGAACTACAAGCGCGATCAGCAGTCCCAGTGCGGGAAACACCAGAGCGAAGGGAAACCACTCAGGATCCGGCTGATAGATGAACCCGTCGTACGAAATGATCGCGCCGGTCTCCCCGTTTGGCCCCACCGGCGCGAGCCCAGCGA
The DNA here is from genome assembly GCF_003797745.1 of Rhodococcus sp. WS1. Classification (NCBI taxonomy): domain Bacteria; kingdom Bacillati; phylum Actinomycetota; class Actinomycetes; order Mycobacteriales; family Nocardiaceae; genus Rhodococcus; species Rhodococcus sp. WS1. The sequence goes on along the minus strand of NZ_RKLZ01000004.1, from coordinate 67,590 downwards.
TTTTGGGATCTTCGGGCGTACCCAGCGGTGTCGCGTATCGCCAGGCGAGGATTCCGGCTGCGCCGAGTCCTATCCCCAGGATTCCAGGGACAACCCCCGCGACGGATCGCCGGTTTCGGTACTGGTCAGGGAGACTGGACACGTTGTCCACGACCTTTCGCTGGTGACGGTATTTTGGTGGTTATGACACAAACCTGGGGAGTCATCAAGGTCGAACAAGGGAAGTTTGTGCTGTCTGAGGCCGGCACCCGCGACCTGACAGGAAGCGCCTCAGGTCAACTGTTCGATGTGGGTGACGGGTTCATAGTGATCAAAACCGGCATCGAAAGCGGTCCGATTGTTCTCACTCTCGAAATTTCGGAATCTCGACCCGAGATATCTGAAGATGACCTTTGGGAAGTGATAAGTGAGGCTCCCCTCGAATTCAAGGAGCCCATATCCCTGTCGGCCCCAGGTAACGGGGACGCTGAAGGATTCGGCGATCTCAAAAACTTGGAACCGGGAACCTTTACCGTGCGGGTTCACGCACTGGGGCGTGCCCTTCGGGCCGGTCAGAACGTATCCGAACCCAGCGAACGATACCTTCTTCAGATATGGCCCAGTAGAGATGATGATTCATCTAACGGCGATGTCAAGAATGTAGAGGACACAAAAACTGACCGAGGCGACGGGGGAGCCGACCCGTTCGGGAAGCTGGCGGAGGATGCGACTATCGACCTCTACGGTCCGACGATCAGTAAGGGGTATTGACGTCGCGTCCTGCTTGTCTGGTCGTGAGGTGCAATGCTTGTGGGGGCGAGAAACTCGCCCCCACAAGCATCTATTTCACATCAGCTATCTCACATTGACCCAGAAGGCATCCCCATCCATGATTCGCTGTTTCGCATAGAACCACCCGGCCAACGATCCGGCTCGGCTGTTCTGTTCCTTCGGAATCATGCAGACGCTGTAACCAGGCCAACCACGCGCCGTTGTTCCCACCACCTTGATCCCGCAACCTGGGTAGGTACGGCCCGAGTTCGGTTGTGACGCTGCGGAAGCGCCTCCCTCACCGGTGCTGGCGAACGGGTACTCGTCACACGAGGTGCCGGCGGGGCGGCCACCGGTTATCTTGCCGCAGGTAGCGGCTCGGTTCGCTTTGATCGTCGGTTGAGACGTCGTGCGGTGGAGCGCTCCCGCATTGTTTCCCTTATAACCAGGCAATGCGGTGTCCTGCGCTTGACGTACGTGATTGTTGTACGACGAGAGACTCGAATCGCCTGCGTAGTTGAGGGTTGGTGCAAGTTGGTAGAACGAGCAGCCTTGCGTGTTCCTCAGCCCAACTGCTGCATCGCAGCGAATCTTCGGAGGCGATCCGGTGATTCCGCCGCCATCAGTGAACTTGGGGGCGGTGGACTTGAAGCTCCAATTGTCCGTTCCGGTGACGTAACTTCCGCCTGGTGCGATCATTCCCTTGCGATCGAGTGTCGTGAATCCGACCTGCATTGTTGAAGCAGGCATCGGGCCGATCTGATCGTATCCACCGTCGGAGTAGCACACGCATGAGTGCTTCCAGGTGATCTGCGTGGCTTCAAGAGCTGCTGCATACTGCACGTTTGTTGGTTCGATGGATTGCACGCGAACAGAGATGACTTCATCCCATGCGGTGTTGTTCCACGCCAGCTGAATGCGGCGCTTCTCTTCGATGCGAATCGTGCCGGCCATCGTGAAGGTTTGGCGATCGAGGAAAACGAGCGGGAGAACTCGAATTCGGCACTGGAACATGCGATCGCCCATCCAGTCGTTGTACCGGAAATCGGTGCCACCAAATTGGCAGAACGCGGGGTTCTTCGGCTCGGTCGGTACCAGTGCCCGCTTAGGGGCGCCGCGCCGATCGCCGAGGAAGTTATCTGCCCCACCCTGTGTGGGAGTTGCAGTGGTCGACGTGCTCGCATCGCCACACAGAAGCGGTTCCTCAGTTTCCTCATCGTTCGGTGACGAGGCTGTTGTGGTTGTCGCACAAGCAGTTTCAGGATCGGTGGTCGTTGTGGGCGCTGACGTGGTGGTCTGGCCAGGCCCTGTAGTCGACGGTGTTTGCGTCGACGGTGTCGTGGTCTCTGCGGGTGTGGATTCCGTGGACGGAGTGGCAGAAGGTGACTGCGTAGCGCTCGGTGTTGTCGACTCCGTCGTAGGCATGATCATCGCTTCGGGATGTGTTTCCGCGAAATTGTCGTACCTGTCGATGCACATAATGCCGGATCCAGCTGGTGCATCCGGTTCCGGGACGCCCGGCAGTTCATCGCAGAAAGACGTTCCTTCGTCTGCCTCCAGATCGTTGGCGGCAAATGCTTGCCTGTCATCGCCTTCAGTGGAGCGGAAAAGACCTGCGGGAGGGCTGATTTGCGGTCCCCCCAGCGCGATGGTGGCGTCTTCCGCACATCCACTACCGCAGGTCGGGACGTAATTGGTGTCGTCACCTTCCCAATCCACGGGGAAGCCTTCCGGCTGCCACTCCATGTACTGCCCGTTTTCGAAGAGTTGGCGCTTACCGGCACCCCAATCCTCTTCGTTGCCGATCGGGAATCCGTATTGGCTCTGCTCGTAACCTTCCGCAGCCCAGTTTTCGAGGATGATTCCCCAAACAGGATGAGCGCCAGTGGAGGGGGACCAGTAAATGACGCCGCCCTCGAACCGGTTGAGTTTTCCCTGGCGAGTTACGTCAGTTTCTCGTTCGGTGGGGTACTTCAGCGGTCCGACTTCGTAGTCCGTTGCTGCCCACGCGTCGAAGATCGCGCCTCCGATTTGCCGGCCCCGGTTCGGGTCGATGCGCGCATGCCAATAGATGTTGTTGTTGCCCTGGAACTTTTGAAATTTTCCGCCGCCGCGGTCGTCGGTTTCGTCGCTTTCTGCGTTTCCGGCGGGCCTCCCGATAGCAATCAAAGCGTTGTATTCGTTGAGGATCGAACCTCCGACGTTGTGGCCGTTACTGATGATGTCCGCCGAAGCAGGTCCTGCGGAGAAGGCCGACATTAGGCCCACCATCAGAGCGACAGCGATCGGGAAGGTCAGTAACTTCAGGGAACGTTGGGTGAGCCGTCTGTATCGTCTTGGTCTCAATTGCCCTCCGACACTTAGAGGTAACGCTAGGTTGCGTCACAACTCACAGCAGCCTCACACCAAACCCTCAGGTTTGTTTCAGGATGATGTTTCGGTTAAATGACGATCCACCAAAAAGGTTTGATTCTCAGAGGACCAAACGCGCAGACCGGACATAACGGGCGCACTGGCATCCAACGGAGATGGTGGTGTGCACGCCTCGGGTCGATCCAGAGAGAGATTCGACCAGTACAGCGATGAATTCGGATTCCACTTCGACTCGATCGAGTCCGTTCACATCGACTGGCACTAGCCTCGCCGTCGTCTCGATCGACGGCGAGTAATCCACAGTGCACCCGTTTTCAGGGTTCACAACGCAGAGAACCCATTCAGTTCGAAATGAATGTCAAACGCCATTCGCGGCACTGACACTGCTGGTCAGTGCCCGTTTGAGGTAGCGGAAACGTCGCGACACCCCGTTGAGATGAAACGCCGAAATAGGTGAACGTAGGCACCTGTGTCCGTTTCGGCAATCGAGGTGCCAATGCCCGCAAGACGTTCGAGATCCCGCCGTACCGTCGCACTGATCGTCACTGCGACCGTCGCCGGCGGAACAATCGCGCTCACTGTCCCTGCGATTGCCAACGCAGCGCCAGCGAACTGCGCGGCGACGTTCAACCTGTTCATCCCGGGGACCTGGGAGACCAGCGATACCGCCGATCCCGATCAGCCCGTGGGCATGCTCAAACCCGTTGCCGACGCACTCAAGAGCGAACATGGTAAGCAAGCGGAGATTTACACGTTGCCGTACATGGCCCGAGCCTTCGACAACGGCCATACCTACGCAGACAGCAAAGCCGACGCGATCGCGAAGTCGAAGCAAGTCCTCTCGGAGATCAAGAACTCCTGCCCGAACACGAAATTCACCATCATCGGTTACTCGCAGGGCGCGGACGCAGCCGGTGACCTCGCGTCTGAGATCGGAAACGGCAAAGGCCCCGTCGACGCGAGCCAAGTCCTTGCCGTCGGTCTACTCGCCGATCCTGGCGCGGGCACCAAGGGCTCTGCGGTTGTCGGCCCCCGCACCTCGGGCCAAGGCATCGCTGATCCGAGACCACAAGGCATGGGTGCTCTGTCCGGCCGGGTCGCCTCGATCTGCGATCCAGGAGACTTGTACTGCTCGATCGAGAAGGGCTCCAGCCCGTTGCTCGGATCGCTCGGCTCGATCCTGAGCAAAAGTCCGAGCGGTGTCGACAGCAGCGGAACGGCCGGCGGGAACAGTCAGCTCGCTTCCGCGTTGACGTCGGACTTCTCCGGTGCGGACTTGCCTGCGTTGGGAACGAACGTCTCCGCGCTCGGCCAGCAGCTCTCCGAGCCGACAGTCGACATCAAGAAAGTGGCCTCGACCGCTACGTCCATCGCGAAAACGCTCGCCCCACTCACTGACCTGCTCGATTCGGGAGCTGCGAACCCGTCGGCGAACGGACAGCTCGCGGCAGCGCCGGCCGGTACCGCCGAGCACAACGCGTCGGAAGTCCTCACCAAAGCCGGACAGTCAGACCTCACGACGGCCCTCGACACGGCAACGAAGCTCGCCAACACCGCAAACAAGCTCACCGGTGGAGATTCTCTGAGCCTGCCGTCGACCTCGGCAGAGGTGCAGACCTTGTCCAAGGCCGCGGACACCCTCGGCGTCCAGGTGGCCCCCGTCGCGTCGACGCCGACCGACGCACTCAGCTCAGCAACCAGCGTGCTGTCAGTGCTCAAGCCGACCGTGGTGGTCAACCAGGTCCTCAACGTGGCCACCGGCGTCACCTCGCTCGACATGCCAGGCATCCTGAACAACCTGACTTTGCTGCCCCAAAAAGTCGCCGCACTCGACGCGCGAGGCGCCCACGACATCGCAGGCCAGCTCAACAATCAATTCTCTCCACTGGTCAAGATGGCCGCCGCTGTTGATCTGAAATGGGTTTCGCAGGTGCTCTCGGTCATCCCCGATCCCTCGGGCAGTACCCAGATCGCAGCCCTGGTCGCGTCGATCCTCGCCAATGTCGATGTCATCAAGCTGGCGAACATCGTCGGACAGATCCAGGAAATCGCTTGGGCCGCTGTCGAAAAGCTCCTCCCACCGCCCGGACAGATGCCCGACCCGCTCGGTGCAGCCGCAGCGATGACCGGCCTCGTTCCGGTCGGCCTGGATCTGGCATCAGTGGCCATGAACATGTTCTCCGGCAAAGCCACCAAGACAGCACCGGCTCTGCTGGGCAAACAGACCAATACGGTCTCGACGAACATCACCACCCAAGCCGAGAACCTGGACCTGCCACAACTGTCGAATTACCTGGTCAAGCTGTCGCAGTCGCAGGGTGCCGAAGACCTCGTCTCGCTGGTCGGTGAAGGTCTCAGTGCCGCGAACTTCTTCACCTCCGGAGCCCACACCAATTACAACGCCCTCGTCGTCGACAACGCCGGCCGCAACGCCATTCAGTGGCTCTCGGACTGGCTCAACCTTCAGATCGGACGTGCCGCATGAGCCATCGAGCCCACAACCCTTCTGCACGCTGGACCTCATGCGAGAAGTGCGGCCACCGCGGCTATCACACCAGGGGAGATGCGAAGACTGTCCGCAAACAACACCACGGAGACAAAGGAATGTCCGTCTTCGCGTGCCCGCACACCGAAGGCATGTTCCATGTCGGACACCGCCCGAACGCATTGAGCCACGGCAACATCGACCGCCGCCGGTTGCGAGTGCAGGCCCGGCAATCCGTCGCAGCAATGGGGGAGGGGCAATGGTGAGCGCACGTACGACCTCCGCCGCCCACATGTCCCGGCGCGAACCAGAGGAGAAACGATGAAACGAAAGATCGCTACATCCATCGCCGCAGCCGGGCTGCTCATCACCGCCATTTCCGGATTCACTGCAACCAGAGGGCTTGCCCCCTCCAGCCCTGCTCCCACCGCCGCGTCGTCGTCTTCCCTGGCCACGCAACCAGACGGCGCGATCCCCGGTCTCGACAATCTGATCGGAACACTGACCGTCGTCGACAAACTGCCGAACGTGACCGGATACGAACGAGAATGCACCAAGGGAAAATCCTGTGTCTTCGGCACCTCGTGGACGGACAAATACGACGGCGCTCTTGCCCGAAACGGCTGCGACACACGCAATGACGTCTTAGGAATACAGCTCGTCGACGTCGAATTCAAACCCGGAACCCGCGACTGCAAAGTAGTGGCCGGCACTCTCCACGACCCCTACACCGGCACCGACATCGCGTTCTCCACTTCCAACCCGTCCGCGATCCAGATCGACCACGTCTTCCCACTCTCGCGGGCATGGGACGCAGGAGCGGCGACGTGGACGCTGGAGCAGCGCGTGAACTTCGCCAACGACACCGACATCAACCTGATTGCCTCCCAAGGCAAAGCGAACCAGTCGAAGTCAGACGAAGGCCCCGATACCTGGCTCCCGCCCAACGCCGCATTCCACTGCGACTACGCCACCCGTTACCTCACCGTCGCTGCGAAATACCAGCTCGCCGTCACCTCAGGCGATGTGCTCGCCGCCCGCAACTCGTGCTCCTGACCGAACGCCACCATCACTCACACCGAAGGAATCGACATGCATAGTTCCGTCACCGATTCACTGCTCGACCGGAATATCGACTCGACTCGTTTCGTCCTCCGATTCCGCAACGGCACCGTCAGTCATGACACGTTGCTCGCGAGGTACCAAAATGTGCTGACCTCCCCACATGCGTCAGAGCAGACCGTTGTACTGAAGAAGATTCACCGCAAGATCGCGAAATCGTCGCTCTCGTATCAGCGCTCCCGCGTTGTCGCAATGATCGTTGCTTTCGTCGCCCTGGTCGCAGCGATAGTGGCGCGCAGGTTTGCCGATGAAGATCCGGTCACGGCTGGGACCTATGGCGGACTGGTTGCCGCGGTCGTGCTGGTGGCATGCTTTGTTCCTAACGCGTTGCGCATCTGCACTGAAGGGTGGGCAATGAACAATGCGCAGGTCGCCGACCGGCTGTTGGCGAATATCGAATCAGCAAGTGGCGCTGACGTCGACGCAATCGACTCCTCGGCGAATGGTGAAACGCCGCAGATTCGGGAGGATGGGGGATCAAGTTCGATGTTGCGTTAGCTGCGCTTCAATGAAGCTGTCCGTACAGGCGCCGTCACGGCTGCCGGCCTGTATGACCGTTACCTCGATCAGCTCAACCACGATGACAGCGCCGACAATGCTCGAACGCTCCGCGCGATCCGTCGTCATCTCGCCTGGACCGATGTTGATCGTCTCCGCCGAGTCGTAATCGCTGCTTTCGCAACGGTTTCTGTCCTGTTCGTGACGACGGAGGTACTGGCGGGTCAGTCGGCGATCTTCTCCCTCGCCGCGGTAGCGGTGTGCGGATTGGTTCTGGGCGTCTTGATGCGCGTCGAGTTCGGAAAGTCGCCCCTCACAGGGTTCGCGACAGCCCTGGCGATCGGCCAGGGACGACGTGCCGACGCGCAGCTCCGCACCCTCGAAGAAACGGCGTAGAAGCACAGTCACCTTCACGCTCTCACCCGCCTCCACGCTCAGCGTTCCACGCAGCGCTGAGAGTGGAGGCGGAGTGCTTTCCGGTTGTGTGCTTAACATTCCCACTTGCAACAATGCAAATGCGTATTGTAATGTTGAATAGTGAAATGGCTGGTGGCGTGACCATCTGCCGCGGCTGAGGAATCGAATTGGCCAACATCGGGCGGGCGGAGTGATCGGAATGAGCGACATGCCTCGCGGTACCGGCACACCGAGCCTTTTCGTTCTGTCAGCGGGTATGAAGTGCATCCGCGAGAGCTGGGGGATCGACCGAGGGGACATGTCGTCTTCCCAGTACGATCCCCCTATGTGTCGCTCAAAAGGTCACGGAACTGCCGGCCGTCGCTGCCCGGGATGCGGAAGCTACAAGGCCGCGGCAAAGGCCAACGGGAATCGTCGGCTCGGCCGCGAGGCTCGAAAGAAGGTCGTCGACCACCTCAAGGAGCAAGGGCTCGTCGAGGCAGCTGCTGCGATCCAGGCAGCGCCGCCGAGTGTGCTCCAGGAGTTCATGGCAGGTCTGGGAATCGACTCGGAGGTCCTGGGGAAGACCCCGATGCCCAGTGCTCACGCGAATCCGCCGAGCGCCAAACTGCTGATCGCACAAGCGAAAGCGGAGCGGGAGAAGCTGGCCGGGCCGAAGACCACTCCGGCACAAGATGCGCTCGAAGCCGCTCAGGCGAACGTGGAGTCGGTCGACGACGCGGCCAACGAGGCGCGAAAGGCTGTCAACCGGTACCGGTCTCGCCTGCGTAAGGCCACGAAAGCGCTTGAAGAAGGTACCGGCACCGCCGAAGCCGTAGCCGAGCAGCAGAAAGCGCTCGACGATGCCAAAACCGAGTACGTCGATGCTCAACGCCGGCAGAGCGAGGCCCGAGACGACCTCGCAGCAGCCAAGTTCGGAATGCGCGCCGACATGGCCAGCGACGAGGAGCGAGATGCCTACTACGCTTCCCTCTCCGACGACGACGTCGCCACGATCAGCAGGTCACTGAACCGTAAGTATGCGGAGGAAGCCGCCACGGCTTTGGCGGAAGGACCTGTCATCGGTCCCGCCGGCATCGACCGTGACACCACCGTCTACAAATCCGGAACCATCCCGATGGAAACCGGCTCCGGAATCGAGGAGGTCGAAGGGCGCTACCTCGACGGAGGCACCGCGATTGTCCGCAGAGGGTCCGGCGATTTCGTCGTCCTCCAACGCAAGGGCGACTCGTACCGCCCCGTCGCAATTGCCCACGGCAAGAGCGATGCGCTGACGAAGGCGAACCGCATCCCGATCATGGTCGATCCCGGACCACTGCCGGAGAACGCCACCGAGATGCAGAAGCAAGCGCACTCCGTGAAGGGCGACGTGCTGCTCGAAGTTGCCAGCGAGGCAGCTGCGGGAAAGGCATCGACGGCGGCAGCGCAAACGAAGATCATCAACGACGAGTTCACCAGTACCCGCGACAAGATCGCCGATTCAGCCGGCGCCGGACCTGCCCGGGCCGACATCTACGACGGCGTCAAACGGCACCAGAAGCGCGTGCGCGAGATGGCCGCAGCAGAAGCGGGGGAGAAGGCCCGCGCCGCGGCACTGGCAGCCGGCAAGACGCCGGCACAGGCTGACGATGCATACGCTCGAGCTCACCGGCGCGCACTCGGCACCCCGACCAAGGGCGGCGGTGTGATCCCGCATTTCGAGCACAAGATTCCGCCGGACAGCTTGGGAGCCGAAAAGCACGCTTCCCTGTACCGCAGTGGTATTCGCGCGTTCGGCAAGGAAACCGCCGACGACTACGGGATCATCCACCAACGCGCCGGCAACCTGCACGCATGGGGCTTTGCTGTCAGCGGCAACAACGTCCAGACCGCGAACATCAGCGCGCTCACCGACACGAACTCGACATTCGTGAAGAACGTTCTCACCAGTAGCGAGCGAAGTGCGCTGACCACCTACACAGGTGGCAGCTACCAGAGCATCAACGCTGCTGTGACCGGCCGCGACCCGAAACCTTCCTCACACATCAAAACCGTTGTCTCGGGAATCGACTCGGCGTTCGACAAGTTCGACGAACACAACCCGAACAACACGCCGATGACCGTGATGCGCGGTACACGAACACCGAGCGGGTGGAAAGGCAGCAGCGCCGAGTACATCGACGCCGCGTTCACGGTTGGATCGAAGGTGCAGATCGGCAAAGTCACCAGTTGCACAACCCGGCAGCAGACAGCGACGTCGTTCGCGGGTTACTCCAACGGGCCCTACATGATGGTCATCCGGACGCGGAACGGATTGCCGGTCAAATCCATCTCGAACTTCAGCTCGGAAGACGAAGTCATCGTTCCCACCGGAACGAACCTGAGGTGCGTGAAGGTCGACCCCAACGGCATCGGCGGCATGCCGACCGTGTGGCTCGTAGCCGAGGACCTCGTCGCCGAAGCGGAGGGCACCCCCTCGCCGCTGAAGGCTGTTGCATAGAAAATAGCGATTTAGCTGGTTAAACGACACGTCCCCTCAATGAGAAAGAAGCCAACCATGAGCGACAAGCTGACCCAAGAACAACTCGACGACATCCGTGCACACCTCAAGGAAGGGATGACCCCCCGCGCCATCGCGGACTACTACGCCCGCATCGCCGACCTAGACCTCATCGAGGTCCAACGGATCCGCACAGCCGCCAACGAGATCGAGCAAGAGGAGAAGCCGTGAGCGCACCTGTCGCCAGCGATTCCGCCGCCCAGATCGCCCGCTACGACAACTCCCTCATCGGTCTCGCAGCTGGTGACGCCTGGGGTTTCCAGGTCGAGTTCCGTAAGTACGTCGACATGCCGGCCTACCCGGTGCCGGCGCCTGCCGGCGAATGGATGATCAGTGACGACACCCAGATGACTCTCGCGCTGCACGACGCGCTCGTCGAGGTCACGGACTTCGGCGACATCCCCGCAGTCACCGACTCGATCGTCCGACACTTCATCAAGTGGGAACTCGATCCCGAGAACTTCCGTGCCCCAGGCATGACCTGCATGGGCTCATTGGCGAATCTGCGCGGCGGCGCCAACTGGTACGACGCAGGCGGAGCACGTAAGTCCGCCGGCTGCGGTGCAGTCATGCGATTGGTGCCCGCCGCATTCGCGCCTGATCCCTATTGGCGGGGCCTGACCGCCCTTCAAGCGGTGATCACCCACAAACACCCGCGTGCGATCGTTCCCGCGCTGCTCCTGGCCGATGCCGTCCGTCACGCACCCGAGCGGCACGGCCGGTTCCTCGAATTCGCTCTGGCCGAGGCAGGCCGAATCTACGAAGGCGTCAGCGAATGGCTGAGCGATCCGTACCTTGCAGACGTCCTCGCCCCGTACCGAGGGGACGTGTCGTCTGTACTGGTAGACGGACTAAATGACGACTTTGTGGACATCCTCATCGCAGCAGCTGAGACCCGAGACCGGCTCGACCAGATCCCGCCGTCCGAGTTCGGCGACCCCTGCGCCGGCATCGGAGAAGGGTGGGAATCCGCCAGTGCCACAGCCCTGGCCCTGCTCGTCGCTGACATGGCCACAAGGCCCGACAACGTCCTCGCGCCGCTGACTGGTCCGCAGGCCCTCGCCTGGGCGTCGACCAGCAACGGAGACTCCGACTCGATCGCCTGCATGGCCGGCGCGCTCATCGGAGCCGCGCACAACGAGCCCGACTACTGGAGCAGAAACGGCCTCAACCCGACGTTCGAGCCCCGATACGCGCAGGAATTGGACAACGCCCACTACGACGGCCTCGTAAAGACGTTGGATTGAGCGGGCTCGCCATCAGGCGATTGAATTCACCGCCGACCCCCTAAGACTGGGCCCGCCGCTGACACATGCCCGCGCGAACAGCCCAGTAAAACGGGAGACACCCCCTACCGAAAAATTGGCTTGAACAGCGAAGATGACACGTCCCCTCTTGCTCGTCCTCCGCGAGACAGAGGACCTGCCTCAGCGCAGTACATGCCACATCGGAAGGGGAGAAGATGCAACCCGCAGTCATGGGAGCCATCGGGGCCGCAATGGTCATCGGGGGAGTGCTCGCGATCATCTGGTCACGCCGCACGGAGGTGCGCCGCGGGCGCCCCGACACGATCTTTCGCTACGCATGGTCCTCGGTGATCATCTGGTTCGGTGCACTCCCGATCGCCGCAGCAATCGTCGACGGCGCCCACCTGTCGGCCAAGCTGCGTGATGTCGCGTACGCGCTGGTGCTGGTTGTCGGTCTCGCCGCCACCGTGTGGTTCGTGGGCGCAGGTATTCGCGCCCGGCGTGCGGAGTTCCGTGAGCTTCAGCGTGAATTCCTCGACGACGGCCGAACGCCGCCGAGATACTTCTGGACTCCCTGGGCGATCTTCGGATGGACGCTTGGATTCGGAGCGGTCCTGGTCTTCGGTGGCGGTCTCGCGGCCGGGTCGATCATCGGCGCTTTCCTCGACGGTCTGACCGCTGACGATGTCGACCGCATCGCACAAAATCTCGCAAATATCATCGCCGCCAGCGCTTTTGCGTTGCTGCCGATCTCCGCCGGGGCCGGGCTCTGGCGGTGGTGGCGTGTGCGCGCCGAGCTGCGCGATCAGCAACTAGAGGAAGTTGAACCGGCGAGCTAGTGGCGCGGACCCGATTTCGCGAAACCCGCCATCGGAGCTATCTACAGGCATGTGCAGCCCGCACACCGCAGATACAACGAGGAGAAGTGAGTTGCTGTCCCGAACCGCGCACGACCGGTGGGTCGTGCAATCCGGTCACCTGATGCTCATCGTCCCCTACGCGCATGTCTCGGAAGAGGCGGTCATTCGGAAATTCTGCATCGGCCCCGGTGCCAGACGGAGAGCACACCGATGGCTGCGGCTCGCCCCCTTCGGCTCTCAAAAATAGGTTCTACCTGTATAGATGACACGTCCCCTTCGATGTCCCGTGCTGTCGAGCGCACTTCTCCGGCGCGTGGAGCACGGGCGAGGCGAAAGCGACGCGGGAACATGTGCACACCTGTGTGAGGCCGGATACGCGAATACGGCTTAGGTTCAGAGAAAGTCAGTTGCAACAATGCAAATATGTATTGTAAAGTCTGAAATCTCGAACCCAGCAACACCAGCGATGAAAGGGGGACCGCCGAGATGCCTCCGCTCTACACCTCGACCTATCACTACGACGACCACACCCTGACCGCCCCAGCGCCCGGACGTGCATTGATCGAAGAAATCGACCTGGTCGAGTCCCTTCCGGGAATCGGACCGAAAGGAGGTGGCCGGTACATCGGAACCGTGGTCGCAATCGGGCCGAAGCACACTCGAATTCACCGCCCCTATGACGGCATCGAGATGACTCTCCCCAATGCCGACATCAAGCCGTGGACGGCACCGTTCGAGACCGCTGCGTTCGCCGCCGGTTGCTACGGTCCGCTTGCGGAGCTGCCAGGATGGCACTGGTTGCGTTGGACCGTCGCCCAGCACCTCGCCCACGACCTCACGGTAGGGGCAGTTAATGACGTTGGAATCGTTTCGGGCACAGAAACATCCATGACGAAGTCTCTCGTTGTGGTCCCGTGTGGCTCCACTAAGGCCGCTGTCCCCTCACCTGCCGGACAGCTCTACCTCGGTACCTATCACCGGCTGGGCCTGCGTGCCGCCACCGCTCTGACCGGCCCTGATTCAATCCGAATCTTGTCCGCGCGTCACGGACTTCTGCCTCTTCACCGCCAAATCGCGCCCTATGACCTGCGTTTGGGGCAGCCCGGTGCAGTCACCGCCACGACGCTGCGACAGCAGGCAGGCGAGCAGGGCTTCCTCGATCACCCTGACGTCGTGCTTTTCGGTGGGCGTGCCTATGTCGAACTGGCCCGCCAGGTCTGGCCCCACGCTCGGACTCCGCTGGCGGGAACCAAAGGGATCGGCGAACAGCAGCAGCGTTTGGCCGGCATCGTGTCCGCCGGCCACCTGAACTAAGGAACGCCGGAGATCGCTGCCGTGCAATCGCGGGCTCCCACCTGCCCTGTCGACCAACGAGAGCCGCGCATCATAGCGAAAAACGGCCGTGCATATGGCGAAGTAATTCGGCGAGATATTCGCTAACGTCAGCTCCAGCGAGCACACACCATTCACCTACGAGAGGTACGCAAAATATGTTTCCGACAACATCTTCCGAAGTTGCCGTGTCCTACTACCCCGGGTGGTCGTGGGTTCCGTTGACGTTCGTGGTCCTTGCGCTCGCGCTCTCGATCGGCCTGGTGTTCATCGGGGCATCGGCATGGGCGCGGGAGCGTCACGACGATGATCCCGCGGCGCTGATGGTTTGCATCGGGTGCGGTGTCCTCGCCACCCCGGTGTTGGCCATTTCGCTGTGGCAATCGGGTCGTCACACTGAAATGTTCAGAATCGTGATCCTTCTGGCGCTTGTGATCATCGCGGCCGTCGCGATAGCGGCGCACTACGGTTTTCGCGCCCCGAACACCCAGCTCCGCGGACTGGGGGCGTCGGTGCCAGGTGAGGTTGTCGCGGTACCCGCAGCGATCGCCGGGGTTGTCGCGGGTGGTGTTCTGATCGGCGACGGACTCAATCGAGCGGCGGCGTGGGTTCCGACTACGGTGGCGACTTTGCTGATCGTGGTTGGCGGCTTACTGCTGTACGGATTCCTTTCGGCGAAATCTTCGCGATCCTGACTCTTTGGAGTGTCAGCAGAACTGCGGCGACGTGTCAGGATCCGCGACGGAATTTGTGCTGAAAAGCGCAGGCGCACAGACCTTTGAGTGAGAGTCCAGTTCGGACCGGCTTGTAACTATGCAAAGAAGCCTTGTGTAGTTACAAGCCTGAACGGACTTGGCCTCCACGAAAGGTGTTCCAATGGCGATACTTACGATCCCCGAACAGTTCGAGCGCGCATTCATCGCTGCTGCAAATGCTGCAAACGACTTCCCCGACGACCTCGACCTGTCCGTCGACGCCGCGCGAGAACGCATCTACCTTTCCAACAATTTTCCCGGATATTGCCCCTACCTGCGTCTTACTGCCCGCGAAGGAGACGAGGTCACCGTCGAAATCTGCTCCATCACGAACATTCGCCCCGATGTCGAAGGTGGCGAATGGAAGCACTTCGACGGTGTCGAAGCGGCTGTCGCCGTTAATCTTTCCGACATCGACGTGGCAGCCCAGACCGCGGTCGAACATTGGATCACCACCCTCTGATTGGCTTGCTGCGCAATGCGGGGAAACAGCGTTTGACGTGCGGAGATGGCACGTCCCCGCTTCCTGGTGGTCAACGGTTCGCCGGCCAGACCCCTCCGGCAAGTTCCTGGTCTGGCCACGACGCCTATCGAGATGTCGGAGTGTCCCGGCATTATCAACACAATCTCGGCGGCATCCACGCGATGTCGCCCATGCAAGGAGAGAACAATGAGCGAAAGCCTCCACACGATTGCCAACCTCGACGACCCCGACCACGTCAGCCGAGTCCGCCGAACATCCTGGAGGGTATGCGGCGCCCTGATCGTGGCCTTGGCGCTGGTGGGCGCAATCGCCCTCACCGCCAGTACCCGGAATCTCACCTGGGCAGTGGCAAGTTTCGGATTGGTCCTGGTTATTGCATCGGCCGTCGCTGCGACTCTGTACGACGGACGAACCGCCAGCCTTGCTCAGAGACTGCTCGCGCCGCTGTTCGGGCTGGTCCTGCTCGGCGTGGCAGTAGTGATGTACCTCGACGGCACGTTCAGCGCGTTCATGTGAGGAGTTGGACCGAACGGAGACGACGATGAGAGGGGCCGAGGTCGACGTCCGCGAGTGGGCCCGACACATGCTTGCTCCCGGCGCGGCCTGCATTCTCGACACCGAAACCGCTGACCTCGATTCCGCGGTAATCGAGGTCAGCGTCGTCGACGCCTTGACCGGCGCCGTTCTGCTGGACACTCTCGTCGACCCCGGCGGAATCGAGATCCACCCCGATGCCTACTCCGTCCACGGGCTCACCCTCGACGACCTCGTCGACGCACCCCGTTGGCCGATGGTTCTCGACGCCTTGATCGCGGTCACCGCTGGGCGAATGGTGCTTGCGTATAACGCAGACTTCGATCGCGCACGCATCCTCGACGACAGTCGCCGCCACGACGTACCCGCCGAGCACTTGGCCGATGCCGGCCGTTGGGATTGCATCATGAAGCGCCGAGCCGAAGCCGAAGGCGTCAACCGCTACACCCGCCTCGGCGCAGCCCATCGAGCGCGCGGCGACGCAGAGGCTGCCCGGAGGATTCTTCTCGAACTCGCCGGGCACTGAATTCATTCCACAAATCGTCGGCCCGGTTTCAGCTGGACCGGCCGACCTTCGTGGAAACTGTTCACCCGTCGCGCTATTCGGCGCAAAGAGTCGACTCCTGATCGCCACCAATGACGCTGGTCTGAATTGCACAATGCAATGATGCATTGTATTGTTAGGTCAACGTCAACCGAGAGGCTCCGAAAATGACCGTCATCACCGCCGAGATTGTGGAAACTGCGTTCGGGCTCGGAAACGACAGTGGCGATGCCCATCTGGTACTCGTCGGTGACGTCGTCAAGGTCCTTCCCGCGCGAGAAATCGACCGCTCGATGCTGCTCCTCGCCCCCTGGGAGGTGCTCGTCGAGATCGGCGAATACGCCACCGACTACGCCGCGGTCGCTGACGAACTCAACAACGACCCCTACCGTGGCAGGTACGCGCTCCCCGAAATCGCTTCGTGAGCTGCGAAATGTGGTGACCGAGCGCACCGGAACCTGCAACCCGAAGATGCCCTGACGGTGGGCAAACACCGCCAGGGCCGACAGTCACAGACAGGACCCGCGACCATGAACAATGCTATTCGCCCACACATCGGCCGACCCGCCGGCAGCCTGCAACGCCAGCGACAGCCGCGCGCCATCGCCACCCGGCGCGCGATCTTGGAGGCGTCGGCCGCGACATTCGACACCGAGGGCTACGCCGCAGCCAGTATCAACACGATCATTGCCAACTCTCGCATCACCAAAGGCGCACTCTATTTCCACTTCGCGTCCAAAGGATCCATCGCCCACCAACTCATCGAGGACTGGGACACCGTAGTCGCACAAGCCTTTTCCTCCGCGGCGGAAACTGGCGAACCGGTCGTGACACAACTGCGATCCATCTTTGCGACCCTCGCCCGTCAGGTCGACGAAGACCGGACGGTTCGCGCCGGAATGAAGCTCACCCTCGACCCGTCCGTCGAAGGCGCGAACACGTCGTACCGACGCTGGATCGACAACACCAGTGACCTCGTCGAAGTGGCGATCGCATCCGGCGCGATCAAAGACACCTCGCATGGCCACCGTCTCGCCTGGAATCTCTGCGCAGGCTTCTCCGGGGCGGCCAACGCTGTCGCAGTCCTGCGAGAAGACCTGGACCTTCCGACCCGAGTCGACGACCTAGTCACAGTGCATCTGAATCTAGTCGAGTGAACTGAGGGAAAAGGGTAGCGAGGCAACGAACTTGGAACGTATGAGGGCGTTCCAGCCCTTAAAGCGCAAGTGGCCCACCCCCGGCGAGTACACAGCCGGTTGGCGGGCCATTATGCGTTGCGGGTAGAGATACCCCTTCGATACTCGCCCCTCCGCACTCATACGATATGCCCCGCCGAAATGATGCGGCAACCACTTTCTGTAACACCTCAGCATCGGTCTTTGTGCAGCTCACCCCACTCAATTTCGAAAGTATGTTCGACTATGGTGGTGCGATAAGGCTATGACGGAGGAGGTCAGCACCTGTGACCACCGACCCGGACACGCTCGCGGAACTGTCTCCCGCTGGCCGCATCGAGGCACTACGTCGACGCATGGCCTCGATACCCGCACGCACCGACGGCTCCGCCGCCCCCGCCGTACCCACGGAACGGGCCGAAGCGCGATTCGAGACGCGCCCAGAAACGATCACCGAATCGGCGACCAGTGTCCTCGAAGTCCCGTCGGCGATCGCCACACTTCTCCCCAGACGCGGACTCGCACGCGGGTCGGTCGTGGCCGTCGACGGAGCGTCATCGGTCCTGCTGAGTCTGCTCGCCTCGGTGACCGGCAGCGGCAAGCATGCTGCGATCATCGGCCTACCGAAACTGGGTTTGCTTGCTGCGACGGAAATGGGGGCGGACCTGTCCCGATGTGCCTTGATTCCCTCCCCAGGTTCTGCGGCGATCGACGTGGCAGCGATCTTGCTGGACGGGATGGATCTCGTTGTCCTCGGCCTTGCCGGCGCGGTCGTTCCGCCGACCCGAGCACGCGCTGTGGTTGCTCGTGCGCGCAGCAAGGGCGCGTGCCTTGTAGTCACCGACGGGCGGTGGGATGGAGCAGACATCCGCATCGACTCGCATGTGGCCGGCTATACCGGATCGGGCAAGGCTACGGGCGCATCACAGGCATTTCCGTCGATGTCGAATTAAGTGGCAGGGGAGTGCGCCCAAGGTCCGCCAGATTTGATCTGAGCGCCACAGATGGCGTCGTGGGATGGAACCCTCACACGCCCGAACAGTCCGCACCGCTACCGCTTCCACACGCACTATGACCGCTCCCGATTTCACCGGCTGTGAACCCTGGCCACTGACCCCCACGCTGCACCAGCTCGCCGAGCCCAAGTCGGTCGTGGTGGAGATGAACCGTGCCCTGCCGCTGGCCAAGAACGCGCAGCGACCCGACCGGCTGCCACTACGAGTGCTCGCGGGCGGACTCCGGTTGGAGGGCACCATGCCCGGTGACCTCTATGCGTGGGCACGGCTCAGCGACGGACAGTGGCTCTGTTGTGTGAAGATTCACGCCACGACGGGCGACGGTAAAACAGGATTGGACCTGTGGTTATGGGTTACCTCCGATGCGGTCAGTGCCGCACAATAGAAACTGCCCGCACGGCGCACCGTGCGGGCAGAGAGTGCGCTGTCGATCAGAGGGTCAGCGGTTCCCGAACAGGGGTGCGGTCAGGCGCTGCCACAGGCTGCGCGGTGCATTCGCACGAGCGATGGCGTCCGCCTCGGCTTGTTCCGCCGCCTCTTGGGCAGCGATGCGGGCACGTGCTTCGGCGCGATTTTGTTTCATCCTCTCGGAGTGATCGTTGACACTGCCACGCGTGTTTTCCACGACTCGCTCGGCGAGTTGAATCAAATCCGGGCTTGCCCCGTACGTGGGCGTGTTCCGATTGGTCATCACTAGCGGCGAATTCTCGTCCCAATCACCGGTTTCCAGGTCTCGGATGAGAACACCATTGAAGAGCGCATCCTTGGTCGCCAAACTAAAGGCCCATCGCTCGGCCGGACCGTCTTCGTCCTCGTGGACGTAACGAAGCCTGTGGAACCTGGCGGCGAGGCCGCCCTCATCGAGGTAGCTCTCGACGAGCCTCCACTCTCGGTGTTCTGGTGAGACGTCCTTCAGTTCGAGTCTGTTCTCTTCGAGCACCTCGCGGACTTCCGTCAGCGTCTCGAAGTAGCCGCTGACCAGCGGGTGCATCACCTGATGGTGGTAGACATCTGACATGTAGTGCTCCCCCTTGTGAATGGCCGTCGATGCCACTGTGCCACGAACTCCCGGTCAGGCAGCGGGAGCGACGCGCACGAGTCCGGGGCGTGCGTGCGGTGCTCTGCGGTCCGCTGACCTGCACGTGTTCCGGTTTTGCACAAAGATACGAGAGTCCGGATACGGCGATGCCCCGACGACGTCGCCGGGGCATCAGGAGGTGTTCAACTGCCGACTCGTCAGCAAGTTAACGCCACGGAATCGGTCAATCGCGCATACGCCTGGTCTCGGCCTCGCGCCGGATTTCCGGCGCGCAGAGAATGACCAACGCGACAGCGGACACCACGGCCAGACACACACCGCAGGCGACACCAGCAAGGTACGGGGTGAAGGCGAGAAAGATGGTCGCGAGTGCGAACCCGCCCGCGATGCCGGCCACTCCTGCCCTGATCGTTGTTTCGCGCACTCGCCGAGTTGCCTTCGGAATCATGGGTTCGGCGCTTCCATCGGTGCCCGGCCAGGTCTGTGACCGAACATCAGCGCAGATAGGGCAGTAGCTTTCGTCCCTGGCCTGCGTCCACCCTCGTTCCAGGCTGGATTCGGTTTCAGCGCAACCGTTTTCGTTCTCCTCGGTGGTGATTCCACACCCGTTGCAGCTCAGATATGGCGACGTCATCGTCATCGTTGCTCGCCGTCGACGCTCGGCGGACTCACGGGCAGCAGTACCGCGGCGATGCGCGTCCCTTCCCATCGCGATGGCCGGCGGCTGACTTCCGATCTTCCATCGACGAGGTCGTGCAGCGATCGGGCTATCTGATCGTCGGTTTCGTAGCCGTTCCCCCAGATGCTGGCCGGTCCTCGAACACCGCGGTTGTTGTCGATGACTGTGTAGACGACGCCCTCGCCTTCGGGGTTCGGCCTGGTGAGGATGACGAATTGGTGGTCGTCGGATACTGCACGGACGGTCCACCACAGGTCTGCCGGTTGAACGAACTGCACACGGTGCCCGGCAGTGAGGGAACATGCCGTGATCGTAGAGGGTGAGGATCGTGTTGCGATGCTCATGATGCGCTCTGCTCTCTGTGGTGGGGGATCGGAGATGGGTGTCAGCAGTTCGTGGTGGGAGCGATGCCGGCGAAGCGGTCGTCGAGGAACTTGAGTGCGCCGGGTAGGCCGATTACCGCCGCCGAGAGGTGGTCGGGTGCGGAGACGACATCGGAGGTGACCGGCAGCCCGGCTTCGCAGTATCGCGCCATTGTCGAGTCGATCGCCTCGACCGGGATCAGGACGTCGGTTCCGGAGTGCCACTCGTACACAGGGGCATTGGGCACCGAAGAAACGTCTTCGACGCTGTTGTCGGCGAACACGGCCTGAATGCTCGTGCTGTCGAGCAGCGCCATGCCGACATCAGGATCCGCGACATCGGCAAGGGATCGGCCGGCGCCGTACAACATGATCTCGTTGGTGCAGGCATTCGCGATCTGATCACGCAGCTGCTGCCCGGCACTATTGAGCTGACTCGTGATCGGCATACGGTCCGGGTATTCACGTTCGAGGCCGAGCGCGGCGGCCATAGCCAGCCCGAATGCCGGGTGTTTTTGCTGGCCCAGGGCCTTGGCCATCTTGTCGATGTTCATCGGAGCACCGCCGTAGGCGCTGCCCGCGAGCTCGAGTTCCGGAGCGTAGGTCGGGGCGATCGCCGCGGCCATTGCCGTCGCCATTCCGCCGCCGGAGTAGCCGGTCATCCCAACGGGGCTCGCGCCTAGGCCGAGCGCGTCGAATCGTTGCGCGGCGCGGATGCCGTCGAGGGTGATCTGTCCACCGAGCTTGACCGCCCCGTAGGCGCTGGACGGGCCGAGATGGTCGGGGATGGCCACCGACCATCCCTTCGCGATGGCGACATTGAGGCCAGGGGCTTCGCGGATCGCCAGCTTCGGATCGTCGGTGTACATCGCGGTCGACGGCGCACAGCCGAGCCCCAGAGCATTGATGATGTGCTGATAGGACAACAACGGCCGACCCGGCGCGGCGCCGCGAGGTGAAAGCACGGTGGTCACCGCAGCAATCGGGTGACCCTCGGAGTTCGTCGACCGGAACTTCAGCTGCACCGCATCGGTGTTGAGAAAGCCTGCCGGCGCCGATACTGGGCGCGCCGCGAGCACATCACCAGGTCGGTGATCGGCCAGATCGCCGGGTGAGGCGTAGAAGCTGTCGGTCAACGCGGCCGGGTAGATGATCGGCGACGCACTCGCTGCCGGGGCGAGGGCAACGACCGCGGCGGTGCCGGCAGCACAAGCGGTCAGAAGAGCAGCGATAGTTCGGACGTGTGATCGCGGGGCGATGGGGCGCATTCCTCAGCTTTCGTCGAAGTCCAAGCGCAGTGCATCGCTCACGAGCGCGACTGGCCGGGTGAGTCACCGAGCGGCTCGATGACCTGCGCATCGTGTCCGAAATCGGGCGTTGAACTCAACGGGGTGTCCCCTGATTCGGAGGGCGAGCAGGCGCCCGCCCGGCCGACCTTTCGAGGAGCGAGGGGACGTGTCGTCTTCCCAGGTGAAAGGCTATTTATAGACCTCTAGGATCAGCGATCCGGACGATCGAACCCGGCAGAGCTGTCCGGCGGTGCGTCGCGCTCCTCCGGTTTCTCCACGATGAGTGGCCTCACCCCAGCCTTGTACCGAAACCCCCACCAGCCATTCGGCAAAAGAACCATTCCGGCCTGACCCTCGTCAGGCGGCGGACTCCAGCCCTCGTCCGGGGCAGGGGTTCGAGTCATATCGACAGTGTCTCAACCTCCCGAAAACAGCCGCGAAGCAGGACAAACCCGCGCACAGTGGACAGATAAGTCCCGCCACGGGAAAGCCAGTGCCGCCGATGCTCGCCACACTCGGCAATCCACCCACGGGGGAGCGCTGGGCATTCGAGTCGAAATGGGATGGCCAAAGAGCAATCGCCACAACAGGTTCCAAGGACCCGGCGCTCTGGTCGCGAAACGGAAACGACATCAGCGCCTCGTTCCCCGAGATTCTCGACGCACTCAGCGCGGTTCTCGATCACCGTGAAACCGTCCTCGACGGCGAAATCGTCGCACTCGGACCCGACGGTGTGCCGTTCTTCTCCCTTTTGCAGCGCCGGATGCACGTCCTGCGGCCCACCGCTCAGCTCCGCAACGAGGCGCTGACCTCGTACTATGTGTTCGACATCCTCGACGTCGACGGCACATCGACGACCGAGCTGCCCTACCTCGAGCGCCGTGAAGCGCTCGCCAATCTCAGCCTGCAACATCCACGCATCAAAGTTCCGCCGCACTGGCTCAATGTCGACGGACCGACCATGTTGGAAGTTGCAAAGAAGCACCATCTGGAAGGTATCGTTGCCAAAAATATTTCCTCGATCTACCAGCCCGGCAAGCGATCTCGGGATTGGTTGAAGACCCCGTTGAGGGCTAATTGTGAGGCCGTTTTGTGCGGATTCATCCCTGGATCGGGTGGCGCAAAGGCGGAGTCGGTTCGTTGATCCTTGGGGCCCACGACGACACTGGTAATGCGCGATAACCGAACGTGCTGAATTGTGCGGAGTTCGTCGACTTGGTAGAAACTTTGCCGGATTATATATGAAGCGGTTTCCTGTTAATAGGGGCGTGGCCCGCAATTTGGATGCGTCGGTGTGGGATCGGCCTGGACCCCGAGCGTAGGAGATATTCGATGCGCCCTCCTCTAGTCGCCACTAGACAATAGGAACCGAAATAGATTCCGCCAAAACATGTTCGGTCTCTGAATGCGGTCGCGGGATGACCTGAGAGGCCGCAACTGATCCCGCGCGCAGTGCCGCTACCTTCCCCGCGTCCACGGAGGCAGCGACGGCGCCGACGTCACCACGGACCATTACCGTGACGAGACCATTTCGTAGTGTCCGGCAACCGACCAAGGTGACATTGGCGGCCTTCACCATCGCATCGGCGGCCTCTATTGCTGCAACAAGACCTTCGGTTTCGATCAAACCGACTGCTCCACTGCTCATTTCAAATCCTCTCTGAAATCCGACTGTGCAATACCAAGGAGGGAATCGGTATCCCCATATGTAAGGCCGATCAGGGAAACACTCGGCCTGCCACTGCTGACGATGTCGCGGTCGCTTCCCTGCAGAGGCTGTTTCGCTCGAATTTCTGACGTACTAGCGACCAACCCCGATTCCGCCACCTTCAATCGATGTACAAACGGCACAATCGACGGAACCAGACCGGTCGATGTTCCCGACGACAATGCTGGCGACAGCAGCCGATCGATCGGAGCATTCGGAACATTGAGGTTTATTGCGAACCCCGACTTCAGTGCATCCCCCGCGTGATCGATCATGCCAACGGCTGACTTCGCTGCGGAGTCCCAGTGCAGTATGTCGTCCACGTTGCCATTGTCTTCGTCTTCGAGGCACAGCGAAACAGCAATCGCGGGGATCGCGTGCATGACTGCGGTTAAGGCTGCGCCGAATGTTCCCGAGTGCACGACGGCAGTACCGAAGTTGGATCCGAGGTTGATTCCGGACATCACCAGATCCGGGGGCGGGCCGAAGCATCCGAGTACCGACCACAATACGATCATGGCCGGCTCGGCTGCTACTGCAAGGTCGTCTGTTCCGAGCCCGAGATCACGGCGTTCGACCATCTCGTGGACTGAAACGGTCAGTGCTGCGATTCCCGCACCCGCGCCGCTGGCCTGTACTGTCGGTGCGATCACGCGGACAGTGTGACCCGCTGCAGAAACAGCGGCGGCGAGAGTGTGTAGTCCGGGTGAGTCGATACCGTCGTCGTTGGTGACGACTACATTCAGCTTCTTCACAGCACGGCCTGCTGTACAGCGGCGAGCAGTTCTGCACTCGGGGTTTCGAAGTCCGTCGTCACTGACACCCGCTCCGGACTCACGACGCGAGGGGAGTTGGGGCGGGAAATAGTGCCACGTGGATCACTCGATAGCGAGGCCGAAGAACTAACAGACACAATATTTTTGAGCGCTGCGGCGCCAGATATTCTCCGGGCAATACGAGGCGGCACCGTCGACGTTGGATTTCGTGCTGTCGAAATGGTGCAGGCACATTGTGAATCGTCGATCTCAGTGTGGGTCGATCCTTGAAAGAGATGCGCGATGATCTCCTGCGGCCAGATCGCCACAAACTCGGCGCCGGCTGCGACCAACTGCTCTTCGCTGTGCATTCCCCAGGCAACGCCGACCGCCCGAATTCCAGTCTTGCGTGCTGCCTCGACGTCGCCGACCGTATCGGTAATGATCACAGTCGATCCTGGTTCAGCGATTTCTCTGACGCTGCTGCTCTCGTCGAAGTACGCCGAGCACAGCCGTCCTGATCCGCGCGCGGCGTCACTCTGGAATCGCTCGATGCCACGCGCTTTGTCTGGTTCGACGTCTCCGCCGAAAACATGTCCGAAGCAGTAGGCAAGGCCGTTCTGCTGAAGTATCCGGCGGATGACCTCGGTGGCGTTGGACGACAACACGGCAAGGGTCGAATGCGGTACCAGAGAACGGACTACATCGATCATGCCTGGGATCATCATCGGCGCGTAGTCGACTTTGAGCGCCGCCATGAAGTCGTCCTCTACGACGCTTGCCTTCACTTCATCCGCGCACACCGATCGCAGCGATGCAAAGAAGTTGTGCGCGAACAGTTCATAGAACTGATCGGGTGTGGAGATCGGGATGTGGTGCTTTGCGGCGATCTTCTCGAAGACCCGCCACGATGCTTCACGCGTCTGTACTAGCGTTCCGTCGAGGTCGAAGATCACCGCTCCCGGTGGCTGTGGGGCGCACACCTCACACCCCGCGAGCGTGGGGGTCGGCGTAGATCTTGCACAAGGTCTGCGGCCCGATGAAATCTTGGATCTCGCCCCAGCCTTCCAGTCCGTCATGACGCCACTCGGCGAGCACGTTGTAGCCGACGGTCCCGGGGCCGGCCTGCCAAGGGAAAGACGTCCTTCCCAGTCCTGTCAGCGAGTATGCGCGTCCATCGCCGTCCACGAGTTCGAGTTCGACGGCCTTGGCGAAAAATCCTTGACGAACTGTACGTCCCCGTCCTGCCGCCAGCCCGCGTAGTCGACCATGGTCGACGATGTACCCGTGCTGGAGGGTGAGCTCGGTAGGTGCATCGGGTCCGCCACTCGGGTCGAAGTCGAAAATCCCGTGGAACGCAAGATCTTTCGAGAAATGTGCGTGCAGCCAACTCATGGTGTGCCCCTGATGTTCCGACCTCAGGCCCCAACTGTGATCCATTGTGGAGATGCAATCGACCGGGAACTTCTGACCGCGAAGGTTGACCTCACCCTCGAAATGTCCGGTCTGGTCGAAATGGCCTGCATAGGCTTCGCCCCACGCGAAGACGCCATCATCGGCTTGCGCGGCGACGATGGGATCTTGCTTCGGATCGTGAATGTCGAAGGCTTCGGACAGCGCCGTGTATCGGAATGCCAGCGATACGCCGTCGCCGTTGTCGAATTCGACGTCCCAAACCCGGTTCGGCTCAGGCGAACTCACGTGCAGGCCGTTCGCAAGGGTGTAGTCCCGCAGATTGCGAGGCTCCGGAATGGCAAGGTGGTGTTGCGCGTCCCAGTACTCTGCCTGCCAGGGTGCCTCGACGAACTTGGAGTTCATCGCGACCGTGGAGATCACCACACCCGCATTCGGGCGGAAGAGTGCGTACACGCCTACATTGAGCGCTGCCTCGGGTACGTAGAAACCGAAGAAATTGGTTTCCGCCCACGTCGGGTCGTCGCTGGTGGGCGTGTGGAAGTCCGCATCGACATCCTTGATCATCTCGTCGATCCTCCTGCTACTGCGCGCTGTTCAAACGGCAATAGTCGTAGTTCTCTCAACCGGCCGGTCCGGGTGATAGTAACCAGCGTGCCGGGCAACAAGAGTCGTGCACCACATCGCAGGGAGACAATCCCGTCAGGCAGTTCTATCTCTTGAAGATAACGCGCGTGTGGGCGGAGTCGCCGTAGCGTCCTGAGCAGGGATCCTGTCTCCCACAACAACTGTGACGCGACGAAGCTCCCGCACGGCGGCGCGGATTCGCGCATCGTCTGATCGACCTCAAGGAAGGCTGTACCGGACATGAAGCTTGCACGAGTCGTCGGACAAGTCGTCGCCACCGCGAAAGCACCCCAGCTCTCCGGTATGACGATCCTGCTTGTCGAAGATTTCACAGACAACAGTGCAACGGGACAGTACGCCGCCGTAGATCTGATCGGCGCAGGTCAAGACGAGATAGTGCTGGTGGCCACCGGAAGCGGCGCACGAATCGCTGCGGGAGCCGAGACCGTTCCCACCGATGCCGCCATAGTCGCCATCGCCGACACGATCATCACGCACGGCTCGGTGAGCTACTCCAAGTAGCGACCGACCGACGACCATCCGCTCGAACCCCCACCTGAACGAAGACAACACGGAGGACACCATGGCAACAACACCGAACACCTTGCCCGCTCGCGGCGCTGGCGCACTCGGACTCATCGAAACGAAAGGACTCGTCGGAGCGATCGAAGCCGCTGACGCCATGGTCAAAGCGGCCAATGTCCAGATCCTGGGTCACCGCGAGATCGGCGGCGGTCTCGTCACCGTGATGGTTCGCGGCGACGTCGGAGCAGTCAAAGCCGCCACCGACGCTGGGGCAGTCGCTGCAGGCAAGGCCGGCGAGGTCGTTTCTGTCCACGTCATCCCGCGTCCCCATGACGAGACCGAGTCGATCCTCGCCACCCTCACTCGTCCAAAGGGAGCGTAACTGCAGTGTTCAGCCTCATCGCCCGCGCTGAACCTTCAGGAAGGAGTTCCCAGTGACAACCGCTTTGAATGCCGACCTGGAAGCAATCGCAGATGTACGCGCCCAGGTCACGGCAACACGACGTGCTTTCGAAGCAATCGACGGCGCCGACCAGGACTGGCTCGACAACATCGTGCGCGCCATGGCTAAAGCTGGGTACGAAGCGTCCGAAGAATTGGCTCGGATGGCCGTCGACGAGACCGGATACGGCGTCTACGAGAACAAGATCATCAAGAACCGATTCAACACCGGTTACGTCGCCGACTGGATGCTCGAACGGCGAGCCGTAGGTGTCCTGTGGGCCGATCAGCAGAACAAGGTCACCGCGATCGGATCCCCCATGGGAGTCATCGCCGCGATCATTCCGGTTACCAATCCGACCGCCACAGTACTTTTCAAAAGCCTCGCTGCGGTCAAGGCGGGTAACGCGATTGTTCACGCACCTCACCCGCGAGCTGTGAAATGTTCGGCGAAGGCCGCAGAAATCATGGCCGACGCTGCGGTCACGGCCGGCGCACCCGAACATCTGATCGCATGTCTGACGCAGCCGACACTCGAATCGACCCGCGAGCTCATGCGTCACACCGACGTCCAGTTGGTGTTGGCGACCGGAGGGCCCGCCATGGTCGCTGCTGCATACTCGAGTGGCAAGCCGACGATCGCTGTCGGTGCCGGGAACGTGCCCGCCTACGTCGACCGAACAACCGCTGATTTGACGGAAGCAGCGACGATGATCGTCACCTCGAAGGCGTTCGACAACGGTACGGCGTGCGTTGCCGAGCAGTCTGTCGTGTTGGACGAGAAGATCGCCGATGTCTTCGTCGCAGAGTTGACCTCTGCAGGAGCAGCATGGCTGACGGCCGATCAGCAGAAAGCCTTGGTTGCCACACTCTTCGACGAGCGCGGTGGACTGCGGCCGAACGCAGTGGGCCAGTCGGCAATCCGACTGGCAGAGATGTCCGGCTTTGCCGTGCCTGGCTCAACCAAGGTTCTCGCAGCGGCAATGACCGAAGTCGGAGACCACGCACTTCTGTCACGGGAAATTCTCGGCCCGGTTTTGTCGATCTACCGCGAACCCGATTTCCAGTCGGGCTGGCGTCGGTGCCGAGAAATCCTCGCGCTCGGCGGCGAAGGGCACACCGTTGCCGTGCATGCCACCAACCCTGACGTTATCGCGAAATTCGGTCAGTTACCTGCCGGCCGGATCGTCGTGAACACCCCGGCACTCTTCGGCGGAATGGGCTATTCGACCAATATCGATCCGTCCTTCCAGATCGGTACCGGAACGTGGAGCGGTTCGATCTGCTCCGACAACGTCACGCCGCTGCACCTGGTCAACATCAAGCGTGTTGCACACGAAGCGAGGCCATGGCGAGGGGTGTTCTCCTGATGGAGACCATCGATGTCGCTGCCGTCCTCGAAGACGCTCACAGCTGCATTCGGTCGAGCCGCCAGCCGGTGGGGCGTCTGCGGACGGGAGTGGACTTGGGGACCGCTACCTGCGTCATCACCGTCATCGATGACGATGACCAACCTGTGTGGATCGACTTCGACCGTACCGCCGCCGTGCGCGACGGAGTGGTTGTCGACTTCGCTGCAGCAGTGAACGCAGTTCGGCAACTGAAGGCTCGCGCAGAAGACGAGCTAGGCCGCGAACTGCTCACTGGAGCAACTGCCTTTCCACCCTGTATCGGTGAAGCGGACAGTCGTGCCTGCCGATTCGTGCTCGAAGGCGCCGGGTTCGAAGACGTCGCCCTTGTCGACGAGGTCACTGCCGCCAACAACACGCTCGGCATCAAAGACGGTGTCGTGGTGGACGTGGGTGGAGGTTCTACCGGCGTGGGAGTCCTACGTGACGGTGAACTCGTCGCGTTGGACGACCGCGCCGGTGGCGGCCATCATCTCGATCTCGTTCTTGCCGGCGCATTGGGTATCGATCTCGCTGAGGCGGAGAAACGAAAAAGGGCAGGACACCACGATTACTTGGCCATCTTGCGCCCTGGAATCGAGAGAATCGCCTCCTCCATCCGCGATTTGACTACTGGCGCAGATGAACTCGACGTGCATCTAGCCGGAGGCGCGCTCATGTTGCCTGGTGCGGACACCGTCATCAGCAAATTTCTGGGCAGAGAAGTGCGTTCCTACCCGCACGCTCTGCTCATCACCCCACTCGGAATCGCGAGGTATGCGTCATGACAGGCACAGCAACACTACGGACCTACGCGTTCATCGACCGAATGCAGCCGCAGTGCGCGGCTCACATCGCGGCCACCAGTCCCGGAGATCCGCCCCTTGCCGGGATGGCCGAGTTGTTCGTCGAAATGGCGCCGGGCAACGAAGTGTTCAAGGCCGCCGACATCGCACTGAAGGCGGCCGGAGTGCGTCCGGCACTGCAGATTATCGAGCGCGAGTTCGGCCTCCTCGAAATTCACTCGGAGCATCAAGCCGAGGTTCTCGCTGCCGGCGAGGCGATGCTCGGATCGCTCGGGATGAAAGAAAGTGACCGCATCAAACCGGTCATCGCCTCGACGCAGTTCATCACCAATGTGCACGGGTATCAAGCGCAGCTGATCAACAAGTGGCGCAAAGGCACACTGTTGATGCCTGGTTCGAGCCTTTTCATCATGGAAGTTGCACCCGCTGCATACGTCACTCTGGCGGCCAACGAAGCAGAAAAAGCTGCCGACATCGATGTCATCGAGATTCGTGCTGTCGGTCGCTTCGGCCGAATGTTTTTGGCCGGCAACGAAAGCGAAGTTGCTGTTGCCCGCGATGCCGCGGTAGCAGCCCTGGAGGCCCTCGACGGCCGGGAGGAGGCACGTCGATGACCGTCTTCGGCGTAAACGACGTCGAATCAGCGGCGTCGAACACGAACAGACTCGTTGTCTCCCGGCGCGACATCGTGACACCCCTTGCCCGCGAACTTGCTCGCGAGCGAGGAGTCGTCATCGAGGTAGCAACGAACCCTGGTACCTCTCAGACAGATTCGAATGTATCGACGTCCAGTCGCGATGCCACGTCTCCTTCGGAGGCCGTGAAGCAGTTTCGGCCCACTTCGTTTTTGGAACAGAAACCGCCAGCATATCTCAACCCGCCCTCACCTGCTTTCTATCGGCGCGGCGGTCCGTTGAATCCGGCTGTTGCACCCGCAGCTCTCTCGTCGGGGACAGACTCTGGGAGTTCATCGCCACATCCCGTGCGAGGTTCCGCTCGCGTCGAGAAAGTAGTCGTTGTCGGAGCCGGCCACGTCGGGATGATCACCGCACTCAAACTGGCCGAAGCCGATGCTATCGACGAAGTCGTCCTGGTCGATATCAACGAAGGGTTGGCAGCAGGGGTCGCGTTGGACCTCACGCACGTCACCTCCTTACTCGGTGTTCGCACGAAGATCACGGGTGTGGGTTCGATTGCAGCCGCAGGCCGCGCCGAGTACGTCGTGATAACCGCTGGGCGGGCCCGCCAGCCCGGGATGACGCGCGGCGATCTAGTCACCGTCAATGCGGAAATCGTCGGCACCCTCGCGAAAGACGTTGCTCGCACGTCGCCTGACTGCGTCGTCGTAGTCGTGACGAACCCGTTGGACGAGATGACACATCATGTTTGGGCCGAATCCGGCTTCCCACCCGAACGTGTCCTGGGCATGGCCGGCGTTCTGGACAGTGCACGATTCGAAGCGCTTGCAGCTTTGTCGGCGGGAGTGTCTCCGACAGAAGTATCCGCTCTCGCTCTCGGCAGTCACGGCGATGAAATGGTCATTCCGCTCTCCCTGGCAAGAATTGGAGCAGAACCGATCACGCGGCGCCTCCAAGCCTCGATTGTCGACGGTCTCGTCGACCGCGCACGAAACTCCGGCGCCGAAGTTGTCGGACTACTCGGTACCGGCAGTGCCTTCTTCGCACCGGGTGCCTCGGCAGCGAAGATGATTCTCGCAATGGCGACGGACTCGTCGGAGACCATCGCTGCCACAGTGCGCGCGGACGGCCAATATGGGATAACGGGGACGTTCGTGGGGCTCCCGGTTCAGCTCGGCCGCAAGGGACTACGGCGCATCGTCGACCTCCCCCTCACCGAGACCGAACGTGCCCAGCTGAAGATCGCGGCAGAGAAAATCACCGCGCGCGTAGCCGATCTCGATCGGACGGTGGTACGCGCATGAGAGCTGTCGTGTTCGCAGGCGTCAACGATGTTCGAGTCGCCGAAGTGCCGGATCCGGTTCTCGAAGCACCGACCGATGCACTTGTCCGGGTTCGACGTGCCGCCGTGTGTGGGACGGATCTCCACACGATTGCTCATCCGGACGGTATTTCCGCCGGATCGATACTCGGACACGAGTTCTGCGGTGAGGTGGTCGCCGCCGGGTCCGCGGTCAGACGGTTTGTGCCGGGTGCTCGTGTGAGCGGCGCAGATTTCACTGCTTGCGGGCAGTGTTGGTGGTGCCGCGGTGGCCATCAATGGGAGTGCGCCGAGCGGCAATTCTTCGGCACAGGAGAGGCCTTCGGTTCTGCGTTGGCTGGAGCGCAGGCCGAGATGGTGCGAGTGCCGTTCGCCGACAGCGTACTCGCACCCATCAGTTCGGGTGTCGGGTGGGATGCGGCGTTGTTCACCGGGGACATTCTCGCCACCGGATACGCGGCCGTTCAACAGAGTCGGATCTCACCAGGCGACACCGTTGCAGTGATCGGCGGCGGACCGGTCGGACAGTTCGCAAGCTTGTGCGCGCAGGCCTGCTCGGCTGGTCCGGTCGTCCTGATCGAACCAGTCGAGGCGCGTCGTACGTTTGCGCAGGAACATGGAGCTGTAACGGCAACACCGGAGTCCGCGCGCTCGGTGCTCGATGCGCTGACCGATGGCCGCGGCGCCGATGCGGTCATCGAGGCCGTCGGTGGCCCGCGAGGACTCGATACCGGATTGTCTCTGGTTCGCCGCTGCGGGACCCTTGTGTCGGTGGGTGTACATCCGCAGCCGACCTATCCCTTCCCGGTCTCGAGGGCTTTCGCTGACGAGCTCACGATCAGTTTTGCAATCGGCAATGCGATGCGGGACCGCGACCGGATCGACGGCTTGGTACGGTCGGGAGCAATAGACCCAACAGTAGTCATCGACTACCGGACCGACCTCGCCGGCGCCCCCGGTGCGTACGCCGCAATGGCCGAACGGCGAGTGATGAAGGCCGTAATCGACATTCCGTGACAATCTTGGTTCACAGAGCGCAATCACTGTTCACCGATTGTCACTCGATGAAACGGGGGGATGACCGGAAGGGCGATAGTGATGACACCAGCACGTGATTCCGCCGAGCGACTGCGCGCATTACTCAGCCGAATTCCTGACGGCTTACACGATGCGACACGGTCGCTGGTCATCGCGGCAGGATCTGGCTGCCCCCTTCACGTGTTCCGCCGAGATGACCTCGAATGGACCGTTGCCGATGGTGACGTCGCCGAGCTGGATCAACGAGCATTGACTGCCCTGGAAGTCAATGCCGGCATGCTGCTACCCCGCGGGGTCGCTGTCGGGCGCACTGCAGTGGTGTGCACTCAGCCACCCCCTCCGGAGATCTCTTTGGATCTTCTTCGGCAAGCGTGTGTGTGGGTGGAATTGATCGCCAGAGAAGGAGTAGCGGCGGACGAGATCGCCTCACTCGACGACGAGGCCGATGTGATGCGAACCGTCGCCCAGCAGATTCTGAGTGCGCGAGATCTCGATCAGGTCTTGTTGGCTATCACCAACCACACACTACGTATGTCCGAATCCGATATCTGTGGTGTCTTTCTGCGGGACGGCGATCTTCTCCACATGCGAAGCTGCACCGGCCACCGAGTCATCGACACCGCACGCCTGACAATGGGGCGAGGGCAGGGTGTAGCAGGGTTGGTGTTCGAAACCGGTCAGGTCGCCAAAGTTGATAGTTACCTTCAGGATTCGACTATCAGCACCGACTTCATGTCCTTAGCTGTTCAAGAAGCCACACGGTCAGCTCTTGCAGTTCCTCTCACCGTGCATGGAGAACTCATCGGTGTCCTCGAGGTATGGAGACGTCGATATTCCTCGTTCACAGATCGAGATGTTCGCCGGCTCATCTCGCTCGCCGACCTCGCGACAATTGCCATCGAGAACGGTCGACTCTACGATTCTCAGCGGGCGATGGTCAGCGAACTCGATGCCGCCAAGATGTCGCTCGAACGACAATTTGCGCTCCTGAGCAGAAGCTCGGAACTGCAACAGAGCCTGCTCGATATCGTGCTGAGCAACAACGCGATCGAAGGTTCCGTCGCTCGTACTTTGGGCACCGAACTCGGGTGCGACGTCGTGATCGCCTCAGCCTCGGGCGATATCGACGCTCATTACCCGCGGGCCCTCGATGCCGTAGCGATAATTGCAGCGGCTACCGGCGAAAGCGGAAATCTGCCGCAACGCGCGCATCGGGTGGATATCGAACACGGAACCTCGATCTGGGCGCATCCGATTGTTGCAGGAGACGCCCAGTATGGTGCCGTGTTCCTACACGGGGACAACACCTCTGCCGATCTCATGAGCATCGCGTGCAGTCAGGGGGCGATGGTGTGTTCGCTGGCGCAGTTGCAGGCCCGAGCTGCAAGTGCCGCGCGAGCCGAGGCGCTCGATCAACTGTTGTGGGACCTGCTCGATGGAACCCCCGAGCAGCGATCCGCTGCACGTACCCGCACGCACCAGATGGGGGTAAGGCTCAAAGGCGCACACCGTGTGGCCTATGGGGTCATCGACAATGCCGAGGCTCTCGCAGACCGCGAGGGCTGGAGTACGTCGTCGCTGGACCAAGCGCGGCGTAGCATTTTGGACAAGATCCGGGCGTGCTCGTCCCCGGCATCGCCCACCTTGTCCGCGATCCGCGGCAACTGGATCGTAGTCCTTGCGCCGATCAAGGATCGCGAACGCGCCCGCCTCCAACTGGACAAGTACCGCGCGCTCGTCACGGGCGTACATGCAGATTTCTCGGTGTCATGGGGAATGAGCTCCGTCCATGATGATCCGAGCGGTTACCCCACTGCCTTCGACGAAGCACGAACCGCGCACGCGGCCGCGCGGCGTCTTGGCGCCGTGTCGTTGTACGACGAACTCGGCATCGTGCGCCTCTTGCTCGGCAGTGGCGACAGTCCTGATCTCGCAGCTTTCATCGACGAGATCACCCAGCCACTGACCGAGTACGACCAAAAACACGAGGGAGCTCTTCTCCAGACGCTGCGGGCCTTCTTCGACGCGAATTGCTCGCAGAAAGCTGCTGCCGAGAGACTCTATGTACACCCGAAAACGCTCTCGTACCGGCTGGAGCTGATCCGTAAGCTGACCGATCTCGACCTGTCCCTGCACGCTGACCGTATGCGCGCTGATCTGGCGTTACGGCTACTCGATGTTGCAGATGCTGTTCGCCTGCCCACCCTCGGACGCCTCAGCGACTGACCCGCAGTCCAGACAGGGCAAGATCGCAAAACGGCGATTGTCGGCCAGGATCTTCGATCTTGGCCGACAATCGTCACTTACACACAATCACGCTCGCACATTGGACGCGCGCCCGAGGGCAAGCGTCGCGGTGCGCACTTCGTCTGCATCGACAGCGAGACGCGTGAACCCGGATCTGATTATCTTGTTCACCAACTCTGCAGTGAATGGGCCAGTCAGCCGAATTCCGATTCGAGCACCGTCGTCTGCACTGGCCGCTGCGGCGTCGAGCGAGAGTTCGACCCGCGGATCGAGATCGCTGCGAGGGTCCACATCCAAGAGTCCTCGTCGCACGTACGAATCCAGCGGCTCAGCAGTATGCAGATGGCGGGTCGGGATCCCCAGCACGGTGGCCTGCAGTTCTCTCAATTCGATCCAGAGTGCATGGGTGGAGCGAGCGAGCGCGGGAACCTGTGTGGCTCCGAGCATCGTCGCGATGTAGGCGCCCATCTCGACAGGAGCGTAGGCGGCAGCGCGGGCGGATTCCAGCGCCTCCACCTCCGCGACCTCATTGATCTTGCGGACGGTGAAATGCACAGTCGGTGCATGATCGACCTTCTCGAGCGCCTTCGCGATGCCGCGGATCTGGGCTTCGAGCAACTCGACAGAGCCGAGCGGAAGTGCCAGTTCGGGGTGAGCGATAAACAACTCGTACGATCGCAGCAGCTCACTTGATTCGTCAGCATCGAAATCGATTGCACGGACTCCAAATTCGACCTCTCCAGAAGCAGCGAAGATCCTCGAGAATTCCTCGGCGACCGCCCGTTCGAGCAGAGAGGCCGCACTTCGAGCATCGTGCTGATAGATCGTATTCAAGATCGAATCGAGGCGACCGGACGCAGCAAGAACGGAGTCGATCCCCGCAACGAAGCCAATTGCGCCCGCAGCAGCGGTACGCGTCACCTGATCCACTGTCGTCACCCTGGCGAACAACTCCACCGTCGAGCGCGAGCGCGCGATGGTCAACAACTCAGCCAAATAATGGTCCTCCGCTGCTGGTTCACTGAGTTCCACTGCACCGGAGAGTATTTCACCACTGGTACCGTCGAGCGAAACGACGTCACCGGCGTTCAGTGTCACCCCCGCTGCAGTCAGCGTCCCCGCTGCGGGGTCGATATCGAGCGAGCCTGCACCGACAACGCACGTTGTTCCCAGTGCGCGCGCGACCACCGCCGCGTGGCTCGTCGACCCACCTGTTGCGGTGAGAATTCCGGCGGACGCGATCATGCCGTGTAGATCGGTGGGGCTGGTGACCGGACGGGCGAGAATGGCCGTGCGCCCGTTCTTGGCGGCTTCTTGGGCCGCTTCGGATGTGAAGTAGAGTTCGCCGACCACGTGTCCGGGCGCAGCGCCGACGCCTTTGCCGAGTACGCGTCCGTTCTGTCGGGCTTGCTCGTAGGCAACGGGATCGAATCCGGGACGCTGGACCTGTCGGATCTGATCGAGCGAAACCGCGTCCAGTGCCGCTTCCGGCGTGATCACCGCTTCCTGCAGCAGATTGGCTGCGATTCGGATTGCGGCCTGGGCCGTACGCTTGGCGTTTCGAACCTGGAGCATGTACAGCACGCCCCGTTCGACGGTGAACTCGATGTCGAGAACGTCTCCGCGAGTGCGCTCAAGCCCCGCGCAGGTCGACGCGAGCTCCGAGAACACCTCCGGGAGTTGATCTTTGAGTGAAGATACGGGGTCCGGGGTCCGGGTTCCGGCGACCACGTCCTCACCCTGACTGGCTGCAAGGTATTCGCCGAACAAGCCAGGCTCACCGGTGACCGGGTTGCGAGTGAACACCACTCCGGATCCCGAGCTCTCGTCCAGGTTTCCGAAGACCATCGTTTGCACTACGACCGCGGTACCGATACTGTCCGGAATTTTGTGCAATTCGCGATATTTGATGGCGCGCTTGGTGTTCCACGACCGGAACACTGCCTCTACAGCACCCAGGAGTTGCTGTATGGGTTCACTGGGCACTTGTTCGCCCAACTCGTCCTGCAGGAGAGTCTGGCAGTGAGACCACACCGTGTCGTAGACCTCACCCGCCGACGCCGAGTCGTCCAGTTCACCGAGTAGCGATTCGAGGTCGCCGTGGTCGGGGGTTTCCAGCGCGCCCAATACGGTCTCGGAGTACATAATGTGGAAGCGGAACAAGACATCTGCCATGAAGTGAATGTCGCCTGTGGACTCTGCGAGTGCGATCGCAGCCTCACGGTTGAGCCCCAAGTTGAGGATGGTGTCCATCATCCCCGGCATCGAGATCGGTGCGCCGGAGCGTACCGACAGCAACAGTGGATGTGGCCCGCCCCCGAAACTCTTCTGTGTCAGTGTTTCGAGATCGGCCAACCGGCCTGCAATATCGATCTGAAGGTCGTCCTCGAGTTCGCCGCTCGAGAGGTACCTGTGACAGGCCGAGGTCGAAACGATGTATCCGGGCGGCACGTTGAGGCCGCTCTGGGTCATTTCGACCAGTCCATAGCCTTTACCGCCCAACAATTCTCGGTCGACGGGCCCGGTTTCGTTGAAGGACCTGGTCAAACTGGACGTGGTGATTGCTGCACTCATCTCGCTCATTCCTTGCGCGCGCGGCCGAGCGTGCGCAGCAAGTCCTCGTGGAACTCGAACCACACGTTGTGGACGGAATCCTTGGTGGGGTCGGACACGAAGGAAATATCTCCTTCGTCGACCTTGTCCACCGAACGGTCGAATCTGTTGATGTAGTGGGCGAATCGCGGATCCTTCTCGGCGAGTGCTTGCAGCAAGCCTTCCAGTCGTGCCACCAGCTTTTCGATCGTGACGATTACCTTCGCGTCGTAGTCTGCGTCGGTGTGATCGTTAGCAAGTTTTCGGCCACCGACTTCGATCTGTTGCCACGATGCCATGGTCTTGAGGAAGCGAGAGTTCACATCCTCGAACTTGTCGGCCACGGTCAGCACGTTGGGGTCGACGCGCAGATCGGAGTAGATCTGTGATGCCGAGTCGATCAGTACCTGTGCGGAACCGTCGGTGGGCATCGCGGTGTCGCCGACCAATGCGATCAGGTTCCGCTCTTGTAGATCGGCGAACGAATCGGCAACGTCGTCGATCTGTTGGCCTGTCGAATCGGCGACAGCCGAGGCGGATGCCATCTTTTTCAGTGCTACGGCGTTGAGCACATCGTAGAGGTCTTTGTTCAAGAATGTCTGAGTCATGTTCGTCTTTCGATGAGTGAAACCAGGTGAAGGACATCAGGGTTGGGCCTGTGTCCTTCACCTGGTGACGGGGCGATCGAATGTCAGAGCCAGCGGCCCTTCGATTTGCGTAGATCGGCTCCCTCGCCGAACGGTAGGTAGCCCTTGCCCGAGAAGATCTTGTGTGGGACTACTTCTTGGGCGAATCCGCGTTTGCCGATGTCGTAGTAGTAGTTCGATACGCGCTGGTCGATCTCCCAGAGCTGGTACTCGTTGCAGGCTTTGTCGTATGTTCCCGACTTTCGTAGGTAGGGAAGGATCATGTCGACGTAGTAAACGTACTGGCCTGCCCAGATCAGGTCGCGGCGGCACATTCGTGAGACCTTGCGGTACATCTTGAAGGTGGCATCTTGCACCTTGGGTAGCTCGGCATCGAGTTCGTCGATCGGGATGTGGCGGACCTCGGACATCGGGGTGTCCCACTTCTCACGCGCGAAGACCGCGCCGCCGACTATGCCGGGGATGTAGTTCTTCGGGCGAGTGAACGTGGTCGAGATGTCGTTGACGCGGATCTCCTGCAGTCCCAGTGCCTTCGGATCTATCTCGATGGCCATGGTGTACGCGTGTGGGAGGCCGGCGTCATCGCATACGTCGCTCCAGTGGAAGATCTGCTCGTTGACGAACAGATCGCGCAGAATCAACACGTTGCCGTTCGGCAGCTCGTACGGGCCTGTGTCGCCGAGTCCGAGCCGGCAGTCCATGTGGTCGAGGAAGGACAGGAGTTCTGCCGCGGCATTGAACCGTGTGAACTTGCTCTGCTTCGGGCTCTCCGGCTCCAGAACTTCGAGCTGGCTGATGATCGTCTGCAGGAAGTCGTCCTCGTGGATCTGGCAACGGTAACGATCCTGCGAGTTGAGGATGTACCCGTCCTGGCGTTTACCGAACTCGATGCGTTGCATGAACTTGAGCATCGTGTTGCTCTCTTCGACGTAATCGTCGGGCCCGATTGCCTCGAGCGCGAGCAACCCACATCGACCCATACCGAATCCCACGGCACCGAGGGACCAGTCGTGCACCGAGTTGATCTTGGTGCCGATCTCCCGACGAGCGGTGGCTCCGATGTCGAGGACTCCCTGTGCCCCGACCTCGTCGGTCATCATGGTCATGATCTCTGGCCAGCGGTAGAACTCGTGCATGAACGCGAGGATCTCGTATTCCTGGCGTGGAATCATTCCGGACACGCCCTCGGTTGCGCGCATCACCAAGGTGTCCCAGATGTTCCAGGCCAGGTAGTTGTTCAGGTCGTTGAGCTCGTCGAGTGTGAATTGTTCTTCGAGGACGTCTGCTTTCGAGACCTTTTCGAGGACTTTGCTCTTGGCGCGCTGCTTCTGGACCTTGTCTCCGAGGATGCCGTCACGCAGTGGTTCCTGACCGACGAAGTTTCCTTCGAAGGTCAGCTCCTGGAAGCGGAGTCCGTCGTCGGCCGGCTCGTAACGCTTCTTGTAGGTCACGGTCAGCTCCGGTGTGGATTCGATAGTCATTGTGTACGTCTACCTCTCGGGTCGTCGGATCAGTCGACAATGCTGATGCGGCCGACCTCGGAGTCGTCGCAGTGAAGTTGGACAGTCTTACCTACCAGGCTCTGTGCGATTTCTTCGAAGTGAGCGTCGTCGGTGTTGCCGACTTCGTACCGTGAATCGCTGCTGGTCAGGTGTGCGGTCATCACACAGGGGATCTGGAACTCGCGGGAGAGGATTCCGAGGTGAGATTCGGGGGCGCCGGACATGGTGATGACGCCGCTGGCACCCATGCTGAGAGCGGGAGTGAGGAAGGTAGTGGTGCCCCCACGGACGAGGAGGATGTAGTCGGCGAGCTTGCCGGATTGAACTACCTCGATGACATCTTGAGGTGATCCGAGGTACTTGACCTCGCCGGTGGGGGTCTTCTTTGTCTCGAAGGCGTTGAAACCTTCCGCGACGACCTGCATGGGTGCTCCTGTTCTGGGTGTCCGAGCTGGCTTCTCAGCAGCCCGTACTTTCAATTGTTGCCGCAATCACAGTCCCTCATCGGATGTGATCTGCGCTTCCATGGTGGAGATAGTTGTCGGGGACTTCTTTATCTCTGTCGGACAGGGGTGGGGACGGCTGCTCGAGGGTGAATCTCACTGAGCTTGCGGCGCATCAATTTGCCGGAGGACGTTGTCGGCAGGGATCGCACCACGATGACCTCCCGTGGGCGTTTGTACGCTGCCAGGCGATCCTTGCAATATGCGAGGACAGCATCGGGGTCCAGTTCGACCTGGTCGACCGCCACCACGTAGGCGACGGCGATCTCGCCCTTCACGTCGTCGGGGAGGCCGCCGACAGCGACCATCGCCACATCCGGGTGCGATCCGACCACTCGCTCTATCTCGGCCGGATAGACGTTGTAGCCGCCGGTGATGATCATGTCTTTGAGTCTGTCCACGATGAAGACGTGCCCGGTGCGGTCCCGATACGCGACGTCACCCGTGCGTAGCCAGCCGTCGGACGACAACACTTCCGACGTCGCATCCGGCCGACCGTGATAGCCGAGCATCACCAGGGGTCCTCGTACCGTCAGCTCACCGTGCTGGCCAGGGGGAACTTCCGTTCCATCGTCGAGCGAAATAATACGCAAATCCATGCCGGGGAGCGCGACCCCGATGGATCCGTTGACCTGAGGTGCGTGCAGGGCATGGGTAGTGCCGAGACCCGATATTTCAGTCATTCCCCACAGCTCAAGAAGCGGCACCGGTGCGCGGGTGTTCCACCGACGAATCAAGTCGGGTGTGAAGGTCTGGCCTCCGATGGTGCATTTCTCCAGCGACGACAGATCGGCGGCGACGAATGCCTCTGATGCGACCATCATCGAGTACATCGCCGGAACGCCTTCGAACATCGTTGCTCGTTCACTTTCGAGCAGACTCAACGCGCCGGCTGTGTCGAAGCGTTCCATCAATACGACGGTTCCGCCTGAAAGGAACGTGGAGTTGATGGCAACATTTCCGTACACGTGGGGAGCTGGAAGTGCTGTCACTGTCACATCATCCGCGGTCCGACCGTGCATCGCCGCGGTCAGCGCACAGTTGAGCAGAATGGATTGATGTGACTGCATCGCTCCCTTCGGATGTCCGGTAGTGCCAGAGGTATATCCGATGCTGCACAAAGCTGTGGGGTCCGCAGGTTGCAGATCGAATTCTCGTCCAGCGCCGATCGCGAGCAGATTCGCGAACGGGACCGACTGTGATCCGCCGTCACCGAAACTGAAGATCGACTTCAATCCCGTCAGTTGGTCGGCGACAGAATCTACGACCTGCATCTGCGCACCGCCGGCGAAAACAGCCTTTGCCTTGCAGTCGTCGAGCACATAGACGAGTTCGGTACCGGTCAACATGACGTTGACGGGGTTGACGACAGCTCCCGCTTTCAGGATGCCGTGGTAGGCCACGATCCATTCCCAGCAGTTCTGTGAGTACACCGAGCACACGTCGCCTGAACCGATGCCGCGCTCGTGCAAGCCCACCGCGACCGCGGTAGACATTTCGTCCAGTTCTCGGTAATTCAGCCGAGTGTTCGCAACGACCAGAGCCGTCTTGTCCGGAGTCCTCGATGCTGTGAACGGGAGGATTTCAGCAGGACCGAACGCGGGGCGGGCGAGCACTAAACACCGTCCATCGTGAGTACAGCCTTGATGACCGAGCCTTTGTGCACAGCCTCGAGTGCGGCGTTGATCTCTCCGAACGGAAAGGTTTCGATCAGCCGATCGAAGGGAAACTTTCCGGCCTGGTACAGCGAGATCATCCGGGTGATAAATTCGGTCGGCACTGCATCGCCCTCGATGACGCCCACCAGAGTGCGGCCGAAGAGTAAGTGGCCCTGATCGATCGTCACATTGTTTGTCGCCCCCTGAAAACCGACAGATGCGCAGACGCCAGGAGACTGCAGACACTCGACCGCGGCTTTGACCACTGCGGGAAGTCCAATGCACTCCACCGAATAGCGCGCACCGTATCCACCTGTCAGAAGGCGGATTTCGTGAACCGGATCGGTCGTGCTGGAGTCGATGGTGTGTGTTGCACCGAGTTCGCGTGCAGCCTCCAACCTGCCATGATCGATATCGACAGCGATGATTGTCGCGCACTCGGCCACCACGGCACCGAGAATTGCAGCCATTCCGACCGAGCCGGCGCCAAAAATCGCGATCGATGAATCCGGTTCGGGATTCAGTGTGTTCAGTACTGCCCCCGCGCCGGTCTGGATACCGCACCCCAGAGGTCCAAGCAACTCCAGTGGCAGGTCCTTGTCGACTTTGACGCAATTCCACTCGGTGGTCACCACGGTGTGTGACCATGAGGATTGACCGAAAAAGTGGCCTCTCACCGGGTCTCCCTCTTCTGTCGTCAACGGGGTCGACCCGTCGACACGCGACCCGGTGAGGTTGGAGGCGACAAAAGTTCTGCAGTGCCCCGGGACGCCGGCGACACAGTTGTCGCAGGTGCCGCAGTGGTTGAACGAGAGTACGACGTGATCGCCCGGGTTGAGCGTGGTGACATCGGCTCCGATCTGCCGAACGACTCCAGATCCTTCGTGCCCGAGAACAATCGGTCCGGCGTCGTCGGTCGCTATCACGCCGAGGTCTGTATGGCAGATACCCGACCCGACGATGTCGACGAGAACTTCGTTCGCCCTCGGCGACGCGATACTGAGAGCCTCGAGTGAGAGCGTCGTTTCGCCGGATCGGTGCACGGCGGCGAGCGTTTTGACCGGTTCGGTTTCATTCCCGTCAGACATCACGCCACCGAACCCGGAACCTTGTTGAGTGTGATCGTCTGATAGTTGGTGTATTCAGCCAGTCCGTGAAGCGAATTTTCGGCTCCGATCCCCGATTGCTTGTGCCCACCGAACACCTGATGTGGTGAGTATTGGTGCACTTCGTTGAGCCACACGGTGCCGGCATCGAGTTGTCGCCCTATGCGTTCGACGCTTGCGAGATCGTTGCCCCACACAGTCGCGCCCAGGCCCCACACCGTGTCGTTGGCTCGTCGTACGACGTCGTCTTCGTCGCTCCACTTCAGGAGAGGGAGAATAGGTCCGAACGGCTCTTCCACCACCAGTCGAGAGTCTTCCGGGGGATTGTCAACGATGGTGACGGGTACGAACCACCCTTGAGTACTGTCGTCGATCTCTCCACCGAGTGCGAACGTGTATCCGTTTTTCGCGCAATCGTCGAAGTATTCCTTGACCTTCTCGAGCTGAGGGGCATTCTGGATCGGTCCGAGTTGCGTCGCCTCGTCCGCCCCATCCCCCACCACCACGGTCTTCGCGTATGCGACCAGTTCGTCACGAAATGCGTCGTACACCGAATCATGAATGTAGATCCGCTTCGCGGCATTGCAGAACTGAGCATTGTTCTGAAACGCAGCCCAAAATACTTGTGGCGCAACCTTGATTGGATCCACGTCACCCAGAACGATCGCTGGGTCGTTGCCGCCGAGCTCCAACGTGACCCGCTTGAGTGTCTCTGCCGCCGAACGCATGACGTGTTTTCCGGTTTCTGTGCTGCCCGTGAAGGCGATCTTCGCGATACCCGGATGCGATGTGATCCACTTCCCCAGTTCGTCGTCACCACTGACAGCACTCAGAACACCGGGAGGAAGCAGATCCTGGACCATTTCAACAAGGGCCAAATCACACAAGGGCGTGAACGGCGACGGCTTGACAATCATCGTGTCTCCGGCGACCAATGCGGGGGCAATCTTCCATACAGCCAAGAGAATTGGGAAATTCCAGGGGACGATTGCCCCAACAACTCCGAGCGGGGTGTGCCTGCTGATGACACGACGCTCCGGGGTGTCCTCGAGCACTTCCTCGGGAAGTGACTGCTTGGCGATTTCACGGAACCATGCCACCGAGCCGTAAACTTCCCACTCGGCCATCGCTCTCGGCTTACCCTGCTCCAGGGTCAACAACTCCATGAACTCTTCCGCTCGGGCTTCGAGTCGATCGCCGATCGCGGAAACAGCGGCTTGCCGTTCAGCAATCGGTCGTCTGGACCAGTCGTCGAACGCACGGGAAGCCGACTCAACTGCCCTGTCCAGAACTTCACGGGTCGCGACCGGAACATGAGCAACCACCGACCCTGTGGCCGGGTTGTAAACAGGCGCAACAGAAACGCTGGTAACGGACTGCCCGTCAATAGTCATGACGAAGGAATGGTCCACCAGACTTTTCGTCTCGGCGATGTTGGTCATTAGGAATCTCCTCGAATAATGCGCTGCATGGTCAAGCGCCCACTACTGCGGAATTGGTGTCGGCAACGGTGCGTAGCGAAGCCTTCCCCATGTCTAATGCGAAAGGGTGAGATGCGCTTCACCTCCACGGGAGCATCATCGCCCCAAATGTTGTCCCCACAAGAGTAGTGCGAGCGAGTGATCTACAACACGATAAAGAACCGATCGCCCGATACCCCAAGCACTCCGCTCGCACCACATAC
Organism: Rhodococcus sp. WS1; assembly: GCF_003797745.1. Taxonomy (NCBI): domain Bacteria; kingdom Bacillati; phylum Actinomycetota; class Actinomycetes; order Mycobacteriales; family Nocardiaceae; genus Rhodococcus; species Rhodococcus sp. WS1. The sequence continues at coordinate 23,491 of NZ_RKLZ01000004.1, read as the reverse complement.
GTCCCCCAAGCCCGTAGGGATACTCTTTGATGACCAAAAGCGAAACAGCCTCCGAATCGCGCCACCAGATCGAAAAACGATCACCGACAGCAATATTCGATCACTGGATAGATACCCGTTGCGAACCGACGCCGACTCGCCAAGAAAGTGAAGACGACTACCTCGTCAGGTTCTTCGCACGATGGGCAGAATTCGGAGGTGGTGACGAAGTCGATATCATGACTCAATTCGGAATCGCCAAGGACTGCTACCTATCCCGGCTCCGATCTCTGGCGCTCAGTACCAGAGCAACACGGTTCCCCGACGAAATTCAAAAGTTGCTGTTAACTCTTGCAATGTCCTCTTCCAACGCGGTGCAGTCACACTCGCGACTATGATCTGCGAAGATCCACTCGTATATTCGAGGCCGTTGGTATCCGACCACTGCCGATAACACTCAGGAATCGTGACTTGTGATGCAGGACATCGAGGGCAATGAGTTCTGTCTCGACTGAGTGGAAGCGGACGGACGCTTTCGTGAATTGGTTGGTGACGGTGGTTTCGGTTGAACGGCTCTATCGTGCATGGGGATCGAGGGCCCGAACATTGTGATCAGGGATTGGCTTGTTCGCTCGGAGGTCGATGCCTTCTGGCGATGTCGGCGGCGTAGGCGCCGTTTTGGCCGACTTCGGTGACCCAGCCTTGGGCGGTGGTTACTTCGATGCCGAGAAGTGCGGCGAGTACCGCTGCCGGCATCTGCGCGGCGAGGTCCATCAACGCTGCAGTACGTGCGGGCTGGGCTGAAATACCTACACGGTTGAAGCGGATATTGAGGTTTTGGCTGCTCATCGGGCTTCCTGCGCGTACTCCCGGGAACAGCCAATCGTGATCGCTTGTTTGGGCGAGTGCGGCGCGTCCGCGGTATCTGTTGACGACCAGGTCGAGTGCCAACTGACCTATCAACGTGGGGAGGATGACGGGTTCGGTTCCAAGCGCAAGGCTGACGGCGCGGTTGTCGATGCGTTGAGTGATGGCATCGGTGCGCAGTGTGACTATGCGCCTTGATGGTTGAGCGAAAAGCAAAAGTAGCAGCCCTGCGAACCGGTCGCAGCGGTCGATGCTGTTGTCGTGCAGTAACCGGCGAGCGTGCGTCCAGCGTTCGTCGTCGGTCTGGTGCCGGAGCCGTGGTGACGAGGACGAGGTGCGAGGAGCAGGTCGCGTTGAAAGTGTCGGCGTGCGGTAGCCCACTGGAAGAAATCACGAGCACGATGCGCCTGAGTGTTCGACATTTGCCAGCGGTCGAGGTCGTGCTGGTCCGCTTCCTCGGGCTGTCGGCCGTGCCGGCGCAAGTACTTCAGAAGATCCGCCGCGATCGACAATTTGAGCAGGGCATAGGTAGCTTGTGGTCGGGTGAGCGGTCGACGTGCTTTCGTCCGGAGTTGGTGTAACAACCGCCAGGTGGCTTAGTTGCGCAGCAGCTTTCGATCTTCCTCGTCGTCGATGTCGGCGAGGAAACGGTGAAGTTGTTCCTCGAGGGTGTGAAGGATCTCGTCGCGCGGTGCGAGTGCACCGGCGCAGACCAACGCGTCCCGTAGCGGACGTGTATGCGGCAAATTGCGATACTCGTCGAGCAGTTGGTGAGTGACGGGGCGGCCGGTCTCGCGGAGCTGGTCCAGCAGCTGAGAGCCACCCCCTTCGAGGTAGGTGAGCGTGCTCTCAAGCGATGAACGAGCGAGCGCGTCGTATACGGGCTGGAGTCGAGGAATGATGTTCGTGTCATCACCGAGCGTGTTCCGCAGCTGAGCGATGCAGGCACAGCCCCTGCACAGGCCGAAATGATGGAGATGCTCCAGTTTTCCGCACTGTCGGCAGGGTTTGAAGGAGTCGGGGTGTCTGCGATAGCACGCCTTGCATCGTGGGCCGTCGGGTAGCCATGCGCGTACGGTCATGACCCGGTGGCAGCTGTGGCACAACGCTTTCGGTAGGCCGCAGTTGTTGCAGACAGGTGCGCCGTCGGCGGTGCGGGTGCGCACGATACGAATCTGGTTGCAGACCGAGCAGGGCTCGCGGCGGAGCAGTTTGCTCGAGCACGGCTCGCAGCGCGGCGTTACGGTGTCGGCGAAATAGCATTCTTTGAGCTTCCCGCAGAACGCGCAGATGGTTATGGGTGATCGCTGACAGCGGCGACAGCGCGGTTGCTGACCCGCGAGCCGATACAACCGCGCGCGCTCCCCGCACCCCAGGCACGTGTCCTGGTTTTCGGGCTGGTGGTTGTGGCAGCTTCGGCAAATCGGTGCGCCCGAGGCGTTCCTACTGGCGGCAGGGCGGGCGGCTCCGCACCCTGCACAGACTTGGGCGTGATGCTGCTCGTAGCAACGGCGGCACGAACGGAGCCGTTCGCGCACCGTGGTCAGTTCGACTGCACGGTTGCAGAACGGGCAGGGTGGCATGACGAACCCGCAGATGTCTGCGTTGACGAGTGCGCGGAGTAGACCAGTGGTTGCCGCTGTGGCGTGTGCTGCTTCAGTCGTCAGCCGCAGTGGATGCTCCGCGAGTTCGTCTGCGATTCGTCTCTGATTGCCTGCCTTGGGAAGCTCACGTTCGACGATCTCGCGGAGGAGGCCTGTGTCGACGCCTGCGTTGATGATCGTGATCTGGTTGACGAGCCGATTCAGTTGATCGACTTCCGATATCCGGCGCTCACACGCAGCGCAGAGTGGGCGTCCTTCCCAGTCTCGGTAGCGAGTAAGCGTTGATTCCCCACAGGACGTGCAGGATTCGATGCGTTTGCGTTCTCGGCTGTAGCAACTTCCGCAGATCCGTAGCGGTCCCTGCCGATTCGTCAGATCGACGCCACGATGGCACACGCCGCACAGGGGGAGTTCGATGCCCGCTGATCCGTGGCCCTGCAGCGCTTTGATCAGTCGATCCATGGCGGGTGGGCCCAGCGGTTCCCGGCCTGTCAGCAACTCCGGATTCTCGAACAGTGCCTGGGCCAGCCGACGCTTGACGGTGATCGAGGGTGCCGCCTCAGCGAGTGCTGCCGACAACACCGAAGCCGACAGTGTGGGGTCGGCACGTTGCACCGCGGCGTGGATGATCGACAGCGGATCAGTCAGCACCGCTGCGGCGTACCCAGAGACTGTCCGGTTCCCCATCAGGACTCGTTTGTGCCGATGATGCGGGCACGTTTGGGGCGGTGGTCACCGACAGACCCGGTTTCGTTGGCGCCGGCGGCTTTACGTCGTCTGGCCGTGGCGGTGACCGGCTCGATCAGGTCTTCCATCCGGCAGTCCAGAATGTCCATCAATGCAACCAGTGTGTTCAGGCTCAACCGTTCGGGCCGTTCGACGACCAGTCGATAGACCTGACTGGTGGACAGAGCAATGCCGCGGTCGGCGAGTAGTGGCTTGAGGTCGCTGGTGGAGAACATACCGCGGGTGGCCATGAGCGTTCGCAGGTGCCAGCGGTAGTCGAGTTTGCTGTTCAATCCATCCACTCCTCGTCTGCGGAGAGTCCCCGCTCCAATGTTCGTCGCATCATCGTGTTCATGAAGTCTCCACTGACCGCGGTATAGATCGCCGTGGTGGACGCAAACCGATGACCGACCTGTTCCTGCACGAACTTCGGATCCGCGCCGTCTTCGATCAGGTGCGTCACGTAACTGTGTCGAAGGCAGTGCGGGACCAACGTGCTCGGTAGATCCAGGGCATCGCGATAGTCGGCGAATCGCGAATCGATCTCCCTTGGTTGGAGCCGGGTGCCGCGTTCGGTCATGAACAGCGGTCCATCTGCTCGGTCTGTGAATCGAGGGCGGATGTTGGCCACGTAGTCTTGCAAAGCTTCTACTGCCCAGGGCATTACGCTCGCCACCATTCGCCGTTTGGGTGGCGAACCTCGACTGGCTTTGCCCCATCGAATATGCAATTGCCCGAAGCTGCCCAACTCCGGGGCGGACGGGCTTCGATAGCAGTCGGTGGTGTCGAGTCGGGAGACCTCCCGAGCGCGCAGACCCCAGCCATACGCCACTTTCAGCACCGTCGCGTCACGGTGGGCGGTCAACGCGCCTTTCCGTCCGCGCTTGACCGCCAACTCCACCTTGTCGTCGGCGTAGTCCAGGAGTTGTTGCAATTCAGTGCGATTCAACGGGCGGCGGTCCGGATCGCCCTCGTAGTCGACGAGGTGACCGACCGTGTTCCACTCGTGGCAGATCTGTACAGGATGAGTACCGAACCGGTTTTCGCACTCTTCCGGCCACTTGTATTGTGGCGAGGTCAGATAGGTGCAGAAGTCTCTCACCGCGCCTTGATAGTTCCGCAGCGTCGACTTCTTACGCTGTCGAGCGCCGACCAACTCCGCCATCCACTCGTCGAAATGGGCAGCAGTCCACAACCATGGATACTCGTCAGTGAAGGCCGAAAAACGGTTCACAGTCCCCAGATAGGCGCGGACTGTCCGCTGGGCCATCCGTCATCCCCCGAGCAATTGCTGCTCCCAGCCTCTGAGCATCGCGCCGAGAACGGCATCTTCGGGATGCAGCAGCGAGACGCCTTCGACAAGTTCGAGCCGCGCAGAACCGGGCAACTCACGATACTTGTCAGCCACCGCTGCTGTCTCCTTCTGGTGCACGTATATTGCGTTAGATGCAATATAAAGCCGTGAAGGCCTGATCAGCAAGGCGCGATACACTCGCGTTGTCGTTCAAAGCGCCCCGGATTCGCCAGGGAGAATCCTCGAATCGCGTGCATCCGATGCAACTCCACCAGGTTCTCAGGATCGCTTGTCCATATCGGAAACGTTGGCACGGGCCTGACGGATCGACAGCGCCGCGAACTGCGAGAGAAGCTCGTCGAACTCGAACAGCCGATCAGCCCGTTCGCCATCGAGCCGCCGAGAGTCGTGACCCGCAATGCATCCTGGTCAAGGCCATTTTTGGTGTGCGACGTGGAGTACCGGGAGTTCACTGGCGGTAGCCTGCGGCACCCATCCTTTCGAGGGCTGCGCGACGACAAGACTGCTGATGAGGTCGACCTCCCCGGTCGTCACTGATCTGGATCAGGAACGTATTCGAGGAGGCTTTCAGATGATCGCAGGTGGTTGGATCTGGTGGCTTCCACTGCCGTGGGAATGGCGGATAGCTCTCTCCGAGGTGACTCCGTGCGAGTTCGGGGGCACACAGTGTTACTGAAGCCCCGGTAGATATGACGAAACCGCCGGAACCTGAAGGTGTCCAGCGGCTTCACAGGGTCGGTGCCCGTCTTGCGCCTCTCGGCAAGTGGCCGCTCGAAGCGGCATTTCTGGGGTGGTACCCGGGGCAAAGAACCGAACACCGACAGCCTCTACAACGAACACCGTCGCAGAGTTATTCCGATCCGCTGACCAGCGCCGTAGCTCATTTTCTGGTGATGATCGTCCGCAGCACGAAGCGGAAGACCACCGCGGTGCCGGCTCCGACCGCGATGCCGGCCATCACGTCGGCGAGGAGGACCCCGACGGTGGTACCGAGGACTGTGGCCGCTGCGATCGCCAATGCAACATCAGCAGATGCCGGCCGAGGACCGTTGATCGCAGAACCCCTCTCCATGCTGCCGACGTGGTCATCGAGATCATCACACGCCGTTTGAAGCGAAAGTCGGACCCACGCTGTTCAATGGGACAGGAACCGACAAACAGGAGGTCAGGCCATGTGCGGGCGCTATGCCAATCGAAGCTCAGATAAGGAATTGCAGTCCTTTTTCGACACCATGCAAACCGTCGGCGACGAACTCCCACCGTCCTACAACGTCGCCCCCACACAGCCCGTCCGTGTGATCCTCGAACGAACCCCACGCGAGGAACCCGACTCCGAACCCCAGCGCCAGCTCCGGACCGTCAGCTGGGGTTTTCTCCCTGCCTGGGCAAAAGACCGAAAGATGGCGTCCAAACTCATCAACGCCCGCAGCGAAACCGTCACGGAGATTATCTACCCTGCGGAGGCGGTTGCAGTCGTCGACGAGCGGGGTTGTCCAGGGTGGATCGTGTTGTCCTTGCGCGGCGCGAAGTGTCTGCGACGTGAGTGACCGGGGTGTCCGTCCGGGTCGCGGAGGGGTAGGGCTTTTCGACGACCCGAGCTCGTCGAGGGGCGGCTTCGAGGCCACTCCAGCGGTGTTAGCAAAGTCCTCGGTGTCTCTCAAGGATGGCCAGGATGTTCGCGGTGGGTCTCCCGATGACTGGTGCAGCCGCCGAAGACAGCGGGGCTCGGCGGCTACACGACTACATCATCAGGTGCGTCGTTCTTGTCGATTCAGTCTGGCAACACGTTGGCTGCCGCTGCGGCAGCGGCATCCTTTCGGCTTGGCCACATCACACCGACGCTCTTCATCCCCTTGGTGACATCGATCTCGGGGTGTTCGAGAACGACGTCGCGGTAAGAAGGACTGCCCACGATGGCGGGTTTGTACTTGTTGAACGACGCGTTGATTTCGTCTCGAAGTTCTTGCGGCAGGCCGAACTGGTCATAGCATTCGTAGAGACAGTCGAACATGGCATTCCAGTGCACCTCGGTTAAGCCCATGCCGCGGTGGGCGGTGAGCATGTCTCGCCCGCGGTAGCGGACATTTCCACCCCACTGTGCGGCGAGGAAATCGACGAAGTTGATGTGCTCCTTGTAGAACGTCGACTCCGACATATGCGCCCAGATGTGGCCGATATCGGGATGCGCCATCCCCTTTTTGAGGGCTTCCGCGGCGAAGATGTAGATGGTGTCGTATCCACCTAACCGTTCGTAAAGTGACGGCTGGTCTTGTGGTGGAACAGATTCGGGCTTTGGTCCATTGTCCTGTGTCATGGTCGCGTCTTCCTATCCTTCGAGGATCGTTGCTAGTTCGGAATCGACTGGTTCGGCTGTTGGTGACAACGGGCGATTTACGACTCTCGATTTGCGTGTGTTGTCGAAGTACAACCGGAACACGTCGGGGCGGGAGTAGTGGCCTACCGGATCTGCCGCGTTTTTCGCTGTGAGGATTGCGGTGTAGTCGATGTCTGCGTAGAGGATGCCTTCTTCGGTCGGGGCCAGCGGTTCGGCGAGATCACGGCCGTCGGGGCCGAAAATGCGGGCGTATCCGCCTCCGAGTGCCAAGAACTGCTTTTTCAGTTCGGTGTCGGCCACGAGGGTTTGGCCGGCTTCGCCGATCAAACCGGTCGGAGAGAGGACAAAGGTTTGGCCCTCAACTGCGTATTGTCGGGCTGCTCCGACGTTGACCTCTGGGCCCAGGGCGTTCACGGCCCCCTCGAAGATCGAGAAACTCGGCCATGCCGCTATATGTAGCTGCTCGCCTTGAGAAAACATCGCGTACTTCGCCAGCGGCTGCAGATGTTCCCAGCAATTCAGCGCACCCACCCGACCGAGTTCGGTGTCGATGACCTGGATGTCCGATCCGTCGCCTTCGCCGAACATCGTTCGTTCGACGTGCGTAGGCTTGAGCTTGCGGCGGACGGTAGTGGTCACACCATGCTTGTCGATGAACGCCTGAGAGATGTAGAGCGATCCGTTTTCACGTTCGCTGAAACCGAGTGAGATCGCGATACCGGCATCGCGGGCAGCCTTCTCGATACGCGCGAATTGACTGCTGCCGACTTCGATGGAGTTGTTGACGTAGGGCAGGATGAATTGCGACTGCCACGCAACCGAATCGAGCCACAGGAACCATGGGTATCCCGGAATCCACACTTCGGGAAAAGCGATGATGTCAGCGCCTTCGGACGCTGCCTGCGAGACCAAGGCGATGGTCTTGTCGATGCCTCCGTCGATGTCGTTCCAGACCGGTTCGGCTTGCACAGCGGCTGCTCGGAATGTCTTCGTGTAATCGGACACGACTGCCTCCTTCGAAAGGGATGTTGCGCGGTCGGTGCACCGTGCCTGTTTCGACCATAGAGAGCGAACGATGCTCGGTTCTCGATGTTTCCTGCATCACATCCGGCGTTTTCTGCACTCCTTCGACCTGCAAATTCGACTTTTCATGCACTCGACATCGCAGGACCTCATCGGAAACGCATCGGTAACATAACCGCCCTCTTGCGTCAGTTGCGAGTGCCTATGCTTGGGCCATGGCTCAGGTGCGCGCGAGATCGGCGGTCGAGTGGGCGGAGGCCTGCAGTAGTGCCTTCGTGCCGCTGCGGGTTCGGGCTGCTGGAGACAGGTTCACTGCAACTCTCGATCGTGTAGAGCTCGCCTCGGGCGTTTCGGTAACGCGTGTGGCCAGTGAGGGCTCGGAAGTGGTCCGATCTGCGAATACCATCGCGCATCACCCCCGAGATGATCTGTTACTTTCGATCCATCGAATCGGTCGTGGGCGCGTGTTCCAGCACGATCACGAGGCGATCCTCAACAGGGGACAGGCCTCCTTGTACGACGCTTCTTCGCCCTACTCACTGTCGTTTCCCGGTCGTATGAGCGAAATCGTGCTGCAAATTCCGCGTAGAACAATCCCTACCACCGGGCAGGCGTTTGCGCGTATCACAGCCTCAGTACTACCCCCGTCGACGAGTTTGGTCGCGCTCCAGAGTTTGCTGCTGTCCGTCGATCCATTGACACCGCCGCGAGAGGGTTCGATCGAAACCGAGATGCTGGCAGATGCAGCCACCACGTTGCTTCGAGCGGCTCTGCTTCCACTCGATCAGGCGACGCCTCTCAGGCTCGAAGGTCACGCACTGGCCGTCGCTATGCGTTCCTATATCGACGACAATCTGACTGACCCGTCACTGACAGTGGAAAGCCTCGCGCACGCACTGCATGTCTCTGTTCGCCTGGTATACAAGGTCTTCACCGAGCATGTGAACGAATCGCCCGGCACCTATATACGCCGCAACCGGCTTAGGCGAGCCCACGGTGAACTCACCACCGGACTCAGCGTTCTCCAGGCGGCACTCTTAAGCGGTTTCACAGATCCGGACACGTTCACCCGAGCTTTCAAACGCCAATATGGGTTTCCCCCGTCGGCCTTGAAGCACCTACGGGAATAGCGATCACGACAAGCTCGCAGCTCTCGCAATCGATTGGGTGCAGTACTGCGGCTAGTTGTTGCGGTATGGGTGTTGCGACGCGGAGGACGTTCGCGACGACGAATCCAGTGCCGGCGATCCATTCCAGCGAGCGGCTTGTCATTGATGCCGCGGAATCCGGTCGAGCCGGTGAGGTGGTATTTTCAGTCAGCTGCGCCACCCGAAGCCGAGGGCCCGAACAGGGCGTAGACCACGCAAGGTCGTTGGACAGAATCTGGTGCGTCACCCCGATCTTGCCCGCCAGTTCGGACGGGTGACCCGCATTTGCGCGCAGGCTTAGCAAAATCTGAGTGCGCGTCGAATCCGACAGGGCGTAACCGAACCTTGAGAGGGCATCGGCGTGGAGTGAGGTCTTCATGATTTCGATAAAGCAAGTAATTCTGTGTTCAGAAAAGTCTGTCTTTGGAAATTGAGTCAGTGGTCGAGGGCCGAGCTTTGTTCGCGGATCATTCGCCGTAGGCTGGTGCGAGCGGCGGCGAGGTCGTCCTCGGTGGCGCGTAGTGCGTGCTGTAGTTTGCTGTTTTCTTCTGTGAGGCTGCGGTTTTCGTCTTGCAGCTTCGAGTTGGCGGTGGTGAGGTCGTCGACGCGGGAGCGGAGATGGTGGGTGGATTCTTCGTCGAGTTGGCGGCCGAGATTGTGCCGCAGGGCGGTTTTGAGTCGGTCGACTTCGGAGCGGAGGGCGCGGTTGTCCTGGCGGGCGAGTTCTAGGTCGGTTCGTAGGCTGGCGGCACTGGCGCGGTTGCCAGTCACTGTTGCGCGGTCCGGTGCGGCGGCTTGGTCGGCGCGGGCCTGTTCGATGTAGTCGCGGATGCTTTCGGCGTAGACGAGCCAGGTGGACACGCCGGCGGTCTTGGCGACGGCGGTGAAGGTGATCGGGGTGGCGCTGGTTTTCATCTGGTCGACAACGGTTTTGACGTGTGCGCGTTTTCGTTGGGATGCTTGTCGGCGCGCTTGGACCAGGACATCGGCGGAGGTGCGTGAACTGCTCATGTTGCGGTGTTCTTGCCGATTACGTGCAACGGCAGTGAGCGGCCTGCGATGCTCGCACGTGATTTCCGCAGTACGGCAGAGGCTTCGTCGACGTGGGCTCGTTCGTCCGTGGTGAGGGTGTCGAGCCGCTCATTCATGGTCTGGTGCACGTGGGTGAAGGCGTCGATCTGTGCGGTGAGGTTCTCGACGACGAATCCGGCGACGTCCATCGCGTGGGCGGTTTCCCGGTCGGCTTTGAGCGAGTTGAGATGTTCTTCGATCGCGGGCAGGTAGGACGGATCGGGCCGGTAGAAGCCGCATCCGGCGCATTGGAAACGCACGGGGCAGGCTCCGCCGCCGGCTTTCACGTTGGACGGTTCGATGCAGTTGCCGAATGGGACCGAGACCGCCCGCGCCTCGTAGGTAGCTTGGTCGTTCATCGGGGCCGGCCGCCCGGCCCGGTCGACGGTGAATGAGGACACGGTCGCGACTGCTTCACGTTTTCGGCTGGTAGTGATCTCGTAGTAGATCGTGGTGGTGTTGATGTGTTTGTGGTCCATCAGGTCGCGCAGTACGTCGACGGGCACGCCGGCGTCGGCGTGCCGTTGCGCGTAGGTGTGGCGGAGTGTGTAGGGGTAAACCAGGGTTCGATCGAACGGGAGTGGGATGCCGTCGGGATCGACGGTATCGGAATCGAGCCGGTCTATCTGGTCCACCCATGCCCGCATCACACGGGAGATGTAGTGCGTGCGAATAAAAGGATCGCGCGCGATCGAAGACTTCGCGGGGAACAGGTACTCGCTGCTCGCAGGTGGTGTTGGCAGGGTCTGTCGGATTTCCTGCCACTCGCCGATCGCGGCAGCAGTTGCCCGGGTGATCGGTAGTTTGCGGCCGAGCCGTTTGGATTTGATGTTGTACCAATGCAGCGTTGGTTCGTCATTTCCGGTCACACAGTCCCGGAGCAGACTGGCGACCTCGAGTGGGCGTCGACCCGTGTCGCGCATGACAATGAAGATAGTTCGGAACATTGCGTTGACCTGCCCGGGGGTGAGTTCGCCGTGGCTGAAGCCGACACCGATACGGTCAAGGTTGGCATCAAGCTGCCGGAGAACCGAAGCAGGCAGTGCGTGACCAACTTCCTCCTCTCGGTCGCCTGTGAACGGAATCATGTGGAAGCGGTGCCGGTTGAAACCGGGACCGAGCCCGTTCAGCCGCCCGTTGATGCGGCCGTACTCGATCAGCTCGAAGAACCGGCGAGCCATGGTTCGGCGCCGGCTGACGCTCAACACTGCGCCGTCGGCGTGGCTGAGTGTGCGGAAAACCTCCACGACCTGGTCCATGTCGGCGCGCTCGAGGGCAGGTGGTCTCTCGCCGAGGTCGGCGCGTTGTCGCAGCGTTCGTGCGGCCAGAGTTGCCGCGCGCACCGTTTCGACCATGATCCTGCCCTCGGGCAGCTCCGTGCGTGCCCATGTACGGGTGAGTTCGCGCAGCCATTCGACCTCGATCTCCCCGAAATCTATGGTGCCGGCTCGACGACGCGGCCCACCGAGCATGGCGGGGTCGGGCTCTACACCCAACGTAACTAGATCCCACACCATCTTCTCGGTGTGCTCGATGCCGAGCATCTCGTCGTGTGCCTGACGCAACGAGCGCACGAACTCGACCAGGTGCGCTTGCACGCTCGAGGTTCCGCGGCTGGCGATGAGCGAGGGTAGATCCTTCTCCTCTATCGTCGCCACGCTCGGCACCCGCTCCAACTCCCGCACAACTTGCCGCATGACGCCAGGGGAGAGCCGCCCGTTGCGATGGTCCCGTTGCTGGACCGCGTAGAGCACTTCCCAACGAAGCTGCTCCGAGAGATGGCCGAGCGAAAACTGGTTCGCTCCTAGATACGGAGGTTGGGTGCGTGCAAACACCTCGACCGGAGTATCAGGCGTGTTGGTCTTGCGGCGGGTGTAATGCAACGGGCACAGCGGAATTGCCCCGCGTGGTGTCAGTAGACAGCCCAACACCAGGCACATACGTTCCTGTTCTGGACCCAATGGTTCGGCGACACAAGCGACCCAGCTTCCGAGTTCGGTTGCCGGATTCTGTCGTGAGTGTGAGCGCCACTCGGAGTAGTGACGTCGACACAAGCCGCGTACATCGAAGCGCCGAGCGCAACGTACACCGTTGCGCTCCACTCGGCATTGTTCTGTCCGCTGCCCGTACTTCGTGCGCGGCCGGTCGGGTACATGGGTGTCGATGAACTCGGCTCGAGATACACCTGACTTGCTCAGCGCGCGAACACAATGCGTGCACATACCGCGGTCGCCGAGTATTTGTGTGCACGCCCGGGTCACGCAGATGTCGACGGTGCTCTGCGGGTTGCCAGGGTCAGCGGTGCACAACCACAGCTCGTGGTCCCATTCACCTGGCCGCCAGCTCGTGTCGGTGTGTCGGCGCAACCACCGGATCCAGTCGGACTCGACACTCGGTGAGAACATCGACGCTGAGTGTTGCGAACTAGTCATATCCCTCCAGTCTTGCTGCCACTCGTTCCACCGCAGCACGTTTGGCTGTTTCTGGCGGGTGTAGGTACGGATCCATCGAGACCGACGACACGTGTCCGAGGAGGTGCTGCACGACATCGCGGGGCACACCATTCTCGATCCATCGGGTGGCGGCTGTGTGTCGCAGCATGTGCGGGCGCGCTGTGAAACCCGCAGCCGCGGAAAGCCGCGCGAACAACGATCGCACGTTGCCGTAGCGCATTCCGTCGCCGATCGGCTTGTGATAGAGGTTCACAAAGACCAGGTCAGCCTCCATCGCGCCCGCGACTGCAAACCGTTCGTGCTGGTACTGGGCGTAGAGGCCGACCAGATCGTTCACTACCGGAATCGACCGTGGATACCGGGATTTGGCGAGTGCGCCGTTGGCATTGCATCGTCGGCGCACATGGATGTGCGGGCCGTCGGTCGAGCATCCGACCAAAGCGCCACGAGGTAGCAGATGCAGATCCCCACGCCGTAGACCCAGCGCTTCGCCGACTCGGATCCCGGTGAGAGCCATCAGAGTTATCAGAAACCGGTCTCGTGTTCGCCCCGCCGCTGCAATCAGCTCGTCTACCTGCCGTGCGGTCAGGAACTCGATCTCGGGTACCGGCGCCGTCAACTTCAACGACTTCGCCCGGATGGAGGCGAATTGGCCCATCTCCCCGCTGTCGTGGCCCGGCAGGTATCGCAGGTCCTTTCGATGTGACAACCGTGGTATCAGTTCTGACGAGACCCAACCGTGCGTCGCGGCGAACCGTAAGAACTCGCACACCGACGTCATCACCGCGTTCGCTGTGCCCGCGCTGCGAAACCGCGTTGGCGAACTCGGTCGGCGCGGCGGCAACGGCTCAGCGACCAGCCACCGCAAAAAGCGCGCCAAGTCGCTGAACTGTATTTTCTGCCAATCGAATCCGAATCGCCCGCAGTAGCTCAGAAACAACGCTATACGGCCCGCGTATACCCGCTCGGTGTTCGGTGACCGGTCCAATGCGCGCAGCGCCGCTAAATACGCCGACGCTTCGGTGTGCACGCGGTACGTGCGATCGATCACGACATAGCGGAGTGAACCATCCGACGGCGACACTGCCCGCTCCGCCGCGAAAACGTCCACATGACAAAGCTAACCAACGTGCCAACCATGACCCTGATATCGAAAAGGAACGTCGCACGAACAACTGCCGACCAACATGCCTCGACCAGGTAACCAAGAGTAGATAACGGAGAAGCCGTCATTCAGAAGTAGCGCCGCCAAACGACGGGCCATCGTTCCCGCCAGCGGTTACTACGAATGGATGAAAAGTGAAGAGGGGAAGAAGATTCCGTACTTTCTTCACGGGGACGGCGACGTGATCGCGATGGCTGGACTCTACGAGTTGTGGCCCGATCCTGAACTGCCAGAAGACGATCCGAACAAGTGGGTATGGACCTGTACTGTCTTGACTCGGCCAGCTACGGATTCCTTGGGGCACATACACGACAGATCCCCGCTGATCCTGCCCGAATCGTTCTGGGAACACTGGCTCGATCCGAACCTCACCGACAAAGGCGAGGTCCAGGCCATGATCAATTCCGTTCCGGAGCCGCATCTCGAACCGTACGAAGTTTCGACTGCGGTCAATAGTCCGAGGAACAACGACCCGAGCTTGCTCGAACCGGTCCACTGACGCCGCGGGCCTTCGCGCTCGACGAGAGGTCAAGATTCCCGCATCGTCACTCGGGCGAGCATCTGCTCCATCTGCGGCCACCCGAGAGCGAGGTTCGATCCGTTCATCTGGACGCGTGTGTTCCACTCCGGAGCGAAGGCATCGAACATGATCCGAGCAGCAGGAGCGAGCACATCCCGCTCGACGGCAACAACGGTGTCGGCATCCCAACGCAGCTCCCCGTCGACGGAATCGGGTTCACCGAACACCGACGTCAGACGCTCGGACACATAGCCCAGATCCGCCAGCTCCGACGCACTGTAAAAATCCTTGCTCATTACTTCCTCCGAATCACCGGTCGACCGTGCACATCATCGTGCCGTAACACCGCGCCGGACGGGCCTCACGGACGCGTGAAAGTGGCCGGGAGATGGGTGTGTGACCCCGTAGGTCGAATCCGGGCAGGTGTGGTTCTCTGACGCTGACAGATGCACTGCGCCGGAAGGCGAGACGACTCCAGGAGCGGCGATGTTGGCGATGAAGACAATCTGCGAGAGGTGCCGCACCTCCCTCGACAACGCCTCCGCCGCAACAATATGCAGCTACGAATGCACCTTCTGCGTCGACTGCTCAGCGGCGATGGACAACGAGTGCCCGAACTGCGGCGGCGAGTTGACCGCGCGTCCTCGTCGCATCGCGCAAGGCCGAGTGATTCGTCGGGGATGGGCAGGTCGAATCGGTAACTATCTCGCCCAGCGCAAGCCCTCCGGCGTCCTCGAGCTCACCGATGCCGAGCGGTATCTGATTTCGCAGATCAAGGCCACCGACGGGGAAAGGTTGGCAGCGATCGAGGTGCGTCATATGCGTCCCGACTGCACACCGCGAGAAGCTCTCATCACCGTTCTCAACCTTCGCGGGGAAGACGTGTTCCGAACCCCTACCGACCACGCTGTCAGTGAGGACGCAGGTCGCGCCGACGGGAAACCGCAGGCGCTGTGACCGACGAGCACACCATGCCCGCACGCTCCAGATTCCGCGCAGCCGGAGACCGGGCAGCAGCGCGTCTGCGGAAACGAGCCGAGTGGGCTGCCGTCGCGGCGCAGCGCAGAGCCGCCCATGACCGGGCCTACGAACAGTGGGCCACCGGAGCGTTGGCCCCGTGCCGGATCACCCGCGCACTCGACGCCGCCGAGCTGTACGGCCCTGACGTCGACATTGCATGCGGGGCGCAGGAGCCGGCAGTCGACGAATGGGAGGCCGGCACCCGCTACCCCTCGTTCGAGCAGCTCCTCGCCCTGGCCGCGCTGACCCACCAATCCCCGGACTCGTTCACCGCACGCGAAGGCGACGAGGACCTCGACCTCCGAGACACCACGATGTGGTGCCACATCAGCAAAGCCGAGCGCGCCCGATGGCGACCCCCGATCACCGAATTCACCGCCGCAGCCGTCGAAGAATGTCCCGGTACCAACGATTACCGCGCCACTCACCTGTTCTGACATGCCCACACGAAACGGAGAAGAACCATGAAGCACCTGGCACTCGACGAAATCCAGATCACCCCCGCGACCGAACCAGCACCCGCGAGCAGCAGCGAGGTTCTCGCATTCATTGCCCGCGAAGGACGCAAACTTCAGATCAATCATTTGATCTGTGCGGCCTACGCCACACGAAGGGTTAACGGTGTGGAAGATTCTCGCAGCACTCCGAAGGTTCGGCGGGCGCGATGAGTTCCCCCACAGGGTTCGACACTGTCGCTCACTACGCGATAGTCGCGTCGACCGGCTCGGCATTGATCGCAGGTGCAGTCAACGACTGGTCTGCGGTGGTCATGGCTCTTATCCTCGTGCCGTTCGTAGTGATCGCGCTGCGGCCGAATGCACCCTCTGAGATTGTCTTCGGCGCCGCAGAGGCCGTAGACAACCTTCTCGACGCAATAAGGCCAACACGCGCGAGCAAGAGAACTGAGGACCCAGGATGGCCGGCGAAGTGATCGCGCAGATCCGGGCCCTCGTACTGATCGACGTCGTTGTGGTTGCTGCCTTTGCAGGATGGTTCATGCAGCCTCGCTACGTCCCCCGCGAACCAGTCCGCGAGTGCTACACCACCTTGTTGGGCAGCACCGGAGCACCACAATGCCCCACCGCGGCGCACGACTTCATGATGACCTACTCCCCAGTGATAATGGCGATTCTGGGCGGGCTTGTCCTTCTGTCCACTCATATTCGGGTATTCAGCGATCACCGGAACCGCCCCGCCCGCGAGATCCCCCAGGAGGAAAAAGCATGATCTTCATCGCGATGCTGCCGCTGACCGGCTCCACGAAGGTCCTCGAAATCGACTGGTAGATCAGGTTATTCCGGCACACACCCATCGGCGATCTGACTAGACGAACTACAGGGGGAATGATGGCCAGCTACGAAAGCGACTTCGACGCAGCACTGGGTCGCGGGCGCATTTACGACAGTGCCGAGCAATTGCGCGCTACTCCAGAGGGAACACCGATCACCGATGCGCAAGGCAGGCACTGGATCCGCGGGTTCAACGACCCAGCCGAACGCCGGTGGCGACGCCGAAAGGCTCCGCGGCTGATCTGGGTGGGCATTGGCGGCCATCACGACCGGTGCCCGTCTTCAGAGATCCTCCTCCCCGCTACACACGCGTCCACCGAGGACTTCTGGCCTACGACCCTCGTGGAGGGTTCGGGGACACCTATCTCGATCGGGTCGATCGCCGGTGGCTGCGTCGGTGGCAACCCCGGCCTCTCGCTGTGGAATGAGGCCGAGGCACGCGCCCGTGACTTGTTCTCAGGTGCAGGGAAATCGAACACGGATGGCGGCGGCAGGAACCAAGTCGACCCGACAGGCTGGATGTACGGCAGCGGCACCATGACGGTGCAGAACGCCCACTCTGCGGACTACCTGTCGACCCCGATCGCCGCGATACCGGCGAATCTCGCAAACCTCTTCACCGCGACGTCGGGGAATGAGACAGGCGGAAATTCGTCGGCGAGCAGCTGAGAAGATAGACAGTCATCGGCATCTCGATAGAGGAGAATTTCGTGCAGCAGGGCGACCACGTGAGAATCGGGACCGGAGGCGTCTCGGTGTTCACGATCGTCAGCGTCGACGACGACGCTCACACCGCAATCATCGAATCCAGCGTGGATGCCCCCGGCAAGTACCCCTTTCCGGTGAAGCTGGCCAATCTTGTGCCGGTTACCTGACGGCATTACCGGATCCATGTCGGGACGGATCTTGATCGAGCCATTTTCGGTGGAGGCGTCGGTCGGATCACGAACTCTTTCGTAGTAACCCGGTCACTCCGGCGAGAAGAATCGCCGTGAAGATCCACGCCAGGATCCGAAGGGCCGGTAGACCGAGTTTCATCCAGACGGGTGCGGTTGGGCTGACCTCCCATACTGGTCGGGTGATGCCTGTTGCGGCAGGGATGACGCCAGTGAGGGCATAGGTGAACGTATCCAGGCACGGGTGGGTCGGGTGTGAGGCGCAGTCGTCGGCACCTGTGACCGTCACCGGTTGTTCTTCGGTCTGCCCGGTGGGGGTGGCTTTGTTCCCTCCGGTCGCGTTGGTGGTGACGGTGTCGGCCACTACAACGGGGGTGGTGGGGACGAAGTGCGCGCGGTTCGCCCCCACGAGTGCGACACCTGCGATCAGGGCAATGATCAGCCATAGGCCGGCGCGAAGTGGATAGTAGCCGTGGCCTGCGATGAAGCGATAAATCGTGCGCAGTATTTTCGTGGGCAGGGGTGCGTTCTTGGTGACCTTGTTCGCGGCGGTGAACCGTAGTCGTCGCGCTTCGGCAGGGTGCCCGTTGCGTTCGTACACTGCGGCGAGTGCATGCCACGGCTGTGGGCTGGCGAGGGTGTGCGACGGGGGGAGACTCTCGTTCCGCAGTTGTTGCTCCTTGCTGATGCAGTTGAGCCAGCGGGTCGCGGCGTGGTGGTCGGTTCGGATAAGGCCGTCGATGTCGCCGATGGCCCACCCTGTCGCCAACACCGGGTATGAGGGTTCTCGGTCTGTCGGAGTGTTGAGGTGGGTGAGTTTGGCCAGGGACAGGTTGATCTCCGTCAAGGAGCTTTGCGGGAGAGTGAGTTGCTGCATCTCCACACCGCTGAAATCGACGGTCAAATGGCCCGAGGACGATGATGTCGCGAATCCGAGATCAACATGGCCCTCGAAGCCAGCATTACTGGCAGTGATGAGCCCGTCGGCCTTGAAGGTCAGCCACCTTGTTGCGGTGGCGAAATCGCCAGTAAACACGTCTCCAGTGATGTTCGCTCCGTCAAGGTCGAGAACCCATTGTTCTGGGTTGTTCAGATGCGCACCGTTCAGGTTGAGTTCGCCGCCGATGGTGGCTCCGACGGCGCGGATTTCGCCGTAGGTGGTGACGCCGCTGGTGTCGATATCCCCGGCGATTCTTGCTTGGTGGAGATCGAGAACAACAGATTCTTCTGGGTTGTTCAGATGCGCACCGCTCAGGTTGAGTTCGCCGCCGATGGTGGCTCCGACGGCGCGGATTTCGCCGTGGGTGGTGATCTGATCGGCGATGAGTCCGCCGGTGATAGTCGCGCCGTTGAGGGTGAGGATGTCTGCTCCGGGGTTGTTCAGGTGTGCGTCGGTCAGGGAAAGCTGCTTACCGATGGTGGCTGCGACGCCGCTGATCATGCCGTGGGTGGTGATCTGATCGGCGATGAGTCCGCGGGTGATAGTCGCGCCGTCGAGGCTGAGGACGTCTGCTCCGGGGTTGTTCAGGTATGCGCCGGTCAGTATTAGTTGGCTACCGATGGTGGATGAGACGGTGAGGATTTCGCCGTGGGTGGTGATCTTGTCGGCGAACAGGCTGCCGGTGACAGTCGCGTTGTCGAGGGCGAGGACGTCTGCTCCGGGGTTGTTCAGGTGTGCGTCGGTCAGTATTAGTTGGCTACCGATGGTGGCTCCGACGCCGCTGATCATGCCGTGGGTGGTGATCTGATTGGCGAACAGGTTGCTGGTGATAGTGGCGCCGTCGAGGGTGAGGACGTCCGCTCCGGGGTTGTTCAGGTGTGCGCCGGTCAGGGACAGTTGGCTCCCGATGGTGGCTCCGACGGCGCTAATCATGCCGTGGGTGATGATCCGGTTGGCGAAGAGGGCGCCCGTGATAGTTGCGCCGTCGACGGACAGGGACCGAATGTGCGACGCGGTGAGGTCAAGTTCTGCCAGTTTCGCGGCATCGAAGGCGATAGGCCGGTCGATACGGCATCGAACCATGTGCAACGGGTAGTCGAAGGTGATGTGAGCGAGGTCCACATCACCGGTGATCCGGGCTCCGGCGATTCGGAGACCGCGGGGATCGAAACCGGTGTGATCACCGAGCAAGACAGTCCGGAGCGCGCTTGCGGGGATACACCGCTCTGCCGGCCACTGATCGGCGGTGGCCGGGTTGTACTGCCGTATCGGGGCCCCGAACCGTAGATCCACGACTAACCCACCCATCGCCGCGTCGATCAGGCGGTTCACCCACATCGCGTGCTCACGCTGCTCGTTCATCCGCTCATCATCTGCGATCAGTTGTGATCGGCTCCGGCGAGCCCGCCCGCCGGCTACCTGATGGCACCGCCTGGCGCACCGGCAGAACGCGAAGTCATTCAAGCGAAGTACAGCACCAGTGAGCCCGGGATGACTTGGGCGATGGCAGCAGACGACTGCGGGAAGCCGGTCGCGATGGGCGAGACAGTCCGCCGCAAGCTCAAGAGGGAAGCGGCACGTGTCGAGCAGGTCAGCCGATGAGGGGCTGGAGTCCGGCCGATCGAGACTCAGATCCTCATGCGGATCGTCCCAGGTCAGACGTTCCTATGAAAAGAGTTGTTCCGTAGGACCTCGTAAATGGCGGCGAATAGAGATTGTCCGCTGGAAGGCCCGGCCTCGTCGAGTGGGCCTTCCAGCGATGACGGTCTGTCTGGGAGCGGCGCCTAGTCGACGGGAGGTGCGTCTTGGCCCGCGCACGCTGTGACGAAGCTGGCCATCGCACAGAATGCGGTGGCGACGAGACCTCCTGATTCGAGGTAGTAGTCGAGCAAAGGGATCGAGCAGACGAGCACGAGCACAGTGGTCAGGGGGTGGGCGTACCAGCGGAACAGCTTGTTGCCGCGGGAGCTGTCGCCATCGTTCGAGTTCAAGATTTTCTCCGGGAGGTAAGGACGTCGTCGGGACGCGCAGGACAGACAGGTCAGAAGAGGGAAGTTCGTTCGGAGCTGGGTGGAGGCCAGGCATTGTCGAAGGGACCTCGGGGCGAGGCGTCGTGATTTGTGGCGTGCGGAGCGCCCGAGGTGCGTGCGTATTTGGCAAGGAAGTAGCCGGACGGTGCGTCAAGGAGACCGTCGGCAACGAGGGGAATGATCTTCTTGTCGCGGTAGCGTTTGAGCCGTCCGGAGGCGGCGTCTTCGCTGATGCGAAGCTCGCGCGCGGCGTCAGCGAGGGTGAATCCAGCTTTCAACGCTTCGAGGATCGGCCGGACTTTCAACGGCGCGATCGCGATCTGCCTTGTCAGCTCCAATTTGGTCGCGGTGTGGTTCGCGATGTCTGGCGTCGAAGCGTCTGCGTCGTCGACATCACCACCTGTGGCGGCGAGCGGTAGTGCAGCTGCCCGGATGGAACGTGTGTCCTTCGCCCACTTGTTGATCACCTCGTACTTCCGCAGCAGACATGCGTTGAGGAAATACGTGTACAGGGAGGACTGGGTGCCGTCCCAGTCACCTCTCTCGATAGCTTTCTCCATGAACGCCGGGTAGGTCTTGATGATGAGGTCGCTGGCGACCCAGTGACGAGTCTCGTGATCGGCACGCAGCCATGAAAGGCTGCCCTCATCGACGTATAGAAATCTCGAATTCCGTGGACCCTGGGTCTGAATGGAGCCGTTGGCCAGCATGTCTTGAAGGACAGCAACCGCGTAGGCGTACAGCCGTTCTATCAACTTCTCTGCCGGCACACTCCACTTCCCGCTCGGCGTCCGAATTCCGGTGCGTCGCGTCTCTTCCGCCAGCTCGTGGAGCTGACGAACTTTGTCTTTGCGCTGCTCGACGGTCAAATTGGACATAACTCTCCTCGTTGCGTCCGCAGGCGCGATCTTCCGGTGCCCCTACGTGATTGATTTCTGGATCCCAGCGAAACCATTTACTGGTTATAAGGACATATGGGTGCTACGAGCAAAACACCGTCGCGTAAGTGATGCAGATCACGTTCAGCGCCGTCCTGGGTCGCGATCGTGGGGGCGTTGCTCCGTGCGCTATTGCGTTCTCAGTTCACGTACCGATTCCTGAACTGATTCGCTTTGCCTGCCGGCCGATTCGGAACTGTGCTCCCGAGACTTTTCGTCTTGGAATCCAGCGTTGGTTCGTGAACTACTGCGTCCAGAGTTTGTTGCGCGTTTACGTGAATCGCGTACAATTTGCGTCAGACAGTCTGACGCGTCGCGTCGGCCAAAGAAAGAAAGGGGTGGCTTTCATGCCTCCTATCACGATCAGAATCGACGACGAGTCGAAAAACGAGCTGGACGTGCTGGCCAAGTCCAGCGAGCAGACAGTAAGTGATCTGGTTCGTGGCCTCATCGACCAGAAACTGGGCCGCGGTGCTCGGTTCAGGGAAGGTGACTCACCTAGCTCACTCGCTCCAACCGAACGCCTGATGTTGGCCCAGCAACTAGAGATCCTCGCCGCGCTTGCCAAGGATCAGGACGACAAGACGTTGCACCTTCAGAGAGCAGAGGTTCTTCGCAGGGGTTATGCCGGTGAATACAGTCGTGTCTTCGCCGATCTCGACGAAGAACTGGAAATCGCAGAGTGCCGACGTGTGTGGGACATCCTGGACATGTTTAGAGTGCTCGGAGCCAGCGTCGACGTTCTGACAGAAGCCGATCTGGATCGGCTCGGTGATCGCGTCTCGTACACACGCTTCGCCGGCTTCGATCTCGCCGATCCCGTCGAAGGCAGGATGCTTGGGTATGTGAGGCATCTGGCGGAGACGGAGCGCTGGACTGAGATCGAGAAAAGGCTGGAAGAAATCGGGGACGACGGCAATTCCCACTCGCGCAGGCTGCCTGGGTACGACCGAATGGTCGAGGTATTCAAGCCGATCTGGTCCGAGGTCATCCGCAACGGGCCCGGTGACGACGGCTACGTGCTCACAGCAACGCAGGTCTATGAAGTCGTCGGGGCTCTATGAAAGTCGTTGGGGCGTGGAGACACTGATCCGGCCCTTGAGTTTTCTGCCTCTCCGATAGAGCGAGTTGTCGACTCGCACATATAAAAGCGCGCGAAAGAGCCCTCCACGGCAGGTGAGGGGCTCTTTCGCGCGGGGCGACCAGGGTTAGCTATTGGCTGTTCGTGATCGTCTGGTAGATCTGTGAGGCCCATTCGATGGCTCGGTAGAGGCGGTAGCTGTAACGGGCAATGTTCCACGTGCGGACAGCGATGGAGTGGAGCCTCTCGCGGCGATCCGGGTTCTGAGGTTCTTCGTTGTTAAACCACTGGTGCTGGTTGGGCATGACGCCACTCGTTTCCTTTGCTCCGGAGCAATATTTTTTGTCCGGCTACCAATTCCGGATGCAAAGTCGGTGGGTTTACAGCTTTTGGCAATCTCGTAAGTCTTTGACCTGGGGTGATGGCATATACCCTGGGGTGGTTGTTGGGGGTGTGTGGGGCGCCGGCGTTTTTGGGTGCCGGCGGGGGCCGGCGGGGTGTTCGGGTTGGGTGGTGTGGGGGAGTGGTGCCGGGTCGTGCGGGGGTGTTGTGAGGCTCGTTTTTTGGGTGTTTTTGAATGTTGTTGTGTGTCAGTAGGTTTCGGTATTCGGTTGGTGTTGGGTTGGTTTCGTGAGTTGTGCACGGTGATGTTTTCGTGAACGTCTAATTATGTTGCGGTGGTGAGTGTTTCGGTGTTCGGCGTTTTCAGGTTGTTTTGCAGTTTGGTGGGTGGGGGTGTATGATTGGGAGCATGATGATGACGAGGCAGTGGACGCGAGACGGGGCGCTTTTCGTGACCCTTCCCCTCCTCCCCAGCCTCGTTCGGGTGTCGGGTACCGGTTCAGACGTTGCGATGAATTTGATTGGCGAGAACCAAGATTCGGAATTCAGAGGAGCGAAGCGACTCGATCGACGGCAACGGCACTCGACCCACTGCGAGCCGCGCAGCGGCTCCCTGGCGGGGAGCGCAGCGACTCGCTCCCGTCTCCCGACGCGAAGCGTCGGGAGGAGCGCCGCGGTTGGTGGCTGGCGATCCGACGCCGAAAGTGCAGCTGGAAGGACTGCGGATCGCTTCGGAAGCGTTGTCTCCG
>NZ_RKLZ01000003.1:0-708580 GCF_003797745.1 Rhodococcus sp. WS1 | reverse complement strand
GTGAAGTACCAAAAAATATTTGGCACTGACATTCATCGACACACTGTTGAGTTCTCAAAGAACACGCACACACCATCGCTTCAAACTGGTTGAAAGCTCCGGGGCAAGAGTCACAATCTTAGCCTGTTCGCTCCCAGGAAGCAAGTTCCCGTCGAGCGTGAATGTCTCCGACTTCGTCCAACCGCGTGTCCCCGGCCTCTCGGTCGGGGTTGGTGTCCGTGTCGCTCTGACTTGGACAAAGTTACGCGAATGAAAACTGAGCGTCAAACGTGCAGGTCGCAGGTGTTCGCCAGGTTAAATCCGCTGGTAGCCCGCCCGCAGGCGGGCCACCAACGGCCACAGGAGCCCCGCGAGACAACTGTGACCCCACACACGTCAGTTCGAAAGTATTTTCACGCCGGCGAAATTGCGCTTTCCACGCCGGACGACCAACCAGCTGCCGTGAAGCAGATCGGATGCGGCGGGCTCCCAGTCGTCGGCCGACACCTTCTGGTTGTTCACCGAAGCGCCGCCTTCCTTCACTGCGCGTCGAGCAGCTCCCTTGCTCTCACACAAACCGCTCGTCACAAGCAGATCGATGATCGTGCGCGGCTCCCCCGGCGCCAATTCGCTGACAGATGCTTCCTTCAGCGCCGCGGCGAGCGTCGACTCGTCGAGTTCCGCCAATTCCGCCTTGCCGAACAACGCCTGGCTGGCGAGCTCGACGGCGCGAGTGTTGTGTTCTCCGTGAACCAAGGTCGTCATCTCCGCAGCCAATCGCTTCTGCGCTTCGCGCGCATGCGGACGCTCCGCCGTTGCCGTCTCGAGTTCCGCGAGTTCGTCTGCGGTCAGGAACGTGAACCAGCGCAGGTACTTGATCACGTCGGCGTCGCCGGTGTTCACGAAGTACTGGTACCACGCGTACGGGCTGGTCATCTCGGGGTCGAGCCACAGACTGCCGCCACCGGTCGACTTTCCGAACTTCTTCCCATCAGCCGAGGTCACCAGCGGAACGGTCATTGCGTGAACACTCTCGCCGTCGACACGACGGTTGAGTTCGACGCCCGCGATGATGTTGCCCCACTGATCGGACCCACCGACCTGCAGAGTGCAGCCGAGATCGCGTCGCAAGTGCAGGTAGTCGTTGGCTTGGAGCAGCATGTAACTGAACTCGGTGTACGACATCCCGTCCGACTCGAGACGACGCTTCACGGTGTCACGCGCAAGCATGACGTTCACAGAGAAGTGTTTGCCGACATCACGCAGGAAGTCGATCGCCGACATCTTGCCGGTCCAGTTCATATTGTTCTCGATGACCGCACTCGTCGGTGAATCGTCGAAATCCACGAATCGTTCGAGCTGACCACGGATGCGACCTGCCCAATCCGCGACAGTATCGGCGGAGTTCATCGTCCGTTCCCCGACGTCACGGGGATCACCGATCAGGCCTGTTGCACCGCCGGCAAGAACGATCGGACGGTTACCGGCACGCTGAAACCGCTTGAGCGCGAGGAGCGGAACCAGGTGACCTGCGTGCAGGCTCGGTCCGGTCGGGTCGAAGCCCGCATACAACGTGACCGGTCCGGCCTCGAGATCTTTACGCAAAGCGTCGAGATCAGTTGATTGGGCGATCAGCCCACGCCAGGTCAGTTCGTCGAGAATATTCTCAGTCACGGACTCGATCATCCCATCTTCACGAAATGACCGGCGCTCGCGGGCTTCGGCGGTACGCGGACACAGCTCGCGAGTCCGGAATCCAGAGGCGCCACGGGACCTCGGCCGCAGTACTGACCCCCACCCGCGGTCCACTGACCCACTCCTTCGACTCCCCCAATTCGAGCCGAACCCGCGAGGCAGGGTTGAACACGTCTGTTCCGTTGTCCGCCAACGTGATTGCAACGGAAGCGCCGAGATTACCTGGCCCTCTGGCCCATTGGTGAGATGGTCGATCCGGCGATCTCCGAGCAGACACCACATCGTGACCGGCCTCGATTTCGGCCGCTCGGAGCAGAACACCACCCGCGACACCATCCGGGCCGTACGAGATGTTCATACAAAAGTGCATTCCGTAGCTGCGGTAGACGTAGAGACGGCCCGCCCGCCCGAACATCACGCTGTTCCGCGGCGTTTGCCCCCGATACGAATGTGCTGCCGGATCTGGCCAGGGCCCGTCCTTCTCCCCTCCGTACGCCTCGACCTCGACAATCCTCAGCGAGATGTCGTCGACAATCAGGGTCGAGCCGAGAATTGTCAGGCCCGCTTCCAACGGGTTCTTCACATTTTCCAAGGTCTCGATACTCACCCTTCGATTGTGCCCACGCCGTTGACTCATCGGTCGGCCGAGTCGCATAATTCAACAAGTGATGAATTATTGAAATGAGGCGAACCGTGACCACCACGCCGGCAATAGACATCCGCGGACTACGAGTCATTCGCGGCAAGCACGAAGTTCTTCACTCACTCGACCTGCAAGTTTCGGCAGGATCGATCACCGGACTGCTCGGCCCGTCCGGCTGCGGCAAGACAACCCTGATGCGCGCGATAGTCGGAACCCAGATCGTCGAAAGTGGTGAGGTCAGAGTCCTGGGCGACCTCGCGGGGTCCGTTGCCCTTCGCCGCCGGGTCGGATACGTCACCCAATCCCCCAGCGTGTACGGCGACCTGACGGTCACTCGAAACGTCCAGTACTTCGGCGCTCTGTACGGCAAGTCCGGCGCAGACGTCGCAGCAGCGGTCGACGCCGTCGGATTGAGCCGATACGCCGACCAGACCGCCGCCGATCTGTCCGGAGGTCAACGCGGTCGAGTCTCGCTGGCATGCGCGTTGGTGGCATCACCTGATGTGTTGATCCTCGACGAACCGACCGTTGGTCTCGATCCGGTGCTTCGTGTCGAATTGTGGGAACGATTTGCCGACCTTGCTCGCAGCGGAACCACCCTGTTGGTCTCCAGCCACGTCATGGATGAGGCCGACCACTGCGCTGAACTGATCCTGATGCGAGATGGGCATCTCCTCGCTCAACTCACACCCGATGAATTGCGCGCCAAAACCAGATGTGAACGGCTCGAGAACGCCTTTCTCGAGCTGATTCGGACTTCACCCGTCGGAGGCGAAATATCATGAGCATCAGGATCTTCGGTGCTACGACCGTACGCATTCTGCTTCAGCTCCGCCAGGACCATCGCACGGTGGCCATGATCTTGTTGGTCCCGTCGTTGTTGATGATTTTGCTGTATTTCCTCTACCAAGACGTACCCACGCCGCCCGGCCAGGTTTCACTGTTCCAACGGGTGGCGATCACCATGCTGGGAATCTTGCCGTTTGTGGTCATGTTCCTGGTCACGTCCATCGCCATGCAGCGCGAACGCAGTTCAGGAACACTCGAACGCCTGCTCACCACCCCGATGGGCAAACTCGATCTTCTGGCGGGATACGGCGCGGCATTTTCGCTCTCGGCCGCCGCTCAGGCGGCTCTCGCGTGCGCGGTTGCTTTCGGATTTCTCGGACTCACCATCGCCGGCAGTCTTGCCTGGGTCATCGTCATTGCAGTTCTCGGCGCAATACTCGGCGTTGCGCTCGGCCTGTTGGCCAGCGCATTCGCGAAGACCGAGTTCCAAGCGGTGCAGTTCATGCCGGTAGTTGTGGTCCCCCAACTGTTCCTCTGCGGACTCCTCGTGCCCCGCGACCAATTGCCGACCTGGCTCGAATGGATCAGCAACGTCCTCCCCTTGAGCTACGCCGTCGACGCACTTCAGCAAGTGTCGATGCATGCCGACGCGACGGGTCAGATGTGGCGTGATCTCGCCGTCATGGCGGGCTTCGCCGCCGCAGCACTCTCGCTGGCCGCGGCAACACTCGATCGCCGCACTCCATGAACGACAACGACACGGCGCCCGCACCTGCACCGATTCGTTCGGGGCGACGACCGGGCAAGTCGGAGACTCGCGCGCAGATCCTCGATTCGGCGCGACGGGCGTTCTCCCAGAACGGTTTTCGACGCACAACCGTTCGATCGATAGCTGCGGCCGCTGACGTCGATCCGGCCATGATTCATCATCATTTCGGAAGCAAGGAGCAGTTGTTCACCGCTGCGATCGCGCTACCGATCGATCCAGTCCAGGTATTGGGACCGGTTCACGCCTCTCCGACCGTAAATCTCGGCGAAAATCTACTCAGAGCAGTGATCGGGCTGTGGGAATCGGAACACCAGCCGGCGATTCTGGCGGCTTTTCGATCGGCGGTTTCCGGCGACGGATCGCAGCTGATCCAGAGCTTTCTGCTCGATGTCGTATTGCGCGACATCATTCCGCGGGTGGACACACCACCTGGTACCGGCTTGATCAGAGCGGAATTGGTGGCATCTCAGATGGCCGGACTGCTGGTCACGCGATATGTGCTCGGACTCGAACCACTCGCATCATTGAGCGTTGACGCTTTGGTACCGCTGGTGGCTCCGAACCTCCAGCGGTACCTGACCGGTGAATTACCGATCTAGCCTTCAGCCCGCGCGAGCAACTTCTCGTGCTCGTCGTCCGCCACATCGCGTGCCTCGTCGATCAACAGAACGGGAATGCCGTTCTCGATCGGGTATGCACGCCGCAGGCGCGGGTTGTAGAGCAACTCGTCCCCGACCAGCAACAGCGGGCCTTTGTCCTGGGGGCAGGCCAAAATGCTGAGCAACGTCGAATCAATAGCCACGTGAGTCCTCTCGAACCGATCAAACAGAATGTCCTCAGGCTACCGTGCTCCGGTGCCCACCCTCGTCGGCATCAACTGCGCGGCAATTGCCTTGGTCAGGCGCTTGTACGACTGCGTCTCGGAATCGAGGAACCAGGTCCGTGGTCCTGGCGCCGGCAATCCGGCCGCAGCTAACGCAGTGGAACTCGGACGGTACGACGAACCCACCGGGATCTCGTCTACCACGTGCACGATATCCGGGCGCGCATCAAAAGCGATGCGCGAGAGAGCCTCCGCAAGCTCGGCGGAACGGAACTGCCGCCCCGGACGCCATGTCACGGCAGCGACCGCCAGCTGATGCGGCGCGTCACCGACGCCGTATGCGACGGCAAGATCCACCCGCGCCACACTCGACAACGCGTCGACGATCGGCTGGGTGAACACGGGACCGCGGAGCGTCGAAATGACCGTGTTCTTGTGATCGATCAGCCAGTAGTCGCCGTCGGCGTCCCGGCGGAAGAGATTCTCCGTGGGAATCCACGAATCACCCGCTTGGAAGAGTCCCCGCATGGCTCCGCCCGAGAGATCGGCAGTGAATCCCGCGCGCCCGAGTAGCAACCCGACTTCGTCTTCGGCGCACTCACGGACAAATCCGTTTCCATTTTCGAGGAGCCGACCACTCAGCGGGTCGTATGCCGCCAACCGCACCTGCGCGCTACCCGGCAACGGGCGGCCCTTGGAACCAACTTTGGAGCCCGCGACATTGGCAAGAATCACGTCACCTTCGGTCGACGCATAGAACTCGAGCACCTGCGCGGGGTCGAACGCCTCCGTGGTCCGCTTCCACAGCCCGTGAGGCATCCCCGAACCGATGAACAGTCGGACCGGATGGCTACCGTCGATGAGAAGAAGATCCTCGTCGAGGATCTCGCGCATCATCGACCACGTGTAACTCACGACGGTCACACCGTAGCGATGGATTTCCTCGACGAATCGAGCCGGATTCAGTCCGCGTGAGAGCGCAATCCGTGAGCCACCGGCCATGGCGCCACCGATGGTCGCGAGCAGACTCGACGAATGATGGAGTGGTGCAAGGCAGTACACGGTGTCACCGCGATCGAGATCTGCCGCCGTGGCCGTTCCGAAGGCCGACAGTGCCCACCGGTAGTTAGTGATCTGCTTGGCTTCGAGCACACCGCCCGATTCCGCAAAGATGATGAATGCGAGTTCACGGGCGACGCCGGGATCCGGCCGGTACCAACCGGGCAGATTGACCTTCGTCGGATCGATTTGTTCGAGATCGATCACGTCGTGTGACGGATCCACCTCGAGTCCGCGGGCATCGCCGCCGCCGAGTACCAAGACCGGCCTACCGGTGACCACCGCAGCGTCGACGTTCTCCGGATCGGTGATGATCCGATCAACCGATCCCAGCTTGACCGCCGCCGAGATGTCGGACCCCGGCGGAAGCATGACGGCAACGGCACCAAGGCGCGACAGGGCCGCGATGGCCGCGAGCGCGCTGGGGCGGGTCTCCATCAGGACACCGACGTGCGCTGCCGGACGCACTCCCACGGAAATCAATCCACGCACGACATTGTCGATGCGGGCGTTGACCGCTTCATAGGTGTGCACACGATTGTCGAAGAGGAAGCACTCGCCGTTCGGCGCTTTTCGACGCTGCTCCGCGAGCAATTGACTCAGCGAGATCTTGGTGTGCGGCTGAATTTGGTTGAGTCGCGCCAGACGTGGCAACGCGCGTGCCGCTTCACCGGACAATTCGAAAGTCCCGCGCAACGCACCAGCTGCAAGGTCACTGATTCCCTTGGTGACTCCTGCACCTACTTCAGCGACCGAGGCGACGGTGTGGATGATCCGATTGCTGATCGACACACCGGTCTGGTCTTCGAGGTCGGCGCCGTAGACCATGTTCGCGATACGGTCCGGGAGGGGTCCACCCGTCTCGGTCCACTGCACGAATTCACCGGTGGTCGGCCAGGTGTGATTGGCCGCGGTGGAACCGACAACCAAACCGAAATGACCTGCGCGCAAAGTAGATTCGTAGACCTTGGCCCGCGGCGCTGCCTGGCTGATCCCACGAACCGCCTGAGGTTGACCGATGTCGTCGACCTCGCCGACGAATGCCAGGATGGGGCAGGTGATCTCGGCGAGCGAGACCAATTGATCCTTGATGACAAAACCACCGGTCATCATTCGGTTGTGCACGATGAACTGCTTGAGCAGTTCGGCAACCGCGGGCCCGGACCACGCGACCCAACCCTCGGTCGCGAGGAAACGTCGCTGCTGCTCCCTCGGCAGCAAAGCCTCACGGTCGTGCAGTTGAAGCAGGAAGTCGACGCGCATCTTCAACGTCTTCACGGGATCGAGCAACTGGAACCCGGTGCGAGCCATCCACCCGGTGACCGCCAGGCGATTGAAGACGTGATCGGCGAGGAAATCCGCACCCTTGGTGGCCAGTCCGGCCGGGATACCGAAGGGCAACGCGGCGAGTGTGTCGACCGGACTGCCGAAGGTGATGACGCTGGCGATGTTTCGACTACGCCGATACGCGGCAGCTTGATAGGCGAACATGCCGCCCTGCGAATAGCCGGAGATGTGAACATCTTTACCGGTGTGACGGTGGATGTGGTCGATGATGTCGCTGAGAGCGATGATGTGATCGGCGAGATTGCGATCCCAACCGCCCTCTTCGGAGTCGGGCGAACCAAAATCGACTACCCAGGGGTCCAGGCCCATCTCGTGCAGAATTCCCACAGCACCCTGGTCACGAGTCACGTCGTACACGTTCGCCGACATCATCATCGGCGGGATCAGCACGATCGGTGCACCGACGGTTTCCGGATCGCTGTCCGGGAAGTAGCGGCGAAGCCGGTACATCGCTGCGCGCTCGACGATCTCGAACGGCGACGTGGTCGCATCCGTTTCCAGCCCACCCAACCGGACGACCTCGAGGCCGTTTTGTGCTGTCGCAACCACCCGACGAATCGGGCCCAGCACAGACTTGGAATTCAATCCCACCATTTCACTCCCAAGTTACTCACCATGTGACGTCAGTCTCATTTTTCCCGCGCGCAACAAGCCTACTGACGACGAATACGCGTACGCGGTCAGGGAGCAAATTCTGCTCCCTGACCGCGTACGACCGAAGGACTACTGCCGAAAAGAGAGGGGAAACACTCGTGACCGCAAGGTCAGAGGGTCCATTCCCGCAGCGACTGCGCCACTGCTCGGACTCCGTCCAACTGTTCTGCTACCCGCACCCCCGCGGTGCCGCCTCGCGCATTACGCGAAGCGATGGAACCCTCGACTGTCAGCACCTCACGAACAGCGGGTGTCAGCGCACTGTCGACGCCGGCCAGTTCCTCGTCCGTGAGATCTTCGAGTCCGACGCCTCGCGCTTCGGCGACACGCACACACGCTCCAGCAGCCTCGTGTGCAACCCGGAACGGCACGCCCTGACGCACCATCCACTCCGCGATGTCGGTGGCCAACGTGAACCCTGCCGGAGCAAGTTCCGCCATACGCGCGGTGTGGAACTCGAGAGTCTGCACCAGGCCGGTGATGGCCGGGAGCAACATCTCCAGCTGCGCAACCGAGTCGAAGACCGGTTCCTTGTCCTCTTGCAGATCGCGGTTGTACGCCAGCGGCTGAGCCTTGAGCGTCGCCAGCAGGCCGGTGAGGTTACCGATCAAACGACCAGACTTACCGCGCGTGAGTTCCGAGACATCCGGATTCTTCTTCTGCGGCATGATCGACGAACCTGTCGACCACGCGTCGGCAAGCGTGATGTAGCCGAATTCCGGTGTGCTCCAGATGATGATCTCTTCCGCCATGCGTGAGAGATCGACACCGATCATCGCAAGCACGAACGCTGCCTCGGCCGCAAAATCACGCGAAGCGGTTGCGTCGATCGAGTTCTCGGCCGAGCTGTCGAACTTCAATTCCGCTGCAATGGCTTCGGGGTCGAGACCGAGCGAGGAACCGGCGAGTGCACCGGAACCGTACGGGGACACCGCAGCTCGTACGTCGAAGTCGCGAAGACGTTGCACGTCGCGCAACAGCGGATGCGCATGGGCGAGCAGGTGATGTGCCAACAAGACCGGTTGAGCAGCCTGCAGGTGCGTCTTGCCCGGCATCACGGCATCCGGGTGAGCCCCGGCCTGAGTCGCCAATGCGTCGACCACGTCGAGAACGCCGGTGGAGATGCGGCGAACCGCATCCCGAAGCCACATGCGGAACAGCGTGGCCACCTGGTCGTTTCGCGAACGACCAGCACGCAGGCGTCCGCCGACCTCAGGCCCGACACGCTCGATCAGACCGCGTTCGAGTGCGCCGTGTACGTCCTCGTCCGAATCACTCGGTCCGAAGGCGCCACTGTCAACATCGGCCGCCAGACGGTCGAGACCGTCGAGCATTGTCGCGAGGTCGGCCTCGCTGAGCAGGCCTGCCTTGTTCAGTACGCGAGCATGCGCCTGCGACGCCCGCACGTCGTACGGAGCGAGGACCCAGTCGAAGTGAGTCGACTTGCTCAGCGCCGCCATGGCAGCGGCCGGTCCGGACTCGAACCGTCCGCCCCACAGCGCGCCTTCGTTGGTGCCGTGTTTCTGAGCGTCTCCGTCACCGTGAGCCGTCATGGCTCAGAGTCCCAGATCGCGCTTCGCGGCGACCTTCGACGACAGACCGTGGATCTCGACGAAGCCCTTCGATGCGGACTGGTCGAAGCTGTCGCCCTCGTCGTACGTCGCGAGGTTGAAGTCGTAGAGCGACTCCGGGCTACGACGACCGTTGACGGTGATGGCTCCACCGTGCAGGAAGAGACGAATGTCGCCGGTGACGCGCTCCTGCGTCTTGTTGACGAACGTGTCCAGTGCGTCCTTGAGGGGCGAGAACCAGAGGCCGTCGTAGACCAGCTCGGACCAACGCTGCTCCATCTGACGCTTGTAGCGACCGAGTTCGCGTTCGAGGGTGACGTGCTCGAGTTCCTGGTGCGCGGTGATGAGAACCATGGCTCCGGGAGCTTCGTAGATCTCACGGCTCTTGATGCCCACGAGACGGTCCTCGACGACGTCGAGGCGACCGACACCCTGAGCGCCTGCGCGCTTGTTCAGTTCCTGGATGGCTTCGAGAACCGACACCGGGCGGCCGTCGATGGCAACCGGGCGACCCTTGTCGAAGCTGATGATGAGCTCGTCGGGCGCGTTCCAGTTGACCGTCGGGTCCTGGGTGTAGTCGTAGACGTCCTTCGTCGGTGCGTTCCACAGATCCTCGAGGAAGCCGGTTTCGACGGCGCGGCCCCAGACGTTCTGGTCGATCGAGAACGGCGACTTCTTGGAGACGTTGATCGGGATGTTGTTCTCTTCGGCGAAGGCGATGGCCTTCTCGCGGGTCCAGGCGTAGTCGCGGACCGGTGCGATGACCTGAAGGTCGGGCGCGAGGGCGCCGAATCCGACCTCGAAGCGAACCTGGTCGTTGCCCTTACCGGTGCAACCGTGCGAGACGATGGTGCCGCCGTGCGAGCGTGCAGCTTCGACGATGTGCTTGACGATCAGCGGACGGCTGATGGCCGAGACCAGCGGGTAGCGGTCCATGTAGAGGGCGTTGGCCGCAATGGTCGGCAGGCAGTACTCGTCCGCGAACTCGTCGCGGGCGTCGACGACAACGGATTCGACTGCGCCGCAGTCGATCGCGCGCTGACGCACGACCTCCATGTCCTCGCCACCCTGCCCCAGATCGATGGCGACGGCGACAACTTCAGCGCCGGTCTCCTTACCGATCCAACTGATGGCAACAGAAGTGTCCAGCCCGCCCGAGTAGGCGAGTACGACGCGATCGGCCATGGTTTTTGTGCTCCTTCGGTTGAAAATCTCTATCAAAGAATAAGGGGTCAGGCGAGCGATTCGATCATGGCCGCGAGTTCCGCTCCGGAAAGCGGTTCTCGGGCCACCACGAAGATGGTGTCATCTCCGGCGATCGTTCCCACGATGTCGGGCATCGAGGACCGATCCAGTGCGCTCGCGAGGTAGTGCGCGGCTCCCGGCGGTGTCCGGAGAACCGCCATGTTGCCGCTGAAATCGGTGGAGACCAACAGCTCACCCAACAGCCGTGAGAGGCGGTCGGTACCGCCGGACACACCGCGTACCGGGTTCCCGTCCTCCGGCACCACGTAAACACCGGCGCCGCCGTCAGCGGCACGCAGTTTCACCGCTCCCAACTCTTCGAGGTCACGCGAGAGGGTGGCCTGCGTCGCTTCGATGCCCTCGGCACCGAGCAACGCCGCCAACTCCGTCTGACTTCGGACGGGATGCGCCGCCAGCAGCGCGATGATGCGCGACTGGCGACCGGCCCGAGTGGGAGCGACGCTCACGCCTGGTCCAGTTGGGTTCGCTGTTCCAGCAGCCACACGAGCAACGCCTTCTGGGCGTGCAGACGGTTCTCCGCCTCGTCCCAGACGACGCTCTGGGGTCCGTCGAGAACCTCGTCGGTGACCTCTTCGCCGCGATGGGCCGGCAGGCAGTGCAGGACGACAGCCTTCGGATCTGCTTTGGCGAGCAGTTCCTTGTTGATCTGGAACGGACGGAAAGGTCCGACCCGATCGAGCCCGTCGTTCTCCTGACCCATCGAGGTCCAGGTATCGGTTACCAACGCGTCGGCACCGACGACGCCGGCCTGCGGGTCCTGCGTCAGCGTGATGGTCGCACCGGTTTCCGCGGCGCGTGTGCGCGCTGCTGCTACTACCCAGTCCGCCGGTTCGAAGCCCGCGGGACTTGCGATGGTGACGTCGATGCCTGCGGTGACTCCGCCGAGCATCAGCGAGTGAGCCATGTTGTTGGCGCCGTCGCCCAGGTAGGTCAGCTTCAGTCCCTTGAGCTCACCCTTCTGCTCGATCAGCGTTTGCAGATCGGCCAGAACCTGACAGGGATGAAATTCGTCGGACAACGCATTGACGATGGGAATCGTTGCACCCGTTGCCATTTGCTCCAAGCGCTTCTGGCCGAACGTGCGCCACACGACGGCGTCGACATAGCGGGAGAGTACGCGTCCGGTGTCCGCCAACGTCTCTTCACGACCGAGTTGGGTACTGCGCCCGTCTACGACGACGGCGTGGCCGCCCATCTGCGCGATGCCCATCTCGAACGAGAAACGTGTACGCGTCGAGTTCTTCTCGAAGATGACGCCGACTCCGCGAGGACCCTCGAGTGGACGCCGAGCGAACGGGTCCTTCTTGAGAATCGCAGCGAGTTCCAGAACTTCGGCCTGCTGCGCCGGAGTCAGATCGTCGTCCCTGAGAAAGTGTTTCACCACGGTAGTCACTTCTCCCCCGGCTGGTCAGCCGATAGTGCACTGTCGAAGATGGCAGGTAGTGCTGCCACGAAGGTTTCGGCCTGCTCATCTGTGAGGATGAGCGGCGGCGCCAACCGGATCACTCCGGGTTGCGCTGCATTCACAAGGTACCCGGCTTCGCGCGCGGCATTTTCCACCGCCGGCGCGACGTCCTCGGTCAGCACGACACCCAGCAACAGTCCTGATCCCCGTACGTAGTCGACCAACGGATGGCCCAGATCTTCGATGCCCGCCGAGATCGATTTGCCCAAGCTGTCGGCGCGTGAGATCAGGTCTTCCGCTGCAATGGTTTTCAGCACGGCAAGCGCCGCCGCAGCGCACACCGGATTGCCACCGAACGTCGTACCGTGCTTGCCCGGTCCGAACAACTCTGCCGTTGCCCCGGTCGCGATGCAGGCGCCGATCGGCATTCCGCCGCCGAGTCCCTTCGCAAGAGTGATGACGTCCGGCACGACGCCGACTGCCTGATGTGCGTAGAACCAGCCGGTCCGGCCGATGCCGGTCTGAACTTCGTCGAGTACGAGCAGCGCACCACGTTCGGCGGTGATCCGCCGAGCCTCGACTAGGTATCCCTCGGGTGGCACTACGACGCCGCCCTCACCCATGATCGGTTCGAGGAACACAGCAGCGGTGTCGGAATCGACTGCCCGCTCCAGTGCCTCGACATCGCCGTACGGCACGAACTCGACACCGGCGGGCATCGGTTCGAACGGCGCCCGCTTGGCCGGCTGACCCGTCAGAGCGAGTGCCCCCATCGTGCGACCGTGGAAAGAGCCCTCGGCCGCGATGATCTTCTTCCGGCCAGTGGCGCGAGCGAGCTTGAAGGCAGCCTCGTTCGCCTCGGTACCGGAGTTGCAGAAGAACGCGCGCCCGGTGACGTTGCCGAGATGAGCGAGCAACTGCTCCGCCAACTCGACGACCGGCTCGCTGGCGTACAGGTTGGAAACATGGCCGAGTGTCGACAACTGAGTAGTGACGGCTTCGACGACGGCCGGATGTCCGTGTCCGAGGATGTTGACGGCGATTCCGGCAAGGAAGTCGACGTACTGCTTGCCGTCGGCGTCGGTGAGTACAGCGCCGTCACCGCGGACGAGAGCAACCCGGGGTACGCCGTAATTGTTCATCAGCGAAGCGGACCACCGCTGCTGCAGATCGATCGTGCTCATGAAGTAGCTCCCTGCTGGGGACCGGCGACCGAGGAGCCGGGCACGACCATCGTGCCGATTCCTTCACCGGTGAAAAGTTCGAGTAGGACTGAATGTTCGAGCCGGCCGTCGATCACGTGCGCCGACGGCACACCTCCGCGCACCGCGCGAAGGCAGGCCTCCATCTTTGGCACCATGCCGGCATCGAGACTCGGCAACAACTGGGCAAGGGCGTCGGTGTCGATTTCGGTGGCCAGCGAGGATCGGTCCGGCCAATCGGTGTACAGGCCTTCGACGTCGGTGAGGACAACGAGCTTCTCGGCACCGATCGCCTCGGCCAGTGCGGCAGCGGCGGTATCGGCGTTGATGTTGTGGACGACGCCGTCGGCATCGGGCGCGATGGTCGAGACTACCGGAATGCGTCCTGCCGCAATGAGATCGAGTACCGCGTCTGGGTTCACGGTGGTGACGTCTCCGACCAGGCCGATGTCGGTCTGCTCCCCCTCGACCGCAACAGTGCGTCGAGTAGCGGTGAACAGGTGCGCATCTTCACCGGAGATACCGACCGCGTACGGACCGTGCGCGTTGATCAGGCCGACGAGTTCACGGCCCACTTGACCGAAGAGCACCATCCGGACGACGTCCATCACCTCGGGCGTCGTGACCCGGAAACCACCGCGAAACTCACCCTTCATGCCAAGGCGTGCCAGCATCGCGTTGATCTGCGGGCCGCCGCCGTGCACGACGACGGGGTGGATGCCAACAGTCCTCAGGAACGCCATGTCCGCGGCGAAGGCGGTCTTCAGTGTCTCGTCGATCATGGCGTTTCCGCCGTACTTGACCACGACCACCTTGTCTCGGAATCGCTGCAGCCACGGCAGCGCGTCGGCGAGGACATGCGCCTTCTGATGCTCGCTGATCACGGGATACGTCTCGGTCATGACGAGTACGCCGAGTTCTCTTCGACGTACGCGTGCGAGAGGTCCGTGGTGCGAATGCTCACGGACTCGTTGCCGATTCCCAGGTCGATGTCGAGTTCGATGTCGATCCCGCTCAGGTCCACCTCACGCGCTCCCGGAGCGCCGACGCCGTCGATGCAGACGGGACTCCCGTTGAAGGACACACTGATTCGATCGGGATCGAGCTCGATGGGAGCGATACCCACTGCTGCGAGGACGCGGCCCCAGTTCGGATCGGATCCGAACAGTGCCGTCTTGACCAGGCTGTCGCGGGCGATGGTGCGGGCGCCGATCAACGCATCGGACTCGGACGCTGCGCCGCGCACCGTCACCTTGACCCGCTTGGTGACGCCCTCGGCGTCTGCCATCAACTGATCCGCGAGATCGTCGCACACTGCGAAGACCGCGGCGTTGAGTTCGTCCTGGGTCGGTGTGACACCGCTGGCGCCGGAGGCCAACAGGAGCACCGTGTCGTTGGTGGACGTGGCGCCGTCGACGTCGAGGCGATCGAAGCTCAGGTGGGTGGCGGCGCGCAGAGCGGTATCGAGCTGCTCGGCCGTTGCGACAGCATCGGTCGTGACGACGCACAGCATCGTCGCCAGTGCGGGCGCGAGCATGCCTGCACCCTTGGCCATTCCGCCGACGTTCCACTTGTTCGCGTGGTGCAGCGACGCCTGCTTCGGCACGGTATCGGTGGTCATGATCGCGTACGCCGCGTCGGTACCGCCGGAGATTCCGCCGGCCAGTTCGTGCACTACCTCGGTGACACCGGGGATCAGCTTGTCCATGGGCAAGCGGTCACCGATCAGGCCGGTCGAACAGACGGCGACCTCGATCGCGCCCGTCTCGGTTCCCCAATTGCTCAGTGCCGACGCAACTTCCTCGGCAGTCTTGTGCGCATCCTGGAATCCACCCGCGCCGGTACACGCGTTTGCGCCGCCCGAGTTGAGCACGACCGCGCGCAGCTTGCCCGTCGTCAAAACCTGCTGAGACCACAGCACCGGAGCAGCCTTGACCTTGTTCAGGGTGAAGACGCCGGCAGCGGCCAGATCGGGTCCCTCGTTGAGCACCAATGCGAGGTCCGACTTGCCACTCTTCTTGATACCGGCAGCAATTCCGGCACCGCGGAATCCGGCAGGTGCGGTAACGCCCTGTGTGCGGAGCAGACGTCCCCCGGCGACGTGAACCACGTCTGCAACTGTCGCGTCAGGCTCGGTTGCGTTGTCGATCTGCTGCGGATTGTCGGTGCTCACGGAGCTACTCCCACGGTAGAGAGACCTGCGGTCTCGGGTAGGCCAAGGGCGAGATTCATCGATTGCACCGCGCCACCGGCGGTGCCCTTGGTGAGATTGTCGATTGCCGAGATGACAACGAGCTGACCGGCGTCGGCGTCAACGGTGACCCCGATCTGCACGGCATTGGATCCGATCACGGCACCGGTCTGCGGGAAGACTCCGGCAGGCA
Organism: Rhodococcus sp. WS1; assembly: GCF_003797745.1. NCBI lineage: Bacteria > Bacillati > Actinomycetota > Actinomycetes > Mycobacteriales > Nocardiaceae > Rhodococcus > Rhodococcus sp. WS1. The sequence continues at coordinate 692,994 of NZ_RKLZ01000003.1, read as the reverse complement.
GCACGTGGATGAACGGCTCGTCGTTGTATGCCTTTTCGTAGATTTCGCGCGCTTGCTCTTCGGTGGCCGTGGTGGCTGCCGTGCAGGTCGCGAGGATGCCGCGCGGCATGGGCGCGAGGACCGGAGTGAAAGAAACACTGATGTCCTTGCCGCCTGCGGCCGAAAGATTCTGAATGATCTCAGGGGTGTGGCGATGGACACCTCCGACACCGTATGCGCGGACGGAGCCCATGACCTCGGAACCCAGCAGATCGGCCTTCGGTGCCCGGCCGGCGCCCGAAGTGCCACTGACCGCAACCACGTTCACGTGTGAGTCCACGATCCCCGCGGCAACGGCGGGGGCCAGCGCGAGGCTCGCTGCCGTCGGGTAGCAGCCCGGAACGGCAATGCGGGTTGCGCCTACCAATTTCTCACGGGCACCGGGCAATTCAGGAAGACCGTATGGCCAGGTACCGGCATGAGTGCTCTTGTAGTACTTCTCCCAGGCTGCGGGATCCTGCAGCCGGAAGTCCGCGCCGCAGTCGATGATGACCGTCGACTCGGGCAGCAACTTGGCGTACTGAGCCGAATTTCCATGTGGGAGACCGAGGAAGACGACGTCGTGACCCGAGAGGATTTCGACAGTGGTCTCTTCGAGTACCCGCGAAGAGAGTGGGAGCAAGTGCGGATGATGCTCACCGAGCGTCGAACCGGCGTTGCCACCGGCGGTCAGCGAACCGATCACCAGACTGCCGTCGGCGTAGGACGGGTGCCCGAGGAGCAGACGCAGAACCTCACCACCGGCGTACCCACTGGCGCCGGCAACGGCGACTCTGATCGGCTTGCGTGCGTTCTCGGTCGTACCACCTTCAGTCATGTCACACAGTATGCATCATTGTGCATCGGAATGCATAATTACTTACCCATGGATCGCCGGATCTCCTCGAGCTTGGCTTTTGCGGCCTTCTGGCGCTCGTCCCACTGCTCGTCGACGGACTTTCCGGCAGGACTCTCGTGTGCCAATTCGGCCGAACCTATGGAAGTACCGAAGCGCCCCTCTATCTTCTCCCGAACACGGTCGAAAGTGGGGACTCCCCCTTCGGTGTAGTCGGGTTCGGGAATTCTCGGGTCGGTCGCAAGTACCACCGGGACGTCGATGATCTCGTCGACCTCCACAACGGTGTCGGGCAGTTCGACTTCTTCGGCGTCGGTGATCGTGTTGTCGTCCTCTACACGGTGCGGCTCGAGGCTCGCGGCAGCGGTGTCCACCACGGAAAGAAGGACCGACAAGCTCGGACGACGCTCGACCACTGCGCGAACGACCGCGAGGAAGTCCTTGTCGTCGAGTGCACTGGCGGCCTCGACCACCTGGTGCACGGAACCATCGTGCTCGGACCCATCATGTTCGGGCCCATCATTTCGTGACACTGTCAGTCCCTTCTCGAAATGCCGACGGACAACTCCGATCCTTCCACGACTGTCTGCCGAAGGGGTCAGCGTGAGGCGAGGTAAGCGGCAAACGCGTCCTCGCTCGAATATTCGGGGACGTACCCGAACTGTTCCTTGAGCCGCCGATTGTCGAGAACGGGTCGGTACTGGAGAAATCCGACGCGCTCCGGACCGTGTTCCGTTACGCCCAATCGCCGTCCGACTCGTAGAACGCCTCGCAACAGCCATGCAGGAAGCGTCACCGTGCGCTTGCCCATCCGGGAAGCCAACTCGTCGACGGTCAACGAGCCGTCGCCCGCGACGTTGAAGATGCCCACTTGGTTTCCGGTCACGGCCTCCGCAAAAGCGCCCGCGACATCGGTGTGCCAGACAAACACGAAGGGGCTGTCGCTCCCGGCAACCTTGAGCAGCTTGCGGCGATCGAACAACGCGGTGATCTGATTGTCGACGCTCTCACCCAAGATCGTGCCGATCCGGAAGACAACTTGTTCCAACTCCGGGTGTTCGACGCGATATTCGGCGAGCATCTCTTCGACCAGGCGTTTGTGGCGACTGTAAGTGAATTCGTCGTTGCCTCGGACAGGTACGTCCTCGGTGATCCACGGTGGGTTGTCGGAGTGGTAGCCGTACGCCGCTCCGGACGAAGACACGACGATCCGTCCAACCCCGTGTTCGACGCAGGCCGCGAGCACGTTTCGTGTCCCGTCGACGTCAACGCGGTACTCCTGCTCTGCTGTCGTGTTCTTGCCGGGATTCACGATGGACGCAAGGTGGATCACGACGTTCGGTCGGTACTGACCGAACACCCGCCCCAATTCTGTGGGGTCGCAGACGTCCGCCCTAACGCGGCGGATGCGATCGTCCGGCGTGTCCTTGACGGTGAGGTCGACACAGACGACGGTGATGCCCTGCGCGATCAGTGCGTCGATGACAGCGGTACCCAGGAACCCGTTCCCGCCCGTGACGAGTGCGACGGTCATGCCGGTACCGCCTTTCGGGCGCGTCGCTTGGACCAGATCGTCGCCAGAGCCAACCCGGCGATGATGTCCCAGATCCCCCACCAGCCGGCCACGACGGCCATGCCACCGAGCCCGTCGAAGAACGTGAACACCAGGCCAAGCCCCAGTCCCGCATTGCGGATGCCGACCTCGAAAGAGACGGCGCGACGGCTGTATTCGTTCAACCCGGTGACGGCGCCGCAGAAGTATCCCAGTGCGAGGGCAACCGTGTCGTGCAGGAAGACCGCGAGCAGTACCACCCCGATGTAGTCGACGAAGTACGACGCATTCCCTGACACACCCGCGACGATGAAGATCAACAACGCCACCAACGAACCGTTTTTCACCCACGGCTGCGCTTTCGCGGCGATCTCCGGGAACTTTTGTGCCGCCCAGATGCCGAGAACGAACGGCACGCCGATGATCAGGGCGATTTGCGCGACCATCTCGAGCGCATTCAGGTTCACGGACTGCAACAGAGCGTCGGTCTCCGGGCGTCGGCTCCCCCAGAACGCGAGATTGAGCGGCATGAGGAAGATCGCGAGGACGTTCGACACCGCCGTCATGGACACCGAGAGTGCGACGTCGCCGCCCGCCCGGTGAGTCAGGACATTCGAGATATTGCCCGGCGGGCAGCACGCCACCAGGATCATGCCGAGCGCTACCGAGGGAGCGGGCGAGAGAATCAGCGTCAGCAGAAAAGTCACTGCCGGCAGCAGCAGGAACTGGGCAGCGATACCCACCGCCATCGCCTTGGGTTTGGTGAGCGCACGACGGAAGTCGTCGACCGAGGTGTCGAGGGCGATCCCCAGCATGATCGCGGCCAGCACCACGTTGAGGATCATCAACGATCCCGGGTTGAAGTTGAGCACCACGTCGTCGATCGGCATCATTGTCCTCCCTTCGTCAGAGCGGCATCGAGCAGTCCGATGTGCCGCCTGATCGTTGATCGGTAGGCGTCCTTGTTCACGTAGTAGGCCATTCGTCCCAGCTTCAGGTACTTGTATCCCCCGGACAGATCGGGAGGAGGGCCGGCCGCCGCTGCCGAGAATTCGCGCGCCGCGGCGGGGGCTTCGGTGCGTGCGGTGATCAATTTGGCCACCAACTCGGCCTGCTCGTAACGGCCCTGCCACCCGAGACCGGATGCTTCGACCATGCCGAGCACAAAGAGATTGTCGTGACGGCGACTCGCGACGTTGAGGAACAGGTCCGGGGCAGCGCCCGACCAGTCCAGGTCCTCGCGCGCGATGAAGGGATAGTCGAGGTGATACCCCGTGGCGCAGAGAACGAGGTCGTAGTCGGCAGACGATCCGTCGACAAACCGCACCGTCTTCCCCTCGAACCGGTCGACGTCAGCGCGCACGTGCACGTCACCGTGCCCGATGTGGTGCAGGATCAACGAGTTCACGACCGGATGCGATTCGTAGATCTTGTAGTCCGGTGCCGGAAATCCGAACCGCACCGGATCTCCCGTGAACTGCTTGAGTACCAAGGTGTCGACGCGTTGTTTGATCCACGGCGGCAACGGCTTTCCCTGATTCAAGGTGTCCGAGGGTCGCCCGAACAGATACTTGGGGACGAAGTAGTAGCCTCGCCGAACGCTCAAATCGACGCACTCGGCCTGGTGGACGGCATCGACGGCGATGTCGCATCCACTGTTGCCCGCTCCGATGACCAGCACTCTCTTTCCGCGGAAGATCTCGGCACTGCGGTACTCGCTCGTGTGCATCAACGTGCCGGTGAAGTCGCCCCGGAACGTCGGTATGTTCGGCTTCGACAGCGTTCCGTTCGCGATGATCACGCCTCGATACCGCGCGACTGTCGTCTCACCGCTGCGACTACGCGTGGTGACCTGCCACAGCGAATCGACCGGCGAAACGTCGATGACGGTAGTGCCGAAGGCAAAGTGCTTGCGAAGATCGTGGGTATCGGCGTAGTCGCGGAAATACTCGGCAAGTTCGACGTGGCTCGGGTAGTCGGCAACCGAATCCGCCATCGGGAACTCCGCGAATGCGGTGGTGCCCTTCGACGAAATGAGGTGCGCCGACTCGTAGACGGTGCTGTGCGGGTTGTCGATGTCCCAGAGCCCACCGACGTCGTCGTGGCTCTCGAAGCCGTCGAACGCTATGCCGGCTCGATCGAGGTTTCGTGCGCCGGCCAATCCAGACGGACCCGCTCCGATCAGCGCGTACTTGCCCTCTGTGCTCATGGGTCGAGCGTCGCAGATAGTTCGAATCTTGCGGCAATGTGCAGGATAATGACGTTATGAGCGCACTCGATGCCGACAACGATCGCGGGATAGATGAAATCGATCTGAGGATAATCAATGCGCTGCAACTCGCACCGCGATCGAAGTGGCTTTCGTTGGCCGGCCCACTCGAACTCGACGCCGCGACTCTCGCCCGGCGTTGGAATCGACTGTCCGAATCGTCGTTGGCCTGGGTCACGGTTACTCCGGGGCCACAGGTGCTGGGCAGCATCGTCACAGCGATCATCGAAATCGATTGCTCACCAGAACTTCTCGACACCGTCGCGGCACGTCTCACCGTCTTGGCCCACGCCGTGACCATCGAAGTATCAACAGGTAGAGCCGATCTGCTCGTCACAGCCGGTACTGCGGACTTGGCGTCGATGTCGCGCTTCATCTCGGAAGAGATCGCAACGATCGACGGCGTACTCGCGACACGAACCTCGATCATCACACGCTGGTTCACCGAAGGTGGGCGATGGAGACTCAATGCGCTGGCACCGTCCGAGAAGGGTGTGCTGACCACCAGCGAAAACCGTACTGCCGTGCGCGCTCGGTCGACCGGCATTTCCGAACAGGATCGCAAGGTTCTCACGATCCTCGCCTACGACGGGCGCACTCCCATGAAGGAGTTGGCCGACGCGATCGGTGTCAGTCCGGCTGCATGCAAACGCCAGATCGACCGGCTCACGTCTTCGGGGTTGGTGGCGCTGCGGTGTGAATTTGCCCGGCCGCTGGCCGGGCTTCCCGTGCTCGCCACACTGTGGTGCCGCGTCGAACCCGAACTTCTCGATACTGCGGGCCGATTACTGAGCCGAGCGCCGGAAGTCCGAAACTGTTTCGCGGTGGTGGGCGCCGACAATCTGGTGGTTCAGTTGTGGCTGCATTCTCCTGCAGAACTCGATGCATTCGAAATTCGTCTGCGCAAGGAGATTTCGGGGCTTTACGTCACCGAACGATCCATTCTGCTGCACCTGCGCAAACTGCTCGGTCACGTACTCGATCAGGACGGGCGCAGAACCTCGACTATCGCCCCGGATGTGTGGTTGCCGAGCCGCACCGATTCACCGGAAAACCGATAACACAACAGAGCCCACGACCACCGGGAGTGGACGTGGGCTCTGTGATCAGTTGAGTAGATCAGCCGCGCATCTGCGCACCGACGGCCTTGGAGGCAGCCTCGACCGCGGCATCGCGAGCCGCGCTTGCCTCGTCCTCGGTCAGTGTCCGGTCGACACCACGGAATCGCAACGCGAACGCGAGCGACTTGCGGCCTTCACCGACCTGCTCGCCCTCGAAGACGTCGAAGAGGCGAATGTCTTCGAGAAGTTCGCCGCCGCCGGAACGCAGAGCTTCCTGGACCTTCGCCGCAGGAATATCGCGATCGACAACAACCGCCACGTCCTGGAGCACTGCGGGGAAGGGCGAAATGCGCGGCGCCGGCAGGTTCTCGACCAACGGCAAAGCGTCGAGGTCGATCTCCAGTGCACAAGTGCGCGCAGGCAATCCCGCACGCTCGAGAACAGCCGGATGCAGTTCGCCCGCATGACCGACTACGTTGCCGTCAACGACAACCTCGGCGCAACGGCCGGGATGCCACGGCAGGTACTGCGCCGCACGCAGTTCCACCTCGACGCCTGCTGCAGCTGCAATGACCCGCACTGCTGCAAAAGTGTCCGAAGCCTCGGCCTGACGGCCAGGACCCCAGGGGCCGCTCGGCTCACGCAAACCACTCAACACTGCAGCGATGTGCACGGGCTGAGCCGGCAACGACGCGATCAGGTTCGCGATCTGCTCGTCCGTCGGGCGACGATCCACCGGCAATGCATCCACCGGCTTGGTATCGGGGCCCGGCAGGACAACCTGCGCGATGCCGTACAGCGAAAGATCACGCTGACCGCGAGAAGCGTTGCGAGCCAGGATCTCCAGCAGACCCGGGAGCAGCGTGGTCGCCAACTCCGGACGATCGGCTTCGAGCGGGTTGAGGACCTTGCTGGTGTTGCGGCGCGGATCATCCGCGTCGAGGCCCCAGACGTCGAAGACGTTGGTGGGCAGGAAGACCGGAGGAAGTACCTCGACGTAACCGGCGTGAGCCACGGCCTTCGACACCGTGCGCTTACGCCGCTGCGACGGAGTCAATCCGCGTCCGGCCGGAGCGGCGGGAAGCACCGACGGGATCTGCTCGAGACCTTCGAGGCGAAGAACTTCCTCGACGAGGTCCGCAGGCTGCACCAGGTCCGGACGCCACGACGGCGGCGTCGCGACCAACTGGCCGTGTCCCTCTTCGCTGACGCCGACCTCGACGTTGCAGCCAACCTGGGTGAGGCGGCGAGCTGCGGTGCCGTTGGGGTACGTGACTCCGGCGACACGATCGGGCAGGTCGATATCCATGCGAATGGCAGCGCGAGGGGCAACATCGCCCACGTCGGTCAGGACCGGCTCGATCCGTCCGCCGGCAATCTCGACCAGCAGAGCGGCTGCGCGGTCGACGGCCGCGAGCGGAATCGCCGGATCGACGACGCGCTCGAAACGCTTGCTCGCCTCACTCGGCAGCTTGTGCCGGCGCGCCGTCTTGAAGACTGCGAGCGGATCCCAAGTAGCTCCTTCGAGGAGGATGTCCGTCGTTGCCGTTCCCACCTCGGTGGTTGCGCCGCCCATGACGGCAGCCAGCGAGATGACTCCGGAATCGTCGGCGATGACAACGTCTTCGGGATCGAGCGTGCGTTCGACGTCGTCGAGCGTCGTCAGCTTCTCCCCCGCCTTGGCGCGACGGACCACCAGGTCGCCCTGCACCGAGGTCGCATCGAACGCGTGCAGAGGCTGGCCGAGTTCGAGCATCACGTAGTTGGTGACGTCGACGGCCGGCGAGATCGGGCGAACACCCGAGAGCAGAAGTCGACGCTGCAGCCACCACGGGCTCACTGCCTGCGGATCGATACCCGTGATCTTCCGCATCACGAAACGCGAAGCCTTGGACTCCGGTTCGAGGCGCACCGGCCAGGCTTCACCCTCAGCCGGGTGCGCGGGAACCGAAGCGGGATCGGCATATTCGAGATCGAAGCCGCACGCGAGCTCTCGTGTGAGACCGCGGACCGAGAAGCAGTAGCCACGGTCCGGGGTGATGTTCAGTTCGATGATCGTGTCACCGAGACCGAGCAACTCGTTGCCATCTGCGCCGGGTTCGGCGGTACCAGGCTCGAGCACCAAGATGCCCGAATGGTCTTTGCCGATACCGAGTTCCGAGACGGAGCAGATCATGCCGTCGGACACCTGGCCGTACGTCTTGCGAGTGGCGATTTCGAATCCGCCGGGCAGCACCGCGCCGGGCAGCGCAACGACGACGAGGTCACCCTCGTTGAAATTGCGCGCGCCACAGACGATGCCGCGAGGCTCGGGTTCGCCGACCTCGACCTGGCAGAAGCGGATCGGCTTCTTGAACTCGGTCAGTTCGATGATGGAGACGACCTTGCCGACGACCAACGGGCCGTCGATCGCCTCGAGTGTGTCGAGTTCCTCGACTTCGAGTCCCACCCGGACGAACCCGGCGTCCAACTCTTCCGGGGTCACCTCCCAGTCCGGAGTTGCCCGCTGCAGGATCTCGGTCAGCCAGGATTGCGCTACTCGCACGTCTGCTCAGCTCTCTCGTTTGTCGATAAGTCTTTGTGAAGGTTCCGCGGACCGGATCGGTCAGCCTGCGACACCGAAGGGCAGCGTGAAACGCACGTCACCTTCGACGATGTCGCGCATGTCCGGGATACCGTTGCGGAACTGCAGGGTCCGCTCGAGGCCCATGCCGAATGCGAAACCCGAGTACTCGTCGGGATCGATACCGCTGGCGCGCAGAACGTTCGGGTTGACCATGCCGCAGCCGCCCCACTCGACCCAGCCTGCGCCGCCCTTCTTGTTCGCGAACCAGACGTCGACCTCGGCCGACGGTTCCGTGAACGGGAAGTAGTTGGGGCGCATACGGGTACGCGTCTCGGGGCCGAAAAGGGCACGAGCGAACGCGTCGAGAGTCCCGCGCAGGTTGGCCATGGTCAGGCCCTTGTCGACGGCCAGGCCTTCGACCTGCGAGAAGACAGGCGTGTGGGTCGCATCGAGTTCATCGGTGCGGAACGTGCGGCCCGGGCACACCACGTAGATCGGCACCTCACGCGAGAGCATGGTGCGGACCTGCACCGGCGAGGTGTGGGTACGCAGCACCTGGCGCGAGTTCTCGGGTGCCAGGTGGAAGGTGTCCTGCATCGTGCGCGCAGGGTGATCCGGCAAGAAGTTGAGTGCGTCGAAGTTGAAGTGCTCGGTCTCCACCTCCGGACCCTCGGCAACTTCCCAACCCATCGCGACGAATACGTCGGCGACCTGCTCGGAAATCAGGCTGATCGGGTGACGCGCCCCGACGGGGTAGCGATCGGAGGGCAGAGTGACGTCGATTGCCTCGGCAACCAACACCGCGGCGTCACGCTCGGCGAGGAGGACCTCACGACGAGCGTCGTACGCGTTGTTGATCCGAGTGCGGAAGATGTTGACGCGCTTACCGGCGTCCGCCTTTTCCTTGCCCGGAAGGCTGCCGAGTCCCCGGCGCGCGAGGGCGATCGGGGACTTGTCCCCCAGGTGCTCCACCTTGACGTGCGCCAGCGCGTCCAGGTCAGCGGCGTCCGCCAGCGCCTTCTCGGCGTTCTCAGCCGCAGCGGTCAACGCCTCTTCGGTGAGTACACTCGCGTCGACCTCCGGCGGTGTCGCGCCCTCATTTTTGGCCACGGCTGTGACGCTCCTGTCGCTTCTCGGTTTACTTCTCGTACTGCGTGCTTCTTGTACTGCTTACTTCTTGTACTGCGAGCGAGCATTCGAACTCGCTCGAGCATTGTCTCTGCTCTTGTATTGTCTCAGGCTTCCGCAAATGGGATTCCGTGAGGTCTTCGCGTGCGTTTTCAGCCGTGATCGGTGGCGCGATTTTGCACCCGCGCGCTTGCGTACAGGCAAATTGCCGCCGCTGTCGCGAGGTTCAAGCTTTCGGCGCGGCCATGGATCGGAATCCTGACCCGATGATCAGCCTGAGCGGCGATCGCCGGATCGAGACCGTGGGCTTCGTTACCGAACAGCCAAGCCGTCGGCTTGCTCAGCAACTCGTCGGCCTCGTCGAGATCGACCTCGCCGTCAGCTGCAGTCGCGAGAATCTGAATGCCGGCTGCGCGAATCTGCTCGATCACCGACACCGTGTCTCGATCGCGGACGACTGGCAGGTGAAAGAGGCTGCCCGCCGACGAACGAACGACCTTGCCGTTGTGCGGATCGACGCTGTCACCGGCGAGGATTGCCGCATCGGCACCCACTGCGTCGGCGATGCGAATGACGGTGCCCGCGTTACCTGGTTCGTTGACCTCGACCGGCACTGCGAGCAGTCGGGTCTCCTGATGGACGGCTGCGCTCAGCGGTACATCCAGTAGATCGCTGACGGCAACGAGACCGGGCGGCGTGACGGTATCGCTCAGAGCTTTGATTGCTCGATCGGTCACAAGAGCAACACGAACTCCAGCGGTCAGCGCCCGATCGATGACGTGCTGATAGCGCTCGGCTGCGTCCTCGGTGTAGAAGAGGTCGTGTACCGGGCGGGCCTCGCCGTGCGAGAGTGCACCGTTCAACAGTTCGGTGACCGAGTTCTCGCCCTCTACGAGGAAACGTCCTGCTTTGCGTCGTTCTGCTGTGCGCAGGAGCTTGACAGCAGAAACGACCCGCGGAGTCCGCTCGGTGAGCGGGTCCACGGGCCGTTGCTGTGATGCGTGAATCAGGCTGCTTCTCCGGCAGGAGCGTTCACGTCAGCCGGCAGAGCGGCCTTCGCGAGTGCGACCAGGCCGGCAAAGGCCTCGGCATCGGAGACAGCGAGCTCGGCCAGGATCTTGCGGTCGACCTCGACCTCTGCCAGACGCAGGCCCTGGATGAGGCGGTTGTACGTGATGTCGTTTGCGCGAGCTGCAGCGTTGATACGCGTGATCCACAGCTTGCGGAACTCGCCTTTGCGCGCACGACGGTCGCGGTACGCGTAGGTGAGCGAGTGGAGCTGCTGCTCCTTGGCCTTGGTGTACAGACGCGAACGCTGTCCACGGTAGCCGCTGGATGCAGCAAGAATTGAACGACGCTTCTTCTGGGCGTTGACCGCCCTCTTTACGCGTGCCACTTGAAAAATCCTGTCAATCTAGGGGCTGAAAGTACGGCCCCGGGTGGTCAGTAAGGGGGCGACTCAGATGCCGAGCATGCGCTTGATGCGCGGAGCGTCGTCAGGGCTGACAACAGCGACACCGTCGAGACGACGGGTAACCCTGCTGGACTTGTGCTCGAGAAGGTGGCGACGGCCGGCCTTCTGGCGCATGAGCTTTCCGCTGCCGGACACCTTGAATCGCTTCGAGGCGCCGCTGTGGCTCTTCATCTTGGGCATGGAGTCCTCAGTTCTTGTTACGTGGTGGATCTTGGGAAATCGACTAGCTGGCCGGAGCCTCGGGAGCGGCATCGCCGGTCGCCGGTGCTTCCGGAGCTGCTTCACTGGAAGCCGGTGCGGCCGGAGCCGGACGCGGAGCAGCCTGAGCCACTGGCGCCTGAGCGCTCTCCTGCGCCTTGACTCGAGTCTTGGCGCCCTTGTGCGGTGCCAGGACCATCGTCATGTTTCGGCCGTCCTGCTTTGCCGAGGTTTCGACGAATCCGAGATCTGCGACGTCTGCTCCCAGACGCTGCAGAAGGCGGTAGCCGAGTTCGGGGCGTGACTGCTCACGTCCGCGGAACATGATCGTGACCTTGACCTTGGAACCGGCTTCGAGGAAGCGAACGACGTTGCGCTTCTTGGTCTCGTAGTCGTGGTCGTCGATCTTGGGTCGGAGCTTCTGCTCCTTGATGACCGTCAGCTGCTGGTTCTTACGTGACTCACGTGCCTTCTGCGCAGCCTCGTACTTGAACTTGCCGTAGTCCATGATCTTGCAGACCGGTGGACGGGCATCAGGAGCTACCTCGACCAGGTCGAGGTCGGCCTCAAGGGCCAAGCGGAGTGCATCTTCAACACGCACGATGCCTACCTGTTCCCCGCCAGGTCCGACCAAACGAACCTCGGGAACGCGGATACGATCGTTGATGCGGGTCTCAGTGCTGATGGGGCCTCCTAGGTTGAACGGTGCGGTCTTCATGACCGCACGCAGCCCGTACCGCCCGCACCCCAACAAAAAAGCCCCGCTGTGATGATTGCTCATCCGCGGGGCCCGATGTCGACCGATCACATAAGATCCAGCTCACGCCGAAACCTATCTCCTCGACTGAGCGAGGAACCTGACGAAGAATTGATCTCCGATAACAGGTGACCGGAACCACTGAACCGCAGTTTTACCTGCCGCGCAGAGGTGGGAGTCGGACTCCACTTGCTGCCCCCGAACAAGTCGGAGGCGGTCGTTGCAACAAGAGTAACAGGTCGCCACAGATGAAAGAAATCGGTCCCGCTCCCAGTGCTGCCGGGAGAGGCCCGATTCAACACGACCACAGCCTGATGGAATCCTTACAACCATGAGTGAGAACTTCGAGGCAGATCAGAACACCGACGGCGCGAACCCCGACGTCCGCGAACTCTCCGAAGTTCCCGCGGTCGAGGTCATCAGCCGCGCCGCAGTGATGCTGATGAGTTCGGCTGCCGAAAAACTCGGCCTCTCCGACGCCGATCCGTCTTCCAGTCCCTATCTGGACCTCGACGAAGCTCGTCGAGTCATCACGGCGCTTGCCGGACTCGTGACTGCGTCGGTCGAATACCTCGGCCCCCACGCCGGACCCATCCGTGAAGGCCTTCAAGCCCTGCAGCGCGCATTCCGTGAGGCCTCCTCGCACCCGGACGAGCCAGGAAAGGGACCGGGCGAGAAGTTCACCGGTCCGGTCTACTGAGTTGGCAACCGCCAACAAAACTCAACCGACGCCCGAGGACGTCGACGCATTCATTTCACGCGTCGACGACCGCAAGCGTGCCGACAGCGTGGAGTTGATCTCCTTGCTGTCGGCCGCGACCGGCGAGCCTGCCGTCATGTGGGGCTCGAGCATCATCGGTTTCGGGGCACGGCACTACCGGTATGCGAGTGGCCACGAAGGTGACACCCCACTGATCGGGTTCTCCCCCAGGGCCACCGCGCTCACGTTGTATTTGTCGCTGAACTTCGACGACTACACCGACACACTGGCGCGCCTCGGCAAGCACAAGATCGGCAAGGGCTGCCTGTACGTCAAACGGCTGAGCGACGTCGACATGGCAGTCCTGACCGAACTGATCGCGGATTCCGTTGCCGCAGCCCGCAACATGATCGACTGAACAGGTCACCTTCGTGGGGCTACAGGCCGAGCGTCTTCGGGCGGTTGGCCGAACAGGGTCGAATCCCGTGGTGTGAAGTGATCGTTCGTGAGCGTGGCCCGACGCATTCGATCGAGTCGAAACCACCGCACCGCGTCGCGCTGGCGACACCAGCCGATGAGAAACCACTGCCCACGGTCCTGCGCCAGAATGTGCGGCTCAACTGCCCGCACCGTCTCCGCACCGTCCCCATCCACGTAGTGCAACGACACGACTCGACTCTGTTCGAGACCCTGCTCGACGGCCTGCCGGTTCGCGCGCGAATCCGTCAGAACCCCGCCGTCACCGCGAATCCACACGCGGCCACCGAGCTCGGCGACCTTGCGACGACTCTCCTCGTCCATCACATCGAGCAGTTTCGCCAGCGCTGCTCGCCCATCCGGCGCAAACGGAGCAACACCCATCGCCGTCAAAGCCAACGCGATCGAAACTGCCTGCGGAACAGTGAAATTCACCGGCGGCAGCGTGGCGCGACCCACGAGTCGGTATCCACCTCCGGGACCTGAGCGCGCTTCGATCGCCGCACCCGACATCATCAGCGTCTCGATATCCCTCTTGATCGTCCGGGTGGTGACGCCGAATTCCTCGGACAATCGGGAGCACGTAGTCCCTCGATCGCCCTGTCGCCGAAGTTCCTCGACGAGAGCATGCAATCTCGCAGCTCGATTCACGTTCACCAGTGTCTCAGATTCCGATACCAAACGGTGACATAATTGGTGACACTCTGTTGTCACCAACCCGGGTGCACTGTAAGTACATGAAAACTCACATCGTTCTTGTTCCCGGATTCTGGCTCGGTTCATGGGCTTGGGATGCAGTACTCCCCCACCTCGAGCGCTCCGACACCACCCGTGTGACCAGCCTGACGCTGCCCGGACTCGACGCCGTCGATGCAGATCGATCAGCGATCACCTTCGACGCCCACGTCCGCGCAGTCATCGACGCTGTATCGGATTCAGACGAACGTACGGTCCTGGTCGTACACAGCGGCGCCGGCCCGGTGGGATACGCGGTAACCGATCGCATCCCGGATCGAGTCGCGCGGATCGTCTACGTCGATTCAGGTCCCATGCCCGACGGCGCGGCGCTGCGACCGGATCTGGCGGCTGACGTCGTCGAGATACCGCTGCCGACGTGGGCAGAACTTGAAGCAGACGGCAGCAGCCTCGAAGGACTCGACGAGAAGGCTCTCGAGGCGTTTCGCGCCAACGCCGTCCCCGAACCGGCCGGGCCGGCGCGTGAGCCGATTGTCCTGACGAACGAAAAGCGCTACCAGGTGCCGTCAACCGTCGTTTGCAGCACGTTCCCGTCCGCGGTGATTGCCCAGATGGCCGACGGAGGTCATCCGATGGCCGCCGAACTGGCGAAACTCCCCGTGACGTACGTCGACCTCCCGACCGGCCATTGGCCGATGTGGTCGCGCCCCGAAGACGTCGCCCAGGTGATCCTCGGGGCCGCCGCTTCCTGATCGACAAAGCAGTGATGCCGGATCGGATTCCGACCCGGCATCACTGACCGACTGCTACTTGCTCACCTTCTACTAGCTCACGGAAGCAGCTTTCTTCCGTGGCGCCGCCTTCTTTGCGGCAACTGCCTTCGTTGCACGCTTCTTGGTGATCGGCTTGGCCTTGACGGGCGCGTGCTGTGCGGTGAGAACCTCACTGAGGAACTTGCCCGTGTAGCTCTCGGGGACCGCGGCAACGTCCTCCGGTGTACCTTGCGCCACAACGGTTCCGCCGCCGGATCCACCTTCGGGCCCCATGTCGACGACCCAGTCCGACGTCTTGATCACGTCGAGGTTGTGCTCGATCACGATCACGCTGTTGCCCTTGTCGACCAGACCGTTGATCACGATCAGGAGCTTTCGGATGTCCTCGAAATGCAGACCCGTGGTGGGCTCGTCGAGGATGTACACCGTGCGACCGGTGGACCGCTTCTGCAACTCGGCGGCCAGCTTGACGCGCTGCGCCTCACCACCGGACAGGGTCGGAGCCGGCTGACCCAGTCGGACATAGCCCAGTCCGACGTCGACCAGCGTCTTGAGGTACCGGTGAATAGAGGTGACCGGCTGGAAGAACTCGGCGGCTTCCTCGATGGGCATGTCGAGTACCTCGGCGATCGACTTGCCCTTGTAGTGGACCTCGAGCGTTTCGCGGTTGTACCGAGCGCCGTGGCATACCTCGCAGGGCACGTACACGTCCGGCAGGAAGTTCATCTCGATCTTCAAGGTTCCGTCGCCGGAGCACGCTTCGCAGCGTCCGCCCTTGACATTGAACGAGAATCGGCCGGGCTGGTAACCGCGGACTTTCGCTTCCGTGGTGGCCGCGAACAGGGTTCGGATCTTGTCGAACACACCGGTGTACGTCGCCGCATTCGATCGCGGAGTCCGGCCGATCGGAGACTGATCGACCTGCACGAGCTTGTCCAGCTGATCGAGACCGTTGATTCGTGTGTGACGGCCAGGCACCTGGCGTGCACCGTTGAGCTTGTTCGCCATGACGGTCGCGAGAATGTCGTTGACCAACGTCGACTTGCCCGAACCGGAGACACCGGTGACAGCGGTGAGAACACCCAGCGGGAAACTCACGTCGATGCCGTCGAGATTGTGCTCGCGAGCTCCGACCACCGTGACCTGACGTTTGCGATCCACCGGCCGACGAATGGCCGGAACCTCGATGAAGCTGCGACCCGACAGGTAGGCCCCGGTCAAAGACTCTTCACACGTCAGCAGTTCTTCGTACGGTCCGCTGTGGACGACCTTGCCGCCGTGCTCGCCGGCGTACGGTCCGATGTCGACCACCCAGTCGGATGTACGGATCGTGTCTTCGTCGTGTTCGACGACGATCAGCGTGTTGCCGAGGTCGCGCAGGCGCGTCAGGGTTTCGATCAGTCGCCGGTTGTCACGCTGGTGCAGCCCGATGGACGGCTCGTCGAGCACGTACAACACACCGACGAGTCCGGATCCGATCTGCGTTGCCAAGCGAATTCGCTGGGCTTCGCCACCGGACAACGTGCCAGCGGCTCGCGAGAGGGAAAGGTATTCCAGGCCGACGTCGAGCAGGAAGCCGAGGCGCGCCTGAACTTCCTTGAGGACCTGACCCGCGATTGCCTCTTCACGCGAGCCGAGAGTGAGGCTGTTCAGGAAATCCGCGCAATCGGAGATCGACAGTTCACAGACCTCGGCGATGGACTTACTGCCGAAGTCTCCCGCCGCGATAGTTACCGACAGGATTTCGGGGCGCAGGCGAGCACCACCACACGCCGGGCACGGGGTGTCGCGCATGTACCCGTCGTAGCGTTCCTTCATCTGATCGGATTCGGTCTGTTCGAGCCGGCGGTGCAAGAACGGCATCACACCTTCGAACTCCGCGTAGTAAGAACGGGTACGGCCGTATCGATTCTTGTACCGGACGTGCACCTGCTCTTCGCTGCCTTCGAGGATTGCTTTGCGGGCCTTCGCCGGCAACTTGTTCCACGGCGTCTTCATGTCGAATCCGAGAATGTCGCCGAGGCCGGACAGCAGGCGTCCGAAGTACTCGGAACTCTGACCCATCGACCACGGCGCGATTGCACCGTCTTCGAGACTCAGGTCAGGATCGGGAACCACCAGATCCGGGTCGACCTCCTTGCGGATACCGAGGCCGGTGCATTCCGGGCAGGCGCCGTAGGGCGAGTTGAAGGAGAACGAGCGCGGTTCGAGATCGTCGATCGCGAGTGCGTGGCCATTCGGGCAGGCCAACTTCTCGGAGAAACGACGCTCACGATCAGGTGCATTTTCTTCACGGTCGACGAAATCGAGGACCACGATGCCTTCGGCCAATCGAAGTGCGGTCTCGACCGAGTCGGTCAGGCGCTGCTTCGAGCTCGCCTTGACCTGCAATCGGTCGACCACTACTTCGATGTCGTGCTTTTCCTGCTTCTTGAGCTTCGGCGGATCGGCCAGCGAATGGACGACTCCGTCGACGCGCACGCGCGAGTAGCCCTGGGTGTTGAGCTGATCGAAGAGATCGACGAACTCGCCCTTACGAGTACGGACCACTGGTGCGAGGACCTGGAACTTGATGCCCTCCTCCATCTCGAGCACCTGGTCGACGATCTGCTGAGGCGTCTGACGTGCGATCTTCTCACCACACACCGGGCAGTGCGCCGAACCTGCGCGGGCATAAAGGAGCCGGAGGTAGTCGTAGACCTCGGTGATCGTGCCCACCGTCGAACGGGGGTTGCGGTTGGTCGACTTCTGGTCGATGGACACCGCCGGCGACAAACCCTCGATGAAATCGACATCGGGCTTGTCCATCTGACCGAGGAACTGACGCGCGTATGCCGAGAGTGACTCGACGTAGCGACGCTGACCTTCGGCAAAGATCGTGTCGAACGCGAGGCTGGACTTGCCGGAGCCGGACAACCCGGTGAAGACGATCAGGCTGTCTCGCGGGAGGTCGAGATCGACTCCTCGCAGATTGTGCTCACGCGCACCCCGCACGATCAGGCGATCCGCCACACCAATTCCCTTCATTGTCAATCGTCCGGGGCCGTCCCCCCGGAGAAGTCTCGAGTGGCCTCGCAAACGCGAGTCCTCGAGCGATCGTCATCGTAAGCCGAGCCACCGACACGTTTTTCTCACCAGGCGAGCCCATCGCTCTACCTGCCCCTATTCGAAGGTAGCCTGCGTTTCATGACGAATCAGCCCATCGTGATCGACGACTCCTACACCGGTCAGGTCTCCCCCGATTCTGCCCCTCAGCGGCGCACAGTCGACGGTGCCGTCATCACGAAGATGTCGGTCGGCCCCATGGACAACAACACTTACCTCGTCGTCTGTTCCGCGACCGGGAAATCTCTCCTGATCGATGCGGCCAACGAGGCCGAGAAGATCATTGCGCTCATCGAACAGGAAGCACCTGTTTTCGATTCCATCGTCACCACCCACCAACACGGTGATCACTGGTTGGCTCTGCAGGACGTCCACGCTGCCACCAAGGTGCCGACCGCCGCTCACCCTCTCGACGCGGATGTCCTTCCCGTCACCCCGGACGTACTCCTCGAAGACGGTGACAAGGTGACAGTTGGCAATCTGAGCCTCGACGTCATTCACCTGTCCGGCCACACGCCCGGTTCCATTGCGTTGGCTCTGACCGAACCGAACGGGCAGGTTCACCTCTTCACCGGCGACTCACTCTTCCCCGGCGGCGTAGGCAAGACCGCCGACCCCGAGAAGTTCACTTCCCTGCTCGACGACGTGGAAAACAAGCTGTTCGGAAGGTACGACGACGCGACTGTCGTCTACCCCGGGCACGGCAAGGACACGACGCTGGGTACCGAGCGCCCGCACTTGACGGAATGGCGCGAGCGCGGTTGGTGACGTTCCGCTAGCTCCGTACTGGACCCTGCTAGCCGACTTCCTGACTATCGACCTGTTCATCGTCGACCTGTTCACCGTCGACCTGTTCAGCGTCGACGCGAAGTCGCGGAAGCCAGGTCGACAGAGTCCGGCCGAGTCCTTCGACCATCCGTTCCCCGAACACACACAGCGTGCGTTCCCACGGATGGCCGAAGGTCCCTTCCGTGAAGTCGTCACGACTGAATATGTAGTAGTCGCCGTTCGGATAGATCGGGACACGCCACTCCGCCAACTCTTTCGCGGCAGCATGCGCCTCCGCGTCGAAGGTGTAGCCCAGATGCTGCCAGTCCAGGACGACAAAGTTGGGATCGTCGTTCCAATCGATGACAAAACAGCGCAACGCTTCGGCGTTGATCGCATCAACTCGAGCGGCCCACGCCCCTGGAGTCGCAGCTGGCACCGTACCCAAATCGAAGACCACGGACGGCGTCGGCTCAGCGATACCTTCGTGGTCACCGCACCATGGTGGTTGATCGGTGCGCATTGTGTGACACCTTCGAACACGCCGTATGCGGATACGCGGTAACGGATACTTCAGAACGATGTGTCCGGATCGGTGGAGAAGTCATCGACGCAGTACAGCGCGCTTCGGCGACCAGGAATCCGCCAACCGGGTCGAGCGGCGCGGGATCGCCGAATCGGACCAATTCCTTGTGAGATCGCTAGGGTGGAAAACGAACCTACATCGGGAGGCTTGAAACATGCTGGTACGTCGAATTGCTCGTCCACTGCTTTCCACGATCTTCATCGCCGGGGGAATCGATGCTTTGCGCAACCCCGCTCAGCGAGCAGCCAAAGCGTCACCGCTGATCGACAAATCCGTCGAGACGCTGCCAGGAGCAGTGACGCAGAAGGTGCCTGCTGATCCGGAAACACTCGTCAAGATCAACGCCGCCGTCCAGATCGGCGGCGGTGCCCTGCTGGCCACCGGCAAGGCGCCGCGTCTCGCGTCGTTGGTCCTCGCGGGGAGCCTGGTACCGACCACGCTTGCCGGTCACGACTTCTGGAACGAAACCGATCCGTCACTGCGAGCGATGCAGCGGACCAACTTCATCAAGAACGTCAGCCTGCTCGGCGGACTGATGATCGCGTCCGTCGACACCGAGGGCAAGCCGTCGCTCGGCTGGCGTGGTCGCCGTGCCGCGAAGAAGGCTCAGGCGTCTATCGCCGCGGCACTTCCGTTGGTCGCATCGCAGACCGATCACACGAGCGATCGCGTCGAACACGCTCTGTCGGTGGCTTCCGAACGCGGTTCCGAACTTGCCGAAACCGCGAAGGCGCACGGCACGGATTGGCTC
Organism: Rhodococcus sp. WS1; assembly: GCF_003797745.1. NCBI lineage: Bacteria > Bacillati > Actinomycetota > Actinomycetes > Mycobacteriales > Nocardiaceae > Rhodococcus > Rhodococcus sp. WS1. The sequence continues at coordinate 673,259 of NZ_RKLZ01000003.1, read as the reverse complement.
GAACTTGCCAAGGAGCGCAGCTCCGAGTTCGCGGAGATCGCGAGCAAGCGTGCCGCGGAATTCGGAGAGGTCGCCAAAGAACGCGGCCCGGACATCCTCGAAGTCGCGCAGAAACGCGGCTCCGAACTGGCCGAGACCGCACGCGAGCGCAGCGCCGAACTGGCAGAGCTGGCGAGCAAGCGCAGCTCTGAGTTCGCCGAACTCGCGCTCGAAAAGAGCAACGAGTGGGCCGAAACGGCGTCGGAGCAGACCGAGGTGCTGGGTAAGCGTGCCCGAAAGCGCGCCGAGAAGGCGCTCGAAAAGGCTCGCGCCAAGAAGGACGAATTGACGCACTGAGTGCACCGAAAAACACGGTCAGGCCACCTTCGGGTGGCCTGACCTGTATCTATGCGGCAGTTCATCTGGGGGAACTAGACTGTCTTGGCGCTTTTGCAGCGCGTGAATTTCTCATCAAGCCTAGGAGATCCTTTGCCCGACGCGGACCCGTCACTGAACGAGCAAGAGCTCGAGCAGCAGTACGTGACGATGTTGTACTCCCGTCTCGACGATCTTCGAAAGTATGCCCAAACTCGCTTGAGCACGGTCCTCCTCGAGACCGGCGGAACCCCGCAAGCACGCAGTGAACGCGAATCCTTCAATGCCATGTACACCGAGGATCTCGCCAAGTACGACGCAGCCGAGAACGGAATGTGTTTCGGACGCATCGACTTCGACGACGAGCGACGCTACGTCGGCCGACTCGGCATTCTGGACACCGACAACGACTACGAAACGCTACTGCTCGACTGGCGAGCTCCGATGGCACGACCGTTCTATCTGGCGACGCCCGCGGCACCTGAGGGCGTCAAGCGACGACGCCATATCCGCAGTCGGAGCCGAACAGTCACCGGAATCAACGACGAATACCTGGACCTCGACGCTGCCCGAGCCGCCGGCGTGGTGACCGAAGCCGGCGGCGTCGCCGGTGAGAGCGCACTCCTGGACGCTCTGAACGCAGCGCGTACGGGTCAGATGAACGACATCGTCGAGACCATTCAGAGTGAGCAGGATGCCATCATCCGCTCCGAGCACAAAAGCGTTCTGGTGGTCCAGGGCGGTCCGGGTACCGGCAAAACCGCGGTAGCACTTCACCGTGCCGCGTTCCTGCTCTACACCTACCGCCAGCAACTGGCCAAGGCCGGTGTTCTCATCATCGGGCCGAACGCGACGTTCCTCGACTACATCAGCCAGGTCCTTCCTTCACTCGGTGAGACCGGAGTTCTGCTCTCGACGATCGGGGACCTGTACCCCGGAGTGCGTGCGACTCGTACGGATTCCCTCGCCGCCGGTGAGATCAAGGGTTCCCTCGCGATCCTCGACGTACTCAAGAACGCCGTCCGGGATCGGCAGGAAGTCCCGTCGAAGCCGATCACCCTTCGATTCGACACGTACGACTTGAAGCTGGATCGCAAGACTGTCACGAAGGCTCGCGGACGTGCTCGGTCGTCGCGTCGCCCACACAACCTGGCGCGCCCGATCTTCGTGGCAGCAGTCATCGAGGCGTTGGCACTGCAGATGGCCGAACTCATCGGCGGCAACCTCGTGGACGGCGGCTCACTCCTCAGTCGGGACGACATCGCCGACATTCGCGACGAGATGCGTGAGGACGCGGACATCATGTCCGCCATCGGAAAGCTGTGGCCTGAATTGTCGCCCCAGCAAATCCTCGCGGAACTGTGGACCTCTCCGGCGAGGTTGGCCAAGGCAGCGCCGCAACTCGACGACGCCCAACGCGACGAGCTTCTGCAGAGCGTCGGACCGGGTTTCAGTGCGGCAGACGCTCCCCTCCTCGATGAACTGGCCGAGATCCTCGGAGTCGACGATGCCGCCGAACGCGAACGCGCACAACGTGAATGGCGCGCGCAGATCGCCGACGCCCAGGGCGCCCTCGACATCCTCACCGGCTCTGCACCACAGGATCTCGAAGACGAGATGGATCCCGAGATCTTGATGGCGTACGACTTGATCGACGCCAGCCAACTCGCCCAGCGCCACGATCAGGGCCAGCGCCAGACCACGGCAGAACGCGCTGCCGGCGACCGAACCTGGACCTACGGTCACGTGATCGTCGACGAAGCCCAAGAGCTCTCCGAAATGGCGTGGCGAATGCTGATGCGGCGCATACCGAATCGCTGGATGACGTTGGTCGGCGATACAGCTCAGACTGGTGATCCCGCGGGAACCTCGTCCTGGCAGAAGATTCTCGAGCCTTACGTCGCCAAGCGCTGGAAGCTCACCGAACTGACCGTCAACTACCGAACTCCCTCGGAGATCATGGATGTCGCGCACCGTGTGCTCGAAGAGATCGACCCGGAGCAATCCGTGCCCCGGTCGGTACGCGACAGCGGATTCGCGCCGTGGGCACTCAAGACCACGGCCGAAGAATTGGAATCGACCGTGCGCCGTTGCATCGAGTCCGAGTCGCATCCCGGTATCACCGCAGTGATCGCCGGTTCCGAGGTCGTTGCCGTTCTGGCGGGCATTGCGAGTGAGACTGTAAGTGTCCTGTCGGTCAAGGACGTCAAGGGACTCGAGTTCGACACCGTGTTGATCGTCGAACCTGCCGACATTCTCGACGAGTCACCACGCGGAATGAACGACCTCTACGTCGCGTTGACCCGCGCTACCCAGAGGCTCGGCATCATTCACGTCGAGTCGCTCCCCGCGGTTCTCGACGGCGTCGCGGCAGCAGAGTTGGCCTTCGATTCGTGAGCCTCACGGAGTAGGTTCGTGCGTGACACCACGAATCGTGGTGTCACCCCAATTTGTGTCGACGACTGAAGGAATGACCCCTCGTGCTTGGCCTGCCCGCAAGTTCCGCCGCACCCTTCCGCAAGATCGCTCGCGTGGTGATCGGTGTCGGGATGCTTGCGGCGGTGACAGCCGGTTGTTCAGAGGATGATTCGAGTTCAACGGCTGCTGCAGGCAGCGACGACATCGCTGCCGTTGCCGCCGCACCGACCGAAAAACCGGTAGACGATGCAGAACGGCTGCGGGCGGCGCTTGCATCTACCGGGGTCAAGCCAGCCTTTTCCGACGACATGTTGCAGGCGCTCGGTGACGGTGTCTGCCAGCAGCTCGCGGCCGGCACGGATCGAGCGATGATCATCGCGAATCTGCGGACGGTATCGCTGAACGGCGCGAGCGAACCGATGGTCACCACCGGAAACGACTCGGCCGCATCGACAACGCCCCCCAGCGCCGATCAGCTGGCTGAAGTGTTCGTCGATGCGGCCGAGGCCGACTACTGCCGGTAGGTCAGCGAACGGTGTGCACGATCAGGACATCGGATGTCGCCTTGCGCGCCGCATCGGAAGGCACCGATCCGAGCAGACGCCCGGTCAGTGTGTTCAATCCGCGATTTCCGACGACCAGCAAGTCGCCCTTGACCTCGTCGAGCAAAGCGAGAAGCGATTCGACGGGAGCGCCGACGATAGCGCGCTCGACAACATCCTTGGCACCCTGGGCATGTGCGCGCTCACGAGCGGTGCGAAGGATCTCGTAGGTCGGAGCGGAACCGGTGACCTGGTAGGCCTCGTTACCCAACGCATCAGCGGCAGCGCTCACGTCCTTGGGATCAGCCGGGTAGTACGCACATGCGATGACGAGCTGAGCGTCCGAGCCACTGGCAATGGCGGCAGCTCTGTCGACTGCCTTCAGTGACGACTCGGAGCCATCGGTTCCTACGACAACGGTCCGGTAGGCACTCATTCATTCCTCCATGGTTACGGGACGGACGGTACGGCCGGCACCGAGCGCAACGCTGTTGCGCCCGCTCGACAACCGCTGCGCTGACATTAGCGGGATTGTGCCGCGGATAGTGTTATTTGCAGTACACGCCACAAGCCCACAGTGAATGTGATTCTTCGTCACAGACACATTTGTCCGGCGGTGACCACTCAGCGAAGTTTGCCGAAGCGGGGCCCGAACAGCGCCGCCGGAAAAACTTCCTGCTCGACCAGGGCGGTACGCCACGGCGTCGCCAATTCCAGCAACCGCTTGGCACCCTCCTCACCCAGCGCATCCCACGGAGCCAAAGCGAGGTCGTCAGTCAGGTCTTCGACGACGTCACGCAGTTCCTGCCCGTCCTCGGTCAGTGCACCGGACGAACGATCCAGCAGTTCGCGGTCCTTCAAACTCTCGACGGCCTCGTCCCACTGTTCCTGCGACCATCCGCGGCGAGTCTGCGCGAACTTACGCTGAAACCCGATTCCCGTCGCGGTGTGCGTGATCAACGCGTCCAGGCCGTTCAATCCCGCGGTCTGAAGAGCCGCAATGTGGCCGTCGCCGCGATACTCACGCAGCAGTGTAAGCGCGTGCCAGAAACGCAGGTGCGGTTCGGTCGGCCAGTCGAGCGACGCCCAACCCGCATACAGGGGGCGGCCGTCCACTCCGGGGATGTTCTGAGCCGCGATCGACACGAGTTCGGCGGCCTCGGCCATGTCTGCCGATCCTGTCACGTCCGCACCGAACAGGCGGACGTACGCCGCGTCGATTGCCCGATACCGCGCGGCGACAACCTCTGTGGGCCTTGCCAATTCCCAGGCACGTGGGATGACGCTGGCGATCAGTTCGGGATTGAAGTTGAAGAAGGTGGCCGTGACGACAGTCGCGGGTGGAGCGCCGAGCGGTGCTGATCGCCCCGCGAAGTACACCATTCGGCCGGGCTCCAACCCGACGCCGACAAGCTCCTTCTCCGTCTCCGGGACGAAGTACGCCAACGAGTGGAGAAGTTCGAGCGTCCGCGCGGTCTTGCCTGCAGTCTGTGCATCCATACCTGAAACCGTAGCGGTCGAGAGCACGAACCCACGCGAGGCGACCTACTTGAGACCCGCGGCGTCCATCCCTCGGAGCTCCTTCTTCAAATCCGAGATTTCGTCTCGCAATCGCCCAGCCAACTCGAACTGAAGGTCGCGTGCAGCGTTCATCATCTGATCGGTGAGTTCCTTGACCAGATCTGCCAATTCGGCCCGAGGCATCGATTTGGTGTCGCGCCCCTCGTACACACCGGCACTGACCGCACGACCGGCCTCACCCTGCGCACGCCGACCACGCGTCGCATTGCGACCCGAACCACCGACGTCCACGGACGCCGCAGTGTCCTCTGCCTCCTCGTACACCTGATCGAGAATGTCCGCGATCTTCTTGCGTAGAGGTTGTGGGTCGACGCCAATCTTCTCGTTGTAGGCGACCTGCTTCTCGCGCCGCCGCTCGGTTTCCTCGATGGCCTGCGCCATGGATGCGGTGATCTTGTCCGCATACATGTGCACTTGACCGGACACATTTCGAGCCGCTCGACCGATCGTCTGAATGAGGCTGGTGGAGCTACGGAGGAAGCCTTCCTTGTCGGCATCGAGGATCGCGACCAGCGACACCTCGGGGAGGTCGAGTCCCTCACGCAGGAGGTTGATGCCGACCAACACGTCGTACTCACCCAGGCGGAGCTGCCGGAGCAGCTCGACTCGCCGGAGTGTATCGATATCCGAGTGCAGATACCGGACGCGAATTCCGAGTTCGAGAAGGTAGTCGGTCAGGTCTTCCGACATCTTCTTGGTCAATGTCGTGACCAGCACACGCTCGTCACGTTCGGCACGCTCACGGATCTCGTGAACGAGATCGTCGATCTGCCCCTTGGTGGGTTTGACGATGACCTCGGGATCGATCAATCCGGTCGGGCGAATCACCTGCTCGACGAACTCACCGCCGGACTGACCCAACTCGTACTTACCGGGTGTCGCCGACAGGTAGACGGTCTGACCGATCCGCTTACTGAATTCTTCCCAAGTCAGAGGGCGGTTATCGGTTGCCGACGGTAGCCGGAATCCGAATTCGACCAGGTTGCGCTTGCGCGACATATCGCCCTCGTACATGGCGCCGATCTGCGGAACGGTCACATGTGACTCGTCGATGACCAGCAGGAAATCTTCGGGGAAATAGTCGATCAAAGTTGCGGGGGCAGTTCCAGGGCCACGGCCGTCGATGTGGCGCGAGTAGTTCTCGATGCCGGAGCAGAATCCGACCTGCTTGATCATCTCTAGGTCGTACTGCGTTCGCATGCGCAGACGCTGAGCTTCGAGAAGCTTGCCCTTGCCCTCGAGTTCCGCGAGCCGCTCTTCCAGTTCCGCCTCGATGTCCTTGGCCGCACGCTCCATGCGTTCAGGACCGGCGACGTAGTGCGTCGCCGGGAAGATGCGAACCGTGTCGACCTGGCGAACGATGTCCCCGGTCAGTGGATGTAGGTAGTACAGCGCCTCGATCTCGTCACCGAAGAATTCGATGCGGACCGCCAGCTCTTCGTAGGAAGGAATGATCTCGACCGTGTCGCCGCGCACCCGGAACGAACCTCGCGTGAACGCCATGTCGTTGCGGTTGTACTGAACGTCGACGAGCAGACGGAGGAACGCGTCGCGCGGTACCTCGACACCGACGTCGAGCTGAATCGAGCGATCGAGATACGACTGCGGTGTACCGAGGCCGTAGATGCACGACACCGAGGCCACCACGACCACATCCCGTCGTGACAGAAGGCTGGACGTTGCCGAGTGGCGAAGCCGCTCGACGTCGTCATTGACCGACGAATCCTTCTCGATGTAAGTGTCCGTCTGGGCGATGTACGCCTCGGGTTGGTAGTAGTCGTAGTACGAGACGAAGTACTCGACCGCGTTGTTGGGAAGCATTTCCCGAAGCTCGTTCGCGAGCTGAGCCGCCAAGGTCTTGTTCGGAGCCATCACCAAAGCCGGGCGCTGCAGCTTTTCGATCAACCACGCTGTTGTCGCGGACTTACCGGTACCGGTCGCACCGAGGAGGACAACGTCCTTCTCTCCCTCATTGATCCGTTTTTCAAGCTCGGCGATAGCTGCCGGCTGATCGCCTGCCGGTTCGTACGGGCTGACGACCTCGAAGCGCGCGTCTGAGCGCTCGATGTCACCAACCGGCCGAAACTCGGAATGCGCGACCACGGGATGTTCGGAAGCAAACGCCATGAAACCAGGGTAGGCGCACCCACCGACACAATGTCTGCTCGTCCGCGTTCAGCCGAAAATGCACTTCGGCGGTAGGTTCTTCGACCATGAGCGAGGAACGTCCCCACATTCACCGGCCGAAGGTCGAAACCTTCGACATCGCAGCTCGCACCAACGTCGATCCCAAGGGTTTCGTTCGCCCGGTCGAGCACTACCGCGAAGAACCGTGGGGGCTGTACATGGCGCGCCACGCCGACCATCCCCGGTTTCACTACCTGGAGTCCTGGATCATTCCCGAACTCGGAATTCGGGCGTCGATCCTGCACTTCACCCCGGAACATGTCCGAGACTGGGATTTCTATGTCGACATCGGCGACTTCACCCGCGGTGAGCATGTCTGGACCTCCGAGGACCACTACCTCGACCTGATCGTGCAGACCGGACGCAGCATCGAATTGCTCGACGTCGACGAATTGCTCGAGGCGAACACCGCCGGGATTCTCGACCCGAAGACGTCAGAGCGCGCGATGCTGAACGCCGCCCGCGCTATCGACGGCATCGCCGCCCACGGTCACGATCTCGTCGCCTGGCTCACCTCGGTGGGCATGCCGGTCACGTGGCGCTGAGCGGTTAGAGGGACCAGCCTGATTTCTCGGCCCACTCCCACGCCCGGTGGAAAGCGGCGTCGAACCACGGCGTCTTGACTCCCAGGTAGGCGTCGATCGCAGCGGCGTAGTCGTCGATGCCTGCGGCACTCTCGGCTGCCTTGACCTTGAGTTCTGAATACTCGGCACGCGCCGACGCATCGGCGCGAAGCCAGTCGCGGAAGAGGATCGCGAACTGCTGACCGGGCCAACCGTCCACCCGAATGTGAATATTCGCGCGGCGCCCTGGATCGGCACTGCCGTGAATCCGCTTTGCCCACACCGCCGGATCGGTTTCACCACCGAGGTACGACGGTTTCGGGTCGTCGGCGACGATGTGCTCGATCCGGGGGAACCCGGCAGCGGCCAGATCTTCCGCGAGGTCGTCGGCAACGCCGAGGTGCTCGACAGTGATCTGAATGTCGATCACGTCCTTGGCATCGAGACCAGGCACCGCGGTCGATCCGATGTGATCGATACGGCGCGCGCGGTCGCCGGACGCCAGCGACAACCGGCCGATGATCCGTTCGGCCTGTGCCGGCCACGACGGGTCAGCTGGAGCCAGCTCCGGCAGTGCACGTACTACCGTGCGCTCGCGGAGGTTCTTCTCGAAAGGTACAAGTCGATTCGCCCACAGGTCGCGGACCACGTCGTCGAGTGAACCCGGCTCTCCGCTGTTGTCGAGCCACACGTCGGCAACCGCACGACGCTGATCGTCATGTGCCTGCGCTGCGATGCGCGCACGAGCGTCGGATTCCGGCATACCGCGTGAGCCCACCAAGCGTCGAACTCGTTCCTCCTCGTCGACGTAGACGATGACGACCAGGTTGAACGCCGGCGCCATCGAACCCTCGACCAACAGCGGAATGTCTTGAACGAGCACTGCATCCGACGGCGCAGACGAGATCTGCTCCATCGTCCGCGCACCGATCAGTGGATGGAGGATGCCATTGAGAGTTCCGCGTGACGTGTCGTCGGCAAACGCCAACGAGGCCAGCGCGGGGCGGTTGAGGCTGCCGTCCTCCGACAGAATCCCGTCGCCGAATGCATCGACCAGAGCGGCCAGGCCAGGAGTACCGGGCTCGACCACTTCTCGGGCGATCAGGTCGGCGTCGACGATGACGGCTCCCAGTTCGCTGAGGATTTTCGACACTGTCGACTTACCGGCTCCGATGCCTCCAGTGAGGCCTACTCTCAACACACTCGACAGTCTCTCATCTCCGCGCCCGAGAGATTGAGACACGCCTACCGATCGAACACGCCGAGGCGTTCGAGGCTCAAATACCACAATTTCGGTGACCGTGCGGTTATGTTCTAGCGAACGCACCTGTACCTGCACCTTCTCGAGAAAGTGGACGCCATGCGAGCAGATCGCGACCATCACGGTCAGCACCGCCTCGGAATGCCGAACGGCGTGCACTGCATAGAGTTTCCCGAAGTTGCTTTTGCCCTGGCAGAGCACCGTCGTACGTGGTTCACGATGCTCGTGAGCCAAGGCCGACACAGCTTCGCATCGATGCGTAAGCGCACAGCCGAAGCGACCGCCACCTACTGGGTGCCTGCTCCCGCAAACTGAGTTTTTTCACGAAGCACAAAATGACCGGCAACCCTACGGTGCCGGTCATTTCTGTGTTCACTCACTGAGTTCTTCGCGCGCCAGTGGTACCTGACCGAGAAAAGAACCCCGCCCCTGCAAGTGCAGGGGCGGGGTTCTTCAAAGATCTCGCTTGATCAGATCAAGCGGTAATCCTTATGCGTTGCCCGACAGCTTCTCGCGAAGTGCGGCGAGCTGCGCATCGCTGGCAAGCGATCCGCCAGCGGACTCTGCCGGAGCGGAGCCGGCAGCAGCCGGAGCCTCAGCATCGTCTGCAGCAGCCGTCTCCGAGGAGTAGCCGGCAGCAGCGGTGGCAGCCTCAGCGGCCTCGTCTGCAGCGGTCTTCTCCATCTGAGTGGTGTGCATCTTGTGACGACGCTCAGCCTCGGCGTAGCGGTTCTCCCACTCTTCGCGCTGCTTGTCGAAGCCCTCGAGCCATTCGTTGGTCTCGGGATCGAAGCCCTCGGGGAAGATGTAGTTGCCCTGCTCGTCGTACGAGTCGGCCATGCCGTACTTGGACGGATCGAACTCGGCGTTGTAATCCTCGTTGGCCTGCTTCAGCGACAGCGAGATACGACGACGCTCGAGGTCGATGTCGATGACCTTGACGAGTGCATCGTCGCCGACGCCGACAACCTGGTCCGGAACCTCGACGTGGCGCTCAGCGAGCTCCGAGATGTGAACGAGGCCTTCGATTCCCTCTTCGACGCGCACGAATGCACCGAACGGAACCAGCTTCGTGACCTTGCCGGGCACGATCTGGCCGATGGCGTGCGTGCGGGCGAACTGACGCCACGGATCTTCCTGCGTTGCCTTGAGCGACAGGGAGACGCGCTCGCGGTCCAGGTCGACGTCGAGAACCTCGACGGTGACCTCGGTGCCGACCTCGACAACCTCGGACGGGTGATCGATGTGCTTCCAAGACAGCTCGGAAACGTGAACCAGACCGTCTACGCCGCCCAGGTCCACGAATGCACCGAAGTTGACGATGGAGGACACGACGCCCTTGCGGACCTGGCCCTTCTGGAGCTGGTGCAGGAATTCGCTGCGAACCTCGGACTGAGTCTGCTCGAGCCATGCGCGGCGCGACAGGACCACGTTGTTGCGGTTCTTGTCGAGCTCGATGATCTTGGCCTCGATCTCCTTGCCGACGTACGGCTGGAGGTCGCGGACGCGCCGCATTTCGACGAGCGAAGCGGGGAGGAAGCCACGAAGACCGATGTCAAGGATGAGGCCGCCCTTGACGACCTCGATGACGGTGCCCTTGACGGCCTCGTCCTTCTCCTTGAGCTCCTCGATGGTGCCCCAGGCACGCTCGTACTGAGCGCGCTTCTTCGACAGGATCAGTCGACCTTCTTTGTCCTCCTTGGTGAGGACGAGAGCCTCGACCGCATCTCCCACGGAGACGACCTCGTTGGGGTCGACGTCGTGCTTGATGGAGAGCTCACGAGAAGGGATGACACCTTCGGTCTTGTAACCGATGTCGAGCAGAACCTCGTCGCGGTCGACCTTGACGATGGTTCCTTCGACGATGTCACCATCGTTGAAGTACTTGATCGTGGCATCGATGGCGGCGAGGAAGTCCTCGGCGGAGCCAATGTCGTTAATGGCAACCTGCGGCGAGGTGACGGTTGTGGAGGGCATATGTTGAATTGCTCCGGACGAGTTGTGGTCGGTTGATGGATTTTGTCGGACGAGATGCGCAACTGTGGCGTACAAATGTTGGAAGTACTTTTGTGAAGTACTAGATCGAAGTACCCAGCTGCATCAATAACGAACAACCGAATACCGGATCACATTCCACACCACGGAAGCGCACCGCGAGCTCCCTCGGTCCAACTGATTCCGAGACCTTGGTAAAGATCCCGTATAGACAATCGGTCGGATGACAGACACTCGCGTGAGTAAGACTACGCGTCGGCTATCTTGCCGGGCAAACCCGGGTACCCTGCGCCCGCATCGCCCGTTCTACTGTGTTGTTCATGTCTGACGAGCGCCATGCCGCCGCCAATTCCATTCTCGGCACCAGCGGTGTCGGCCGGGTCCGTGTCGATTCCAGTGCCAGCGACCGTGCCAGCCGTGCGTGGTGGGACGCCGACGCCGACGATTACCACCGAACCCACGGCGAGTTTCTGGGCGTGAACAGCGCGGAAGGTGAATTCGTCTGGTGCCCCGAAGGGCTGCACGAGGGCGATCACCACTTACTCGGCGACATAGTCGACAAAGACATATTGGAAGTGGGTTGCGGCTCGGCGCCGTGTGCCCGATGGCTCGCCGGACACGGTGCTCGGGCCGTCGGTCTCGACATCTCGATGGGGATGCTCGCCCGCGGGCAGGACGCGATGAATGCCGGCGGACCGGCAGTCCCGTTGATTCAGGCAAGTGCGGAACTCCTGCCATTTGCCGACGAGAGTTTCGACATCGTCTGTTCTGCGTTCGGCGCCGTCCCGTTCGTTGCCGATTCGCAGCGAGTGATGAACGAAGTCGCCCGGGTTCTGCGTCCCGGCGGATCGTGGGTCTTTGCCGTCAACCATCCGATCCGATGGATCTTCCCCGACGATCCCGGGCCGAAGGGCTTGACCGCGACCCTCCCCTACTTCGACCGCACCCCGTATGTCGAGGTCGATGACAACGGAGTCCCCACCTACGTCGAGCATCACCGCACCATCGGCGACCGGGTTCGTGAGATCGTCGCGGCCGGACTTCAGGTGCGCGACATCATCGAGCCCGAATGGCCGGAGTGGTTGGATCGCGAATGGGGACAGTGGAGTCCCCTGCGCGGCCAACTCTTTCCGGGCACTGCAATTTTCAGCGCCGTCAAACCCTGACGGCTACAGCAGCTTCGACAGGAACGCCTTGGTCCGATCGTGCTGCGGATTGGCCAGGAGTTCCCGGGGCTCGCCTGCCTCGACCACAACTCCCCCGTCCATGAACACCAACTGATCTGCGACCTCGCGGGCGAAACCCATCTCGTGGGTGACGACCACCATCGTCATGCCTTCTTTGGCCAATTGCTTCATCACAGTGAGAACTTCACCGACGAGTTCGGGGTCGAGCGCGGACGTCGGCTCGTCGAACAGCATGAGCTTCGGGTCCATCGCGAGAGCGCGGGCGATGGCAACTCTTTGCTGCTGCCCACCCGACAACTGGGCCGGGTAGGCGTTGGCTTTGGCGCTCAACCCGACCTGATCGAGGAGGTCCTTCGCTCGTTCGACAGCCTTCTTCTTACTGACGCGCTTCACCTGCGTCGGCGCTTCGATGATGTTCTCGAGAGCGGTGCGGTGCGGGAACAGGTTGAAGTGCTGAAACACCATCCCGATGTCGCGGCGTTGTTTGGCCGCTGCTCGCGGGTGGAGTTCGTACAGTTTGCCGTTCTTCTCCGAGTAGCCCACCAGGTCGCCGTCGACGTACAGTCGGCCGGCGTTGACCTGCTCGAGGTGATTGATACAGCGCAAGAACGTCGACTTGCCCGACCCGGACGGACCGACCAGGCAGAGGACCTGGCCAGGGTCGATTTCGAGCGAAATCCCTTTCAGGACCTCCAGTGCGCCGAAGTTCTTACAAACTCGGTCTGCTTTCACCATGGGTGTCATTTGCGTTCTCCTCCGGGGGTATCCGGAAGCGTTTCCACTACCGTAGCTTTTCCTTGCGCGTCGGCCAGTGCCTGAAGCTGGCGTGTGGTCAGTGCTCGGGTTGCGCCCTTCGAATAGTGACGCTCGACGTAGTACTGCCCGATCATGAGCAGACTCGTGATCGCGAGGTACCACGTTGCCGCCACCATCAACAGGGGAATCGGTTCGAAGTTGGCGCCCGAGATATCGCGCGCTCGACCGTACAACTCGAAGCTGTAAGGGACCGCCGTCACGAGCGAGGTGGTCTTGAGCATGCTGATGACTTCGTTACCGGTCGGCGGAATGATGACGCGCATCGCCTGCGGTAGAACGGTTCGGCGCATCGTCTGACTCCACGTCATACCCAATGCAACAGATGCTTCGGTCTGGCCCTCGTTGACCGAACTCACGCCGGCACGGACGATCTCGGCCATGTATGCAGCCTCGTTCAGTGCCAAACCGATCACCGCAAACAGAAACGCTGCCTGCAAGTCCTGGAGATTGATGTGCGCAAACTGATGTACGAAGGGAATACCGAGATCGATGCTCTTGTAGATCGACGGGAACAGGCCCCAGAAGACCAACTGCACGTAGACAGGGGTTCCTCGAAAGATCCACAGATAGCCCCAGGCCGCGGCGCGAAGCACCGGGTTGGGAGAAAGTCGCATGACTGCCAAAATCACACCGAGGACGATCGCGATCACCATTGCCAGCACCGTCAGCTGGATCGTTGTCCACGCACCAGCGGAGATCCGTTTGTCGAACAGATACTGACCGTAAGTCCCCCATGCAAAGGCTTCGTTGGTCGCCGCGCCGTAAACGAACAGTCCGAAGAGGACCACGACGACGACCGCGGCAATCCAACGACCAGGTCTGCGTAGTGGAATCGCCTTGATCGGCACCGGATCGCCGGTCTCAGTTGTTGTCATGTTCATCAGCTTTCCGCGCCGTTGATCTTGGATACTTCGATGACGCCGGCCTCGACACTCCAGGTCTGCGCGATCTGTTGATAGACGCCGTTGTCGATCAGGTACTGCATTGCCTGCTGCAGAGCGGGCCCAAGGGCGGAACCCTTCACGATCGGCCAGCCGTACGGCGCCGAATCAAAGGGTTCTCCCGCAGCTTCCATCCGGCCCTTGCTCCGTTTGATCGCATAGCCGGTCACTGGCGAATCAGCGGACAGCGCGTCGACTCGACCGAGGATGAGCGCGTTGGCCGCGTCGTCCTGGCTGTCGTACTTGATCTTGTCGATCGGGGGCTTGCCCTCGGCCACGCATGCCTCGCTCTTGGCAGGCACCTCGTCGATGTCCTCGGTGGTCGTGGTCTGCACCGCCACCCGAAGCCCGCATGCGTTGTTCGGATCGACTGGCTTGTCCGGCCGTTGCGCCCACTGGATACCTGCGCTGTAGTACGTGACGAAGTCGACCGTCTTCTCGCGTTCCTTGGAGTCGGTGAACGAAGACATGCCGAGGTCGTAGCTTCCCGACTGGATAGCGGGGATGATCTTGTCGAAGTCGGCTTGGTTGAAGACAGCTTCGACACCGAGCACGGCGGCAACGGCATTCATCAGGTCGACGTCGAAACCGACGATGTTGCCGTCCGCGTCCTTGAATTCGTTTGGCGCGTACGGAATGTTGACGCCGACCTGCAGCTTGCCCGAATCCGTGACCTTGGACGGCAGAAGAGCGGCGATCTCGGGCACCTTCTGGACATCAAGTGGCGGCCCTTCCGGAACGAGACCCTCGTTGTTGGTGACACATCCGCCGCACAGTGCGACGATCAAGCCCACCAACAGGACTCGCACCACGTTGGTGCGGATACGCCCGCCACTGCTCGAGCCATAACCCACGCCACGTGGCCTTGGTGCCCGTGCGTTTTCATCGACCACGACTCTGCTCTCCACTCGTCGATCGCCGCACTTGCAACGTCCATCCGAAATTCAGTCGAACGGTAGGTTACGGCAGGAGTTCCACCGTCGCCGACTTCGCAAGATTCCGGCCTGTCGTACAAGAATCAGCGACGCAGAGTGTGCGCGTACACGACTTCGGAAAATTCGCTGGTCGATGCCAAACCGCCGAGGTCCGCGGTCGCGATACCCGACGCGATGGTCGTGCGAACCGCGTCTGAAATGCGGCGTGCCGCCGCAGACAACAACCGATCTCCCCGCGCATCACCGAGCCAGTCGAGCATCATCGCACTCGAGAGGAACAGTGCCGTCGGGTTCGCCCGGTTCTTCCCGGCGATGTCGGGTGCTGCACCGTGCGCAGCCTGAGCCATGACCTGCGTCTCGGAAGCGTTGATCGACGGCGCGGTTCCGAGTGAACCGGACAGCTCGCCCGCCAGATCCGACAAAATGTCGCCGAACATGTTTTCGGTCACCACGACGTCGAAGTCTCCGCCGCGTCGAACGAGGTGCGCCGCCATCGCGTCGACGTGCTCGTCGTCGACGACTACGTGGGGGTACTCCGCGGCGACGGTTCGGCAGGCGTCGCGGAAGAGGCCGGTGGTCAGTGTCAGGACGTTGGCCTTGTGGACGATCGTGACGTGATTGCGCCGACGCGACGCCAACGCGAAGGCAGTGCGTGCGATCCGTTCGCATGCAGCGCGGGTGAACACACCGACGGCCAGGGCGATGTCTGGCGTCGGCATGAATTCGCCGCTGCCGACTGCCATGTTCCGATCCGCGTACAACCCCTCGGTGTTCTCGCGGACGATCACCAGATCCATGTCGGGGACCATCGCCTTGACGCCGGGGAATGCTGCTGCCGGTCGGATGTTCGCGAACAACTCGAACTTTTTCCGGATGACGCCGCCGGGGGTGAGTTGTCCGCGAAACCTCTCGGGATACGACGCGCTGTCATGGGGTCCGAGGATCCAGCCTTGCAGCTGCCCCAACCCATCGATGGTTTCGTCGGGAATTGGCGTGCCGTGAGTGTCGATGGCCGTACTCCCGAGCGGAAGCTCGACCCACTCGACGGGCGGAGCGTGAACCGATGACAGCGCCGCATCCACGATCTGCCGTGTCGCCGGGACGATTTCGTGGCCGATTCCGTCGCCGTGCATGAGCCCCAGCCGCATGGCCGGAGTACCGATTGCGCTCGCACCTGTCATCAGGCAATCATTGCTCACCATGGTCCAGTCGGTGGAATTGCTCCTCGATCCGGTGAGTGAGTCGGCAGTGCGAGCACAATGGCAGCTACTCGCCGACGCCGGACTACCGAGTCAGGCCTCTCATCACAGCCCGTCCAACCGTCCGCACATCACGCTGTTCGTCGCCCGTGAGATCCCCGCGGAGATCGACGAACTGTTGGTGCGGCGCTTCTCGGCCCCGGACTTCGAGGTCCGGCTGGGTGGCTACGTCGTGTTCGGCGGCAAGCAGATGGTCTTGGCGCGCTCGGTTGTTCCTTCGCGTGCACTCCTTCACCTGCACCGAGAAATAGCCGAGTCAACAGTTGGCTCGACGGCACTTCCCGCCCACGTCGAGCCCGGCGCGTGGACGCCTCATGTGACGCTCGCCCGACGCGTCGAACCTGCACGTCTGGGTGAAGCCATCGCCCTGCTGGGCACCGACGTGATTCAAGGGCGCAGCGGCGGGATCAGGCGCTGGGACGGCGAACAGAAGACGGAATGGTTACTGACACCGCCGGTGTGACAGAGCGGGTTGCACGTCGGGTCACCAGGATTCCCGCGATCACCGCCAGCGCACCAACCGGCTGATTCCAGCCAACGCTTTCGTCCAAGACTATTGCGCCGAGAGCGACGCCCACCACTGGACTGAGATAAGTGACGGTGGACGCCGCAGTCGGCCCCCACCCCTGAACGACGTTGGTGTTCCAGATGAATGCGAGCCCGGTCCCCAGTGCGCCTAGAGCGATCATCGACAGGACAACTGCCGGCGTGAGGTGCATCGGCGTGTTTGCGGCGACCGGAGAGGCCAGAACCATCACGAAAGCACCGATACTGATCTGCACAAGCGCGACCGTACGAGTGTCGACGCCGAGAGGAAGCACGAAACGCCTGAGGTAGACAAACGAAATCCCGTACGACGCAGTCGCTCCCAGGCAAGCGACCTGAGCACTCAAACTTCCGCCAACGCCGAGATTCCACGGCGCCAACACGATCAGCACCCCACCGAATCCGAGAAGCAACCCCAGCGACTTGTATCGCGTCAGCGTCTCCCCCGGCAGAAAGGCAAGGGAGACAGCCATAGTCATCAGTGGCGTGGTGGCGTTGTAGATGCTCGCGAGTCCCGAGGACATGTTTTGCTCCGCCCAACTGAACAGCAGCCACGGAACGATGCATTGCGTCGCTGCGAGAAAAGCCAGGTGCTTCCAGACACGAAATTCCCTCGGTAGGCCGATCCGGTTGACCGCTGACACGAGAACCAGCGCGAGCGCACCGAAGACCAAGCGCCACAGAACTACCTGCGTGAAGGACAGACCTTCGAGCCCGATCTTCATGAAGAGGAAACTGGCTCCCCACACCACCGCAGCTGCGGTGTATTGAAAGGCCAGACTTGCCCTCAAAGGGTGAAGTCTCCGTGCGGACTGACGTCGTGACGAGTGTCGGGCGTTCGGCCGGCAAGAGCTAGTACGTTCAGGACCAGTAGGACCAAGAGGCTGACGACGATGATTGCCATGTGTCCAGCCTGACGGAATGTCCCACGTGGCAGTAGTGGCAGAAAAGCCAGACTTGGACGATTTTCTGCCACTTTCCCGTTTTTCTGTCACACTCGAAAGATGCTCGCGAAAGTGGTGGTCCCACTGATGCCGATGACCGAGGCGTTCGAACTCGGCGTGGCATGTGAAGTCTTCGGCTTCGACCGATCCGACGACGGCCTCCCCACGTACGACTTCTCGCTGATCGCCGCAGTTCCGGGCCCGATCCGAACGCGGTTCGGTTACAACATCGATGTTCCGTACAACCTCGATTCTCTCGACGACGCCGACCTCATCGTCGTTTCCGCCGGCGGAACCTACGACGCCGGCGACGCGTACATGTGCTCACCGAGTCCCGACTCGAGTGTCGATCCCCTGCTGGTGAAACTCAACGAGGCCGTAGCCCGGGGCGCCAAGGTGGCGAGCCTGTGCACCGGAGCGTTTGTCCTCGGCGCGGCTGGACTACTGGACGGAAGGCGATGCACGACGCATTGGCGGCACGCAGAGAGGCTTGCCCAGACGTATCCGGAAGCCAAGGTCGATCCGGACGTGTTGTACGTGGACGAAGATCCGGTGTTCACCAGCGCAGGCACCGCGGCAGGAATCGATCTGTGCCTGCACATCGTGCGAAAGGAACAGGGTTCTCGTGTCGCCAACGGCATCGCGAGAAGGATGGTGGTGCCACCCCACCGTGACGGTGGGCAGGCCCAGTACGTCGCCACTCCCCTCACCTCGACGCCGAGTGCAACCCTTGCCCCACTCCTCGACTGGATGACGGAGAATCTCGCCCTCGACCTCACTGTCGGAATGGTCGCGGCCCGAGCGAACATGTCCGCTCGCACATTTGCCCGCCGTTTCCAAGCGGAAACGGGAACAACTCCCGCCCGCTGGCTCAGCGATCAGCGAGTACTGGCCGCCCAGCAACTCCTGGAGAATTCGGACCTCTCCGTCGATGTCATCGCGGAACGCGTCGGTTTCGGCGGCGGCGCCGTGCTTCGCCAGCACTTCATCCGGCTTCGCTGCACCACGCCCCAGGCCTACCGCCGGACGTTTCGGGCGACCGAGAACGCAAGCTGAAATCGGCTCAGGGAAGAATCAGCGGTTCCGGGGCGTTGCACACACCAACAGCCCGCACAATGGAAAGGACCCCTGTGGCCACCCAGACACTCACCCAGCAGAACTTCGACGAAACGATCAACGGCAGCGACGTCGTCCTCGTGGACTTCTGGGCCTCCTGGTGCGGCCCGTGCCGCCAGTTCGCACCGACGTTCGAAGCCTCTTCGGAGAAGCACGCCGACGTCGTTCACGCCAAGGTCGACACCGAGGCCGAGCAGGGAATCGCAGCGGCCGCGAACATCCGCTCTATCCCCACGATCATGGCCTTCCGCGAAGGCGTACTCGTGTTCAACCAGGCCGGCGCTCTTCCCGCCGCTCAGCTCGAAGAGCTCGTCACTCAGGTCAAGGCACTCGACATGGACGAGGTCCGCAAGCAGATCGCAGAGCAGACCGCTTCAGCTGAATAGCGAAAAGAGCGCGCTCCGAATCGAATTCGATTCGGAGCGCGCTCTTTTCGTAGCCACACTGTCTTGACGCCGACTCAGTGAGCCGCGCTGTCCCAGCTTCGACCGGTTCCCACCGAAACGTCCAGGGGTACCGACAACTCGATGGCTGTGGCCATCTTGTCCTTGACCAGTGCGGTGACTTCCTCCAACTCGGAGGCGACCACTTCGAGCACCAATTCGTCGTGCACCTGCAACAGCATGCGCGACTTCAATCCGGCTTCGGCGAGAGCCTTCTGAACATTGATCATCGCGACCTTGATGATGTCGGCTGCGGTGCCCTGGATCGGCGCATTCAGGGCAGCACGTTCGGCCACCTCACGACGCTGACGGTTGTCGCTGTTGAGGTCCGGCAGGTAGCGACGACGACCGTAGAGCGTCGAGGTGTAGCCGTCCTTACGTGCCTGCTCGACCACCGCGTGGAGGTAATCCCGCACGCCGCCGAAACGAGCGAAGTACGCATCCATCTGCTGCTTCGCTTCTTCGGTCGAAATCTTCAGCTGCGACGCCAATCCGTAGGCACTGAGCCCGTAGGCCAGACCGTAGGACATCGCCTTGACCCGGCGACGCAGTTCAGGAGTGACCTCTTCGATCGGAACTCCGAATGCGCGCGAGCCGACAAAGCTGTGCAGGTCCTCACCGGTGTTGAATGCCTCGATCAACCCCTCGTCGCCTGACACGTGCGCCATGATGCGCATTTCGATCTGGCTGTAGTCGGCAGTGAGCAGAACGTCGAACCCCTGCCCGACTACGAATCCGTCGCGAATCTCGCGCCCCGCGTCGTTTCGCACCGGGATGTTCTGCAAGTTCGGATCGGTCGACGACAGACGCCCGGTCGCGGCAACCGTCTGGTTGAACGTCGTGTGGATGCGACCGTCTTCGGCCACGGCCTTGAGAAGACCGTCGACGGTCACCTTCATACGCGTCGCATCACGATGCGCGAGAAGGTGTTCAAGGAACGGGTGTCCTGTCTTGTCGAACAGACCCTGCAACGCCTCGGCGTCGGTGGTGTAGCCCGTCTTCGTCTTCTTGGTCTTGGGCATGTCGAGTTCTTCGAACAAGACCACCTGCAGCTGCTTCGGCGAACCCAGGTTGATCTGCTTGTCGATCACCTCGTAGGCGGAGTTTGCGGCGTCAGCGACCTGGGAGGCGAAACGGCTCTGAAGATCGTGCAGATGCGCGCTGTCGACGGCGATGCCGGTGGCCTCGATCTGAGCGAGCTCGATCGTCAACTGCAGTTCCATGTCGGAGAGGAGCGACTTGGACTCGATCGACTCCAACTCGGTGTCCAGTGCAGCTGCCAAGTCGAGAACGGCCTGAGCGCTGAGCATCGCGGTCTCGGCTGCTTCGGCATCGAGCTGTTCGGTGTCGTCGAGCAGTGAAAGCTGTTCCTGGCCGGATGTTTCGGCGCGCAGTTCACGCTTGAGGTAGCGGAGCGAGAGATCGTCGAGATTGAAGCTGCGCTGGCCCGGCCGGACGAGATATGCGGCCAGAGCAGTGTCGCTGGTCAGTCCACCGAGCGTCCAACCACGCCCACGCAGAGCATGGATCGCCCACTTGGCTTCGTGCAGCGCCTTCGGCTGCGATGCATCGGCGAGCCAATCACCGAGAGCTGCTTCGTCTTCCGGTGTTGCCGTCGACGCCGCGATGTACGCACATTCACCGTCGGAGGCCGCGATCGCGAGTGCAGTGACGTCGCCGGCAAACGGAGTTCTGGTTCCGAGCACCGTGACGCCGTGACGCTCACCGGTTCGCGCGTGGGCGTCGAGCCACGCGGCAACCGCACCCGGGGCGAGTGCGTCGCCGCTGACCTCGAACCCTTCCTCTGCTTCGGGCTCGGACGACGACAGGGTCGCGAACAGTCGATCGCGGAGAACCTTGAACTCGAGATCGTCGAACAACGCATGAATCTTCTCGCGGTCCCACGGGGCCAAGACCAACTGCTCGGGCGTGTACGGCAACGGAACGTCGCGAACCATCTCGGTGAGCTGACGATTGAGCAGGACGTTTGCGAGGTTCTCTCGTAGTGAGTCGCCCACCTTGCCGCGGACCTTGTCCACGTTGTCTACCAGTCCCTGCAGGTCACCGTACTCACGGATCCACTTGGTAGCGGTTTTCTCACCGACGCCGGGGATACCGGGGAGGTTGTCACTCGGGTCGCCGCGCAGGGCAGCAAAATCCGGATACTGCGACGGAGTGAGGCTGTACTTCTCCTCGACGGCCGTCGGCGTGAATCGGGTGAGCTCCGAGACACCCTTCTTCGGGTAGAGCACAGTGACGTTGTCGGTCACCAGCTGCAGCGAGTCGCGGTCGCCGGTCACGACGAGAACCCGGTATCCGAGTGCCTCCGCCTGCGTGGTCAACGTGGCAATCACGTCGTCGGCCTCGAAACCTTCCTCGGCCATGACCGGGATGCCCAGCGCGCCGAGAACGTCCTTGGTGATGTCGATCTGGCCCTTGAATTCGTCCGGAGCCTTCGCGCGCTGCGCCTTGTATTCGGGGAACAGGTCGGCGCGAAACGTCTGACGCGACACGTCGAAAGCCGCGGCCAAGTGGGTGGGCTGCTCGTCACGAAGAAGGTTGATCAACATCGACGTGAAGCCGTACACCGCGTTGGTGGCCTGCCCACTGTGTGTCTTGAAGTTCTCTGCAGGCAGCGCATAGAAGGCGCGAAATGCCAACGAATGCCCGTCGAGAAGCATCAGAAGAGGGCGATCGTCCGCCTTGCCGGTGGTGCCGGCTGAAGCGGTGGACGTGCTGGACCGAGTTGTGGTTGCGGGGCTCACGGTTCATCAGTCTAGGGATCGCGACCGACATCGACGCCTTCGCCGTTGTTTACGCAGGAACACACACAAGAATCGGACAATTGATGCAGCCTTCGGCCTTCGATACGGAACCGAAACATCCCGGAAATCTCAGAACCCCATCTGAAGCGAACGGAGCCGTTAGAGTCCGGAAATCGCAGCAACGAAACAATCCCTGTGCTGCGCGGCACCTTTGTCCAGACGCGCTATTCCCGACCCGCTCGGAGGACGTACGTGGCCCCACCCGTAGTGAAACGGCAGACCCTCGCGACACTCAGCCGACTACTGGCCTTTGCATTACTGACGTTCTTCGCATTACTCAGCCTGGCCGGAACTGCTTCGGCTCAGGAACCGACCACTTCCCCTACACCGCCGACCCCGACAGCATCCGCAACACCGACAGCACCGGTTCCCGACAACGCTGTCCCCGTCAGCGGCAATCTCAACAACGGCGGCACACGCCTCGAGGGCGTCACCGTCCGTGCGCTCGATTCTTCCGGTACGGAAGTCGCCACCGGAGAATCGGCATCGAACGGCCGTTGGGAACTGGCCGTGGCACCGGGCACCTACACCTTCGAGATCGTTGCCGACACACTTCCCGACGGGGTCAGTGTGCAAGCCGCTGTCGAACGCGAGGTGGTGGCCGGCCGCGCGAACACCGTGATCTTCTCGTTCGGCGAGGTACGTACCGCCTCGAATGTCAGCTTCGGCGAGAAGCTGATCCGCACGACGGTCGACGGTCTGCGGTTCGGCCTCGTGATCGCGATCGCCGGTGTGGGTTTGAGCCTGATCTACGGCACCACTGGCCTGACCAACTTCGCTCACGGCGAGATGGTGACGTTAGGAGCCGTAGCTGCCTGGGTGATCAACACGTCCTTCGGCGTTCCGCTGATTCCCGCCACGATCCTCGCGATCTTCGTCGGCATCGGCATCGGCCTGCTGACCAACGGAATCGTCTGGAAACCACTGCGTAAGCGCAAGACCGGGTTGATCGCACAATTGGTGGTCTCGATCGGTCTCGCGATTTCATTGCGCTACTTGATCCTGATCTTCTTCTCCGACCGCGCCGAACCGTTCGACGACTACCAGGGCCAGGTCGAGAAGAACTGGGGCCCGATCGCACTGACCGACGCCAACGCGATAGTCATGATCGTCAGTCTGGTCGTCCTGGTCGGCGTCGCACTGCTTCTGCAGAAGACTCGCATCGGAAAGGCCATGCGTGCCGTCTCCGACAATCGTGACCTCGCCGCTTCGTCCGGTATCAACGTCGAGCGCGTGATCATGTTCGTCTGGGGGCTCGGCGGCGGATTGGCCGCCCTCGGCGGTGTGCTGTTCGGTATCTCCGAACTCGGCGGACGCGTCCAGTGGGAAATGGGCTTCAAACTGTTGCTGCTCATGTTCGCCGGAATCACCCTCGGTGGTCTGGGAACCGCGTACGGGGCGCTACTCGGCTGCGTCATCGTGGGACTTCTGGTCCAACTCTCGACGCTCATCATCAACCCCGATCTCAAATACATCGGCGGACTTCTCGTCTTGATCGTGATCCTCGTGGTTCGCCCCCAGGGCATCCTCGGATCCAGACAAAGGATCGGGTGACGAACATGGACATCATGGGAGCTTTCCAGGTTTCCTTCGCCCAGTTGATCGGGCCGTCGGCAATCTTCTACGCACTGCTGGCAATCGGGCTGAACCTGCACTTCGGCTACGCCGGACTGCTC
Organism: Rhodococcus sp. WS1; assembly: GCF_003797745.1. Classification (NCBI taxonomy): domain Bacteria; kingdom Bacillati; phylum Actinomycetota; class Actinomycetes; order Mycobacteriales; family Nocardiaceae; genus Rhodococcus; species Rhodococcus sp. WS1. Next base: position 649,670 of record NZ_RKLZ01000003.1, on the reverse strand, counting down.
AACTTCGGTCAGATCGGTTTTGCCCTCCTCGGCGGCTACGGCGTCGGCATCATGACCGTGACCTACGACCAGCCGTTGTGGCTCGGCATCCTCGTCGGTCTTACCGCAGCCGGGCTCCTCGCGCTCGTGCTGGGTATCCCGACGCTGCGTCTGCGCGCCGACTATCTCGCCATCGTGACCATCGCCGCGTCGGAGATCCTGCGTCTGATCTTCCGCTCGACCGCGTCGGATTCGGTGACCGGTTCCACCAATGGCCTGTTCGGTTTCGCAGACCCGTTCACCGCACTGAGCCCCTTCGACTCGGCCAAGCAGTACTCATTTCTCGGCGTGAAGTTCTACGGAGACGACCTCTGGTCGATGGTCGTGGGGTGGACGCTGGTCTTGATCTTGTGCGGATTTGTCTACTTGTTGACGCACAGTCCGTGGGGGCGCGTCCTCAAGGCGGTACGCGAAGACGAGGACGCAGCGCGATCGTTGGGCAAGAACGTCTTCGTGTACAAGATGCAGGCTCTGGTTCTCGGCGGCGTGATCGGTGGCCTGGCCGGTGTGTTCAACGCCCTGCAGACCAAGTCCATCAACCCGGACTTCTACTCGACCGCGCAGACGTTCTTCGCGTTCGGCGCACTGATTCTGGGCGGGGCGGCAACGGTATTCGGCCCGGTGGTCGGCGCAATGTTGTTCTGGTTCCTCCTCGCCATCCCTGATGCCTTGCTGCGTCAGGCGATCTCCGGCGAAAATCCGCTGCTTTCACTCACGGAACAGCAAGTCGGGGCCACCAGGTATGTCCTGCTCGGATTGATGATTGCTCTCCTGATGGTCTTCAGACCGCAGGGAATACTGGGTAACAAGCGGGAGGTGCAACTCAATGCTTGACGCCGATACCAGAGCACAGATCTTTGCCGACGTTCCTCACCTTCCCGGATCGGCGAAACCCGACCCGGTACTGGTCGCTGACAACGTCTCGCGGACGTTCGGCGGTCTCAAGGCCGTCGACGTCGATCACCTCGAGATTCAACGAGGGTGCATCACAGGTCTGATCGGTCCAAACGGTGCCGGAAAAACGACGCTCTTCAACCTCCTCACCGGTTTCGACCGGCCGGACACCGGTACGTGGTCGATGGACGGTCAATCGCTGGGCCGCATGTATCCCCACCAGGTAGCCAGGAAAGGAGTGGTACGGACGTTCCAGTTGACCAAGGCGCTCTCCAAACTCACCGTGCTGGACAACGTACGTCTCGGTGCCACCGGCCAACGTGGTGAACGCATTTTTGCATCCCTCGTTCCGTGGATCTGGAAAGGCCAGGAACGCGAGATCACCGAACGCGCCAACGAACTCCTCGCACGATTCAAACTCGACACCAAGGCAGACGACCTCGCCGGTTCACTCTCCGGTGGGCAGCGCAAACTGCTCGAAATGGCTCGCGCACTCATGACCTCGCCCTCGGTGGTGATGCTCGACGAACCGATGGCGGGGGTCAATCCTGCTCTGACGCAAAGCCTGCTCGGACACATCAAATCATTGCGCGACGACGGAATGACGGTCGTGTTCGTCGAGCACGACATGGACGTGATCCGAGATATCAGCGATTGGGTGGTGGTCATGGCGCAGGGCAGCGTCATCGCCGAATCCACCCCGGACGAACTCTCGTCCAACACAGCCGTCGTCGACGCATATCTGGGCAGCCACCATGACCAGGCCCTCGAGTTCGACGACAACGGAAATCCGGTGGGCGAGACGGCCGTTCTGGCCGCCGCCCTGGCTGAAGCCGAGGTCGAAACCCTCGAGTCGGGCGGGGACCTGTCGGAACCCGACGTCGACAGCCTTCCGGCCGATCTCGCCGCGACGCTGGAATCGAGTCCCGAGGAACCGCGCGGAAGGCACGAGAAGCCATGAGCGAGAACCACGCACGTTCACTCACGCCTGCAGAGTTCGCCGCGACGGCCGAGGAGCATCAGCGACTGTCGGCAGGTGCCCTGCTCCGCGCCGACAGCCTCGTCGCGGGCTACATTCCCGGCGTCAACATCCTGCGTGAATGCAACTTCTTCCTGAAGGAAGGGGAAATCGTCGGGATCATCGGACCGAACGGCGCAGGCAAATCGACACTCCTGAAATCACTGTTCGGACTGATACCGGTACGCGAAGGGTCGGTCACCTTACGCGAGGACAACATCACGTCTGCGCCCGCTCACGTCCTCGTTCAGAAGGGAGTCGGGTACGTCCCTCAGACACAGAACGTCTTTCAGACTCTGACCATCGAAGAAAACCTCGAAATGGGCATTTATCTGCGGCCCAAGGCATTCGCGGAACGATTCGCCTTCGTGAGTGAACTCTTCCCTCTTCTGAGTGAACGACGAAAGGTGAAGGCCGGCGCACTCTCCGGCGGCGAACGCCAGATGGTCGCGATGGGCCGGGCCCTGATGATGGATCCGTCGGTGCTGCTGCTCGACGAACCGTCCGCGGGCCTGTCCCCCATGTTCCAGGACGAGGTGTTCATCCGCTGCAAGAAGATCAATGCTGCGGGTGTCTCGGTCATCATGGTCGAGCAAAACGCGCGCCGCTGCCTTCAGATCTGCGACCGCGGCTACGTACTCGATCAGGGTAAGAACGCGTACACCGACACCGGCGCCAATCTGATGAACGACCCCAAGGTGATCGAGTTGTACTTGGGAACGCTCGCTGGCAGCAAAGAGAAGTAGAACAGACACGAGAATGGGCCAGGGTCTTGCGACCCTGGCCCATTCTCGTTGGCTGCTTACTTGCCCACGACCACGAATCCTCCTGTGGTCAGCGTGTTCTCAGGGCCGAACTTGAGCTTTCCGTACGAACCGATGGACGGTTCTCCCGAATCGTTGAAGTCCAACTCACCGGTGATGCCGTCGTAGTCGATGTCGGTTCCCGCCTTCACCAACGGCAGGCACTCGACGTAGGACGTGCACTTGGTGCCGCCTTCGGTGACGCTGTTGATGTTGGCTGCGATGTCGGTACCGGCCGTCGACTTCGCCTGCTCGGCAGCGAGCGCTGAGATCACCACCGCGTCGTACGACTCTCCGGCGTAGTTGAAGTCGATCAGAGAGGGGTTCACAGCCTTCAGACGATCCTGGAAGGCAGCTCCGACGTCCGTCAGGGGCGTGGTTCCCTGCATGGTGTCGAGCAACGGCTTCGCCACGGATTCGCCGAGCGCGTTACCCATGTTGCCGTCGACGCCGTACATCGCCATTCCGTCCGACGGGCCGATGCCCACTTCGTGCATGCGCGTGATGATCTTCGCCGACTCCTCGAAGCCCACCAATGCCACTGCATCCGGATTGAAGTTCTTGACTTGATCGACTTCGGAGTTGAACGACTGCGCGTTCGGGTCGTAGATGATCTTCTCGATCTGATCGGAGGGGACGCCCGAATCGATCAGATTCTTTTCGATGTTGTCCGCCAGACCCGTCCCGTACGGGTCGTTGAGGGCCATGATCGCTACGCGCTGACCACCGTCGTCCGAAATGAGCTGTGCGACGGCCTGAGCCTGTAGTACGTCCGTCGGAGCGGTGCGGAAGTACATGCCCTTGTCGGGGTAGCAGACGAATTGGTCCGAGGTGTTGGCCGGCGAGAACATCACGACGCCTGCGCTGGCGATCTTGTCGATCACCTTGAGCGAAACCGAGGACGACGCGGCGCCGACGATGACCTGAGTGCCTGCAGCCAATTCGCGGTCGACGGTGGTGTTGGCGGTGTCCGTTGTGGTGTCACCCGAATCGCCGGGAATCAGCTGGACCGGTTGGCCGAGAACGCCTCCGGCAGCATTGACGTCGTTGACTCCCAGCTGGGTGCCCGCGACCATCGGCGGCCCGAGGAACGACAAGCTGCCGGTGTCAGGAAGAAGCGTGCCGATACGCAGCGCTTCCGTGGACGGGGTGGCGCCGGCCTTGGCCTGCTCCGGGGTGCAATCAGTCGTGACGGATGTCGTCGCGGCAGAAGCGCCGGACGTAGAGCCACTCGAAGACGAGTCATCCGACTTGTCCGAGCTACAGCCTGCAAGTGCCAGTGATGCCGCGCCGAGAACTGCAGCAGTACGCACAAGTGTTCGTCTAGCCATCCCACGCTCCTAAGATCAGCCGGTGCTCGCGCCACCCGAACTGGCGCTCGCTGTGGGATCAGACGCTAGACCTTGGAACCGTTTCGCGATCCTTCAAGAAAGCCCTGTGACCTGACTGTTATCTGAAGGCGCACAGTGTTTACACGGCTGTAGCGCTGCGCGACGTTTCGACGGTCGACGCAGCCACTCAGTGCAGCCGGATAACCCGGACACTTTGCTCAAGCGTCCGGTTCACCGCCCAGAGTTTCCAGTACGACCTGTGCGACCGCCTTCATCGTGGAGCGCCGATCCATCGCGGCGCGCTGAATCCACTTGAACGCCTCAGGTTCGGTGAGCGCTTGGCGAACCATCAGAACACTCTTGGCTCGCTCGATCAGCTTGCGTGCTTCGAGCCGGTCGGAAAGATCAGCGACCTCACGCTCGAGCGCCGTCACCTCGCGGAAACGACTGACCGCCAATTCGACAGCGGGAACGAGGTCACTGATCGAGAACGGCTTGACCAAGTAAGCCATGGCGCCGGCATCGCGTGCGCGCTCGACCAACTCGCGCTGACTGAACGCTGTGAGAATGACAACAGGAGCGATCCGCTTGGCGGCAATCTCCGAAGCGGCGTCGATGCCGTCTCTCCTGGGCATCTTCACGTCCATGATGACCAGATCAGGCTTGAGCGACTCGGCCAACTCCACCGCAACCTGCCCGTCACCGGCCTCACCGACGACGTCGTAGCCCTCTTCGCGGAGCATCTCGACCAGATCCATGCGGATCAACGCCTCGTCTTCAGCGACGACAACACGACGGGGTGCGAGCTGATTGCCTTGCGGCTGCGGCGAATTCATGGCCACCATCCTCCTCCATCGAACCGCCCCGACACGAGACGCGAACGATTAGAGGGTACCGGTGTTTGACATTGAAATCGCATCTTCTAATGTAGTCATCGCAACAAGCCCTCGTATCCCAATTGGCAGAGGAAACGGATTCAAAACCCGTCCAGTGTGAGTTCGAGTCTCACCGAGGGCACCACCTGCCGCAGTTGGCCGTACCGCAAGGTTTCGGCATTCGGCTGTACCCCAGATCGACCGCAGTTAGATTCGATCCATGAACGGTCGTCGCCTGATTGCGCTGCTCGGAGCCATATCTGTTTTCGCGCTGCTCCCCGGGTGTCAGACTGACGACCAATCCGACACTGCCGGCGAATCTTCCACCCAGACCGTCCTCGATGCTGCAGCACAGACAGGCACCCTTCAGGTCGGCACTCCCCCGATCGATGCCCCACCAACCGAGATCTCCACGCTTGCTCCGTTCCCGAACGACACGGAGATCCCTTCACCGAATCCGCGCGTCGACGTGACCGAGATCGACGTGACCGATCACGATGGTTTCACCCGAATCACCTACCGATTCGACGGAAATGGATCAGTGTTCTGGAAAACCGAATATGTCAGCGAAGCAATCCGAGCGGGTGACAGCACAGTCGTGGACGTCGGAAGTCGATCGATACTTCAAGTCGACCTGATGGGAGTCCAATCGGATTCGTCGCTCAACTCCGTATCTCACGAGGGCGAAAACATCACGCGCATAGACAGTGCGGCCAGGAACAGTGCGATCCTGCAGTCGTTTGTCGGCACGGTCGACATCCGTCCGGCATACACCGTATCGACATCCGATTCACCGTCCCAGTTGATGATCGACATCCCCACGGCAGACAGCTGACTGTCGAATACCCAATTGCGCGCTCAGCTCAGCCATTCCAGCGCAGCGGTGCTCGACGCGGTAGTTCGGTTATCGAGGGGCGGATGAATACTCCGTCTCGAAACCGAGGTCTCACAATCGATCCGAGGCGATTGCTGGGTCCGGTCCAACACGACTGTCATGATTCTCACTGCATGCCCGAACTCTCACTGCATGCCCGAACTTCCGCTGCTCGAACTGCTGCTGCCAGTGTTTGTTCCAGCAGGACGGCAACCGTCATGGGGCCGACGCCACCCGGCACTGGTGTGATCGCACCGGCATGTGGGAGCGCAGCGGCGTACTCCACGTCTCCGACGTTGCCCTCGTTGTACCCCGCATCGATCACCACTGCCCCAGGCTTGATCCACGCCCCTTTGATCAGTTCCGGAACACCGACGGCCGCGATGACGATGTCTGCCGAGGCGACGTGGGCGGCCAGGTCGACGGTTCGCGAATGGCAGTATGTCACCGTTGCGCCTCGACGCAGAAGGAGCATTCCCATCGGCAATCCGAGTATCGGGCTTCGGCCGACCACGACAGCATGCTTTCCGGAGAGTTCGACGCCTGTGGCGTCGAGCAGGCGCAGGATGCCACTCGGTGTACATGATTCGAATCCCCCACCCGTCAACGCCATTGCCGCGAACGCTGCCGAGGTAACGCCGTCAACGTCTTTGTCGGCCGAGATGGCATCGAACGCAGCCCGTTCGTCGATGTGGCCTGGCACCGGGTGTTGCAGCAGTATGCCGTCGATCGAAGGGTCCGCCGACAACGCTCTCAGCACGTCGACTAGTTCTTCGGTGGTTGTACTCACCGGGAGTTCGACCGTCCGCGACGTCATTCCGACGACGACAGACCGTTTGGCCTTCATCTGTACATACGCCTTCGAGGCCGGGTCCGCTCCCACGATGACGGCAGCCAGGCAAGGAACGTGCCCCGTCTCATCACGAAACTGCCTCGTGCGCACTGACAGGTCCGCGAGCGCAGCATCGGCAATTGCGCGTCCGTCGATTATTCGAGCGGCCACGTTCTGGCTGGGCAGATTTTCGGTAGACAGATCTTCAGTAGACAGATCTTCGGTAGACATGAATCCCCCTTCACACAAGATGTGTGAAGCACCCAGGCGGTCGATGCCTCGCGATGTGCACTCCCCGGTGGTAATTCCCACCCGCGCCAGTCGTGCGTGGTCAGCGTACCGCGCGTTTGTCTCACTGCCACGAAACGCATCCGGAACGCCGCTCTCAAAACGAGACAAATCGACATAACCTATCAATAGGTAACGATCTGACCTGCAGTTATTCCATCCTAAGCAATTAGATGGCACGATGGGGGCAACCGCACGGGCACCAAGCATTGGAGGCACCGATGGACAACGGCAAGATAAACCTGACCTATGACGGTCGGGTGTCACTGAGCTTCCAACTGGCAATTCCGCACGCACCGGACAAGGTCTGGAAAGTGATAACGGAACGCGAGTACCTCGACGCCTGGTTCCCGGCGGACGTCGATTTCAATCTCACTCCAGGCGCGGATCTGCTGTTCAAGGTGACCCCGGAACAAGTCGAGCGATTCGGACTGCCCGCAGATCACGTGACGCGCGGGACGGTCATCAGCGTCCACCCGCACCGAATTCTCGAATTCCTCTGGGACGCAGATACTCTGCATTGGGAACTGGCACCGGACGGCACCGGCGGCTGCTGGCTGACCCTCACCCACACGATGGAAGACGAAGAGTCCGCGTACGCCCACGCTGCCGGCTGGCACGCGGGCTTGGAAGTTGTTGCGGCCCAACTCGATGGACGCGAAGTCGACTGGTCTCCGTGGGACCGCGCCGACGAACTCTCACCGCAATATCGCAAGTCTGCTTGATTCTGGGCCCGAGTTCAGTCTCGGGCCCGCATCTCATTCCCCTTTACGCGGGAAATGCCTGATCATTCCTTCTTGGACCACCGTCGCCAACAGCAGTCCTTCCACCGAGAAGTACCGTCCGGTTGCCAGACCGCGCGAACCTGCGGCGACCGGCGATTCGGTGGCGTACAGAACCCAGTCGGTGAACCGGAACGGGCGATGGAACCAGATCGAATGATTGACCGTCGCCGCGACGATACGATCATGACCCCAGGACAAACCATGAGTGGTCAGAATCGAATCGAGCACGGTGGTGTCGGACGAATATGCCAGCGTCGCAGCGTGAATGAGCGAATCGTCCGGCAGATCACCGTCGGGGCGCATCCACACCCGATTGTGGTTGAGTTTCTCGCCGGTGCCCTTGAGGATCCACGCCGGATCGTTGGCGTACCGCATGTCGATCGGCTTGAGCGCCGCACTGAAATGCGGCAGTTTTTCCTCGTACCCCACCAGATGATCGCCGATGGGAGGCAACGACTCCGGAAGTGGAACATCCGGGATCTCGACAGCATGGTCGAGCCCCTTGCCGGAGTCCTGGAACGCCGCGAGCATCACGAACAATTCGTTCTCACCCTGATAGGCAGTCACCTGACGGTTGGCGAATGCCCTCCCGTCACGATGACGCTCCACCCGGTACTCGATAGGCGCCTTCACATCTCCGCCCCGAATGAAATGGGCGTTCACGGCATGGATGGGGCGATCACCATCGACAGTCCGTCCGGCGGCCATCAGTGCCTGAGACACCAATTGGCCGCCGAACGTCCGCGAACCTACCTGTTTCGGGTGGTATCCACGGAACGCGTCGTCACCGATCTGCTCCAGATCCAACAGACCGAGAAGAGTACCGAGGTCGGTGGACGCGTTCGCGTGGGTCACTCAGTGGTCCTCTTCGCCGATACGGTGGACGTGAATGAGGTTGGTGGAACCGACAGTTCCCGGAGGGGATCCGGCAACGATGACCACGAGGTCGCCCTTGACGTACCGCCCGAGGGAGAGCAACGCACTGTCCACCTGACGCACCATCTCGTCGGTGGTGGCCACCGCATCGACCAGGAACGTCTCGGTTCCCCACGTCAGCGTCAGCTGACTGCGCACCGCGGGCAGCGGTGTGAAGGCGAGCAACGGCAGCGGCGTGTGCAGACGAGCCAGTCGACGCACCGTGTCACCGGACTGAGTGAACGCAACCAAGGCCTTGGCGTCGAGACGTTCGCCGATGTCGCGTGCTGCGTACGAGATGACTCCGCGCTTGGTGCGCGGGACGTGGGTCAACGGTGGGACACGGGTTGATTCGTTCTCGACGGCCTCGACGATGCGGGCCATGGTGCGAACGGTTTCCATGACGTACTTGCCCACCGAAGTCTCGCCCGAGAGCATGACTGCGTCGGCGCCGTCGAGAACGGCGTTGGCGACATCGGATGCCTCTGCACGAGTGGGACGTGAGTTCTCGATCATCGACTCGAGCATCTGCGTCGCGACGATGACCGGCTTCGCGTTCTCACGAGCAATCTGGATTGCGCGCTTCTGAACGAGCGGGACCTGCTCGAGCGGCAACTCGACACCGAGGTCACCGCGGGCGACCATGACGGCGTCGAACGCGAGCACGATGGCCTCGAGATTGTCGATGGCCTCGGGCTTCTCGAGCTTCGCGATGACGGGAACGCGGCGCCCGACTCGATCCATGATGGCGTGAACCAATTCGACGTCCGCCGGTGAGCGAACGAAGGAGAGTGCAATAAAGTCGACACCCAGCTTGAGAGCGAACTCGAGGTCGGCGATGTCCTTGCCCGACAGGGCTGGAACGGAGACGTTCATACCGGGCAGTGAGAGGCCCTTGTTGTTGCTGACCGGACCGCCTTCGGTGACCCGACAGACGACGTCGTTGCCGTCGATGGACGTGACGACCAGGCCGACCTTTCCGTCGTCGACCAGCAGTCGATCGCCGGCCTTGGCGTCGCGCGCCAATTCCTTGTACGTGGTCCCGACGCGATCGTGCGTTCCCTCGACGTCGTCGACGGTGATACGAACCTCTTCACCGTTGGCCCAGGTGGTCCGCTCGTCCTTGAATCGGCCGAGGCGAATCTTGGGCCCCTGAAGGTCGGCGAGAACACCGACGGCCTTTCCGGTGGCGTCCGACGCGGCGCGGACGCGAATGTAGTTTTCTTCGTGATCGGCATGCTCGCCGTGGCTGAAGTTGAGGCGCGCCACGTCCATGCCGCTCTCCACGAGCTCACGGATGCGGTCGCCAGAAGCTGTCGCAGGTCCAAGTGTGCATACAATTTTTGTCCGTCGGTTCACGGCTCGAGCCTAGTCGCTACCCCACCGCACTTCTATCCGGCATTTGCGACCTGCACTTTCTGTACTTACTCGATTCAGTTGGTCAGCTCACGAACAGCGGAAATGCCTTTGGATGAACCGGAGCCGGAAGCGCCGACTCGCCTGTGAGAAACATGTCGACGGCACGTGCGGCCGACCGTCCCTCGGCAATCGCCCACACGACCAGCGACGCGCCGCGATGCGCGTCGCCGCAGACGAATACGCCGGGTGTCCGGGTCTGCCACCCGACATCACACTCGATTCTGCCGAGTGGATCGGTGCCGACATCAAGGTCGGTGAGCAGTGGGGCGGTTTCGACGCCGTCGAAACCCAGAGCGAGCAGGACCATCTCGCACACCAGATCCGTCGTGTCGCCGGTCTCCACCAGGGTCCGTTGTCCATTCGTCCCCCGCGACACGGCTACCGGAACCATCCGGATTGCGCGGACCGCACCCCCACCGTCGTCGAGAAATTCCTGCGCCGCCCATCGGAATCGTTTGTCACTGCCCTCCTCGTCTGCCGGCGAGCTGCGTAGGACCCGCGGCCACAACGGCCATGGGTCGCGATCTCGATCGCGGCGTGCCGGAGGTGGGACGTGGTAATCCAATTCCGTCACCGAGAGGGCGCCTTGGCGATGCACCGTGCCGAGGCAGTCGGCGGCCGTGTCGCCGCCACCGATGATCACGACGTTCTTACCTCGCGCCGAGATGCTCGACGCTCCGTCACCCTCGCATTCGTGGTTGGCCGCACGCAGGTACGTCATCGCACGATGGATTCCGCGAAGACTACGACCCGGTACGTCTGTGTCTCTGGCACGGTCAGCCCCGACCGCCAGGACTACCGCCTCGAATTCCGTCGAGAGGTCGTGCGCGCTCACGTTCACTCCGACGGCGCAGTCGGTGACGAATCTGGTCCCCTCGGCGGTCAGTTGGTCCAGCCGCCGGTTGATGAGGGCCTTGGGCAACTTGAATTCCGGAATTCCGTAGCGAAGCAGTCCCCCGATCCGATCGCTCCGCTCGAACACCGTGACACTGTGTCCGGCTCGTGTCAGTTGTTGAGCCGCAGCCAGTCCCGCCGGTCCCGAACCGACAACTGCAACACGGTTTCCACTGTGAACTACCGGTGCCTGCGGCCCCAACCAACCCGACTCCCAGGCGTTGTCGACGATTGCCTGTTCGATGCGCTTGATGGTGACACCCCCCGACGTGTGCTCGTCGTCGAGTGCGAGAACGCACGCCGTTTCGCACGGTGCGGGGCACAGATGTCCGGTGAACTCGGGGAAATTGTTGGTGGAATGCAGATTCTCCGAGGCTTCGGACCACCGTCCACGCCGAACCAGGTCGTTCCATTCCGGAATGAGATTGCCGAGCGGACACCCCACGTCGGCCGAATGGCAGTACGGCACAGCGCAGTCCATGCAACGCGAGGCCTGTGCAGATACGTCTCGATTTCGCACGACGGGATCCAGCGACTCGTATACCGACGCCCAGTCGCCGACACGCACATCGGTCGATCTGGTCGGTGAGCCGGATCGTTTCACGTTGAGGAACCCGCGTGCGTCAGGCATGAGCCGGCTCCACCAGTTCGTTCTCTTCCACGACCTTCCGGTAGTCGACAGGCAAAACTTTGGTGAATCTCGGACTCTGGCCAACCCAGTCGTCGAGAAGTTTTGCCGCCACGGGCGAGCCGGTCGCAGCCAAATGCTCGCCGAGAATTTCGACCAGCTGACTGCAGTCTTCCGCCGAAGGCCGCTCCAGAACGACCATGTCGCCGTTGACCTTCTCTGCCTTCACGTCGAGTACGAAGGCAATTCCGCCCGACATTCCCGCAGCAAGGTTCCTACCAGTTGGACCGATGATGACGACGCGACCCCCGGTCATGTACTCGCACGCATGGTCTCCGACGCCTTCCACCACAGCGACCGCGCCCGAGTTGCGCACTGCGAATCGTTCCCCGACACGCCCCCTGGCATACAGCGCACCGCTCGTAGCGCCGTACAGCAGCGTATTGCCGGCAATCACCTGATCCTCCGCCACGAAGGGCGCGTCCTCACTCGGCCGAAGCGCGATTCGTCCACCGGAGAGCCCCTTCCCCACGTAATCGTTTGCATCGCCGACGACGACCAGCGAGATGCCGGGCGGCAGGAACGCACCGAGTGACTGGCCTGCCGTTCCACTGAGCACGACGTCGATGGTGCCTTGAGGTAGCCCGACGGCGCCGTAACGTCTGGTCACCTCTGCGCCCAGCCTCGTTCCCACCGCCCGATCCGTATTGTGTACTGGCAGTTCGATATGCACGGGTCGAGCGTCCTCGAGTGAGTTCGCGGCGCACTCGATCAGGGTGCGTTCGAGTTCGCTCGAAACAGGTACACACGGCGGGTAGGCCGCGCCGGTCGGCGCGGCCGGAACGTCGAAGAGTGGTGAGAGGTCCAACTTGCGACTCTTCCAATGCGCCACCGCCGGAGACATTTCCAATACGTCTGCGTGGCCCAGAGCGTCGTCGATACTTCGAAACCCCAGTTCTGCCAACAAACGTCGTACGTCGTCGGCGATGAAGCGAAAGAAGTTCTCGACGTACTCCGGCCGGCCGGTGAATCGCTCTCGCAGTTCGGGATTCTGCGTCGCTACTCCGACGGGGCAGGTGTCGAGGTGACATACCCGCATCATGACGCAGCCGGCCGCGATCAGTGGCGCCGTGGAAAACCCGTACTCCTGCGCCCCCAGCAACGCGGCGACGACGACGTCCCGCGCCGTGCGCAAACCCCCGTCACACTGGACGACGATCCGATCGCGTAACCCGTTGAGCACCAAGGTCTGCTGAGTTTCGGCCAGCCCGATCTCCCAGGGCGTACCAGCGTGGTGGATGGACGAGAGTGCCGCCGCCCCCGTCCCGCCGTCGTGACCGGAGATCAGCACCACGTCGGCGTGCGCTTTGGCCACACCTGCCGCAACAGTCCCGACTCCGACTGCGCTGACCAACTTCACGTGTATCCGCGCACGATCGTTTGCGCATCTGAGGTCGTAGATCAATTGGGCGAGATCCTCGATCGAATAGATGTCGTGGTGCGGGGGCGGAGAAATGAGCCCGACTCCAGGTGTCGAGTACCGGGTTTCCGCGATCCACGGGTACACCTTGGACCCCGGAAGCTGCCCTCCTTCACCGGGCTTGGCACCCTGGGCCATCTTGATCTGAATGTCGGTGGCGTTGACCAGGTAATCGCTGGTCACCCCGAAGCGCCCACTCGCGACCTGCTTGACTGCGCTTCGACGCTTGTTGTCGCGCAACCGCTCCGGTGACTCTCCACCCTCACCGGTGTTGGAACGTCCGCCGAGAGCATTCATCGCGACTGCCATCGTCTCGTGAGCCTCGGCAGAGAGGGAGCCGTAGCTCATCGCACCGGTGTTGAATCGAGCGAGAATCAACTCGACGGGTTCGACCTGACGGAGCGGAATCGGCGGACGAATCCCACGCCGAAATCGAAACAGCCCCCGAAGTGTTCCGCCCTGCGCACTCAGTCGATCGACTTCATCGCTGTAGCGACGAAACATCTCACTTCGCCCCGTCCGGGTCGCATGCTGAAGGAAGAACACGGACTCGGGTGTGAACACATGCAATTCACCACCGCGGCGATACCGGAACTCTCCACTGCTGCTCAACTGACGATGCCGCACCGTACGATACGTGGCCGCGTGACGCATCAGAACTTCTCGCGCGACTTCGGTGATACCGATCCCGCCGATCCGGCTTCGTGTGTTGCAGAAGTATTCGTCGACCAATCCTCGGCCCAAGCCCACGGCCTCGAATACCTGTGCGCCCGTGTAGGAGTGAACCGTAGCGATTCCCATCTTCGACATCACTTTGAGCACGCCGGAATTTGCCGCTCTCAGATAGTTGTCCGATGCCATTTTCGAATCTATCCCGGGAAGTTCGTCTTGCTCGCTGAGTGCTTCTACCGATTCGAGAGCAAGATACGGGTGGACAGCCGCCGCACCGTAGCCGATCAGCAGCGCGATGTGATGAACTTCGCGCGCGTCACCCGACTCGACGACGAGGGAAACCTTGGTTCGCAGGCCATGCCGAACCAGATCGTGGTGCACGGCAGATACTGCGAGCAATGACGGAATGGGAGCCTGCTCAGGGCCCGATCCACGGTCGGAGATCACCAGAATCTCGATTCCGGCTGCGGCGGCCGTTCGGGCGCACTCACGAAGCCTCTCGACGCCTTCGGCGAGACTGCCTCTCGGATCGAAACCTCCCCGTAGGACAGCGCTTCTCGGAGTTCTTGCGTCGCATAGTTCGGCGACCTTCGCCATCTTCCCCGGTCCGATCACCGGTTTATCGAGAACAATCCTTCGGCACGACAGCGCCGACGCTTCGAACAAGTTCTGCTCAGCGCCGAGGGTGACACCAAGCGTAGTGACGACTTCCTCGCGAATCGCGTCCAAAGGCGGGTTCGTCACCTGAGCAAAGAGCTGGACGAAGTAGTCGTACAACACCTTCGGCCGATCCGAGAGAACGGCGATAGGTGTGTCGACTCCCATCGATCCCAACGGCTCCGATCCTGAGCGAGCCATTGGAAGGAGAACTTCCTGCAAGTCCTCTGCCTGGTATCCGAAGAGCAGCTGCCTTTGCAACAGCGGAGCCGGATCGCCTCGGGCAGGCGCCGACTCCGGGATTTCCTCGAGATCGACCAATCCCCCGTCGACCCATTCCCGGTAGGGGGCTGTGCTCGCGAGTTCGGATTTGATCTCCGCATCGGAAACGATGCCACGGCGAGCGGTGTCGACGAGGAACATTCGACCCGGTTCGAGGCGCCCCTTCTCCAACACCTCGGACGTCGGAGCGTCGAACACACCGCTCTCACTCGCCAACACGATACGGCCGTTCCTCATCCGCCACCATCGCCCTGGGCGAAGACCGTTGCGATCCAACACCGCCCCGACAACAGTGCCGTCGCTGAACGTCACCGACGCCGGACCGTCCCATGGTTCCATCAGGCAAGCGTGAAATTGGTAGAAGGCCCTCATCTCGTCTGGCATCGAAGAATCGTTCTCCCATGCACCGGGAATCATCATCACGATGGCGTGCTGCATAGTGCGGCCCCCGAGCGTCAGAAACTCGAGCACTTCGTCGAACGACGAAGAGTCGGATCCACCCGGGGTACAGATCGGAAACATGCGATCGATGTCCCCACCTAAAAGTGCGCTCCGCAACATCGGCTCGCGAGCGCGCATCCAATTCCTGTTTCCCACAATCGTATTGATCTCGCCGTTGTGAGCGATGCAGCGATACGGCTGAGCAAGTGACCACGACGGAAAAGTGTTCGTGGAGTACCGACTGTGCACGACCGCCAAGGCAGTTCGCATTCGGGCGTCGCATAGGTCGGTGAAGTAACCGGGTAACTGCGTCGGCGTGAGCATGCCCTTGTACACGATGGTTCGGGCGGACAACGAGGGGAAATACACCGCATCATCGGCCGAATGAATTCGCTCGACTTGTCTCCTGAGCGCGAACACTCGTCGGTCCAAGGCAATTCCGCCCACACTGCGATCTCTTGGCTCGGCGCACGTCACAAAACATTGACTGATGTACGGAGCGCACTGCGCGGCAACGGTTCCGACGCAGTCACGGTCGACTGGGACCTCCCGCCACCCGATAATCCGCAGTCCTTCTGCCGCTGCGTACCGGTGTATCCGAACTACCGCGCGCCGACGTGCTTCCTGATCCACCGGGAGAAAGCAGTTTCCGGCTGCGTAGGTGTTCTCACCCATCGCGTTGGGTGGTGGAAGCTCGAACGCGGTCACCGCGTCGAAGAATTCCGTCGGCAGCTGAAGAAGGATGCCCGCGCCGTCACCACTGTTGCACTCGCGCCCGACTGCGCCACGATGGGTGAGATTGGCCAGGACCGCGAGCGCCTCGTCGACAATGGAATGCAGGTGACGTCCAGAGGTGTCTGCTACCACGGCTACACCACATGAATCGGTTTCCTGATCGGGGTCGTACAGGCCTCGAGGATCAGGTATTCGAGAAAACGGCACTCGGCGACCTCCACACGGTCATGCAGCCGACGTTCGTTAGTTTATCAGCACATAACCGCAGGTCGCGAGAGAAAAGTGTGACCCCCTGACGACGAGCGTCAGGGGGCCACAGTTCCGAACATCGTTTTCGATCAGCTACGCAAAGGTCGGTTGTACTGATCGCGCACACTGCCGGTCAACATCATGATTCCGTCGATGAGCGGCCAGATGCCACCGATTCCACACGTCAACCAAGTGACCGCGATCTGTGCGACAGCCATGCCGGGCTGGTTGAGGTAAAAACGTCCTGCTCCGAAACCGCCGAGCAGAATGCCCAGCAATCCGGCGGTCGTCTTCGACTTGTCCGAATACGGTTCGCCGGTCATCGGGTCACGTCCGTAGGGTGCGGACGGATCGACAAGGCCGAAACCAGGCTGAGGATAACCCTGACCTTGCGGGTACCCCTGAGGCTGACCGTAACCGGGCTGCGAATATCCAGGCTGGGGGTAGCCCTGCTGCTGACCGTAATTCTGGCTTCCCTGCGGTGGAGCGGCGGGGTAGCCCTGCGGCGGAGCCGCGTAGGGATTCGGAGTTTGATCTGCCGGCGCACCGTAGACGGGACCGTCCGTCGGGGTTTGGGTCGGCCTCGAGTAGTCCGGCGCCGGATGGTCGGTCGCCGGATAGTTCTGGGCGGCGTAGCTTTCCTGCGACGTGTAAGGCGCCGTGGGCTGACTCGGGGTGGAATCAGAATCGGCAGTGGGGAACGCTGTAGTCGATTCGGTTCCGGTCGGCGGCGGGTAGATGGGGTGGTTTCCCCAGCCCGGGCCGTTCCCGACTCCCGAATACGTGTCCCAGCCTGGACCGGTGCCGGTGGTCTCCGTCGACGGAGTCTTTTCCGTTGGCGCCGAGGTTTCCGTCAACGACGCATCTGCCGTCGCGTCGTAGTCGAACGGCGACCCGAACTGGGGTGGAACCGGCGGCTGCGATCCTGACGAGTCCCCCGACTCGGACGGTTCCGGATTCTTGTTCAAGTTAGGCAACGTACTTTCCTTCGATTCGACGACGGTACGTAATAGCTTTTGTTATCGGGCCACGAGACGGGTTCGGCCTTCGCGTGGCCGGTCCCCCACAGATCTTTCCTCGGTTCGTGCTCCCGGATCATCCTCGTAACGGCCGGCGAACACCGTCCCGCGCATTGCCCGAAAGTATCACGATGCCGTCGACGAACGCCCAGATCCAAATTCCGATGGCAAATGGAATTCCGATGAGGAACGCGGACATGAACAGCGCGAAGAACATGCCGAGCAGTTGGCACAGTCCAATGCCGACGCTCCCGATGTAAAGACGACCGACTCCACAGATTCCGAAGAAGCCCAGCAAGATCTGCAACAGTCCAGCTGTAGCTTTCGACTTGTCGGAATACGGTTCCCCCGTTACCGGGTGCCGACCGTACGGCGCATAGGGATCTCCGAACCCGTACATCGATTGAGCGGGCAGTGGCTGCTGATATCCGTACGGATTGGGCGCGCCGTAGACCGGTCCCTGATCCTCGGGGAATCCCCCTTGCGAATAGGGACCTGTCACGGCTTGTCTTTCTTCGACAGCTTCACCGCGTCCGACGACTCATCCGACGCTGCCGTGGAGGCGCTTGCCTCACTGGAAGCGGATTCAGCAGCATCGGATTCAGAATCTTCAGCGTCGGCGCCTTTCGCGTCGGCCTTCGCCGAATCAGTTTCGGTAACTGGCGCCGCGACTCCTGCTTCGCCGGCAGCTACCGCAGCGACGTAGTCCTTCGACTTCAAATCAGCCGGATCCTCACGACCCTTCTTCGCCAGGAAGAAGTAGGCCAGTGCGGCGAAGAACACGATCCCCGAAGTGAATGTGTTGACTCGAATGCCGGCGATCTCGTATGCGAAATCGTCGCGCATCAGTTCGACGACAAACCGGCCCAGGCAATAACCCGCGACGTACAGAGCAAACAGGCGTCCGTGACCGATCTTGAATCGGCGGTCGACGAGGACCAGCAGGATCACGATCAGGACGTTCCACACAGCTTCGTAGAGGAACGTCGGGTGAACGACCCGAATGACTTCTCCGTTGGAGACACCTGCCAGTTGATCGAGCTGGCCGGAGGAGTTCACACGCTCGAAGATCTCGAGGCCCCATGGGACGGTGGTCTCGCGACCGTACAACTCCTGGTTGAAGTAGTTGCCGATACGACCGATGGCCTGCGCGAGCAGGATTCCGGGCGCAATCGCATCACCGAGCGCGGAAACCGGAATGCCGCGTCGACGGCAGCCGATCCACGCACCGATGCCGCCGAGGAACACAGCTCCCCAGATTCCGAGGCCTCCCTGCCACACCTTGAGTGCATCGAGAGGCTGACCGTTCTCGCCGAAATAGGCGGGCCAGTCGGTCAATACGTGATAGAGCCTGCCACCGATCAGACCGAACGGAACAGCCCAGATCGCGATGTCGAGAACGGTCCCCTTCTCGCCGCCGCGGGCGACCCAACGACGATCTCCCCACACGATCGCGACGATGATGCCGAGGATGATGAAGAGCGCGTAGGCGCGCAGCGCTACCGGTCCGACGTACCAGACGCCTTGGGGCGGGCTGGGGATATAGGCCAGTAGGTCCACAGTTGAGGTCACGACGCCACGGTAGCCGAGCGGACGCCCTCGGCGAGTTCTTCGGTGAGCGAGCGAACCGCTCCCAAGCCGTTCTCGACCGCGGAGACCAGAGCCGAGCCGACGATGACGGCATCGGCGTACGCCGCGATTTCGGCAGCTTGTGCGCCGGACCGAACACCCAATCCGACGCCGACGGGAATGTCGGAATGCGCGCGGATTCGTGCGGTCAGTTCCGGAGCCATCGAAGACACGGCGTCTCGAGCGCCGGTGACACCCATTGTCGAGGCCGCGTAGATGAATCCACTACTCGCGTCGAGTGTCATCGCGAGCCGTTCTTCCGTCGAGGACGGGGCGACAAGGAAGATCCGGTCGAGGTGGTGCTCCTCGGATGCTTCCATCCAGGCGCCTGCTTCTTCCGGAATGAGGTTGGGGGTGATGAGTCCGAGCCCGCCGGCGGAAGCGAGGTCTCGTGCGAACTTGTCGACGCCGTACTGCAGTACCGGGTTCCAGTAGGTCATCACGACGGCCTTGCCGCCGACCGAACTGATCTGCTCGATCACGGTGAAGATGTCGCGAAGGCGAACGCCGTTGGTGAGTGCGGTTTCGGCTGCACGCTGGATGGTCGGACCGTCCATGACCGGATCGGAATACGCGACACCGACTTCGATGATGTCGCAGCCACCGTCGACCATCGCCTTGAACACGTCGATCGATTCGGGAACGGTCGGATAACCGGCAGGCAGGTAACCGACGAGGGCGGCACGCTTGTCAGCCTTGCACGCTGCAAAGGTGGGTGCGAGGCGTGATGGTCGTTCGCTCACTTGTCCGAGCCTTCCGTGTTGTCGTTCTGGTCTGCTGCATCAGCCGGAGCGGTTGCCTGACTCGAGGCGCCGTCGAAGAGACCGAACCAGCTTGCGGCGGTGTCCATGTCCTTGTCACCGCGACCGGAGAGATTGACGACGATGATCGCGCCCTCGCCGAGTTCCTTGCCCAGTCGGAGCGCGCCGGCAACGGCGTGGGCGGATTCGATGGCCGGGATGATGCCTTCGCGGCGCGAGAGCAGCAGTAGAGCATCCATCGCTTCGCTGTCGGTGACGGGTTCGTAGGTGGCACGCCCGATATCGCTCAGGTAAGCGTGCTCGGGTCCGACGCCCGGGTAGTCCAGACCAGCAGAGATCGAGTGCGATTCGATGGTCTGACCGTCTTCGTCCTGGAGCAGGTAGGAGTAGGCACCCTGGAATGCGCCAGGGGTACCGCCGGCGAACGTTGCTGCATGCCTTCCGGTTTCGACACCGTCGCCGGCTGCTTCGTAGCCAACCAGACGTACCGACAGATCGTCGATGAACGGATGGAAGATTCCGATTGCGTTGGAGCCGCCTCCGACGCAGGCTGTGACTGCATCGGGCAGGCGGCCGGTCAGTGCCTGAACCTGGACGCGTGTTTCGAGGCCGACCACTCGCTGGAAGTCGCGAACGATGGTGGGGAACGGGTGCGGGCCTGCCGCGGTACCGAAGCAGTAATAGGTGTTGTCCGCGTGGGAAACCCAGTCGCGCAAGGCTTCGTTGATCGCGTCCTTGAGCGTGCGCGAACCGGTCTCGACCGAGACGACCTCCGCGCCGAGCAGGCGCATGCGTGCGACGTTCAGTGCTTGACGTTCGGTGTCGACAGCACCCATGTAGATGACGCACTCGAGACCGAGCAGTGCACAGGCGGTGGCCGATGCCACACCGTGCTGGCCCGCTCCGGTCTCGGCGATGATGCGGGTCTTGCCCATACGCTTCGCCAGCAGAACCTGACCGAGAACATTGTTGATCTTGTGAGAACCGGTGTGGTTCAGATCTTCACGCTTGAGAATGATGCGCGCACCACCGGCGAACTCGCTCATTCGCGTTGCCTCGAAAATCGGCGACGGACGCCCGGTGTAATCGCGCTGCAAGCGATCGAGTTCGTTCAAGAACGTGTCGTCCGCGCGAGCCTTTTCGTACTCCGCAGTGACTTCCTCGATAACCGCCATGAGGGCTTCCGGCACATGCCGTCCGCCATAGACGCCGAAATGCCCTCCGGCATCCGGGTCGTGAGAGCGCTCGGTGAGTCCCGCGCTGGCCGGCGGCAGATTGCCGCCCTTGAATACTGCACCGGAGCCTGGTTCCTGAGTACGTGAAGTCACCCCACCAGTCTGCCCCAACGGTGTCGCTGGTCACCGCCCGGGTGCATCAAAGCACGCCGGGCGGGTGAAGCGCTTTATCGAGACGGTTTGGGGCAGGACGGGTGTGCACCGGCATTGACCAGATCTGCGACAGCCTTGCGAGGGTCGCCGCTGGTCACGAGGCCTTCACCGACGAGCACTGCGTCGGCGCCCGCACCGGCGTACGCCAACAGATCGGCAGTTCCGCGAACACCCGATTCGGCGATCTTGATCGTCTCGGTCGGCAGACCGGGAGCAATGCGACCGAAGGTGTTCTTGTCCACCTCGAGGGTTTTGAGATTGCGCGCGTTGACACCGATCACCTTGGCGCCGGCTTCGAGCGCGCGGTTGGCTTCTTCCTCGGTGTGCACCTCGACGAGGGCAGTCATTCCCAGAGATTCGGTGCGATCGATCAGCGAGGCGAGCGCCTGCTGTTCGAGTGCCGCGACGATCAGCAAGATGACGTCGGCGCCGTGAGCGCGAGCTTCGTGAATCTGGTACGGCCCCACGATGAAGTCCTTGCGCAGCACCGGAATGGTGACCGCTTTACGGACTGCGTCGAGGTCGGCCAACGAGCCGTGAAAACGGCGCTCTTCGGTGAGAACACTGATGATGCGTGCGCCACCGGCTTGGTAAGCCGCGGCAAGCTCTGCGGGATCGGCAATGTCGGCCAGCGCACCCTTTGAGGGGCTCGCTCGCTTGACCTCGGCGATGACGCCGATGCTCGATTCCAGAAGTGCTGCTGCAGCATCGAGTGCAGGCGGTGCAGCGGCCGCAGCAGCCTTGACTGCAGCGAAGTCGAGTACGGCTTCGCGGGCGGCGACATCAGCGCGCACCCCGTCGAGAATCGAGTCGAGTACGGTCATCGTGGCCCGAATCCTTTCTGGGCAAGAGCCCGATGTGAGATACGTCATCAGGGTGGTCTCAGCCTAGTGGGACGAAATTTTGCTACTCCGCCGGGGTACCCACGCAGGTGAGGGTTCAGTCTTACTCAGTGCGACGACCCCGGTTTCGCACCGTTGCCTCCCCCAGCTCCGTCGTCCCCATCAGCCACTGTCGGGTCCTCTCCGGCATCGAGCGCGTCCCACAACATCCGTTGTGTCACAGGCTCGTCCGACGCGGGCGTGTCTCCCTGACCGAGCTTGGCTGCAGCTTCGCGGCGCGCGGCCGGGTTGTCGTACTTCGACGACAACCCGCCTCGCACTGGAGGTTTGCGCATCAGAAGTACTGCTGCGCCGAGCGCCGCCACCGCTCCGAGCAACGCAAGCAAGGCAGGCAGTACCGAAACAGTCGTCGAGAGATCTTCCGGGTGACCGGACAACTCGGCCAACTCCACCGCTCGGTCCGCAGAGGCTCCGGACACCAACAACTGCACCGCCGGAACCGCTACCGCGACGGCGACGAGTGCCACCAACAGTCCGACCACACGAAGCGCCCAACCTCGCACCGCGAACGACGCCGCGATCGCCGCCAGAAGCGCGAGCGCGAGCGGAGTCATCGCCGCCGCCCAGGTGCTGCCGTCGAGGTCCGTCGTCCGCTCCAGCGTCTTGCCGTCGCTCGAGGTCAGATGAACCCACGTCATTCGTGAGCTGCCCCACAGAGCTGCTGCCGACAGTGCAAGCAAAAGCGTCCTCGGCACAGCGGTGCCACGAGAAGCCCTTGTAGGCTGCTCCGCTGCAATCGACTCGTTCTCACTCACTGATCGTCACCTCCGATGGTGCGCAGGGTGTGCGCCGACGCGATGGCGCTCAGCACTGCCATCGCCTTGTTGCGGGCCTCGGTGTCCTCGTAGACCGGATCGGAGTCGGCGACGACGCCGGCGCCCGCCTGGACATATCCGATCCCGTCCTTGATCAATGCCGTTCGGATCGCGATCGCGGTGTCGGCGTCGCCGGCGAAGTCGAGGTAGCCGACGATGCCGCCGTAGATACCCCGCCTGGTGGGCTCGAGTTCTTCGATCAGCTGCATCGCACGCACCTTGGGTGCCCCTGACAGGGTTCCAGCGGGGAAGCATGCGGTGACCGCGTCGAGAGCGTGCTTTCCCTCGGCCAGATGACCGGTGACGGTCGATACGAGATGCATCACGTGGCTGTACCGCTCGATGTGCCGGTAGTCGTGCACCTTCACCGTGCCCGGGCGACAGACACGACCCAGATCGTTTCGCCCCAGATCGACGAGCATGAGGTGCTCGGAGTTTTCCTTCTCGTCGGCGAGGAGGTCCTTCTCGAGCAGGATGTCGTCCTCCTCTGTGGCACCGCGCCATCTGGTTCCAGCGATCGGGTGTGTCGTCGCGACGCCCTCGGCGACGGTGACCAGTGCTTCAGGGCTCGAACCGACGATCGAAAACGCCGTCTCTCCGTCACCGTTCGGCACGTTGAGCAGATACATGTACGGGCTGGGGTTCGACGCGCGCAGCATCCGGTACACGTCGATCGGTGCTGCAGTGCAATCGATCTCGAATCGCTGCGAGAGAACTACCTGGAATGCCTCGCCCGCTTCGATGTCGCCGATCAACTTTTTGACGTCGACACCGAAGCTCTCGGTGGTGCGTTGACGACGGTAGTTCGGAGTCGCTTTCGAGAATGTCGACACCGTCGATTTCGCCGGCGCCGCGAGAGCGCGAGTCATCGCGTCCAACCTGGCGACCGCGTCGTCGTACGCCGTGTCGACACGCTCGTCGGTGCCGTCCCAGTTGACCGCATTGGCGATGAGGGTGATCGCCCCTTCGTGGTGATCGACAGCGGCGATGTCGGCAGCAAGCAGCATGACCATCTCGGGTATCTGCAGGTCGTCGACCGCGGAGTCACCCAATCTCTCGAGGCGCCGCACCGCGTCGTAACCGAGGAACCCGACCATTCCGCCGGTCAGCGGGGGTAGGTCGGGAAGTCGCTCCGAACGAAGTAGTTCGAGGGTGGCACCGAGTGCATCGATCGGGTCACCGCCGGCCGGAGCACCGGCCGGAACATTGCCGTACCAAGCCGCCTCTCCGTCCACGACGGTCAGTGCAGCCGGACTCCCGACGCCGATGAACGACCACCGCGACCACGAACGACCGTTCTCGGCCGACTCGAGCAAGAAGGTGCCTGGACGATTGCCGGCCAACTTCTCGTACGCCGAGAGCGGAGTTTCGGAGTCCGCCAACACTTTCCGAGTGACCGGAACGACCCGGTGCTCAGCTGCGAGGGCACGGAACTGCTCCCGAGTGGTGGTGGAATCGGACGCGTCACCGACGATCGCGGTGTCGGACGACCGTGCGGACATGGAGGTGGGCTCGCCGTGCATGCCTCCATCATCCCAGGCTCCCCCACACGGTCGTCGTGCGCGGGTAACCTCGGCCGAATGAAACCAGGCCAACTCGCCCCCGATTTCTCGCTGCCCGACCAGGACGGAACTCCGCGCTCGCTGACGAGCCTGCTCGCGAACGGCCCCTTGGTCCTCTTCTTCTACCCGGCAGCCTCGACGCCGGTGTGCACCGCCGAGGCGTGCCACTTCCGTGACCTGGGCAGCGAATTCGCCGCGGTGGGCGCTTCGCGGGCAGGTATCAGCACCGATACGGTCGAAGCTCAGTCCACCTTTGCCACCGCACAATCCTTCGACTACCCCCTGCTCGCCGACACCGACGGCAAGGTAGCCGAACAGTTCGGCGTCAAGCGCGGACTCCTGGGCAAGCTGGCTCCGGTCAAACGCTCGACCTTCGTGATCGACACCGACCGCACCGTTCTCAAAGTCATCTCGAGTGAACTTCGCGCCAACACGCACGGCGACCAGGCACTCGAGTTCCTTCGCAATCGAAGCTGACTCACCTGGGCGCAATGATTCTCTGAGCAACCTGATTCTCTAGGCGACCTGAATCGAGCGCTTCGCAAGTCCCATCCAGAATCCGTCGATCACCTGGGTGGGCACCTGCTCCGGATCGGACGACGCACCGAGCGTGACGAACAACGGGGCGAAGTGCTCGATGGTCGGATGCGCGTACGGCATCCCGGGAGCTTGGGCGCGGAAGTCGATCAACGAATCGACGTCTCCGGCAGCGAACCTCTCCCCTGCCCACGCGTCGAATTCCGCCGACCATCCCGGGGCCTGCGCCTCCGGTGACGGATCGCGCAGGAACGGCAGCCCGTGCGTGGTGAATCCGGATCCCACGATCAGTACACCTTGCTCACGGAGTGGCCGTAGGCGTTCTCCGAGATGGAGCAAACGCTCGGGATCGAGGGTTGGCAGCGAAATTTGCAGTACCGGGATGTCTGCGTCCGGGTACATCACCGTGAGCGGCACGTAGGCACCGTGATCGAGTCCTCGATTCGGCTGCTGAACCACTCGTTCGTTGTCCGGCATCAACGCGGCGACCTGAGCTGCGAGTTCCGGAGCGCCGGGAGAGTTGTACTTCGCGCGGTAGAACCTCTCGGGAAAACCACCGAAGTCGTAGATGAGCGGGGTGCCCGTGGTCGTCGAACCGATCGTCAGCGGTGCTGATTCCCAGTGCGCCGAGACGACGAGGATTGCCGTCGGCCGCGGAAGATCGCCGGCCCACGCCCCCAATTGGTCGACCCACAACGCGCTGTCCACCAGCGGCGGAGCACCGTGGCTGAGATACAGCGCAGGCATGGTTGTGGTGGACATATGGGCTCCTCGGGATAGACATTCGTCGTTAAGTTGAAGGTTCAACCTAATATAGGACTCAACACTTGCGTCCCGCAACTATTCCCCGCAATATTCTTCTGGACATGCGTCTGAGACGCTGTACACCAGCACGCTCCGTGCACGAAGAATGCTCGACCCGAAGGAGAAGTCACCGATGAGTGAACCGACCGCGCAGCCCGACGCGCAGTCTCAGACGAAGTGGCTCACAGCCGAGCAGCAGGAAGCCTGGCTGACACTGATCGCTCTCGTGACACGGTTGCCTGCCGCACTCGACACTCAACTGCAACGCGATTCGGCACTCACCCACTTCGAATACTTCGTGCTCGCCGCACTCTCGGACGCCCCCGACCACAAGCTCCAGTTGTCGGTACTGGCCCAGCGCGCGAACGCTTCCCTGTCCCGCCTCTCGCACGTCGTCACGAAGATGGAGAAAGCCGGCTGGGTGAAACGGGAAGTCATTCGCGGCAGCCGCGGCTCCAACGCAGTACTCACCGACGAAGGAATGACAAAGGTCGTCGCGGCCGCGCCGCCACACGTCGCCTCGGTTCAAGGTCTCCTCTTCGAGGGCCTCGATGATCGCCAGGTCGCCCAGCTTTCGTCCTTGGGGACTGCAATGCTCAGCCAACTGGACAAGGGAATCGCCGCCGGACTCGGCAAGGCCTGACCCCTTTCCCGACACGAGCGGCCCGATCCTTACGACGGCGGCTTCGTGAGGTCGAGTGCAGCCAGGTGACTGAACAGCATGCTCGCTCCGATCGGGTTTCCACCTCCGGGATACGTAGTCCCGCTGGCCGCTGCCATCGTGTTCCCCGCCGCGTACAACCCGGCAATCGCCGTACCGTCGGCTTTGAGCACCCGCCCGGTTGCGTCGGTACGTAGACCACCTTTGGTCCCGAGGTCGGAGATACCGAAAGCGGCCGCGTGAAACGGTCCTTGGTCGATCGGTACGAGCGGTGAAGCCCCCTCCGAAAAGGCACGGTCGTACGCAGTGTCTCCTCGGCCGAAGTCCGTGTCGACGCCGGTCGCCGCAGACTCGTTGAATCGCTTCACGGTCTGCACCAGTTCCGCTGCGGGAACATCGATCTGGGCGGCGAGGTCTTCGAGCGTCTGGGCACTCTTCCACAACCCCGCATCCACATAGTGCTCCGTCTGTGCCATGGGCACGTTGGGCGCCTTCACCGGCGGCACTGCACCTTCCCTGTTGTCGTAGATCATCCAGTACGGTGTGGTTACTTTTCGTGTCCGCATGTGTTCGATGACGGAGCGACCCAAGCGGTCGTACGGCGCAGACTCGTTGACGAATCGACGACCGTTGTCGTCCACGAAGATTCCGCCGGTGAACCACAGCGCAAATGCGGAGCGGCCATCCGGATGGGTGAGCCCCGGCGACCACCAGGCCTCCCCCATGAGGTCGGTATCGGCGCCCACGGCGATAGCCGCCTGATGCGCCTTGCCGAGATTGCCGGGACAACCCATCGTGTCGAGCGCAGAGCCGGGAACACCGAATTCGGCTCGCAGGGTCTCGTTCTGTTCGAATCCGCCCGCGGCCAGAATCACTCCTCTGCGGGCTCGGATGGTTCGACGTCGACCACCTTGTTCGACGACCGCGCCGACGACCGATCCGTCCTCGACGACCAATTCTTCGAGAGTGGTGTTCAGGTGCATGGCGGCGTTGGCGAATGTCGAAAGTGCCAGCAAGAATCGACCGATCAACGACTGCCCGCCGACGAGGTACGCCGGCAACTCTTCTCCCAACCGCTCCGTCGCGAGCGGCGATCGAAGTGAATCACGAAGCACACCAAGCTTCTTAGCGTTCATCGGTTTGGGAACGATGTGTCGACCGCTCGCGCGAGCCTTGGGTTTTTCCCCGAAGTAGTCGGGCCACGGCAGTATCTGGAACTCGAAATTCGAGTCCTCTTCGAGATAGTCGATCAGCCCGGCGCCGCCTCGAACGTATGCCTCCTGGACGTCGGCAGGTGTCCGATCACCCACCACCGAACGGTAGTACTCCAGCGCGTCTTCGATGGTGTCGTCGTCCCCGCCCCGGCGAAGAACGGCGTTGCACGGGAACCACATTCCGCCGCCGCCCGAGTACGCCGTTGTTCCGCCGTACTTGTCGGTCGCTTCGATCACAATGACGTCGAGGCCTTCGCGTGCTGCCGTGTACGCGCCGGCG
Organism: Rhodococcus sp. WS1; assembly: GCF_003797745.1. NCBI lineage: Bacteria > Bacillati > Actinomycetota > Actinomycetes > Mycobacteriales > Nocardiaceae > Rhodococcus > Rhodococcus sp. WS1. The sequence continues at coordinate 621,987 of NZ_RKLZ01000003.1, read as the reverse complement.
AGTCCGCCGCCCGATCCCACAGCGAGTACGTCGCATGTCTCGTCCCACTTCGTCATAATCAGCCTCTCCGATCCTGGGCACATTTCCGAACGTGTTCTAGAAATCGTTCTAACACATGGACTTAGCGATCGCGGGGGATCGAAATTCTGTCCCACCGAGCGGGAGCGAGACATGACGCCGAGCGGGAGCGAGACATGACACCGAGCGGGGAGCGAGAACGAGCAGCGATAGCGCACACTTTGCTCGCACGGGTCTGATCCCGTAGTGTCTGGACACATGTCTGGTAAGACCAAGTTCGAGTCCACTCGTCGACGGCTCACACAGCAGCAAGCCGAAACCGTCGATCGATTGACCGCGGCAGCGATCACGGTCCTGCGCGACAAAGGGTTTGCCGATCTGACTGTACGAATGGTGGCAGCGGAAGCCGGTGTCGCCGCAGCCACGGCGTACACCTATTTTTCGTCCAAGAGTCACCTTGTGGCAGAACTGTTCTGGCGCCGACTCGACGCAGTACCGCACGAGCCCTCCCCCGAGGCGGAACGAGAAGCGCAGGTCTGCTCGGTCCTTCGAAGCGTCGCACTCCTCGTTTCCGACGAACCGGAGCTGGCCGCGGCCGTGACCACGGCGATGATGGGCAATGATCCCGACGTCGAACACCTTCGGGGACGTATCGGCAAGAACATCCGCGAGCGGCTCATCGAGGCGCTGGGGCCGTCATACGATCCCGACGTACTCGAAGCACTCGAAATCTCCTGGTCCGGAGCGCTTGTCCGAGCCGGCATGGGTTACGAGTCCTATTCGCAGATCGCAGACCGGCTCGAAGTCACTGCCAGGCTGATCATGGCGGGCCGCGACAACCTTCACTAGACGGGGGTCATGGCACTCACCAACCATGTGCCGTCGACTCGATCGAGTGTCACCTCGACTCGGCTCGACGTCGACGCTGGTGCCGGCCGCGCGATACTCGTCGTGATCTGATCGACGAACAGGAGCAATTCCGCTCGGTCTGCAGCAGCGGAGAGCACTCCCACGTCGACTACTCGCGCCTTCGTGCTGATTCCTTGCTCCTTCGACTGGGGTGCAACGGTTTTCGATCCGAATTCGGCGAAGCGGTCCTGAAATGTTCCACTTGCACCCTCGGCAGCATGTGCAAGATCCTCGTCCACCGTGTCGCTGTTGTAGCTCAAGAGATTCTCGACGAGCATCGGCGCCACACCGATCACCTCGACACGTGCGGTTTCAGTGGCTGCCGAACGGTGGTGACTCCAGAGCAGAGTCCCGCCGACTCCCACCAAGATCAGCGCTGCAAACGCCAAGACCACGCGCTTCACGGGACGAACTCCACACTCGACATCAGTACCCGACCGTCGACCTCTTCGACACCGACGCGAAGACGGTAGGTTCGCGCCGAAGACTCTCCCGCCGAATTGCCGACCTGAGCCGATGCCGCGATCAGTACCACCCCCGAGGTTCCGGATTCCGATGCCAGGGCTGCGGTGTCGACATGACCGTCGGAATCGACGGCGAAATCACGGATCGATGCGACGAACGCAGATTCACCGGACTTCAGTTCGTCTGCAAAAGTTCCCGTAGTCAGCGACTTCAGCTCCGCGAGATCCTCGTCGAGCGTGGCAGAGTGAACGTCGATCAGAGCAAGGGTTCCTGCGACAGCACCGTCGACGAACCCTTGACGCTGGGACTCTCGCACGCGGTCCGATCGAACTGCCAGACAACCGAAGACGACAACGACGCTCAGAGCCGCGAGTGCAATCCAGACCAGGGCAGTGAGTACACCGCGCTTCCCTCGGACCGGATCCAGCACCTCACCTCTCAGCGATTCGTCGGCGTCAGCAACTGTTGCCACGGCTCACGCTCCCCCGGACCGGAGTCAGCCGGAGCCAACTCCGTGTGTTGATAGTCGACTCCGTCAGGCCCGGTGTACAACTCGCCGGGCGCATTCGTCCCCGACGGCACGTACGCTTCGGGGCTCCGGCATATCTCCGGGCTCGGTGCTCGTTTGCCCGGTACCTCCATGCAGGGAATGTTCCGAGATCCACGAACGGCGAAGACCGAGTTCTGTGGCACTTTGCAGTACAGATCAGCCGGGGTGTCCGGCACACTCATCTGGGTCGGGTCCCGTCGCTGATCGGCAGGAAGGTAACCGGTCGAGCACGCCGCAGGGTCCTGCGCTTGGAGGTGGAAGTTGACGTTCGCGGCGCCGTCCACCTGCCCGCGTTGTACGACGGTTTCCTGTGCCGCGACCAGTGGCGGCAAGATGACGAGCACCTGTTCCAACCCGGCGTTGTACGTCAAAGCAACCTGAGCGGTGCTGGTGAAATTGGCAAGCAGCACAGGCAAAGTGGGTTTGAGGCCTTGAAACAGCAGGTCGGCTTCAGTCGCGAAGCCCGGTCCGGTCTCGAGGATATTGCGCACGGACCCGTCGGCGACCTCCAACTGTCCACTAAGCTGAGCGACACTGGACGCCCACTGGCGAATCTGATCGCCCGTCACCACCTGTGTCTGCAGGAGCGGATCCAACTGCTGTACGAGCGTCGTAGCCGGCGTTGTGGCAGCGGACATCTGATCGACGAACGAAGTGGTCGAATCCAGCAGACGAGCCAGATCCTCTCCCCTGCCTCCGAAAGCTGCCGCGGACTCGTCGATCACCGATCGCAACTTGTCCTGCGGTACGGATGCGAGCATCGCCTGCGCCTGATCGAGGACCGGTCCGATCTCGGTCGGGATCGTGACAGCGTCGGGGCCGATCACGTCTCCGTCGGCCAGAAAGGGTCCGTCCGCGGTGCTCGGCTGCATGTCGACGTATTGCTCACCGATTGCCGACACGCTTCGCACCGCTACTGCGAGTCCGCTGGAGGGAACGGGAACCGCACTCTCCAAAGATAATTCGGCGCGTACCACTCCCGGAGAGAGACGCACCGACCTGACCTGACCGATAGTGTCGCCGCGATAGGTCACGTTCGCGTTCCGATACAGGCCGCCGGCGTCGGGCAGTTCGACTGTCACCGAATAGCGCCCGATGCCGAGCATGGTCGGGACTCTCAGGTACGAGATAGCCGCTGCGCTCATGCCTATCACCGCCAGGATCGCGAAGATCGTCAATTGCCTTCGCACCAACTTCGTGAGAATCATCGTCCACCGTCCTGGGCGGTCCGCCCTGTGCTACTTGGGTCGGTCCGCCCGGTGTCACTTGGGGCGGCCCGCCCGGTGTCACTTGGGTCGGTCCGCCCGGTGTCACTTGGGGCGGCCCGCCCGGTACCCAGAGGCGCGGTCAAAGGATCGACCAGTACTCCGTTCTCCACCGGAGTTTGCGGCGCCCCGAACGGAGTACCGAAGCCCAGACCTGACTGAAGGCGATTACTCGTGAGGTCGATCAGCGCCCACAAATTGGTGTAATCACCGCGCATTCCGTCGTCGATGGTCGTCTGGGGGAAGGGGAAGGTACTCAGGTTGCCCAAATTGTTGATCAGGTCCGGTCCTGTTTCGACCACCTTCTGCAGCGTCGATTCCAAGGCGCTCAAATTGGCTTTCAAATCGTCGCGGGTCCGGTCGACCAGATCGGTCCCGACGTCCCCGAACCTGCCGACCGCATCGAGGGCGGTGGTCAGGTCGACGCGTTGGACGCTGAGGTCCGCCAAGGCCGGATCAAGGGTCTCCAACGCCTCACCGAGAACGTCTCGCTGAGCCGTGATCTCGCCGGCGAACACGTCGAGATTCTCCATGGTCGTGACTATCGCCTCGCGTTGACGGTCGAGTGTCTCGGTCACGGTGTCCATCTGGCTCAGCAGGTCGCGCGCCGCATCGGTCCGTCCGCCGAGAGCAGTGTTCAGTTCCGTGGTGATGCTGTGAATCTGGGCCAGCCCACCGCCGTTGAGCACCAAGGACAGTGCCGTCAACGCTTCCTCGGTGGTGGGATAGACACTGGCCGATGCAAGGGGAATCACGGATCCCTCCGACAACCGCCCTTCCGGCGCCACCTCGGTGGGCGGCGCGAGCGCGACGTGTTTGGATCCGAGCAGACTGGTTTGGCCGATCTTGGCAGTCGCGTTGGCGGGCAGCGACACCGAGCCGTCGAGCGCAACCGTCACCCGTGCGTGCCAGTTGTCGGTCTCGATCGCACTGATACTTCCGACTGTCACGTCGTTGACCATGACCGGGGAGTTGGGACTGATCGACGTGACGTCCGGCATCTCGATCACGACCGAGAAACTTCCCTCACCGCGGCCGGCCGCGCCCGGCAGCGACACCGAATTCAGCCCGCTCCATTGACAACCCGTCAGAACGAGCACAGCGCTCGCCGCCACACACACTGTTCCCCACCGGCGGCCAGTCATCGTGATCCTGTCGACGGCATGAGCAAGCCGGTCAGATCAGACGCCACCGGTACCGTCGGAAAACTCAAGGCGCCAGTCGGTTCCAGATCAGGCTCGCTGTACACCAGTTGGTCCGGAAGAGCGCCGAGCGCCCGGGTCGGATTGATGCTCAGGTCCGGGTAGTTCGCTTTGATCGTGTTGAGCAACGGGCCGAGGTATTCGATGCACAAATCCGCGCCCTTCTTCGAGGTGTCGTTGGCCAGGCCGGCGATTCCGCCGCAGATCAAGTCGATCGGGTTGCCGACGTTCTGGAATGCGGGCACACCCACCATCGCTCCTTGGGCCGGCCGGTAGACGTTGTAGTAGTTCGACAACGCTGTCGGAGCCAGATGCAGTACCTTCTCGAGACCTGCGCGCTTGTCGACCAATACCTGGGACACGTCGGCCAACTTCGCGATCTGATCCGTCAAGCCGGTTCGGTTCTGTTCGACAAACCGCTGTACGTCGACGACGGCGGCGTCCAGATCGGCGAGAGCCGGAGCCAATTGCGTCCGGCTCTCAGCGAGCACACTCGAGACATTTGCCAGCCGTCCTTGGAACTGAACGATCTGTTCGTCGCTTGCGGCGAGTGCGGTCGTGAAGGTCTGCAGGCCGCGGATGGTGCCGAACAGATCGGCTCCGCCTTCGTCGAGTGTGCTCATAGCCTCCGAGAGTTCGGTCACCGAGCGCCCCAGCGCTTCCCCGTTGCCGGCCAGTGCGGATCCGGCACCGTCGAGGAAGTTGGCGGCGGGACCGCGATCGTCCCCGTCGGGACCCAAAGCATCGGCAACCCGGCCCAGCTGTTCCTTGATCTGGTCCCACTCGACCGGGACGGCTGTTCGGTCGAGCCCGATCTCCGCACCGTCATTCAGTGCGTCGGCGCCGTCCGTCACCGCCGGCGTCAACTGCACGAAGCGGGCCGAGACCAGTGACTGGGCAACGATCACCGCTTTCGCGTCCTCGGCGACGGGAACCTCGCGCGCCAATTTCAGTTCGACGCGCATTCGATCTCCCTGTGGGGCGATCTCGGTGACGCGGCCGACGTCGACTCCCACGACACGAACGTCGTCACCGACATACAGACCAGTCGTCGAGGTGAAGTAGGCGGTCACGTTGTAGTAGCGCAGATGTTGCACCGCAAGGTATCCCGACGCGACGACGATCGCCGCGCCGACGACGCTTCCACCGACGACGGCGATTCGACGCCAGTTCACCGGTTTGCGAACTCGTAAGGCACCCATCATCGAACCTCCGGAATCGGTAGCGGCGCAGGTGGTAGCCCGAACATCGCGTTGATCAACGGTTGGGTGTATTGCGCCGGTACCAGGTTCTGGACGTAGGCGTAATAGAAGGGACCGCTGGCCACGGTGTCGCCGAGCGTGCCCACGTACGTACCGAGACCGTCGATTCCCTGAGAAAGGTTGTCCTTGTTGTTCTGCAGAATGCCGACAACCGTGTCGAGTTTGCCGAGGACCGGTTGCAATTGCGCCTCGTTGTCGTGGACGAGTCCGCTCAGCTGGGTCGACAACGCCGAGATGTTCGTGATCACTTCCCCCAGCGCCGCCTGTCGCCGATCCAGTTCTCCCAACAAGGCGTTGCCGTCGACGAGTAGCGCGTTGACCTGTGGTCCACGCTCGGCCAGCGTCCCGGCGACGTCGTTTGCATCGGACAGCAAGGTGCGCAACATGTCGTCGCGTCTATTGACGCTGTCGGAGATCCGTGCGACACCGTCCAGCGCCGGCCTCAGGTTCGGCGCACTGTCGGACATCACCTGCCCCACTGCGTCGAGCGATTCGGAGAGTTGGTCGAGATCGATGTCCTCGACCGTCGTGGTGAGGTCACCGAGCACGTCGGGCAGCGAGTACGCCGATCTTGTACGCTCGACCGGGATCTCGCCGCCGACCGCGATCCTGCCCGGACCGTCCAGATCGAGCGATACCGCTCGCTTGCCGAGCAACGACATCGTGGTGACGGCCGCCGATGTGCTTTCTCCCAAGCCGATCGAGCCTTCCAGTGTGAAATCCACGCGCGCGAGTCCGTGCTCGACCTCGATCCGGTCCACCGTTCCGATCTTCACTCCGGCGGCGTTGACTTCGTCTCCCGGCGCGAGACCGCTGGCGTCGGCGAACACCGCGCTGTACCCGACACCCGATTTCAGGAACTGCAGATTCTGATACTGGAGCGATGCCAATACGACGGCGGCCGTGACGACCAATCCCACGACCCCCACGCGTACGGCCTGGCTCTGTGCCATCTCTCTCATCGTGGTGCGCACCTTCCGGTCGTCTGATCCACCAGGTCGACAGTGAGCGGCGTACCGTCGGCACCGTCGACCTTCAGTGCGATTCCGCACAGATAGAAGTTGAAGAACGACCCGTACGAGCCGACGCGGATCAGCTGCTTGTAGTTCGAGGGCATGGACGCGAGAATCCGATCGAGCTCACTTTGTTGCTCGATCAGCGGATTCAGGCTTGCGTCCAGATTCGACAGGTTTCCCGCGATGTCCGGGCGAACTCCGGCGAGGAGATCGGCGAAGGTGCCTGATGCGGTGTTCACACTCTCGACGGCAGTCCCGATCATCTCCCTGTCCGCCGCGAGCCCGCTGACCAGCTGTTGTAGGTGATCGAGAGTGTCACTGAACTGACCACCGCGGCTGCGCAATTCACTGAGCACACCGTCGAGGTTGCCGATCACTCGACCGATCAGTTGGTCGCGGTCTGCGAGAGTGTTCGTGATCGATCCGGTGTGCGCCAGCACCGATGCCACAGTTCCGGACTGGCCTTGAAACACCTCCAGCAAGGACATCGACAACGCGTTGACCTGCTCCGGGTCCAGGGCTTGAAACAGCGGCTTGAAACCACCGAGTAGCGCATCGAGGTCGAGTGCCGGTGCGGTGCGATCGACGGGAATGCTCTCGCCCTGTGGCTGCGGTTCCGCGATCCCCGGATCGTCGAGCAGTTCGAGGTATCGATTACCCACCAGATCCTGATATCGAACAGCGGCTCTGGTCGATACAGTCACGGTGTCACCCGTATCCACACTGAAACTCACGTGGGCACGGTGATTCCCACCGAATTCGACGGAGCCGACAGAACCGACCGGCACACCCGCGATGCGCACCTTGTCGCCGGCTCTGAGCCCGGAGGCGTTGACGAACTCCGCCGAGTACGACCTCGCGTCGCCACCTCGCATCTGGCCGAACACGAGGATCAGCCCGGCGTTGACGAGGATCATCACCAGAACAAAAATTCCGAACTTGACGGTGTACCCACGAACTTTCATCGGATCTCCGTCCCGAACAGGTAGCTCATCAGATCCGGGACCGTGTTCATCGGTTGCCCACCATTCGGCTGACGCTCGGGCGCAAACGGATTCACCCCGGTATCGGTCACCAGGTACGGAGCATTGACGTTCGGGTCGCGCAGTGGAAGACCCATACACTGCGGGCCACCTGTTGCCGCGACCTTCGGAAGGTCGTCGGGATATCGGTACGGTTCGGTTCCGGCGATCAGACCGATCGACATCTTGATTCCTGGTTGTCCGTTGTAGGCGCCGTCGCCGATCTTCTTGCTCTCCTGCAGTCCGTGGAACATGCAGGGAATCACCGGGGAGTATTCATCGAGCAGTGCGGTGGTCGGCCGCAGTAACGACAGAACGGTGTCGATACCGTCGGCGTTGGCTCCCAGTACATCTTCTCCGGTGCGGGCGACCCCGATCACGTTGAGCAAGAGGAGATCAAGATTCTGCTGCTCGTCGAGAACAGTGGTTCCCGTCGTCGTGAGCGAGTCGAGGGTGTCCATCAAGTCGAGAACAGCGTCGCGGTAGGTCTGTGTGACGGCTGGTAAATCAGTCAACACATGATCGAGAGCCTCACGTGCAGTGTTGAATTCGAGCAACGAGGAATCTGCTTGTTCGAGTGCGACCCCGAGCCGTTCGCCGCGTCCTTGCAGAGCAGTCGAGAGGGCACCCAATGTCGAATCGAGCTTGCCCGGGTCCACCGTCCGGAGCACGGTGGTGAGTTTCTCGAACACCGTGTTCAGCTCGACAGTCACCCGGGATGCGTCGATCGTCGCCCCGGCGGCAAGTCGCGCGCTGCTCGGCTGCTCCGGCGAGGACAGGCTGACGAACTTCGCGCCGAAGGCCGTGTTCGACGTGATCGCCACATCCACGTTTGACGGAATAGATTCGAGCGCTTCGGGATCGATCGACAACGACAGTTGTGCGGTGGCGTCGTCAGTCGGCGTGATGGACTCCACCGAGCCCACGGTCACCCCGGCCATCTTCACCCGCGCGCCCGGATCCATCACGAGCCCCGCGCGCTCCGCTATCACCGTGATCGGGACGCGAGCGACAAACACCTGGTTGAAAGACGCGACCGACAAAGCGATGACCCCGACGATCGCCGCAGCCAAGCCCAGAGCAGCCAACTTGTAGCCGTATCTGTGCACGCAGTCCCCCTAACCGGACAGATTGAAGTTGCCGGAACCGCCGTAGAGCGCGAGTGAGACGAGCAGGGTCACCGCCACGACGCAGATCAGCGAGAGCCGAACCCCGCGGCCCACTGCAGTTCCCACGCCCGACGGTCCCCCGGACGCGTTGTATCCGTAGTACGTGTGGATCAGCATCACCAGTAGTGCCATCACGAGCACTTGAACGAAGGACCATGCGACGTCGACCGGATCGAGGAACGTCGTGAAGTAGTGGTCGTAAAGACCGGAGGACTGACCGAACAGCACGACCGTGGTGAATCGTCCGGCCAGAAATGATCCTACGAGCGCCAGTGAGTACAGCGGCAAGATCGCGATCATCCCTGCGGTGACGCGGGTGCTGACGACGTACGGGACCGAACTGATCGCCATCGATTCGAGGGCGTCGATTTCCTCACTGATGCGCATGGCACCGATCTGCGCGGTCGAACCTGCTCCGATCGTGGCCGACAGGCCGATTCCCGCGATGACCGGCGCAGCGATACGAACGTTGATGAAGGCGGAGAAGAATCCGGTGAGCGCTTCGACTCCGATATTTCCCAGCGAGCTGAAGCCTTGGATCGCAATGGTGCCGCCCGAGGCTAGAGTCAGAAAACCTACGACCGCAACCGTGCCGCCGATCACTGCCAAAGCTCCGGTGCCCATGCTGATCTCGGCTACCAGCCTCAACACTTCTTTCGGGTGTTTGCGAATTGCCCACGGGATGTGAGCGATGGCGCGCGCGAAGAAGACAGCTTGTCGCCCGACATCGTCGATCGAGCGTGACGTTCGAGCCACCCGCGCCCGCGTGCGTCCGAACTTGCCGATTTGTGCCAGCGAATCCGACAGCGTCACCTCGATCACCCCGCCGTCAATCGGATGCCGACCGCGGTGACGATGGTGTTGACGACGAACAACGCCATGAATGCGTACACCACCGTTTCGTTGACGGCCTCCCCCACGCCTTTCGGCCCACCCCGTACCGACAGTCCGCGATAGCAGGCCACCAATCCCGCCAGCATCCCGAACAGTGCAGCTTTGACCATCGACAACGCCACCTCGGGCAGGCCGGTCAGCAACGTGATTCCCTCGACGAAGGCGCCAGGGTTCACGCCCTGGAGAAACACCGAGAAGGCGTAACCGCCGGCGATGCCGATGACGCAGACGAGTCCGTTGAGCAGCAAAGCCACCACGGTCGACGCGACCACCCGCGGAATCACCAACCGATTGATCGGATCGATCCCGAGCACCTCCATGGCGTCGATCTCTTCACGAATCGTTCTCGATCCCAGATCGGCGGCGATGGCTGTCGCGCCCGCACCTGCCACGATCAGCACCGTCACCACCGGACCGACCTGAGTCACGGCACCGAGCGCGGCCCCGGCGCCGCTGAGGTCGGCGGCACCGATCTCGCGGAGAAGGATGTTGAGGGTGAAACTCACCAGGACCGTGAACGGCACGGCTACCAACACTGTCGGCACGATCGACACCCGGGCGATCATCCAACTCTGCTCGAGAAACTCCTGCACCTGAAAGCGGGTGCGGAACAAGCCCACTGCGACATCGGCGCCCATCCGGTAGAACTGGCCGAGTTCGCGCATCGGGCCCGCAAGTGCAACTCTTCCGCTGTACACGTCAATGCCCCGAAGGACATGACGTGGAGTTGCCGTAGTCGACCTTGAATTCCTTGATCCCATTGAGCCAACCGGACGAGAGCCTGCTCGGATCGCCGAGCTTGCTGATGTCGGGCATGTGATCGGCGATCTTGCCGAAGATCAGATCGACCTCCATTCTGGCCAGGTTGGCGCCGACGCAGTAGTGCGGTCCGGTTCCTCCGAACGCGAGGTGCGGGTTCGGGTCTCGGGTGATGTCGAAGACGTCGGGGTTCTCGAAGACGGTTTCGTCGAAGTTCGCCGAGCCGTAGAGCAGTACGACACGCTGCCCCTTCGCAATCGCCGTGCCGGCAATCTGTGTGTCCACCACTGCTGTTCGTTGCATCGACGTCAGTGGCGAAGCCCAGCGGATGATCTCGTCCGCGGCGGTGCGCGGACGCTCACGCTTGTACAGTTCCCACTGATCCGGATGCTCGAGAAATGCCATCATGCCGAGTGTCGTTGCGTTGCGCGTCGTTTCGTTGCCTGCGACAGCCAACATGATGACGAAGAAACCGAACTGTTCCGGGGTGAGTTTCTGTCCGTCGATGTCGGCATGCACCAAGCGCGAGATGATGTCGTCGAGCGGTTCCTCCCGTCTCGCCTCGGCCAGTTGATAGGCGTAGCCCAGGATCTGCGCCGACGCCATCCGAGACTCGCCGGCGAGCGACTCGTCGTCGTATCCCGTCATCTGATTCGACCATTCGTACAGCTGACGGCGCCCGTCCTGCGGTACACCGATCAGATCCGAGATCGCCTGCATCGGTAACTCGCTGGCGACCTGGCTGACAAAATCACCGCTACCTTCCGCCACGGCAGCCGACGCTATGTCTTCTGCCCGCGCTTCCAGCCCGGCCCGCATCGCTTCCACCGACCGCGGAGTGAACAAGCGCGCCACCAACTTGCGCAGCTGTGTGTGCTCAGGGGCGTCCTTGTTGATGAGGACGTGTTTTGTCGCCTCCAACTCCTCCGCCGAGATGTTGTCTTCATGCCGCGGAATGCAGCCGTTGACGTTGCTCGAGAACTCCTCGCTGCGCAACGAGACGTCGCGGACGTCTGCGTGGCGGGAGACAACCCAACAACCACCGTCGTGAAATCCGCCGGTACCCGGTTCCTGGGCGTTCCACCAGACCGGAGCGCATCGTCGTAGTTCGGCGAACTCGGCAAGCGGGACGCGCTCGCCGTACAGATGCGGGTCGGTCACGTCGAACCCGTCGGGAAGGTCGATCTCAGGCATTGCAGATGCTCCTTTACGGATGGGTGCCGGGTGCCGGGTGTTGCGTGTGAGCGCTAGTCGATCCGGTGGACCGGGTCGCTGTTCTGTGAGAACTCCTTGGCCCAGCGGTAGTCCGGCTTGCCGCTCGGCGCTCGAACGACCTCGTCGGCGATCCAGAAGGAACGTGGAATCTTGTAGCCGGCAAGCTGAGTGCGGGTGTGTTTTTCGATGGAATCGAAATCCGGTTCCACACCATCGCGGACGCGGAGCACCGCCGCCACCCGATTGCCCCACCGCTCGTCGGCAATGCCGATCACTGTTGCGTCGTAGATGTCGGGATGGGCCTTCACCACGGCTTCGACCTCTTCCACGAAGACTTTCTCACCGCCGGTGTTGACCACCATGTTTCCCCGGCCGAGGAGAGTGACCGAGCCGTCGTCCTCGATCCGCGCTCGGTCTCCGGTCACCACTGCCCGCGCGCCGTTCACCTCTCGGAATATCTCCGCCGACTTCACCGGATCGTTGTAGTAGCCCAGTGGGACGTTGCCGAGTTTCGCCAACCATCCTTCGGCCCCCGAACCCGGCTCCAACACACGGTTGTCGTCGTCGACGACGACCGTGAATCTGTTGGCGCCCACTTTGGGTCCGCCACGCTGCTCGAGCCCTTTGGTTGCGAATCCGATTCCGCCGAAGCCTGTTTCGGACGATCCAACCGAATCGGAGATCATCAGATTCGGAAAGACGTCGAAGAACGCGTCTTTGACCGATCCGGAGAAGAGCGCAGCGCCGGAGGCGAGCACGGCCAGGCTCGACGCATCCGGTTGCAATTCGTGATGGGCTTCGACCAGTGGACGGCCCATGGCGTCGCCGGTGATGACCATGACCTGCGGGCGATATTCGGCGACGACTTTCCAGACCTGTGCCGCATCGAACTTCGGTTCGAAGATGACGGTGTTTCCGGAGAACAGAGCGTTGAACGTCGGCATCAGTGCCGAGGTGTGGATCAGCGGTGGAAGCATGCACCACCGCATCGGTTCGGCTGCCGCGGCGCCACCGCGCGACTGCTGGTACTCGTCGGCGATCGGCTCACCCGAATAGAAGTCGTAACCGCCGGCCAACACGCGCCAGATGTCTTCCTGCCGCCAGACGACGCCTTTCGGTCGTCCGGTTGTTCCGCCGGTGTAGAGAACGTAGACGTCATCGCCGGAACGCTCGGGAAAAGCATGTTCACCTACGCGCAGCGGGGATTGGTTGCCGAGCGCATCCTCGTACGCCACTGCCCCCGGAATCGACGGTTCGTTCCCGAGAGCGAGTTCGTCCGCCGCCTCGATCACGTACTTGACCCGCGGCGCGGACACCAACGCCTCGGCGACCCGCTCAGCGAAACCACGATGGAAAACCAACGCCGTGAGATCCGCATTCTCGTACAGGTAAACCAATTCGTCGCTCGTGTAGCGGTAGTTCACCGTGACGGGAACGCCGCGGATCTTGAAGGCCGCGAGGACAGCAACCATCGCCTCGATCGAGTTGTGCAGTTGAATACCGATGTGCGAACCGACACCCAACCCGACGGACTGGAAGTAATGCGCCAATCGGTTGGCCCGCTCGTCGAGCTCACGGTATGTCACCTCCTCGCCGGAAACGATCAGCGCGAGGCGATCGGGCATCACATCGACGGAATGCTCGAACAGGTCTGCAAACGTGTACGCCATAGGTTGAGTCCTTCGGGTTCGGCCGGTCAGACGACGAAGAGAGGCAAAGGGATTCCGCGATCTTCGAATACGAATGTCGCGCCGGTACTGACCTTCGTAATGGCGACTTCGACGCATTCCGGAGCGGGAGCTTCGGTGATGTCGACGGCCAGAAGGAGCCCCGCGGCATCTTCGGCCACCACTCTCACGGTGAAGTGCGGATTCACGCCGCGGACCAAAGCCTGGAGGGGATCGAGGTGCTCGCTGCCGAGCAAGGTCGGCCAACCGCCGTCACGGTCGACAAGAGCGTCTCGCGAGATCCACAGCTCCAGAGCACCGCCGTCCGGTCGGATCTCACTCTCCACATACTGCTTCGGATTCAGCAAGGGATGCACGGACAGGACCAATGCCAACGATTCCAGAGTCGAAGGAAGCCCGAGCGCATCTCGAATACGCTGTGCCGCAACTCCCGCGATTCCGGTCAATTGCTTTCGCGTGATCTCGCGCGCCTTGTCTTCGTCGGCACGGCGGCGAACCGCTGCCAGAAAGCCCAACGCCAACAGATGATGCTGCACGCAGATCTCCTCTGCGATACGAACCAAGGCCGATCGCGAGAAGTCGGAAAATCTCAGGTCGGACAACAACGGACCCGAGTAGTCCGCCTTACCGTCCCCACCGTGATCGATCGGGCTCAGCTCGACCGTCACCGCGGCGGTGCGTCCGATCTGCTCGGTGTGCGCGGTCATCACGGGAGGCGTGTGCGACGGGTCGATGGAAACGGTCCAGGCGCAGTGCGGATGTCGGTCCGCGGGCCTGCGCGGTGGTCGGTGAATCGGCCGGATCTGGGCGTGCGGGTTGGTCGCGATGGCCGTCGCATCGAAAGTCGGATCCTCGATGTCGTGACACATCGAGGTCACGAACTCATCGCCCAACGGCTCGACGTCCATGAGTGCTCCGCAATGATCGAGCCAGAATTCACCGTGCAGCGGATCGTCGACCCGGTATCGAAAGTCCATGAACTGTGGCGGAGCGCCGATGTCGAGTTGTAACCCTTTGAAGATCGTCACGACGTCGTCGCCCTCGTATCCGAGAGCCTTCTGCATGCGGCGGGTGTACCAGGGGCTGGCCGATTCCCACTCCTCGACGGCCACGTGCGCCATACCCTCGCGTCCGAATTCGACGATCAGATGCGCCATGCCCGAGCGATCGATCAGCTGCCCGCACAGGAGCAACTCGGGCACCAACACGGCAAGGTCGCGCTGCGAGAGTGTCTCGAAGGAATCGCGCACCGTCATCGGACTCACCACAGCGGGACCGGCGCGGTGCCCACCGGATACCAGCCCGGTAGCGGGTCGCCCGAGATCGATCGCTGGATCCGGCCCTGCATCCCCTTCGAGAGAGCGTTGTTGCCGATCATCTCCATGAACAGTGCCGACACGTTCCCGAAGTCGAAGAAGTCACGCTGCCAGGACCATTGGAAGTCCCCGCCGTAGCGGAACCAACTACCGCCGATACCGTAGACGGAGTAGTTGCTCCCGTCCTCACGCTTGGCATCGGAAATCTGCTTCCACAAGCCGATCACGTTTCCGCTACGTTCGTCGATCACAAAGTCTTGATACGGGTACTCCCAGCCTTCGAGGCCCTTCATCTCGAGGCCGAGTGCGACTTCGCGAATCTCCTCGCGCCCCACCGCCATGAAATCCTGCTTGGGACCGTAGTTCCACCCGTACGTGGCGTCCTCGGTGTACATGTCCGCCAACGGTTTCCAATCACCGGCGGCTTCGGCCTTCTTGTTCGCCTCGATCCAGCGTTGGACCATCTCGTCGAGCTCTGCGCGGTCGAAACCGGTCATCTGAACTTCCTCCCTCGAGTACTTGAATTCGCTGCAATCAATCGACAATCCGCTGTAATCAGTCGACAATTCTCAGGGCGCCGGTCGGGCAGTACCTGACCGCCATCTCAGCTTCACCGCGGAGAGACTCGGGCGGGTCCGAGTCCAGAAGACTGACCTTCCCCCGCTTCGGGACGACAAAGATCTCCGGTGCCTCGAGCTCACACGCCGCATGGCCTTGGCACAGGTCGAGGTCGACTTCGACGTGCATGATCACCCCTCACGCCCGGGACGTGTTCTGCGCCGGTACCTCACCGCGCACGGCTGCTGCAACTGCACGACCATCTTGCTGTGGTCGTTTCGGTAGGACTCCGACGGCTGCGCCATCTCGAACTCGAAGTCCCGCAGCAGGATCGAGAAGATCGCTTTGAGCTGCATCTGGGCGAATGCAGCACCGACGCAGCGATGCCGGCCGGCTCCGAACGGAATCCACGTCCAGCGGTTGACGATGTCCTCTTGATTCGGGTCGATGTACCTCCCGGGATCGAAGGTGTCCGGTCGGGGGAAGTCCTCGGCGATTCGATTGGAGATCGCGGGCGTCGCAGCGACAAGATGGCCCTCTCGGATCTCGAAGCCGCCCACTTCGAAATCTCCACGTGCCACCCGCAACAGGATGATCAACGGCGGATGCAGTCGAAGGGTTTCCTTGACCACAGCCTCGAGAACCGGAATCTGGCGCAGGGCATGAAAACTGATGTCGGCGCCGTCGGAGTACAGATTGTCGAGTTCGTCGACGACGTCCGTCATGGTGTCGGGATGCCGCAACATCTCGATCAGCGACCACGCTGCCGTGCCGGAAGTCGTGTGGTGGCCGGCGAACATCATCGAGATGAAGATGCCGGTGATCTCGTCGGCACTGAACCGGAGGTCGCCGTTCTCGTCCTTGACCGAGACCAACACGTCCAGCATGTCGCGGTCCTCCTTGCCCTGCGGAGGATTCGCGATGCGCCCGTTCATGATGTCCTGTACCAGAGCAACCAACGCCAACCTGGCCTCGTCGCGGCGGCGGAAACTCTCGATCGGCGCGTACGGATCCACGAAAGCCAATGCATCCGTTCCCTGTTCGAGTTCGTGATACAGCTTGGCGAAGCTATCGTCCAGTTCGTCGCGGAACTTCTTGCCGATCAGGCACGCCGACGAGGTATAGATGGTCAGCTCGGCGAAGAAGTCGAGCAGATCGATCTCGCCTTCGTCTCCCCACTGCGCGACCATCGCCTCGACCTCGCGGCCGATCGTGGCGGCGTGCCCGCGCATCTGTTCGCCGCGCAGAGCCGAGTTGTGGAGCATCTCTTTACGCCGCTCCGGGCTGGCATCGAAGACGACGCCTTCACCGAATATCGGCTTCATGAAGGGGTACGCAGCTTGTTGGTCGAGATCCTCGTCGGTGGAGCGGAAGAAGAACTCGTTTGCCTCGGCTCCGGACAGCAAGATCACTGTGCGGTCGGCAAGTTGAAAGGCGCCGACGTCACCACATTCCTCACGCACCCGGCGCATGAGCGCTATCGGGTCGGTTCGCAGTTCCTCGAGGTGCCCGTGCGGGAGATCCCCGCCGGACACCCGCGGTGGCTCGGGCAGTGTTCGCGACGTCTCCTGCACTCCGTGCGTCATGTCGTCTCCTGTGAGTTCGCAGTGGGAAGTTTGTCCAGTGGTGCCTCGGGCTGAACTTCGACGAGCACGATGTGTGCTCCTCGCGGCGCCGACACAACGGCGACGATGGCATTGGCGATGTCCGAGGCGCGCAGAAAGTAACCATGGCGGGCGAACCCCCACTTACTCCACGATTCCCCAACCGGTCCGATGATCTCCGGCGTCGTGTCCATCCCCATGCCGGTCAGTGTCGGCCCGGGTCGCACGATCGACGCGCGAATGCCTGTTCCTTCGAGCTCCATTCGCATCTGGCGCCCCATTGCTTCGATCCCGGCCTTGGCCGCGTCGTAAGCACCCATGAGTGGACGCTGGCGCTCGGCACAATCCGAGCCGATCAGTACGAAGTCACCGCGCTGTCGTTGCCTCATGCCGGGGAGTACGCGATGCGCCAATCGCTGCGCACCAACGAGGTGGACTTGGATCTGCCGTGAAAACGCCTCTGGATCCATCTCGTCCGCAGCCCCGAATTCGAGGTCACCGGCACCGGAGACGACCATTTCGGTGGGACCGTGGACTGCCTCTGCGGCCGAGACGAATCCGTCGACCGAATCACCGTCCGTGACGTCGAGGAAGTGGGCAAACGCTTCACCACCATTGCTGCGGATCTTCTCGGCGATGGCTTCGCATTCGGTGACTCGACGCGCACCGAGCGCCACCGGATGGCCGAGTTCGGCCAGGGCATACGCAGTAGCGGTGCCGATTCCCGACGATGCACCACTGATCAATGCCGGCCGGCGAACTGGATTGGGTTCGAAACGAGGCATCAGCGCACCTGCACTTTCACCGGCAGGGCCGCAAAGCCCCGGACGTTTGTCGAATGAACACGCTCGATTCCGGACTCGTCGACTTCGTAGTCGCTGACCCGACGCCCGAACTCTGCGAGGGCGATCTTGGCTTCGAGCTTGGCAAGGTGGGCACCGAGACAGAAGTGCACGCCACCACCGAAACTCGCGAGTTTTCCCGACGAACTCCGGCCGATCTGGAAGCTGTCGGCATCCTCGAAGACGTCGGCGTCTCGGTTGGCCGATCCGATCAGGAGCAGGACCTTCTCCCCCGCCGGAATGGTGCGTCCGTGATATTCGAGGTCGACAACCGAAGTCCGAGCCACGATCTGGCTCGACGTGTCGTAGCGAAGAGTCTCTTCCACCCATTCCGAGGCTCGTTCGGGATCGTCGAGAACCGGTGTGATCTGCTCCCTGTGGTGCGAACCCCAGTACAGAGCGTTTCCGAGAAGCTTGGTCGTGGTCTCGTTTCCGGCCACGACCATCAGAAACATGAATCCGAGGATCTCCTGGTCCGAGAGTTTGTCTCCGTCGATCTCGGCATCGAGCAAGGCCGAGGTCAGATCGTCCGTCCGCGATCGGCGACGCTGCGCGATCATCTCCTTGTAGTAGCCCATCAAACTGATCGAAGCCTCCACCGCAGGTTGCGGCACGTCGAGAACACCCGCCTCTCGATGCACCACCAGATCCGCCTTGCGCCGCAGTTCGGCCCTGTCGGGTTCGGGAACCCCCATGAGTTCGGAGATGACGTCCATCGGCAGCTTTCCCGCCAGCTCCGTAATCCAGTCGAACTCCCCCGCGCCCAACGCAGGTACCAGATGTTGCTTCGTGAGTTCGAGGATCCGGCCGTCGAGCTCCGCAACCCGTCGCGGCGTGAATCCGCGAGAAACCAACTGGCGCAACCGCATATGGCGGGGATCGTCCATCGCGAGAAACGACATCACATAATGCGCGTGTGGACCGTAGGCTGCTGGGTCGAGCGATACCCCGTTGGCGCTCGAGAGACGCTTGTTGTCCTTGAATCCGTCGACCACGTCCGCATATCGCGACAACGCCCAAAAGCCAACGTCCGGATTGTGATACAACGGTGATTCTTCGCGCAGACGCTTGTACGTCGGATACGGATCGTCGTGAAAGTGGTAGTCGTACGGATTGAAGACCACCGGATCGATCAAAGCTTCTGTCATGATTTCTCCAGGATCAGTAGAGCTGAGGCCTCGAGGCGTCCAGCGATTTGCGCGTAGGTTCCGTAGCCGATCCCTGCTCGCAGAAGCGCCCCGGCATAAAGCATTTCGAGCGCTTCCAACACTTCGGGTTCGCCATTCGGATCCAACGCCGAAGCGAGTCGTTGATGGATCTCGAGTCCGATCCGCCCGCGAAGATGTTCCACTTCAGGATCGGATCCGAGCAGTGCATTGGTCACGGCGGCCGATACCTCCGGTTCGTCCGCGAGAAGCAGCGCGATGTTTCGAAGTACAGACAGCACGTGCGCGGTGCGATCCAACCCTGAGCCATCAGGCGCCGACGAGTTCTGAAGTCTTCGCCAGAAAACCTCTGCGACCAGATGCTCCTTGGACGCGAAATACGTGTAGGCGGTCGCAGTTCCGACACCCGCTTCGGCCGCAACCGAACGGACAGTCAGTCCGGAAAACTCTTGTTTGCGTAGAACTTTCACTGTTGCTTCGGCAAGCCTGGCCACAGTTTCCGCCTGTTTGCCCGTGAGGCGCCTGCGAGTGGATTCATAGACAATCGATCCCCCGCCACTTGAATCGCCCCGTTTGCTGGACACGTGTCTGGACGTTACTACAGCGCCCTGTCCAGGGCAACGAAATGGGGAAACTTCGAAAATTCACCACTCACAGGCAGCCACGAAGCGAAAAGTTCGACTACAGACCGATCTTCATCCCGGCACCAGCGTCCACGCGCAGTTGCTGGCCGGTGACGAATCGCGACTCGTCCGAGGACAGGTACACGACCGCATGCGAGATGTCCGCGGGCTCGACCCACGGGGTCGGCATCGCCTGCATGAACGGGAACGTCACTGCCGCATCCTCGGCGGTCGGATTCTCGAGGTCGGGACGGAACGTCCGGTACATCGGCATGCTCTGCAACATGTCGGTGTTCACGTTGGTCGGATGAATCGCGTTGACGCGAATGGAACTCGGCCCGAGAGTCAGTGCCAACGAACTGGTATATGCCTGAATCAGCTTCTTGGCCAGTCCGTATCCGTCGCCACCCGGACCCTGGAGCGCCTGCTGCCCGTTGAATCCGGTCTGTGGCACCAGACCGGCAACAGAGCCGATCGCGATGATCGAACCCCCTTCGCCGAGGTATTCCATCGACGCGTGCACTGTATTGACGACACCGAGAAAGTTCACATCGAACGCGTCGACGAAACCGGCAGTCGACACGTGCTTGCCGAGCGGACAGATACCGGCGTTCGCCACGACGACATGCAATCCGCCCAACTGACCTACCGCCTCGGCAAGTGCCGTTTCGAGTCCGGCGCGATCGCGGACGTCGACACGGGCCGTCACCACCTGCTGTCCGGTCTCTTTCACCAGTCGAGCCGTTTCCTCGAGATCGGCAGGACTGGCGAGCGGGTATTCGTTGCTGGCGATGTCTGCGCACAGATCGAAGGCGATGATGTGCGCGCCCTCCCGTGCGAGATGAACGGCATGACTGCGCCCCTGACCTCGAGCAGCACCGGTCACCAGCACCACTTTTCCGTCAACTCTGTTCATTTCGACCTCTCTCCCGTGAATGTGAAGGCGTGTACGTGAAGGCGTGCATGTGAAGGCGTGGTTGTGAATGTGCGGTGAACCGTAGCCGCGCCGCCCCGGACACGAGGCGCTTTTCACCGAAGCAGATCCCGAGACGCTCTCGAAATCTCTTATGCCCCAGAAACCATTGCCTCAACCACGAGTGTGAACTAGAGTCCAGACACATGTCCAGAAAGAGAGGGTTCGCGTTATGACGCTTCGACCCGCAGACAGTTCTGCACTTCTCGTCGACGGAAAGCTGGTTCCCGGATCCGGTGGAACCTTCGAAGTTTTCAACCCGGCCACCGAGGAACTGATCGGCCGTGCGGCCGAAGGCACCACCGCGGACATGGATGCGGCCATTGCCGCGGCGCGCCGTGCGTTCGACGAGACCGAATGGGCACGCGATCACGGGTTTCGCGCTCGCTGCCTGCGCCAACTGTGCGACGCACTCCAGTCCCACATCGAGGAGTTGCGTGAGATCACCGTCGCCGAGGTCGGCGCACCCGTCATGCTGACGAGCGGTCCGCAACTCGAAGGCCCGATCGAAGATCTTCGCTACTGGGCTGACCTGATCGAAACCTATTCGTGGGAACAAGATCTCGGGCACGCGTCACCCATGGGGATTCCGACCCATCGCCGACTGCTCAAGGAAGCGGTCGGCGTCGTCGGCGCAATCACACCGTGGAACTTCCCGCACCAGATCAATTTCGCCAAACTCGGCCCCGCCCTCGCGGCCGGCAACACCATCGTTCTCAAACCCGCGCCGGACACGCCCTGGTGCGCCGCGCTGGTCGCCAAGGTGATTGCAGAAGAAACCGAGATCCCGGCGGGCGTCGTCAACGTGGTGACGTCGACAGATCACTCTCTCGGCGCGCAGCTGTGCAGCGATCCGCGCGTCGATCTCGTGTCCTTCACCGGTTCCACCGCCACCGGACGCACGGTGATGGCCACGGCCGCGCAAACCCTCAAGAAGGTCTTCCTCGAACTCGGGGGCAAGTCCGCATTCATCGTCCTCGACGACGCGGACATCAAGGGTGCATGCTCGGTTGCCGCGTTCTCCGTGTGCGTTCATGCCGGTCAGGGATGCGCACTCAGTACCAGACTTCTCGTGCCGCGCGCTCGGTACGAAGATGCTCTGGCCGCGGCCTGCGCCGCGATGGCGGGTATCCGAGCCGGTGACCCCAGCGCGCGCGGAACGGTGTGTGGTCCGATCATCTCCGCGCGCCAGCGCGCCAGGGTGGAGAGCTACCTCGCCCTCGCGGTCGAAGAGGGCGGCACGATCGTGACGGGTGGAGGCCGACCCGACGATCACCAGAGCGGCTTCTTCGTCGAACCCACTCTCATTGCCGGGCTGGACAACTCGTCTCGCGTAGCGCAGGAGGAGATTTTCGGGCCCGTTCTCGTGATCATTCCGTACGACAACGACGACGACGCTATCCGGATTGCCAACGATTCCCCCTACGGCCTGTCCGGGTCGGTGTGGGGCGCCGATCCCGATCGCGTCGCGCACGTCGTTGCCGGTGTCAGAACCGGAACGCTGAGCGTCAACGGCGGCGTCTGGTATTCGGCCGACGCACCGTTCGGCGGCTACAAACAATCCGGGATCGGCCGCGAAATGGGCCTCGCCGGTTTCGAGGAATACCTCGAAACCAAGCTCGTCGCTTCACCTTCCTGACATTCCACACCCTCACCCCCACACCTTCACCACAGAATCATCACCACGAAAGTAGGTCGACATGGGACGTTTCGACGGTCGCACCGCGATAGTCACCGGAGCAGCGCAGGGTATCGGAGAGGCGTATGCCCGCGCTCTGGCTGCAGAGGGGGCCAACGTGGTCGTGGCGGACCTCAATCGCGAACTCGGTGAAGCTGTCGCCAAGCAGATCACGGCGGACGGTGGAAGTGCCGTGTTCAAGGACGTCGACGTCGCCGACGGGGAGTCGACTGCGGCACTTGCCGACTTCACGATCGAGCAGTTCGGTAGCATCGAGCATCTGGTGAACAACGCTGCCATCTACGGCGGAATGAAGATCGATTCCCTGTTGACGGTGGACTGGGACTACTACCGAAAGTTCATGAGCGTCAACATGGACGGCGCATTGCACGTGTGCCGGGCGGTCGTACCTCATATGCGCGCGAAGGGCGGTTCGATCGTCAACCAGTCCTCCACAGCAGCCTGGCTGTACTCGAATTACTACGGACTCGCGAAAGCCGGCGTCAACAGCCTGACACAACAACTCGCGACCGAACTCGGCTGGTCGAACATCCGGATCAACGCCATCGCTCCCGGTCCCATCGATACGGAGGCGACTCGAACCGTCACCCCCGGCAACATCGTCAAGGACATGGTAAAGCGAATCCCGTTGCAGCGCATGGGAACGCCGGAGGATCTCGTCGGCATGTGCCTGTTCCTTCTCTCCGACGACGCAGGCTGGGTGACCGGGCAGATCTTCAACGTCGACGGAGGCCAGGTGTACCGGTCATGACGGAATCGGCGCCGAAAGCCAGCGCTTCGAAAACCAGACTGGGATACATCGGCCTAGGCAACATGGGCGCGCCGATGGCGCAGCGCCTCCTGGACTGGCCGGGCGGACTGGTGGTGTGTGATGCCCGCGCAGAAGCGCTCGAACCGTTCACCACTGCGGGCGCGAGCGCAGCATCGACGCCCGCCGACGTTGCAGCGCAGGCGAGCATCATCTCCGTCACGGTGCTCGACGACGCGCAGGTACGCGAGGTTGTGTGCGGGCCGCACGGGATCCTGTCGACCGCACAGCCAGGCACTGTCGTCGCGATTCACTCCACTATCTCGGACACCACGGCGGTGGAACTCGCTGACATCTGTCACCAGCGTGGTGTTCTGCTGGTCGACGCGCCGATCAGTGGCGGTGCCGGCGGCGCAGCGCAGGGCAGGCTGGCAGTGATGATCGGCGGCTCCGACGATGCGTTCGAAGCCGTCCGCGAGCCCTTCGGATCCTGGGCCGAGCTGGTGGTTCACGCCGGTGACGTCGGCGCGGGAACGCGAATGAAGCTCGCACGCAACCTTCTTCACTTCGTCTCGTTCACCGCCACGACCGAGGCCGCGCGACTCGCCGAAGCAGCAGGACTCGATCTCCGCACGCTCGGAAAGGTCGTCAGGCACACCGATGCGATCACCGGTGGCGCGGGCGCGATCATGCTCCGCGACACCACCGCACCGGTCTCGGATGACGACCCGTGGTTCTCGATACTGCGGCATGTTCGCAATCTCGGGGAGAAGGACTTGGCCTTGGCCATCGACCTCGGTGATCGGCTAAATCTCGATCTGCCGCTCGCGCACCTTGCGCTCGCCGGACTCGGTGCCGGTCTGGGCGTCGGGAATGACAGCGAAGACAGGCCGGCCGAACCTTCAACGGCATCTTCGGCATCTACTACTCGGGAGCACGCATGACCGACACCACTCACATGACCGATGCCGGTGGAACCGACGAAAGCCGCATCTCCGAGGCCCGCGCTCGTGGCGTCGCGAAGATGAACGAGGTGTACGGCTGGAAGCTTCCCGCCGACGTTCCCGGCGACTTCTTCGCGGTCACCGCCGACCACCTCTTTGCCGACATCTGGACGCGACCGGGACTGTCGGTGCGTGACCGACGACTACTCCTGATCGGTGCCATCACCGCCCAGGGGCAGAACGATGTGGCAAAGATCCAGATCAACGCTGCTCTCCACAACGAGGAGTTGACCGAGCAGCAGTTCGAAGAGGCCGCGATCTTCCTATGCCACTACGTCGGCTGGCCGCTGGCCACCGGACTCAACAATGCGCTGATCGCCGTGAAGGCCGACAGACGTAAAGCCGCGCGCGCCAAGGAGAAGGCCGCAGCCGATTCCGCGAAAACGGACACCGACTGACTTTCGATCGAGATACTGCCATCAGGGCATCAATCACACCCACCGATTCCCCCACCAACCAACCAGAAGAACGAAGGATCCGAATCCATGGCCGAGGCCAGCTCAATCCGTCCGCAGTCCGCCGCAAGCATCGAGCAGTGGCACTTCGAGGCTGACGTCGTCGTCGCCGGCTACGGCATTGCCGGAGTGAGTGCTTCGATCGAGGCCGCGCGAGCGGGCGCCGACGTGTTGGTGCTCGAGCGCACGAGCGGCTGGGGCGGCGCTGCGGCGCTGGCAGGCGGATTCATCTATCTGGGCGGCGGGACCCCGTTGCAGCAGGCACTCGGGTTCGAGGACTCCCCCGCCAACATGAAATCGTTCATGATGGCCGCACTCGGTCCCGGCGCCGACGAGGAGAAGATCACCGACTACTGCGAAGGCAGCGTCGAGCACTACAACTGGCTCGTCGACAACGGTGTGCCGTTCAGGGAAAGTTTCTACGGCCAACCCGGCTGGGAAACACCCTTCGACGACGGACTCATGTATTCCGGCGGCGAGAACTCGGCACCGTTCAACACGATCGCGACACCGGCCCCTCGCGGGCACGTGCCGCAGATGAGCGGCAAGCGCACCGGGGAGAAGGGCGGTGGTTTCATGTTGATGAAGCCACTGATCGAGACGGCCGAAAGCCTCGGCGTACGAGCAGAATACGACATGCGAGTCCAGCGCCTGGTCGTCGACGGAGATCGAGTAGTCGGCATCATCGCCAAGCAGTACGGCAAGGAAGTGGCAGTTCGAGCACGCACGGGTGTCGTACTGGCGACGGGAAGCTTCGCCTACAACGAAGCGATGATCCAGTCGTACGCCCCACGGCTGATCGGGCGCCCCGGTGCGGCTATCGAAGAGCACGACGGCAAGGCCATCCAGATGGCGCAGGCACTCGGGGCCGACCTCGCACACATGGACGCAACCGAGGTCGCATTCTTCGGCGACCCCCAGTTGATGATCCGCGGCATTCTCGTCAACGGGCGCGGCCAGCGCTACGTCAACGAAGACACGTATCCGGGAAGAATCGGCCAGGAGACGCTGCTGCGCAACGAGAATCAGGCCTACCTGATCATCGACGAAGCTTCCTACGAAGAGGGCTGCGCCGCCGACAGTTCCACACCGTTCTTCAGATTCCAGCCCAAGTGGGTGGCCGAGACCGTCGAGGAACTCGAATCCGACATGGGCCTGCCGGAAGGCACCCTTCAGTCGACCGTCGAGGTCTACAACCGGCACGCCGCCCGTGGTGAAGACCCGGTACTCGGTAAGAAGAAGGAGTGGGTCAAGCCGATCGGCTCACCCGTCGCTGCGCTCGATCTTCGCAATTTCACCGCCGGATTCACGCTCGGCGGCCTGCGCACGTCGATCAACTCGGAGGTCATCCACGTCTCCGGCGAACCGATCCCGGGTTTGTTTGCCGCTGGACGCTGCACCGCCGGCGTCTGCGCCGGTGGATACGCCTCCGGAACGTCCCTCGGTGACGGCAGCTTCTACGGGCGACGCGCGGGAATCAGCGCTGCCAAGGGCTGAGCGTCTCTTCTCAAATGTCAGCGTCCTCAATGTCAGCGTCCTCGCTGCGACGTTCGAGGAACAACGTGTCACGCCACCTGCCACCGAGTTGAGCGATACGCGAGCGAGTGCCGACGATTCGGAATCCGACGGCCTGATGCAAGGCGACACTCGCCCGGTTCTCCGGGAAGATCGACGACTGCACCGTCCAGATCTCACTGGCGTCTGCGGCTTGCACCTGTCGGCGAAGCAGCAGCTTGCCTACGCCGCGCCCGCGAGCGCCGCTACTGATGTAGATGGAGTTCTCGGCGACCCCGCTGTAGCAATCACGCGAGGACACCGGGCTCAGGCTCGCCCAGCCTTCGACTCGGCCGTCGATCTCGGCGACCCATCGATGATCGGGCAACCATTGCGCGTCGAGCTTCTCGGCTGACGGCACCGACGTGGTGAACGTCGCGGTTCCGGTGTCGATTCCTTCGCGGTAGATCGAGCGCACGGCATCCCAGTCGCCGGATTCCATGCGGCGCAGCACCACATCGTCGGGAAGAACTCCCAGTGTGTCTTCGACCGGGCCACGCGCAGCCACGACGGCGGCCGCTGCCATCAGATCGGAGTATGCCGTTCCGGCAACACTGACAACCGAAGTGCCTTCACGCACCGAAGCCTCGACAAAACCGACCTCGATCAAGGCCTCGAGGTGAGCACTCAGCGCCGACGGCTCGAGTGATGCGGCGTGTGCAATCGTGTCGACGTCGATCGGACCGCCGGCAGCGAGTCGGAGCACTCGCAGCCGCGTCGGATCACCCAGGCACGCAAACCTGCGCGCAAGTACATCCGTGTCGAGGGGCGCGAGTGTTTCTGAACTCATAGGGCGACTATAACGCCGCTGACCTGCAGTTCGGTCGGCTAGGTGGGGCGAGCGGGCCCCGAAGTGAGAAACAACTCAGCCGCCGATCCTCGGGTTCACCGGCTAACGCGCACCGATCGACTCGGCAATCATCGACCACGAGTTGTGAAGATCGTCCTGCCAATAACCCCAGGAGTGAGTGCCGGTTGCCCGGAAATCATAGGTGGCCGGGATGCCCAGGGAGTCGAGCCGCTCGGCCAAACGCTGGGTGCACTGGTTCGTCCCGGCCTCGATGACTCCACCCACGATCACCTGGTTCGCCAGAACGCCGAGGTCGCCGTTGACCATCGGTCCGCCCAGATTCTCGTGTGGGCCGGGCAGGCCCGATCCATTGCTGATGTAGAGGTCGACGCCCCGCAATCTCTCGGCGTTGACCACAGGATCGTTGGCTACCCAGCCCGGACCGCCGGGAGGACCCCACATGTTGTCCACGTTGCCGCCGCGGAATCCGACCACGAATCTCACGTAGTCCTGACCGGGTTGAGTACTCGTCTCGGCGCACCCGCTGAAGGCACCGACGGCACGGTAAACGGATGGCGCCGCCTCGGCCAGGCTCAGAACCGAGGTACCTGCCATCGACAATCCGGCAACGGCATTCACACCCGTAGTCCCGAGCGTGGCATCGACGATCGGTGGCAACTCCTCGGTGAGGAACGTGGTCCACTTGTTCAGCCCGAGAACAGGATCGGGCTTCTCCCAGTCGGTGTAGTAGCTGTAGGCACCGCCGATCGGGTTGACGACGTTGACGTTCTTGTCGCCGAAGAAGTCGACGACGTCTGTGCGTGTCTGCCACGTCGCCGTGTCCTCGCCTCCGCCCGCGCCATTGAGCAGGTAGAGAGTCGGCCGGGGCGCACTCGTGTCTGCCGGCCGAATCACCTCGAGCGGAATCACCTTGTCCATTGCAGCGGAGTAGACGTACATCGTCAGCTGACGGGCGTTGATTTCCTCGACGTGATCGAGAGCTGAACTGTCTGGAGGGGATGTTCGCGCCTGATCAGCCGAGGCAAGCGCTGCTTCACCGAACAATCCCGTCCATGCAACGAGGGCGACGACCAGTATCGCCCGAGTACGTCCGATCCTTCTCATTGCCGCTCCTCGTGCTCGATTGCGGTGCCCGGCAACAGCTCGGTGGCGCTCGCTTCACGGGCGTGCGGCTCGGTGGCTTCAAGTTGTCATGCCCGTTCGGAGTATCCGGAAAACATCGAGAGCACCCGAGCCATCTCCGGTCCGATGACCGCCATGGCCGGTGCCTCGATCATCTCGTTGTGTCCGCATCGCACCGGTACCTCCACGATCCGGCCCGTCACGAGCGGACGCCATTCCTGTGGCGACCTCTCCCGCGGAATCGTGTCGTCTTTTCCGTCAGCCGGGAAGATCAGCAGGTCTCCCTCGTAGATCTGGGGAACGAACTGGTGCGTGATTCTCTGCGAAGTCTCGTACCCTCTGGCAATCCGCTCGAGGTCCCGACCGTCGACTCCCGTCTCGGGCCCGAGCCTCCGGGCCAACACGGCCGCCGCCTCGTCGAAGGTCAGATCTCGGTCGGTCTCGATCTCGAGGCCGAGTCCTCGCAGTAGGTCTCGGACGTCGAGTGCGGCTGACGCAGGGGCATCGCCGTTGTCGGGGTAGCTGTCCATCATCGTCAGTGTGGCAACTTCGCGGCCGGACGATTGCAGTTCGACGGCCATGGCGTGCGCGATGACTCCGCCGAGGGACCAACCGAACAAGTCGTACGGCCCGTCCGGCGAAACGGCTTCCATCTCTTCGACGTAGCGATGCGCCAACTGTTCGATCGACTGATAGTCACCGTCGTCGCTGAGTGCGGGTAGCTGAAGTCCGTACACCGGTCGGTCCTCGGGCAGATACCGCACCAAGCCGGCGTACCCCCAGGACAGGCCGATACCAGGGTGCACGCAGAACAGCGGTCGCCCACTTCCTTCTGTCCGCAGCGGAACAACCACGGCGAGAAGCTCTTCCATGCCGGCGTCCACTGTCGGCATGTCGAGGCGTCGAGCGATTCCAGCGGGTGTCGGGTCGAGGAACATCCACTGAAGCGGAATTCTGCGTTGGAAACGGGAGTGCAGTGCGCTGACGATTCGGGTGGCTACCAGGGAGGACCCGCCCAGGTCGAAGAAGCTGTCGGTAGTGCTCACCCGGCTGACACCCAGAACCTCGACAAACGAGTCGACCACGGCGCGCTCGGTGTCGGTGACCGGCTCGCGGAACTCGGCTGCAGCCGAACTGAATTCGGGTTCCGGTAGAGCCTTTCGGTCGAGCTTGCCCACCGGTGTCATCGGAATCCGCTCGAGAAGTACCACTGCCGACGGAACCATGTGCGAGGGAAGTCGGTCGGCTGCGTACGCCCGTATCTCGTCGCTGTCGGAGGCGTCGGCAGCTGACGCACGCACGTACGACACGAGGACCGTTTCACCCGACGGTCCCGTGTAGCCGATAGTCGCGGCGAAGTCCACCGACGGATGGCGTGAGAGAACTGCATCGATTTCCCCGAGTTCGATCCGAAAACCACGGACCTTGACCTGGAAGTCGCTGCGCCCGATGTATTCGAGTGTGTGATGCACTCCATCGCCGGACCCAACGATTTTGGCACTGTCACCGCCGGATTCACGCCAACGCACGACATCTCCGGTGCGGTACATCCGGCGCCCCGGCGATCCGTACAAGCAAGCGACAAATCGTTCCGACGTGAGCGACGCCCGATTATGGTACCCACGTGCCATACCTGGGCCGATGATGTACAACTCCCCCGGCACGCCCACCGGTACGGGCTGCAAACGCTCGTCCAGCACCAGGAAGCCGAAGCCCACTGCCGGCGAGCCGATGTTCACTCCCGCACCGGGTTTCATCGAATCGCTGACACTCGCCTGCACGGTGGTTTCAGTCGGGCCGTAGCCGTTGTGCAGCCTCCGACCCGGCGCCCATTGCGCGACGACCTCCGGCGGGCAGGCCTCGCCCACCAGATCGAGAACACGGAGCGCCTCGAAACCGTTGTCCCCCAACGCCGCCAGCGCGGTCGGTGTAATGGTGGCATGAGTGACCTGCTCGCGCCGGAAAACATCGGCCAATTCGGCGCCACCGTACACAGCAGGCGGAACGATCACGACTTGCGCCGAGGCGCTGAATGCCATCGTCAACTCGAAGATGGAAGCGTCGAAACTCGGCGATGCCAACTGTGAGACATGAGAGTCGTGAGTGACCTCGAACCTCTCACGAGTTTCGGCCGTGAAGCTCGCCAAACCTCGATGAGTAATGTTCACTCCCTTGGGTTTCCCGGTAGATCCCGAGGTGTAGATCAGGTAGGCCGGATGATCGAGGTTCAGTTCACCGGTTCGATCGTCATCGGTGATCGGTTCCGGTGACAGCGCGGCTACCCGCCGGGCGAAGTGTGGGTCGTCGAGTTCCAGCCAGGGAACAACGTCGGGTAGCTGAGTTCGGCTGGACTGAACGGTCAAACCGAGCGAGGCTCGGCAATCGGCGAGCATGTATTCGACGCGCTCGCGCGGATAGGCCGGATCGACAGGCACAAAAGCCGCTCCGGCTTTGGTCACCGACCAGATCGCCACCACCGATTCGATCGAGCGAGGCATTCCCAGTGCCACGAAGGTCTCCGGGCCCACACCGCGACCACACAACTCCCGGGCAACACGATTCGACCACTCGTCCAGGTCGCGATAACTGAGCTGCCGGTTCTCGAGCGACAGGGCCACCGAGTCCGGATCGATCGCCACGGCGTCCGCCAACAACTCAGGCCACAATTTCGGAGGTACTTCGGGGAGCCCATGCGCCGGCGTCAACTCGCGACGTTCAAGATCGCCGAGTAGATCGATGTCACCGATCGGTACCTGCGGATTCCGGGTCACGGCCTCGAGTACACGAACGAACATGTCGGCAAACCCGCTGACCGTACCGGGGTCGAAGAGATCGGTGGCAAAGTCGACGGCTCCGCTCATCCCTCCCGGTGCACCGCGATCGTCGTACTCTTCGGCGAGGAGGAATTCCAGGTCTACCTTCACTACCTCGAGTTCTGGGTCGATCCCGCGGACTTCCAGTCCCGCCAGCTTCAGAATCGGCCGATCGTTGTTCTGGAATTCCAGCGACACCGAGGAAATCGGTGCATAGGCGCTCGACCGTTTCGGCCCGACCGCGTCCACTACCCGCTCGAAGGGAACGTCGGAGTGCGCGAACGCGGCGACGTCGACTTCGCGGCAATGCGCAACCAACTCCCGGAACGATTGAGCCGGGTCGACCTGTGTGCGCAGTGCGAGCGTGCCGACGAACATGCCCACCAGATCATCGAGGGCACGATCTCCCCGGCCGGCGATCGGCGTTCCGATCACGATGTCGTCGGTGCTGCCCAAACGTGCCAGCAAGAGCGCGAGCGCTGCATGCACAGTCATGAATGCAGTGGACTCTTGCTGCCTCGACACGCCTCGGATACGGCGGTGAAGATCACTGCTGATCGAGAAGTGAATCCGCGAGCCGTGAAAACTCTGTTGTGTCGGCCGGTCTCGATCGAGGGGAAGTTCCAAGAGGTCGGGAGCGCCTGACAGTGCGCGTCGCCAGTAAGCCAACTGCTCGGTGATCACCGACCCAGGGTCGTCGCCGGAGCCGAGAATCTCCCGTTGCCAGAGCGCAAAGTCGGCGTACTGGACTGGAAGCGGCGTCCACTGGGGTTCCCCGCCGTACGCGTGGGCCTCGTATGCAATCATCACGTCTCGGGTCAGTGGAGACATCGAGAAGCCGTCAGCCGAGATGTGGTGCACCACTACGGCAAGTACGTGTTCGCGCTCATCGATGGTGAACAACGCTGCCCGCAGGGGAATTCGTGCGGCGACGTCGAAACCGGCCGAGACCATTCGGGCAAGCTCGTCACGGAGATGATGTTCGTCGGTCACCGATGTCTCGGCCAGTTGTGGGAGCGCGGCGCTTTCGGTGGGCACGATGTGCTGGACCGGTCCGTCGCCGTGGACCGGGAACATCGTTCGCAGCGATTCGTGGCGGGCGATGACATCGGACATCGCTGATCTCAAGGCCGGTTTGTCGAGTTCACCGCTCAACCGCACCACGAGCGGAATGTTGTAAGCAGGAGAACTGGTGTCGAGTTGATTGACGAACCACATCCGCTGCTGAGCAAACGACAAGGGGATGTTGTCGGGTCGGGGGCGCGGTTCCAGTCGCTCCGACCGTTCGGCGACCGACTGGTCGATCACCGTGGCCAACTCGGCCACCGTCGGCATCTCGAACAGGTCCCGCACGCCGACGGTAGCTCCGAGCACCGCCCGTAGCCTCGCCGCGACCGAAGTGGCGCTCAGAGAATTTCCACCGAGCTCGAAGAAACTGATGTCGGTACCGACTCGTTCGAGGCCGAGCACCTCGGCGAACACGTCCGACACTGCCTGTTCGACCGGGCCGACAGGGGGACGGAAATCCCCTGTGGTCGTCTCGATTTCGGGTCTGGGCAATGCCGAACGGTCAACTTTTCCGACAGCGGTCAATGGTATGTTCTCCAGCACCGTGAGAACGGCAGGCACC
The DNA here is from genome assembly GCF_003797745.1 of Rhodococcus sp. WS1. Lineage (NCBI taxonomy): Bacteria > Bacillati > Actinomycetota > Actinomycetes > Mycobacteriales > Nocardiaceae > Rhodococcus > Rhodococcus sp. WS1. The sequence goes on along the minus strand of NZ_RKLZ01000003.1, from coordinate 589,635 downwards.
ATGTGCGAAGGCAAGCGCCGGGCCACGGCGCGAATCAGGAGCCTGGTGTCCAGTCGACCCGCGGTGGGCACGACGTACGACACGAGTCGGGTGTCTCCGGTGGGGGCGGAATCGGCAACCGTAACGGCAAATCCGACGTTGGGCTCCGACATCAGCACACTGTCGATCTCACCGAGTTCGACACGGAAGCCTCGAACCTTGACCTGGAAGTCGCTTCGCCCGACGTACTCGACACACATGTCCGCCGTCCATCGCACGATGTCGCCGGTGCGGTACATCCGCGTTCCTGGGTCGGCCGGATTGGCAACAAAGCGCTCTGCCGTCAACCCCGGCCTTCGGTGATATCCCCGCGCCACGCCTGGTCCGGCCAGATACAGCTCGCCGGGGACCCCGACGGGAACCGCTTGAAGTCGAGCGTCGAGCACCAGTTCACTGACGCCACTGACAGGTCCACCGATCGTGATGCGTTCCCCGGCGGTCATGGGCGGACTGACGTTGGACATGATCGTTGCTTCGGTCGGTCCGTACGCGTTGTACAGGCGGCGGCCAGTTCCCCAGCGAGCGACGAGATCGGGTGGGCACGCCTCGCCCCCGAATACGACTTCCGAAAGTTGTTCCAGCCCAGCCGGGTCCACCGTTGCCAATGCCGCCGTGGTGATGAACGCGTGCGTGACGGAGTGCTCGGCCAGAAGCTGCGCCAGGTCCTCGCCCCCGTAGATCCCGGGTGGAGCGATAACCATCGTCGCCCCGGCGCCGAAAGCCTGCAGATATTCGAAGAGCGACCCGTCGAAACTCGGAGTGGAGAAGTGCAGCGTGCGTGATTGTGGAGTTGCGCCGTAGCGTTCGCGTTGGTCTCGGGCGAAGTTGTCGAGCCCTCGCTGTGTGACCACGACTCCCTTGGGCACGCCGGTCGACCCCGAGGTGTAGACCACGTAAGCAGCTGAATCCAACCCGATCGGACGGAGTCGGTCGTTGTCGGTCAACGGGCTCCCCGAGAATTCCTCGCACTTCTTCGTGAAATGCGGATCGTCGAGAATCAGCCACTCCGCGATATCGGGCAATCGATCTCGGCCCGCGGTGGTGGTCAATCCGAAGCTGACCATCGAATCGATCAGCATGTGATTGATCCGCTCGTCGGGATAGGCGGGATCGATCGGCACGAATGCAGCGCCCGTCTTGGCGACGGCAAGTATCGACACCACGGACGTGAGAGAACGTGGGACACCGACTGCTACGTAGTCCTCGGTTCCCAGTCCTCGCGAGACCAGCACGCGAGCAATGCGATTGGAGAGGATGTCCAGCTCGCCGTAGGTCAGGCTGCCGTCCGCCGATTCCACGGCGAGCGCGTTCGGATCACGCTGGGCTGCCGCGTCGAAGATCTCCGGGAAGACGCGCGACGACCCACCAGCCGTGCCACGGGCCGGCACCAATTCGGCACGTTCGGACGGGGCGAGCACCGACACCACAGCCAAGGGGCGATCCGGCTGGGCACACGCTTCGAGTACACGATGCAGTCGTCCGGCGATCTCTTCGATGTCGGCGGCACCGAAAACCTCGGGTAGGTACTCGAATTTCAGGCGGAGTCTGGTGTCGACCGATGCCACCAGGCTGAGCGGGTAGTGGGCAGCGTCCTTGGCTTCGACATCGATGATCCGGATCCCCGCGATATCGGTATCGGACGAAAGGCCCTGACGGTCAGCGGGATACGATTCGAAGACAGTCAACGTATCGAATCCGGTCTCCGGCCCCGTGGCTACTTGGATCTCGGAAAGCCCGAGATAGTGATGATCCGACAGCTCTGCTTGCTCGGCCTGGATCCGCGCGAGGAGTGTGCCGATACTTTCTCTCGGGCGCAGAGTGATTCGGACCGGAATTGTGTTGATGAAAAGCCCGATCATGGTTTCGATCCCGGTCAGCTCGGGAGGTCGACCCGACACCGTCGCTCCGAACACCACATCGTCTCTCCCGGTCAGTGCAGCGAGGACGATCCCCCACGATGCCTGAACAATTGTGTTGATCGTCAGCCCGAGTTCACGCGCCATCCCGCGAAGTGAGGTTGTGAACTCCTCGTCCAGATCGAACACCCACTCGGCCGCCATGGTGGAGAGTCGACGAGATCGAACCGCCGGAGCCAACAGCGTCGGTCCTTCGACTCCGCTCAGCGTCCTCGCCCATACAGCTCGAGAAGCTTGCTGATCGCGGCGGCTCATCCAGGTCAGATAGTCGCGATACGCGCGCGCGTGAGGCAAGGCCGCCACTTCACCGTCAGCGGCATAGAGCGTCGCCAACTCCCGGATCAGCAGTGGCATGGACCAGCCGTCCAGAAGGATGTGATGGTTGGTGAGCACCAGCGTGAACTTTTCGGGGGCGAGAGCAATCAGCGTGAATCTGATCAACGGCGCCTGCGCCATGTCGAACGGGCGCGCTCGGTCCTCCGCCAGTGCTCGATCAAGATCCTGATCTGTTGCACCAGTGAGGTCGATTTCCTGCCACGGCGCTGCCACGGTGCTTCGGACCACCTGGACGGCACGGCCGTCCGCGCCGTGAAGGAAGGCGGTACGCAGGTTCTCATGCCTGTCGAGCAGCGCGTCGGCGGCGCGATGCAGGCGCTCCGAATCGACTGCGCCGGCTAGATCGAGAGCCACTTGTACGAGGTATGCGTCGACCGATCGTTCGGCAAGTTCGGCATGGAACAACAACCCCGCTTGCAATGGAGAGAGCGACCAGACGTCGCTCAGGTCGGGGCACCGGCTTTCGAGGTCGTCGACCGCGTCCTGTCGAAGATCGACCAGATCGAAGTCCGAGGGTGTGAATCCGCCGCTGTCCGTCGCGTACTCTCCGAGCCCGACCAATGCGTCGAGCCACCACTGCGCCAGTTGCCGAACGTCGTCCGCGCCCAGAATGTCCGGTGGGAACGTCCAGCTGGCAACGAGCTGCGGGCCGTCCTCGGTATCACTATTGTCGGTGTCGCTGTCGTCGACGGTCATCACGTTGACCTCGAGGACGCCGGCGAGTGGGAGATCGACGGCCGTAACCGTCCGCAAGTTCTCGTCGCGGATCGGTACCCATCCCGCTGAAGCGTCGGCCTCGGATCCACCGACGCGTCCGAGGTAGTTGAAACTGATCTGGGGCTCCGGAAGTTGCGAAAGTGTCTGTGCCGTTTCGCGGTTCAGATAGCGCAGCAACCCGAAGCCGATGCCGCGGTCCGGCACCGCCCGGAGTTGTTCCTTGACGGCCTTGGCAGCGACGCCCGCCGCCGGACCGCCGGCGAAGGCGTCGCTCGGTTCCACTCCGCTCAGATCGATCCGCACCGGGAAGATCGACGTGAACCATCCCACTGTGCGAGCAAGATCTGCCCCGGGAACCACCTGTTCCTCGCGTCCGTGTCCCTCGAGGCTGATCAATGTCTCCGGATTGTCGATCCCGCGCTCCCTATGCCAGCGGACCATCGCAAGAGCCAAAGCCGTCAACAACCCGTCCTCGACGCTCCCGTGAATCGCCTGCGGCACTGTCGTCGACACGGCATCGGTCAATGCCGTGGGAACTCGTACTTCGATGTCGGTGGTGGCCGAGGCGGTGTCCCTCTTCGTCAGGGCGCGCACACCCAGAGTCGGATCTGGACCCGCGAGCACCTCTCGCCAATAGTCGAGTTCAGCAACCCGATCCGGCTCGCGCGCGGCGTCGACGAGGCCACGTGCCCATCGACGCATCGAGGTCCCGACCGGAGCCAGTGACGGGTCGACGCCTGATTGCACCTGCGCACAAGCAAGTGCAAGATCGGGGATCAGGATTCGCCAGGAAACACCGTCCGTCACCAGATGGTGCGCTACCAGTAGCAACCGTTTCTGGCGCTGTCCTTCCTTTTGAATCTGTCCGTCGGTGTCGAGCAGGACTGCCTGCACCATCACACCTGTCTCCGGGTCGAGCCGCCCCAGAGCTGCGTCGAGTTCAGCCGAGACCGTCTCCGCGGCAGCACCCTCCAGGCTCGCGTGGCGTACGACGGTCTCCGCCCGCACCGTACCTGCTGGCGCAACGTCCATCCGCCGAGCGGATTCAGGATGCAGCGTCGCCCGGATGCCCGCGCGGAGGATGTCGTGGTGGTCCAGCACGGCCTGCATCGCCTGTGTCAGCGTGACCTCGTCGAGCGTGGCAGGAACCGCGAGGAGAACAGATTGTGAGTACCGCCGAAAGTCTCCGCCGCGATCGAGCATCCATTCCGCGATCGGTGTCAACTCGATCTCCCCGACGCCGCCACCGGGCAACTCGTCGAGAACAGCGTGACCGCCAGACGTACCGGCCGTCTCGGACAGCGCCGCAACGGTTTTGCGTTCGAATACCTCGCGCGGTGAGATCAAAACTCCGGCAGACTTGGCTCGCGTCACCAACTGGATGGACATGATCGAGTCACCGCCGAGAGTGAAGAACGAATCGTCGACCCCCACCTCGCCGAGTCCCAGAACCTCGGCGAACAGGCCCGCAAGGATGCTTTCCGTCTCGGAGGCGGGGCCACGACTCACGGTTGTCTGTAGCCCGAAGTCAGTTTCAGGCAACGCTTTCCGGTCGAGTTTGCCGTTCACCGTCAGCGGCAACGCCTCGAGAACCGTCACGACAGCGGGGACCATGTGTGCCGCCAACCTCTGTGAGAGATACTCGAGCAACGCCGCCGGAGAGACAGTGGCAACGGCCTCCGGCACCACGTAGCCCACCAACCGGTCTCTGCGAGCCACGACCGCCGCCTGAGACACGCCCACTCCGGAGAGCAGCGCAGCCTCCACCTCGCCGAGTTCGATTCGGTACCCCTTCACCTGCACCTGCAGATCGTTTCGTCCGAGGTACTCCAGCTGCCCGCTGTCGTTCCAGCGCCCCAGGTCACCGGATCGATACATACGCGCCCCACTGACGGTGAGATCGGGAATGAACCGCGCGGAGGTCAGACCGGACCGGCCGAGGTATCCGCGTGAAACCTGATCGCCGCAGACATACAGTTCACCCACCACACCGGGCGGCACCGGGTGCAACCGCTGATCCAACACATACACACGCAATCCGGGCAACGCCCGACCGATCACCGAGGCCGATCCGTCACGCGCCAGCTCACGATCGAGCGGTAGGTGGCTGACGTGCACCGTGGTCTCCGTGATGCCGTACATGTTGACCAGATCTGGTGACGACGTCCCATGGCGGGCGTACCAGCGCGTCAACTGTCCGAAGTCGAGGGCTTCTCCACCGAAGATCACGTAGCGCAATGACAGGGCCGCGCTCCCGATACGCCGGTCGGCTTCCGCCAATTGATAGAAGGCAGTGGGAGTTTGATTGAGCACCGTGACACGTTCGTGCCGTAGCAATTCGAGGAATGCCTCTGGTGAACGGGCCGTGAAGTAGTCGACCAGCACCAGCCGGCCACCGTGTGCGAGTGCGCCCCACATTTCCCAGACCGAGAAGTCGAATGCCTCGGAATGGAACATCGTCCACACATCGCCGCTGCCGAAGCCGAAGAGCGCTCCGGTGTTTGCCAGCAACGTCACGACACTGCGGTGGGAAACCTGCACCCCCTTCGGACGCCCAGTAGACCCCGAGGTGTAAATCACGTAGGCCACCGAATCGGGTCGGAGCGGTCGCAGCCGGTCTTGGTCGGTCACCGGAAACGGAGAACTCCTAAGCAGCGCTTCGAGAATCGCCGGGTCGTCCACGGCAATCACTGGAATCTCGTTGTCTGCGATTGCGTCACTGTCTCGTATGTCGGCGCCGTCGGCCCCAGTGGTCAGCACACACTTCGGCGCGGAGTCACGCAGCACGAAGTCCACCCGGTCGACCGGAGAAGTCAGGTCCACCGGTAGGTATCCGCCACCCGCCTTCACCACCGCCAGCAATGCCACCACCAGGTCGATCGAGCGGGTCATCGCGACTGCCACCAGGGTTTCCGGCACCACACCCTGAGCCACCAACAGTCGAGCGAGGCGGTTTGCTCGCTCGTCGAGTTCGCGGTAGGTGACGGACAATCCGTCGCAGCGCACCGCCACGGCATCACCGGACGTCAGCACCGCACGATCGAAGAGATCCGACAGCGAATCCTCGTGGGTTCCGACGCCCGAGACCGAGGCCGAGCCCGAGGCCGAGGCCGATGGCGCAACCAGCATCTCGCTGTATTCGCCGGCCAGAAGTATGTCGATGTCGCCGACGACTGCCGACGGATCCTCGATCACGGCGCCGATCACTCTCTCGAAGCGCTCCGCGATGCGCGTCACCGATACTCGATCGAAAATATCTGTTGCATAACGGAAACCGGCGCTGATACCGGCCGGCCCACCGTGCTCGTCGACGTGTTCCATCACACTCAGTTGTAGATCGAATTTTGCAACCGCGAGATCGATGTCGAGCGAGCGAGCCGTCAGTTCCGGCAATTCGAAGCTCAGTCCCGTATCGGTCTGGAATTCGAGGAGTACTTGAAAGAGGGGTGAATGCGCGGTGGAACGGTCGGGCGAGAGGTCATCCACCAACCTCTCGAAGGCAATGTCTGCATGGTCGAGTGCACCGAGATCCGTTGACCGCACCGCGGCCAACACCTCGGCAAAGGTTGCTCCGGATTCGACGGGTGTGCGAAGCACGAGCGTGTTGACGAACATCCCGACCACATCGTCGAACACCGAAGCACCGCGCCCTGCGACCGGAGTGCCGATCACTACGTCGTCCGACGCCGAAAGCCGTGCCAGCAACACCGCGAGCGCCGCATGCATCACCATGAACAGGGACGCAGCATTCTGGTGTGCGAGGTCGGTCAAAACTCGATGGATCTCGGGTGAGAAGTCCATCGAAACCACCGCGCCCTCGGTAGACCGTTTCGGCGTTCGTGGTCGATCGAGAGGGAGCGGCAAGACTTCTGGAATATCCGACAGCTTCGCTGTCCAGTAATCGAATTCATCCGACGTCGACGTTCCCGGACCAACTTCTGCGTCGAGGATCTCCCGCTGCCACAGACTGTAGTCGGCATACTGGATGGGCAGTGGCTCCCAGTCCGGATTCTGCTCCTGAGCACGGGATGTATAGGCGCGCATCAGGTCACGTGCCAGTGGCGCCATCGAGAAACCGTCCGCGGCGATGTGGTGGACGACGATCGCTAGAACATGCTGCTCCGGCCCGATTCGGAGTAACCTCACGTGCAGCGGGAACTCTTCGGCCACATCGAATCCGACGTCGAAGAACGCGTGCAAATCCGTAAAAAGCCGCTCACCGGAAATCGGGACGGGGTGGATTCGAGGAGCAGCGAGCGCTGGTTCGGCGATCACCTGGTGGGGCCCGTTCGCGGACGTCGGGAAGATCGTTCGAAGGGTTTCGTGCCGTTCCACCACATCACCCAGTGCGGCTTGGAGCGCACCCGAATCCAGGAAGCCGTCCAGTTGTAGTGCGACGGGGATGTTGTAAAGCGGAGACGAGGTGTCGAACTGGTTGACGAACCACATGCGCGCCTGTGAGAGCGATAGCGGAATATGTTCTGGCCGGGTCTTACCCGCGATTTCTGAAATCCTCGAACCTTCCGGCCCCGAACCTTCCAGCCCTGAACCTCGCAGCACAGCTTGCAGCTGATCGATCGATGCCGCCAGATCAGCGACCACGGGAGTGTCGAACAAGGCCTTCACCCCGACATTCGTGCTCGATTCGGATCTGATGCGCGCTGCGACGCGAGTGGCGCTGAGCGAGTCTCCACCCAATTCGAAGAAATTGTCGTCGGCGCCCACCTGGTCGAGATCGAGCACCTCGGCGATGGCTCGAGCGACCATAACTTCGGCCCGTGTGCTCGGCGTCCGATAGTCCGCGGCTGTAAAAGTAGTGTCCGGGAGGGCTTTACGGTCCAACTTCCCATGCACCGTCACCGGAAACTCCCCCAACACCACAACCACCGACGGCACCATAAACCCCGGAAGAGACCTCCGCACCCCCTCCAACACCACCACCTCATCGACCACCACCCCCACCTCACCCACCACAAACCCCACCAAAAAATCCCCACCCACACCCGACCGCAACACCACCACCGCACCAGCCACCCCCACCTGAGCAGCCAACACCGCCTCCACCTCACCCAACTCCACCCGCTGCCCCCGCACCTTCACCTGAAAATCCGTGCGCCCCACAAACTCCAACACCCCACCACACCCCCACCGCACCACATCCCCCGTCCGATACACCCGAGCACCCACCACCCCCGACACCGGATCCGCCACAAACCGACCCACCGTCAAATCCACACGACCCTCATACCCCCGAGCCACCTGCACCCCACCCACATACAACTCCCCCACCACACCCACCGGAACCGGCCGCAACCGCGAATCCAACACCAACACCCGCGTATTCCACACCGGCCGACCAATCGGAACACCCACCCCCACAACACCATCCACCACATGAAACGTCACATCCACCGACGCCTCCGTCGGCCCGTACAAATTCACCAACTCCGCACCACACACCCCCGCAAACCGCCCCGCCAACACCGACGACAAACCCTCACCCGACACAAACACCCGACGCACACTCGAACACCCCACCACCACCGAAGGCTCCCCCACGAACACCTCCAACATCGACGGCACAAAATGCACCACCGACACCCCCCACCGCTCGATCACACCCACCAAATACACCGGATCACGATGCCCACCCGGATCCGCCACCACCAACCGCGCACCCACCATCAACGGCCAAAACAACTCCCACACCGACACATCGAACGACACCGGCGTCTTCTGCAACACCACATCCCCCACACCCAACGGAAACTCCCCCTGCATCCACAACAACCGATTCACCACCCCCGCATGCGACACCACCACACCCTTCGGACGACCCGTCGACCCCGACGTGAACATCACATACACCGCATGCTCAGGCAACAACACCCCCAACCGATCACCCACCCCCACCGGATCACCCGAAAACCCCGAAACATCAACACAACCCACATCAACAAACCCCACCCCCACCGGCAAACACCCACCATCACCAACCCGCGACAACACCACAACCGGATCCACCACCCCCACCACAAACCCCACCCGCTCCACCGGCGCACCCACATCCACCGGAACAAACACCCCACCAGCCCGCACCACCGCAAACACCGCCACCAACAACTCCACCGACCGCGACAACACCACACACACCCGCGACTCCGGACCCACCCCCAACGAAATCAACAACCGCGCAAAACGATTCACCCGAACATCAAACTCACCCCACGACAACACCACCCCACCACACACCAACCCCCCACCACCCACACCAGCAAACCGCCCATCCAACACATCCACCAACGTCAAACCCCCCACCGCAACCCCCACACCATCCCAACCACCCACCACCAACCCACGCTCACCCGCGACCAACACGTCGACCTCACCGACCGGTGTATCCGCGTTCGCTGCAAAGGCGGCAAGAATTCGCGACATTCGCTGTGCAATGGTGCCGACCGCGGCGCGGTCGAATGCCGCCGGCTGATACCGCAGGCTCACCTGCAGCGTCGGTTCCGCGACCGACAGCACGGTGAGCGGGTAATGCGTGGCGTCGCGGGCATTCACAGCGGTGACGCGCATACCGGCTATGTCGGTGTTCCCGTCCATCCCCGAGGTATCGATTGGATACGACTCGAAGACCGACAGTGTGTCGAACAAATTGCCTGTCCCTACGGCAGATTGAATCGCGCCGAGTCCGACATAGTGATGATCGAGCAGATCTGTCTGCTCGCCTTGTAGTCGAGCGAACAGCTGTGCACACGTCTCGTCTGGATCCAGTTGCACGCGGACAGGCAATGTGTTGATCAGCAGCCCCATCATGTTTTCCACACCAGGCAATTCAGGTGAGCGGCCCGAGACTGTGACGCCGAAGACTACGTCGTCGCGGGAAAGCATTCGAGACAACAGGACACCCCACGCCGCTTGGATCACCGTGTTCATCGTGATCCCGCTCCGCTGGACGAGCGCACCGAGTCCGTCGAGCACCGAATCGGGCAGATCGACGGTGACCTCTTCGGGTACCACCTGATCGGCGGTCGGCGCCGAAGCCACCAACAACGTCGGCTCGTCGACGCCTTCCATGGCGTCCTCCCAGACCGCGAGCGAGGTCTCGATGTCGCGGTGCGCCAACCATTCCAGATAGGTGCGGTACGACGGAGTCTCGGGAAGATCGGCCGGGACGCTCTCGACCGGGAGACTGTCGGCCGCGTATCGCATCAGCAGTTCGCGCACCAGCAACGGCATCGACCAACCGTCGAGAACGATGTGATGGTTTGTCACCACCAACACGCACCTCGTCGTCGAAGTTCGCAGCAACGTCAGCCGAAGCAGTGGCGGCGAGGCGAGGTCGAAGAGTGCACTGCGATCCTCGTCGAGGCGGCGCTCCAGCTCTTCTCCGGTTGCCGATCCGCAATCACTCAGGTCGACCTCGGTCCAGGGAATCACTGCATCGTCCACAATCAACTGCACCGGTAGTCCGTGTACGTCGTAGACGAACGCTGCACACAGATTCGGGTGGTTTGCCAGTAGTCCGGCAGCAGCGCGGCGCAAACGCTCGGAATCAACCGCTCCTTCGAGTTCGACGCACAACTGCGCTGTGTAGACGTCCGTCGACGTCGCCGCCAGTGAGGCATGGAACATCAGCCCGGCCTGAAGGGGCGACACCGACCAGACATCGCGCAATCCGGGGAAGTCGTTCTCCCAGCGTTCGATCTGTTGTTGGTCCACCGAGACCAGGGGAATATCCGACGGCGTCAGACCGCCCGCGTCGGGCCGCGACGCGTGCGCGGTGAGTCCGTCGAGCGCACGACGCCACAGTTCCGCGAACTCCGCGATGTCAGACCTGTCGAGCACTCCGCGGGGAAAGGTGAAAGATGCTGTCAGGCAGGGCCCGTCGACATGGTCCTCAACCGCCGCGTTGATGTCGATCACGGACGCCACAGGCATGGACCGATTCTGGGTTCCGCCGAGCTTTCGATTGCCTTCCACCGGCAGCCAGTCCTGTGTTCCGTCAGAGGAACTGATCCGGCCCAGATAGTTGAAACTGATCTGAGGAGAACGGAATCGGCCGAGTGGTTCGCTCTCGCCCGACAGGTAGCGCAACATCCCGAATCCGATTCCATGATCGGGGATCGCACGCACGTATTCCTTGACGGCTTTGAGAGCCCGTCCGGCGTCGGCGCCACCTGCCAGTGCGTCGTCGACGTCGATTCCGCCGAGGTCCACGCGCACCGGGTAGAGCGTGGTGAACCAACCAACGGTGCGCGCGAGGTCTGCGCCAGGAACCGCTCCTTCCTCGCGGCCGTGTCCTTCGAGCGTGACCAGGGCGGCAGCGGTATCCATACCGCGGCGTCGTCGCCACTCGATCGAGGCCAACGCAACAGCAGTGAGGAGTCCGTCGTTCACGCCGGCGTGAAATGCCGCAGGAACCGTGGTGAGTAGGTTCCTGGTCACCGGAGGCGCGATGTCCACTGTGACGGTGTCGACCGTGCCGTCGACGTCGATCGTGGGATCGAGTGGGCGCGAACCGATCAGCGGGTCATCGCCGTCAAGGATCGTTTTCCACATGTCCCGTTCGACGCTCCGATCGCCCACGTGCTCGACAAGCCCGTGCGCCCACCGCCGGAACGACGTTCCGATCTGTGGCAGTTCGGGCGTGACACCGGCCCGGAGTTGTGCTGTCACCGTCGCCAGGTCGGTGACCAGAATGCGCCACGAGACGCCGTCGACAACCAGGTGATGAATCACCACAAGTAGTCGGCCCCGCTGGTTCGACAAGTCGGGTTTGTCGACCAGGTCGAACCAGATCACGCGCACCATGTCGGCCGCGGCGGCATCCAAGCTGTCGGCAGCGGCCTCGAGCTCTCCCGACGCCAAGGCCCTGAAACGTTCGTCGTCCACCGAACCGACAGCGACTCGATGGATCAGTCCTTCGGCCGAGATCGAGCCGGGTGGTAGGACTTCCATGACCCGGTCGCTCTCGTCCAAGCGTGCTCGCAGCATTCCGTGGCGGTCCAGCAACTCCTGGACACCACGGACAAGGAGGTCCTGGGTGAGATCAGCGGGAGCTGTCAGCAAGAGCGCCTGGGAGAACCGTTTCAATTCACCGCCACGCAGCCCGCCACTGCTACGGTCGAGCATCCACTGCGCCACCGGGCTCAGTGGAACAGTTCCGACAGCGGACCCCGGTAGCTCCGCGAGCACATCAGGACCGTCCTGCTCCACGTGCGCCGACTCGGCAAGCGCGGCAACAGATTTGTGGTCGAATACGTCTCGGGGCGAGATGATCACACCAGCATCGCGAGCGCGGGCCACCAATTGGATGGACATGATGCTGTCTCCACCGAGCTCGAAGAACGAATCGTGCACTCCTACGGTGTTCAGGCCGAGAACCTGCGCGAACAGAGCGGCAAGAAGATTCTCGGTTTCCGTTCGCGGTGTCCGGTCGGGTGTGGCCGTGGACGAGAAATCGGGTGCGGGAAGCGCTGCGCGGTCCAGTTTTCCGTGAACCGTCAGCGGAAGTGCGTCGAGCACCACCACCGCCGCAGGCACCATGTACGACGGCAGACGCTTGCCTGCATGCGCGAGGACGTCTCGCGGATCGACACTCGCTCCGCGATCGGGAACCACGTATCCGATCAACCGATCCCTGCCGTTCAACCGATCCCTGCCGTCGCCGTTCCAGACGCCCGTCACCGCCTGGGCCACGCGCGGGTGCGTCTGCAGTGCCACCTCGACTTCCCCGAGTTCGATGCGGAACCCACGGACCTTCACTTGGGCATCGGTGCGCCCGAGATACTCCAGCTGTCGGTCGGGCGTCCACCGCACGCGATCGCCCGTGCGATAGATCCGCGTTCCCGGCGCACCGAAGGGATCTGCGACAAACTGCGTGGCGGTCAACGGGGATCGCCGGTGATAGCCGCGAGCGAGAGCCGGTCCGGCAAGATACAACTCTCCCGCGACACCTACCGGCACCGCTCTCAGACGCGAGTCCAGCACTACCTCGCTGAATCCGCGAGTAGGTGCGCCGATGGTGACCGGGTCGTTCGGAGCCAGTGCCGCACTGATGCTCGACACCACAGTTGCCTCGGTAGGACCGTAGGCGTTGAACATCTTTCTGCCCGGCGCCCAGCGGGCCACCAATTCCGGCGGGCAGGCCTCCCCACCTGTCACGACACAACCGACAGTGGTGAGTCCGTCTGGGGCGACGGACGCCAAAGCCGCCGGAGTCACAAAACAATGGGTGACGCGCTCGCGCTCCAGTAACGCCGCCAGCTCCAACCCGCCGTAGACGGTCGGTGGCACGATCACCATCGTGGATCCAGCACCAACGGCCAACATGAGTTCGAGAACCGAAGCGTCGAAACTCGGCGAAGCGAAGTGCAGAGTTCTGGATCGGGTCGTGGCGGCGAATGTCTCGCGCTCCTGGAGAGCAAAGTTGCTCAACCCGCGATGAGTGACCGTCACACCCTTGGGTGTTCCCGTTGATCCCGAGGTGTAAATCAGATAGGCCGGATTGTCGATTCGAATCCGTGCCTTCCGATCCTCGTCGGTGACTTTCGATGGCGAGTACGCCCACAGCCGTTCCTCGAAACCGGCATCGTCGAGGACCAGCCACGGCACGAGGCCGGACAATGCTGCGTGGTGAGCTCGGGTCGTTATCCCCCACGCTGCACCGGAGTCGCCCAGCATGTACTCGATACGTGCAGCAGGAAGTCCCGGGTCCACGGGAAGGAATGCTGCACCTGTCTTGGCAATGGACCACACCGCCAGAACGGACTCGACGGAGCGTGGGAGACACATCGCCACCACCGTTTCGGGAGCCACTCCGGATTCGATCAGCATGCGGGCCAATCGATTCGACTGTGCGTCTAGTTCGAGATAGGTCACTTCACGTTCCTCGAACACCAGCGCGACGGCGCCGAGATCCTGGGCGGTCGCCATATCTGTTGCTGTCGTGAGCAAATCGGGAAGGGTTTGAACAGCGGTGGAGATCACACCTCGCACGGGTACCAGTTCGGCTGACTCACGGGCGTCGAGGATATCGATATCTCCGATCCGCGATTGCGGATCCGTGGTGACGTACTCGAGAATCCGTTGCAGGCGGTCGACGAAGCCCCCTACTGTTTCCTCGTCGAAAATATCTGCGGCATATCCGAATTCAGCACGAATACCATCCGATTCACCGGCGGTGCCAGTGTTCTGCGCCACCGTCAACTGCAGATCGAAGGTGATGGTGTCGATCTCGACACCCACGTCGGTCACCTGCAGGTCGGGAAGTTCCAGTGTCGGTCGCTCGATGTCTTGGAACTCCAACATGACTTGAAACAGGGGCGAGTATGCCGTCGAACGTGAAGGATTCACTATCTCGACGACTCGTTCGAACGGCACGTCGGCATGAGTGAAGGCGCTCAGATCTACGTTTCGGACCTGGTCGAGGAACTCCTCGAAAGTCGCGCCGCGGTCCACTGCAGTGCGCAAGACCAACGTGTTGACGAACATGCCCACCAGGTCGTCGAGTTCGCGCTCCCCACGCCCGGCGATGGGAGTTCCGACGGCTACGTCCTCCTCATCGCTGAGCCTCGCCAGCAGCACTGCCAAGGCTGCATGCACAACCATGAAGACGGTGGCGTTGTGTTTGCGCGACAGGGCAACCACACCGGCATGAACCTCCGGACTGAACGCGAACCGAATCCGTCCGCGTCGAAGCGAACGCACATCACCGCGCGGTCGATCGGTCGGAATGTCGAGAACTTCCGGTGCACCTGCAAGATTCTCGACCCAATAGGCGAGCTGTTTCGAGATCAAAGACCGAGAGTCGGATTCCGAACCCAACCAACCACGTTGCCACAACGCATAGTCGGCGTACTGGATCTCGAGCGGCGCCCACCGAGGAGCCTCACCGCTCACACGGGAGGTGTATGCGCTCATGAGATCTCGGGCCAGCGGTACCGTGGAGAATCCGTCGGCGGCGATGTGGTGAATCACGATCACCAGGACATGCGAGTGGACCTGGTCGTCTCGCCGCAACAAGGTGGCGCGCATCGGGACCTGCTGCATGACGTCGAAACCATCCGAAACGATCTGCCGGCAACGCTCGCGCAGCTCTTCCTCTCCCTGCACAAGTATCGGTGCAAGATCCGATACCACCTGTGAGGTAGACATGGTCACTTGACGCGGGCCGTCGTCAGTGAGAGGAAAAACAGTGCGCAAGGACTCCTGCCGCTCGACGACGTCGACAAATGCCGCGTGAAGTGCACTCAGATTCACTGTGCCGTCGAGCCTCAACGCGCACGCGACGTTGTAGGCGGCGGACTCGGGGTCGAACTGATTCGCAAACCACATTCGCTCCTGGGCCGGTGAAAGTGGGATATCCGTCGTCGTACCCCGCGGCCTCAACGCCGGCTTGGCCCCCTCTCCTCCGCGACACTGCGCCAACTCGGCCAGCGCTGCAACGGTAGAAGCATCGAAGACGTCGCGGATGTCGATCCGTTCGCCGAGAACAGAATTCACTCGCGCAACCAACCTGACTGCACTCAGAGAGTTCCCACCAAGGGCAAAGAAATCGTCGTACACGCCCACCGTCGACGTTCCCAACAGATCATCGAAGATTGCGGCAACCGTCTCCTCGACCGGCGTTCGCGGCGCAACATACTGCAGCGATTGAGGTTCGAAGTTGACGTCCGGGAGGGCTTTACGATCCAACTTCCCATGCACCGTCACCGGAAACTCCCCCAACACCACAACCACCGACGGCACCATAAACCCCGGAAGAGACCTCCGCACCCCCTCCAACACCACCACCTCATCGACCACCACCCCCACCTCACCCACCACAAACCCCACCAAAAAATCCCCACCCACACCCGACCGCAACACCACCACCGCACCAGCCACCCCCACCTGAGCAGCCAACACCGCCTCCACCTCACCCAACTCCACCCGCTGCCCCCGCACCTTCACCTGAAAATCCGTGCGCCCCACAAACTCCAACACCCCACCACACCCCCACCGCACCACATCCCCCGTCCGATACACCCGAGCACCCACCACCCCCGACACCGGATCCGCCACAAACCGACCCACCGTCAAATCCACACGACCCTCATACCCCCGAGCCACCTGCACCCCACCCACATACAACTCCCCCACCACACCCACCGGAACCGGCCGCAACCGCGAATCCAACACCAACACCCGCGTATTCCACACCGGCCGACCAATCGGAACACCCACCCCCACAACACCATCCACCACATGAAACGTCACATCCACCGACGCCTCCGTCGGCCCGTACAAATTCACCAACTCCGCACCACACACCCCCGCAAACCGCCCCGCCAACACCGACGACAAACCCTCACCCGACACAAACACCCGACGCACACTCGAACACCCCACCACCACCGAAGGCTCCCCCACGAACACCTCCAACATCGACGGCACAAAATGCACCACCGACACCCCCCACCGCTCGATCACACCCACCAAATACACCGGATCACGATGCCCACCCGGATCCGCCACCACCAACCGCGCACCCACCATCAACGGCCAAAACAACTCCCACACCGACACATCGAACGACACCGGCGTCTTCTGCAACACCACATCCCCCACACCCAACGGAAACTCCCCCTGCATCCACAACAACCGATTCACCACCCCCGCATGCGACACCACCACACCCTTCGGACGACCCGTCGACCCCGACGTGAACATCACATACACCGCATGCTCAGGCAACAACACCCCCAACCGATCACCCACCCCCACCGGATCACCCGAAAACCCCGAAACATCAACACAACCCACATCAACAAACCCCACCCCCACCGGCAAACACCCACCATCACCACCCCGCGACAACACCACCACCGGATCCACCACCCCCACCACAAACCCCACCCGCTCCACCGGCGCACCCACATCCACCGGAACAAACACCCCACCAGCCCGCACCACCGCAAACACCGCCACCAACAACTCCACCGACCGCGACAACACCACACACACCCGCGACTCCGGACCCACCCCCAACGAAATCAACAACCGCGCAAAACGATTCACCCGAACATCAAACTCACCCCACGACAACACCACCCCACCACACACCAACCCCCCACCACCCACACCAGCAAACCGCCCATCCAACACATCCACCAACGTCAAACCCCCCACCGCAACCCCCACACCATCCCAACCACCCACCACCAACCCACGCTCGGGCGCACCCAGAATCTCCGTATCACCCACTGGGGCAGTTGGATCCGATACGACGGACCGCAGTAGGCGGACGAAGCGCTCCCCGAATTCGGTGACTGTGGTGCGCTCGAAGATATCGGAGGCGTAGGTGAAGGCGGCGTCGAAACCCACCGGGATTCCGTCCTTGCCACGCTTTTCGGAGAGCGACAATTGCAAGTCGAATTTGGCGACACCGATGTCGACTGAAACAACATCGACACCGAGTCCTGGTAGTTCGAGGTGAGGATCTGCGGTGTTCTGAAATTCCAACAGAACCTGGAAGAGCGGTGAATGAGATGGTGAACGCTCCGGAGCAACTGCATCGACGACTCGCTCGAACGGCACCTCGGTTTGCCCGAACGCTGCCAGATCAACTTCGCGAGTTCGTGAAAGGATTTCCTCGAAAGTCGCGGCGGTATCAACGGCGGTTCGCAGGACGACCGTGTTGACGAACATCCCGACCAGATCGTCGAGGACTTGCTCGGCGCGCCCTCCTACCGGAGTGCCGATCGCTATGTCCGGCGAGGCGCTCAGCCGTGCCAACAGAACGGCCAGCACTGCGTGCATCACCATGAACGGTGTCGCGTTGTGATTCCGAGCGAGTTCGAGGAGGTCACTGTGCACGTCTGCGGGCACCGAGAATCGGACCGATTCACCGCGCATGGATCGTTCCGCCGGCCTCGGTCGATCCAGCGGAAGGTCGATCACGTCAGGTAGACCGGACAGGGTGGACGTCCAGTAGTCCAACTGCTTCGCCTGGAGCGTGTCCGGATCGGCGTCACTGCCGAGCAGTTCGATCTGCCATTGGCTGTAGTCGGCGTACTGCACAGGCAAAGGCGGCCAGTCCGGTGCCCGACCGGCAGCCCGCGCCGCGTAGGCGCGGGTCAGGTCGCGGGCCAGCGGCTCGAGTGATGCTCCATCCGCCGAAATATGGTGAACCACCAACGCGAGGACGTGAACGTCCCGAGTGATTCGAAAAAGGGAGCCGCGCACGGGCACGTTCGCGCTCACGTCGAACCCCTCGCGAGCGAGATCGGCGACGCGCCTGTCCAAGGCTTCCTCGTCAACGGATACTTCCCACGCCATCTCCGACGTCACACGTTCCGAAGGAACCACGACCTGATGTGGACCGTCGACCGACGCCGGGTAGACGGTGCGAAGCGATTCATGTCGATCGACAACATCTCCCATCGCGAGTTTCAGCGCAGCCACATCCAACGCCCCTGACAGTCGGACCACCATCGGGATGTTGTAGGCCGGGGACGACCTGTCGAACTGATTGACAAACCACAGGCGTTGTTGCGCCAGAGACACCGGAATCTTGTCCTTGTACGAATGTGTCTGCAGGATTGGACGCTTCGAACGCGAGGGATCAACGCCGGAGGACTTCGCGTCACGCACGTGGAGAGCCAGTGATTCGATCGTCGGTGCTTCGAACAAAGTCCGCACCCCGAAATCGATTGCTTCAGCGGCATTGACTCGTGCGATCAGCTTTGTGGCGATCAGTGAGTTCCCACCCAGCTCGAAGAAGTCGTCACCCGCACCCACCGCCTCAGCACCTAGAACGTCGGCAAAAATCTCGGCCAGCAGTAGTTCTTCGGCGCCCTCGGGCGGGCGAAAGTTGTCCGACCGAGCATCGAACCGAGGTGCCGGTAAGGCAGCGCGATCGACCTTTCCCGATGGAGTTACCGGCAACTCGTCGAGAAGAACAAAGGCCGCAGGAACCATGTACGACGGCACACGGCTCGCGGCGTACTGCGTCAGATCGGCCGTCGAGAGCGCACTTCCGCCGGCAGGCACGACGTACGTGGTAATCATCGTTGTACCGGAGGGAGCCGCACGCGCCACGGTAACTGCATTCTCGACCTGCGGACACGACTGCACGACGCTGTCGATTTCCCCGAGCTCGATACGGAATCCGCGAACTTTCACCTGGAAATCGCTGCGGCCGACGTACTCGAGTGCACGGCCACGGCGCCGCCGCACCAAGTCCCCCGTTCGATACATCCGCCGGCCCGGGAGACCGAACGGGTCGGCCACGAATCGTCCTGCGGTCAACGCATACTTCCGGTGATATCCGCGTGCGAGCGCGTCTCCCGAGATGTACAGCTCGCCCACAACACCGTCGGGGACGGGGTGCAATCGCTGATCGAGCACGATCTCCTCGAAACCGCGGAGCGGACCGCCCACTGTGATGTTCTCCGACGACACCATCGGCTCGCCGATGTTCGACATGACGGTGGTCTCGGTCGGCCCGTAGGCATTGCACAGCCGTCGGCCGGGAGCCCACCGCTGCACAAGATCCGGCGGACAGGCCTCACCACCGACCACCACGTCGCCGAAGTCCGAAAGGCCCTCGGGCGAAACTGTTCCGAGCGCCGCAGTAGTGACAAAACCATGCGTGACACGCTGGGATTCGAGGAAGCGAGACAGCTCGTCACCGCCGTAGATCGTGCTCGGTACAATCACCATGGTCGCTCCGGCCCCGAAAGCCAGCAGGTATTCGAAAATCGAGGCGTCGAAACTCGGGGTCGAGAAGTGCAATGTTCGCGCATCCTGGGTCGCACCGAACCGCGAACGCTGTTCGGCAGCAAGCGCTTCCAGTCCACGATGCGATACCGTCACCCCCTTGGGGAGTCCGGTGGAACCCGAAGTGTAGATCACGTATGCGGGATTGTCGGGCCGGATCGGGTGCACCCGATGGACGTCGGAGATGGAGCGCACGGACAGCCGTGCAAGTCGGCCACGGAACTCAGCGTCGTCGATTGCTATCCAGGAAATCGAATCCGGCAAACGATGAAGTTCGGAAACGACCGTGAGCCCCAGTACGGCGCCGGAATCGTTCAGCATGAAGCGAACACGTTCACCCGGATAGGTCGGATCCACCGGCACGAATGCCGCGCCGGCTTTGGTCACCGCCAACATCGCGACAACCGATTCGATCGAACGCGTCAAACCCAGCGCCACACTGTTTTCCGGACCGATGCCGCGGTCGATCAAGACTCGGGCCAACTTCGACGAACGATCGTCGAGTTCTCGATACGTCAACTCGCCATCGAGATACGACAGGGCCACGCCGTCGGAGTGTGTGCGCGCCGCACCGTCGAACAGTTCGGCCAGGGTGCGGTGCGAAGCGCGAGGGTCACTGCGGACAGGCTGCATCGCGGATCGCTCGTCGTCGGACAAGATGTCGATGTCGCCGACCATCATTGCCGGATCTGTGGTGACGGATTCCAGGACGCGCGCGAACCGCAAACCGAGGCCACGTGCCGTCTCGGCGTCGAACAGGTCGGTGGCAAACGCGAGCGTCACCGTGATTCCGGACGGCGTACCCACCTCGTCGAACAGTTCGACTGCAGACACTCCGAGATCGAAGCGGCCGAGGTCGGGAGGGTGCTCGTCAGCGCTGGCGACGGACTCGAACGTCACCTGTATCACCGGCGCATACGCAGGTACATCCTCCACCTCGAGCGACTGCGCCACCTGCTCGAGCCGTATCCCACTGTGCGGCAGCGCATTACTTCGGACCTCGACGACACTGCCCACGAGCGCCGTGAACGGCGTCTCCAGATCGATGCGACTCCGGATGGCAACGATGTTCGTGTCGGATCCCGTCGGCGTACCGATTACCACGTCCGAAGCCCCGGACAATCGGCTCACCACTAGCGCGAAGCCCGTATGTAGGACCGCGCGTGTGTCCGTCCCGAGATCACTTGCCATTTCTGTAATCCGCGCGTGGGTGTCTGCGGCGATCACGACCTCAACCTGTGCACTGTCCAGCGATTGCGTTGCAGGCCTTGGTCGATCGAAGGGAAGTTGCAAAAGTTCGGGCGCCCCGGTGAGCTCATGTCTCCAATACTCGAGGTGCCGCACTTCGCGTTGTCGTCGCTCGCCCTCCCGGGCCGTCGGGCCGTGAATGTCTGCGAGCTCGGCACCGGAATCAGACGCGATCAACTCTTCCAGCAAGCCGACAAAATTCCGGTGGTGCTCGCGTAAACCCGCCTCTTCGTATCGGATCGGGTTTGCCCGGAAGTCGACACGCAGCCTGTCGCCGCTCGGATACACGTTGACCAGAAGGTCTTCCACCGGCCCGGAGGTGACGATGTGATACTCCCCAACCACCTCGCCCAACTGCACCTCCTGGCGAAACAGCATGACGTTGACCATGGGCCCGGCATATGAGTCTTCGCCTTCCAGACCGCTCGTCACGCCTGCGTCCCGACGGATGTCGTCGAGGCTGCAGCGCTGGTGCCGCAGTGCACCCATGAGCTCATGCTGGACCTGGGCGAAGAGTTCACCGACGGTGTCGACGGCGGCGACACTGATGAGCAGCGGCGCGACGTTCACCATCATGCCGCCCGAGTCCCGCAACACCGCCGTAGTCCGTCCGGACATCGGAACATGAATCTGGACAGTCTCTTTCGCCGTCATTCGCGAGAGGTACAACGCGAGCGCAGCGACGACCGTTGCAGCGTGGTTCTCGGATTCGTGGAGAAGGGCACAGCTCCGGTCCGACATCAGTGTGCTTTCGAGTCGGCTCTCGATGTGTGCGGGCCCAGAAGCCTCCGCCAAGCTGGATCCGGCACCGACTGTATTGCGCCCTGCCCAGTACTCACGATCGGCAGCGAATCGATCCGACTGTCTGTACCGCTCGTCGATGTCGTACAGCGTGCGCAGTGTCGCGGCACGACTCGGCTGCAGATCTTTTCTCGCCGCCGAGGCCGAGTACCGATGCGCAATGCGGTTCATCATGGTCATGGCACCGAAACCGTCGAGCGCGACATGATGGATACGGCTGTACCACAGATAGTGCGCGTCACCCACGCGCAGCACAGCGGTCGCGACGATTCCGTCGACTGCCAGGTCGAGCTGCGTCCGGCAATCTCGACGCATCCACTCGAGCGCAGCCTCGAAGGGATCCTCGGTCCAGCGGAAGTCGACCAAACCGACCGAGATTTCGGCCTTCTCGTCCAAGTACTGCATCGGCTGACCATCAACCTCGATGACTTTGAGCATGGGAGATTGAAACTCGTAAGCACCTGCCCGCGTTTCGCGATCCAGTAATTCGACGTCGAGTTCGCCGCGCAACTCCACGTAGTGCGCTATCAGAATCGGGACTTCGGGATCGAATTGCTGAGCGAACCAGGTTGCCCGTTGGGCGGCCGAGAGCGGAAAGAGGGTCTCATCAAAAGGGTCGGTCCGTCTTACCTCGAAGGGTTTCACAGCGCCCCGCCCCGCATGATCTCCGCGGCCGCCGAGTGCGTAGCCGCGTCCGAATCAACAGCGCGAAAGCAAGAGGCTGATCGCGCCTCTCAAGCAGTCGTACCCAGAATCGGCAAGCACATGCACGGACCACCAGGCGATGTCACGTACGTATCGCCCATGTTTCACGTGCCCGATATGCACTAAAAGTGTGAATGTGTCCCGTCACCTCGGTAATGTCCCACTCCGAGACGACACATCCCCCGAGGGGAGCAGGCGCATGGACATCACCACCATTACCGACGTGATACGCCGACCACCGGATCGCCCAGGGGACGTGTGGCGTCCCGGCGACGCCTGGCTCGCGGGAGGAACGTGGCTGTTCTCAGCGGAACAACCCGACACACGTCGACTCGTCGACCTCACCGCGCTCGGGTGGACACCACTGGAGGTCGGCGCGACTCATTTCAGTGTCGGAGCTACGTGCACCGTTGCCGAACTGTATGCGTTTGTCCCGCCGGACAATTGGGGTGCGAGTCCACTTATTCGCGTCAGCTGCGAGTACTTCCTCTCGTCTTTCAAGGTGTGGAATTCGGCCACCGTAGGCGGGAACATCTGTATGTCGCTTCCCGCCGGACCGATGATCACCCTGGCAGTTGCACTCGAGGCTACTTTCACGCTGTGGGCCACCGCCGGAACAGTGAGGACCGTCGACGCGTGCGACTTCGTGACCGGTGACCACCAGAATGTCCTGGAGCCGGGCGAAGTTCTTCGGAGCATCGAGTTCCCGGTGCACGCGCTCACCAAACGCCACGCCCACCGCCGCTTCAGTCTCACGCACCTCGGCCGTTCGACGATCTTCATGATCGCGACGCAGACTCCGGGAGCCGACGACTTTCACGTCACCATCACCGCCGGCACTACGCATCCGATACGGCTGACGTTCGACACGATGCCGGACGAGCACTCTCTGCGACGAGCTGTCGACTCCATTTCGGCCGACAGTTGGTTCGACGATCCCAACGGAACCCCCGACCACCGCCTGCACCTCGCCCGTCACTACGCCGACGAGCTCCGAATCGAACTCACGGGGAGCCAGTCATGAGCTACACGGTGAACGACCGGAAGTTCGACGAGGAACCGTTCCCGGGACAGTGTCTCCGGACGTTTCTTCGACACCTCGGACACCACGGGGTGAAGAAGGGTTGCGACGGCGGGGACTGCGGGGCGTGCACAGTGTGGCTCGACGGAGCGCCGATACACAGCTGCATCACGCCCGCCTTTCGCGCCGACGGTCGCGCGGTGACCACGATCGAGGGACTCGGTACGCCCGAAGATCTCCATCCGATTCAGCAACAGTTCCGGGATGCACCCGGCTTTCAGTGTGGGTTCTGCACCGCCGGAATGATCATGACCTCCGCGGCGCTCACCGACGCGCAGAAAGAAGACTTGCCGCGAGCGCTCAAGGGAAACCTGTGCCGCTGCACCGGTTACCGATCCATCGAAGACGCGGTCAACGGTGTCGGCGCTGTCGAAGTTGCCCTCCCCGGACAGGCGGTCGGGACCAGCGTCGGGGCGCCGGCGGCCACCGACGTCGTGACCGGCCGAGCCGAATACACTATGGACACCGCGATCGACGGCATGCTGCACCTGAAAGTGCTGCACTCGCCCCACGCGCATGCACGCATCACCTCCATCGACACCACCGAGGCGCTCGCCGTCCCCGGTGTCCATCGCGTGTACACCTGGAAAGACGTGCCGCGCAAGCTCTTTACAACGGCAATTCATACCGACCACCTTGTTGATCCGGACGACACGTACATCCTCGACAACGTCGTGCGGTTCGTGGGTCAGCGGGTGGTGGCCGTCCTCGCCGACTCCGTCGTCGCTGCGGAAGAAGGCCGTCGGAAGGTGAAGGTCGATTACGAGATCCTGCCTTCCGTGTTCGATCCGGAAGAGGCCATGGCCGACGGCGCTCCAGCCCTGCACGGATCCGACGATCCCTTTGTTCGAGATCCCGAGCACAACATCCTGCTCGAACTTCACGGTCACGTGGGCGACGTCGAGGCCGGGTTCGCCGAGGCCGACGTCATCCACGAAGGCACCTACTTCTCGCCGCGAGTGCAGCACGCACATCTCGAGACGCACGGTTCGATTTCATGGATGGAAGACGGACGCCTTCACGTTCGCACGAGTTCGCAGTCCCCCTCCATCGCCAAGGTCAAACTCGCCCATCTCTTCGACCTCCGCCCGGATCAGCTGCGCGTGTTCTGCAAACGCGTGGGCGGCGGGTTCGGAGGAAAACAGGAAGTGATCAGCGAAGATCTGGTGGCGCTCGCCACCCTGGACACCGGTCGTCCCGTCTGCCTCGAATTCACCCGAGAAGAAGAGTTCACCACCGCGTCACCGCGTCATCCGATGAAACTCACAATCAAGCTCGGAGCAAAGTCGGACGGGACACTCACCGCGTTCCACTATCGCAACGTCTCGAACACCGGTGCATACGGAAACCACGGCGGAGAGACACTCTTTGCCGGCGGCGCGGCAGTCTCGCTCTATCGCTGTGCGAACAAGAAGTTCGATGCGTATTCCGTGTACACCAATAACGTCCCGAGCGGCGCTTTGCGTGGGTACGGGATGACTCAACCGGCCTTTGCCGTGGAATCGGCCATGACCGAATTGGCCATCGCGCTGAACATGGATCCGCTCGAACTGCGTCGACGCAATATCGTCCGACCTGGCGATTCACTCGTCGCACTCGAAGACGGCCCAGACGACGTGATCTTCACCGAAGACGGACTGGGGCAATGCGTCGATCTGATCGACGCAGCGTTGAAGCGCCAACCGGTTCCCTCGCTCGGAGACGATTGGCTGATCGGCACCGGTACTGCCAGTTCACTACATGAGACCGCGCCACCCACCGAGCACATTTCCGAGGCTTGGCTCACCCTCGGCGAAGACTGTGTATACGAACTTGCTATCGGCACAGTCGAATTCGGTGAGGGAACTTCTACGGCCCACGTGCAGATCGCCGCAAATCAGCTGGGCACAACACCGTCACGTGTACGAATCATTCAGTCGGACACCGACCGAACCGGTTTCGACACAGGCGCTTTCGCCAGCGCCGGCCTGTTTGTCGCTGGGAACGCGGTACTCCGCGCGTCGAATGCGCTCCGCGATCGACTACTGGCCTTCGCCGCACATCACACCGGCGTCTCGATTGACCTGTGCTCGATGGACGACGACAAGATCGTCTGCGGTAGTACTCGATTAACACTGCAAGAGTTACTCGAGGCTGCACGCCCGCGCGGGATCCGATTCACCGAAGCACGGAAAGCGTACGGGTCGCCGCGCAGCGTGGTGTCCAACACTCATGGCTTCCGGATCGCCGTCCATCGCATCACCGGCGAGATCCGCATCCTCTACAGTGTCCAAGCCACCGACGCTGGGGTGATCATCAATCCGGCGCAGGTGCGGGGACAGATCGAAGGTGGCGTCGCCCAGGGCATCGGCTTCGCACTCACCGAGAACTTCCACGTAGACGCAAACGGCGCGATGACGAACCCGAATCTACGTAACTACCGGATCCCGACCTATGCAGATGTCCCACGCACCGAGGTGATCCTCGTCGAGTCATCAGACTCCGTCGGCCCACTCCGCTCCAAGGGCATGGCGGAGTGCTGCATCAATCCGGTTGCCCCTGCTTTGGCGAACGCACTGCAGGATGCCACCGGGTCACGATTCCGGTCACTACCGCTCACCCCGGAACGCATCTACTCAGGCCTGAACCGATGACCGCGAACACGTCGGCGGACAGCGCCGCTACGGTCATCATCGGCCAGCGAGTGCGTGCCGGACTGGAGAAAGAATTCGAGGTCTGGCAGAAAGATCTCAACCGGGCGGCCGCAGATTATGCAGGCTTCCTCGGGGCAGAAATCGCGGCTCCGACGCCCACCCAACCTGATTGGGTGATCGTGTACCGATTCGACTCCATCGCTCATGTTCAAGCGTGGATCAACAGCGCGACGAGGCAGGACTACCTCGACAGCGGTCGTCAGTTCTTCGACGGCCCGGCCACGCAGCAGGTAGTGAGCGGCGGGATCAGGCCTCCGGACCCACTGCTGACTGTCGTAGTGACGCACCGAGTAGGTGACGACAGTATCGACGAGTTCCTTGCCTGGCAGGATCGCCTTCGGGAGGTGGAGAGTGCTTTCGACGGATTCCGCGGCACCGAACTGTTTCGCCCAGTCGACGGTGTGCAGGATGAGTGGACCCTGCTGTATCGCTTCGACAATGCTGCCCATCTCGACACGTGGCTGACTTCCCCTGAGCGACAACAGCTTCTCGCCGAGGGTCGCAAGTTCCACGACTTCGAACTGCGAACCGTGGACAATTCGTTCGGCAGTTGGTTTGCCTTCGACGAGAACGGAAACGAGGCCCCTCCACCTTCGGAGACAAAAACCTCGATCGCGGTCTGGGTCGGTCTCTACCCGACTGTCGTCTTGCTAACTTTGGCGCTGTCACCGCTGAAGCTGCCACTCTGGCTCGGATTGTTGATCGGCAACCTGTTGTCGAGCTTCATCATGAGTTTCTTCACGATGCCGTACTACGTGAATCGGCTCCTGCACCGTTGGCTGCGTCCACCTCCAGGGATTCCTGTCGCAAAAACCAACGCGCAAGGGGTGGCGATCGTCGCTGCCGTGACCTTGTTCTGGGTGGTCGTCTTCTATCTGGTGACTACTCAGTTCTGGTCGCTGCCCTGAGCTCTCCAGAACGCGAAATGCCAGCGCATGTACCGGGGCATGATTCTTCCCCGGTGCATACGCTGGCATTTCCAGTTATGCCCGTTCAGGCGGCCGTCGGTGGGCTGTTCCCGCCGATCGGCTGCTGATACGGATCAACCGACATCGGCGGATAGAACACCGACTTCCGATCCGGTCCGATCTCCACCCGCCACTCCGTGTGGTGCATCGTCCGATGATGATGACCGCACAACAAGATCAGGTTGTCGAGATCTGTTGGGCCACCATCGTTCCAGTGAACAATATGATGGGCATCGCACCACCCCGACGGCGTCCCGCATCCCGGGAACGCGCACCCGCCATCCCGAACTGCCAACGCCCGCCGCTGCGGAACAGTCGCTGTTCTCGCTTCCTTGCCGCAGTCAAGCGGAACACCATTCTCATCCAGGAGGATCCGGGTGACGGTGCAGTCGCACGCCAACATCCGTGCGGTGTCGATGCTGATCGGGCCCACCCAATCCGTCCACGCGAACCCGAGTTCCTCCGTCGACGGCAGCAGGTCTTTCAACGCTTGCAGATCCGTCAAGTCCTTCGCCGACGCAGTCACCGTGATGTGCGGTTTCACCCCGCCTTCGACCGGGCCCAACCCCGCCCGCTCATACCGGCGCAACAGTTCGCAAAACCCGTCCGCCCGCCGTAATGTAGGAGTACGGGTGTCCTTCACGCCGTCCTTCACCGGTGTCGGAGCCGACAAACTCGACAACAACGTGATCAGACGGGCCCCGTTCACAGCATCCAGATCGCCCTTCACCGTGACCCGCCCGTACAAGCCTTTCGAGGCGTAGAACTCGTTACGCTCCGAATCTTCCCCGACCGGAACACCGTCCTCGCGTTTTCCGTACTGCTTCTCGATCCGCCGAATCGCCGCCCGCACCGCATCACAATCCGCGATGTTCTTCGACGCCAGACCAAGCAGAATCCCGCGAGCCTTGTCCACATCTGCCAGAGTCATGTTCTTCGGTGGATGCTGACAAAACGACGCCACCTGACGGGCTTTCAACGCATCCACGTCACCCCGGTGAAACGCATCGCCGACAACGGGTTCGAGCATCAACAACCGCGCCAACCCGACCAGCAGACTGCACTCACCGATCTCGAGATTCGTCGAACCATGCAACCACTGCGCGATCGCCCGAAAACCCTTCCCCCCGAGAACCTCACGGGAAAACATTTCCACGATCAACAACACCATCCGCGACTGCAACTCGTGTCGGACACGCACCAGATCCAGAACCTCACTCTTGAGGCCCTCGCCATCCAGCTGCCACGCTTCCCGACTGTCCATACTCAAAGTCTAATCGAACATACTTTCGAGATCCAGAGACATAACGGACAGGTTTCAAGAAACATCGAACTCGAGACCGGTTGATATATAACTACTTTCAGAAAATCTCAAAACCTGATCATCGACCACCGAGCGGCAGAACTCCCCCGCCGACGGGATAGGGCGGCAGCGTTCCCACAAGCGTCGGTGTCAATGTGGTCGCAGACGGATCGGCACGACCGAGAGTGAATTTCCGAACTTCGGCACCCGTTCCGTTGCTGCCGCTGACGAGGAGATCCGCGCCGGTAGTCGTGCTCGTCGTGGCCACTCCCACACCCGACCCTGGATCGGTGAACGGGTCGAAAGCTGCAACCTCCCGAAATGCCACGTCCGTCGAATGGTGATCTGGACTCTCGAGGTACATCTCGGGTGCACCGTCGAGCCTGGATCCACTCGAGAAGACGCGGATTGATCCGTCTCCTCCGAGCATGCCTGCCACTATCGACTTTGCGCCGCCCTCGGCGCCGGCCACCCAACCCGTCGACAGAGACACCCCGTCGCGGTAGCCCTGGTCGAAGGCCAAGAACTGTGATGTCGTTACCGGACCATCCGTATGACCTGCGTGTTCATCGGAGTCGCCCTGCGCAGCCGCCGTCGGTTCGTACAGGTCGTAGCGGAACGTCTTGATCAACGGCTCCTCGCCCGCACCGGGTGCTGTCACGATGCTCGCTCGACCGGAGTGACTGTCGACCATTCCGGTTGCGAACATGACTCCGCTACTCGATCCCGGGTACGGCGAGAACGAACCGAATTCTGCGGGTGCGGACCTCTTGTCCGCCGGAAGGTCGGTGGAGTAAATCTTGACCTGCGACTCCATCCCCGGGCCTGATGCAACGATGATGTTGTCTGCCAGTGCATTTCCGTCGATGTCGACACCACCGACGTTCACTCCACCGCGGAAACCCACATCGAAGGGCGCAAATCTTGCCAACTCGTCGGTGAACGGCACGCCGCCGACTGCGTTGTACGCCACCACTTCCGGAGCCGAGCCTGCCCCTGTTCCAGCGACCAGATCAAGCACCATGTCTCCGTTCACGTCCGCCATCGCCACACTCGGGGTGCCTTCGAACGACGGGAAGGGCGTCACAGCGGTGATCAGTTTGTCGCCGTTGGCATCGAATATCTGCACCTTTGCGGGCACGCCGGCCGAACCAGGTATCGCGACGGCATACGTCGATACCTCGGGAATCACGTTGACGGTAGCCATCAAAACGTTGTCCTCGTGATTGAGTCGGTGGCAGTGAATCACAAAGGTTCCGGTGTACTCGGTGAACTTCGTTCGCAACGTCACTGACGCAGGCTCGAGAGCATTCTCATTCTCGTCAGTCACCGGAGCAGGCACGTTTACATTGTCGATCCCCCAGGGCTGAACCCCTGTCGTCGTCCCTGCGACGGGATCAACGACTTCCATCACTTGGAAGTCGTTCACGTGAATATGCATCGGGTGTTCGTCGTTGTTGAGGTTCGTGATCTTCCATTCTTCAACGGAATTCAGCCGCGGTTGAATCAGCGGGATGTTGGGGAACGTGTTGTCGGCGAATTCGTAGGTGAAGGCCTTCGGATCGCTGTTGCTGGCCTTCTCGTTTCCGAACCCACCGGACACTGTGAGGTTGCGGGTCACGTCGGGCGTCATCGCTGCTGTATCCACGAACGAGGTGTAGGTATCGAGCTTCTGTCCGAACTCGAAGGGAGTCGTCTTCCCTTCGCCCTCGTCTGGCGTCGCGCGGATCAACTGCTGAGTCGGGAACGTGAAGAATCCGTCCGCGTAACTGATCACCGACGGGTCGACGGTGACGGTTCCGAGTTCGGCGGGCGGATTGTCGGTACCGTTGTTGGTATAGAGAATTCCCGGATTGCTCACCGGTTTCGCACCTTCCAGCGGTGGCATCTCCAGCACCAGATCGCCGGACTCCGGCATCGTCACGGCGATTGCATAGCGCGAGGCCGGCGGAATCACCAGCCTGGTTCCGTCCCCGTCCACGGGTGGCCTGACCTCGTCGAACGGGTTTCCGTCCTGCCCCACGATTGCGAACTTCGGATGGGTGCCGGTTGCGGTTTCCGTCAACGTAACCGGCATGTAGGCAAAGTCGCTGATGTTGGCAAGCACCCAGATCTCGGTCTGCCCCGGCTTCAGTTTCAGCGACGGCTGGAACTGACCGTTCACGGTGTACTGCACATCGCGTTGGTTGTCCGGCAGTGAGGGATCGGCCGGAACACTCGTCGATTCACCCACGAAGCTCTGCAGATTGCCTGGAACGAATTGATTCTGTCCACGATGATTGGCCGGGGACAACGGTCCCGCGTACCAGTTGGTGAAATACTGCGCGCCCTCGGTGGTGTCCGAGAAATTCACCGGAGCAAGGCTCGGACGGTACGTCCCGTCGGCTAATTCGGTACCGGCGGGTGGCGTCAACGTACTGACGAATTGGGGCCAGTTCGCGTCGTTGAGCTGCCGGCCCTTTCCTTTGCGGTCGAATACGAAGTTGTACTGCAGTGCCATATCGCGAATCGGAACGTCGTTTGCCGTCACGACAGGCAAATTCCCGTCCGGCCGGCCGATTTCCAGTAGCCCGGCCAAGCCCATGTACGTCTGCTGGGCGGTGAGGGTGTGCCGGTGACTGTGGTACCAGTAGAGACCGTTCGGCATCGTCCCCGGAATCGCGTAGTCGTACACGTTTCCCTGGCCGGCGGGAATGTTGAGCAACACGTTGTCCGCATTGCCGTCCGGACTCACGTGCACTCCGTGCGTGTGCAGATTCAGCGGAGCCGACGTCAGCGCCGGCGGATAGATCGGCACGTCCCCGCCCGCCGGTGTGAATGCCGGATCGTAGAAGTCCTCGATCGTGAGATCCTGCAAATCGTTGTCGTAATGAATGATCAATCGCTCTCCGGGATTGACGCGGAGAGTCGGCGCCGGATAGACGTCACTCGCCGAGGTCGATCCGTCCGACGCCGTACCGCGGATGACCTCGTACCCGAAGAGCAGAAAATTCGACACGGGCGCCGAAGCGGTATCGAGCGGAATCACTCCCTGATGAGCGGACAAGCGCACCTCGAGAACACCATCTCGGCTACTCAGTTTCACCGGCTCCCGGTAGTCGACGGCGGTTCCGTCCGAGCCGTAGTTGGCGCCCACCTCGGGCGCCGATTCAGCGGACGTACACGCGGCCAACGCCATCGTCATGGACACCACTACTGCTGCGGCTAACGACCTTCCTCGCAGTGCGATCACTGGTTTCCCCGTTCCATGGTGGCGTGAGATACGTCCGATCAGCGCTCATCAGCCTATCGAGAAAACATCGGCTGAACAGTACATTCACGACAAATTGCCCACCTAGTGCCCGCTCGAGCGCTGCACCTTGCAAGCAGTCTCAGCAAACCGATCAGAAATCGAGAAGCACAGCCAAGGGGCCCGCAATTACGTTGAAACACATGAACACACCACAGAAGTCCACTTCCGACCACACGTCGTCAATCCACACATCAGCAGGGAGCGCCCGGATGACCACCGCGCAATCCGTGATCCTCGACGTACCCGACCTCGTCGCAGCCGAAGCCTTCTACAACGCTCTCGGCGTCGGAGATCGAATCCAGCTACGCGAATCGAACGAACCGACAACCGGGTTTCGTGGGTACACCCTTTCGCTCGTCGTCTCCCAACCGAACATCGTCGACGCCTTCGTCGGCGCCGCACTCGCAGCCGGTGCCGCCGTCTTGAAGCCGGTGAAGAAATCCCTCTGGGGATACGGCGGAGTCCTTCAGGCTCCGGACGGTTCGATCTGGAAGATCGCCACGTCGTCGAAGAAGAACAATGAACCCGCCACCCGCACAATCGACAGCCTCGTGCTGCTGCTCGGCGCCGAAGACGTCAAGGCCAGCAAGCAGTTCTACCTCGACCACGGCCTCGAGGTGTCGAAGAGCTTCGGCCGCAAGTACGTCGAATTCACCAGCGCAGCAAACAATGTCACGCTGGCACTGTACGGCCGAGGCGCCCTGGCAAAGGACGCCG
This sequence comes from Rhodococcus sp. WS1, assembly GCF_003797745.1. Lineage (NCBI taxonomy): Bacteria > Bacillati > Actinomycetota > Actinomycetes > Mycobacteriales > Nocardiaceae > Rhodococcus > Rhodococcus sp. WS1. The sequence continues at coordinate 557,046 of NZ_RKLZ01000003.1, read as the reverse complement.
GGCTCGCTCCCGAGGGCACCGGATCGCACCGAATCACCATCACCGGTGCGTCCGAACCCTTCGCGGATCCTGACGGTTTCGCCTGGGAAAGCACCCATTCCTGACGCAGGCGGTGTCTCGAGAACACGCCCGCCCGACTCAGGACATCCGACGAATCCTCTCCAAGTTGTGCGACATCAACGGACCAACGGTCTCGAGAGCGGCGGGCGAGGTGATGTCCCAGTGAGTGCACTCGACGGGGTGATTCACGATATCCCCGCTGACATACGCACGCCATGAATCGACTCCACGGTTCAGCCATGGATCATCCAGCGCTGCAGTGAAGTACAGCACGTCGCCATCGAAGATCCCCGGCTGGTGAGCCTGCATCAACGTGTCGTTGTGCCGGGCCGCGAAGACAAGCCTGCCGACATCTTCCGAAGTCAACTCGCCCATGGCGTGCGCGAACTCGAGTCCCATGTCCGCGTCGTCGTCAGCGTCCGAACCTTCACCGTCTTCAGCGGCATGGGCGAAGCTGTCCAGCATCACCAACGAATCGACCGACTCGCCCGCTGCCTGCAATAGCACCGCCATCGAGTGTGCGATCACGCCACCGAGCGACCAACCGGCAAAGTGATACGGACCTTCAGGCTGGATTTTTCGAACTTCCTCGAGGTACCTGGCGGCGGTGAACTCGATGGACTCCGGCAGCGGATCCGCGGACGAGACTGCTGGAGTTTGGATCCCGTACATCGGAGTCGCCGAATCGATGTACGGCGCCAAGCCGGCATAGCTCCAGGCCAGGCCGACGATCGGATGGACGAAGAACACAGGCGGCCGATCACCGGTCGTCCGAATCGGGAACACGACGTCCAGCGCGCCGGAAGATTCTTGTCCGGAGTCGACACGAATCGCAATCGACGCCGGAGTCGGCTCGGTCATCAACCACTGCAATGGGATCTCGCGAGCAAGCGACATCCGCAGTTTGGTCACTACTCGCATCGCCGACAGTGAGTTCCCACCGAGTTCGAAGAAGTTGTCGTCGGCGCCGACGTCAGCGATCTCGAGGACCTCCGAGAAGGCAGTGGCCACAGCGATTTCCGTAGGCGTGCTCGGCTCCCGATACACGATCTTCGACGCAAAATCAGGGGTCGGCAATGCCTTCTCGTCGACCTTTCCTGTCGGTGTCGTCGGCACCTTGTCGATGAAGACGACAGCGCTAGGGATCATGTGACGTGGCAAGAACTCGGAGACAAAGGCGACGACCTGATTCACCTCCGGCGCAGTCCCCGGCGTCGGCACGACGTACGCGACCAACGCGGTGTCCCCGGACGGTGTCCTCTTGCCGCGGGTCATGGCCACATCCACGTCCGGGTGTGCGTGCAGGGCCGAGTCGATCTCCCCGAGTTCGATGCGATGACCACGAATTTTGACCTGAGTGTCGGTCCTGCCCCGGTACTCGATGGTGAGTTCGGGTGTCCAGGCGGCAATGTCGCCCGTGCGATACAGACGATCACCCGGCCGGCCGTGCGGGTTGGCAACAAATCGGGTTGCCGTGAGCACAGACTGGTCATGGTATCCCCGGGCGAGAGCCGGCCCGGACACGTACAGTTCGCCCGGCGTCCCGATCGGCACCGGGAGCAGTCGCGAGTCGAGGATCAGAGTGTCGAATCCACGCACGGGTGATCCGATCGTGACTGGTTTGCCCGCGACGAGATCACCGACGGTGGAGATGTCGGTTGCCTCGGTAGGCCCGTACCCGTTGAGCATGGTTCGACCACGCTGCCAACGGTTCACCAGTTCGGCAGATACCGCTTCCCCGCCCACACCGAGAACCCGAAGCTCTTCGAGCCCTTCCGGTTCCATCGACGTCAACATCGCCGGAGTGATCAGTGCGTGAGTGACCCGACGTCCGATCATGAACCGAGACAACTCTTCTCCGCCCAGGATGGTAGGCGGTGTGACGACCAGAGTCGCCGCCGCGGAGAGCGCCGACATCATTTCACCCACCGACATGTCGAAGCTCGGCGAGGTGTTGTGCAGGAATCGTGAGTGCGAGTCGACGCGATAGTGCTCACGACGCTCGGCGGCAAGATTCGCGAGACCACCATGCGTGACCACGACGCCCTTCGGTTTGCCCGTGGATCCGGACGTGTAGATCATGTATGCCGGATTGTCGATGCGAGCCGCTCCCGCGATACTCGACTCGGGTAGCTCTTGGATCGCGGTTTCGAGTGCGTCCAGATCGAGCCAGCGCACCGAATCGGGAAGTTGATTCCCACCTCGGCTGATGCCGATGACAGCACCGGAGTCTGTGATCATGTGTTCGATCCGCTCAACCGGATAGTCAGGATCGACGGGCAAGTAGGCGGCGCCGGTCTTCGTCACTGCCCACACCGACATCACGGACGCTGCCGATCGCCGGAGTGCCACGGCTACAAAGGTTTCCGGACCGACTCCGTGATCGAGCAGGATGGACGCAAGGCGGTTCGACCAGGCGTCCGCTTCACGGTATGTCCACGCACGCCCGTCGGCCCAGATCGCGATTCCGTCGGGGTTCTGTGTGACGGCGGAAGCGATGAGATCAGCCAGGGTTGCGCTGGGCGCAGCCGGCAGGCCCGATACCGGGACAAGCAGGCGACGCTCGTCGGGCCCCAGAACATCCAGGTTTCCGGCAGCGGTGTCCGGCAACTCCACGAATGCACGCAGGATCCGAAGCATCCTCTCGCGCAGAACCTCGATCGTCGGCGCATCGAAGACATCCTGCTGATACTTGAGCGTGAATGAGATGCCGTCATCAGCGACAACGGTAAGTGTCAACGGATAGTGGGTCGCATCGTCACCGGTGATCGCAGTAACCGTCATGCCGTCGATCGAGCTCCTTGCAGCGATACCTTCCGTATCGACGGGGTACGACTCGAAGACGGTCAACGTGTCGAAGTCAGCGACATTTCCGACGCTCTTGACGATCTCCGTCAGTCCGAGTTGGTGGTGCTCGAGAAGCGCCGCCTGTTCTGCCTGCAGCCGTGAGAGCAAGGAACGCAACGACTCCGCTGGGTCGATCGTGACCCGGACGGGCAGCGTGTTGATGAACAGGCCGACCATCGACTCGACATGATCGAGCTCGGGAGGACGACCCGACACGGTTGCACCGAACACGACATCCGTTCGACCCAGCTGGCGCGCCAGCAGGATTCCCCAACCGGCCTGCATCATGGTGTTCAATGTGACGCCGTTGTCGGCGCTGAAGGCACCGAGCTGCTCGGCGAGTTCGGGCTCCACCTGAGTCACAACCGACTCGACGGTGCCGGCACTCGAACCAGCAGACCCTTCCCCGGCGAGCAGGGTCGGCTGCTCGAGCCCGGACAGCGCCTCGGCCCACGCCAACTCGGATTCCGCAGCGTCCCGAGAATTCAACCAGGACAGGTAATTACGATAGGACGCTGCGCGGGGAAGCACCGACTCGTCGCCGTGCGTTGCGTACAGAACCATCAGGTCCTTCATCAGAAGCGGCATCGACCACCCGTCGAGAAGAATGTGGTGCAGTGTCACTGCAAGCGCGTGTCGACCGGGATCTCGTGTGATGAGCGTGAACCGAAGCAATGGCGGTGTTGCCAAATCGAAACGCTCGGATCGATCGCGCGCGAGGGTTCGCTCGTAGACAGCTTCGCGCTCACTCGCAGGCTCGGCACCGAGGTCGACCACACGCCACGGGACATCGACCTCACCGAGAACGATTTGCGCGAGTTCGCCGGACAGATCGGCGACATAGGCGGTCCGTAGGTTGTCGTGACGGTTCAGCAGAGCAGTCACGGCCCGGTTCATTCGTATCGGATCGACAGTTCCTGTCAGCTCCAGAACCATCTGGGTCTGATAAACGTCGGCAGTGTTGCCGGCGAGCAAAGAGTGGAAGGCAAGTCCGTGCTGCAACGGCGACAGTGGCCAAATGTCACTGACCAGCGGATACCGGTCTTCCCAGGCATCGATGTCCTCTTGAGAGACCGTCACCAACGGAACGTCGGAAGGCGTCAGGCCTCCCCCAGCGCCTCTGCCGACGTGGGAGACCAGGCTCCGCAGCGCGCTCGCCCAGTACTCCGCCAAGCCTCGGACGTCCGCTTCGGTCAGGAGGCGTCCGGCGTAGGAGAACGTCGCGGACAACTCGGCATCACCCGAAATATCTGTGACTATCGCGTTGATGTCGAGAACTGCGGCGGCAGGCATGTCGGGGTTTCCGGGGCCTTCGATGTCACCGACATCCACGGACGGAGTCCACCCCAAATCGGCGAACTCCTCCGGGACGTTGCCGGCAGACACGCGACCGAGGTAGTTGAAACTGATTTGCGGCATGCCTTCCGGCAGTGGTGTACCCGGGTCGCTGCCGGTCATGTCACTGCCGGACATGTCACTGTCGGTCAGATATCGGAGGACCCCGTAGCCGATGCCACGACCGGGCACGGCGAGCAGTTGTTCCTTGACCGACTTGACGGCCCGACCCGCCGCGACGCCGCCGCGCATGGCGTCGTCGATGTCGAGCGCACCGAGTTCGAGGCGCACGGGATAGACGCTGGTGAACCAACCGACGGTACGCGAGAGGTCAGCACCGGGTGCAGTCTGCTCTTCTCGCCCGTGACCTTCCATCTGGATGAGCGTCGATGTGGTGTGCACGCCTCGTTCGCGACGCCACCGAGTGACTGCAAGCGCCAGAGCTGTCAGCAAACCGTCGTTCACGCCGCCACGGAACGCGGCCGGAAGCTCGGTCAGCAGTGCCTGAGTCGTCGACGCGTCGACGCGCACCTCGATGTCGCGGACAGTTGCGACCAGATCGAGCGAGGGGTCGAAGCGCGCCGATCCCAGATCCGGGTCCTCGCCGTCGACGATTGCCCGCCACGTCGGCAGGTCTGCCGTCGCCCCAACTGCACTGTCCTGCAGCGCATGTGCCCAGCGACGCATCGACGTGCCGACAGGTGCCAGCTGCGCCGGCGCACCATTGGAGATCTGTGCCCACGCGGTCATGAAGTCCGGCACCAGGATTCGCCACGACACTCCGTCGACGACCAGATGGTGCATCACGACGAGCAGTCGCCCGGTCACCTTTTCCGCGTCACCCACCGGCGCGAGCCAGACGCACGCGAACATCACACCGCCGCGCGGATCAAGTTCTCGTCGAGCCAGTTCCACTTGGGATCGTGCCAATTCGGTCAAGCTTTCCGCGCTGTCGACGGCAGCGGGATCGAAGTCGACCTTCCGCACACGTGCGGCCACGTCCACGCTTCCGGGCTCGGCCACGTGCAAAGTTTTGCTGTGCAAGGTCGACCGAAGCATGTCGTGGTGATCGACGACGGCGGCCACCGTGGCGACGATCCCCGCCTGATCGACGCCGACTGGCAGATCCAGTGCGATCGACTGTGAGTAGCGATCGAAGTGATCGGTGCTGCCGAGCACCATGCGCATCACCGGCGTCAGCGGCAACTCTCCGACACCGTTGCCCGGCAGTTCGGCAAGTACCATCTGCGCCGGCGCGTCAGATCGCAAAACGACCTGTGCCAGCGCGGCAACAGTCTTCTGTTCGAAGACGTCTCGTGGGGTCATCACGAGACCACGAGCCTTCGCTCGGGAGACCAGTTGGATGGATGCGATGCTGTCGCCGCCGAGCCCGAAGAACGAATCGTCGACGCTCACCGCCTCGACACCGAGCAGATCTGCGAACAGCGAAGCGAGGATCTCTTCCGTCTCGGACGCGGGTGCTCGATAGCGCAGCTTCGACGCGGAGAACGTCGGAGCGGGAAGAGCCTTGCGGTCGAGCTTTCCGTTCACGGTCACCGGTAGAGCGTCCAGCACGACATACGCGTCGGGCACCATCGGTCGTGGCAGCGCGGACTCCAGATAGCGCCTTACGGACTCGGTATCGATCACGCGCCCAGCTTGCGGCACCAGGTATGCCGCCAGCCGCTTGCCCAGTGCAGTCTCGACGACAAGCACCACGGATTGCGCGATCTCGTCGCATTGTGTTGCTACCGTCTCGATTTCACCGAGTTCGATGCGTTGACCTCGGATCTTGACCTGACTGTCGATCCGTCCGCGGTACTCGATGGTGAGATCCGCCGTCCAGGCAGCGATGTCACCGGTCCGGTACATGCGCTGTCCAGGATCACCGTGGGGATCGGCGATGAATCGTGTTGCGGTGAGAATGTGTTGGTTGTGGTAACCGCGAGCCAAAGCGGGCCCCGCCACGTACAGTTCACCAGGCGTACCGATCGGCACCGGTCGCAGTCGAGTGTCCAGGATCAGGGTCCGGAATCCGCGCACAGGTTTACCGACCGTGACAGGTTGTCCCGCTTCGAGGTCTGCAACTGTGGAGATGTCGGTCGCCTCGGTCGGTCCGTAGCCGTTGAGCATCGTTCGCCCTGGCTGCCAACGATCGACAAGTTCAGCGGATACCGCTTCACCGCCCACACCGAGAACGCGAAGATGTTCGTGGTCGTGGGGGGCGATCGTGCTCAGAACGGCCGGGGTGATCAGAGCGTGAGTGACTCGTTGCGAGTCCAACAACTCGGCCAAGTCGTCACCACCGATCGTGGTCACCGGAACGATCACCAATGTTGCTGCAGCAGAGAGCGCGGAGATCATTTCGCCGACAGCCATGTCGAAGCTGGGTGACGCGGTGTGCAGGAACCGGGCGTCGGACGTGATCTGGTAGTGCTCACGCCGTTCGGCCGCCAAGTTGGCGAGACCGGAATGAGTGACAACCACGCCCTTGGGCTTGCCCGTCGAACCCGACGTGTAGATCATGTACGCCGGATTGTCGATCCGCGCCAGCGGCCAGCTCGCGCTCGCCGGGGCTGCCGCCAGTTCTTCGGCGATGTCCTCGAGGACCAACCATTCGACGTCGTCGGGCAGGAACTGACGCTGCTCGGCGATCGTCACACCCAACCTCGCTCGAGAATCTTCGAGAATGTGGTCGATGCGATCGGCCGGATAGCTCGGGTCGACCGGCAGATATGCGGCACCCGTCTTGGCAACCGCCCAGACTGCGAGGACGGATTCGAGCGATCGTGGAAGAGCCAGCGCAACAAATGTTTCCGGTGTGATGTCGCGTCGCAGCAGGACGTGAGCGAGGCGGGTCGAGAGTTCGTCGGCCTCGGTATAGGTGACGGCGCGGCCATTCCACAGGAAGGCGATCCCCGTTGGATTCGACGAGACCGCAGCAAATATCAGCTCGGACAGAGTCGCGGGATGCGCCGCCGTAAGTCCTCGCACCGGCACCAGTAGGTTCTGCTCGTCCCGATTCAGAACGTCGATATCCCCGATTACTCTCGCGGGATCCCGCGTCAGCTGCTCGAGCATCGTGACGAATCGGTCGGCGAACGACGCAGCCGTGGAACGGTCGAACAAATCTGTCGCGTAGGTCAGCGAGCCACTCACCGCTACCGACTCGGTGTCTGCGCCGCTGGTAGATTCCGTGGTCTCGAACAACGTCAAGGCAAGATCGAATTGAGCTGGAGTGACGTCGAATTCGACGGCGGACACCCGCAGATCAGGAAGCTCGAACGTGGCGTCTTCGATATATTCGTAGGCAAACGTGACTTGGAACAGCGGTGTGTGAGCCTGTGAGCGAACAGGTTGCAGAGCGTCCACCAGTCTCTCGAAAGGCACATCGACGTTGCCGAACGCACTCAGATCTCGGTCACGCACCTGGTCGACCAACTGCGCGAACGTCAGTGCGGGGTCGGCATCCGTTCGCAGGACGACCGTGCCGACGAACATTCCGATGAGATCCTCGAGCGCCGCTTCGCCTCGTCCGGACACAGGCGTGCCGACGACGATGTCGGTGCTCGCCGACACTCTCGCCAACAGTGCCGCATACGCGGCGTGAATCACCATGAACACACTTGCGTTGTGGTGATCGGCGATCTCACGAACGCGATCCATGATCTCGGACGCGATGTCGAAGCGAACCATCGCACCGTTCTGGGTGGCCACCGCCGGTCGCGGTCGATCGGCCGGAAGCTCGAGCAGTTCCGGAATCCCGTTCAATGTTGATTTCCAGTAATCGATCTGAGTCGATGTGATGCTCTTCGGGTCAGCCTCGTCACCGAGGAGCACCCGCTGCCACAGCGCAAAGTCGGCATACTGGATCTCCAGCGGCGCCCAGAAGGGGGCCTGGCCGGTCAACCGTGCCGAGTAGGCGATCATGACGTCGCGAGCCAACGGCGTCATGGACACGCCGTCCGCACTGATGTGATGCACCGACATCACCAGTACATGCTCGAATTCCTCGACGCGGTACAACTTCACGCGAATCGGCACGGAAGCAGTGACGTCGAAACCTTCGGACATGACCTCGAGTATGCGAGTGTCGAGGTCGCCACGGTCGACGTCGATCGGGCTCAGATCGAACTCGACGTCCTCGGGTGTCAGGATCACCTGGACGGGGCCGTCACCGTTGTCGGGGAACACTGTTCGCAGCGACTCATGGCGCGTCAGAACATCACCGAAGGCGCCGCGAAGCGCCGGAACGTCAACGGTGCCGGCGAGTCGGATGGCCAACGGGATGTTGTATGCCGCAGATTCGACATCGTACTGATTGAGGAACCACATCCGATTCTGTGCAAGTGAAAGCGGGATCTGCTCCGGACGAGTCTGGATCTCGAGGGCAGGCCTGTCGGCACGCTCTGCATTGTCCAGTGCTACAGCAAGTTCCGCCACAGAGGGGTGATCGAACAACGTGCGAAGCGGCAACGCGGTACCGGCGTGTTGGTTGATGCGGCTGACAAGTCTGGTCGCATTGAGCGAATTACCACCCAACTCGAAGAAATCATCATCGACACCAACCCGCGACTCACACCCCAAAACCACCGCAAAAGCAGCAGCCACCACCAACTCCGAAGCAGAACCAGGCGCCCGAAACACCCGCACACCGAAAACAGGCTCCGGCAACGCCTTCCGATCCAACTTCCCCGCACTCGACAACGGGAACTCGTCAACAACAACCACCACATCCGGAACCATGTACGACGGAAGCACCAACCCCACCGCAGCCCGCGCCCCCACCGAATCCACCGAAACTTCCGCATCGACCGAGGACCCAGCCGTCACATACCCGACCAGACGACTCCCCCCATGCACCACCACCACAGCACCCGAAACACCCGGCAACGCACCCAACGCCGACTCGATCTCACCGAGCTCGATCCGCACCCCACGAATCTTCACCTGGAAATCCGACCGACCCAAATACACCAAAGACCCAGCAGCACTCCACAACACACGATCACCCGTGCGATACATCCGAGCACCCACCACAAACGGATTCGCCACAAACCGATCCGACGTCAAATCCGGACGCCGATGATAACCACGAGCCAACTGCGCACCATCGAGATACAACTCACCCGCAACACCCACCGGCACCGGACGCAACCGCGAATCCAACACATACCCACGCGTATTCCACACCGGCGTCCCGATCGGCACCACCCCCGACACCGAACCCACAATCCGATGCGCCGTCGTCGTAATCGCCGCCTCCGTCGGACCGTACGTGTTATGCACCGCAGCCGACGTCAACGAACCCAACGCCACCGCAAGCTCCGGCGACAACTCCTCACCACCGGCAAACAAATGCCGCAACGAACCCAACGCACCACCAAAACCATCAGCCACCAACGCCGCAAGCACCGACGGAACGAACTCCGCCACCGAAATCGCATGCTCGACCATCACACCCGCAAGATAATCCAACTCACGATGCCCACCCGGCCGCGTCACCACCAACCGCGCACCCACCGTCAACGGCAAAAACGACTCCCACACCGACACATCGAACGTGAACGGCGCACGCGCCATCACCCGATCATCAGCACCCACCCCGTACTCCCCCGCCAACCACGCCAACTGATTGACAATCGCCCCATGACTGACCGACACCCCCTTCGGCCGACCCGTCGAACCCGACGTGAACATCACATACGCCGCATTACCCGACCGCAACGGCGCAACCCGATCACCATCAGAAACCCGACCACCCGAAAACCCACCCACATCAAGACCATCGAGAACAACAACATCCACACCCACAGGCAACACACCCACAAACGCAGAAACAGTCAACACAAGCTGCGGCGCAGCCGAATCAACCACAAACCCGATCCGCTCCACCGGCAACTCCGGATCAATCGGCACATACGCACCACCCGCAGCAACAACCGCATGCATCGCCACGATCATCTCCACCGAACGCTCCACCGCAAGACCCACCAAAACATCCGGCCCCACACCACGCCCGATCAACCACCGCGCCAACCGATTCACCCGCACACCGAACTCGGCATACGACAACACCACATCACCGAACACCACAGCCACACGACCCGACGACACCTCAACCGAAGCCGCCACCAAATCCGCCAACGTCACACCGTCAACACAACGATCCGTCTCATTCACACCCCCCAACACCAACCCACGCTCCACCACAGACTCCACCTCGAACATCTCGACGATGGTGGACGTGTCCGCCACTGCAGCGCTCACCACTGCGACGTATGCATCGACCAATCGCGCTGCGGTTGCCTCGTCGAAGAGATCGGTGGCATAGGTCAGATGTAGGTCCAGACCCCCGCGAGACCCGTCGGCGGTGAGTGCTTCGTTGAACACGAAGTCCAGGTCGAACTGTGTAGTGGTCACGACGTTGTCGACTTCGGCGATACGTATGCCGTCGAACTCGAGTTCGGTCAATGCGATGTTCTGCAGGGTCAAACTGACCTGGAAAATGGGCGAGTACGACTGCGAACGAACCGGATCGAGTATTTCGACCAGGCGCTCGAACGGAACGTCGGCGTTCGCGAACGCCTGGAGGTCGAATTCTCGAACCGATTCGAGCAATTCCGCGAACCGAGCGCCGGGCGACACCACGGAACGTAGTGCGAGGGTGTTGACGAACATGCCGACCAGATCGTCGAGTGCACGTTCTCCTCGGCCCGCAACAGGAGTTCCCACAACTACGTCGTATTCACCGCTGTAGCGCGAAAGCACAACAGCGAGCGCGGCATGCAACACCATGAACGGCGTAGCGCCGTTGTCACGCGCGACCTTCTCCAGTTGCGCGTTCACCTCGGGGCTCAGATGGGCCGAGAACATGGCTCCACGGCCGGAGGCTTCCACGGGACGAGGTCGGTCCAGCGGCAGATCGATCACCGACGGTATTGCGTCGAGAGCGCTGCGCCAGAAGTCCAACTGTCGTGTGACGAGTGAGGTCGACGATTCTTCCGAACCCAACGTCTCGAGCTGCCACAGCGCGTAATCCGCGTACTGCACCTCGAGCGGCGCCCACAACGGCTCCATACCTCGGGACCGCGCCTCGTACGCCACCATCACATCACGCGTCAGCGGACCCATCGAGAAACCGTCACCCGCAATGTGATGCACCGTCATCGCCAGGACGTACTCGAACTCGTCGAGCTGGAACAGATGAGCTCGCATGGGAATTTCGGACGTGACGTCGAAAGTTGCGCCGAGGACTTCGGAAACTCGTACGAGGAGAGCACTTTCGGACACATACTCGATCGTCAGGTCCACGGCCGCGTCATCCGGCGAGAGAATTCTCTGGAAACCGATGCCGTCCACTTCAGGGTAGACCGTCCGGAGAACTTCGTGGCGCAGCACCAGATCACCCACTGCCGCAGCAAGCGCCGATTCGTCGAGGGCGCCGGAGAGGCGAAGGACCACTGGCATGTTGTATGCCGACGACTCAGGTTCGAACCGGTTGAGGAACCACATCCGGGACTGAGCCGGTGACAACGGGATCGCCGACGGGCGTACCCGGGCTGTCAGGGCCGGCCTACTCGAGGATGATGAGGCGTCGAGAACCGCAGCAAGTTCGGCTACCGTCGGCGAGTCGAAGATGGCCCGCAGCGGTATGTCAGTGCCTCGGTCTGCGTTGATGCGGCTGACAAGTCTGGTCGCATTGAGCGAATTACCACCCAACTCGAAGAAATCATCATCGACACCAACCCGCGACTCACACCCCAAAACCACCGCAAAAGCAGCAGCCACCACCAACTCCGAAGCAGAACCAGGCGCCCGAAACACCCGCACACCGAAAACAGGCTCCGGCAACGCCTTCCGATCCAACTTCCCCGCACTCGACAACGGGAACTCGTCAACAACAACCACCACATCCGGAACCATGTACGACGGAAGCACCAACCCCACCGCAGCCCGCGCCCCCACCGAATCCACCGAAACTTCCGCATCGACCGAGGACCCAGCCGTCACATACCCGACCAGACGACTCCCCCCATGCACCACCACCACAGCACCCGAAACACCCGGCAACGCACCCAACGCCGACTCGATCTCACCGAGCTCGATCCGCACCCCACGAATCTTCACCTGGAAATCCGACCGACCCAAATACACCAAAGACCCAGCAGCACTCCACAACACACGATCACCCGTGCGATACATCCGAGCACCCACCACAAACGGATTCGCCACAAACCGATCCGACGTCAAATCCGGACGCCGATGATAACCACGAGCCAACTGCGCACCATCGAGATACAACTCACCCGCAACACCCACCGGCACCGGACGCAACCGCGAATCCAACACATACCCACGCGTATTCCACACCGGCGTCCCGATCGGCACCACCCCCGACACCGAACCCACAATCCGATGCGCCGTCGTCGTAATCGCCGCCTCCGTCGGACCGTACGTGTTATGCACCGCAGCCGACGTCAACGAACCCAACGCCACCGCAAGCTCCGGCGACAACTCCTCACCACCGGCAAACAAATGCCGCAACGAACCCAACGCACCACCAAAACCATCAGCCACCAACGCCGCAAGCACCGACGGAACGAACTCCGCCACCGAAATCGCATGCTCGACCATCACACCCGCAAGATAATCCAACTCACGATGCCCACCCGGCCGCGTCACCACCAACCGCGCACCCACCGTCAACGGCAAAAACGACTCCCACACCGACACATCGAACGTGAACGGCGCACGCGCCATCACCCGATCATCAGCACCCACCCCGTACTCCCCCGCCAACCACGCCAACTGATTGACAATCGCCCCATGACTGACCGACACCCCCTTCGGCCGACCCGTCGAACCCGACGTGAACATCACATACGCCGCATTACCCGACCGCAACGGCGCAACCCGATCACCATCAGAAACCCGACCACCCGAAAACCCACCCACATCAAGACCATCGAGAACAACAACATCCACACCCACAGGCAACACACCCACAAACGCAGAAACAGTCAACACAAGCTGCGGCGCAGCCGAATCAACCACAAACCCGATCCGCTCCACCGGCAACTCCGGATCAATCGGCACATACGCACCACCCGCAGCAACAACCGCATGCATCGCCACGATCATCTCCACCGAACGCTCCACCGCAAGACCCACCAAAACATCCGGCCCCACACCACGCCCGATCAACCACCGCGCCAACCGATTCACCCGCACACCGAACTCGGCATACGACAACACCACATCACCGAACACCACAGCCACACGACCCGACGACACCTCAACCGAAGCCGCCACCAAATCCGCCAACGTCACACCGTCAACACAACGATCCGTCTCATTCACACCCCCCAACACCAACCCACGCTCCACCACAGACTCCACCTCGAACATCTCGACTCGCCGATCCGGTTCTGCGACAGCAGTAGTCAAGACCGATTCGAAGGCGTACATCAGGCGTGAGGCGGTGGATTCCTCGAACAGATCAGTGGCGTAGGTCAACTGAACGACAAGCCCTGCCGGTAGGCCGTCGTTGTCGAATTGTTCGGCCGCAACAAAATCGAGGTCGAACTGAGTGCTCACCACCGCAGGTTCGATGCTCTCGATGTGCAACCCGTTGAGAGTCAACCGTGAATCGAGATGGTTCTGTAGTGCGAGGCTGACCTGGAAGAGCGGTGAATAGGACTGCGAACGAACGGGATCGAGTACCTCGACCAGACGCTCGAACGGAACGTCGCCGTGCGCAAAAGCCTGAAGATCGACGTCGCGGACTCGGGACAGCAGGTCGGTGAACTCCTCACCTGGATCGACTCTGGTGCGCAACACGACGGTCCCCACGAACATACCGACGAGATCGTCGAGCACGCGTTCGCCGCGCCCGGCGGTCGGCGTCCCGACGGCAAAGTCGTAACTGCCGCTGAACCGTGACAGTACGACGGCCAGAGCAGCATGCAACACCATGAACGGCGTAGCGCGATGCCGTCGTGCCAGTTCGGAAATTGCCTGTTGCAGAGCAGGTTCGAGATGCACGCTCAGAAGCGATCCTCGTCCGGAGGCCTCAGCCGGGCGGGGCCGATCCAACGGGAGTTCGAGGACGGCGGGCGCTCCCTCGAGAGCGTTCCGCCAGAAGTCCAACTGTCGTGTGACGAGTGAGGTCGACGATTCTTCCGAACCCAACGTCTCGAGCTGCCACAGCGCGTAATCCGCGTACTGCACCTCGAGCGGCGCCCACAACGGCTCCATACCTCGGGACCGCGCCTCGTACGCCACCATCACATCACGCGTCAACGGACCCATCGAGAAACCGTCACCCGCAATGTGATGCACCGTCATCGCCAGGACGTACTCAAACTCGTCAACCTGCAACAGCGAGGCTCGAACGGGGATCTCGGACGTGACGTCGAACGTCACGCCGAGAACATCGGCCAGCACGCTGTGGAGCGAATCCTCCTGCACCGTGACAATGTCGAGAATGTCGAGAGCACGAGGTTCCTCGACGACCTCCTGGTAACCCGTTCCGTCGTACTCCGGGTACACGGTTCTCAGGACCTCGTGGCGAGCGATCACGTCGGCGACACTGGCGCGCAACGCCTCGACATCCAATGGACCTGTGAATCGCAGAACCACCGGGATGTTGTATGCCGACGAATCGGGATCGAAGCGATTGAGGAACCACATACGAGTCTGCGCAGCGGAGAGCGGAATCCTCGCCGGCCTCGGCTGCGAACCCAGCGCGGGCCGCCGCGAAAGCTCGGCAGTTTCCACCACTGCAGCCAACTCTGCGACAGTGGGCGACTCGAAGACCACACGCACGGGCAAGTCCGTGCCCGCCGCGGCGTTGATCCGCCCGAGCACCCGAGTTGCACTGAGCGAATTGCCGCCGCGTTCGAAGAAGTCGTCGTCGATGCCCACCTCCCCCGTGCTTCCGCTGCCGAGAACCTCGGCAAAAGCGGTCGCCACCGACAGTTCGGCCGGTGTCGTCGGTGCACGGAAACCACGTGCCTCGAAGACTGGCTCCGGTAGCGCATGTCGATCTACCTTGCCTGTACTCCCCAGCGGCAGGGAGTCGAGCGTCATCAGCGTTGTCGGAACCATGTAGCCGGGCAGGGTGGCGCGCAGTCGTGCCAGAATCGCTGAGCTCTCGATGTCCGAGCCAGCTGCCGCGGTGACGTAGCCGACCAGGTTTTGCTCACCGGTGGCCGACGTCGTGACCGTGACCACCGCATCGCGGATCGGTCGTTCGGCGCGCAACGCTGTTTCGATCTCGCCGAGTTCGATGCGGAAACCTCGGACCTTGACCTGGAAATCTGCACGCTCGAGGTATTCGAGGCTGCCCGCGGCATTCCACCGAACCAGATCGCCGGTTCGATAGAGACGCTCTCCCGTTCCATTCGGGTCGGCGACGAAACGGCTCGAGTTCTGCCCCGCATCCCCGATGTACCCGCGCGCCAGCTGAACTCCAGCGAGATAGAGCTCACCTGCGACACCGACCGGAACCGGGTGAAGCCGCTCGTCGAGTACATGCAGGCGCGTGTTCCAGGCGGGGGTTCCGATCGGCACTACGGCAACGTCTGCATCGCTCGTTCGGTGCGCTGTGACGCTGACCGCTGCTTCCGTGGGTCCGTACAGGTTGTAGACCTGCGCCGAACTCTGCTCTCGCATGTGCTCGGCTGTCTGTATCGGGAGAGTCTCGCCGATGCACAGAATCCTGGTGAGCGAATTCGGCAGTCGGCGCTCGGACACACTGAGCAGCGACAACATCGAGGGGACGGCATGCAGTGTCGTGACGTGCTCACGCTCGATCAGCAGCGTGAGGTACTCGCCGTCCTGCTGTGCCCCTGACTCGGCGAGAATCATGCAGGCGCCGGTTTGCAACGCCCACCAGTATTCCCAAACGGACAGGTCGAAGGTAGATGCAGTTTTGACGAGTACGCGGTCGTGCGCGCCGAGCGGGAATTGATCCTGCTTCCACAAGAGTTGGTTCGTGATCGCTCGATGGGAAATCGCCACGCCCTTGGGCTTTCCGGTGGATCCCGAGGTATAGATCGCGTATGCGATGTTGTCCGGTCGCAGGCAGGCGAGGCGTTCGGTGTCCCGAATCGGTGCTGCGTCGTTTCCGTCCAGATCGAGAGTTTCGATGTCCACGACGTGGAACTGCCCGTCGAGCGAATCGCGGGAAGTGCTCAGAACAACTGCGGGCGCTGCAGATTCGAGGATGTGAGCCGTGCGTTCTGCCGGCTGATCCGGGTCGAGCGGAACGTAGGCCCCGCCTGCCTTCACCACCGCGTACATGGCAACGACCAGTTCGACGGAGCGCCGCAGATTGAGCGCGACAGTCACTTCCGGGCCGATCCCGATTCCGATCAAATACCGTGCCAGGCGGTTGCTTTCGGCGTCGAACTCGGTGTAGGTCAGGCGACGGTCACCGAGAACCAGCGCTTCGGCGCGCGGTGTTCTGCGCACCTGGGCGTCGAACAGATCCGCGAGGGTCGTCTCTGGAACGACAGTGTCGGTGTTGTTCCACGTGTTGACGGTGGCCGCGATCTCTTCGTCGCCGAGCAGAGCGACGTCGCCTACCGGGAGGTCCGGGTTTCGACCGATCGAATCGAGAACGCGAAGCAGACGGTTGGCGAATGTCGCCACTGTGGATTGGTCGAACAGATCCGTTGCATAGGTGAACGACGCCGACATCGACCCCGAGTCCCCAGGGGTGACGGTCAAGTGCAGGTCGAACTTCGCCGTCTCGACTGGGGCGCCAACTGCCGCGATCTGCAGTCCGGGTAGCTCGAACATTGTCGGCGTGAGGTTCTGGAAGGATAGTGCCACCTGGAACAACGGATGGCGGGCTGTCGATCTGACCGGATCGATGATCTCGACGAGCCGCTCGAACGGTAGGTCCGCGTGCGCGAAGGCGGCGAGATCCTGATCGAGGGTGTGGTTCAGCAGGTCCGTGAACGGTGCTGCCGTGTTCACCTGGGTTCGCAATGCCAAGGTGTTCACGAACATCCCCACGAGTGCATCGAGCGACTCGTGCCCTCGTCCCGCGATGGGCGAGCCGATGGTGATGTCAGCACTGTTGCCCAACCGGGCAAGCAGTGCGGCGAATGCCGCGTGGACCACCATGAACAGGCTCGCGCCTGATCCGACAGCAAGATCACGCAGTCGATCGGCGGTGTCCGAGCCGATCGTGAAGTGAATCTCCTTGCCGCGGTAGCTCTGACGGGGCGGACGTTGCCTGTCCGTCGGCAGACTCAACAGGTCCGGAATTCCGGCGAGTGCAGAGGTCCAGAACTGAATTTGTCTCTGAGCATCGACGGAGGGATTCTCATCCGCGCCGAGCAGATCATGTTGCCAGAGCGCGTAATCCGCATACTGCACGGGCAACGGTGTCCACTGTGGAGCTTCGCCGCGAGACCGCGAAACGTAGGCACCCATGACGTCGGCGGCCAGGGGTCCGAGCGATGATCCGTCCGATGCGATGTGATGCATGACGACGGCGAGCACATGTTCGGTCTCGGAGATTCGATACAGAGCGGTCCGCAGTGGTACGTCAGTTGTCACGTCGAATCCGGTGCCGGCAAGAGCAAAGAGCCGCTGCGACGCTTCGGCTTCGGTGACGTCATGCGGAACCAGATCGAGATCCACCGAAGACTCGGGCAGGATTTCCTGGCGAGGACCGTTCGGGGAATCCGGATAGTAGGTACGCAACGACTCGTGGCGTTGGACCACGTCACGAAGCGCGAGAGCCAACGCCGGCGCGTCCAGGGTTCCGCTCAGACGAAGCGCCAGGGGCAGGTTGTCCGTGGCAGCCGCGGTGTCGAATCGATTGAGGAACCACATCCGATTCTGCGCCGGTGAGAGCGGAATACGTTCAGGTCGCGGTCGTGCTTCCAATCGGGGCTGATCATCACGTTCTGCCGAGTCTGCCACCAGTGCAAGTTCTGCGACGGTCGGCGCCTCGAACAGCGCCCGAACCCCGAGTTTGATCCCGAACGTGGCGTTGACTCGGGCAATCGCCCGAGTCGCGCTGAGCGAGTTTCCACCCAGCTCGAAGAAACTGTCTTCTGCGCCGACGGTACCGGTACCGAGAACGTCGACAAAAGCGCTCGCGACACGAATCTCTGCGAGTGTGGTCGGCACCCGGAACATCGCCGAGGCGATGAACTCCGGAACGGGAAGTGCTGCGCGATCAAGCTTTCCGGCCGGAGTCAGGGGTAGCAGATCCAGCAGGATCACGGCACTGGGCACCGAGGCACGTGGCAGCACCGCGGATACGGCTTCGAGGACGGACTCCGCCGACACCGCATCTGTGGTGGTGACGTAACCGACGAGTTGATCGCCGAGAGAGTCATGTCGGTGAACAGTGGCGGCAGCAGCGCTCACTCCGCGAACGGAGGCGAGCGCTGATTCGATCTCCCCCAGTTCGATGCGGAGCCCGCGAAGCTGAACTTGGGCGTCGGATCGTCCGATGTACGCCAGTTCGCCCTGCTCGGTCCAGGCGACGACGTCGCCGGTCCGGTACATCCGCGCGCCCGATGCACCGAACGGGTTCGCCACGAAGCGTTCTGCGGTCAATGCCGCGCGCCGGTTGTACCCACGTGCCAGGCCGGGTCCCGACAGATACAGCTCGCCCCTGACACCGACGGGGACGGGATTGAGGGCGGAATCGAGGACCAGAACGTGTGCGCCTTCGAGCGGAATACCGATCGTGACGGGCGAGAGTGACGTGTGACGGTGTTGCTCGCCGTCACCGACCAGAGCTGCAGTGTCGTGGAGAGCCCCGGTCTTGGTGATGACGATGGTGCTCTCGGTCGGCCCGTAACTGTTGAAGAGTCTTGTCTGGCTGGGAAAACGGTCGAGTAGCTGCGGCGGAAAGACGTCGCCGCCGAGCACGACGACTTCGAGATCCGACAAAATGCCTGCGTCGACGGTGGTCATCGCAGCAGGAGCCGTCACCACATGGGTGACGCGATGACGCCGGATCACGTCGGTGAGTTCCTCGCCGGCAATGACCGACGGAGGTGTGATCACCATCGTGGCACCGGCGGTGAACGCAAGGATCATCTCGAACATGGACGCGTCGAAGCTGGCCGAGGACAGTCGCAGTACCCGAGAGTCGCGCGATACCGCCAGATCAGTGCGGGTCCGAGCGGAGAACACGGACAGTCCCCGGTGAGTGACAGCGACGCCCTTGGGGAGACCGGTCGAGCCTGACGTGTAGATCAGGTAGGCAACATGATCCGCGTGCAATGGGCGGATCCGATCGGCATCGTCGACCTGCGCTGCGAGGTAGCGATCGAGGTCGAGATAGTCGATCTCGATCGTATCGATTCCGTTCGGAAGTGTTGGCGCCGTCTCGGAGTCGGTGATCACGACCAGCGCTGCAGAGTCTGCCAGCATGTGTGCGATGCGCTCGTCGGGATACGTCGGATCCACCGGAACGTACGTTGCTCCGGACTTGGCAACAGCCCACAGTGCGAGGATGGACTGCGTCGAACGTGGAAGAGACACCGCAACAGCTGTTTCGGGGCCTATCCCACGTTCGATGAGGAGCCGAGCCAGCTGTGAGGATCGCACATCCAGCTCGCTGTACGTCATCTCACCGTACGACTCGGAAACGATTGCCACATTCGCGGATTCCGAGTGCAGGGTCAACAGATCTGCCAGGGTGCGAACCGTTGGCGCTGACGGACCGAATGCCGAAGTAAGTCTGGTGTATTCGTTCTCGTCCAGAACGGCGATATCCGCGATTGCCACTTCCGGAGTCTCGACAATCTGCGCGAGAATCCGGTGGAACCGCTGCGCAAATCCGTCCACGGACGTGCCGGTGAAGAGGTCTGTGGCGTATGTCCAGGTGAGATTCAACGAATCTGCGTGCTGGACCATCGTGATCTGGAGGTCGAACTTTGCCGCCGCGACTGCGTTGTCCACGGCTTCGATCTCGAGACCAGGCAGCGTGAACGCAGCGGTTCCCTCTTGCTCCTGAGACAGAGCCACCTGGAAGATCGGCGCGTGGGCCTGGGAGCGAGCGGGTTGCAGTATGTCGATCAGCCGCTCGAATGGTAGGTCGGCATTCTCGAACGCAGTGAGGTCAGTGGCTCGCACCTGCGCCAACAGATCGAGGAACGACATCGCCGGGGTGAGACGGCTGCGTAGTGCCACCGTGCCGACGAACATTCCGACCACGTCGTCCAGCGCTTGTTGGCCGCGTCCGGAAATCGGTGTCCCGATCACCACGTCGTCGGTCGCACCGAGGTTGGACAGGAGCACCGCGAGGGCCGCCTGGAGCACCATGAAGGTCGTGGCGCCCTGTGTGCGGCCCAACTGCCCGAGTGCAGTGACCATCGCGGGCGCCAACACCAGTTCGGTGTTCGCTCCGCGCAGCGACGCAATCGCCGGCCGCGGGAAATCGGCCGGAAGTTCGAGAAGCTCCGGCGCGCCGGCCAACTGGCCACGCCAATACTCGGCCTGCGCCGAAGCAAGACTGGTCTGATCACTTTCCGAACCGAGGACCTGGTGTTGCCACACGCTGTAATCCGGATACTGAACAACCAACGGGGCCGGTGACGGCTCCGTACCCGAACGGCGCGCCGAGTAGGCCAGAACGAGATCCCGTGCGAGCGGCGCCACTGACGCACCGTCCGCGGCTATGTGGTGAATCACGGCGACCAGGATGTGTTCGTCAGCCGAGAGCTCGAACAGGTTTACCCGCAACGGGATTGCTCTGGTGACGTCGAACCCCTCGTCCACAGCGCCGACAATCTGATCGGCAACCTGTTCGGGAGAAACCACCGTGTGACGAAAAGGAACGTCGACGTCGTCGAGAATCCGCTGGAAAGGCCCTTCGGCATCGTCAGGGAATATCGTCCGCAAGGATTCGTGGCGAAGAACGATGTCCGACAGAGATTCTCGGAGAGCCACTGAATCCAGCCGGCCGCGCAGGCGAAGGACGAGCGGGATGTTGTACGCGGGCGAGGCAGGATCGTATCGATTGAGAATCCACATTCGCGATTGCGCCGGCGAGAGCGGGATTCGCTCGGGCCGAGGCCCGGCGGCCAGAGCGGGCCGCGTTCCGCTCTGCGTTGCATCGACTGCCACAGCGAGGGCCGCGACTGTCCTGGCATCGAAGAGAACCCGAACCGGGAGGGTGACTGAGAGTTCGGTGCCGACCCGTCCCATCACTCGGGTAGCACTCAGAGAGTTTCCACCGATGTCGAAGAAGTCGTCCGTGATGCTGACCTGGTCGACTGCCAGGACGTCACCGAAGATCCGGCCGATCAACTCCTCCGTCTTCGTGACGGGTGCGACATACGCATTCCGGCGCATCGTCGGGGCAGGCAGCGCGCGGAAATCGACCTTTCCGGCCGGCGTCAACGGAATTTCCTCGAGAACGATCACCGAGGAAGGAACCATGTGTGCCGGCAGTCGACTGGAGACGAAGGTGCGCACTTCTTCCGGATCCAGATGACCACCGACCACGTACGAGTGCAGTCCGACGGTGTCGTCTGCTGTCGTCACCGCAGTTCGTACGCCAGAGTGCGCACCGAGCACCGCGTCGATCTCACCGAGTTCGATGCGGAAACCGCGAATCTTGACCTGCGAGTCACTGCGGCCGAGATACTCGATTTCCGTTCCACGACGTCGCACGAGGTCTCCGGTGCGGTACATCCGCTGCCCCGAACGTGAGGGGTCGGCAACAAATCGAGACGCTGTCAGGTCGCCGCGATGGTGGTAACCGCGGGCAAGTCCACGGCCGGTCAGATACAGCTCACCCGTCACTCCGTCTGGAACCGGACGGAGGCGAGAGTCGAGAACATGTGCGACGGTGCCGCGAACTGAACTACCGATGGTGATCCGATCAGTCGCAGACATGGGCCCCGCGAGGGTAGCCATGACGGTGGCCTCGGTGGGACCGTATGCGTTGAACATCTTTCGCGTCGACGCCCATAGCGCGACCAACGCAGCGTCGCACGCTTCACCGCCGACGATCACGGTACCGAGATCCGGAACCTCTGCCGGTTCGATCGTAGCCAGGGCCGCCGGGGTCACAAATGCGTGACTGATCTTCGACGCCCGCATGAGGGCCGCGAGTTCGCTTCCGCCATAGATGCCCGTGGGAACAACATGCATCGCGGCACCGGCACCGACAGCCATGGCCAGTTCGAGCACCGATGCGTCGAAGCTGGGTGAAGCGAAATGCATCGTGCGACTGAGGTTGTCGAGTTCGTATCGGCGAACCTGCTCGTCGACCAGCGCCGCGAGACCCGCATGGGAGACGACGACGCCCTTCGGAGTGCCGGTCGATCCCGACGTGTAGATGACGTACGCGGTGTGGTCCGTGCGAATCGGTGACGTGCGCTCGGAATCGAGGATTCGCGTGTCACTGACGTCGTCGCGATCAAGCGACGCCACTACTTCTTCCGTCAGCGTCAGGACTGCTCCCGAATCAGTGAGCATGTGCTCGATTCGCTCGGCCGGGTAGCTCGGGTCGACGGGTACGAACGCCGCTCCGGTCTTGGCAACGGCCCAAGTGGCGAGTACAGAAGATGCCGACCGCGGAATGGCGATCGCCACTACCGATTCAGGGCCGATCCCTCGAGCTACGAGTGCCCGCGCCCACCGATTGGTACGCCGGTCTACATCGTCGTAAGAGAGTTCGAGGTCGCCGCACAGTATGGCCGGACCACCGTTGGATTTGATGACCCCGGCCGTGAGGATCTCCGGCAGTGTCAGCTCCGTCAAGGCGACCGACTGGGCAGTTCCCTGACGTTCGATCTCTGGCATCGTCCGCAGATCGAGGTCGCCGACCACTGATTCGGGTTGGGCGACAACAGCGTCGAGAATGGCGACGAACCGATCCGCGAGCTCGCGCACAGTCGATTCGTCGAAGATGTCGAGGGCATAGGTCCACGTCGTGGTCACCGACCCGTCCGGGCGCGGCGACGAGACATCCAGTTGGAGATCGAATTTCGAGATCGGAGCATCCAACGGGACCTGAGAAACTTCGAGGCCGGGAAGCTTCACGGATGGGGTCGGAATATCGCCGGTCGCGAGTACCACCTGGAAGAAGGGGTGGTGCGCCGTCGAGCGAGGCGGGTCGAGCACCTCGACGAGACGCTCGAACGGAATATCTGAGTGGGCAAATGCCGAGAGGTCGGCGTTACGGGTCGATTCGAGCAATCCGCGGAACGAAGCCGTCGGATCCACCTGAGTCCGGAGAACCACGGTTCCGACGAACATGCCGACGAGGTTGTCGAGGGCCTGATCGCCGCGTCCGCTGACCGGGGTGCCGATCGCGATGTCGGACTCCCCCGCCATCCGAGACAGCAGTACCGACAACGCCGTGTGCAGCACCATGAACGGTGTGGACCGAGTGCTGCGAGCCAGGGATTCGACGGCGCGGTGCGTCTGCGCCGAGAGGGTCGACGACACCGTCGCACCTCGATAGGACGCGACTGTGGGATGCGGCCGATCCGTCGGGAAATCGAGACGGGTCGGGACGTGCGCCAATGCAGCGCGCCAGTATTCGATCTGGCGCGATGCCTCCGATTCCGGATCGTCCTCGTTGCCGAGAGAATCGATCTTCCAGAGCGTGTAGTCCGCGTAGTGAACGCTCAACGGCGACCACTGTGGCGCGGTTCCCGCGAGCCGTGACGCGTAGGCCGTCATCACATCCGCGGCCAGTGGTTGCATCGACCAACCGTCGCCACTGATGTGGTGGACGACGAGTACAAGAATATGCTCCCGACCAGACGTCCGGAGAAGCGAAGCCCGCACCGGAACCTCGGTGGTCACGTCGAACCCGGCACCGACCAATTCGCCGATAGCCGCGACGGGGTCACTGACATCCGCGGGTTCGAGAGCAACTGGCGCGTCGTCGAGAATGCACTGGTAAGGACCTTGATCCGAATCAGGATAGAGTGTGCGCAGCACCTCGTGCCGGTCGATGACATCGCTGATCGCCTGGCGCAAAACCTGAATGTTCAGGTTGCCGGACAAAGCGAGTGCTGCCGCAATGTTGTACGCCCCGGATTCCGGATCGAATCTGTTGAGGAACCACATACGCTGCTGGGCCGGTGAGAGCGGAATCTGGTCCGGTCGAGGGCGGGGTCCGAGTTCGGTGAACCTGGACGGCGCGCTGCCGGCGACGAGTCCGGCCAGCGCACCAACTGTCGGAGCGTCGAACAGGTCTCGGACACCCAGAGTCGATCCCAGTGCCGAGTTGATCCGTGCCACCACCCGCGTAGCCGTCAGAGAGTTGCCACCGAGCGCGAAGTAGTCGGCGGTGAGGCCGATTTCGCTCACACCGAGGAGTTCGGCAAAGATCGCGGCAACGGCCTTTTCGAGTTCGGTGACGGGAGCGACATACTCAGCTGCCGCCGAATCCGGTTCCGGCAGCGCACGCCGGTCGAGTTTTCCGTTGGGGCCCAGCGGCATCGACGTCAAGAACACGAATGCGGAGGGAACCATGTAGGTAGGCAGCTTCGCCTGCGCGTGCGCGCTGAGAAGGGCACTGTCGATTGCCGAATCAGCTGTCACGTAGGCGATCAGACGATCCTGACGTACGACGGTGGCGGCCGAGAGAACTCCCGACAGTTCCAACAGGACCCCGTCGATTTCTCCGAGTTCCAAGCGCTGCCCGCGAAGCTTCACCTGGAAGTCGGTACGACCCAGATACTCGATCTCACCGGTGGAGTTCCACATGACGAGGTCGCCGGTCCGATACATCCGGCCGGGACCGAAGGGGTTGGCTACGAAACGATCTGCTGTCAAGTCAGAGCGTTGCACGTAGCCGCGGGCGAGTTGGACTCCCGCGAGATAGAGTTCTCCCGCCACTCCGATCGGGCTCGGCGCGAGGCGGTGGTCCAGCACATAGGCCTGCGTGTTCCAGACCGGAGCGCCGATCGGCACCGGACCTGTTGCGGCGGCATCCGTCTGGTGGAAAGTGACATCGACGGCAGCTTCGGTGGGACCGTAAAGATTGTGCAGACGTGCACCGAATCGTTCGTGGAAGCGAACGACCGTCGCACGCGGAAGTGCCTCGCCGCTGGCGAACACCTGACGAACGGATCGAAGTTGTGCTAGATCTCCGTCGACGAGGAAGACGTCGAGCATCGACGGGACGAAGTGCAAGGTGGTGACACCTTCGCGAGCGATCAGCTCGGAGAGGTACCGAGAATCGCGATGTCCATCGGGTTCTGCAACTACCAGTCGCGAGCCGGCGACGAATGGCCAGAACAACTCCCACACCGAGACGTCGAAGGTGGCGGGTGTCTTGTGCAGCACGACGTCGTGACGGCCGAGCGGATATTCATGTTGCATCCACAGCAGGCGATTGACTATCGCTCGATGCGACACTGCAACGCCCTTGGGCTTTCCGGTGGACCCGGATGTGAAGATCACATAAGCAACGTGATCCGGCGATACACGACCGAGACGCTCGACGTCCGCGAGCCGCTCGGTGGAGTACCCCGACAGATCGATCTCGTCGAGAAGTACGGGGTTGACCCCATCGGGCAGCGATGTGGCGTCGGCCGCGACCGACAGGACGACCGACGGTGCTCCGATGTCGAGCAGGTACCGGATCCGCTCGTCCGGATGCTGCGGATCGATCGGAAGATACGCACCGCCGGCTGCGATGACGGCGTGCACTGCCACCACGTACTGCGCGCTCCGGTGCAGAGCGATCGCGACCAGTGACTCCGGCCCGACGCCGCGTTCTACGAGGTGACGAGCGAGAGAGTTGACCTGGGACCGGAATTCTCCGCGACTGATCGTCGTGCCCGCGAAGGTCAGTGCAGCATCGGCCAAGTCGGCGATACCCGAGTCGACGATTTCCGAGTCGGCGATTTCCGAGTCGGCGATTTCCGAGTCGGCGCCGAGTAGGTCGAGCAGCGTCTTGTCAGCGATGACGTTGGCAGTGTCGTTCCACTCGTCGAGTACGAGCCGTCGTTCGGCCGCGTCGAGATAGTCGATGTCCCGGATGCGGATTTTCTCGCCAGTCATCGCGCCCAGTATCGATGCAAGGCGTCGGCCGACACGCTCTGTTGCGTCGTGGTCCATCGAATCGGGTGCGTACTCGATGGTGAGGTGAAGGCTCGGTTCGAGGACCGTGATCAGGGCGAGCGGGTAGTGAGTCGCGTCGGCGACCTCGATTCCCGTAACTCGCATCCCGGCGATATCCGTCGCGGATTCGAGCGCCGAACGGTCGACGGGATATGACTCGAACACCGTCAACGTGTCGAACATCGCGCCGGCGCCCACGGCCGACTGCACCTCGGCCAGGCCGACGTGGTGGCTGTCGAGCAGCCGAACCTGCTCGGACTGAACGTGTTCGAGGAGTTCGGACACCGAACTGTCCGGGTTGACACGAACGCGAACAGGAACTGTGTTGATGAACAACCCGAGAATGTCTTCGACCCCGGTCAGCGACGCGGGTCGACCCGAGACGGTGGCTCCGAACACGACGTCGTCGCGTCCGAGCATGCCACTGAGCAGTAGACCCCACGCAGTCTGGACGACAGTGTTGACCGTGACGCCGCTGCGCCTGGCCAACTCGAAGATCGCCTCGGTCGACGAGGCTTCCAGCGGGACTTCGACATCCACGGGAACTGCACGCACGGAGGACTCTGCGCGGTGTGGTGCGATCAGCGTCGGTTCGTCTACTCCCGACAGTGCGCCGATCCACCTGTCCAATGCCGCGCCGTTGTCTTGTTCGGCGAGCCAGTGCAGGTAGGTGCGATACGACCGAGCGGGAACCGGCAGCGACGCGTCGGCGGCGTAGAGCGACAGAAGATCGCGCACCAACAACGGCATGGACCAACCGTCGAAGAGAATGTGGTGATTAGTCACGATCAGGTGCGCCGAATCCGCACCCTGGCGTACCAGGACTGCACGAAGCAGTGGGGGTGCGCTCAGATCGAACGGTGCCGTGCGCTCGAGTTCCGCGACGACGTGCGGATCATCCCCGAGCACCTCCCGCCATGGAGTTGTCACGGAATCGAGAACGAGCTGTGCTGCAACGCCGTTCGAGTCGTACACGAAAGCAGTCCGAAGTGCGGTGTGGCGCTCGAACAATCTCGAAAGCGACCGCTGTAGTCGATCGCTGTCGACGATCCCGGCGAGGGACAGAACGATCTGGCCGGTGTAGACGTCGACGGCATCGGCGGTGAGGCCGGCGTGAAACTGGAATCCGGCTTGCAGCGGCGAGAGCGACCAGATGTCCTCCAGGTGGCCGAACTGCTTCTCCCACAGTTCTATTTCGTCCTGCGAAGCCGAGACCAGAGGAACGTCTGACGGTGTGAGGCCGGCATGATCACCGACGGAGGCGGCAATCTTCTCCAGTTCGACGCGCCACGCCGTCGCGAGCTCCGCGACTGCAGCGGGTTCGAAGATACCTTCGGGGAAAGCAAATGACGCCGAAAGGAACTCGCCTTCCGGACCGTCCACGACGGCGGCATTGATGTCGATCGCATAACTGACCGCGAGATCGCTTCCGCTGCCGTTGTTGAGATCGATTCCGGCGTCGGGAATCCAGCCCGCGGCCCGCAATTCGTCACCGAACTCCGCGGTGGACATCTTGCCCAAGTAGTTGAAACCGATCTGCGGTTCCGGGCCGGTCAGCATCCCTGCACGTCGGAGCAGCCCGTAACCGATACCGGACCCCGGCGTGGTTCTCAGCTGTTCCTTGACGGATTTCACGACCGCCGGCGTGTCCACTCCGAGTCCGGTGAGATCGATCCGAACCGGGTACACCGCCGTGAACCAGCCGACGGTCCTGGACAGGTCGGCACCGGGCAGCACGGCTTCGTCTCGTCCGTGACTTTCGAGCGAGACCAGCATCCGCTGTGATCCGCTCCAGGTGCGCAATGCCAGGGCAAGCGCACTGACCAAGCCGTCGTTGACACCGGTCCGATAGTGCGACGGTACCGCGCGCAACAGGTGATCTGTTGTGTCACGGTCGATGTCGACCCGGACCCGACGCAGTGACGACCCTCGGTCCCGTTCCGCATCGAGAGGACGCGAACCGATCGGCGCACCATCGGAGTCGACGACCTCACGCCAGTACTCGAGTTCCGCCGACGGTGACAGCTCGGTGAGTCCGTGCGACCAACGCCGCAGTGACGTTCCGACGGGCATCGGTACCGGCGTGCCACCGTGAACGATCTGTTGCCAGGCTGCAGCGAAGTCCGGAAGGAGAATCCGCCACGAGACGCCGTCGACGACCAGATGGTGGATGACGACCACCAATCGGCCCGAATCGTGCGTCGAGTCGAGCCAGACGATCTGAGCAGTATCGCCGCGGTACGGATCGAGCCTCGACGCGGCGTCCGCGGTCGCCTGCGTGAGAGCTTCCTCGAACTCGGGGGTTCCGGGTAGCGCTTCGGTGACGGTCCGACGAACCCATGTATCGACAGCACAGCCAGGGGCAATGTCGAATCCGGAGTGGTCGGGCAGCAAACGCGCACGAAGAGCGTCGTGTTGATCGACAACTACTTGAAGAGTTGCCGCGAGGCGCGAGAGATCAAGTCCGACAGGAACACTGACCGACACGGCTTGATAGAAGGTGTCGATGCTGCCGGCCGTGCCCAGTATCTTGGCTGCGATCGGGGTCAGCGGGACAAACCCCACTCCCTTACCCGGCAGTTCTTCGAGTACGACCGATTCATCTGCCGGGAGTGCGATTTCGGCCAATCGCGCCACCGTCTTGCGTTCGAACACGTCGCGAGGAGTGAAGACAACTCCGGCGGCTTTTGCTCGAGAGACGAGCGAGATCGCGACGATGCTGTCTCCACCCAGCGCGAAGAAGGAATCGTCGACGCCGACTCGCTCGACGCCGAGTACCGACGCAGCGGCGTCGGCGATGATGCGCTCGACCGGACCGCTCGGCGCCCGGTAGTTCTGAGCCGCCGAACGAAATTCCGGTTCGGGTAGCGCCTGGCGATCGAGCTTGCCTGCCGGGGTCAGTGGCACTTCGGCCAGCGGTATCAGCTGGGACGGCACCATGTGAGCGGGCAGGAATCGAGATGCGTGTGCGATCAACGCTTCTTCGTCGAGATCGTGTCCCGGCTTGATCTTCACATACGAGTACACGGTGCCGCCGGCAAGCGTCACCACGAAATCGACGGATTCATGGCGTGCGAGCACAGCGTCGATCTCACCGAGTTCGATGCGAAGTCCATTGACCTGCACCTGGAAATCGGAGCGGCCGACGTACTCGAGTTCGAGAGTCCGAGTCCAGCGGACCACGTCTCCGGTGCGGTACAACCGAGTTCCGCCGCCGAGAGGATCGGCGACAAAACTCGCAGCGGTGAGAGCTGAACGTGAGTGGTAGCCCTGCGCCAATCCGGGGCCACCGAGATACAGTTCACCGGCCACCCCGGCCGGCACAGGTCGCAACCAGCGGTCGAGAACCATCAGATGCGCGCCCTGAATCGGAGAACCGATCGTGATGGCCTCGTCCGACGCCAGCGGGGGTGTCGTGGTGATGACGATGGTCGACTCGGTGGGGCCGTAACTGTTGTAGAACCGGCAGATCGGGCCGAAGCGTCGAACCAGGTCCGGCGGGCACACGTCACCTCCGACAACCACAGCTTCGAGATCCGGAAGATCGGTGGCGTCCACCGTGCCCAGAATTGCCGGCGCACTGATGATGTGGGTGACGCGCTCGCTGCGCAGCAGTTCTGTGAGCTCGCCGCCGCCGTAGACATCTGCCGGAGCGATGACCATCGTCGCCCCGGCACTGAACGCCTGAACCATTTCGAAGACGGAGGCGTCGAAACTCGCGGACGAGAATCGCAGAACTCGCGAATGCGCACCGACGCCGAGTTCGGGGCGACCCCACGCGGTGAAATCGACCAACGCATTGTGCGTGACGGCAACACCTTTCGGTGTACCGGTGGAACCGGACGTGTAGATCAGATAGGCGATGTGATCGCTTCGCAACGGCGCCGTGCGGTCAGAGTCGTCGACGACGGACTCGTCGCCGACAAAGCTGAAGGCGTCGATCGAGATGCAGTCCAGATCGACGGGCAGCATCTGATGGACAGTCGAATCAGTAATTCCCACAACAGCATTACTGTCCCCGACCATGTGACCGATTCGTTCGACCGGGTACGTCGGATCGACCGGAACTGATGCAGCGCCGGTTTTGGCAACCGACCACCACGCGATGACGGCATCGATGGATCGAGGCAGCGCGATCACGACACTGGTGCCAGGACCCACTCCGCGCCGGATCAGCATTCGAGCGAGTACGTTGGAGCGACGATCGAGTTCGCGGTAGCTGAGCTGCTGGGTACCGCAGCTCAGTGCGATCCCCTCAGACGATGCCGCGACGCCGCGGGCGAGAATCGTGGGCAAGGTCATCGGTGCCAGTGCGTCAGGGCCGCGTGCCGGAACGAGCGACTTCCGCTCGGCTTCGCTCAGGATCTCGAGATCGTGAACACGAGTGTCCGGCAGCGCTTGCGTGTACCGGGACAGCAGTTCGACGTATCGGCGGACATGGTCGCTCAGGACATCTGCGGTGTACAGATGGGGATTGGCTTCGAAATCGATTCGCGGCGCCTCTCCCGAGGCACTCGGATAGATGTTGACCGACAGGTCTTCCACCGGCCCTGTCGACAAGACGTGGAATCGACCAGTCACCGACCCCAGGACCACTTCGGGGTGAAAGTTCATGATGTTGATCGCGGGACCGAAGAACCCACGCTCGGCACCGACGCCTCGATCGCGTCTCATGTCCTCGGTGCGGTACCGCTGATGTCTGAGCGCGCCGGTCAGTTCGAGCGAGGCAGCCGCGCTCAATTCGGCAACCGTGGCCGAAGCGGTCACCGCGAGGCGCAGCGGAACGACGTTGGAGATCATGCCACCCGAACCGCGCAGAACCCTGTTCGTTCGCGCGGTCACCGGCAAACTCAGCACTACGTCTTCGGTGCCGGTCACCCGGGCGAAGTAGAGCGCGAAGGCAGCCACCGCCGCCGCCGAAGAGAACTCGTCCGCCTTCGCCGTCGCGTTCGAACTGTCGAGTGTTCGGCCGACCACGACCGCACCCGGTGTGGCGTCCATCCGCTTCCCGGCCAGACTTGCCACGGCCGGAAGCTCTGCTGTCTTGGCTGCCCAGTAGTCCTGATCTCGGCGGAATCGCGGCGAGTGCCGATACTCGGCCTCGGCGTCGTGCACGGCCAGAAGATCGGTTGCCGACGATTCGGGGACTGAAAGGCCGGCGACCTCCGCTGAGTAGAGCTCGGCGATGCGTGTCATGAAGTTCATGGCGCCGTAGCCGTCGAGGACTAGATGATGGATCCGGCAGTACCAGAACTGGCGGTTCGCGCCGACGCTCAGGACGGCTGACTTCACCAATCGATCGGCGAGTAGATCAAAAGGTCGGGTGTACTCCTGCCGCATCCACTCGAGTGCGGCTGCCTCCGGCTCGCGCTCACCGCTCAGATCGACGACTTCGACGCTCTGACTGAGCTCGGAATCGATCTGCTGAAACGGTTCGCCGTCGATCTCGAGCAGTTTCAGCATCCCGGAGCCGAACTCATGCGCTGCTGTGACGCAGGCACTTTCGAGCACCGCCGCGTCGAGAGTCCCGTCGACTACGACATACTGCGCGATCGTGATCGGCACATCAGTGCGCAGTAGCTGGGCAAACCAGATTCCGCGTTGCGCGCTGGTCAGCGGAAAGGGCTCGAAACGTCGATCAGCATGCACAGCGTCGTTCTCTCATCTGCCGAAAAAAGTACCGACGGCCTGCATCGATTGCCGTGGACCTGCGGCGCGAGACGACCGTGCCGACTACCACTCGACACAGTCCGCCGATTGATCAAAGATAGGGTTGCATAACCTTTCCATCTCGTCAAATGGCAAAACAAGTTCCCATGCGATCACATAAAGGATTCCGCCAGGTCTGTTTCTGCAGATCAGACCTGGGATTCGAGTGCGGTCTCAATATTCGGTGCGTCATGCGCCGGGTACGCATGCACCAAGGCGGTAGCGAGTTTGGGTACCGCGTGAGTGAGCGAATGCTCGGCGCTGTGTGCAATCGCGTGAGCTTCGGCAAGCGTTGCCCGGGGATCGATGTCGAGTTCTGCATCGGCATGCAGTCGGTGTCCGATCCACCGCATCTTCAGATCACGAACACCGAGGACTCCGGGTTCGTGCATCAATGCATGCTCGGCGCCGTCCACCAACTCCGGTTCGACGCCGTCCATCAACCGCCGGAAGACGTCTCGCGCTGCAGTCCTCAGCACCGCCACGATGGCCACGGTGATGACAAGGCCGATGATCGGATCTGCCAACGGGAAACCCAGCGCAACTCCCCCGGCCCCCAGAAGGACTGCGAGCGAGGTGAATCCGTCTGTCCGAGCATGCAATCCATCGGCCACCAGGGCCGCTGAACCGATTTGCCTGCCGACCCTGATCCGATACAACGCCACCAATTCGTTTCCGATGAAACCGATCAAACCTGCCGCCGCTACCCAACCGAGGTGCTCGATCTCGACCGGGTTGATCAATCGCCTCACCGCCTCGACACCGGCGATCACTGCCGACAGTGCGATCATGGCGAGCACGAACAGTCCGGCCAAATCCTCCGCACGCCCGAAACCATAGGTATAGCGCCTGGTTGCAGCGCGCCGACCGAGCGCAAAGGCAATCCAGAGTGGGACTGCCGTGAGCGCGTCGGAGAAGTTGTGAATGGTGTCCGCCAGCAGCGCCACCGAACCCGAGATCGCCACGATCGCAACCTGAGCAACTGCGGTGACTCCGAGCGCGACAAGACTGATCTTGACCGCCCGGATGCCGATTGCGCTCGATTCCAACGCGTCGTCGACACTGTCGGCAGCGTCGTGACTGTGCGGGGAGAACACTTCGCGAACTGCCGATCGAAACCCCTTCGGGCCGTGGACATGGCCGTGGCCGTGGGACGTCTTTGGTTCGTGCGTCATGACGCACCTTCTTCTTGATCGCTACGATCGACCTTCGCCGAGCGCTCCGGGTGTATCTCCCGAAGCTCACCTTCACTACGGTGATGCCCCGGCAATCCTGGTCCTGCATGCTCCGCATTGAAGACCGCATCCGTAACCAGTTGGCGCACATGGTCGTTCTCCAGACGATAGAACACCGTCGTACCATCGCGGCGCGTTCGTACCAACCTTGCCATGCGCAATTTCGCCAGGTGCTGCGACACCGACGGCGCCGGCTTGCCGACGCGTTCCGCCAGTTCGTTCACCGAGCACTCGCGATCTACCAATGCCCACAAAACCTGCACACGGGTTGCGTCGGCCAGCATGCGGAACACCTCGACGACGAGGTCGACTTGATCATCGGGAAGCTTACGGCGACAAACACCACTATCTGCGTTCATACGTAGATAGTAGATCATGCTGGACGCCGAAGATGACCTCTCGTCGATTCACCAGTTGTGCAAAGCTTGGCGGCAGAGCCCTTCGCCACTCGCAGACCGGGAGACAACGATGAGTACCGACGATTGGAACGCAGGAATGATTGCGGAATTTCGGGAGAACGAGGGCAAGGTAGGTGGCCCCTTCGAAGGTGCGCCCATGGTGTTGGTCCACCACACAGGACGCAAATCCGGACGCGATTCCGTGAGTCCCATGATGTATCTGGCAGACGAGCAGGATCCGAAGACCATCTACGTTTTTGCATCCAAGGCCGGTGCCCCGACCAACCCCGACTGGTACTACAACCTCGTTGCCACCGACCAGGCAGAGGTCGAGATCGGCACCGAAACATACCCGGTCTCCGTCAGCGAAGTAACCGGCGAGAAGCGTGACCGCATCTACGACGAGCAGGCCAGTCGATACCCGGGATTTGCCGAATATGCGGAGAAGACAGCTGGGATCCGCACAATCCCGGTGGTGGCACTGACTCGCGCGTAAATCCAGGTAGCGCTTCCCTGTCGTTTCCATTCGGAAACGGCAGGGATCGTTTGTACGGAATCACGACACTGAAGACGCTTTGACCTCAGCCTTCGAATGCCGTCCGAGCAGCACGTATCCGACCCAGGATCCGACAACCACTGTCGCCGCGAGCGCCTGTACCAGGCCTTCGATACTCGCCGGATAGAACACGCCGGTGATGTAGTGCGAGATGAATCCGGTGGACGGCAACTCCGCGATACCGGCCATTCGGCGGGCCCAGTTCTCGAGATTGGTCAGCGGGCAGTCATATCCGACCGCTATCGAACCGGCTCCCCAGACGACTGCAAGAAGGTGAAAACCGATGGTACGACGCCACTTCCACGCCACGAACCCACCCAGCACCACATAGAGGACAAACGCGAAGTGGACGAACACCGTCACTACTTCGATGAGCCGATACACCATCGTCGTCTCCGCTCGTGGCGCGGAAGTCCCGCAACAACCAGACTAATCCGATGTTAGTCCTCGTAGAGGTGATCTACCCGGCGTATGCAGCGGTCGTGCGAGCAGCGGCGGCTGCAGCCGCATCCGGGTCGTCGCCCGATGCGATCGCAGCTTCGGCCCACAGTTCACTGCTTCCCGCGATGAATGCCTTGGCCTCGTCGCTCGCCGACCACTCGGGTGTCTCGAGTGGCGTCGCGATCCCCAGTTCCACGTGTCGAGCCAGCCCGAGCAGTCCCATGTCCCACCCGACACCGACGGCACCTGGACCGTACTCGGCCCACCGATCCGGCGCCACGTCCGCGGCGTGTTCGAAGTCGAACAGCGTTGCACCACTGCCTTTTTCGGCGAGATTCACAGTCACATAGCTCACATCGCCGCCGTATTCCCAGGTGATGCGAAGTGTTCGAGGAGCATCGCACGCCAAAATTTCGCCGCCGGCGTTGCCCTCGAGCTGATAGTGGCCGCCGATCCTGGCTTCTCCCCCGACCGGCATGAACCATTGGGGAATGCGGTCGAACTCGGTGATCGCTGCCCAGACCGTGCCGATGGGCGCCGCGAGGGTCCGCGACATGCGCAACGTGCGTGTTTTCGACTCGTCACCGCCGAACGGGCTCAGCTCTCGCGCTACCACCTGCAACGAATCAACCGCTCTGTCGACCACGACGCTCCTTGGTTCGGGAAAACTTCAGCTCAGTCGCTGCTGTAGATGTACCGATACTTCTTCTCCAGCGGCGCTCTTGCCGATCGCCTTGCAGAGCGCCACGCGCAGCGGAAGCCAGTGTGGACCGTCACCGGACGGCATCAGCGTCGCCTCGAAGGGATGTTCACCATCGAGAGTCCCGACCACCTTCACAGCGCGCCTGGTTCCCAGAAGTTCCGCCGAACCAGGCACCGTCAGAAATGTCGCAAACGCCCCGTCTTTCTCGATGGGAGCGGTGAAGGCGTAATCGAGCGGTTGTGGAGTCTTGTCAGCGGCCATCTCGTGTCACTGTTCCGCAGCGAGTAGGACGTCGGTGTCGAAACAGGTGTGAGTGCCGGTGTGGCACGCGGCGCCCTCCTGATCGACGATCAGCAAGACCGAATCGCCGTCACAGTCGAGTCGCACTTCGTGGACGTACTGAGTGTGCCCCGACGTCTCACCCTTGACCCAGTACTGCTGGCGCGAGCGCGAATAGTACGTCCCCTTACGGGTTTCCAGTGTTCGCGCGAGCGCTTCGTCGTCCATCCACGCGACCATCAGCACATCACCGGTCGACTTCTCCTGAGCAACCGCGCTGAACAGTCCGGCGTCGTTTCGCTTCAGCTTCGCCGCGATTGCGGGATCAAGACTCATATGATGTTTATACCTTCCACCTGTGACTTCCGTGGAATTCCCCTGCTTGGTCGCCGTAGAATGGAAGTTTCTTCGCTTCTCGCTCTGGAAGAGGATCCGACATGAACCATCAACGTCATGACGGCCCACACCCGGAGTACACCTGCCACCTCGTGAACGCGAGCACCGATCGCGTCCCGGCCCGCCACATCGTTGTCGGGATCGGCACAGGCCTGAGCAGCAAGAATGTCGTCAGCTACGGATTGACGCTTGCCGCCAAGGATGATTCAGCACTCCACGTCGTTCACTGCATCACCGCCGAGGACTTGCCTGTCGAAACCGACTCACCACAGTTCGAAACGCGTCTGCACGACGAGATGGTGTCGCAACGCGAACAGACAACCTCGACACTTGCCTCGCACACGGACACCTGGACATACGACTGCACCTACGGAGACCCGGCCGGTGTCATCCTCGCGACCGCGGACAAGTACGACGCCTTCACCATCGTGATCGGATCACCGCGAAAAGGCGCTGCCTCCGCGGTGAGCCAACTGATACACAGCTCGGTCTCTTCCCGACTGAACCGGCAGAACCGTTATCCCGTGATATCGGTTCCGAGCGGAGTCAGATCGGCAAGATAGCCGAACACGGGGCATGCCCGCCTAGCTGATCGAATAATCCTCGAGCGGAAAGCGTTTCGCTTCGACAAACGCATTGTGTGTAGACGTGGGCCGCAGGATCGCAGCCTCCCCGTGCTGATTGAAGTAGTAGCTCCGCGCAGTCTGGCAACTGCCGCCGTAAAAGACGGAGTCCGCGAGGTTCGCCGTCATCCGGTCCAGGAACTCGGCGTTGGCGGTTTCGGTGACCTCGAACGTCTCCGCGCCACGCCGTTTCACCTCACCGAACAGTCGATCCATGTGCTGCATCTGGGATTCGATAGTCGTGAAGTAGGACAACCCGCTGTACGAGTACGGACTGGCGAGCGTGAGGAAATTGGGGAAGTAGGGAACCGTGACCCCCTCATAGGCCTGGAAACGGTTGTCGCGCCACCACTTACCGAGGTTTCGGCCCTCACGGCCGATAACCTCGATGGCCGGAAAGTTCACATCCCAGAGGTTGAATCCCGTTGCCAGCACCAGCGTGTCGATCTCGGTCTTGCGGCCGTCGGCCGTGACGATTCCGTCGGCAGCAATGTGGTCGATCGACGTGGTTTCGAGGTGCACGTTGCCTTTGGTGAAGGTACGGAAATAGCTGTTCGAGAATGTGGGTCGCTTGCACCCGAAGTCGTAGTCCGGTGTGAGTTGCTCGCGGAGATGCGCGTCACGGACCTGCGACCGCAGAAACGCTCGTGATGCGGCTGCAGCGCCCTTGTTCAACAGTTTGACCTGCTTGTAATGCAGGACCGCACTGACCATGATCATTTCGAGTATCGACGAACTGACAGCGCGGGCGATTCGCTGGGTGAGCGGAATGCGCGAGAACAGCTTCTGCACTGCGCTCGGGATGGGGACGTCGATCTTGGGAACGACCCAGATCGGGGTGCGTTGGTAGACGGTCAACTCTGCGGCCTCCCGCGCCACCTCGGGGATCAACTGCACGGCGGTGGCGCCGGTTCCGATGATTGCAGTCTTGGTGCCCGACAAGTCGTAGGAATCGTCCCAGGCGGTGGTGTGGATGATCTTGCCCGCAAATTCATCGATACCGGAGATGTCCGGTCGATGGGGCTGCGAGAGGAAACCCGTCGCAGTCAGGAGGTACTTGGCAGTGATGTCCGGTGCCCCCTCCACGGATACGACCCAGTGCGAGGAATCTTCGTCCCAGCGGGCTCCGTTGACCACGGCACCGAACGTCATGTGCTTCCGCAGGTCGTACTTGTCCGCGACATGATCGGCGTACTTCTTGAGTTCGGCACCCGGTGCGAAGAGCCTGGACCAGTTCGGATTGGGCTCGAACGAATACGAGTAGGTGACCGACGCGATGTCGACAGCCAAACCGGGATAGCGGTTGACGTGCCAGGTTCCACCCAGATCGTCCTCACGCTCGAGAATCGCCAGGTTGTCCAGGCCCATCCGCTTGAGTTGAATGGCCGCACCCATTCCGCCGAAGCCCGCCCCCACCACTACTGCGTCGTACTGCACTGCCATCGGAGAATCCCTCTCATGAACTGCACACCCATGAACCACGCACCCGTGAACTGCACATCAGAAACTGACACGTCATTCCGTTATTGAGAACGGTATCATTCCAGACGTGACGAAGGCCATGACCCGAGCGGAACGAAAAAAAGCGGAATTGCGCCGCGAGATCATCGACGCATCATTCGAGTGCTTCGCGGAACGCGGCTACCACGCGACCGGAATTGCCGATATCGCAACAACTCTCGGAATCGGTCACGGGACCTTCTATCGGTACTTCGAGAACAAGCGCGACATCATCGACCACGTCATCGACGATCTGATCGCAAAGATCATCAGCGCACTCGCCGTCGAAAATGCCCCTGACGCAGCAAATACATTGGACGAGTACCGCGCCCAGGTCGGTCGCATCGCCGAAGCGCTCCCCCGCATCTTCTTCGACGACCCGCGCATTCCGCGGGTTCTGCTCTTCGAGACGACAGGCGTCGACGCCGATCTCACTGGCCGGATGCTCGATCTACTCGACCAGTCGGCATCGTTGACCGCGGCGTACCTGCATCACGGAGTCGAATGCGGCTATCTACGCGCCGACCTCGACGTCGACAACACTGCGCAGGCCGTGAACGGCATGATGCTGGCAAGTGCGATTCAAGGATTGCGAGCCGATTCGTCCGTCGACTGCACCACGCTGAACCAAGCCATCAGCCGCCTCATGTTCGACGGAATCCGCGCCGAGAACGCCTAGCGAACGACGATTCCCTCGGCACGCATCGCATCCTTGACCTCCGGGATGCTCAGATCGCCGAAGTGGAAGACACTCGCTGCGAGAACTGCGTCTGCGCCCGCTTCGACTGCCGGGGCAAAGTGCTCGACCAGGCCGGCACCGCCACTGGCGATCACCGGTACGTGGACTGCTGCCCGGACAGCGCGGATCATCAGAAGGTCGAAGCCCGCTTTGGTGCCGTCGGCGTCCATCGAGTTGAGCAGGATCTCCCCCACTCCCAACTCGGCACCACGCTCGGCCCACTCGACAGCGTCGATGCCCGTGCCGCGCTTGCCCCCGTGCGTGGTGACCTCCCACCCCGACGGTGTGTCCGGCTGCCCCTGGGGAACGGTGCGGGCGTCGACCGAGAGGACGATGCACTGCGAGCCGAAACGCTCACTCAGTTCCTTGAGCAGTTCCGGGCGCGCAATCGCCGCGGTGTTGACGCTGACCTTGTCGGCACCGGCACGCAGCAGACGATCGACGTCCGCGACCGTGCGTACTCCACCGCCGACGGTCAGAGGAATGAAAACCTGCTCGGCAGTACGACTTACGACGTCGAGCATCGTGCCACGATCCGACGTGGAGGCGGTGACGTCCAGGAAGGTCAGTTCGTCGGCGCCCTGAGCGTCGTACGCTGCCGCGAGTTCCACGGGATCTCCGGCGTCGCGAAGATTCTCGAA
This sequence comes from Rhodococcus sp. WS1, assembly GCF_003797745.1. NCBI lineage: Bacteria > Bacillati > Actinomycetota > Actinomycetes > Mycobacteriales > Nocardiaceae > Rhodococcus > Rhodococcus sp. WS1. Next base: position 517,501 of record NZ_RKLZ01000003.1, on the reverse strand, counting down.
GTTGACACCCTTGACCACTCGTCCGGCGTCGACGTCGAGGCACGGAATCACACGAACTGCGAGGGTCATGACTGTGGTCCTCCTGAGGACGAAGCGCGCGGATCACCGAGCGCGTTGAGGATATCGAGAATCTCACCGTGGATGCCCGGGGCGGCAGCGAGCACCGACTCCGATTCTACGGTCCACGGGTTTCCGGCCAGATCGGTGACCACCCCGCCCGCACCGCGAACGAGCGCGACCCCGGCCGCGTTGTCCCACGCGTTGCGGCCGTAGACGATCGCTCCGCCCAGGATGCCGGCCGCCGTGAAAGCGAGATCGACTCCGGTGGAGCCGTGTATTCGGATCCGCGAGGACACCTTGCTGATCTCGGCGAGGAGGTCGAGCCTGAAACTGCCGGGGATCCGGCCGCGACTGTTGACGTTGAGGGCACCCAATCCGACGATCGACGACGCCAGATCGGTTGGCTCCAGCGGCGGTACGGCGATTCCGTTGACCAACAACGGACCGCCGGCACGAGTGGCGTACGTGTGCCCGATCAATGGAAGCCAGGTCAATCCGAGTACCGGGACACCATCGTCGAGAAGCGCCAACAGTGTTCCGGCAGTGGGCAATCCGGCCGAGTAGTTGAAAGTACCGTCGACGGGGTCGAGAACCCAGACGAGCCCCGAACCGACGTCTGGGCCGCCGAATTCCTCGCCGTGCACCTCGATGCCGGTCTGCTCGAACAACTCCGCGGTCAACCGCTTCTCGAGCGCAAGATCGACCTCGGTGGCAAAATCACCCCAGCCCTTGCGGACCGCACTCGGGGCGCCGACACCGGCGACGAACTGATCGTGGACGCCATCGAGAAGCCGACCCGCAATCGCGAGAAGTTCGTCGAGGTCACGCGTCGGAGTCATCTGGAAAATCTATCCGGAAACTGCTGCCAGCGCTTCGGGGAGAGTGAAGCGACCGGCATACAGCGCCTTGCCGACAATCGCGCCCTCGACACCCTGATCAACCAGGCTGGAAATGGCGAGCAGATCCTCGATGGTCGACACACCACCGGAGGCGACGACGTGAGCGTCGGTGACAGCGCAGACCTGACTGAGAAGTTCGAGGTTGGGACCGGTGAGTGTGCCGTCTTTGGAGACGTCGGTGACGACGTAACGGGTGCAGCCGTCGCGATCGAGACGGGCCAGGGTCTCCCACAGATCGCCGCCGTCGGTGACCCAGCCGCGCCCACGGGTGCGGTACTGGCCGTCGACCAGACGAACGTCGAGGCCGACGGCGATCTTGTCGCCGTACTTGGCCAATGCACGGGCACACCACTCGGGATCTTCGATAGCGGCGGTTCCGAGATTGACGCGGGCACAGCCGGTGGCCAGTGCAGCTTCCAGGGAAGCGTCGTCGCGGATTCCTCCGGAGAGTTCCACCTTGACCGTCAGGTCGCCGATGACGCCTGCCAGCAGTTCACTGTTGGACCCACGCCCGAAAGCGGCGTCGAGGTCGACAAGATGCACCCATTCGGCACCGTCGTTCTGCCACGCAAGAGCAGCGTCGCGGGGCGACCCGTAACCGGTCTCACTTCCCGCCTCTCCTTGCACGAGGCGAACAGCTTCACCGTTGACAACATCTACAGCAGGCAAAAGGACCAGGCTCACGTGCGGTAACCCTAGTAGGTCAGGACCTCGAACCGTCTTCCGGGTCACCGAACGCTTTTCGGGTCATCCGCTTGGATACGACGCCCATTGCCGCGATCGCAGCAACGACCCCCACGAGACCGATCGCGAGACCGACACCCGGCGAGGGTTTGAGCACGACGATGACGACGGTGGCGACCGCCAACGCAGCCACAGCGGCGCCGAGCGAGAACAACGCCAGACGAGCGAGGGAAAAGTCGTCGCCGCGGTTCGGGCCGGAACTCCCGGTCACAAACTCTGCACCCAGTTGCTCAGCAACTCGGCGCCTGCGTCGCCGGATTTCTCGGGGTGGAACTGCGTTGCCGACAACGCACTGTTCTCGACGGCAGCGAGGAACTTTCCGCCGTGATCTGCCCACGTCAGCTTCGGAGGTGCGATGTGCTCGGACGGCGCGAGTTCCCAACTCTGCACACCGTACGAGTGAACGAAGTAGAAGCGGGTGTCGGCGTCGATACCCTTGAACAGCGTGCTCGACTCCGGAGCCTCCACGGTGTTCCAGCCCATGTGCGGCAAAACCTCTGCTTGCAGCCTCTCGACGGTGCCAGGCCATTCGCCGCAGCCCTCCGCCTCGACACCGAATTCGACTCCGCGGTCGAACAGAATCTGCATGCCGACGCAGATACCCAGCACCGGTCGGCCACCGGCCAAGCGTCTACCGATGATTCGGTCACCCTGGACTGCGCGCAGACCTTCCATGCAGGCCGCGAACGCACCGACGCCGGGCACCACCAGACCGTCGGCCGCCAATGCAACCTTCATATCGTTGGTCACCTCCACCTGCGCCCCGGTGCGCGCCAGTGCGCGAGTAGCCGAATGCAGGTTGCCGGAGCCGTAATCGAGTACAGCAATCGTGGAAGCGCTCATGCCCCAACTCTATCGGGCAACCCTGCTGCCGATCACTTTGCCGCCCGCGGCCAGTGCCGGGAGCAGAGCGACAACGACCGCGGAGACCGCGAAGACCCACGCATAGCCGGCAGTCGTGGCCACGAATCCCAACGCCAATGCACCGATTCCGGTGCCGGCGTCGTAGCCGATGTTCCAGATCGCGCTGGCGGATCCGAGTTGCCTCGGGCCGGCAGCCTGAAACGCCATGACCAAGGATTCGTTCTGCACCGCCCCGAACCCGAGCCCGAAAAGGACCGCCGCGCAGAACAAGACCGGCGTCGACCCACCGTCGACGTTGATCGCGAACAGCACCAATCCGATGGTCGACGACGCCAATGCCGGCGCGAGTGTCCGACCACTGCCGAGACGATCGGCGATCAGGCCCGCCGAGTACCGGCCGATCAACATCGATCCACTGGCGGTCGCCAACACCACACCTGCAACGGCCGCGCGCTCCGAGATTGCGATCGGCAGTAGAGACGACAGCCCGCCGAACGACGCGGACACACACGCCAGAGCGAGCACCGGGACCAAGACGACGAACACACTCAACCGGGCGGATTCGCCGGTGGGCTGGGCGAAGATCTTCGGCAACCCGGCAATGGCCACCAGCGCGAGTGCCGGGATCAGCGCACCGAGAACGAACACCGGTGTCGCCGACCACCGTTCCATGATCGCAAGCCCCAGCGGAAGCCCCGCCATTTGTGACGCTGCGATCGCGATTCCCTGAGCGCCGGTGGCACGGCCCAGAATTCGTTTGGGCGCCAACTCCGCCACGAGCGCGCTGCCGGCAACCGTCAGCATGCCGAAACCGATTCCTCGCACCGCGGAAACCGCCAGGACGGGGCCGGCGTCGGCCGAGATCAACAGCACCAACGACGGTGGACCGAGGAGCAGACATCCGACCGCCAGCACGCGCCGGTAGCCCTGCGTCCGCAACAACCGAGGCACGAGCAGTTGCGTCACGACCGTGGCCGCCATGAAGACACCGGTCACCGATCCGGCGAGCGCATCCGATCCGCCGGAATGCGCAACCAGCAACGGCACCACCGGCAAGAGCAACGACCAGCCACCGAAAGCTGCCGCCGCCATGATCAGGACACCGATCATGCCCGGAGTGCGAAGCAACCCCGGCGATGGAGCAGGATCTCGCGTCACAGACGCAGTCACTTTTCGCGTCACAGACGCAGTGCGCCCGCTACCGCCGCCAGAACCGCCAACGCCAGAAGGATTCCCGACGCAAGCTTGTTGACCTTGAACATCGAGTAGGCGCCGCCCACGGCAATACCCGCGCCGATGAACAGCAGGTAGGTGAAGAGGACGCTCACAGTGTGCCCTTCGTCGACGGCACGCCACTCACGCGCGGATCCGGCTCGACCGCCTCACGCAGAGCGCGCGCAACGGCCTTGTACTCGGCTTCGGTGATGTGATGCTGATCGCGGCCGTACAGAACCCGAACGTGCAGTGCGATACGTGCATTCAATGCGATCGACTCGAACACGTGGCGGTTGATCACCGCGTGATACGGAACGCCCGGGTACCCGCCGATGACGGAATGCACCATGTAGTCGGGCTCACCGGTGTGCACGCAGTAAGGGCGACCGGAGACATCGACCGACGCGTGCGCCAACGTTTCGTCCATCGGGATGAAAGCGTCGCCGAAACGACGGATGCCCTTCTTGTCGCCGAGAGCCTGGCCGAGCGCCTGGCCGAAAACGATCGCGGTGTCCTCGACGGTGTGGTGGGCGTCGATCTCGACGTCACCCTTCGCCTTGACGTCCAGATCGAAGCTGGCGTGCGTACCCAAGGCATTTAGCATGTGGTCGAAGAACGGAACGCCGGTGGAGACGTCGACGATGCCGGTCCCGTCCAGATTCAGTTCGACGACGATGCTTGATTCCCGAGTTGTTCGTTCGATCCGCGCGATGCGATCGCTCATGCCGTCTCTCCTGAATTCGTGTCGACCAGCTGGGTGCCTGCGATTTCGTCACTGGCCTTGATGAACGCGTCGTTCTCGGCTTCGAGTCCCACGGTGGCCCGCAGATATCCGGGGATGCCGATGTCGCGGATGAGAACCCCGCGGTCGAGGTATTCCTTCCACGCCTGTGCGCTGTCGGTGAACTGACCGAACAAGATGAAGTTCGCGTCACTGGGAATCACTCGGAAACCGGTGTCCGCCAGTGCCTTCGACACCCGATCACGCTCGGCGGACAAGGCGTGGACACTGCCGAGGGTCTCGTCGGCGTGACGCAGGGCGGCACGTGCCGCCGCTTGCGTGACCACCGAGAGGTGATAGGGCAAGCGCACCAACAACAGTGCGTCGATGAACGCGGGAGCGGCGGCGAGGTAGCCGAGTCGGCCACCGGCAAACGCGAAAGCCTTGCTCATGGTGCGGGTCACAACCAGCTTGGCCGGGAACTCGTCGATCAGCGTCATCGCGCTGGGGGCAGCGGAGAACTCCGCGTACGCCTCGTCGACGATCACGATGCCCGGCGCCACGTCGAGGATGCGTCGTAGTTCCGCAATACCGACGCTGTGTCCGGTCGGGTTGTTGGGACTGGTCACGAACACGACGTCCGGTCGACGTTCCTCGATCACTGTGACGGCAGCATCCACGTCGAGTGCGAAGTCGTCCCGACGGAAGACCTCGACCCACTCGGTATCGGTACCGTCGGCGATGATCGGGTGCATCGAGTACGAGGGCACAAAACCCATCGCGCTACGTCCCGGACCTGCGAAGGCCTGCAACAGCTGCTGCAGAATCTCGTTCGATCCGTTTGCCGCCCACAGATTGTCGACGGTGACCGGCACACCCGTCTGCTTCGACAGGTACGCCGCCAGATCCGTCCGCAACGCGACAGCGTCACGGTCGGGGTAGCGGTGCAGTTCCTTCGCGGCTTCGCGCACGGATTCGGCGACATCGTCGATGAGCGCCTGCGTCGGCGGATGCGGGTTCTCGTTCGTGTTGAGCTGAACCGGCACCGTCAACTGCGGTGCGCCGTATGCCGACTTTCCACGCAGGTTCTCGCGAATCGGAAGGGCGTCGACCGTAATCGATTCTCCAGGAGCACTACTCATCGCAGAGCCTCGAATCGCAGACGCACAGCCTCGCCGTGAGCGGGCAGGTCCTCCGCGTTGGCGAGCGTGATGACGTGTCCGGCAACGTCTTTCAGAGCCGACTCGGAGTAGTCGATCACGTGGATCCCACGCAAGAAGGTCTGCACGCTCAGACCGGAGGAGTGACGTGCACACCCGGCCGTCGGCAGAACGTGGTTGGAGCCGGCGCAGTAGTCGCCGAGGCTGACCGGCGCCCACGGGCCGACGAACACGGCACCAGCGCTGGTGACCTGAGCTGCGACACCGGTTGCGTCCTCGGTCTGAATCTCGAGGTGCTCGGCCGCATAAGCGTTGACGACGCGCAGACCAGCGGAAACATCAGAAACCAGCACCGTGCCCGACTGGCTGCCGGTCAGTGCCGTGGTGACGCGTTCGCGGTGCTTGGTGATCTCGAGCTGCGCAGCCAGAGCCTTGTCGACCGCGTCGGCCAATTCGACGCTGGTCGTGACAAGAACGCTGGCGGCCATCACGTCGTGCTCGGCCTGACTGATGAGGTCGGCAGCAACGTGGACCGGGTCAGCGGTGTGGTCGGCGAGGATCGCGATCTCGGTGGGACCGGCTTCTGCGTCGATGCCGACCAGTCCGCGGCACAGACGCTTGGCCGCAGTGACATAAATGTTGCCGGGACCGGTGATGAGGTCGACCGGGACAAGCTCGGTTCCATCGGTGTCGGTTCCGCCGTAGGTAAGGAGGGCGACGCCCTGCCCGCCGCCGACGGCCCACACCTCGTCGACGCCGAGCATGGCTGCGGCGGCAAGAATGGTCGGGTGCGGCAATCCGCCGAAGTCGGCTTGGGGCGGCGAGGCGACAACAAGCGACCCGACGCCGGCCGTCTGAGCCGGCACGACGTTCATGGCAACGCTCGACGGGTACACGGCATTGCCGCCGGGTACGTACAGCCCGACGCGCTCGACCGGCACCCAACGCTCGGTGACCGTGCCACCCGGAACGACCTCGGTGACGGTGTCCTTGCGACGCTGATCGGCGTGCACCTTGCGGGTGCGCTCGATCGCAACCTCGAGGGCTTCCTTGACTGCGGGGTCGAGTTCACGAAGTGCGCGCTCGAGCTCGGCTGCGGGTACACGAACCGAAGCCGGACGAACGCCGTCGAACTTCTCGCCGAACTCGAGGGCGGCTTCTGCCCCGCGATCACGAACAGCTTCGACCATCGGGCGAACCTGATGCAGCACCGCGTCCACATCCACTCCACCTCGGGGAAGCGCGGCGCGAAGTTCGGCCGTGGATGGGGTACGACCACGCAGGTCGGTGCGGGCAAGCATGAGAGTTCCTCTCGTACGCAAACGGGGTGCCTGTGCAAGCGGCAGCAAACCGGTCCGGCATTACAGGCCTGAACAACGCGCCTGAAATACAGAACTGATGTCAATTATCCAGGATAGGCGCACCCCATTTTTCACCGGTCCACCTGCGACGCTCACTGCAGGTCCGGCGCCCGCCGCCGGGCGAGTTCGATCAGCTCGTCCCTTCGGTCGGTCGCCACCGAGATTTCGCGTCCGTCGTGCAGACGAAAGCGGACCCCGGCGCCGGGTGACGCGAGAATTACCCGCATACCTGGGCCGGTCATTCGATAACCGATTCCGGAGCCCATCCCGATATGTACTGCAGTTGCAGACACAACTTCGTCCCACCGAAATACCTGACGCAGCCCCGGAGACAGCGCGATCGACACTCGTTCGACGTCTGTGGTGATGATCACGCGCACCTTCCACATGTACGCGGCCAACCCGAAGGACAGGACCGCGGACAACACGGCGCCGACGTAGCCCGCCGGGTCGTGTTCCACGATCGCCGCGAACCCGCAGACAATCACCAGGACAATTCCGAGGACGACGCACAATGCGGCCGTCGAACGCCGCAGAAGTGGGCTCAACGAAATGGACTCGTGAACTTCGTGCACAGCACCCCCGCCTCGATCGCCGACAACCCCCGCACCGCGGAACGGCACCGGGAACACGACCATCCCATTACTCGCGCTTTTATAACAAACACGTCACGCACAGCTAGGGTCCAAAGTCGTGACAGACAGTGACGTGGCCACGACCGCACCTCCGGCCTTGCCGACCCCTCAGCGATCCAGCGGACCGAACCGAGCACGGATCGTTGCGATTGTCGCATCGATCCTCGGCATAGTTTTGTGCGGATCAGTGCCGTTCCTGCCGATCGAGCAGGACACAGCCGTCGTCAACTGGCCGCACGCCGGGTCGACGAAAAGCGTCGAGGCGCCATTGGTCTCGTACACACCGCTGCGCATGGAGGCATCGATCCCGTGCGCGTCGATCAGCGAGTTGGCCGCCACCGGCGGAACACTCGTCTCGACGGCTCCCCCGGGTGCCGCCGATGCGCGCCGCTACGGATTTGTTGCCACTGTCTCCCCCGAATCCGCCGACGCTCCCGCTCGGGTCGACGTTGTCCTGCGCGATCAAGTGCTGCTCTCGACACCCGTTGCTGATCTGCAAACTGGATGCGCACTCACGCTCGCCGCCGAGCCGACCCGAACCACCTTCAGCGCCACCGGTTCCGAACCGCGCGTCATCGAGGGCGACAGCCGACCACAGGTAGTCGGCGTCTTCAGCGACCTCGATTCGGCATCAGCCGGTTTGAACGTCTCGATCGAGGCGGACTCTCGCTTCACGTCGAGCCCGTCGGTGATCAAGACTCTCGCCATGATTCTCGGGGCACTCACGGCTGTCGTGTCCCTCTTCGCGCTGCACCGCCTCGACAACCGCGACGGCCGGGGCACACGCAAATTTCTGCCCGCCCGATGGTGGAAGTTCACCGTCCTCGACGGCGTCGTCGTCGGAACTCTGGTGCTCTGGCACTTCATCGGCGCTACCACCACCGATGACGGCTACCAGTTCACGATGGCCAGGGCCTCCGAGCAATCGGGCTACATGTCCAACTATTTCCGGTGGTTCGCGGTCCCCGAGACCCCGTTCGGAACGCCGTACTACAACATCCTCGGACTCCTGGCGCACGTCAGCACTGCAAGCCCCTGGGTTCGTCTGCCTGCTCTGTTGGCAGGCATCATCACCTGGCTCGTCATCAGCCGCGAGGTCGCGCCTCGACTGGGAGCCGCAATTCGCGGAAACCGGCTCGCCCTGTGGACCGGCGCGCTTGTCTTCCTCGCGTTCTGGCTTCCGTTCAACAACGGACTGCGCCCCGAACCGATCGTTGCTCTCGGCGTCCTGCTGACGTGGTGCTCGATCGAACGCGCAGTCGCGACGAGACGACTTCTGCCGGTCGCAGTCGCGATTCTGATCGCCGGATTCACCTTGACCGCCGGGCCTTCCGGCCTCATCTGCTTCGCCGCACTGATCGCCGGAATCCGCCCGATCATGCGCATCATCATCGAACGTGCCCGCACCACCGGTTACGTCGCGGCTGTCGGACCATTGCTGGCTGCCGGACTGTCGATCCTCATCCCCGCGCTCGGCGATCAGAGCCTCGCCGCCGTCGTCGAGATGCAACGCGTCCACTCGATCTCACCGAACCAGCCCTGGTTCGACGAGTACCTCCGTTATCAATACCTCTTCAACATCTCCGTCGACGGTTCTCTGACTCGCAGATTCGGTGTGTTCGTCATGGTTCTGTGCCTTGGCGTCTGCACCGCGATGATGCTGCGCAAGGGCGGCCGGATTCCCGGTTTGGCCGCCGGTCCGTCACGCCGCGTCGTGGGGCTGACGATCGGCGCACTGCCACTGCTGATGTTCTCGCCGACCAAGTGGACGCACCACTTCGGAATCTTTGCCGGACTCACCGCCGTTCTGGCGATGATGACGGCGGTCGCCGTGGGTACAAAACTCCTGCGCTCGCCGCGCAATCGGGCCCTCTTCGCGGCAGCCGTACTGTTTCTCCTGGCCGTCGCATTCACCGGCAGCAACAGCTATTACTACGTGTCCAGCTACAGCGTTCCGTGGTTTGACAAGCCGGTGTCGATCAGCGGACTCGGCGCGAGCACCGTCCTCCTCGGGCTGACGGTGCTGATGCTCGGCGTCGCCGCGTGGTACTTCTTCCGTGAGCCGTACACCGCTGGGAAGGAACCGTCCGCGAAGCACGCTCGACTGCTTGCCATCTCGCCACTGACGATTGCCGCAGGTGCCATGGTCCTCTTCGAGGTGCTGTCCATGGCCAAGGGCGCGGTCACCCAGTACCCGGCCTATTCGGTGGGCCGTGCAAACGTCGACGCCGTTCTCGGCCAACACTGCGGACTCGCCAACGACGTTCTGCTCGAGACCGATCCGAACGCCTCGATGCTGACGCCCCTCTCGGGCAGCGTCGCCACAGCACTCTCCGCCGGTGGGGCTACAGGATTCGATCCGAATGGCGTCGCCTCCGACCTTCGAGCAGACAAGGAAGCCACGGCTACCGGCGGCGCGAACACCGTCGACACCTCCGAGGACACCGCCGGTAACTCGGCCGGAACCGGCGGAGGCGCCGGACAGACCGGGGTCAACGGCAGTTCGGTCGCGTTACCGTTCGGTCTCGACCCGGCGACAACACCCGTCATGGGTAGTTACGGTCAGCCCTCCCCCGGCACTCTGACCAGCGACTGGTACCAACTCCCCGACGTGGGCGAGAACGCCACACGCGGAGACATCATCTCGATTGCAACCGCTGGTCGTGTTCGGTCGGTCGACAAGGACGGAATCGTCACCTACGGCCAGAACGTCGAGGTCGAATACGGAACAGCGCGTGGCGTCGACGATGCCGAAACAGACGCTGTGGAAACACTCGGAAAGATCGCGCCCCTCGACATCGGTCCGGCACCGTCGTGGCGGAACCTGCGTGTGCCGCTGGACCAGATTCCCGTCGAAGCCAACAGCATTCGACTTGTCGTCAGCGACTACGACAGCAAGCCCGACCAATGGGTGGCCGTCACCCCGCCGCGGGTTCCGAAGACCCAGAAGCTCAACGACGTCGTCGGTTCACAGGCGCCCGTCATGCTGGATTGGGCTGTCGGACTGGCATTCCCGTGCCAACGCCCCTTCGATCATCGGGTCGGTATCGCCGAGGTCCCCGAGTATCGGATCCTTCCCGACCATTCCGGCGCGCTCGTGACCAGTGCCTGGCAGGACCACTACGGCGGTGGACCGTTGGGGTGGATCGATCTGCTCCTGACCGCTCAGACCATTCCGTCGTATCTCGACAACGACTGGGCTCGCGATTGGGGTTCGATCGAGAAGTACACACCGATCGATCCGAGTGCAGTGCCTGCCCAGGTCGACGAAGCGACCGTTCAGCGCTCCGGGACGTGGAATCCGGGATCGATGACCATGGTTTTCTGAGCGGAATTTCTGAGCGGATGGGTCACTGAGTGACACGGTCCAGTCGCGGGCGGATCGGACGAAACGCCTGCGACTGGACACTTGTATGACTTAGTCTCCCAGGCATGGGAGCCCTGTCACGGTCTGTTACGCCTGCACTCATGGCACTGACGTGCCTGCTCGGGGCGCTCGCCTTTCCCACTCGCGCCTCGGCGGAGGTACCGGATGACTTCCTCTGGGGCGTTGCCACCTCCGGATTCCAATCGGAAGGTTCGTCGCCGGACAGCAACTGGTCTCGATACTCCGATTCCGGACGAACCCACGACAAAATCGGTGATTCGGTCGACTTCCGGCATCGCTACGCCGAGGACATCGACCAGGCGGCCGATCTGGGATCGAAGGTTTTCCGATTCGGCGTCGAGTGGGCGCGAGTTCAGCCCGCCGCCGGGAGCTGGAACGAGGCCGAATTCGCGTACTACGACGACGTGGTAGCTCACATCCGCGCGCGGGGCATGACTCCGATGATCACGCTCGACCACTGGGTGTATCCGGGATGGGTTGTCGATCAAGGCGGCTGGACAAATCCGAAGACGGAAGCCGATTGGCTGGTCAACGCAGAGAAGGTAGTCGAGCGGTACTCCGGAATCGGAGCGCTGTGGATCACGATCAACGAGCCGACTGTGTATGTTCAGCGTGAATTGACCTACGGCGGAATCGCACTCACCCAGGCACCGTCGATGTTCGATTCATTGGTCCGAGTCCACCGGGCGATCTACGACCGCATCCATGTTCTCGATCCCGGTGCCCGCGCGAGCAGTAATTTCTCCTTCATTCCCGGCGTGTCCGAGGCGATCGATTCGGTATTCACGGATCGGGTGCGCGACAAGCTCGACTTTCTCGGGATCGACTACTACTACGGTGTGGCCCTGAACAATCCGACTGCCGCGTACGCCGCACTCGACGAGTTCTACAACGTCACACCACAACCCGAAGGCCTCTACGACGCATTGATGCGGTACTCGGGCAAGTATCCAGAACTCCCCCTCTACATCGTCGAGAACGGCATGCCCACCGACAATGGAGCGCCGCGCGCCGACGGTTACACACGCGCGAATCACTTACGCGATCACATCTATTGGATGGAACGCGCCCGAGAAGACGGTGCCGACGTGATCGGCTACAACTACTGGTCCATCACCGACAACTACGAATGGGGTTCGTACCGACCTCGATTCGGCCTCTACACGGTCGATGTTCTCGGCGATCCCACTGCGGCGCGAATCCCGACCGACGGCGTCGACGCCTACCGCCGGATCATTCACGAGAACGGCGTCGGGGCCGACTACGTGCCCGTCATGGCCCCGGCTTTCTGCTCGCTCGTCGATCCTCCCCGCAGCTGTACGGCTACTCGATGACGGCCGTTTTCCGAAATTCCTCCACACCTCGTCGTTAGGATGTCCCATGCGAACACTGCGAAATATCGCCGGAACTGCCGCTGCCACGGCTGCCCTGATCCTGGTTGCCGGAGGCGCTGCGACAGCAGCCCCCAACCCGGCCGATTCACCCCGCGAGGCGCAGGCACGCGCCTACATCGACGCCCTGGTCTCCCATGACGTTTCCGATGTTCATTTCGCCCCGGATGCGACGCGCGTCGAAGCCGGACTCAAGACGGGGTTCTCCGGACCACAGATGTCCGCCGACCTCGAAAACGGTATCCAATACCGCGTTATCCAGGGCGTACGAGACCTCGAGATGTCGGAAGCCGGGGACATCGTCTCGACCACCTATCTGCTCGACGCGGGAATCGGTGGCACTCGCCTCATGACCGTGGAGATTCGTGAAACCTTCGAAGTCCGTGACGGTCTCATCCACGACGTCGTCGCCCACATCATCCCGGTGTCTGTGTCCTGACGCGCGCCCGATAGCTACTGGGCGGTGCACCCGAAACTCGGGTGCACATCGCTGCGAAGGCAGCCGGCGTCGAGTATCCGAGTTCAGACGCAACGGCTGTCACACTGGCACCGGCAGAGAGTTTCGGCAGCGCGTGAAGAATGCAGGCACGCTGCATCCACGACGACGCGCTCATCCCCGTTTCCGAGATCAGCAAGCGGTGCAGTGTTCGTTCACTGATGTGGAGTTGCTCGGCCCACCGCGTGGGCGAGTCGTGGATCGACGGGCCGGCGAGATACCGCGTGCACAACGCCCGCAATCGCGGGTGCCGAGGCAGCGGGAGTTCCACAGGTAGGGGCGCAAGATCGCGAAGTTCGTGCAGGATCAGCTGAAATACCGCGGCGCCGCGTCCGTGTGCGGGGAAGTCGTCCTCCACGTTCAGCTCGACATCCATGTCGACTGCAGCGACGAGCAGCTCACGCAGGAGCGACGACACCGCGACGACTCGGCACCTGACCGGGAACCACGGCGCTGCGGACGGTTCGATGTAGAGGCTTCGCGTGCTGACACCGTCCATCGTCACTGCATGAGCGACACCGGCGGGAATCATGACCGCATTGGACGGCAGAACCGTCCACTCACCGTCATCGGTTTCGACGTTCATCGCACCGTTCACAGCGAAGAGAAACTGGGCTCGTCGATGTTTGTGGGCGGCCAGCACGTGACCTGGTGGGTAGTCGGTTCCGATTGCGAGAACACCGCGAGGTGAGTGATCGACGTCGTTGATCGAGATGTTGCGCACCGGAGGAACCTACCGAGTCCGTGTCTGATTGACAATGGAACGTGGCGAACCTTCGAATGTGCGCCAGCGGAGAAATCGCTACCGTTCATCAAGTGCTTCACTACGCCCTCATCCTTCTCGCTTTCGGCGCCTTGACCGGAGTCACTACCGTTCTGTTCGGATTCGGTGGCGGGTTTGTCACCGTCCCAGTCGTTTACGCTGCATCCACACTTCGGGCGGACGTCATCGATCCGATGCATGTCGCCGTCGCATCCTCGGCGGCAGTGATGGTGGTCAATTCACTCAGTGCCACAATCGCATTCAGGAAGTCAGGACGGCTTCGGGCGGAGTACATCAGACCACTGATCGGCCCCGTCGCAGCCGGAGCAGGCCTCGGAGCGGTTGCGGCAGGTCACGTCGACGACGGCGCCGTTCGGATTCTGTTCGTCCTCTACCTCGTGGTCACAATCCTCGACAGCCTTCTGCGACAAGGGTTTCTGACACCACCTGAACCTCGAGAACATCTTGACCGTCACGGCGTCCGCGCTATCGGGATAGGCATCGGCGCCGTCGCAAGTTTCCTCGGAGTCGGCGGGAGCGTCATGACGGTTCCGATGATGCGTCGCGGCGGAGTTCCGATGGCCGACGCCGCCGCGAGCGCCAACCCGTTGAGCTTGCCTGTCGCCGTCGTCGCGACTGCGGTGTACGCGGCCTCATCAGGGCACAGCACCGCCTCGGATCTGTCAGCGGGCAGGGTCGGCGCAATCGACCTTCTCGCCGTTTGCGCGTTACTGGCCGGCTCTCTACCTGCGATTGCACTGAGCCGGCGAATTGTCGGCGCCATCCCGGACCGGATCCATGCCGCCGCCTACATCGCTCTACTCGCAGTAGTCACGGCGGTGATGATCGCGGCTTAGCGGACGGCATACCGCAGATAGATGACGCCGCCGTCGAAGGTTTTCTCTTCGAGCAGCTGCAGGTCCAGTCGCCCGCGCGGAAGGGCAGGCAATCCGCCTCCTACGCTGACCGGGCAGACGAACAGTCGGCATTCGTCGACCAGCCCCGCCGCGAATGCACTTGCAGCGATCGTCGGCCCGCCGATCGAGATATCTTGTACCGCTTCGCTCTCGAGCGCACGAACGGCGTCGGCGTCGAAGTCCCGGGAAATCGTTGTGCGCGCCGTCGATACCTCGTTCAGCGTCGTGGAGTACACAATTTTTTCGATGCCACCCCAGATCTGAGCGAACTCGACTGTCGCCGCCTCGATTCCGGCAAACTCGTCCGGCACCGAAGAACCTACCGATGCGGAAGTACCTTGAAGGTCCTCGTGTGCCGTTGTCTCCCAGGGAATCATTGTCTCCCAGGGAATCATCGTCTCGTACATCCGGCGCCCGAGCAGGTACGTGCCGACTCCCCTCTCGAGCTCGTTGACGAACGAATGGACCTGCGCGTCGGGAACCGCCCAGTCGAAGTTCCCCTGCTCATCAGCCACATACCCGTCGATCGAGCAGATCGCCGAGTAGATCAGGCTCACCATCGGTCCACGTGCAGCACGTTGTCGACCGGTTCACGGGCGGCGGGTTTGAACGTCTCGCCGGTGAAGTACGCCGTCGGGATAAGCGCCGCCTGATGGAATCCGGCCGGAATACCCAGCAGCTCGGCAACTTCCGCTTCACGCTGCAGGTGCAATGTCGTCCACGCCGTACCGAGTCCACGTGCCCGTGCGGCCAGAGCGTAACTCCACGCGGCCGGGAGTAGAGAACCCCACAGACCGGCCTGGTTCCCCTCCGGCAACGTCTTACCCGCCTTGATGCACGGAATGAGAAGAACCGGCACCTCGCCCATGTGCTCACCGAGCCACGCGACGCTGGTGCCTACTCGCTGTTGGATCGGCGCGCGATCGGGATCATCGGCGAAGAGTTTTGCCGCCGAACCGTGAGAAGCAAGGTACTCGTCGGTGACTTCCTTGTAGATCTGCCCGACTGCTGCACGCAGTGCCGGATCGGTCACCACCATCCACTGCCACCCCTGGCGATTCGAACCGGAGGGCGCCTGCAGGGCGATCTGGAGGCATTCCTTCACCAGGTCCAACGGCACGGGACGGGTCAGATCCAGACGCTTTCGAACGGTCCGCGTTGTGGTCAGTAATTCGTCGGGTGTCAGGTCGAGTACGGGATACGACGTCATCTCCCGATCATTGCACTGTCGCGAGCAGTGAGCAGGACAGTCCGTCTACACTTTTCTGATCCCGTGCGTGCTGGTTGTCGGGAGTATTTCCCGATCAAAGGACTTTCGACATGAGTTGGCACGTCTGGTTGGCGTTCTTCGGAGCAAGTTGGGTGATCAGCCTGTCACCGGGGGCCGGCGCCATTGCGTCGATGTCGTCAGGGCTTGCCTACGGCTTGCGGCGCGGATACTGGAACATCTTCGGGCTGCAGTTGGGATTGCTGCTGCAGATCGGAATTGTCGCGGCCGGGGTCGGTGCAATTCTCGCCAGTTCGACCGTGGCCTTTTCCTTGATCAAGTGGTTCGGTGTGGCATACCTCGTCTACCTGGGAATCAGGCAGTGGCGATCGGCGCCCACCGAGGTGGAGACCGACGAGGCAACCGCGAGCAGTTCCGGCCCGATGATGATGCTTCGCGGTTTTCTCGTGAACGCGAGCAACCCGAAGGCTGTCGTTTTCATGCTCGCAGTGCTCCCACAATTCCTGGACCCGTCGGCACCGCTGCTTCCGCAGTATCTGATCATCGCCGCCACGATGTGCGCAGTCGACGTGATCGTGATGACCGGATACACCGGGCTGGCCGCACGGGTGCTCACCTTGATGCGATCCCCCAAACAGCAGAGAACCACCAATCGAGTGTTCGCCGGCCTGTTCTTCGGAGCCGCCGGCTTCCTCTCGAGCATCGGACGTGCAGCGGCTTGATCGGTCACAGGCCTGCAATCAAGTTTACGACGGACGCCACGATCACCGAACCGAACAGGTACGAGAGCAATGCGTGGCCGAGCGCCATCGCGCGCATGTCCGACGACTTCAAGTTGGTGTCGGAAATCGCGAAGCTCATCCCGACTGTGTAGGCCACGTAGGCGAAATCGCTGTACCGCGGCGGTTCTTCCTGATTGAAATCGATTCCGCCGTCGGGGCCCGAGTAGTACAGCCGCGCATAGCCGAGGGCGAAGAGCGTGTGGACCGCCAGCCACGAGATCACGACACTACCGACTGCAACCGATGCCGCCACGACTTGGTAGTGATGTCCGTCGGGTGCCGCCAAGAGCAGGAACGCGATACCGACCAGGCTCGCGACGGCAGCGCCGAGAATCAGCAGGTGTGCGACGTTGCGAGCCGGTTCTTCCCGCGTTGCGTGGCTCGCGGTGAGCGTCGCATCGAAGGGCCAGACCAGAATCCACGTCCACACCGTGAACACCATCGCCGCGACATCCCAGCCGATCAGGAAAGCGAACCGGGGGTAGCCGACCAACGCCGTGACGACGCCTGCAGCGACACCGAGCACCAGACCTGTCGACACTCTCAGCGCTGGCCCGGCACCCAGCTCACTCCGCGGAACCGGGTTGATCGGAAGGTCATGCGATCGATCGTTCACGGGCTCAGTCAACCACCGTTCGCAATGAGACGGTGGTTACGCCGCAAGGTAATCGAGAAGCAGGCGTGTCAGGCGTTGCAGGTGTCGACCAAAGGCTTGCCGTTGAATCTGTCCAGCACGTACTGCAATCCGACACCGAAGTCCGCTACGGCCGGCGCGAGGTGATTGTTACCGCTCCCCGGATTCACTGCAGGCAGGGTGTCGGTGAACAACGTCGCCTCGGCCCCGCGCGCGCACCAGTCCTGAACCAGGCGCCGGGTTTGCTCGTACGGGATGAAATCGTCGTTGAGCGCTCCGTTGACCAGAATCGGCGAGGCCGGGGTTCGCCGCCCGATGCGTTGTTCCTCGATCACCTGCTGGATCTCCGGTACCGATTCCACCACGTCGGCAAGTGGCCGGCCGTCCGTGGTCCACGACGCCGTCGACTGCTTCCCGTACTTGGTTCGGGAATCGATGAGGCATTGCCCGGCGACGTCGGCGAGCACGGACCGGCCGTAGTCGTTGAGTCGAGATTCGATCGGCTCTCGGGCAGCGGGATATCGGTCGAGGACGCCGTTGATCGTGTAGCCGATCGCGGCCATCAGGCCGGTACCGTCGATATGACGCAGAACGCTTGCCAGGTCTGCCGGGGGCGCGCTCGCGTAACTCCCGACCAGATTCAACTCAGGCGCGTATTCGGGTGCCAGTTCGGTTGCAGCGGCAGTGGCGCCGCCGCCCTGCGAATGGCCCCACAGCGCTATCGGATCGTCCTCTCCTGCCTTCGCCAAGGCTCGGGCAGCGCGTGCACCGTCCAACATCGCATGGGCTTCCTCGGCGCGATTGACGTAGGTATGGATGCCGGGTGTTCCGAGTCCGATGTAGTCGGTGACAAACACGCGAACGCCCTGGGCTAGGAATGCGAAAGCAAATGCGGACTCGTAGTTGACACCGACACTGTCCACACCGGCACCGTAGTTCGACGGATTCCCGGGTTCCGCCAGGCGGAGTTGACCGGCAGTGGGGAACATCCTCGACGGCGCGCACTGATCACCTTGGCCCTGAGTGCCCGGACCGATCACGACCGTCGGGCGCGGGCCCGCGCCTGACCACGGGGCGGCCGGCTCCAGGTACGAGCCCGACACAGCAACATTGGATCCGTGGGTGTCGGTACTCGAATACAGGATCCGGGTCCCCACACCAGGCACTCCGCCAACGGCACCGGCCAGCGGCAGCGGTTCCGTCCGAATCACCGAACCCGGATCACCGACGTCGCCCGGAATCGCGTCGTAGAAATCGTTCACAGGTTCGGCGTTCGATACCGGTGTGAACAGTAGCGAGGTCGACAACAGCGCCGATACCGCAACGGCCGAAACCTTCAGTGCCGCGAGGACAACCTTCCGGGTGCTCATGGAAATCCAACGTATAGGCCTCAGTCGACGCGCGGACCGGTTTCGATCTGCGGGACTTCAATCGATCGATACCAACTGCTACGCGAGCGGGCCATGCCACTGGCCCCCCGATCCCCTGGTTTCACGGCCAGGACCTGATGAATCGTAAGCCTGTGCGGCTCCTCGAAACCCAGGGCACTGGCAGCGAGATACAGCAACCAGGTACGCACGCGGGGAGCACCGACCTGTAGGACCGATGCGTCCCAGTTCTCGCGAAGGTTCTGTACCCACGCGCGCAGTGTCAAGGCGTAATGCTCGCGCAACGCCTCGCTGTCACGCGTCTCGAAGCCTGAAAGTTCGAGCGCATCAATGGTTTTGCTCAGCGGAAGGATCTCACCGTCCGGGAAGATGTACCTGTCGATGAAACTGCGTCCGTCATCGACGTTGTCCGACAAAGACTTCACCGCCGCGATGGCGTGATTGAGCAGACGACCCTGCGGCACGAGCAGGTCGTAGAGTTTTGCCGTGTACACCGGCAAATTGGCCAGGCCCACATGCTCGGACATGCCGATGCTCGAAATCGCGTCGTACGGGCCGTCGTCGACGTCGCGATAGTCCTGCACCCGAATCTCGATACGATCGGCCAAACCCGCGTCGGCAACTCGTCCCTTGGCGTACTCGACCTGCTCGTTGCTCAGTGACACTCCGACGACGTCGACGCCGTAGTTCTGGGCAGCGTGTAGTGCCATCGATCCCCAGCCACAACCGACGTCGAGCAGTCGCATTCCCGGCTTCAGATCGAGCTTGCGGCAAATCAGATCCAGCTTCGCGTACTGAGCAGCTTCGAGGGATTCGACCCCTTCCGGCCAGTACCCGCACGAATAGACCATGCTCGGCCCGAGAAACATTTCGTAGAAGCGGTTCCCGACGTCGTAGTGATGGGAGACCGTGGCCGAATCGCGTGATTTACTGTGCCGCTTGCCTCGCTTACGACGCATCTCGATCGACGGAGGCGATGGCGGTGGACCCACCGCCCCCAAGCCGGCGAAAGTACCGGCGGCGCGCACCAGCGAGCGCAACGGCAACGCCGACAAACGATTCTCACCGAGCCGCGTGACCAGATCCGGGACATCGAGGAGCGCAAAGATATCGCCGTCTACGTCCAGATCGCCGGACACGTATGCCCTCGCCAGCCCCAATTCGTTGGGAGAGTACAGGACTCGACGTAGGGCACGCCGATTCCGGAAATGTACCCGCGCAGCGGCGTCCGGCGGACCTGCCTCCGAACCGTCCCAACATCGCACGCGAACCGGAAGCGGAACCCCGATCACTTCCTCGAAAACCGTCAAAATTTTGGTCGCGGCACCAGTCACAGATCAACCCCTCCGACAAAGATGGTTAGCCGATGACAGAAAACTTACGCCCGATTCGCGAATCTTTCGCGCCATTTGTCCGAGTTTTGGGCAGTGCTCATCGCGGTTTCGGCATACCTCGCTGAAATCAGGGCTCCACCAGTCCGGCGAGAAACTCCACCAACAACCGCTTGGTTACCTCGCGTGGCAGCGATTCCACTGCCGCGAGGACGGCCGCCATGTCCAAGGGCGAATCAGCAGAACCCCGAGGATCCAGCCCCGCCGACCTCAAAGCTGCCGCGACAGCGTCACTTGGCAACGCGAGAACA
The DNA here is from genome assembly GCF_003797745.1 of Rhodococcus sp. WS1. NCBI lineage: Bacteria > Bacillati > Actinomycetota > Actinomycetes > Mycobacteriales > Nocardiaceae > Rhodococcus > Rhodococcus sp. WS1. Next base: position 497,213 of record NZ_RKLZ01000003.1, on the reverse strand, counting down.
TCGGCGACGGTGACATCGCCACGTTCGAATGCTCCGGCCAATTCTGCCAGGGCCGGCGGCGCCTCGGCTGCCGCCGAGCCGCGAACGTCGTCGGCACCGAGGACGAGCGCATTGGTCAACTCGCCGAGCACCGACTCGGTCACCGGGGTGACGGTGAGGTGGGTTGTTCGAGGCAATACAGTTCCGTCAGGTTGCGTCGACGCCGGCTGCCCTTGAAGGACGAAGCCGCGGGCACCGACAGCGCTTACCCAGCGATGCGGATCGACTCGACGTTCGAGGGGCACCGAACCATCGGTGGCGACCGCGAACAGCGGCCCCACCGGCGAGCCCACGACGCGAAGCCCGTCGATGCTCTGGACCGTCTCGATCAGCGCACGGTTGGCCCGCTGCGCCCGGGACACCAGTTCGGCGTACCCGGATTGCCCGAGAACTTGCGAAATCGCCCACGCTCCGGCCAGTGCAGCAACGGATTTGGAACCGAGAAGAGTGGGATTGACCACCGGATACCCCGGCCAATCCGTGAGCCCGAAATACTGCTTGCGATGCAGGTCACGCCCGCGGTGCAGCAAGACCGAGACGCCCTTGGGTGAGTATCCGTACTTGTGGAAGTCGACCGACATGCTGGTGACACCGGGCACCTGGAAATCCCAGGGCGGCAGATCACCCCACCACGGCAACGCAAGCCCACCGATGCAGGCGTCGACATGTAATGGAATCGAATGTGCACGAGCAACTTCCGCGACGTCGGCGATCGGGTCGAGCGCCGCGAACGGGTAATTGGGCGCCGAGACGACGATCAGAACCGTGTCCTTCCGAACTGCCGTCGCAATATCGTGTGCGCCCACGCGCCCCGACGTGGGATCTACGGGTACCAGGACGAGCTCCAGTCCGAGTAGGTGCGCTGCCTTGTGGAAAGCGGCGTGCGCGGTGGTCGGAAGAACCAGCGAACCCTCACCCGGCGGGAGCCCGCGGAAGTCGCGAGCTGCCTTGACGGCCAACACACAACTCTCCGTTCCGCCGCTGGTGACATTTCCGACGACTACGCCTCCGGTGTCTGTGTCTGTATCGGTATCTGCGGCTGGGTCTGAAGCTCCATGGAGGAACTCGCGAGCGAACGCAACCAACTCACGCTCCATCACCGCCGTGGACGGGAACACCGTCGGGTCGAGACCGTTGACCGGCTGAACCAATCGAGCTGCGTCCGCTGCCAACTCGTCGAGGGCTGCGAGACCGCTGTCGTACACGTACGACAGAACCCGGCCTCCGTGCGTCGGGGCGTCCTGCTCACGAAGCGAACGCAGCCGAGTCAAGATGTCGGCCGCCCTCTTCTCGAGGTTCGTGCTCTCGACGATCTTGCCCTGAAGTTCCTCGGCCTGAGTGGAACTCATCGTTCACCTACGTTCTCGTGAGTGGATTCTTGTTCGGTGCGGTAGTTCCGCAGTACGACCAGGCTGATCGCAACCAGGATCGCCGGGACGACCGAGAAGCCAAGGGCTATTCCGGTCAGCGCTGATTCCGGTTGCACGACAGTTTCGCCCGCAGTTTTCGAAACGAAGCCGGTCACCGCGAGTACACCCAAGAACACCGCAGGCCCCAGGGCAAGGCCTGCGGTTTCCGAGGCTGTCCAGATACCACTGAGCGAACCACCACGTTGGCGTCCACCGATTCGCGCGTCGTCCTCGATGACGTCAGGAAGCATCGCCAACGGGAAAACCTGCATGCCGGCATATCCGACGCCGGCAAGGGCGACGGCACCGTAGATCCACGAACCGGCGTTGACAGCCGCAAGGGTCAACAACGCCGTCGCGACGACAAACAGAACCGAGGACACGACGTAACCGCGAAGCTTTCCGTACCGATGCGAGAACCGGTACCACAGCGGCATGACGACGAGAGCTGGTCCGACGAGTGCAACGAACAGACCGGTGAGCGCGCCTTCGCTGCCCATCACATAGGTCGCCAGATATTGCGCACCCGCCAACATCACAGCGGTGGCAAGTGCTTGGAGCACAAAGACGATGACCAGCAATCGGAACGCGCGGGTACGTCGTATCGCGTCGAACCCGTCCCGGTACTGCGAGAGCAACGAGCCGACCGGCGCGTCCGCGTGAGTCACCGTGTGGCGCGCCGCTCCGCGAACTGCCCAGATCATTGCCCCACACATCAGCGCCGACACCCCGATGGCCATGACCAGATAACCGCGTGCTCCGCCCCCGGCAGCGTCGCGAAGTTCCGGTCCACCAGCGCCGATGACCAGAATTGTCAGGGCCAACACCGCAATTCGAACCGATACCAAACGAGTGCGTTCGTGGTAATCGCCGGTCAACTCGGTCGGCAACGCGATGTACGGAACCTGAAAGAGGCTGTACGCACTCGCCGCGAGCAGGAAGAAGACGAGCACCCACAACGCCCCGACTCCGGGGCCCGCAGACACGGGGGCTGAGAACGTGAGAATGAAGAGCAACGGCAGTCCCAGAGCGCCTGCGAGCATGAGTGGCACTCGCGTACCAGTTCGATGAGAGCTTCGATCGCTGATCGACCCGATCAGCGGATCGATCAGAACGTCGGCGATTTTCGGGACAATGACCACAAGCGACGCGAGCGCCGCGGCCACGCCGAGCGTATCGGTCAGGTAGTACGCCAGTACCAGACCTGGAAGCACGCCGAATCCACCCGTGCCGACACTTCCCGCTGCGTATCCGGCCACCACGCCGCGCGAAAGCCTGTCAGGCGATCTACCTTCACGAAGACGTACCGGTTTGTCTGTAGTCACCGTCCACACACTAATGTCACGACTCCGTACCGCGAGGGCAAAAGAATCTCGATGACCAGAAGTCGCTCACTCGGACGGGCCGGGCATGCCAGACTGTGAACCGATTCGTACACGAACGAAAGCCTGAAGACGATGGTTGGTCCACTGACAGAGATCTGGCCTCCGTACGGAGTCACGATCACGTGTGGGCCCGTCACCTTGGTCCCTGTGCGCGACGACCATTTCCCCGAACTCGCTGCGCTGGTCCGAGCCGGCATTCACCCTGCCGAACAGATGCCGTTTCTCGTCCCCTGGACGGTGGGCACTCCCACCGAAGTGTCGCGAAGATTCATCCAATACCACTGGTCGGTCCGCGGAGCGATGACCACGGCCGACTGGAAATTCGAAACAGCCATTGTCGTCGACGGAGAAATTGTCGGCTGCCAGGCGTTCGCCGCGACGGACTTTCCCAAAAGTCGTACCGGTGAAACCGGCTCGTGGATCGGGCGCGGGTTCCAAGGCCGGGGCATCGGCACTCTTGCCCGACAGGCAATCTGCGCATTCGCATTCGACTCTTTGGGCGCACGCAGCGTCGTGTCGTCGGCGTTCACGGACAACCCCGCCTCGATCACGGTGTCGACCAAAGTCGGGTACCGCGCCGACGGCACAGTAGAGGAGTTGGCTGCCGACGGCCGAATGACCGTGCGTCGACTCTTCACCCTCAGCCGCGAAGATTTTGTCGCACCGCCGTACCCCGTCGAAGTGACCGGCGCAGACGCGCTCAGGGCGATGCTGGGTATCGACTGAGCGAGCTACCCGTGCACCGTGACAGCCGGTAGAACAGACGCATGGAACCCTCCGACATGATGGCCGCAGTCACCTCGCCCGTGCGCGACCGTACCGGACGCACTCTCGAAGAATGGGTTGAGGCTGTACGCACGTCGGGGGTCGACCCGCTCGATCAGAACGAAGTCCGCAAGTGGCTGAAAGCAGAGCACGGTGTATCGCAGAACTCGCAGTGGGCAATTGCATTCGAGACTGCCAAACAGTCGGGATGGGTGGAGCCGACCGTCGAGCAATACATCGACCAGCAGTACAGCGGCCCGAAGGCAGCACTGCGACCCATCTTCGATGCAGCCCGACGTCTGATCGAAGAGCTCGGAACCGATGTTCGAGTCGAAGGCCGCGGAACATACACGCCCTTTGTTCGCGTTCGCCAATTTGCTGCCATCGCAGCGGCCACCAAAGCCCGAGTCGACCTCGGACTACGTTTTGTCGAGGCCCCCGGTTCCGAACTTCTGGTGCCGGCCAAAGCTCCCGGGCAGTCGACTCACAAGATCGGGCTCACCAGCACCGAGGACGTGAACGACGAAGTCGGATCGCTGATAGCCATCGCGTATCTACAGAACGGCCGGTAGGACACTAACTCGCCGCCACGCAACCACTCACCGGCACGCTGCACGAAAGTCCCTGTTCTCCTTGTCGGAGAACAGGGACTTTCTTCACCGCGGGGGAAGGTCGCTGCGACGTGTCAGCTCAGGCCGAAGATCGCGCCGATGATGGTCCGAGCAGCCTCGAAGAGCGCATCAACGGACGGGACACCGATTTCAGAGCTGATGGAAAAAAGGGAACCCAACATACGATCCTCCGGAGATAGTTTCTGAATGGCTTACTGCCACAAGGAAAATGCTACGGGTTCTACTTGTGGAACGGAAGCATGGGGACCCCGAGTGTGACAACTCCGGACCAAAGTCCCGGCACCGCAGATCTACTGCACCCCAGCATGATTGCTCTCCCCCGCTTCGGATTCGACGCCTTCAGGATTGTCGACGAGGACTTTCGCAACACTCGCCAAAGCCTCCATGCTCGACATTTCCGCGTGAGAGCAGTCGACCAGGTACGGCCGCAGTGGCCCCACCAGTTGGGACCATTTTTCGACCAGGTGACGATGTTCAGGCAGATCATGCTGCGCCACAAACAATTCCACTGAGCCGAAATAGCGCCGCGGCGTGTGGTCCCGAACGATTCGCGACAGTTTTTCCACCCGCCCCACTACGGATTCGAGAACCGTATCGGAAAGGAAATCCATACCGGTCTGCCTTCGGATCTCTGCCGCAACGTCTACGAAAGTCATTGCTGCAGTTTCAGTTTCAACCTCAGCTAGTCCGATCTGTGCAAACAGTTCGGAAGGTTTCGGAGCCGCTTGTACCGATGGCATCATCTCCGGCAACAGCGCGTCGAGCATGACAACCGAACCGACCAGATCGCCCGTCTCTTCGAGTTGGCTCGCCATCTCGAGCGCGATCGTTCCACCGGCAGACCAACCCAGTAGATGGTATTCACCCGACGGCTGCACATTCCGTACGGCATCGACATACCCCGACGCCAACTCCGCCACCGTGCCGGGTAGCTCACCTGCACCCGTTGCCTGGATGCCGTATACCCGTCGACCTTCGAGCTGACCGACGAGTCCGACGTAGCACCAGGCAATTCCGCTGACCGGATGCACACAGAACAACGGCGGCCTTAGGTCATCAGGATTGCCGCCCAACATGACGATCGTGTCCAGCGGATCCGAATGGAACGAATCACCCTCCACGACGTCGGCATGAACGAGATCCATCCGAGAGGCAAGCTCCGCCACAGTTCGATCGGTGAAAATCCATTGAACCGGGAAATCCCTGTTCAGGGTCTCACGCAAGCGCGAAGCCACTCGAACTGCACCCATGGATGTCCCGCCGAGCTCGAAGAAGTCGTCGTAGCGGCCCACCGATTTCGCGCCGGTCACGCCCTCGAATGCCTGTGCCACTTGACGTTCGGTATCCGAGACGGGTCGATCCACACTCGACCCTACCTGCGGCGAAGGAGCAGGAAGTGCCGCTACGTCTATCTTCCCCGAAGCGAGCAACGGGACCACTCCCATCACCGTCACCGAAGAAGGCAGCAGGTGCTTCGGCAGCAGGCCGGAGACAAACCCGCGAAGCTCCGATTCCGTCACCGAACCGTTTTCCGCCAGCGTTACGTACGACCGGAGTTCAGCGGATCCGTGCCCGTCGTCAGAGACGACGGTAACCGAGAAGATCACTGCTCCATGGCTTGACAGAGCCACGTCGACCTCCGCCGGTTCCACGCGGACACCCCGCACCTTCACCTGTGCGTCGTTGCGCCCCAGGTACTCGAGCGCTCGGTCGTGACGCCTACGACGCACGAGGTCACCCGTGCGATACATCCGAGTCCCCACCGCATAAGGATTGGCGACAAAACGCTCGGAAGTCAGACCCGGAGAGGCGACGTACCCCCGTGCCACATTCTCGCCGGCGAGGAATAGTTCTCCCGCAACGCCATCCGGAACCGGTCGGAGCCTCTGATCGAGAACAAACGCCGTCGTGCCAGGTACCGGGGTGCCGACGGTGACGTCCCCGTCAGTGATCCGCGCGGAAATCGATGCCGCGATCGTTGATTCGGTCGGTCCGTATCCGTTGACGATGCGATGTCGGGGTGACCACGCCGACGCAAGGCGGGCAGAGAGCGGCTCCCCCATCGATTCGACGATCAACGGTTGCACTGCATCCGGATCGACTGTGGCCAGGACCGTTGGCGTCACGATCAGATGTGTGACGTCGGCAGCGATCAGCAGATTCGTGAGTTCCTCTCCCCCGTAGACGAAGTCAGGAGCCAGAATCAACGTTCCACACCCTGCCGCCGCCAGAAGAATCTCGATCACCGACGCGTCGAAGGTCGACGACGCCAATTGCAGGACTCGGGGGCCACGATCGAGCTCGGCGATCTCGGCGTGCGCGGTGTAGACGTTCATGATGCCGCGGTGTGAAACCTCGACACCCTTGGGTCTTCCCGTGGAACCCGACGTGTAGATGACGTAGGCGAGGTTGTCGGGATGAGCCGGCGTTGCCGATACCTCGACAGCCCCACCAGCAGTGCAGGATTCATCCATCGCCACCCACTCGACGGAGTCAGGCAAACTCTCGGATGCACCTCGCGCTGTCAAACCGACAACCGAACCGCACTCCTCGACCATCGTCTGTCGGCGCGCTGTCGGCAGCGCCGGATCGAGCGACAGCCACGCTGCGCCTGCCCGCGCTACCGCCCACAGCGCAACGATCCACAGATGCCCGCGACCGAGCGCAACGGCCACCACGTCATCGGGTCCGATTCCTCGGACCACCAACTCGCGAGTCCAGTGCGACGACTCCTCGTGCAGGTCGCGATAGGTCCAGCGCCTGCCGTTCAATTCCAGCGCGATGTCGTCGGGTGCCTGCCGCAGCGCGCGTTCGAAAATGTCCGCAATCGTCAGCGGTTCGACGTGTCGAGGATTCGCAGCCGTCAGCGCCGAGCGTTCGAGACCGGACAGCAATTCGATCTCCCCGACCACGATCTCGGGTTCACCTGTCACTGCTTCGGCGATACGTGTCACCCGCTGCATGAACAGTTCCGCCGTCGACGCGCGGAATCTGTCTGTGGCATACAGCAATCGAATCGTCAGACTGTCACCGGTGTCGACCAGGTCCCACGTCAAGTCGTAACCGGTCGACGACCCTGCCTTGTCGATGTCGAAGACGGTGATGCCGTCGATCTGCGGCACGTCGAGCGCTCGCCGATATGCCAGCATGACCGTGAACAGGGGATGCTCGTTCATCCTGCGCGGCGGATCGACCTTCGCAACTACATCGTCGAACGAGACGTCCGCGTTCGCCATTGCTTCCAGATCGACACGGCGAACCTCGTCCAGGACAGCAGCGAAGCGGTCGGAGGAGTTGATCCTCGTGCGCAATGCGACAGTACCCACCATCATGCCGGCCACGCTCAGCAGCGCCGGATCGTTCCGCAGACTCACAGCTGCTCCCACCACGACGTCGTCCGTGACGCACTCGCGAGCGAGCAGCACGGCAATCACGCTGTGGACAACCATGAATACCGTGACGCCATGCGAACGAGCCAACGCCGACAACGCGTCATAGGTGGCACCATCGAGGACTTCCGTCACCATCTCGTCGGATCGTGAAGACACCGGACTCCGGGGGTTGTCGACGGGTAGAGCCAACACATCCTCGACGCCACCAAGTGCGTTCGACCAGTAGTCGAGTTGCCGATGCGCCACGCTCAGAAGATCCTCCGGATCGCCCAAGCTCTCTCTCGCCCAGAGACTGTAGTCGCCGTAGCTGATCCCGCCGGCGGAGCGATCCCATTCCCTTCCGAGCACCCTCGCCTCGAAGGCTGCCGCGAAATCGGCAAGGATCGGGCCCATCGACGCACCGTCGATTGCGATGTGGTGAACAACCAGTACCAGGACAGTCAATCCTGCAGAATCGGCTCCTGCATTTTCGCTGAACACACGCACACGGAACGGAACATCTCGTTCGAGATCGAACGGCACAGTCGCGAAGGCCGAAGCGCTCGCACGGATATCGTCGACGCACTCAGCGGTGAGATCGACTGCAACAGAGTCTATTTCAACCTGTTGTGGACCGAGTTCACCCGGAACAAACACAGTTCGCAACACGGCATGGTGATCGACGACGTCACCGAGGGCGCTGCTCAAAACCGAACGATCGATGTCGTCTGCCAGGACCGCTGCAAACGTCAGGTTGTACGCAGTCGATTCCGGCTGAAGCTGATTGATCAGCCAAAGTCGTTGTTGCGAGGGCGCCAGCGGGGCCGGCATGCCGGGATCACGTCGAGTCAGTTCGCGGCGTTTGCCATCGGACGCGCTCGCCGACAGCCACTGAGACATCGCTCGCGGCGACGGATTGTCGAAGACGGCGCGAACAGGCACATCCCGCGCGAAGATCGAGGCGAGTCGACCTGCCACCGCTGCCGCGGCCAACGAATCACCACCTGATTCGAACAGGTTGTGCAGAGCGCCGAAACTTCCGGACACGTGTTCCGACATCACAGCGGTGACGAGTTCCTCCGAAACCGTCACTGCTGCATCGGGCGCCTGGCTCTCGAACACATGACGCCGCAACGCATCTGCGTCCAGTTTTCCGTTCGTCGTCAGCGGGATCGACTCCAACACGACCACGCGGCCGGGCATCAGATACGCAGGCAACATCGCGGCCAACTCGATTGTCAGCTGATCCGCCTCCACACCATCGCCAACCGCGCACGCAACGGCGATCTCGTCGACGAGGACAACCGCCGCAGCCTCGACGCCCGTGCACCGCCGCAGAGCTGATTCGATTTCGGCGGGCTCGACGCGGATTCCTCGCACGCTCATCTGACGGTCGGAGCGTCCGACGAATCCGAGCGTGTCATCGGTGCGGCGGTGAACCAGATCACCGGTCCGATAGCGGCGGCGTCCACCTGGTGCTGCGACAAACGAGCTGGCGGTGCCGGCGGGATCTCCGGCATAGCCCATCGCAAGCCCGGACCCGCTGACGTACAGCTCACCGATCCCGGCCCACGGCACCGGACGCAGTCGCGTATCCAGTACCTCTGCACCGATTCCGGCGAGCGGAACTCCGATGGTGACCCGATGATCCACCTCGGCGACGGTCGTGACCACCGTGCATTCCGTCGGTCCGTACGCATTGAGCATTCGCGCGCGACGACTCCACGCACGCGCGGTGGAAGGTGAGAGCACATCGCCACCGACTGCAACCACCTCCAACGAGTCGAACCGCTCCGGAGCCATGGTGTCGAGTACGGCCGGAGTGGACAACATGTGAGTGACGCCGCGTTCTGCGACAAATTCTTCGAGTGCCCTTCCGCCGAAAGCCTCCCGAGGAGCGACCGCCAAGGTAGCCCCGGCGCCGATCGCCAACATCATCTCGAGAATCGCCGCATCGAACGTCGGTTTGTAACCGTGCAGCACAACCGAGTCCGAAGTCACGCCGTACTTCCGGATTGCGTCGTCGGTAAGAAGGCCCAGTCCTCGGTGGGTGACTGCAACGCCTTTCGGTTCACCAGTCGACCCGGACGTGTGAACGACGTACGCGACTGAATCCGGATACTGCCGACCGGGAACGGGGCTGCGGTCGGAGAGCACTGTGCGCAGTTGCTTCAGCCGTGCCGGCGGCAGGTCGGGGTCGATCGGCACGAATGCCGCACCCGTTTTCGAGATCGCCAACATTCGGACCAGGTACGCGATAGTCCGTACCGCCGGAATCTCGTACACGGCACCCGGTCCTGCGCCCCGAGCCACCAGTTCCCAGGCTTGGGCATCCGAGGCAGAGTCGAGTTCGGCATACGTCACCGTGCGCTGTCCGTCGTCGAGAGCAATGTTGTCAGGGAATTGCGCCGCTGTGGCGGCGAAGATCTGGGTCAGTGTCCGGGACGAATCGACCTCGACAGCAGTCCAACTGGGCGCCGCGCCCACCGCGAGATCCGAAACGAGTACTGGCACATCCTCGGCCATCGAGGTGAGCACTCTCGACAGTTGTCGAGCAACCGCATCGGCGCTCGAAGGATCGAACGCGCTCGCGGCATAGATGAGCGCTCCGGTCAACGATCCGTCGACAGCGGGTGCGAGCGAGACGTGCATGGGGAACTTCGTTGTCGCGGTCTCGATTTCGCGAGCCTCAATCGTGAGACCGGCCACCTCCACGGCAGGGATCGCGAAGTTCTGCAGACCCAGCGCAATCTGGGGAGTTCGTCCGCCGAGCAGCTCACCAACCAATTCGGCAGGAACAGAGCTATTTTCGAATGCTGCCACATCAGCATCGAAAGCTGCACCCAACAGAAGGTCGATCGGCACGTCCCCGTCGATCCGAAGGCGAAGAGGCACCGTATCCACGAACATGCCGACCACACCGTCGAGCTCAGGCGTACGCCGTCCGTCGACAGCTGTCGCGATCACGACATCGGGATTTCCACTCAGCTTGGCAAGCACCACGGACAACGCCGCATGAACCACCGCAAACAGCGAGACCTTCGATCGATCGGCTCGCGCCTGCAGTGCCGAGGTGATGACGGCTGGAATCACGAAGTTCACTCGCTGCGCTACGGAATCCGGCCCGCCATCAGAATGATCCACCGTCAGCGGCGACACAGATGTCACGCCGTCGAGCGTTCGGCGCCAGAACTCCTCGACGACAGGGGAAACGTCACGTGCTGCCTCCCACGCGGCAAAATCCCCGTACTGGATCGGCAGCGGAGACCATTGCGGATCCAGTCCAGCTCGTCGCTTGCCGTAAGCGGTCAGCAGGTCGCCGACCACTGTTCGCATCGACACCCCGTCGACTGCGATGTGATGAAAGCTCACTGCCAGAACGTGCCTGACCGGTGACACCTGGAGCAGCATCCAGCGCACCGGTAGGTCTGCCGCTACATCGAAACCGCGCGAGCCGAACTCTCGCAGCAGCACCTCGACCTCGATGTCGGCGACCAGTCGCGTTTCCATTGTCAGGGAGGTCGGAGGATCCACGACCTGAACCGGTGGAGTGCCCGGATACCGGGTTCTGAGGACGTCATGACGGCCGACAAGATCCGTCGCTGCGTGACGCAGCGCGGGCACGTCGAGTTCACCGTCGATCTCGATGCAGATCGGCAGGTTGTACGCACCGCTCGACGTGTTCCGCTGGTTCAGTACCCACATCGCACGCTGGTTCCGTGACAGAGGTGCGGGCGTGGGGTCGCGGCGCGGTTCCAGTCTGACAACATCGGTCGCCGGGCCACTCTGCTCGAGCGAATCGATCCGGGCCGCCAACGCCGCAACTGTTGGATGCTCGAATACGGTCCGGAGCGGAACAACCAGCCCAAGGGAACTACTCAAGAGCGAGGTAACCTCCGCGGCCGACAGCGAGTTGCCGCCGAGGGAGAAGAAGTCTGCGTCGCAGTCGTCCTCATTCCCGCCGAGCACCGAAGTAAAAGCTTCGGCAACAAGGCGTTCTGTGGCGGTGGCCGGCCCCTGTGCACGGGAAACATCCAGTGTCGGCGCGGGGAGACGGGCGAAGTCGACCTTGCCGTTCCGCATCGGAAACTCACCCTCGATTTCGACGATGACATGCGGAACCATGTACGTCGGAAGGACTTCTGCGACAGCGGCGCGAAGTTGACCCGTGTCAACTCTTTCGGCATCCGAGCTTCGCACGTAGGCGACCAACAGAGGACTTCCCCCCTGGGCCGACCGAACCCCGGCGACGCAGAAATCGACGTTCGCGACAGACTGAATGACTGCCTCGATCTCACCCGGTTCGATCCGGACACCGTTGACCTTCACCTGCACGTCGGTTCGCCCGAGATAATGCAGGCGATACGTATTGCCTTCAGATTTGGGGCTTTCCGGCTTCCACATCACCAGATCGCCGGTCCGGTACATCCGGGCTCCTGAACTGATTGCCACGAATCGTTCCGCGGTTCGGGCCGGTTGGCCGGCGTAACCGCGCGCAAGCATTCGACCGGAGAGATACAGTTCACCGGCGACTCCCGGCGGCACCGGTTCGAGTCGATCATCGAGCACGACGGCGTCGACCCCGGCCAGTGGATACCCGACGGATCCGTCGTGAGTGTCAGCTGACAGATGGTCGATCGACAGTGGTTCGGTAGCAAGCGAATACATCGCGGACTCGGCAGGTCCGTATCCGTTGATCACTCTGCGTCCGGCTTGCCAGCGCTTCGCCAACGCACCGCCGAGTCGCTCGCCCCCGAACATCACCGTTGCAAGGTCCGGCAGCGACGGATCGCCGATCGAGGCGACGATAGTAGGTGTGGCGCACAGATGAGTAATTCGCTCGCGCCTCAGTGCTGATGCAAGTCCCGAGCCGAACAGTTGGTCGTCCTTCGCCAGAACGAGCGTCGCCCCGGACGCACTCGCGATGAGCACCTCGAGCAACGTCATGTCGAACCCTGGCGCTCCGCGATGGAATACGCGCGAACCCGGACCAGCCGAGAATCGACGGGGCAGGTCTTCGGCGATCACGCCGAGCCCGCCGTTGGTCACCACCACGGCCTTCGGAGTTCCAGTCGTTCCTGACGTGAAAACTACGTAGGCCGCGAGGTTCTCGGAATGCTGTCGCACCCAGTCTGCGTCCTGGCCACCACCGGCGTCGAGGCCGCAGACCGCGCCGTCGCCCAGTGCTTCGAGGACATCGCGTACTCGCGCCTGCGGCTGTTCCGGGTCCACCAATGCCGGAGCTGCACCGACCTTCGCGATCGCCCACAATCGCACGATCGACGCTATGGTCCGATCGGCAGTCCAGGCAACGACGTGGTCCACTCCGACTCCCCCGGAGCGCAACTCGTCGGCTGCGACGTCCGACTGCGCATCGAGGTCTCGGTAAGTGAGTGTGTTGCCCTCAGCTTCGACCGCCACGGCATCCGGAGCGAATTCGACGCCGTATCGCAGCATCGAGGCAAGCGTCGTACCGGAACACCGAGATGCATCGGGCCGGTCGACCGCGCCGTGTGCGGGGACGAGAAGAGCTCGCTCCGCACTCGTCAACAGGTCGATTCGCCCTACCGCGACATTGGGGTCGACAGACACTTGATTCAGGAGGTGCTCGAACCGACCCGCAAAGCTCGATACCGTCAGATCATCGAATAGATCAGCGTTATAAACGAATTCGAGACCGAGACCGCCCCCGATCCCCTCGTCTGTGACGTTGAGCTGCAGATCGAAATTTGCTTGCCTGACATCGGGCGAGATCTGAGTGACGGACAACCCCGGTATGGACCACGCGGCGGAATGAGTTGTCTGGAACGAGAGCGCCACCTGGAACAACGGATGTCGCGAACGCGATCGCGGTGGGTCGATCAGATCAACCAGCGATTCGAAGGGCATCTCTGCGTGCGCGAACGCCGCTACGTCTCGCTGACGAACCTGCTCGACCAACCGGCCGAACGACTTCGACGGATCGACTTCGGTCCGAAGAACAATCGTGCCGGCAAACATGCCGACCAGCTCGTCGAGTTCAGGTGTGACGCGTCCGGACACAACAGTGCCGACAGCTACGTCATTGCTGCCGTTGTACCTCGCCAGCAGCGCCGCGAGTGCAGCGTGGACAACCATGAACATGGTTCCGTTGTTCGATCGTGCGAGTGCTTGAAGGCCCGTCCGTACCGAACCCGAGATCTCTACCCGGCAACTCGACGCGCGGGCGGACGTCGAACGCGGACGGTCCAGGGGTAGCGTCACCTGCTCGGGAAGGCCTTCGAGAGCCTGCTTCCAGTAGCTGGATACCGTCTCGGGAATCCCCGATTCCCGTTGCCATGCGCTGTAATCGGAGTATTCGAGCGCGAGCGGCGACCACTTCGGAGCTTGCTGCGCCGAGCGAGCGATGTACGCCGCCGTGAAGTCACGTACCAACAACTCGAGCGATCGAGCATCGCCTGCAATGTGATGGACAACAACAGCCAGGATGTACTCGTCAGGCGAAAGCTGGAGAAGTGCCGCACGTACGGGCGGATCCACGGTGACATCGAAGCCCGAACTCACCAGTTCTGCAACACGATTCTCGGCGTCGTCGCCGGCGAGTGCCTCGGGATGAAACAGCGGCATCGCGTCCTCGGCGTCGAGCACCGTCTGAACCGGACACTCGCCGACAACCGGGTATACGGTCCGCAGAGTGCGATGGCGATCGATCAGGTCGCGAATTGCCAGTTCGGCTGCAGCTACGTCCAATTCACCCGTCATGCGTAACACGATCGGGATGTTGTAGCCGGAGGACTCTGTATCCAACTGATTCAGAATCCACATTCGGTGTTGGGAAGCCGACAGCTGCACCTCCGCAGTGCCTGGGCGAGGTACCAAAGACAGACGAGGTACAAAAGACAACGGAGACGCTTGCCCCGTGCCGATTCGGGCGGCAGCGATGCCGGCGAGCTGATCGACGAATGGGTGCTCGAACACATCGCGGACGTCGAGGTTGCAGCCCAAAGCGGAGTTCAGGCGCGACGAAAGACGAGAGGCGATCAAGGAATTGGCCCCTTGATCGAAGAGATTCCGGACCGGATCTATATGCGGAACTTCCATCAAATCGCTCAGAATGGCTGCAACTGTCTGAGCGAAGAAGTCTCGCGACTGCCGAGACGGCTGCACTTGCGAAGTCGGGTCCGGCAGTGATGCTCGGTCGATCTTGCCGTTGATCGTGACCGGCAATGACGCAAGCGGCATCAAAGCCGACGGGACCATATGTGCGGGCAACAACGAACGAGCAGTCCGCAACACACCGTCGAGGTCGTGTCCGTTCTCAGGGGTGATGTAACCGACCAAAGTCGGCCCACTGTCGAGTTCTCTCACCACCACCGTGGCCTGCTCCACCGACGTGTGAGCCAACAGCGCGGATTCGACCTCGCCCGGTTCGACGCGGTAACCGCGCAGGGCCATCTGACCGTCGGCGCGGCGAACATATTCGAGTCGACCGGCTCGCCGACGGACCAGATCGCCGCTGCGGTACATCCGCGATCCTTCGAATCCGGGTTCAGACACAAATCGGGAAGACGTCATCCCTGGTTGACCCAAGTAGCCTTCGGCCACCTGCGGACCGGCAACGTACAGTTCGCCGACAGATCCCGGCGGGACGGGCTTCAACGACGCGTCGAGCACGTAGCTGCGAAACCCTGGTAGTGGGGACCCGATCGGCGAGACAGTCTCGTTACCGGAGATGAGATCGAAATTGGTTACATGGACCGTGGTTTCGGTGATTCCGAACATATTGACACCCCGCACGTCCGGGTGCCGATCGAACCAACCCTGCACGCGCCCGACGTCGAGGCGATCGCCGCCGAAAACAATCGTCCGGAGCGGAAGCAGCATTTCCGGCGTAACTTCCGCCAACGCATAGAAGGCGGCCGGGGTCTGATTCAGAACGGTGACTTTCTCCCGCACAATCAGATCCGCGAATCTTTCGGGAGAGCGCGCGACGTCACCGTCTACGATCACCAGGGATCCGCCAGTGGTCAACGCACCCCACATCTCCCAGACCGAGAAGTCGAATGAGTGCGAATGAAACATCGACCACACGTCTTCGTCGCCGAAGTCGAAGATCTCGCGAGTCGCGGCCAGCAGAGCCAACACGTTGTCCTGAGTCACCACCACACCTTTGGGCGCTCCGGTCGATCCGGACGTGTAGATCACGTAGGCGGCGGCGTCCGACTGTGGAACAGGCCAACCGGCCGTCGCTTCAGTCGTCTCGTTGACGAGGACGACAGCTTGCTCGGACCCAACGAACCGCCCAGCTGATTCGTCCGTCGACACAATCGCTTTCGGGCCTGCATCGGCAAGTACGTAGTGGATGCGAGCGTCGGGATACTGCAAGTCGATCGGGACGTACGCAGCGCCCGCGCGAACGACGGCGATGATGGCTACGACGAGGTCGACCGATCGAGGCAGGGCGACCGCCACGCGATCCCCGACTCCAATTCCTCGATCGATCAATACGGCGGCAAGGCCCTCCGAACGAACTCGCACCTCTTCATAGGTGACGCGAGTATCGCCACTCGACACCGCGATTGCATTCGGATGCCGGGCTGCGACGGCCCCGAAGAGGTCGGGCAGCGACTGCGCGACAATCGAAGGCCCCGGCACCCAAGCCAGCAATTCTTCGCGCTCCGCAACGCTGAGAACATCGATGTCGCGCAGCATGATTGACGAGTTCTCGGTAATCGAGTCACATACTCGACGCAGTCGCTCGACCCAGCTCTGCACGGTGCCCGCATCGAACAGATCGGCGGCATATCGGAAAGTGCCGCGAATACCGCTCGCGTCGCCGTCAATCGTACGATCTTCGCGCACAGTCACTTCGAGGTCGAAGCGAGGGTGCGCGGGAGGTAGCGGAGTGCCGTGGGCCGTCAAAGTTCCCACCGCGATCTCGGAATCCGGTGCTACCGGATCGACCGCGAGAACCACTCTGAGGAAGGAATTCTTGTCGCCTGCGGCCCCACCGACCGCGCGGTCGACCACCCAGTCGAACGGGACGTCGGCATTGGACAAAGCTGCCACGTCAGCCTCGCGTACCCGACTCAAGAACTCACCGAAGGTGTCTCCGCCGCGAAGGAGCGTTCGCAGCGCCACGGTCCCGACGAACATACCGACGGCGCCGTCGAACGAAGGGTGTGTTCGGCCGGACGTCGGGGTTCCGATGACCACATCGGACGCACCGGTGATCTTGCTCAGCGCAATCGCAAGGCAGGCGTGCAACACCATGAAGGTTGTGCAGTGATGCGCTCGAGCGATCTCGTTGAGCGCCGCGTGGACGGGCGAGGGCAATTCGAAAGTCACGTCCCGAGCCGACGACGGTTGGTCCGGCCGGCGGGATCTGTCCACGGGAAGAGCAAGAGTCGGATCAACGCCGGCGAGTGCGTCGGACCAGAATTCCAGCTGGCGACCTGCCAAGCTCTGTGGATCTGCAGGATCACCGAGAACGGTTCTGTGCCAAGCGGAATAGTCACGGTAGTCGAGCGCGGGCGAAGGCCAGATCGGCGACCGCCCGTCGGCGCGAGCGTCGTACGCGGAGATCAGGTCAGAAACGATCGTGGCGAACGAAAGGCCGTCCAAGGCTATGTGATGCGCAACCACGGTCAAGCGGTGGTCGGCATCGCTGCCGGAGGTGAGGATCAAACGAAGCGGTGCATCGGTCTCCAGGTCGAAACCTGCCGCAACCAATTCCGCTGACGCAGTATCGTATTCCTCGGACGGAACCTCGATCAGAGTCACCGGAGTCGCGGTCGCAACTTGGATCGGCCACGTGTCGTGATTCTGTTCGAACGAGAACACGGTACGCAAGACGAGATGGCGATCGGTCAGGTCGGCTACCGCCGCCCTCATCGCCTCTGTATCCAGTGCACCACTGAACGCGACCTCGAACGCGATGTTGTACGCCGACGACTGGGGATCGCGACGGTTGAGCAGCCATAGACGTTGTTGCGCCGGAGCGATTTCGACGGTGACCTCGTCCGAAATGCGCTCGGGCTCCACCACCCATTCCGCCCGGTCCTCACGAATCTTCTGGGCCAGACGCGCCGGAGTCGGGGCGCCGAACACGTCCCTGACACCAACTCGTCTACCGAGTGCAGAACTCACGCGCGCTGCAACATACACGGCGTCGAGGGAACTACCGCCCCAGGCGAACAAGTCGGAGTGCGGTCCGAGAACTCCGACGCCCAGGACCTCGGCCATCACCGAGGCAATCAATTCCTCGTCGTACTCGATCGGACGGTGCACGGTCGAGTGCTGCTCGGCGACCGCGGACCATGTCGGTTCAGGAAGCGCTGAACGGTCCGTCTTTCCATGGCTCGTGACGGGCAACGCTGCCAGAATCGTCACCGAACCCGGAAGCATGGAACGTGGAAGTAGTGAAGCCAGATGTTCGCGGACCGCCTTCTGACTCAATAGATGAGCAGTGCCGTCCTCACCTTCGGCCGCAGTCACGTACGCCGCAAGCGACCCGGATCGCTCGACCACCGCTGCTTGCGCAACACCGGGAGTCGACAGGAGCACAGCCTCGATCTCGCCCAGTTCGACGCGTACTCCACGGATCTTGACTTGTTGATCAGAGCGGCCCAAGAACTCGAGCTGACCGGCATCGTTCCATCGCACGACGTCGCCGGTGCGGTACATGCGCTCGCCAGCACCAGTGGCACCAAAGGGCGCCGCTACGAAACGCTCCGAGGTCAGCGTCGGGGAAAGGTACCCGCGCGCCAGTCCTGGTCCCATCACGTACAGCTCACCCACGGCGCCGACCGGAGTCGGACGCAACCACGAATCCAACACCACAGCGGCAACGCCGTCGATCGGACGCCCGATCGGAGTATCACCGCCAGGCTCGAGTGGCTCGCTCATGAATGCCGCGACGGTCGCTTCACTGGGTCCGTACGAATTAACGATGTCGACATGACTCGACCACACATCCACGAGCGCCACCGGCGGTCGCTCGCCGCCGACGTTCAACACTCGAAGATCCGGCAGTTTCCGAGGATCCATCGTCAGCGGAACCGACGGTGTCGAGATCAGGTGCGTGACACCCTCGAGCCGCAGATAGTCTTCGAGGTCCTCTCCGCCGATCAATCCGGGAGGAACGATCACGGCGGTCGCGCCGCAGCCGTGAGCAAGCAGAATCTCGAGGATCGCCACGTCGAACGAGGTAGCTGCCAGGAGCGCGACGCGGGAGGAACTATCGATGTTCAGTCGCCTGGCGTGAGAACGCAGCAACGGTGAGATACCTCGGTGCGTGACCGCGACGCCCTTCGGCCGTCCGGTCGACCCCGACGTGTAGACCACGTAGGCGGTGTCGTCCAGGGACACGTCGCCTGAAGACGAACCGGTCCCCGCGCCTCGATCGATCGGCCCATCGACGGTCTCGTCTTCCCTGGGGTCGACGACGCAGACCCAAGCCGGCACGTTCACGAGTTCGCCGCCGACCACAACGGACACGTCGGCGTCGTCGAGGATGAAAGCGACACGCTCGGACGGTGTTTGAGGATCCACGAAAAGAAGGGCAGCACCAGCCCGCGCTACTGCATGAAATGCAACTACGGAATCGGTCGAGCGCTCGGTGAGGATCCCGACGACGTCACCTCGTTCGACGCCGTTCTCCACGAGCAAGGCGCACAGTGCATCCGCGCGAGCGCCGAGCTGGTCGTAAGTGACGTCCACACCTTGCTCGCGGATCGCGACGGCGCTCCCCTGCCCTGCGCCGCCTCTGACGACCGAATCGAGCGTCGCGAATCCGTCCGTCCGCGGACCTAACGCGGGGACCAGATCCTTCGCTTCGTCCGTCGAGAGGATGCGGAGGTCACCGAGCGCACGGGTAGCCGAGTCGAGGAATCCCTCGAGAAACCGAACGAACTGACGATGATGCATCGCCAGGTCACGTTCGCTGTAGAGGCGTGGATTGGCTTCGAAGGACAGGCGAACGTTCTCCCCCGCGATCGACGGATAAATGCTGAAGAACAGATCTTCGGTGGGTCCGGATGTGAGGACGTGAAATTCGCCGACGACGTCGCCGAGCCGAATGGCTTCGTGAAACATCATGACGTTCACGGCCGGGCCCGCCGCCTCACGGGATCCGCCCTGACCCTCCTGGAAGCCCATGTCCTCGTAGCGGAATCGCTGGTGGCGTAGTGCACCGGTCATCTGCACCGAGATCTGACGCACCAGTTCTTGTGGCGACAGATCCCGTTCGAGTTGCGCACGAACAGGCACGATGTTGGACAGCATCCCACCTGAACGTTTCGACGTCGCCGTGGTGCGGCCGGACACCGGCAAGCTGAGGACTACGTCATCGGAATCAGTCATGCGGCCGAGATAGGACGCGAATGCACCGACGAGGACCGCCACCTCGGACGTAGTCCACTCGGTCGCGACATCCGAAAGCTGTTTTGCAAGAGTTGGATTCAGTGTCCGCACCATCATGCGCTGCGGCATGGACGTCAGGCCGGCGCCGTCGGCGAGGCGAACCGGGCGGGGCAGGCCTTCGGACATCTCCGTCCAGTACTGCTTGTCCGATCGATACCGCGACGAGGATCGGTAGTCGACGTCGAGGTCATGCAGTGCACGTACCCCGAGACCACCGAAAGGAGTCAGCGTCTTGCCATGAACCAGATGCGAATAGCGCTCGGCCACCCGCGCGGTGAGTGTCATCGCCGCATGTCCGTCGAGCACGAGATGATGGGCGTGCGAGTACCAGAAATAGTGATCATCTGCCAGATGAAGCAAAGTCGCCGAGATCAGGCGGTCAGACATCACGTCAAGTGGCCGTGAGTATTCCGCAGTCATCCACTCGTTCGCGCGCTGAACCGGGTCGTCGTCGCTGCGTAAGTCGAGGTATGCGAGACCGTCGACGATCGAGTGATCGACAATCTGCGCCGGCTCGGCATCAGTGGCGACGAGGCGAACGAACGGCGACTCCAATTGATGACATGCCGTGTTCGTTGCCTCGATCAGAGCGTCGACGTCAACCGGCCCTCGTAGCTCCACGTACTGAGCCACCACGAACGGAGTTGACGGACTCAGTTGCTGCGCAAACCACAGCGCGAGCTGAGCCCGAGACAACGGAAAAGCACTCAACCCGTCACCTCACATTTCACCAGCCTTGTTTTTCACGAACATTCGATGGCTGATCACGTGAATCCATGGGAGCGAACACCACGAACGGCCGAACCGAACCCTACTGTCTCGTCTAAGTTTTCACCACTGGGCCAACACTGCTAGACATGTCGACGCAGCTTTCACGCACTCAAACGTCAGGAGCTTCAGCGGATGAACAACGACACGGTGGGACCAAAGTCCGACGACGATTCCGGGGCTGAACCGAGCGGCTCCAACACCATCCCACCGAGGGGCCCGGAGCGCGAAACGAAGAGGACGGTCACACTGCCGGGAGGCCGTCGAACTGCACTCGCAATCACGGGAACGGCACTGGTGGTGGGCGGTTTCGTGGCCTGGCTCGGGTACACGGCATACGAGGCGAAAGACAACCTTGAAGCAGCTCGCGACCATGCACAATCGGCGAAGAGTGCACTTCTGGCCGGGGATACCGGGGTCGCAGAGTCCGCAGCGGCGGAAGCCGATCGAAATGCATCCGCAGCGTACGACAACACCCATTCACTCCCCTGGAACATCGCCGCCGCAATTCCGGTCATCGGGTCGCCCTTCGACACGACGCGTCAGATGACCGAGGTCGTTCAGGGACTCACGCGTGACGTTCTCGGTCCCGCTGTCACTGTCGGAACTTCACTCGCACCAACGGAATTGGTCCAGCCTGGTGGACGCTTGGCACTCGCACCGTTACGCGAAGCGGAACCGAAATTGGCCGAAACAGCTATCGCCGCGGAATTGCTGTCGTCGCAGGCACAGGAAGTTCGCGAATCGAAGTACCTGGGCCGAGTTAACGATGCCAGAGCAGAATTGCAGTCGCAGACAAGCGAACTGGCTACCCTCCTGACGAACACCGCCACCGCGGCGCGCATCGCACCGGCGATGCTCGGCACCGACGGACCGCGCAATTACTTCATCGGTTTCCAGACCAATGCCGAAGCCCGAGGAACCGGCGGTCTGTTGGGTGGATACGGCATCGTCCGAGTCGACAACGGCGCCGCACGGGTGGACACGCTCTCCCCCAACTCCGAACTAACACTGGACAATCAACCGATAGACCTTGGTCCTGACTTCAACCAGCTGTACGGAAACAGTCGCCCGACCACCGATTCTCGCAACAGCAACCTCAGCTCGCACTTTCCCTACGCAGCGCAGATCTGGCAGTCCCTGTGGTCACAGGAGTCCGGGGGTGAGATGGTCGACGGTGCGATAGCGACCGATCCGATCGCCCTGAGTTACATCCTCGAAGCGGTAGGACCGATCAAGATGCCCGACGGAGAGTCGGTCACCGCCGACAACGTCGTGGAACTGACCGAGTCGACTGCGTACGCTCGCTTCCCTTCCGACAACAAGGCACGAAAGCAGTATCTGCAGACAATCGCAGCTCGTGTCGTGGAGAAGATGACCGGGAACATCAAGTCGCCGAGCGCACTGCTGGAAGCTCTGGGCAAGGGCGTCAGCGAGGGCAGAATCGCCGTGTGGAGCTCTCACCCCGACGAACAATCGGTTCTCGCCGACACCGTCCTCGGGCACACCATTCCCGATGATGCCGCTCCGTACGCCGGTGTGGTGATCAACAACCAAGCCGGTAACAAGCTCGACTACTACCTCACACGAGAAATCGCCTACACAGCCCAGACGTGCACCGGCGACACCCGAAAGACAACGGTCACCGTTCGACTGACAAACAACGCGCCCGACGCCGACCTGACCGAATATGTCAGCGGGATCGTCGACAACCCCGGACGACTACCCAAGGGCACCAACGTGGCTGCAGTCACACTGCTGGCAACGACCGGCGCCAAACTCGACGCAGTCTCCGTGGGCGGGCAGATTTCGTTTGCCGTCAACGGAACCGAACAGGGCCACCCGGCATTCATGACAAGGGCCGTCATTCCGCGAGGGCAGACCGTTGAGCTGAAGTTCGATCTGACCGAGCCCACAGCCGAGGGCGAAGCCCGTGTCCCTGTCCAGCCGCTGGTCGACGAGCCGAAGATCACGGTCGACGTGCCTACCTGCTGAGCCTGACCGGCAAACGCCGACAGATCCCCCTGTCATGTCGGCGTTTGCCGCCTCGTGAACTTTCAAGAGATTTGAAACTTTGGCAAAGGCTAGCCTATGCTTCCTGACGCGCCTGGAACCGGCCGTCGGCTGCGATCCGTCGGAGTCTCACTCCTCGGCGCATCGACAACGGAAGGTTCCCCATGCGATACGCCCGTGTGCGCTCACTTCGCCGAACTGTGGCCCTGAGCGGATTGGTCATTGCCGCCCTGGTAATCGGCGGATGCAGTAACAACGACACCGCAACCGAATCAAGCAGCAGCGACTTCGAAACCGTCACCATCGAAAGTGCGCTCGGAAACGCCGTCATCACCGAAAAGCCCGAGCGAATCGTGACTCTCGGCATGGGGTCGGCGGAGACCGTGATCGCGCTCGGCACGATCCCCGTCGGCGTCGAAAAGTACGCATGGGGCAGCGACGACACCGGATATCTGCCGTGGGTGCACGAAGCGGTCACGAAGCAGGGTGGCGAACTGCCAGAGCAGTTCACCGGCGGCACCGACCTCAACATCGAAGCGATCATCGCCCTCGAGCCCGACCTGATCCTCGCCCCCTGGTCCGGCATCACCCAGCAGCAGTTCGACTCACTGAACGCGTTCGCGCCGACCGTCGCCTACGCCGAGAGTCCGTGGACCATCACGTGGGAAGACCAGATCAACGTCATCGGCAAAGCCATGGGCGAATCCGAGAAGGCGACAGCCGAAATCGACAAGATCAAGTCGCAGTTCGCGGAATCGACTGAAGCACATCCGAACTACGCCGACGTCAGCTTCTCCTTCATCTACAACACGGGCCCAGGAACCCTCGGCGTCTTCTTCGCCGAAGAGCAGCGCGTGGCCATGGTCCGCGCACTCGGCTTGCAGGTGGATCCCGTCGTCTACACCTTGGCGGAATCTGAAGGAACAGACTCCGCCGTCATCGGCCTCGAGAACGCAAACCTCCTCGACAAGTCCGACCTGCTCTTCACCTTCTACTCGGCCCCGGCCAATCGGGCCGAGATCGAAGCGCAGCCCGCCTACAAGGCCATCCCCGCTGTGGCTCGGGGAACTGTCATCGCTCCGACCGAGCAGCCCTTCGTCACGGGTTCCTCGATGATCAACCCGCTGACCGTGCCCTGGTCGCTCGAGCGCTACGTGCCGATGATCGACGAGTCAATCGCAAAGCTGAACAAGTGATGTAGATCAGCATCGCGCGATCGAGAAGCCCGCGTCCTATTCGGATGCGGGCTTCTTGCCGTCGCGTTGGGCTTTGAATCGCATCCACTCGCTACTCAACATTCGATTGTCGATGATCCACCCCATGTAATCGCGCATGTTGAGGACACGAATGTAGGCGGGGCCGTTGGGATTTGCGTACTGCAGTGCTTCAGTCGCGAGTTTGCGTTGATTCTCGAGATACACGTGCTCTGTTTCGAGGAATCCGCCCCACACGTCGGAATCCATGACGTAGTAGTGAGTCCGATCCCGAGGCTTGCGCGTGAGCTTGACGAACCCCCGGTCGATCAAACGGCGAATGTAAGTCGACACCGATCCGCGACTGGCTCCCAGTGCCTGCGCCAACTCTTCGGCACTGACCCCTGGCGACTCGCTGATCAACAAATAGCCCGCAATGCGTCCCTCGATGCGGGCTCCACCACCGGACTGCCAGTACACGGAGAACTGGTCAATGAACCACGTGGAGAAGTCGTCACCGCGAGCAGGGCTGGCATCGCCCATTCGTTGAGCCTCCGACGTCACTCGACAACAAGAACATTGACTTCCGATTCTGCCAGCTGATGCCTACACCCACGCATTCCGCGTCGCCGCAGGGTCGCCCGAGAAGTCGTGCGCTGTGAAGTCGGCACACGTCACCGTCGTCGCCGACCCATTCGGCTCGCGGACTTGGACGACCATCGAGCTCACCGAATCACCAAGAGGCGAAGCCTGAATGGCCCGGGCGGTCAACGAAGCCGAGTCGCGCGGGTCGGTATCCACGACGCACAGATCGAGGCGGACATTTCGCGATTCACTATCAAACGATCCGCCGCCGACTGTCAATCCAGTAGGTAACTCGGATGCTCGTGAGCGCAGTGCGTCAGCCAATGCCGCCTCCACAATGGGGGCTCCTGGGCACTCTGAACCTGCAGAAAGACCACCGGATGGTGTCGCCCGCGAGGGTGACGATTGCTCCAGATCGACTGTGCATCCCACGAGTCCGATCGAGGAAGCCATGCCTACTACGCAAATCAACAGACGCCACCGACCAATTTCCCCTGCCATTCGCGACACGGTAACCGAGACGCGTCCACTACTACCGCGAAATCAACAATCCTGGTGTAGTTGCGATGAACTCGAGCTCTTCGATCGTCAAAGGCGACGCCGATGTGGAGCCAGCCGATGTCACGAACTGGGTCACCACTACTGTTTCGCCGGAGGGGTGAACAACCCGGACCGTGTCATCGCCCGAGCCATCGGGATCGACCAGGCGAGTCACCGTGGTGGCGTTGGGCAACGTCAGGATCGCGCCTGGTTCCGGGACGGCCGTACCAATCGATATTTCGACATCACCGCGGCCGTCCGATGTCGAGACGACGATTCGTTCGCACGCCCCTCCCCGTCCGTAGTCATCCGGAACCAGCGAACCGAGCGGGCGTTCCAAAGTGACCTCTTCTGCGCCGAGATCCTTCCAACGTGCATCGAGCAACTGATTCAGTCGGTCGATATCCATGCGCGTCGCAGGTGGACCGGCATTCACGGAATCGGTGTAGCAGGATGCCATCGGTGGCGGCGTCGAGTCTGGGACCGGCTCAGTCACAGCGAGCCCGGGCGCTGTCGCGACCGCGATCAGTTCGTCCATCGTCAAAAGCGGACCAGTATCCGTCGAAGTGCCGGTCGACGTGTCGATGCTGGCAACAACTCTGGATCCGTCACCGAGATACGCGACTACACCGCGCTCGGCCCCGACTGCCGAACCGTCTTTGTCTTCGAAATCTGCTCGGTCCTCGAAATCTGCGATGTCGAGTACCGTTCCGTTCGCGAGATACTCCCGCCGATCCACCAGCCCCTCCAGGCACGGTGGCACCGGCTGATCCCATGCACGAACCTGAACCGAGATATCCGCAGTCCGCCCGACGCGAGTCAAGGTTCCCTTCGCCGACGTCGAACCGCTGAACTCGATCGGGTCGACCCCGTCGGGAAACGAAACGCCACGGTAATTCTGGATCGGCGCGAACTCGAGCGATTTCGATGGACTCGCAAATGCAACGTCGACATCGGAAGGCAACGATTCGAGTAGTGCGTCGCTCATGGCGGTGGCCTTCGGTCCCGAGAACCATGGATAGTCCGGGTCGTCATAACCGGGCTCACCGGTAAAACCGTAGTTGATGCGCACCGGCGGACCTGGCGATTCCACCGACTCGCAGCCGGGAATCGACGTGCCCGTGCCCTCGTTCGTCACCGCTGCGACAACAGTTCCCAATGCGACGATCGAGACGATCACCAGCCCGTCGCGCCAGGTCCATTGTTCGCGGCGACGGTTCGACTCGTGTGCGGTGCGCCCAGACATTTCTCGATCATTGCCTACGACAACAACTACGTCGCTATCCGACATACCCGCTGAGGTCGTAGATCGTGGAATTTCCCACCGTTGTCGACGAGAAATTCGCTTCGACCCATTCCTGAATAGCACTCGACGTACTGTCCCCGCCTTGGCCATCTTTCGGGCTTCCGCCCTGGCCACTGGCGATGTAATAGTGGATCTCGCCGTCTGCCACGTACTCGATGAACTGGTCCAGCGTCGGTGCGGGATCAGAACTCCAACCGCCGATCGCCATCACCGCAGTATCGCTGGCCAACTCGTAGGTTGCTGCGCTTTGCGATCCGTTGGTCGCGGCCGACCACGTGGTGCCCGCATTGACCAACATTGCCGTCAACTCGGAAGTACTTTCGCTACCACTGCTTGTTCCTGGCCCACTCGTTGTTCCTGGCCCACTCGCCGTCGGATTACTGCTCGCGTCATCAGAGTTCGGCAGAGCCCCACCGTCTCCCTGCCCTTGGCCCCCACTCATGCCTCCTCCCCCGCCCATTCCGGAGTCGGACACGGCGCCGGTTGGTCCTGCCGTCGGGATGGACCCACCATGCGCTGTAGCGGCAGTGGCAATCGCGTAAGACGCCGAACCGGTTATCCCTGCCAACGAACCGATGATCAATCCAGCGACAGCGAGCTTGCGAAATCGACCCTTGGCTTCCAACAGAACCAGGATCGCGCCGACGACATTGCCCGCCAACAGAATCCACTTCAGCATCGGCAGCCATTCGGCATTGCGGTGCAACAACACCCAGCTCCAAATTCCTGCGGCCAGCATCATCGCTGCCAAGCCGCAGCGTCCGATCGAGCGGGCACGCACCAACCACAGGGCGTATCCACCGACGCCGATCATCCCCGCAACAGCAGGCGCCAGCGCAACTGTGTAATAGGGGTGGATCGTTCCGGACATGTAGCTGAAGATCAGGCCGGTAACGAGAAACCAACCACCCCACAGGATCAACGACGCACGGAGAAGATCTGTGCGCGGTGCACGCCCACGGGCGAGGAGTCCGAACACCAACGCGATCAGTGCCGCAGGTATCAGCCAGGAAATCTGGATACCCATCTCGCTGCCGAACAGCCGATCGAGTCCGGCACTTCCCCCAAAGCTGGAACCTGCACTGCCACCAGCCATTCCGCCACCGCCACCGGTGCTCCCGAAAAGTCGACCCAATCCGTTGTATCCCAGTACCAAGTCCATGACGCTGTTGTTGGTCGATCCGCCGATGTACGGGCGAGAATCAGCGGGCCACAGCCACACTGCCAACACCCACCACCCAGCCGATATGACAACGGACGCAGCACCGATTACCAGGTGGAACAGGCGAGTCCGCAAGCGCACCTGTCCGGCAATCAAATACGCGGCACCAAATGCAGGCAACACCATCAGCCCTTGCAACATCTTGGTGAGAAAAGCGAAGCCCAGCGCGACTCCTGCAAGCGCCACCCACATTGCGGCTCGTCGACCCACCGCCGTGCACATGGCGCAAATCACGAAGTAGCCGGCGAGAGTCATGAGCAGGACAAGCAATGCATCGGGATTGTCGAACTTGAACATCAGGGCGGCAGCGGGCGTAGCTGCCAACACAGCTCCCGCCACAAGACCCGCAGCCGGGGTCGCCACTCGTTTGACGGCCGCATACACGAGCGCAACCGATCCGACGCCCATCAACGCCTGCGGAACAAGAAGGCTGGCACTCGAAAATCCGAAGATTCGTCCGGACAGACCCATGACCCACAATGAAGCGGGCGGTTTGTCGACAGTGATGAAATTCGAGGTATCGAGGGAACCGAAGAACCACGCTTTCCAATTCTGGGAGCCGGCCTGCGCCGCCGCAGCGTAGAAGGTATTGGCGTAGCCACTCGCGGTCAGATTCCACAAATACAAGACCGCCGTTGCTGCCAACAGGACCGTCAGCGCCAATCCTGTACGGCGAGTGCGGAACCACGACGGCGAGGGCTCGGCTCGATGGGCAGTTGGTGCCGGCCGCTGAGGCGGGGCCGGATGCAGAACGGCGGTCATCAGGAAGTCCCTTCACGAGTTACTGTCCTGCCAACGATCGCGCTTTCAACCCCGGCGGTACTGGGAGCCGGCTGGAAAGTTGCTGTGAATGAATCAGGTCAGGGAACGCTCGAACAGCACGACGCTGAACCAACCGTTGTCGACAGCATCTCCGAAGTCACGACGCCCTACCTCGGCGAAACCCGCGTCTCGGTAGTAGCGGCGCAACCGCACGTTCGTTTCGACACAATCGAGCCGCAAGTACTGCGCGCCCTCCTCCGCGGACCGTCGATGGGCCCAGACGAGTAAGCGTTCGCCCAACGAGGTGCCCGAGAATTCTCGATCGATAACCAATCCGTGCACGTAGCCGGCAGGCTCGTTCGAATCGGGCCAGACCACGGGGTCTGACCAGATCAACCGCAGGGCGCCGACAATCCTTGACTGCGCCCGGTCTCGCGCAACAAAGAACTCCCCTCTCGAAATCTGCTCCCCGACCTGCTCGACAGACACTTCACGTGGGCGCCACTGGATGATTCCGCGTTCTGCCAACCAGTCTTCTGCCGCGTGCCGCAGCGCCAGAATCTCCGGCCCATCGCTCTCGACCGCTTGCACAACGTCCACAACCATATGACCTCCCCCATATCTGCAGCCGTTCACAACACACGGCCTCCAGGCCCCAACCCGGGTGTATCTCCGAGGTGAAGCCTATCGGCGTGAAGTTGTGTGCCTGAACGGGTGTCACCACTCAGTCAGGTTTTGAATGTGGTGTTCGCCGGTCGCGGATGCTGCCCGGGGTCGATCGAGGGCGGTGGGATGAACCAGGGATTCTTGTCGACCCCGATGCGGATCACCCACTTCCCGACGAACCCGGATTTCCGGTGCATCAACCGGTGATGCGAACGGCACAGCAGGACAAGGTTGCTCATCACCGTCGGGCCACCGTTAGCCCAGTGCCGAATATGGTGCGCATCCGTCCACGCGGGCACGCATGTGCAGCCGGGGAACGCGCAGCCCTTGTCTCTCGCGATCAACGCCACTCGCTGCTCCGCGGTGACCAACCTCTTTCCGGGTCTCGCATCCAAGGGCGCACCGTGATCATCGAGCAGCACGGTCGAGAGGAAACAATCACACCCGAGAAGCCTGGACTGCGATACGGACAGTGGTCCGAGCCAGGGCATGTGCCCGACATCGAGATCCGACACAGCCACTCCAACACCATCGGGCGAGGGTGCGGCGGCGCAATCCCGGTGCTCCGCAAGATCGCGGGCGTTGATGTGCACGTTCACGTGCGGCCGCTGACCGCCGTCGGTACCGGTCTTCGCGCAGTCCAAATACCGGCGGATCAGTTCGGTGAACCCATCCGCAGTGCGTTTCGCCGCCGACCGAGAATCCGGGGTTCCATCGGGTGCCGGGGTGGGCATCGTCAGATTCGACAACGCCGACAACAACATTTCACCGGTGAGAGCATCGAAATCTCCGCGCACCACCACCCGACCATTCAATGTCGACGCGATCCGCAACTCGTTCCGGTCGTTATCTTCGGCGGGTGGAATTTCATCGGATTCGAACACTCGCTCCAAGGTCGCGATCACGTTCCGCACCTTCGTGGTCGTCGCCTCCACCCCCGAGGCGGCAGCCAACAACAAATCGATACAGCGAGGGAGCGCCTCCTCCGGCATCCCCTTCGGAGGTGACTCGCAGAACGCCACGATCAACACGGCATGATCGAAGGAGCAGTCCCCGCCATCGAACCGAGCCGCCACCGCCGGAAAAGGCCGCAGCGCAGCACCCAACGCGGCGATCTTCTTCCCGTCCCGAACCTGCAGCATCGTGTTTGCCGCCAACCAGCAACCCACCCCGCGGCTGGCAATCACCTGATCATCAGGCCGCAACGACAACTCGTCCACCACCGCCACACGAACAGCCTCGAGACGCAGAATCTCCGCACTCGCCGACACCGCAACCGCACGCAACTCAGAAGCAGACAACCGCCACAGACGTCCGCGCAACCCCACCGCAGAACCCGACACCACATCCGACAACAAGACACTCATTGAATCCCCCGATCCCCACCCCCAACAATACTCGAACACCCGTTCGAGTCAAGAGTGGTAGACCTCGAGCGCCCGCGCTACCGATTCGTCACTCGCAGGTAGCAACGGCAGTCTCACATGGGGAGTCGGAATCTGCCCCAATGCATGCAACACGCCCTTGATGACAGTCGGGTTCGATTCGGAAAAGAGAGCTCCTGACAGCGTCGACAACCGTCGTCCAAGATCGCGAACACTGTCCACATCTCCACTGTCCCAAGCCTTCACCAGGCGTACGAACTCGGCGGTCGACAGATGAGCGGACGCCAAGATTCCGCCTGACGCACCCAAGGCCAGAAGCGGCGCGAGAAACAGATCATCCCCCGCCAGCACGGCGAAGTCGTCCGGAAGATCCGCGAAGAGTTCGACGGCAGCTGCGTCGATACCGCCCGCGGCATACTTCACACCAACAACCCCGGGCAAATCACCCAGCTCCCGCAAAGTGCCGCTGTCCAGATCGCACGCAGTTCGGTACGGCACGTGATAGACGATCAGCGGCACGCAGCTCGACGACTGCAGATGCGCGAAATGCGCCACCACACCGGCTTTC
The DNA here is from genome assembly GCF_003797745.1 of Rhodococcus sp. WS1. Classification (NCBI taxonomy): domain Bacteria; kingdom Bacillati; phylum Actinomycetota; class Actinomycetes; order Mycobacteriales; family Nocardiaceae; genus Rhodococcus; species Rhodococcus sp. WS1. The sequence continues at coordinate 466,202 of NZ_RKLZ01000003.1, read as the reverse complement.
GACGGCCTCGTGAAGGAGGGAACCGGCACCAAGGCCGCCGAGACGTCAGGCCACCGAGTCAGCCTCCCGAGCGCCTGCGCACTGCCCGCCGTGTCGTTGCTACCCGCGCCCACGATCAACGTCGCACCTCTCGCACGGCACACGCTCGCACAGATATCCAGAACGGTCACTCTCTCTTGCTCGGTGAGGGTTGCGGCTTCCGCTGTAGTCCCCAGCGCAACGAGTCCGACCGCACCGTCGGAGAGGGCCTGGTGCGCAAGCTGTTCGAGTGCGTCGGTTGCAACACGACCGTCGCTCTCGAAGGGCGTGATCAGTGGTACATGGATTCCGGCCAGGTCAACTCGAGTCGTAGTCATAGAACTCAGCCTCACCGAACAGACCTTGTAGGTCTAGTTCGCATTTCCATCGTCGAGCGTAAGCTGAGCTGATGCTCGATGTCCGTCGACTGAAGCTATTGCGCGAACTAGCGCTGCGCGGAACCATCGTTGCCGTTGCCGAGGCGCTGTCGTTCAGTCCCTCCGCGGTGTCGCAGCAATTGGCCGTCCTCGAACGTGAAGCCGGCGTGCCGCTGCTGGAACGAACAGGCCGTCGCGTCCGCCTCACGCCGGCCGGTGAGAACCTCGCACGTCATGCCGAAGTCATCCTGCAACGCCTGGAGCAGGCGTCGGGTGAATTGGTCGACGCGCGTCGTGGACTGGCGGGGCCGCTGCGCATCGGAACGTTCCCGACCGCCGCACGGGCGATCCTCCCGCCGGCATTGATCGCCCTCTCTCGCGAGCATCCCGGGTTGGAACCGATGGTTTCGGAGATCGACCCAGCGGACGTCGCCGACGCCCTACGAGCTGGGAATCTGGACTTGGCGTTGATTCACGACTACGACTTCGTCCCTCGTCCCAGCGAACCGGGCCTGACAGCGTTGCCTCTGTGCAGCGAATCGGTCTATCTGGCGTCGAACGACACCGCTACAGATCCCGACAGCACCATTACCGCGCTGACCCACTGCGTGGAGCAGCACTGGATTACTGCGATCCCCGGAACTGCTTGTCATGCAATGACCATTCGCGCGTGCCAAGCGGCCGGGTTCACCCCGAAAGTGCGACACCACATCGACGAGTTCGCCACCGTTCTCGCCCTCGTCGCTGCAGGGCAGGGCGTTTCACTGGTCCCGGAACTCGGAGCCATCCATCCGCCACTCGGAGTGCGCCTGACGCCGATGCCCATTCGACGAAGGACCAAGATCGCACACCGAGCCGGCTCCGACGCTCACCCGGCGGTCGCAACCGTGACAAGCGCGCTTCGCTCGGCCGTCCCGCAACTGCTGGACGCCGAGCGATAGCGGCACCTACATGTCGAGCCCGAGGTCGAGCACTGTCACCGAGTGCGTCAAGGCACCTACAGCGAGGTAGTCGACGCCGGTTCGGGCGTACTCTGCGGCAACGTCGATGGTGAGACCACCGGATGACTCGAGCTTGGTTTCGGGGGCAACAGCGTCTCGGCGTTGGACCGCGATCTGCGTCTGCCACAGCGGGAAGTTGTCCAGCAGAACAAGTTCCACGTTCTCCGCCAGCACCTGGTCGAGCTGAGTGAGGTTGTCGACCTCGACTTCGCACTCGATGTCCGGGGCGAGCTCACGGACCGCACGAAGTGCTGCGACCACCGAACCGGCAGCGGCAACGTGGTTGTCCTTGATCAACGCCGCGTCACCCAATCCCATGCGGTGGTTGACGCCTCCGCCCACGTGGACTGCATATTTCTGCAGAGAACGCAGTCCGGGCAGTGTCTTTCGGCTGTCCCGCACTTTGGCATGAGTGCCGGCGATGGCGTCGACCCACTGCGACGTCGCCGTGGCGATTCCCGAGAGATGGCAGACGAGGTTGAGCATCGTCCGCTCTGCCGTGAGAAGGCCGCGGGTGGGCGCGACGACGGTGAGCACCGATTGACCTGGCGCAACCCGAGTTCCATCGGCCACCCGATCAACGACCTCGTAGTTACCCGCGCCGATCACCTCGTCGAGAACAAGCAGTCCGACGTCGATGCCGGCGACAGTACCCGAGGAGCGTGAGACGACCGAAGCCTTCGCGACCGCATCGGCGGGAACCGTTGCGGTAGAAGTGATATCAGGGCCATAGCGCAGATCCTCGTCCAGAGCGAGCCTGACCAACGTGAGCAGTTCGTCACGGTCGAGCGGCGCGGGCAGGATCTTCTGCTCGGTCATCAATGAACTCCTGTCAACAACATGTCTAGTATTTCGAGCGCTCCATCGGCACTCATCTTGATCCGAGTGCTGCGACGCTGATTCGGATCTGTTTCAGGATAGTCGGTGCGGGTGTGACAGCCTCGGCTCTCGGTTCGTGCCACGGCTACATCGACCAACGCTGTCGCGGTCAGTGTGAGCGCCGCGTCTTCGAGGTCCCCAGCAGCCACCGCCACTGTCTGATCGGCGTCGGCAAGCGCGGCTCGCGCAGTCAGGAGACCGCCTCCGTCGCGAACCACCGACGCGTGTGCTGTCATGACGGACTGCACAGTCTCTCGTGGGAGGATCGGCATCGGCTTGCGCACCACGTTGACCACTTCGGCATGAACCTCGCGACGCTCGGCAGCTGCGATTCCGGCACGCTCCCCGACCACCAAACCCTCGAGAAGGCTGTTGGACGCAAGACGATTCGCGCCGTGCAATCCCGTGCGAGCCACTTCGCCGGCTGCGTAGAGTCCAGGCACTCCCGTTCGTCCATGGACGTCGGTGGCGACTCCACCGCACGAGTAGTGCGCGGCCGGAGCGACCGGAATGAGTTGGGTGCGTGGATCGATGCCCGCTTCGAGACAGGATGCGGTGATCGTCGGGAACCGCGAATCGAAGCCGTCGAGCTTGCGGGCGTCGAGGTAGACGTGATCGGTGCCGAGATCTCGTAGGCGTGCTGCGATTGCGCGCGAGACCACGTCACGCGGGGCGAGATCACCCAGCGGATGAACACCTGCGGTGACCGAATCGCCGTTGGTGTCGACAAGAATCGCACCTTCGCCGCGGACCGCCTCACTGATCAAGGGCCGGCGACCTACTCCACCCGGAGTGAAGAGCACCGTCGGATGGAACTGAACGAATTCCAGATCCGCAATTGCCGCACCTGCTTCGAGCGCCAACGCGATTCCGTCGGCAGTTGCGCCGGGCGGATTTGTACTGCAGGCATACAGCTGACCGAGTCCACCGGTAGCGAGCAGTACCGCGGGCGCATGGATCACTCCGAGCCCTTCCGGCGAGGAGACAATGAGTCCACACACCCCGCGCCGGTTGGTCACCACCTGGACTGCCGCTGCACCGAACAGAACGGGGAGGCCGGCAGCGTTGAGAGCCCGCTGCACTTCCGCGCCCGTGGCGTCGCCGCCCGCATGGATGATCCGACGCGTGCTGTGCCCACCCTCGCGGGTGCGCGACACCTCGCCGTCTCGCCCGCGATCGAAGACCGCGCCCAACGCGGCCAGCGCCGCAACTGCGTCGTGACCAGCTTCGACGATGGAATAGACGGCTTCCTCGTCGCACAAGCCGACGCCGGCCTCACACGTATCCGCAACGTGCGACTCGACGGAATCCGTATTCAGATCGTCGACGACTGCGATGCCGCCCTGCGCGTACTGAGTCGAGGTGTCCGTCGGACCACCCTTGCTGACCGTGAGTACTTTCAGCCCCCGCAGAGAAGCGGTGCGCGCAGCGGTTAGGCCCGCGACACCGCCTCCCACGACGACCAGGTCGGCATGAGCCTCCCAGGCGAAACGCCCGGCAGGGCTGCTCACTCGCCGCCGCCCGGATTACCGATCTCGATCATGCGCTGCACCGATTTCTGTGCACGCTTGGCCATCTCGAGATCGACGTGGACCTCGTCCTTGCCCTCGAGAAGGCAGCGAAGCAACGCGGCAGGCGTGATCATCTTCATGTACGGGCACGACGCGCGGTCGTTGACGGCCTGGAAATCGACGTCGGGCGCTGCCTTGCGCAACTGGTGCAGCATCCCGATCTCGGTGGCGACCAGAACCTGCTTGCTCTTGGTGACGCGGGCAGCGTCGAGCATTCCGCCGGTGGAGAGGATCTTGACCTTGTCCGCGGGGACCGCGCCTTCACCGGCGAGGTACAGAGCCGAAGTAGCGCAACCACATTCAGGGTGCACAAAAAGCTCGGCATCGGGGTGAGCCTTGGACTTCGCCGTCAACTCGTCACCGTTGATACCCGCGTGGACGTGGCATTCACCGGCCCAGATCTGCATGTTGGTGCGGCCTGTGACGCGCTTGACGTGAGCTCCGAGGAACTGGTCCGGGAGGAAGAGAACTTCCCGGTCGGGATCAATCGAGTTGACCACGTCGACGGCATTGGACGACGTGCAGCAGATGTCGGTGAGACCCTTGACCTCGGCCGTGGTGTTGACATAGGACACGACGAGGGCGTTCGGGTTGTCGGCCTTCCACTCACGAAGCTGCTCGGCATTGATCGAGTCGGCCAGAGAGCAGCCGGCACGCTCGTCCGGGATCAGCACCGTCTTGGACGGCGACAGGATCTTCGCGGTCTCGGCCATGAAGTGCACACCGCAGAAGACAATCGTGTCCTCGGGCGCCTCGGCAGCGATTCGCGAAAGCGCCAGGGAGTCGCCGACATGATCGGCGACGTCCTGAATCGCAGGCAGCTGGTAGTTGTGCGCAAGAATCGTCGCGCCGCGTTCGCGAGCCAGACGTTTGATCTCAGCGGCCCACTCGGGGGTCGCTTCGACTCCGTTGTATCCGCCGGGGCCGTCGTGAATCTGCGAGGCCGATCCCTCCCATAACGTCGTGGTCGTCATGGCGTTCTCCTTCACCGTGAACCCGGGCTCGTCACCCAGTTCAAATCCGGACGGGCTGGCCCGGATTTCCGTATTCGAGGTTTTCGACTTAGGATCGAAAACGTGCCCAATAGTAACACCACCCACGAAGTGCTTGCAGCGGTGTTCCAAGTTCGCACCTTCCCCGCAAGCATCGCCGCAGGTGACGGCGATCACTGCCCACAAGGGCGTGAAGAGTTGGCCGTGCTGCTGTGGCAGCGCGCACTCAACCCGCAGAAAGGCACATGGTCCCTGCCCGGGGGCACTTTGCGCGACGACGAGGACCTGACGACCTCCGCTCGACGACTCCTCGCCGAGAAGGTCGACCTACGAAAGGTCGCCCACCTCGAGCAACTCTCCGTCTTCAGTGATCCACAACGAGTGCCGGGCCCGCGCCGCATCGCGTCGACCTTCCTCGGACTCGTTCCCCTCAGCGCCGACCCACAACTTCCACCCGACACGGCCTGGCACCCCGTTTCGAAGTTGCCGGAGATGTCGTTCGACCACGGAACCGTCGTACGGCACGCGCGTAATCGACTGGCTGCAAAACTCTCCTACACCAACATCGCATTCGGGCTGGCTCCCGAAGAGTTCGCGATGTCGACACTGCGCGAAATCTACTGCGCTGCACTCGGTTACCAAGTCGACGCAACCAACTTACAACGTGTACTGGGTCGCCGAGGCGTACTGACTCCCACCGGCAACACCGCACCGTCCGGCAAGTCGGGCGGACGCCCACCGGCCCTGTACCGCTTCACCGACTCCACCTTGCGAGTCACCGACGAGTTCGCGGCACTGCGTCCCCCGAGCTGACGTCGATCAGGTTCTCAGGCAACGGCTTCGAAACTTCCGCGTTGCAGCCACGCCGAGTTCACCGCGCCGGCCGGATCGATGACCCGATTGATTGCGCCGAACCGCGTCGTCACCCGATCGAGAATCCGATCGGCCTGCCAACGATCCGTCGGATCAGCGACTATCGCAAAGAAGCGATTGGTCGGTTTTCCCGCCATGACGCGCACCAATTCTGTCACCGTCCGCGCGGTGGCCGCCACGCTCCAACCGGCGTCGAGAAACTCGGTGGCGATACGCGCACCGTGCTCGAATCCGATGTCCGTGACAAGTACAACTCCCCTGTTCGGGGCGATGTCCGAAACGCTCATTGCGAAACCTCCACTCGGAATCAAACTTCTTGACTCCCATGTAAGTCCGCAATCTTGTGGCTCCCTTGTGTTGGTTCTGTGAGAACTCTGGGGATTCCGCGCCCCACACATCAGGCAGATCGAGACAGCCCCGCCCAGAAGACCGTCGAGGAAGCGTTCACCACATCACCGATCGGCACGTCGCCCAACATTCCGCCCGCGGCCAGCGTCGCGACGCCATGGAACGTCGCAAAGGCAACCAGCGCAATACTTTCCGGATCACCGGCGGCAATGTCACCCGCAGCCTGCGCTTCCGATACGAGCCGAACGGTCAGGTCCATCGTCGCGTGCCCCGCGTTCACGACAGTCTCGGCCGCACCGGGTGCATGCTTGTTGCTGTACATCAGAGACAACAGACCCGGATGCTCCAACGCAAAATCCACATAGGCGTTGGCGAGCGAGGAGAACCGGGCTTTCGCGGTCGGCGGCGCCTCCGAAACTGCTCGCTCGAGTGCACCGGTCATCCGATGGAATCCGCTTTCAGCCAAGGCGTCGAGCAAAGCCTGACGGTCGCGAAAATGCTTGCCAGGGGCCGCGTGACTGACGCCCGCCTCGCGCGCAAGCTGCCGCAGCGACAACTTGTCGACGCCATCACGCTCGAGGGTCGCTTCAGCTGACGCCAGGAGTTCCTGTCGCAGGCTGCCGTGGTGGTACGGCTGTTCGTGGGCGGGCATGGTGGCACCATATCAAAATGTTGTCATTGACAACTATGGTGTCAGTGCCTACATTTGGGATCACCCGAACCGAAGGAGCCACCATGGCCATCGACGTAGCCGGAACCACCGTCCTCATCACCGGAGCCAGCGCTGGGCTCGGAGTGGAATTCGCTCACCGCTTCGCCGCTCGCGGTGCAAATCTGGTTCTCGTCGCCAGGCGGGCAGATCGCCTCGAAGCCCTCGCTACCGAACTCCGCGTCGCCCACGGCATCACAGTCACAGTTCTGCCTGCCGACCTGGCGGCGCCCGGCGTCGGCGCAACACTGCACCAGGAGCTGACAAACCGTGGCATCACCGTCACCTCGCTGATCAACAACGCCGGATTCGGAACACACGGAGCATTCGTGGACGAAGATCTCGAGCGCGTCACGTCCGAAATTCAGCTCAACATCGCCACGCTGGTCGAACTGACGCACACCTTCCTGCCCGATCTCCTGGGCGGACGTGGAGCGCTCGTCAACATCGCGAGCACGGCGTCGTTCCAGCCGACCCCTGGCATGGCCGTCTACGGCGCGTCCAAGGCTTTTGTACTCAACTTCACCGAAGCACTCTGGGCAGAAGCTCGCGGCAGCGGATTGACCGTATTGGCGGTGTGCCCCGGCCCGACACGAACCGAGTTCTTCGACGTCGTCGGCTCCGAAGATGCTGCGGTCGGGCGAATGCAGACGGCAACTCAGGTGGTGGATACAGCTTTCCGGGCACTGGATCGACGCAACGCACCGCCGACAGTCGTATCAGGTTTGCCGAATTGGGTGTCCTCGATCAGCACTCGCTTCGCAACCCGCCGGTTGGGAGCGTTGATTTCGGGTCGACTGTTGGGTGACGTGCGAATGAAGTCCGCAGCGAACCGCCCGTCGACGTCGGAGGTATAGAGAAGCGTCGGCTGTATAGAAGCAACGGCTACGGGAGTTTCGGCTGGACCTCGTCGTCGGTCTGTTCGGCCTCGGTGGCCGGATCCCCGGATTCCGGATCCCCAGATTCCGGGTGGTCCCCAACACCGAGGTCGTCGTACGGATTGAGCACTGCCAGAACCAAAGTCACGACGCACGCCGCGAGCGGCTGAAACAGAAGCACGAGCAAGGTGCCGATGTTCGGTGCACGCGCGATGATCTCCCCGACCGCCGGATTGTCGGCGGTGGGGAAACGCAGTTTTGTCACGCCCGAACCAACGAGTGCCATCAGTCCGGCACCTGCCGCCGAGCCGACTATCAACCCGCCCAGGGCATACGGGCCTCGACTCAGACGCGCCAACCACGCCGCTACTGCCGACAGCACACCGACGATCAGTGCCAGCCAGATGAACACAGCACTCGCGTCGAACTGATGGAGGCTCTCACCCGTCAACGCGACGCCGCGCCCCTCGGACACCACCAACAGGTGCTCGGCCGGAGCCAAGAACGCCCACACCACACCGACGAGCACGCTCACGCCCGCAGTGGTTGCGGCGATCACGATCGCGGTGCGCAGACGAGTCTGCCGAAGAGAGATCACACAGAGTGACGCTACCTGCGGGCGGCGTCGATCGAGTCGACGACACCGTGTCGGGAGCATTTCGCCCACCATCCGTCAGGGCTGACCTGAACGATCATGCGGCGCCCGCACTGCTCGCAGAAGCGAGGCGGCTCTAGCCCCATCGACGCCGCAGTCGGCGTCGGATCGTCGACACCGTCGACGATCCGACGCCCGGTGAACGGGTTGTACCGCTCCTCGGTCACCGGAGTGCTCACAGAGTGTCGTTCAGTGCTTTGATCGGCATCTGCAGATCGACCAACAAATCCAGATCCTTCTCGGCGGGACGCCCGAGGGTGGTCAGGTAGTTGCCGACGATGACGGCGTTGATTCCGCCGAGGATGCCCTGCTTGGCACCCAGGTCGCCGAGGGTGATTTCGCGTCCACCCGCGAAGCGCAGGATCGTGCGGGGCAGCGCGAGACGGAATGCCGCCACGGACTTGAGCGCCTCGCTGGCGGGCAGCACATCCAGATCCCCGAAGGGGGTGCCGGGACGCGGGTTGAGGAAGTTGAGCGGGACCTCGTCCGGCTCGAGCTCAGCCAAGTTCGCGGCAAATTCTGCGCGCTGCTCCAATGATTCACCCATACCGAGGATTCCGCCGCAGCACACTTCCATGCCTGCTTCGCGAACCATCCGAAGCGTGTTCCACCGCTCTTCCCACGAGTGTGTGGTCACGACGTTCGGGAAATGCGACTTCGAGGTCTCCAAGTTGTGGTTGTACCGGTGCACACCCATGGCGGCCAGTTGGTCGACCTGTTCCTGGGTCAGCATGCCGAGCGAGCAGGCGATCTGGATGTCGACCTCATTGCGGATCGCCTCGATACCTGCGGCTACCTGAGCGAGCAACCGGGCGTCAGGTCCGCGGACGGCGGCCACGATGCAGAACTCGGTAGCGCCCGACTTCGCAGTCTGCTTGGCAGCTTCCACCAGGCTCGGGATGTCCAACCAGGCCGCGCGAACCGGCGACTGGAAGAGTCCGGACTGCGAGCAGAAATGGCAGTCCTCGGGGCAACCGCCCGTCTTGAGGCTGATGATGCCCTCGACCTCGACCTCCGGTCCACACCATTTCATACGCACATCGTGGGCGAGAGCCAGCAGGTCTTCGAGCCTGTCGTCGTCGAGTCGGAGTACGTCGAGCACCTGGCTTTCGGTCAGGCCAACTCCTCTTTCGAGAACTTGCTCGCGCGCCTGGTCGAGGATGTCGACCGTCGCAGGGGCCGTGCTAATCGGGGGCGGGGTCACAGACGTCTCCTTCGAAACCAGCAAAATTGAACACCGTACAAGTTGAACGGTGTTCACGTTAGAGACGTGGTGGAATACTGTCAAAGGCGGGTCCGATCGACATCCGATCGCGAGCGCCCCACAGCGGGACGAAACGAGGGGAACAACAAGTGCAGTTGCGACGCGGCGACGTGCTGGACGGCGCCATGGCGATACTCGACGAGTTCGGACTTGCCGACCTCACGATGCGCAGGCTCGCAACGTCACTGGGTGTCCAACCCGGCGCCCTGTACTGGCACTTCCCGAACAAGCAGACCTTGCTCGGTGCGGTCGTCGACAAGATCCTCGAAGACCTCGAAACTCCCGTAGACGCAGAGACATGGCAAGAGGCGTATTCCGAACTGGCACACAGACTTCGGTCTGCCCTGCTGGCGCACCGCGACGGCGCCGAGTTGGTCAGTGCCACCTTCGCCTCGCGGATGACAAGCAGCAAGGTGCGCGAGCACTTCGTACACGCCGGCGAAGAATCCGGGCTATCACGCGAGCATGCCCAACTCGCGGCGTACGCCCTGCTGTACTACGTGCTCGGCCACACCGTCGACGAGCAGTCCCGAGCGCAGATGGAAGAAATGGGGGCACTTACCCGAGCACCCATTTCCCCCGACTCCCCCGAGGTGATCGGCGGCGGTTCCGACGAGGACCTCCTCGACGGCGATCCGACAGTGCGCTTCCAGTTCGGCCTGGACCTGTTCATCGACGGCATCCGCACTCGCCTGAATTCGACCACACATTCAACGCGCACCGAATCGGCTCTACGACACCCCTGACAGCCGCAGTAATGCAGTAGTGCCGGCCGCGGCAATCACCACTAGTACCAATGGCGCCTTTAACCAGGCGCAGATGCCTCCGGCCACCACACCGAGCATCCGCGCCGGCCCTGCAACGTCATGCCCGATGAAGATCGTCGATGTCGCAACCACTGCAAGCAGCAGCACCACGACAGCACGATCGAGGGTTTTCTCGGCAAAGCTCGAAAGCTTCACCCGAGCGCGGAGCAGAACGCCACTTGCCCGCAAAGCGTAAGAGCCGCAAGCGAACACAACAATACCGATCCAGACCGACGCGGTATTCATCGAACCTTCTCCCGGAACGGTATCGTCACCGCGATACTCAGCAGCGCTACGAGCGGCGCGGTACCGGGCGGCAGGAACGGCGCCGTGGCCACCGCGACTGCTGCACCGATCAGGGCGGCAAGCAGCGTCACCTTTTCCTTCAGCGCAGGCAGGACAAGGGCCAGAATGACAGCCGGAAACGCGGCATCCAATCCCAACGCGCCGGGGTCTCGGACGACGCTGCCGAGCAGCCCGCCCAGCAACGCTCCGATCGGCCACGACACCGCGATCCCGATTCCACAGAACCAAAAAGCCGCACGCTTGCGCTCCACCGATTCCTGCGCCATGGCGACCGCGACGCTTTCGTCGTTGACCAGGTGCGCGCCGACCATACTGCGCCAGCCTGAATCTTTGTAGCGACCCCTGCCGAGAAATGATCCTGCCGACATCCCGTAGGCGAAGTTACGTGAGTTGATCAACAAGCCCGCCACAACAGCAGCGGTGACGCTGCCTCCGGCTGCGATGATTCCGATGAACAAGAACTCCGAAGACGCTCCCAGAACGAGTACAGCCAATGCCGAAAGCTGCCACAACGAGAATCCAGCTGATCCTGCCGTCACACCGTAGGACACTCCGACGATGGCCACGGAGAGACAGATCAGCACGCTCACCCGAACCGTGTCTCGATCAACTGTTCGCCATAAAGAACGCATGTATTCTATGTTGAACGAAGTGGCACCGTTCGTCAAGTAGAACGACCGATCGGAGAATCGAACGATGACCAGTAATGAAACGGATACAGCGGAGACTCCTCAGAAACTGGTCGCCGTCGCACTCAAACGCGAACGTGCCCGAGCAGGCTTGAGCCTCTCGGAGGTGGCGCGGCGCGCCGACATCGCCAAATCCACACTCTCCCAACTCGAATCCGGCCTCGGGAACCCGAGCCTCGAAACACTGTGGGCACTCGGCAACGCGTTGGGTGTGCCGTTCTCACAACTCGTCGACTCGCAGGCCCAGACCGTTCAATTGATTCGAGCCGGAGAAGGTCCCGCAATTGCTTCGGCAAACGCGTCGTACATCGCGACGCTCTTGGCGCCGAGCCCACCGAACGCACGACGTGATCTGTATCGGATAGTCGCCGAACCGGGCGAGCCGCGTATTTCGACTCCGCATGCGCGCGGCACCACCGAACACGTTGTGATCGGCACCGGGCGAGCGGAGGTCGGGCCCACTGCAGATCCGATCGAGCTCGGCCCGGGCGACTATCTCGCTTATCCCGGCGACGAGGAGCATATCTTTCGGGCGCTCGAACCAGGGACGACGGCGATCATGGTGTCGGAACACAGCTGAGCCGCGATGAGTTTCGCCGCTGCGGGAAGTCTGTATCTGGGAGGTGATGTGGCCAGAGCCTCGATTGCCGACGACAGTAACGACCGACAGCAGGAGGACCCATGTCCGGATCCAGCATCAGCAGCATTTTGCTCTCGAGCACCAACCCCGAACGTTTGCGCGACTGGTACGCCGAGGCGTTCGCCCCGAAGGTCGACCGGACTCCCGGTGACCCTGGCTACGACGTCCTCGACTTCAACGGTTTCTACGTAATGCTCGACAGACGCGACGACGTCGGTGAGACAAACCCCCAGCCGGGTCGCATGTTCCTCAACGTCGAGACCGACGACGCCCGGTCGATCGCACAGCGCATCGACGCACTCGGCGGAAACTGGCACGCTCCGCTCGAAGTCCGCGGGGGCAGTTTGTTCGCCACCGCGATCGACCCCGACGGAAACTACGTTCAGATCATCGAGTTCAGCGAGGAAGCCAGGGCCGACATGGAATCCGGAATGACGGATTCCCAACCCACCTAGTCCGACAACAGCTAGGAACGGAGACAGTCATGCTTGCGGACACCAAAGCATTCAGCGGATTTTCGGTGACAGACATCGATGCTGCAAAGAAGTTCTACGGCGAAATACTCGGGCTGAAAGTGACCGATGAAGACATGGGGCTGATTCGGCTACATCTTGCCGGCGGAACCGAAATCCTCGTCTATCCCAAACCGAATCACGAAGCGGCGACGTACACGATTCTCAACTTCGTCGTCGACGACATCGACACAACCGTCGATCAACTGACCGCACGTGGCGTGGAGTTTCTGAAATACGACGGATTCCCCCAGGATGCGCGAGGCATCATGCGTGGCAACGGCCCCGACATCGCGTGGTTCACCGATCCAGCCGGCAATGTTCTGTCGGTAATCAAGGAGTCCTGACGCGCTTAACCGCTGAACAGCTGTGACTGCCGCTGTTCAGCGGTGTCGGTGTTCGAGCGTTCTGCTGCCGCAGTTTCACGCTCGGCCGCCAGTTGCTCGGCGCTTTTTGCGTCGACAACGGGCTCCGACGCGCTGAGGTCGGAAAACAAGCCATTGCTCGATTCGTTCACATGCCACCCTTTTGCCTGGTCATCGTTGCCGCGCGCAGATAAACCTGCGTTAGAGATCGGTCGATGGCTACTTGATTACTGCCGCCCGTACGGCGCCGACAAGGCGCCGATGACCCAGCAGTTCTTGACCCAGTGTTGCACGCCTGTGTTTTCCACGAGAAATTCGGTCCAGACGGGTTGTCATCGCCCGCACGGCGGAGCAATGTGAAAGATGAGCGCGGAGCAGGTCGGCAGCACTTTCGTCGGACACCTGGCCCCTCAATTCACCGCACAATTTTTGGAGGAATCATGTTGGGAATTGCTTTGGGCCTCGGCAGCGCTGCTGTCGGAATCGGCCTCGGACTACTGGGCGCGGGAGCGGGAATTCTGCTGAGCGACAAGACCGTCAAAACTGCGCGACGTGACCTCACCGCCTGACGAGGGCGAGCGCACTGACTATTTGGACACTCGGGTCAGCACTCGGGTCAACGCGGCGATGCGCCACCCCGCGCAGTGGGTGCTCTCGCACGCCACACGTCGCCGCGGCGTGGACACAGACGCAGCCGTTCCCACCAGCGCCCAGAACGTGCTCGACCGGTTGACGGCTCTCCGAATCAGCACGTGGAGTTACGGTTTCGACCACAAGTCGATCCGTCATCTCGGACCGATGGCACAGGATTTTGCCGCAGTCTTCGGCCTGGGATCCAACACCCGTCGGATCTCGGCCGTCGATGCAAACGGCGTCTGCATGGCGAGCATCCAAGCATTGAACCGCAAAGTTCTCGCCCTCGAGACAAAGGTCAGCGCGCTCGAGAAGGACATGGACAGACTGCACGAAGAACTGGGAGGCACGGGCACGGATCGAAATGCATTAAAGGTCAACAACAGTCACACACCCCCGCCGCTCGACGAGTTCGGTAGGTCCGCAGGTCTGTAGTTTGTTCGGTGTGACCGCCCCTGATTCAGACTCCGACTCGGAACCCAACGAGATTGCCGCGCTGTTCGACGTGACGTCCGACTCCGTCGGTGACGAACATGTCGAACAGGTACTTTCCGAATTCGGCCTCGGCGCAACGGAGATCACGCAGACCGCGGCCCGCATCCGGGCCAGTCGGTCGGAATTCCGCCGACTGCGCCGTCGCGAGAACGAATTGGCGGTCCTCTACTCGAGTGCGCGTGAACTCGCGCAAGTTCGCGACGTGGACACTCTGCTCCAGCGACTCGTCAACCGAGCACACGACATCATGGGCACCGACGTCACGTACCTCTCCGAGTTCGATGTGGTCACCAGAGATCTGAATGTTCGAAAGACAGCAGGCGCCGTCTCGCCGGAGCTACAGCATCTACAGGTTCCCGCCGGCGCGGGACTGGTCAGTGCGATTGCCGAATCTCGAGCAGCCCAATGGGTTCAGAACTACAGCGACTACACGCAGTCGCGTCACGACGAGGTGGTCGACGCCGCGATAGTCGCCGAAGGTCTGGTGGCGATTCTCGGCGTGCCGATGCTCTCGGACGGCCAGATCCTCGGAGTCCTGTTTGCCGCCGACCGCCGGGAACGACGATTTACTGCCGATCAGATAGCCCTGCTCTCGGCGCTGGCGGATCATGCCTCGGTGGTCCTGCAAACCGCGCGGGCGCTCGACCGCGCCGAGGAATCCGCCGCCGAGACCGGGCGAGCACTCGACGAACTGCGGGAGCACGTGTCCGCGCGCGACAAGTCGAACATCGTCCACCAGGATCTGATCCACGCCGTTCTCCGTGGCGGCGGATACGCCCAGGTTGCACGAACCCTCAGCAGCGCACTCGAGCGCGGCACCGTCGTGGTCGACAGTGAGCTACGCCCTCTGGTCAAATCCTCGGGCGAGCAGATCACGACGGTGCCGTTGTCTCTACCTCGCGCCGTGTCCGAGGCCATCGACCAGAGTCGCCGAAGCGGCCGATGCACGTTTGTCGCCGATGACAGTGAAACCGTGATCCAACTCGTCAGCGCCATCACCGCCGGCGAATCATTCCTCGGGGCCATCTTGCTGAATCGTTCGGACGCGCCGATCGGACCTGTCGAACTCAGGACCGTGGAACGGGCCGCTCAGGTTACTGCGATCCTCGTGTTGCAGCACACGGCGGCGGCAGCAGCGGATCGGCGCGCACGTGACGAACTGGTCGCCGATCTGTTGAGCACTGCGCCCGAGCGCAGGCGCGATCTCGAACGTCGGACCCGCAACCTCGGCATCTCCCTCGGCGAACTCGATACCGTCCTCGTGGTGTCGGTTGCTCCGGAACTCCGCACCGCTGCGCTCCGCGCAATCGGGCAGAGTTTGCCGGTCGGGGCTTTGGCGTCGCAGCACGCCGGATTGATCGCGGTGGTGTCGCGCTCGGGGAACCCGGCAGCCGCGGCAACCGTCGTTCACCGCCAGATCACCGGTTCGGTGGGACCTCACGCCGTGGTGATTGCGCCGGCAACGGCGGAGCGTCCCGAAGACCTCCCGGCGCGCTTCACCTCTGCCCTGCGTACTGCTCGCCTGCTCTCGGCGTTGGGCAAGACCGACGGCGCGGTCACGACGGCGTCGTATCTGCCGTACACCGTTCTGTTCGGCGAAAATCCGGAATCACTTCATCAGTTCATCGATGACGTGATCGGCCCGGTACTCGCCTACGACCGCGACAAGGACACCGATCTCACTGCGACCCTGCGCGCCCTCGTGCGCAACGAAGGAAGCCCGACCAAGGCTGCCCGCGCCCTCAACTATCACCCGAACACCGTCGTTCAGCGTCTCGAGCGCATCCGCACGCTCCTCGGTCACTCGTGGCGTGAAGACGAGAACTTCTTTCGGGTGTCCATGGCGACGAGGCTCGACGAGCTTCGGCAAGTGGGCGCCGAAGAGGCCGGGGGTGAGACCGTCGACAAAGACGGTGGTGCATGACACTACAATTTCGACCGATCGATGTGCCCTGAGCACGTGGCCTGGCAGCCATCACCCTCCCTACTGTGAAGCGGAGCACAGAATCACTTCAGGAGGACCACCCCCCGTGTCAATCAACAGCCGGTCTATCAATAGCCGTATCGCCAATTTCCGGTCCTACGATGTCGCCGCACGGCGCGCCGAGATCGTCCGCCAGACGGACCTGACCGAAGCAGACATCGCGGTCTACGACGCTGCCGACGGTCTCACCATCGATCAGGCCGATCGCATGGTCGAGAACGTAGTCGGCGTCATCGGCATCCCGGTCGGCGTCGCCACCAACTTCACGATCAACGGCACGGACTACCTGATCCCTCTCGCCACCGAGGAGCCGTCGGTAGTCGCAGCCGCGAGTAACGCTGCCCGCATCGCACGCGGACTCGGCGGCTTTCACGTCTCGAGCACCCCGCCGATCATGCAGGCCCAGATACAACTCGTCGACGTCGTGGATCCGGCGGCCGCCCGAATCCGACTCCTCGAGGCTCGCGAGGAAATCATTGCACTCGCCAACGAGCAGGACCCGAAGTTGGTCAGCGTCGGCGGTGGTGTGAAGGACATTTCGGTTCGCATCGTTCCTTCGGACAAGGCCACCTACGTGGTCCTCCATCTTCATGTCGACGTACGAGATGCCATGGGCGCCAACGCCGTCAACACGATGGCCGAGGCAATCGCGGATCGAGTCGCCGAGATCGGCGGCGGACACGTCGTCCTGCGCATTCTCACCAACAAGGCCGATCTGCGGCTGACGCGCGTGCGCGCCGTGTTCGACGCCGAATTGATCGGCGGCGCAGAGGTTGTGGACAACCTGATCCATGCCGCGCGCTTGGCGGAGCTGGATCCCTACCGCGCCGCGACGCACAACAAGGGCATCATGAACGGCATCAGCGCCGTAGTGCTGGCTACCGGAAATGACACGCGCGCAGTCGAAGCCGGATGCCACTCCCATGCAGTCAACGCCGACGGAATCTACTCCTCGCTCTCGCATTTCGAGAAGAATGCCGACGGAAACATCGTCGGCACCCTCGAGCTGCCCATGCCGGTCGGCCTCGTCGGCGGGGCCACCAAAGTGCACCCCGTAGCGCAGGCCGCAATCAAGATGCTCGGCGTCGAGAGCGCCGAGGAACTCGCCGGCATCATCCTGGCAGTCGGTCTGGCGCAGAACCTGGCCGCTGTCCGCGTTCTGGCCAGTGAAGGTGTCCAACGCGGACACATGGGACTGCACGCCCGCAACATCGCTGCCACCGCCGGAGCGCAGAAGAGCGAGATCGACGCCGTGGTCGCACGCCTGATCGCGGACAAGAGCATTCGCGTCGAACATGCCGAGAAGGTTCTCGCCGAGATCCGCGGCGGAAACTGACGACAATGACCGAAACAGTTGCAGGATCACCAGTGTGGAAGCCGGCGCCTCATCGAGTGCCGGCGCCGGGACTACCGACCTCGGTCCGGATCTACGAAGTCGGGCCACGCGACGGACTTCAAGCAGAGACGGCGGTGATCCCGACCGAGACGAAAGCCCAGTTCATCGAACGCCTCGTCGCGGCCGGTTCCCGCACTGTCGAATTGACGAGCTTCGTCTCACCTCGATGGATCCCGCAACTCGCGGACGCGGAAGAATTGATGGATCGGCTGCACCTGCCGGACTCGGTACGTACGGTCGTTCTTGTCCCGAACCGCAAGGGTCTCGAGCGGGCCGTTGCCGCCGGAGCGCGCGAAGTTGCAGTATTCGTCAGCGCTACAGAGGAATTCGGTAAACGAAACCTCAACTCGACGGTAGACGGCGCTATAGCCGCGGCCACCGAGGTCACTGCCGCCGCAAGAGCTCTGGGACTTCCCGTCCGCGGCTACATCTCGATGTGCTTCGGCGACCCTTGGGAAGGCACTGTGCCCGTCGAACGTGTCGCCGACATCGCGAAGACCCTGGTCGACAGCGGTGTCACGTCACTCTCACTCGGCGACACCATCGGCGTCGGCACACCTGGCCATGTGCTCGCCTTACTCGACGCCCTCCGAGAACGTGGCATCCCCACATCGCAGATCGCCATGCACTTTCACGACACCTACGGCCAGGCGCTGTCGAACGTCTATGCCTCATTGACCGCTGGAGTATCCGAATTCGACAGTTCAGCAGGTGGTCTCGGACGGTGCCCGTACGCCAAGGGCGCGACCGGGAATCTCGCCACCGAGGACCTGGTGTGGATGCTCCACGGCCTCGGGATCGACACCGGCATCGACCTGGATTCCCTTACCGACACAAGTAGTTGGATGGCCGAACAGATCGGACACTCGAGTCCGTCCCGAGTCGTCACCGCCCTCCGCGCAGCACGTACCTGACACTCGCACGCAAGCCCCTCCCTGTACGACCCCCTGCCATGCATGACACTGGAGAAGACTGATGTCACCACCGCAGTCGGCAACGACGCCGACCACCACAACCGCGCCGACCGATCAGCAGACATACCTCGAAGTCTGGGGCGACACTGTCAACGGTCGACACCTCGCGATCTCCGTCGCAGTCGGCAGTGTCGTGGGCGCCTCGGCTCTGCTTGCGGCCCAGTCGCTGTTCGAACGGGTCGTCAGCGAACCGTCGTTGGCCCAGGCGTACAGCCTGCTGGTCGGGATCGCTGCCTGCCTGCTCGCCGGCGTCGTCTGCGGAGTCTTCATCAAGCCGAAGCGGATAGTCGCCTTGGCCGCCGCCGACGCGGAGTCGATCGACGGTGTCATCACGACGATGAGTGAGCAGCGTCAGGGTCTGGGCACTCTCGCCGACATTCCGGAGCAGAGTCGACAGGAACTTCGCGAACTCGGTCTGTACGACCACTTCGCCGCTGCCGAGGCCGAGCACGCACAGGCCTCGAAGACATCGCCCTCGAACCCGCCGAAGGGCGGTGGGCGCGCATGAGTTCGGTTCTGACCAACGAAATTCTCATCGCCGTTCTCTTCGGCATCATCGGTGCTGTCGCGTTCACGTTCATCGGATTGATCTCCGGCACAGACGAGACCGCCACCATCGCACCGCTGACTCTGCTCGTGATTCTGCTCGGCGCTCCCCCGGCGGCAGTCTTCACGTTCTTCCTCTCCGGTGCGATCGCCAAACACATGACGCATGCGGTGCCGACGATGCTGCTGGGCATTCCCGGCGACACGATGGCGATTCCGCTCTTGCCGGAAGCGCAGATGATGCGCTCACTCGGCATCCCGCACATCGCACTCCGCAAGGCGATCTCGGGAGCAGTGATCTCGGCGTTCGTCGCCGTGCCGGTTGCCGTCCTGTTCGCGACCATCCTCGCGCCGTTCGCCGACACCGTTCAGTCGATCGCACCGTGGCTGTTCCTGGTCGCCGCCATCGGCATCGCCTACGCCTCACCAGGCCGCTGGGCCGGGGTGGTCGCCCTCGTTCCGTTTGTCATCTTGATCCTCGGTGCCCGCGCGTTGACGTCGAATTACGATGTGTCGCTGAACATCAGCTACTTCCTGGCCATTGCGGTCGGGCCGCTGATCGCCGACCTCGCGCTGACCCTGGGGCCGTCGAGCCGCAAGGACATGGAACGCAGCGAACCCAAGACCGTCGCACTGGCCCCGGACATCAAAGGATGGAAGGGATACTTCCCCAATCCTCTGAAGGTCCTCGATCGCAAGCAGATCGGTTACACCGCAGCCGCTTCCACGGTGTCGAGCGCAACGTTCGTTTTCAGCCCCGTCGCCATGACAGTTCTGATGGGTGAGCTGGTAGGTGCGCGGATCAAGAACGGCTATCACCGACTGACCACCATGGTCTCGGCAAAGAACGGTACGACGGAATCCACCTACATCGCGGAAACCCTCATCCCTCTCGTGGCCTTCGGCCTTCCGCTCAGCCCGCTGGCAGCAGGTCCCGCGGCCCCTCTGTTCAACGCTCCGCCGGTCTTCGAGACCAATCAGGAAACCGGAGTGATCAACAATCTCTCCACGTACCTGACGCAGTGGGAGTTCCTGCTCTACGGACTGCTCGCAGTGGTCACGGCAACGGTCATCGCATACCCGTTTGCCATGAACTACGCGTACCGCGCTGCGTCAGCGGTGGTCAAGCACATCAGTCACGAAGCTGTGATCGCGGTGTTCACGGGACTGGTTGTGGTCATCAGTATCTGGGAGGGCGGCATCCTCGGGCTTCTGATCACCGTGACGGTCGGCCTGGTCGGTGGCCTTCTCGGGCGCCTGTTCAAGATTCACGGCGGTGTTCTGTTCATGGGTTACTACGTGGCGCTGTTCAGCGTTCCTGCCCTGATCAATCTGTTCTGAATCGCTGGATTCAACCAACACGTGCGGACCCGCAAGAATGCGGGTCCGCACGTGTTTTCTCATCTACCGACCGTGAGCGCCACGGTTCGATTCCGGTCCAGCTTCTTCGCTCGGTACAACGCCTCGTCGGCGCAATCGACCAATTGCGTCAGGTCTGCGTCGCCGTGGGGTGAACATGCGACGCCGATGCTGACCGTCGGCCCGAGTTCACCCAATACCGCCGACGAATTCTCCGCTTGTGCGCGTCGAATCATCTCGGCCGTTTCGGTCGCACCCTCGAGATCGACGCCGGCCATCAGTACGACGAACTCCTCACCGCCCAACCGGGCGAAGAGATGCTTGTCATCGAGGTTCCGCCGCACCTGATCGGCAAAACTCACCAACGCGGTATCGCCGGCGCGATGACCGAGGTTGTCGTTCACCATCTTGAAGTGATCCAGATCCATCATCAGGACGCTCACCGGACGTCCAGAGTGGCGACGCGGATCGGGCGCACCCGTCACGCTGCCGCCTCGCCGCAAGAACTCGTCCCGGCGCAACGCACCGGTGAGATCGTCGTGGGTGACGGCCTGTGTGAGTGCCTCGAGCGCGCGGCGGCGCTCGAGGATCACACACGCCACCGCGATCGGCGCTACCGCCAGCAACGACAATCCGATCTGGACGGACGCACTGACGGGCGAGACGCCTTCGCTGGACAATCCGAGATGCCCGTCGGCCGTCAGTACCAACGTCCAGGCAGTTGATGCGGCGGTGAGCACCGACGTGACAAAGACATTGGTGAGCAAAGCGGCAGTCACCAGCGCCGGCATGGCAAACGCGATCGCTCCGGCGCCGCCGATCACCCACTCCAAGATGATGCAGATGGCCAGCAGCGCTGTCGGAACAACGGATCGACGCAGAAGTGTGCCAACAGCTTTCGGGTCTCGATCCACCCGCCGAAGCGAAGGGAAAGTCAGCACCAACGGGACGATGGTCATGTAGTTGACGAACTCACTCGAGAACCAGAGCAACCAACCGTCCCACCACTGCCCGCCGAACAGCACGCGGTTCGCGATTCCGCCCACGAGCGCCGCCATCGACGCGGCCACGACAGTCATCGACACGAGATAGCCGACGGACTGAATACTGGTCAGTCGACGATCGTCGCCGCCCACCCAGCGGAAGGCGTAAAAGCCACTCGCAACCCCGACGATGTTGGCCGCGTTGAGCCACACCGTGGACTCCCACGCCCCGCCCGTGATGAGGTCGGCTCCAACGTAGCCGGCTGCAGCGCAGATCCAGGTGAGCGGTGTGGCCGAGCGCGGCGATCGAAAGAGAATCCCGAGAAGCAGCGCATTGGCCGGCCAGAAGACAGCAAGCGTGCCCGGTAGGCGGCTCAAAATTCCGACCAGGCACGAGACGAAGACGACTACGCCGATGAGCAGTGCGCGACGTACGGCCGATGACGACAACGACTTTTCGACCGTGCTCACCACCTACATTCGACTGACCTACTCACAATTCGCCCCACTGTGCCTTGGCTATCGATGCAGACAAATCGGATGTTACGGCGTCAGATGGCCAAAGGAGATTTACCGAGCGCGCCCCAAGCGGTCTGAGCAAACTCTTGGACACTCTCGCTGCCACTTCCCGCAGGCATCAACCCGAGAAGGGGAACACCACTGACCGAGACAAGATCCTCGCGATTACATCTCTCGGCGAGGTCCGGTTCCTGCGGCCACGAACCGATCACCAACCCGGCGCATTCCACACCGGATGCACCCAGCGCTTCCACGGTCAGAGCGGTGTGATTGAGCGTGCCCAGGCCGGACGCAACCACCAGCACTACCGGTGCTGCCAGAGCTGCGGCGAGATCGCGCGCGGTGAACCCGTCCACCCCCAACCGAACCAGCAAGCCGCCGGCACCTTCGATCAAGGTCAAGTCGTGGGTGGTGTCCAGGTCGCGAGCAACTCGGACTACGTCGTCGAGCGCCAACAACTTGAGACCACTTCGACGTGCAGCAGTATCCGGCGCCAAAGGTTCGGGATACCGCGCCAACTCGACCAGCGTCATGCCGCCGCCGGTCAGACGCTCGATCTCGGCCAGATCACCCGCACCGTCCACGTCGACGCCGGTCTGGGCCGGTTTGAGCACTGCAACCGACTTGCCCGACTGCAAGGCCACCGATGCCAATGCGGCTGTCACCACTGTTTTTCCGACGTCCGTCGACGTTCCGGTCACCAGGAAAATGCTCATGCTCGGGCACCGGCCAAGACGTCGCGCAGTACGAGAGCGATCTGCTCCATCTCGGATGCGGACAGCGTCGCTCGTGCGGTCAGACGCAGCCGTGACGTTCCTTCCGGAACCGACGGCGGGCGGAAGCAACCGACATGCAACCCCTGATCCCGGCACGCCGACGCGGCATCGAACGCCCGTTGCGGATCGCCGAGAACGACCGAGACGACAGCAGATTCAGGCGACGGTGCACCGGTGACGTCGGCGAGTTCGGATGCCCGGGCCAGGACGTCGAGCGCTCGCGTCGGCTCGCGCTGGAGTACGGCGAGTGCAGCTCTGGCCGCCCCGACAGCGGCGGGAGCGAGACCGGTGTCGAAGATGAACGTTCTTGCCGCGTCGATGAGATGCGCGCGAATCTTGTTGTCGCCGAGTACAACTCCGCCCTGACTGGCGAGCGACTTGGACAGCGTTGCCGTCACGACGACGTCAGGTTCACCCGCCAGGCCCGACTCGTGGACGAGTCCACGTCCACCGGCACCGCGCACACCGATGCCATGCGCCTCGTCGACCAGCAGGATCGCCCCGTACTCGCGGCACACCTGATGCATCTCCCGCAGCGGCGCGAGGTCTCCGTCGGCGCTGAAGACCGAATCCGTGACGACCAGCGCTCTCTCTTCCACTCTGCTGCGCAACGTGTCGGCGAGAAAGCTCACGTCCGAATGCGGAGCTACCGCAACCCGGGCACGTGACAGGCGGCAGGCATCCACGAGTGAGGCATGCGATCCCGCATCGGAGACGATCAACGATCCGGGACCCGAGAGCGCCGTCACCGCGCCGAGATTGGCTGTGTAGCCGGAAGAGAAGACCAGTCCGGAGTCCGCCCCGACGAACTCGGCCAGTTCGACTTCGAGCAGTTCGTGTTCGGTGGTGGTGCCGGTGACCAGACGCGAACCCGTGGCGCCCGCGCCCCAACGGCGCAGAGCCGCCGTTGCACCCTCGATCACGTCGGGGTGCCGCACGAGTCCGAGGTAATCGTTCGACGCCAGGTCGATCAACGGGGAGTCGACCGTGCGAGGACGGAGTTCGCGGCGCAGTCCAGCGGCCCTACGGTCCGCTTCGACGGCAGTGAGCCAATTCAGCGAGGTGTTCACTTTTCCGACCATACTTGAACACCGTTCAACTCAATGGTTAGGGTGCATCCGTGCTCACAACCGGACTTGATCCCCATGACGTCTCCGCCATCGATGCCGATGTCCTCTGGCATCCGTACGGATCATTTCCCGCGTCGACTCGTCCGCTGATCGTCGACTCTGCCCAGGGGGCTACCCTCACGCTCTCCGACGGCCGCCGATTGGTCGACGGAATGAGCTCGTGGTGGGCCGCCATTCACGGCTACCGCAATCCCGTGCTCGACACTGCTGCTGCACGGCAGCTGGGCAAGATGAGTCATGTCATGTTCGGCGGACTGACGCACGAACCCGCCGCTCGCCTCGGGCGACTGCTCGTCGACATCACACCACCTCACCTCGACAAGGTGTTCCTCTCCGACTCCGGTTCGGTGGCCGTCGAAGTAGCAGTCAAGATGTGCCTGCAGTACTGGCGGAGCCTCGGAAAACCGTCGAAGAATCGTTTGATGACCTGGCGCGGTGGATATCACGGCGACACATTCACCCCCATGAGCGTCTGCGACCCCGACGGCGGCATGCACTCTCTCTGGACCGACGTCCTTCGCCCTCAGGTCTTCGCGCAGACTCCCCCGGCGGACTATCTCCCCGAATACGTGCAGGAGTTGGAAACGCTGCTGGCCGAGCATCACGAGGACCTCGCCGCGGTGATCGTCGAACCCGTAGTCCAAGGCGCCGGCGGAATGCGTTTCCACGACCCCGCGTACCTGATCGACCTACGTAACCTCTGCGACAAATACCAAGTCCTCCTGGTCTTCGACGAGATCGCGACCGGATTCGGACGCACCGGTGAACTGTTCGCCGCCGATCATGCCGGCGTCAGTCCCGACGTCATGTGCGTCGGCAAGGCACTGACCGGCGGGTACATGAGTCTGGCGGCAACGCTGTGCACCACGGAGATCGCAGAGACCATCACTGCCGGCGAGGGCGGCGGACTGATGCACGGCCCCACCTTCATGGGCAATCCACTCGCGTGCGCTGTCGCGGTCGCGTCGACCGAACTTCTGCTCGCAATGGACTGGCGGCGTGACGTCGCAACCCTCGAACGTGGCCTCACTCGCGGCCTCGCCGAAGCCGTCACAATTCCCGGGGTGGTGGACGTTCGAGTCAAAGGCGGAATCGGGGTGATCGAACTCGAGCAGCCGGTCGAGATGCAGAGCGCCACCGATGCGGCCGTCGACGCCGGGGTCTGGCTTCGACCGTTCCGCAACCTCGTGTACGCGATGCCTCCGTACCTGTGTTCGGACGCGGAGGTGGAACAGATCACAGCCGGAATGCTTGCAACCGCCCGCAGCCAGGCGAAACGGTGATCAGCGGCGTAGACAGTCGACAAGATTCGATCGGCTGCACCCGATAGGGTCTGATTCATGGATCAACCGCCGAGCGCGCCCTCAGCCACTCCCATCCCGGTATGGCCTGGCAGTGCGTACCCACTCGGTGCCACCTACGACGGCGCGGGGACCAATTTCTCGCTCTTCTCCGAGGTCGCCGAAGCCGTCGAACTGTGCCTGATCGCCAAGGACGGCACCGAAACCCGCATTCGGATGGACGAGGTCGACGGTTACGTCTGGCATGCGTACCTTCCGTCCGTGTCCCCCGGCCAGCGATACGGCTACCGCGTGCACGGGCCGTACGATCCGGCTGCAGGTCTGCGCTGCGATCCGAGCAAACTCCTGCTGGACCCGTACGGAAAAGCGTTCGACGGAGACTTCGACGGAGACCGTTCACTGTTCTCGTACGACGTCGAGTCGGCGGCGGACCCCGAACCTGCTGGAGACGACGAAACTCCTGCCGTGGAGCCGGAAGAAGCCACCGACGAAACGAGTTCGGAGGCCGAATCGGGCGAGGTGGGCCTCGAAGACGAGTCACCCACGGACGATCAGGAATCGGACGAGAGCCTCGACCCAGAACCCTTCGATCCCGAACCGCTCGTCGACGAACCCGCTACCATCCCTTTCCCCCAACATGATTCGCTCGGTCACACGATGTCGACCGTCGTCATCAATCCGTTCTTCGACTGGGCATCCGACCGCTCGCCGAAGCGTCCGTACCACGAGACGGTCATCTACGAAGCGCACGTCAAGGGTATGACCGCGACGCACCCCGGAGTTCCGGAGGAATTGCGCGGCACTTACGCCGGACTCGCGCATCCGGTGATCATCGAGCACCTCACCAATCTGGGTGTCACGGCGATCGAACTGATGCCGGTCCATCAGTTCATGCACGACCAGGTGCTGCTCGATCAGGGACTGCGAAACTACTGGGGCTACAACACCTTCGGCTTTCTTGCTCCGCACACCGACTACTCCTCGGCCGCCAAACCCGATGCGGCCGTGGCGGAATTCAAGGCAATGGTGCGCAGTTTCCACCAGGCGGGTATCGAGGTGATCCTCGACGTGGTCTACAACCACACCGCCGAGGGCAACCACATGGGGCCGACCATCAGCTTCCGCGGAATCGACAACGCCGCCTACTACCGACTGGTAGACGGCGACGAAGCGCACTACATGGACTACACCGGAACGGGCAACAGCCTCAATGCCCGTCATCCGCACACCCTGCAATTGATCATGGACTCGCTGCGGTACTGGGTCACCGAAATGCATGTCGACGGTTTCCGCTTCGACCTGGCCTCGACACTCGCCCGTGAACTGCACGACGTGGACCGCCTTTCCGCCTTCTTCGATCTGGTGCAACAGGATCCGATCGTCAGTCAGGTGAAACTGATCGCCGAACCGTGGGACGTCGGCGAAGGCGGTTACCAGGTCGGCAACTTCCCAGGCCTGTGGACCGAATGGAACGGCAAGTACCGCGATACCGTCCGCGACTACTGGCGTGGTGAGCCGGCAACGCTGGGCGAGTTCGCTTCCCGCCTCACCGGATCCTCGGATCTCTACGAGGCGACCGGACGTCGCCCCGGCGCGAGCATCAATTTTGTCATCGCCCACGACGGTTTCACCCTGCACGACCTCGTCTCGTACAACGAGAAGCACAACGAAGCCAACGGCGAGAACAACAACGACGGCGAATCGCACAACCGATCCTGGAACTGCGGCGTCGAAGGCCCCACAGACGACCCCGAAATCCTCGAACTGCGTGGACGCCAGAGCCGAAACATCCTGGCTACGCTGATGCTCAGCCAGGGCACCCCGATGCTTGCTCACGGCGACGAGATGGGCCGAACTCAGCAGGGTAACAACAACGTTTACTGCCAGGATTCGGAACTGTCATGGATGGATTGGACTCTCGCGGAAACCAATGCGGACCTCGTCGAGTTCACCAAGCGCGCAATTGCCTTGCGCGCCAAGAACCCGGTCTTCCGGCGTCGTCGATTCTTCGAGGGCCGACCCATTCGAAGTGGCGATCAGGGCCGAGACATCGCCTGGCTCACGCCGTCGGGCGAGGAGATGACTCCGGCCGACTGGGACAGCGGTTTCGGTAAGTCGTTGGCCGTCTTTCTCAACGGCGACGCGATCCCGGAACCGAACTACCGCGGCGAGCGTGTCACGGGAGATTCGTTCCTCCTGTGTTTCAACGCTCACTACGAAGATCTCGAATTCTCCACCCCCAACGCGGACTACGCGTCGGAGTGGACCGTCGTACTCGACACCTCGGTCCCCACTGGTGAGAGCGATACCGTGATCAAGGCCGGAACAACATTGGATGTAAAAGCGCGAGCATTGACGGTACTTCGCAGAACCGCCTGAGGGAGACGTGCACATGGCCCCGATAACCAGCACCTACCGACTGCAGTTGCGACCGGATGCATTCACTCTTCGTGATGCGGCCGCACAGGTGGACTACTTCGAGGCATTGGGGGTCTCACATCTTTATCTCTCCCCCATCCTCACTGCGACGTCCGGGTCGACGCACGGCTACGACGTCACCGATCCGACGACCGTGTCCGAAGGACTTGGTGGCCGCGAGGCTTTGGTGGAGCTATCGCGCGCGGTTCGATCACGTGGGATGGGCCTGATCGTCGATCTGGTCCCCAACCATGTCGGTGTCGCCAAACCTCGCGAAAATGCTTGGTGGTGGGACGTTCTCACGCACGGGCAGTCGTCGGAGTACGCGGACTTCTTCGACATCGACTGGGCAGACGACAACGGGGCCAACGGCAAACTCTCGCTCCCGGTGCTGGGCAGCCAGGACGATCTCGACGCACTGACTGTCGAGAAGGATGGTGAGGAAACACTTCTCGCGTTCTACGAGCACCGCTTCCCTGTCGCCTCCGGCACCGAATTCGGATCTCCACAGGAGGTCCACTCCAGGCAGTCGTACCGACTCGTACCGTGGAACGCCGGAATCATCAACTACCGACGGTTCTTTGCCGTCAACGAACTCGCTGCACTGCGCCAAGAGGACCCCAAAGTCTTCGAACTCTGCCATCGGCAATTGAAGTCGTGGGTCGACGAAGGACTGATCGACGGCGTTCGCATCGATCACCCGGACGGACTCGCCGATCCGGCGGAGTACCTTTGTCGCCTGCGGGAACTGATCGGACCAGATCAGTGGCTCGTGATCGAAAAGATCCTCGGCCATACGGAACCACTCGATCCGCTGCTCCCGATCGACGGCACTACCGGATACGACGCACTCAATCAACTGGGCGGCATTTTCGTCGATCCCGCCGCCGAACTCGAATTGACCGAACTCTCGGCAGATCTGACCGGCGACGACGGGGACAGTACGTGGTTGCATCACACCGAACGTCAGTTCAAACGCGACACCGGGCGCGGTGACCTTGCACCCGAGGTTCGCAGACTCGTGCGCGCAATCCGACGCGAAACCGGAAGTCGTTGCAGCGAGACCGAACTGAACGACGCAGTCGTCGTCGCGATCGCTCGGATGCCGGTCTATCGATCCGACTACAGTCCCCTCGCCGGTTTGGCCGCTCGCATCGTCGGCGACATGCACGAATTGGCGCCCGGGCATGAAGCGGCGTTCAACGTGCTGGCGCAATCCTTGGTGAACGGCTGTGAAGCGGCGGTTCGCTTCCAGCAGGTGTGCGGCGCCGTCATGGCTAAGTCCGTCGAAGATCGACTCTTCTATCGGACGGCGCGACTGGTCTCACGTCAGGAAGTCGGCGGCAACCCGGCATCACTTGCCGTCTCCGTCGCCGAATTCCATCTCCACAACGCGGACCGAGCGAAGCGGTGGCCGCGGGCGATGACGAGTCTGTCCACTCACGACACCAAACGCGGCGAGGACGTGCGGGCACGGATCGGTGTTGTGTCTCAGGTGCCGACCCTGTGGTCCCGGCTGATTCGCGAGTGGGAAAACGTGTGCCCCAGCCCTGATCCGCTTACCGGATTGTTCCTGTGGCAGAACATCATCGGTGTGTGGCCGGCGGACAGCCGCTCGGCAGCCTCGGTTCCAGAGCTGCGCGAGCGTTTACACGCCTATGCGGAGAAAGCCGTCCGCGAGTCCGGCGCCAGGACTTCCTGGAACGATCCGGACGTCGGCTTCGAGTCGGCAGTGCACCGCTGGATCGACGAGGTGTTCGACGGACCTGTCGCTGATTCGGTCAGCGAATTCATCGGCCGGATCGCGCGTCACGGCTGGGCGGACTCTCTGGGCCAAAAGCTGCTCCAACTCCTCGGGCCCGGAGTTCCCGACGTCTACCAGGGCACGGAGCTGTGGGAGGACTCGCTGGTCGACCCGGACAACCGGCGCGTTGTCGACTACGGAACGAGGCGATCACTGCTCGAATCCGGCGCCGCGCCGATCGACGCGACAGGAACCGCAAAGTTGCACCTCGTTCGCACGGCACTGACACTGCGGCGGGAGAACCCCTCGTGGTTCGATCACGGTGAGTACCGGCCCATCTTCGCTTCAGGTTCCGGATCCGGTCATCTGGTCGGCTTCTCGCGCGGCCCGGCAGGTGATCCGCCCATGGTCGTTGCTCTGGCGACGCGACATTCGCTCGGACTCTCGTCGCACGGCTGGCGAGACACACGAATCGACCTTCCCGAAGGCGAATGGCTCGACGCACTGAGCGGACAACCCGTCACGTCCGCAGATGCGCGCGATGTCTTCGCCGACGGACCATGTGCCCTGTTGACCAGGGTGTGCTGAGCGGTTTCCGCTGACTGGACATTCACCCCCGAAAAGAACTTCGTCGCGCTAACTTCCGAAGAGCAGATCGTCACCACTATTCGGAGGTTTGAGCATGACTGCCAATCGATACACCGGAAAAGTTGCCTTCATCACCGGAGCAGCCCGCGGTCAGGGGCGGGCGGAAGCTGTCCGGCTGGCAGAAGAGGGCGCAGACATCATCGCCGTCGACGCGTGTGTTCAATTCGAATCCACGTCTTACGCCGGCGCCACCGAAGACGACCTGGCCGAGACAGTCGAACTGGTCAAGGCTCTGGACCGACGAATTGTCGCTACCAAGACCGACGTCCGCGACTTCTCTGCGCTGACCGCGGCGCTCGATGCCGGCATCGACGAACTGGGGCGCCTCGACGTCGTCGTCGCGAACGCCGGAATCTGTTCTGCCAACATGTCCTGGGAAATCACGCCCGAGCAGTGGCAGGAAACGCTCGACGTCAACCTGACCGGCGTCTTTCACACCGCCAAGGCAGCGATCCCGCACCTGATCAAGCAAGGCACCGGTGGCTCGATCATCTTCACCAGCTCCGTCGCCGGCCTGCGTGGGCTCCCCTTCCTCGGCCACTACGTCGCGAGCAAACACGGCATCACCGGTCTGGCCAAGACGATGGCCTCGGAATTGGGGCAGTACAACATTCGGGTCAACACCATCCACCCGCACGGCGTGGAAACCGGAATGCAGATGACGGACATGCGGCCGCTCATCGACGCCAACGCTCACACCCTCGGTCCGATCTTCATGCAGACCTTGCCAGACCCGGTCAGCCAGCCGGAGGACATCGCCGCAGCCGTCGCGTTCCTCGGTTCCGACGAGGCCCATCACATCACCGGCATCGCGATGCCGCTCGATCTGGGCACCCTGATCCGCTGATCGAATCTTCTCGAGTTTTTCCCGTCCTCGGGGAATATCGCTTCCCCGAGGACGGTTGCGCGAGACATGACCAAAACTGTTGTAGCGCAGACGTACGGCACGCCCGAGGTCCTGGAGCTGGTGGACATCGATTTACCGGCACCGAAATCAGGCGAAGTCCTGGTCGACGTGAAGGCGATCGGCGTCAATCCCTTCGACTTCAAGCTCTACAGCGGTGCTTTCGGCACTGATCCCGAGAAACTTCCGATCCGCCTCGGCGGCGAGGCAGCGGGCGTCGTCTCGGCGGTCGGCGACGGCGTTACCGGTGTTGCAGTCGGCGACGAAGTGATCGTCAGCCCCGGCAACGGTCTTTACGCCGAACAGGTAGTCGTGCCGGTCTCCTCGATCACCGCGAAGCCCGCCGGCATCAGCTGGGAACAGGCGGCCGGACTCCTTCTCGTCGGCGGAACTGCAGTCGACGCCCTCGACACCATTCGCGTCGGCTCCGGGGACACCGTCCTCATCCACGGCGCGTCCGGTGGCGTCGGCGCTATTGCGGTTCAGCTCGCCGCAGCACGCGGTGCCACCGTGATCGGCACTGCGGGAGCATCGAATCAGGACTACGTGCGCTCGCTCGGCGCCACGCCGGTGCTCTACGGCGAGGGCCTCGAAGCCCGCGTTCGTGAACTCGCACCGAACGGTGTCGACGCCGCTTTCGACACCGCCGGAACTGACGAAGCCGTCGATACATCTCTGGCGTTGGTCACCGACAAGAGCCGTATCGTCACCATCGTCGCGTTCGGACGCGCCCAGACCGACGGCTTCGAGTCTGTCGGCGGAGGCAATCCGGCAAGTGCCGAAGCACGTTTGAAGGCTCGCTCCGAACTGGTCGAACAAGCCGGGTCCGGACACCTCACCGTGAAGATCGCCAAGACCTTCCCGCTCGCAGACGTCGCACTCGCTCACACCGAGTTGCAGAGTTCTCATCCCGCCGGGAAGTTCATCCTCATTCCCTGAGGTTCCCTAAGCCTGAACGGCGAGTGGAACCAAGAGGGTAGTGCCGAACGCGACGAGCACGGATTCGCCTTCGCGTTCGGCATGTACCTCGGCAGTGACGAACACCTGCTTGCGCCCAGCCTTGACCGAGCGTGCCGTGGCGACGAATGCCGTTCCGACTCCCGGGCTCACGAAATTGACCGCGCAGTTGGACGCCGCCACGACACCTACCTGTGTAAAGGCAGCAAATCCGCACGCAGTGTCGATAAGTCCCGCCACAAGCGCAGCGTGCAAGTGTCCCGAGTACTGGCCGAGATCCTCACGCCATTCGAGCCGCAGGCAGACACGTCCTGGTTCGGCCTCCGTCACTTCGAATCCGGCCCACCGGTTGAAGGCCGCCGAGGCGTTGACTGCGCGCAACTGTTCCAGCATTTCCGAATTTTCCATGTAGACCAGTCTACATAGATTGTGGTGGATCGCTGGGGTGTTTAAGCTCCAACTCGTGGCGACTCCCCCGAAACACCGCGAAGCACTGGTACGAGCTGCAGCCGATCTGTTTCGCCGCCAGGGGTATGCGGCTACGGGGCTCAACGAGATCCTCAAGTCGAGTGGCGCCCCGAAAGGTTCGCTCTACCACTACTTTCCCGGCGGCAAAGAGCAGATCGGTGAAGAGGTCGTCCGCGTCGGCGGGCAGTTGGTCACCGACACTCTGACCGAACTCGCCGACAACCACCCGGACGCCGGAGCACTGCTGCGCGAGTATGCGCGGCTGCTCGCTGGATGGGTGAGCGATTCGGACTTCCACGAAGGCTCGCCGATCACGACGGTGTTGTTGGAACTTGCCCCCGATTCGGAGAGCGTGACAGCCGCAGGACAGGCGGTCTACCGACAGTGGACTTCGCTACTGCGCGACCCACTGATCGAGTCCGGTGTCGCACGCACTCGAGCGGAACGGCTTGCCGTCCTGGCAGTGTCCGCACTCGAGGGTTCGCTGGTGCGGGCTCGCGTCGAACGATCAGGTCAGCCGATCCTCGATTCCCTCGGCGAGGTCGCCGATGTGTTCGCCGGAGCAATCGCTGCGGCAGCCGTGCACTGAGCTGACATGCCCTGAGCGAACGGCACTCTCGGTCTCATGAGGGCGCCGAAAGGTACGTTCGCTCGGAATCGGAGGGTGGGCCTGCCGGCTTCCCGCCACCACCCCGAGCACCACCGCGGGTCGCGCCGATCCCCGCAACGACGACGCATGCGATACCTGCCACTGCCAGAACACTCGGAACTTGTTGCAACACAACAAGACCGATGAGCTGCGCGAATGCGGGTTCGAGACTCATCAGCGTGCCGAATGCTGCCGTCGACAGCCGCCGTAGCGAGACCATCTCCAGAACGAACGGCACGACGGGCAGCAAGATCGCAAGTCCGAGGCCCACGAGAACCAGGTGCGGGGTCAGCCGCCCAATGGCCGAGTGGCCCACGGCAATTGTCGCGGCCAACCCGGCAACCGCCATCGACACCGCCAGCCCGTTGATACCGGCAACCTCGTCGCCGACCCGCTGGGTGAGCAGTATGTACATCGCCCAGCAGAGCGCCGCGCCAAGTGCGTACGCCACACCGACCAGATCGACTGTCCCTGCCCACGGTTCGGTGAGAAGGACTACGCCCACGCCTGCCAGAACCGGCCACAGAACGCGGCCACGCCCCCGGAGCAAAGCAACCGTCAGCGGACCCAAGAACTCCAGCGCGCTTGCCGTTCCCAGAGGAAGACGCTCGACGGCCGCCATGAACAACAGCGTCATGCCGGCGGTGACCACACCCAGGACCACGCAGGCCAGAAACGCTTTGCGAGTGAACGCGGAGGGACGGGGCCTGACGATGATCAGAAGAATGATGCCCGCCCAGGCGAGACGTATCCACGCTGCTCCGTCTGCTCCGAGCTGATCGATCAGACCCACCGACACGGCGAGCCCGAGCTGCACGCACAACATCGCCAGAACAGCCAGGCCCACTCCGGCCCGCGCTTTCGTATCCATAGCTGAATTGAACGGGACGCCAACCGTTCGTGTCCACGCGATTTTGACCTACATTATGTTCACGATTAGTGAATGATCGAACGATGGAAACCCGTCGACTCCATCTCCTCCTCGAACTCTCCCGCTTGGGTTCCATGCGCGCGGTCGCCGAAGCTCACAACCTCACGACATCGACAGTGTCCCAACAGCTCGCGGCTTTGACCGCGGAAACCGGTACTGCATTGATCGAACCGGAAGGCCGACGCGTTCGCCTCACACCTGCCGGTCAACGACTCGCCGATCATGCCGTCACCATCCTGGCAGCCGTGGATGCAGCTCGCCTGGACCTCGATCCGACCGCCGAACCGGAGGGGACACTGAGAGTCGGCGGATTCGCTACTGCCGTCAGAACCGCGATGCTCCCCGTCGCCCTGAGCCTGCAACACAGCCATCCACAGGTAGACGTGGTGATCTGCGAGTACGAACCGGCCGAGGCTTTTGCCCTACTCGAACGAGACGACCTGGACCTCGCGCTGACGTACGACTACAACCTCGCCCCCGCATCCCCGAGCTCGTTACTCGAAGCACTACCGCTCTGGTCGACGCCGTGGGGATTATGCGTTCCCGACAACGCCCACACACCCGACGAATCCACGAAATCCGGGATCGATCTTCGCGCCTTCGCAGACACACCATGGATAGTGAACTCGCGAAATACAGCCGACGAGCGGGCCGTGCGAACCCTCGCGTCACTGGCTGGATTCACCCCTCGGATCACTCACCAGATCGACAGTCTCGACTTGGTCGAACTCTTGATCCTCAGTGGTTACGGCGTGGGGCTGATGCCACTCGAACGCAAGACCCGCGAAGGCGTACGCGTCGTGCCGCTGACCGATCCGCCTGTCATCCTCACCGCCTATGCGGTGACGCGTCGCGGCCGATCGTCGTGGCCGCCGCTTCGGCTCGTGCTGGACCGCCTCACGGCCTACCGATAACTCAAATCCGATCAGCGTCGCCGTCGTGGCGCTGCTGCTTGGCAATTCGACGCTGCTCTTCCGCCCGTTCGCGGCACTGACGCAAGAATGCTTCGTCCGCCGCCGGATCCTGCGCAACGGCGCGTCCCGGACGCTCGTACTCGCCGTAACCGGTTGGGCCGACGTAACCGCGGGGCGCGTTCTGTCCGCGCCCGACCACCAGCCACAGAACGGACCCCAAGGTGGGAAGGAAGATGATGATCAGAATCCAGACGACCTTGGGTAGGTACTGGATGTAGGCGTCATCTCTCGTGATGGCGTCGACGATGCAGAAAATCCACAGCAACATCGTGATGAGGCCGAACAAGGCATAGGGCACGCTGGCGATTCCTCCCGAGAATAAAAAACCCTCGCCATGCTAACGAAAACAGACCGATTAGTACATTAGATTCTGGCGAATGTTGAACTCGAGCCATCCTCGGTATGCATCGACATCCCATCCACTAACCCGACGCAATTGCTGATGAAGCTGAGGCGAGACGAAAGCGGCAAGTATGCCCGCGGCTTTCTCGAGCGAAATCTCGGGCCTCAACAATCCGTGCTCGGACAGACCCTCGGCTATCGACATCGCATTGACGGCCGACTGATCCGACGATTCCTCGGACAGTCGCCGCATGTCGGCATCCGCACCTGACGATTCGACCGCGACCATCATCAGAGCGCCGGCACGTTCGAGCAGTCCGATGCCCTGTGCCACGATCTGGGAGACGATCCGGCGAACGTCATCGGGGTCCGAGGCCAGGTTCGGCGCGCCGAGTGGAACCTCGTCGGCATCGAGCGCCGCGGCGAGGGCCGCTTCGAAGATCTCGAGCTTCCCGCCCGGGAAGGCTGTGAACACCGTCCGATTGGCGACGCCGGCCGAGTCGGCAATCTGTTTGACGGTGGCACTGACGTATCCGTCTCGGACAAACAAGGTCGTCGCCGCATCACGAATGAGTTCACGCGTTCGCTGTGCGGAAGCTTCACGCACGCGGGAGTAGTACTGGCGTCTGCCCTCCATTGCGCACACTTTAGCCGCATTCGATGCAACGGCCATGCATGGAAAGAATCGTGCAGTTCAGGAGCCTTTTCCGGGGTGATCTATCCAGCCGTCGCTACCGGGAAACACCAACGCCTCGTGCCCGTTGTCGTACCTGACCAGATAGGGCGGCCCTCCGTCCTCCCCGTGGACTTCGAGGACCTCGGCAGTTACCTCCGCCTGCCCAACCACGCGCCCCTGGACATGGAGACGGTCACCCACTTCGGCATGCATCACTCCTCCTCGCTGCCCGCTCGCGCGGGCGCAGACCAACCACTGACGTTGTTCCCGCGATACCGACTTGGAAACCCTGGGCGGGTTGCCGTCGTGAGGAATCGCATATTCACCGAAGGTGACAACGAGGGGTGAACAGTGGTTCACTCATGGGTGAATTACCGTTCACCACCGCCGCGTGAAGGACCGTCTCTTGGCATTGCACTCGTCTCCGACCACTCGCCGTTCAAGTCGGCTCATCACCGCAATTCTCTGTCTTTCCGGCACCGTGGTCGCGCTGCAGCAAACGATGGTCATTCCGTTGTTGCCAGATTTCCCGAAAATCCTCGGCGTCAGCGCTGACGACGCCTCCTGGCTCGTCACCGTCACACTCCTCACGAGCGCCGTCGCCACTCCGATCGTCTCCCGCCTGGCGGACATGTTCGGAAAACGACGCATGATGCTGATCTCGATGACGATGATCGTGGTCGGATCACTGGTCGCGGCGATCGGCGGCAACTTTGTCGCCCTGCTGATCGGACGTGGTCTCCAGGGTTTCGCGATCTCGATGATCCCCGTCGGAATCAGCATCATGCGCGACGAACTGCCCAAGGAGAAGGTGGCGTCGGCAACAGCCTTGATGAGTGCCACTCTCGGAATCGGCAGCGCACTCGGGCTCCCCCTGTCCGGGTTGATCTTCGAGCATCTAGGCTGGCCCGCCATCTTCTGGCTCTCGGCAATCGTGGGCGTCCTGTTGATCATCGCGGTAGCCGCCGTCGTCCCGGAATCGAGTGTTCGCACCCGCGGCAAATTCGACTTCCTCGGCGCGGTCATGCTCTCGACAGCACTCACGGCGATCCTCCTCGCCATCTCCAAGGGCGCCCGTTGGGGATGGACGAGCGAACTGACATTGCTCATGTTCGTCATCGGAATCGTGACGCTCGCACTGTGGTTCCCGTACGAACTTCGCGTCACCCAGCCGATGGTCGACTTGCGAACGTCGGCCAAGCGGCCCGTTCTCCTGACCAACGTCGCCTCGATCCTCGTCGGCTTCTCGATGTATGCGAACAACCTCTCCACCACTCAACAACTCCAGATGCCGAAGATCTCCGGCTACGGCTTCGAACTGGGAGTGATGGCGGCCGGACTGTGCATGATTCCGGCAGGCCTCGCGATGGTCTTCTTCGCTCCCGTCTCCGCGAACATCACGAAACGATTCGGAGCCAAGATCACCCTGATCGTCGGCGGCACTGTGCTCGCGCTCGCCTACATCGCGCGCGTGTTCCTGACCGGCTCGATAGCACTGATCATCATCAGCGCGGCGGTGGTCAGCATCGGAACTGCAATCGCCTACTCCGCGATGCCGATGCTGATCATGCGATCGGTTCCGATCACCGAAACCGCGTCCGCAAACGGCCTCAATTCGCTGCTCCGCTCAGTCGGTACGTCCACATCCAGCGCAGTGGTTGCCGCCATGCTCACCTCGATGGTCATCCCGTCCGGGCCGGGCGAGGGCCTTCCGTCGATCGACGCCTTCAAGAACATCTTCTGGCTGGCCGCCCTCGCCGCCGTGGCTGCTGCCGCTGCCGCTGCGTTCATTCCTCGCCGCGGCGCAAAACCGGAAACGGCGCTTCGCCCGGTGACCCCGGAAGGGTTCGAGCTTCCCGACGCCGCCGTGTCCGAAACGGAAATTGTGGTTGCCGGTCGGGTGGTCCGAGCCGACAGCCGACCGATCCGGCAGGCTGTTGTCACCGTGATGGACATGGAGGGGCGACCGATCGACTGGAGTCGCGCCGACAACGAGGGCAACTTCTCCCTCGCACTACCCCGGCCCGGACGGTACTTGGTGGTGACGAGTGCCGACGGCTGGTCCCCTCGGTCGCAGGTGATCGCTTTCGACAGCGCGCAATCGACGCACACCGTCGAACTCGGTGACCGCCTCACCATCTCCGGCAAGGTCGGAGTCGACGGCCGAACAACCTCGGGAACCGTCGTCACACTCACGAAACCGACCGGCGAATTCGTCGCATCCACCGTCGTCGACTTCGACGTACCCGTCGATGCCGAGCCGTTGACGACAGTATGAGCAACCAAACGCATGGCAATCGGGTATCGAGGCGAGCGGCATGAGCAGCGGTGAAGCCAGCATCCTCACAGCAGCGAAAGCCTTGTTCGCGGAACGAGGTTACGCATCGACGACCATCAAGGACATCGCGGTCGCAGCCGGTTACTCCCCTGCCCTGGTCATGAAGATCTACGGCAGCAAAGCTCGGTTGTATTCGGCTGCGATCCCGTCCGCACCTCCGATGGACGAGGATCCCAATGCCGACGCCACCGGAAACATCGGCTGTCAACTGGTCGAGAAACTTGTCGCTCGTAGAGAATCCGACGAAACCGATCCGTGGGCAATGCTCGCAGTACACGTTCACGAGGCGCCAGATCCGGACGCCGCCCGGGCAGAGATCAAGGAACGATACGTTCACGGGATCGCACGACGCATCGGCGACACCGAGCCCGGTTTGGTTCGCAGCCAGGTCGTCGTCTCACTGTTGCTCGGACTTGCCACCGGCATGCGGACGCTCGAACTCCTCGGTGAGGATTCGTTGTCGTCGAAGGACCTGATCCGGCGCTACGGAAGTCTGATTCAAACAGTCGTCGACGAAATCGAACCGGTATCCGAGCACGAATCGGACATCAGTGGCACGGTGGAGGAATGACTACCTACCGATACCTCGACGCCGATCGAAACCTCCTCGAAGAGAAAGATTTCGAAACCGAGCAGGACGCACAGGAATACCGACTCTCGGTCCTCGGTGCCGAACACATCGAGCCCGCGGGCGAATGATCCTGTCGATTCCCCGATCGGTCAGGGAGACTTCGCGGCAGTGGTGAGTTCAGCGATCAAGGCTTGAACGCGACGCTCGATTTCGTCACGGATCGGGCGAACCGCTTCGAGGCCCTGTCCGGCCGGATCGTCGAGAACCCAGTCTCGGTAGCTCTTGCCGGGGAAGATCGGGCACGTGTCGCCGCAGCCCATGGTGATGACGACATCCGAATCCTGGACGGCGTCAACGGTGAGGATCTTCGGAGACTGAGCTGAGATATCGATACCGTGCTCTGCCATCGCCTCGACCGCTGCCGAATTGACGGTCTCGGCGGGTGCGGATCCGGCGGAACGGACCTCGATGGCGTCGCCTGCGAGATGGCTCAGGAATCCCGCGGCCATCTGAGATCGGCCGGCATTGTGGACGCAGACGAACAACACCGATGGTTTGCTCATGACCTCGCTCTTTCTCGACTGGATGAAACCTCTTCGACTGCAAAGCGTTTGCGTAGAGCAAGGGAGACATAGACCAGCCCGACGAGCACCGGTACCTCGATCAGCGGGCCGACAACACCGGCAAGAGCTTGCCCCGAGGTGGCGCCGTAGGTGGCGATGGCTACGGCGATCGCGAGTTCGAAGTTGTTGCCCGCTGCGGTGAACGCCAGGGTCGTCGTGCGTTCATAGCCCAATCCGATTGCGGCGCCGAGGATGTAGCCTCCGCCCCACATGAGCGCGAAGTACGCGAGCAAGGGCAGCGCGATCCGGACGACATCCCAAGGCTGGGAGGTGATCTGTTCGCCCTGCATCGAGAAGAGCACGACGATGGTGAACAGCAGACCGTAGAGCGCCCAGGGGCTGATCTTGGGGATGAACTTGTTGTCGTACCAGTCGCGGCCTTTGGCGCGTTCACCGAAGAAGCGGGACAGAAAACCTGCCAGCAGCGGGATACCGAGGAAGATCAGGACCGATTTCGCGATCTGCCAGGGCGAGGTGTCGATGGTGGTCTGTTCGAGGCCGAGCCACCCGGGCAGGACCGAGAGGTAGAACCAACCGAGCACGGCGAACATGATCACCTGAAACACCGAGTTGATGGCGACCAGCACCGCGGCGGCTTCGCGGTCTCCGCAGGCCAGGTCGTTCCAGATGATCACCATCGCGATACAGCGAGCGAGACCGACGATGATCAAACCGGTTCGGTATTCCGGCAGGTCAGGCAGAAACAGCCAGGCGAGGGCGAACATCAGCGCCGGGCCGAGAACCCAGTTCAGGAACAGGGAGCCTGCGAGGAGTTTCTTGTCCCCGGTGACTGTGTCGAGGCGGTCGTAGCGAACTTTCGCCAACACCGGGTACATCATGATCAGCAGGCCGAGGGCGATCGGTAACGAGATGCCGTCGATCTGCACCTTGTCCAGGGCAGTGTTCACACCGGGGATCCAGCGTCCAACCAGCAGGCCGACGACCATGGCCACGCCGATCCAGACCGCCAGATAGCGGTCGAGGGTGGAGAGTTTTCCGACGACTGCGGGGTGTTCGGTGGTGACAGCGGTGTTGCTCATGCGCTGACCTCTGCGCATGCGTCCGCGACACTCACGCTCGTACCTTCAACCAGTAGAACGGCGGAAAGCTGTTGCAGTGCAGTAGGAATCACCCAGTAGTACACCCAGGTCCCGCGACGTTCACAGTCAAGCAGCCCGGCCTGACGCAACACCTTGAGATGATGCGAGATAGTCGGCTGAGACAGATCGAACGAGTCGGAGATGTCGCAGACGCAGGCTTCACCACCCTCGTGACTTGCCACCAAGCTGAGCAAGCGGAGGCGAACCGGATCGCCGAGAGCTTTGAACATCCGCGACAGGTCGCCGGCCCAATCCTCGGTCAGCGGTTCACGGACGAGCGGGGTGCAGCAAGCCTCGGACTCCGGTGGCTCTTGATTCGACATTCTTCGATATTGACAGATATCGAATCAACGCGCAATCGAGTGCCCGGTCGGCCGGATCCCGGACTCACCCCTCGGCGGTCACCGCACGTCGTTCGAGCAGAACAGTGTCACGCCACACACCGTCGAGCTGGGCAATCTTCTCGCGGAGACCGATAGTTCTGAACCCGGCCGAATGATGCAGCGAGATGGAGGCGCGATTCTCGGGAAATATCGACGTCTGCAGTGTCCAGAGGTCGTCGACATCAGCGGCCATGACTTGCTTGCGCAACAACGCCTTTCCGACACCCCGACCACGCATTCCGCCCGCGACGTACACGGAGTTTTCCGCCACCCCGCGGTAGCAGTCACGCTCGGAAACTGGACTCAACGCAGCCCAACCGACAACAACACCCTCGATAGTCGCGACCCACCGATGCTTCGACAGCCACCGTTCGTGGAGATGCTCACGCGAGGGGACCTCAGTAGCAAAGGTGGCATTTCGGGTGTCGATTCCCTCGCCGTAAATACGGCGAACCGCATCCCAGTCGTCGTCGATCATGGCCCGGACAGAGACATCGTCGGGCAGATCACTCGGGCAGCAAGGACGCGGAGCAAGGACTCCCATCACCACGTCCGCCGCCTGCGGCAAGGCAACGCAACACGTCGGATTCACCGCGACGACCGTGCTCGTCCCCTCCTTACGCATGGTCACAAAACCCACATCGGCGAGCTTGCGCAGGTGGTGCGACACCGTCGGTTGTCCGATCCCCAACGCTTCGGCGAGCGCTCCGACGGTAATACCACCGACCGCGCTCGCCACCCGGTGAAGCAATCGGACGCGCATCGGCTCGGCAAGGCAGGCGAACCACTGCGCGTAGGTATCGGCATCGCCCTGCGCGAGGACGGAAGAACCAATTTGATCCGGGTCCGAATCACCGACGCGCACCGTCGGAGTCTGCAGCGATGTCATCTCTCCACTATATCGACAGCTGTCGATGGTTGCCTACATTGATGATTGTCGATACAGTTCCACTAAGATCGATAATCGTCGATGAAAGGTACGAGATGAACCCCCTACCCGTTGTCGTGATCGGGGCCGGCCCGATCGGCCTGGCAGCCGCAGCAGAACTGCGCGAACGCGGACTCACACCCCTTGTCTACGAGCGCGGAAGCACAGCCGGTGCTGCGATCTCCGAGTGGAATCACGTTCGACTGTTCTCCCGGTGGTCCGAACTCGTCTCCCCCGCCGCGCAGCGACTCCTCGAGCAGAATGGATGGCGCTCTCCCGCCGCTGAGACGTACCCGACCGGCCGGCAATGGCGCGACCTCTACCTCGGGCCACTCGCCTCAACACTCGGCGACGCCATCCAGTTCGACACCGAAGTGATCGGCGTAGCCCGACGCGGACGTGACCTGGTCGTCGACGCCGGCCGCGATACCGAACCCCTCTCGATTCATCTGCGCCGCCGTGACGGAACCGAGGACCGCGTGTTCGCCCAGGCGGTTGTCGACGCATCCGGCACCTGGGGTACTCCCAACCCGCTCGGCGGTGAAGGTCTTCCCGCCCTCGGCGAGGGCGCTGTGGGCACTGCGATCAGGTACCGGGTTCCTGATCTCGACGATCCGGCGGTGCGTGCACAGTTTGCCGGAAAACACACGGTCATCGCGGGGAGCGGCCACTCTGCGCTGACGGCGATCGTTGCGCTGTCGGGGTTGGCGGAGCAGGCTCCGAGCACCCGCATCATCTGGGCGGTCCGCCGAGGAAACGTCGGCTCAGCGTTCGGTGGCGGCGA
This sequence comes from Rhodococcus sp. WS1, assembly GCF_003797745.1. NCBI lineage: Bacteria > Bacillati > Actinomycetota > Actinomycetes > Mycobacteriales > Nocardiaceae > Rhodococcus > Rhodococcus sp. WS1. Next base: position 423,785 of record NZ_RKLZ01000003.1, on the reverse strand, counting down.
AGCTGACGAACTGCCCGCGCGCGGCGCCCTGGGACTGCGCGCAAAGAAGGCCGTCGAGGACGGACTACTGAGAGTGGTCACCGGCTTCCGCACCGCAGAGGTGACAACAACCCCTTCGGGACAACTCGTACTTGCCTCCGATGCCGGTGATCGCATCGAGAACGTGGACAACGTCATAACGCTGACCGGATTCCGCCCCGATCTTTCCTGGCTTTCGGAAATTCGACTCGGCCTCGACCCGGTCTTACAAGCACCGGTCGAGTTGGCTCCACTGATCGACCCGAACGTCCACTCGTGCGGCACGGTGTACCCGCATGGCGCGAAGGAGCTTCGCCATCCGGAGCCAGGCGTGTACTTGGCAGGAATGAAAAGCTACGGCCGGGCACCCACCTTCCTGGCGATGACCGGCTACGAGCAGGTTCGCAGCATCGCCGCCGAACTCGCCGGCGATCACGAAGCGGCAGCCCGCGTCGAGCTGATCCTTCCGGAGACCGGAGTCTGCGGCGGTGCAGGTGTTTTCGACGAAGCTGACGCAGCGGAAGCCGAAGGCGGGGAAGCCGAGGGCGGATGCTGCGGCGCACCCACTCCGGAACTGATCACGTTGTCCGCTCCGTCTGGCAACACCCGCGGCTAGAAACAGTCCATGACGACGGATCCACCCCGCCGGGCTGCCACATCCGACCGAACAAGGCATGCTGATCGTGTGCATACTTTCGAGGTCTGGGCGCCAACGCCGGAATCGGTCCGGGTCGAAGTCGATGGCATCACGCACGACATGGAGCGGACCGACGACGGGTGGTGGCGAGGCGAGGTCGACTGCGAGAACGAAGCTCGCTACGGCTTTGTCGTCGACGGTCAAATACTCCCGGATCCGCGGTCACCACGCCAGCCCGAAGGCGTGCATCTCCGCTCCCAACTGCACCAACTCGACGAGTCCTCCTGGACCGACTCTCAGTGGACCGGACGGCAACTCCCAGGATCGTCGGTCTACGAACTGCACATCGGAACGTTCACCCCCGAAGGAACTTTCGACGCCGCGATCGAGCGTCTCGATCACCTCGTGGACCTCGGCGTCGGGTTCGTCGAGATCATGCCGGTCAACGGTTTCAACGGAACTCACAACTGGGGCTACGACGGTGTGCTCTGGTACACGGTCCACGAGATCTACGGTGGCCCGGACGGGTTACAGCGCTTGGTGAATGCGGCCCACGAACGTGGACTCGGCGTGATCCTGGACGTGGTCTACAACCACCTGGGCCCGTCGGGTAACTACCTCGAAAAGTTCGGCCCCTACATTGCCGATGGCGCGAACACCTGGGGCCGAACGATCAACATCGGAGGCCCGCAGTCGGGCGAGGTTCGCGAATACATCATCGGGAATGCCCTGCGATGGATGCGTGATTTCCACATCGACGGCCTACGCCTCGACGCCGTCCACGCGTTGGTCGATCACACCGGAACGCACATCCTCGAGGAACTCGCCGTCCGAACGGAAACACTGTCGGCCCATCTGGGCCGACCGCTCACGTTGATTGCCGAAAGTGATCTCAACGACGCCACTCTGATCACGCCACGAGCGGCGGGCGGGTTCGGCTTGGACGCGCAGTGGGACGACGACATCCACCACACCATTCACACAGCCGTCTCCGGCGAACGTCAGGGTTATTACGCCGACTTCGGATCCTTGGAATCCCTTGCAAGTACATTGCGGCGCGGGTTCTTCCACGCCGGAACGTATTCCTCGTTCCGTGGGCGGGTTCACGGCCGGCCGATCGACATCACGCATCAGCCCGCCAGTGCTCTGCTTGCATACACGTGCACCCACGATCAGATCGGCAACCGAGCGATCGGCGACCGCCCGAGCGCCTATCTGACGCCAGGACAATTGGCGATCAAGGCAGCACTGGTCCTGCTCTCGCCGTACACGCCGATGCTGTTCATGGGAGAAGAATGGGGAGCCTCCACTCCGTTCCAGTTCTTCACCTCGCATCCGGAACGGGAACTCGGCGAGGCCACCGCCAAGGGCCGTAAGGCGGAGTTCGCGGCACACGGCTGGAACAGCGACGACATTCCGGATCCGCAAGATCCACAGACATTTCTGCGATCGAAACTGGACTGGGACGAGCGAACCGACGAGACACATGCTCGCGTCCTGGCGTGCTATCGCGATCTCCTTGCCCTGCGCAAGAAGCGAATCGAGATCACCGACCCCTGGCTGGGGCACCTGCACGTCGACTACGACGAGGACGACCAGTGGATCACCCTGCGCCGCGGCGCATTACAGATCGTGTGCAATCTGGGAACGGACGCGGCCTCGGTCCCAGCCGGCGGAACCCCCATCCTCTGGTGGGATCCGCCGACTCAGGACGAGACCGCGTCCGCAACAGTCGTGCCTGGGCACTCGTTCGTCGTACTCGAAAGCTGACTACCCGGATTCTGCAGGGGTCAACGCTTCGCGTTCTACTGTTACACGCATCAACGCTTCGCGTTCTCTGGTGTACTCCGCAGCATCCGCAATACCAATGCGGCACTGACGAACAGAACCAAAGCGGTTGCGCCGGCGGCAACGTGCATACCGTCGACAAACGCCGCCTTCGCGGAATCGGCAAGCACCGAACCGAGTTCACCAGGTAGGTACGTCGCCTCCTGCAGCGCACCGCCGAGGGTGCCCTGCGCAGCGTGCGCCTGATCTGCTTCGAGCATGGACGTGTCGATTCCCTTGCGGAAGATCGCCATCACCACGCTGCCCAGGATCGCCACACCGAGCGCGATACCGAGTTCGTACGCAGTCTCCGACACCGCGGACGCAGCGCCGGCACGCTCGGGTTCCACCGAACTGACCACAAGATCCGACGTCAGGGTCAGTGCGACACCGACACCTGCACCGGCCAGACCGAAGCCGATCACGAACATCAACGGGCCGCTGTCCACCCCGAGGGCGAGCAGCATCGCAGCACCGATACCGGCAACCGCGAGGCCTGCGCTGAGCACGTGAGACACCGACCACCGGCGAATCAACCAGGCCGCCGCAACCGCGGTGAATGCGCTGAGCAACATACCCGGGAGCATCAGCAGGCCGGCGTCGAGCGCCGAGTTACCCAGCACCAACTGCAGGTACTGCGAGCCGAAGAACAGGACACCGGCGAGTGCGAAGATCGAGAGCAGGTTGGTGATGACGGCGGTGGAAAACGACGCGTTGGCAAACAGTTTCAGATCCAACATCGGATCCTTCAGCATCCGCTGACGACGCACGAACACGTAGCCGGCGGCGAGACCCACAAGGCCGATCACCAGCAACGTGATGCTGACGCCGTGCACCACGGATTCCTTGACCGCATACACCAACGGCAACATGGTCGCCATCGACAGACCAGCGCTGATGAGGTCGAATCGACCCGGGTTGGGGTCTTTCGACTCCGGGATCAGGATCGGGCCGAGTACAACCAGCGCGATCATGACCGGAATGTTGATCAAGAAGACCGAACCCCACCAGAAGTGCTCGAGCAACCAACCACCGACCAAAGGGCCTGCCGCTGTACCGCCACCGGCCATCGCGCCCCAGACACCGATTGCCTCGGTGCGCTGACGCGGGTTGACGAAGATCGTGCGGATCAGACCGAGGGTGGCCGGCATCAGCGTTGCACCGGAAATACCCTGCAGCACGCGGGCCGCAATGAGCATCTCGGGACTGACAGCAAGAGCGGCGATGATCGAGGCGAGACCGAAGCCGACTGCGCCGATCAGGAGCAGTTTTCGCCTACCGATCCGGTCACCGAGCGTACCCATGGTGATGAGCAGACCGGCGAGCACGAACGAATAGACGTCGATGATCCACAGCAACTGCGTGCTGCTCGGCTCGAGATCGGCGCTGATGAACGGAAGCGCAAGATCGAGCACCGTGCCGTCGACTGCGATGAGCAACACAGCAAAGGCAAGGACTATCAAGCCCGCCCAGTCACGCTTTGTCGCCCGAACCTCGTCGGGATTGATTGCAGACGTCTGATCTGCCGACACTGACATTGCTCCCCTGCGACTTTCTCTGAGTTCTTTCGAAAAAATTTCACTGAACCGTCCAGCCGGTACAGTAGGTCTACGGTAACAGTGAACCGTCCAAGCGGTAAAGTTATTTCCGGGTAGGGTCACATCACATGGCTGCCGACACTCGCGATCGAATTCTCGACGCACTGGAGAAGCTGCTGCTGGTCAGCGGCGTTGCCCAAGTCACGCTCGAAGGCGTTGCCGCCGAAGCCGGGGTTTCCAAGGGCGGACTTCTCTATCACTTCCCCAGCAAGGAAGCACTCCTCGCGGCGATGGTCCGCAGACTCGGAGAACGCTCGGATCAACAACTCGAAGACGCCGTAGCAGGCGGTACGACGGTCACCGAGTTCTATCTGCAGATCCCCGATGCGAACGAAAGCGAAGAACTCTCACTCTTCCGGTCGATCATCGCGGCACTGAGAACAGTCGACGGACAACACGACGAGATCCAGAAAGCCGTTACCCACGTGATGCGCAGCTGGGACAAGGGCCTTCAGACCGAGATCGCCGATCCCATACAAGCCGAGATCATCCGACTCGTCGGCGACGGTCTATACCTGGCGGCCATGCTCGGGCTCCCCCAGCCAGATCCCGAATTGCATCGACAGGTGGTCGAGCGACTGCGGCCCTGACCGGGGGCGTCCCTTACGTCAGATAGCGGTACGCCGGGCTTCCCGGCTCGAGCCTCTCGGACTGCATCGGCGCGCGCTCCATCCGCTCGAGCAACGCCGCCAACCCGTCGGCGGAACCGAGTTCGATACCCACCAACGCGGCACCCGTCTCGCGATTGTTTCGCTTGACGTACTCGAACAGCGCGATGTCGTCGTCCGGCCCGAGCACGTCCGAGAGGAAGCGACGGAGCGCTCCCGGTTCCTGCGGAAAGTCCACCAGGAAGTAGTGCTTGAGCCCGAGGTGAACGAGCGAACGCTCGAGGATTTCGCCGTAACGGGATACGTCGTTGTTGCCACCGGAAATCAGGCACACGACGGTCGAACCCGGCTCGAACGTCAAATTCTGAAGTGCCGCAACGGAAAGCGCTCCCGCGGGTTCGGCGATGATGCCCTCGCTCTGATACAGCTCGAGCATCGCCGTGCAGATAGCGCCCTCGTCGATCTGATTGACGACAAACGATCCCGAACCGGACCGTGTCTGAAGTTGACGAGCCACGAGCGGCAACGACGCGTGCGACACCACGGCGGCACCCAGACGTGAGACGACCTCGTAGGGAACATCGCCGATCCTCTTGACCGCTGCCCCGTCGACAAATGGATCGACGTCGGGAAGAGTCACCGGGCCCCCGGCAACGAGAGCGGCCGTCATGGACGCCGCGCCGGACGGCTCGATCCCGACGATCGACGTCTTGGGCGATCGCTCGTGCAGATAGGTGGCTATGCCCGCGATGCAACCGCCGCCGCCGACCGGCACGACGATCGTGTCGAGAGGTGCGTCCAGTTGCGTGAGAATCTCCGCTGCGATGGTTCCTTGCCCCGCAGCGGTGCGCACGTCGTCGAACGGGGGAACCATGGTTGCGCCGGTTTCGGCTACGTCCTCCGCGGCCGCAGCAGCGGCGGCGTCATAGGTCTCACCGATCATGAACAGTTCGACAAACGCTCCACCGTGGGCGCGGATGCGATCACGCTTCTGCTTGGGGGTATTTGCCGGAACGTAGATCCGACCCTTGATCTGCATCGTTCGGCACGCGAAGGCAACACCCTGCGCATGGTTACCGGCACTGGCAGTCACCACGCCGGCCGCGCGCTCGGCCTCGTTGAGCTGAGCGATCAGGTTGTACGCGCCACGAATCTTGTACGAACGAACGCCCTGGAGGTCCTCGCGCTTGAGGTACACGTGCGCGCCGGTCAACGCCGAAAGACGGTCGCTGTACTGCAGGGGTGTCGCCGCAATGACGTGCTGAATTCGCTCGATGGCCGCGTCGATCTCCTGCGCGTCGAGCGCGGGGACGGTGGACTTCGTTACTACGACATCGGGCGAGTTAGACACTCCGCCATTTTCGCACGTCGGGGATCAACCTTCCCACCACCCCGCCCCACATGGTCTGCGAGGCAGGGCGGCGGGTAGGTCAGCCGCGAGGATCCAACTGTGAGGGACGTGGCACGTTCCGCAGATTCGACTTGGCCATCTGCACAGCCTCGCCGACGCCGCCGTTCATCACCATCTTCGACATCGCCAAAGCGAAGCCCTTCATCTGACCACCGGTGATGGTGGGCGGCAACGACAATGCCAGCGGATCGGTCACCAGATCAACCAAGGCCGGACCGTCGTGATCGAGCGCGGCGCGTAGGCCCGCTTCGATGTCCGCGGGATTCTCGATTCGGCGCGAGAAGATACCGAGCGCAGCAGCAACCGCCGCGTAGTCGACCGCGGGCACGTCGACCCCGAAATCCGGAAGGCCGTCGACCAGCATCTCGAGCTTGACCATTCCGAGCGTCGAGTTGTTGAACACCACGATCTTGACCGGCAACTTGTACATCGCGACGGTGACCAACTCACCGAGCAGCATCGACAATCCACCGTCGCCCGACACCGAGATGACCTGACGCCCCGGACTCGACCATGCCGCACCCATCGCATGTGGGAGCGCATTGGACATGGATCCGTGCAGCGCCGAGGAGATGAAGCGTCTCGATCCGTTCGGATTGAGATAGCGCGCCGTCCACACGTTGCACATCCCGGTGTCGGCGGTGAAGATCGCGTCGTCGGCCGCCAGATCGTCGAGGATCGAGGCCGCATACTCGGGATGAATGGGTGTGCGCTGCTTGACCGGATCCGTGTACGCACCAACCACTTTGGTCATCAGAGTGTTGTGCTTTGCGAGCGTATCCTCCAGGAACCCGCGGTCGGTCTTTCGATCGAGTTGCGGAATCAGTGCGCTCAAGGTGCTCGCGACGTCACCGTGCACCGCCAGGTCCAGGCTGGTTCGACGCCCCAACCGCTCGGCCGCGATGTCGATCTGAGCGGTACGAACGTCATCGGGCAAGAACTGGTCGTAAGGAAAGTCCGTTCCGATGAGGAGCAGAAGATCGGCGCCGTGGATACCGTCGTGCGCCGCACCGTAACCGAGCAATCCCGTCATCCCGACGTCGTACGGGTTGTCGTACTGGATCCATTCCTTGCCGCGCAGCGAATGCCCGATGGGAGCCCCGACGGTTTCGGCCAGCGCCAACACCTCGGCGCGTGCGTCTCGCACGCCTGCGCCGGCGAAGATCGCAACCTTACGCGAGCCGTTGATCACATCTGCCAACGCCTTGACGTCACCGGCATCCGGAACGACTGTCGGCCTTCGGGTTTCGACGAGCGTCGGCGGGGTGCCTTCTGCCGGACAATCGGCGATGTCCCCGGGAAGCACGATCACCGAGACGCCGTTTCGAGCCACCGAATGCTGAATCGCCGACTGCACCACGCGAGGTGATTGGACTGCCGTGCTGACGAGTTCGGTGTAACTCGAACATTCGATGAAGATCCGCTCGGGATGCGTTTCCTGAAAGTAGCCCATTCCGATCTGGGCGCTGGGGATGTGTGACGCGATCGCGAGGACCGGGGCGCCCGAACGATGCGCGTCGTACAGGCCGTTGATCAGGTGAAGGTTTCCGGGACCGCAGGATCCGGCACACACTGCGAGTTTTCCGGTGATCTGGGCATCCGCTGCGGCCGCAAACGCAGCTGCTTCCTCATGACGGACGTGTATCCAGTCGATTCCGCCCTTTTCGGAACCACCGGTGCGACGTACCGCATCGACGATGGGATTGAGACTGTCACCGACAATTCCGTAGATCCGACTGACACCCGCGTCAACGAGCTGCTGAACCAATTGATCTGCAACGGTTTTCGGACTCATCAGACCTCCATGACACACTCACGGGAGTCGGGATCGCCGACCCCCGCGAGTGACGATTTGCTTGTGGTTTATGCAGTGCTTCTTGTGGACTGCCGTTTCGTGAGGGCTGCGGTGCGTTACTTGGGTTCGAGCACGAACACCGGGATCTCACGATCGGTCTTCGTCTGATAATCGGCGTAGTCGGGGTACGCAGCGACAGCGCGCTCCCACCAGATCGCCTTCTCGTCGCCGGTGACTTCACGAGCAACCAGGTCGAAGACCTGCGTCGCGTCACGCAGCGTGACGTGCGGATCGGCCTTGACGTTGTAGTACCAAACCGGATTCTTCGGAGCGCCACCAAGCGAAGCCACAACGGCATACGAGCCGTCGTGCTCGACGCGCATCAGCGGCGTCTTCCTGACCTTGCCGGACTTTGCCCCGACGGTCGTGAGAACGACGACGGGCATGCCGTTCATGTCGTTTCCCTCGGTGCCACCGGAGTTCTCGATGCGTGCGACCTGATCGGCGGCCCACGACGCTGGACTGGGTTCGTACTCACCTGTGATTGGCATGTGTACCAGTGAACACCCACTCGAGCACCTTGGCCACCGAACCACACCGACCAGGACCGTCGTCGGCACACTCCCCTGGTTGATCGATTAAGTGAGCTGCCGATCAATAAAGTTCGCTTGCCCGAACTCTCATCTCTGGCTACTCTGAAACCACAGCTTCGAACAGCCGTATCGCTAGCCAAGCCGCATCGAGAACAGACTGCACAGAGAAGGGGACGAGATGACTACCGCAGATATCTCCACTCGCGAATCACGCCCCTCGTCCGACCATTTCGTCGATCTGGCCGGGACTCAGTGGCCGCTGTACAAGATCGAAGCTCTCGCGGTCGGTTTTGTGCTGTTCGTGGTCGCCGGAGCTGTCACCCAGTCGATGCAGGTAGCCGTACTGACTGCCGCAACAGCCGCTGTGATCACCTGGTGGGCGCGTCGCGTGTACTACTCGCGCACCACCTGATCACTCCACTCCCCGATCTCCCGCGAACCACGAAGGGACCTTGCTGCTGATGCAGCAAGGTCCCTTCGTTCGGTTCAGGTGCGCTCGATCGGCGGTCAGACCGTCAGACAGCTCGGCCCGAGCAATGCCTTCAGGTCGCCCATCAGCGCCGAGGACGGTTCGACCCGAAGGACGTCGTCGACCTTCCACAAGCTGATCTCGGTTCCGCCGATCAGCCGGACATGGACGTCGGACGTTCCGGGGTGCCTCGTCAGCACCTGCTTGAGAGCACTGAGCTTGTCCTTGGTGCATTGCCGAAGGGGCAGTGAGACCGACAGGGGGCGTGCGACCCCGATCGCCGAAATATCAGGCACCGCAAGGTCGTTGCCGATCAGCGACATCCGATCGTCTCGGATCGAGACGCGAGCCTTGACCAACACGATGGCATCCTCGGCGATGTCCATTCCGTACACCGCGTACGCCTGTGGGAAGAACAGCACCTCGATTCCACCCACGAGATCTTCGAGCTGCACGATGCACCAGGTCAGACCGTTCTTGTTGACCCGGCGGTCCACCGAGGCGATGATGCCGCCGAGAGTTACCTGGGCACCGTCCTGAACGCCGCCTTCGAGTATCGCGGCGATGGACGTGTCGGACTGCTGGCGAAGAATGTGCTCGACGCCGTTGAGCGGGTGACCGGAAACATACAGCCCCAGCATCTCTCGTTCGAGTGCCAGGCGATGCTTGGAGTCCCACTCCTCCTCGGGAATCTTGACGTCGAACACCGAGGTGATCGACTCGTCCGCCTCGGCACCGCCGAAGAGGTCGAACTGTCCGATCGCCTCTGCCTTCTTGGTGCTCATCACGGAATCGATGGCGTCGGCATGGACCAACATCAGGCCCTTGCGCGGGTGACCCAACGAGTCGAAAGCACCGGCCTTGATGAGAGATTCGGTGACCTTCTTGTTGCAAGCCATCGCGTCGATCTTGCCGAGATAGTCGGAGAAATCGGTGAACTTCGATTTCTCCGTGCGCGCCTTGATGATCGAGGCAACGACGTTGGCGCCGACGTTGCGCACCGACCCCATACCGAAACGGATGTCGTCGCCGACGGTCGCGAAGTCGACGCGTGACTCGTTGACGTCCGGTGGGAGAACTGTGATGCCCAACTTGCGGCAGTCGGCGAGGTAGATCGCGGACTTGTCCTTGTCGTCACCGACGGATGTGAGCAGACCTGCCATGTACTCGGCCGGGTAGTTCGCCTTGAGGTACGCAGTCCAGTACGACACGAGTCCGTAGCCGGCGGAGTGCGACTTGTTGAATGCGTACCCGGCGAAGGGAAGGACCGTGTCCCACAGCGCCTTGATGGCGGCTTCGCTGAAGTTGTTGTCCAACATGCCCTGCCGGAAGCCGGCGTAGGCCTTTTCCAGCTCGGACAGCTTCTTCTTACCCATGGCGCGACGCAGCAAGTCGGCCTGACCCAGGGTGTAACCGGCCACCTTCTGCGCCAGTTGCATGATCTGCTCCTGGTAGATGATCAGGCCGTATGTCTCCGAGAGGATCTCCGCTAGCGGCTCCTCCAGCTCGGGGTGAATCGGCTTGACGTCTTCCAAGGCGTTCTTGCGCTTGGCGTACGAGATGTGGGCGTCCACACCCATCGGTCCCGGTCGATACAGCGCCAATGCGGCGACGATGTCGCCGAATCCGGTGGGCTGCATCAGTTTCAGCAACTCGCGCATGCCGCCGCCGTCGAGCTGGAACACACCGAGAGTGTCGCCGCGGGCGAGCAGTTCGTATGTTGCCGCATCGTCCATCGGCAACGTGTCGAGGTCCAGGTCGATGCCGCGGTTGGCTTTGATGTTCTCGAGCGTGTCGCCGATAACCGTGAGGTTTCGCAGACCGAGGAAGTCCATCTTGAGCAGACCGATGGCTTCACACGATGGGTAGTCCCACCCGGTGATGATGGCGCCGTCCTGGGCGCGCTTCCAGACCGGGATTGCGTCGGTGAGCGGTTCGGACGACATGATGACCGCGCAGGCGTGCACACCGGCGTTGCGGATCAGCCCTTCCAGACCCACCGCGGTCTTGTAGATCTTCGCGACGTCCGGGCTGGAGTCGATGAGCGCTCGAACCTCGACTGCCTCCTTGTACCGCTCGTGCTTCGGATCGGTGATACCGGAAACCGAGATGTCCTTGGCCATGATGGGCGGCGGGAGCGCCTTGGTGATCTGATCGGCGATGGCAAAGCCCGGCTTGCCGAACTGGACGCGAGCCGAGTCCTTGATGGCAGCCTTGGTCTTGATGGTGCCGAAGGTGATGACCTGGGCGACCTTGTCGTTGCCCCACTTGTCCGTCGCGTAGCGAACCATCTCGCCGCGACGGCGATCATCGAAGTCGATATCGATATCGGGCATGGACACACGCTCGGGGTTGAGGAATCGCTCGAACAGCAACCCGTACGGGATGGGGTCGATGTTGGTGATACCCATCGCGTAGGCCACCAACGAACCGGCAGCCGATCCACGGCCGGGCCCGACGCGGATTCCGACGTCCTTGGCGTGGTTGATCAGGTCGCCGACCACCAGGAAGTAGGCCGGGAAGCCCATTTCGTTGATGACGCCGATCTCGTAGTCGGCGCGGGCGAGGTACTCCTGCGGAGGTCCGCTCGGGAAGCGGCGATCGAGTCCGCGCATCACCTCGGCGCGCAGGAAGGTCTGCTGCGTGTGACCCTCCGGGACCGGGAAGATCGGCATGCGGTCGTGGAACGCCCACACGTCCTCGTACGACTGCACACGCTCGCCGATGGCCACGGTGTTGTCGCACGCCCCCGGTACTTCGTTGTCCCAGATGGCGCGCATCTCGGCAGCGGACTTGAGGTAGTAGCCGTCGCCGTCGAACTTGAAGCGAGTGGGGTCGGACAGCGTCTTGCCGGTCTGGATGCAGAGCAGCGCCTCGTGGTTCTCGGCGGCGTCCTTGGTGACGTAATGGCAGTCGTTGGTGGCAAGTGGCGGAATACCGAGTTGCTTGCCGATGTCGAGGAGACCCTCGCGCACCCGCCGCTCGATCGAGAGACCGTGATCCATCAGTTCGAGGAAGAAGTTGTCCGGTCCCCAGATCTCCTGCCACTTCGCGGCAGCTTCGAGAGCCTCGCGATCGTGACCGAGACGAAGACGCGTCTGAATCTCACCCGAAGGGCAACCGGTGGTGGCGATAATGCCCTCGGCGTGCGCCGCGATGAGTTCCTCGTCCATGCGAGGCCACTTGCCGAGCTGTCCCTCGATTGACGCGAGAGAAGACAGCTTGAAGAGGTTTCGGAGCCCCGTGGCGTTCTCGGCCACCATCGTCATGTGCGTGTACGCGCCGCTACCGGAGACGTCGTCGGACTTCTGGCTGCGATCTCCCCAGAGAACTCGTTTGGTGTTGAAGCGAGACTCGGGTGCGATGTACGCCTCGATGCCGATGATCGGCTTGATGCCGGCACTCTTGGCCTCGTTGTAGAACTGGCTGGCGCCGTACATGTTTCCGTGGTCGGTCATGCCGACAGCGGTCATGTCGAGACGAGCGGCCTCCTCGAACATGGCGCCGACCTTGGCCGCACCGTCGAGCATCGAGTACTCGGTGTGATTGTGAAGATGTACGAACGAGTCAGCCACGTGCGCCTCTCTGAAGGTCTGGGAGCGAGATCGAGTGTATGCCGCGTTGCCGACACGTTCGGCGACCGCCATCGTGGAGTCGCAGTGTGCCGCCTCCGATCACGTGACCGGAACCTCAGGTTCGGCGCTCGACCTCATCGAACGCCGAGAACGTCGACTGGCGACGAAGGTGTCTGTCGTGAAGATCACCAGCGCAGCCCAGATCAGAACGAAGCCGATCCAGCGAGAGGCCGGCATGTCCTCGTGCATGACGGCCACACCCCACGCCATCTGCAGCGCCGGGGTGAGGTACTGCAGCATGCCCATCGTCGCCAACGGAACTCGCTGAGCGGCAACGCCGAACAGGAGCAGTGGCAGTGCAGTGACCGGGCCGGCGGCAAGCAGCAACAGGCTGTGTCCGGCGCCGCTGCTGATGAATGCACCGGCCCCGGTCAGGCCGAGAAACACGAGGTAGCCGACCGCGAAGGGTGCGGCGACGACTCCCTCGGCAGTCAAACTGGTTCGGGGATCGAGCGGAACCACCTTCTTGACCAGCCCGTAGGTGGCAAACGAACCGGCGAGCACCAATGCGACGATCGGCGGTTTTCCGAAGTCGACCGTAATCACGACAACTGCCGTGGCGGCGAGGACGAGGGCGGCGATCTGAGCGCGGCGCAATCGTTCGCGGAAGATCACGACGCCGAGCAACACGGTGACCAGCGGGTTGATGAAGTACCCGAGGGCCGCCTCCACGACGCGACCTGACACCACGGCATAGATGTACGTCCCCCAGTTCACCGCGATCGCCGCTGATGCCGCGGTCACCAGCAGCCAGGTGCGTGCGCTGATTCCGCGAAGCGATCCGAGGCGGCCGGCAAAGGCCAACACGATCAGCATCAACAGAAGGGTCCACACCACTCGGTGCGCAAGGATCTCGACCGGATCGGCGAAGTCGAGTAGTCCGAAGAATGCCGGGAACGTTCCCCACAACAGGAACGCCGCCACACCGTAGAGGATCCCCGAGGACGAACCGGACCTAGCGCGTTCGTCCTTGTTCACAGAACCGGAGTTCACGGAACCGGAGTTCACGGAACCGGAGTTCACGGGACCGGAGTTCACGGGACCGGACCGTCGTCGGGGCCGGGAGCAACGACGTCCGCGTACTCCGGCAGCAAGGGACGGATGGCCGCCAACCACGGCGAGGCGTCGGACGGCAACGCTTCCACTGCACGGACGTTCGAGTCATGTTCGATCGCTTCGAGTCCTTCGGGAGTAGCTCGCACCAGCACGCCCACCGCGCAGGCGCACCCGGCGGACAATTGCTTCGCCGACGCGAGCGCCACCTGTTGCTGACGATCGGTGTCGCCGCCGAGCGAGATCAGTCGCGTGGCTGCAACACCGGGCGATCTGCGCACTGCTTCGTCGTTGTCGGGAACGGGCACCGACATGAGCGGCGTCTGGACGCGCTCGATCGGAACTCGGAACATGACCCTGGACACGCGAACGCCCGAGACCTCAGCGCCCGGCACCTGAACACTGCTGGTCGACGTGATGACCTCGTCGACGGTGAGTGCCTTCGTGAACGAGACCAACGCCCACACCGGCTCATCGACCGACGCGACAGAATCTCGCGCTCGGTCGAGGTAGTCCGGCACAGCTTCCCCACTGTCCGGACCGAGAGTGTCCGTCGTGATCGGCGGGGTCGGCACGGGATTCGCGAACCCCACGCCCACCACCGCCGCCACACCGACCACCACCGCGACGACGGCCAGCGCGGGGGTAAGCCCGCGCGGTGTCATGAGGACCGGAGAACTTCGAGTGCGTGTTCGAGATCCTTCGGGTACTTGCTCTTGATCTCGACCCAGCGACCGTCCGCCGGGTGGGCGAAGCCGAGCGAGACTGCGTGCAGCCACTGGCGTTCGAGACCGAGCCTCTCGGCAAGTCGGGGGTCCGCGCCGTAGGTCAGGTCGCCGCAGCACGGATGGCGCAACGCCGAGAAGTGGACACGGATCTGGTGTGTGCGACCGGTTTCGAGGTGCACGTCCAGCAGACTCGCTGCCTGGAACGCCTCGATGGTGTCGTAGTGCGTGACGCTGGGCTTGCCGTCGGCCGTGACCGTGAACCGCCAGTCGTTCCCGTGGTGGCGTCCGATCGGGGCGTCGATGGTTCCGCTGCTCGGGTCGGGGTGTCCCTGCACGAGAGCGTGGTAGCGCTTGTCGATGGTCCGCTGCTTGAAAGCGCGCTTGAGCAAGGTGTATGCGCGCTCGGAGGTGGCAACCACCATGACACCCGACGTTCCGACGTCCAGACGGTGGACGATGCCCTGACGCTCGTGGGCACCGGACGTCGAGATACGGAAACCGGCCGCGGCAAGTCCGCCGATGACCGTCGGTCCCGTCCACCCGACGCTGGCGTGCGCGGCAACTCCGACGGGCTTGTCGACTGCAACGACGTCGTCGTCGGCGTAGAGGATCTCCATCCCCTCGACCGGTGTCGCCTCGATGGTCAGGGGCCGCGGCGGTTCGGGCAGGACAACCTCGAGCCACGATCCTGCGGTCAGACGATCGGACTTGCCGACCGCCACACCGTCGACGAGTACCGAACCCTCTTCCGCGAGTGTCGCGACCACGGTGCGCGAGAGTCCGAGAAGGCGCGCGAGGCCGGCATCGACCCGCATGGCGTCGAGGCCGTCGGGCACGGGCATCGAACGGGATTCCCTCACTTGGTTTCTCCCTCGGCTGCGGCCTTCGATTCGGTGAGCTTCTTGTCGTCCGCCTTGTGATCACGCAGGCGTTCGCCGTTGGGTTCGAAGCCGAAAAGAGTCAGTACGACAAGCAGGATCGCGCCACAGACGATCGCGGAATCCGCGATGTTGAACACGGGCCACCAACCGACGGAGACGAAGTCCACCACATGTCCGCGCATGATTCCGGGAGAGCGGAAGAATCGGTCGACGAGGTTACCCAGCGCGCCACCGAGAACGAGGCCGAGACCGAGCGCCCACCACGGTGATCGGAGCGTGCGACCGATCTTGATCACACCGATGACGACACCGATGGCGACGAGGGTGAGGATCCACGTCATCGACGTCGCCATCGAGAACGCTGCACCGGGATTGCGCACCATCGTGAATGTGACCACGTCACCGATGATTTCGATCGGCTGCCCCGGCTTGACCGCGGCGACTGCCCACACCTTCGTGAGAATGTCCGAGAGCAGGATGACAGCGGCGATGGCAATGAGCATGGTCAGCCGGCGGGGCTTTGCGACCGGCGCAACCGCCAGGTCACCGTCTTCCGATTTCACGTCTTCCGATTTCACGGCTTCCGGTTTCACGGTTTCGGGCTCGTCGGCCTTCGAGATTTCGGTAATCGGCTGATCCTCCGCGTTGACATCTCGGTCTGGGTGGTCTGTACTCACGCAACCATCATCCCTCATGTTCACCGCACCGGGTCACGCACTCTGCAACTGCGGCTAGCCTGGAGCGCGTGCCACTGCTGTCCACGACCGGCCGACGAGTTCCGTTCGCCCTCGCTGCCCTCGCTCTCACCACCGTTCTCACCGCTTGCGGCGACTCGGATCAACCTCCCACCACACCTACCTCGTCGCCGAGCGAAGTCACTGTTCCGGTGACCGCCGCCACCGTCGAGGTACTCGATGCGGGAAGCGAACCGCGCGAGGTGTTGCGCATGAACTTGCCTGTCGGCACCACGCAGACGGCGACGCTCGTCACCCAGGCGGTCGTGAGTCAGCAGATCGATCAACAGCCGGCACAAGATTTCTCTTCGCCGGAGATCACGATCCCGCTCTCGGCAAACGTGACCGCTGACGATCCCACCGCTGTCGTGGACCTGACGCTGTCGTCGATGACCTCGCCGGATGCAACGCTGCAGGCAGCGCTGAGCGGGGCCGACGGATCTGCGGCCGGATTGTCGGTCACGGATTCGGGCGCCATCACCGCCCTACGGTTGAAGCCGTCCGCCAACTCGGCCAATGCTGCCCGCGCTGCAATCGAACAGGCGCTCGGCCAAGCGGTCTACCGGACCGTTGCACTCCCCGACGCTCCGGTCGGTGTCGGCGCACGTTGGGTGGTTCGACAACAAGTCAGCAGTGAAATCCTGCTCGATCAGACAACCACCGTCACGCTCACCGCGCGGGAGGGCAATCGGCTTTCGCTCGCGGTGGACGTATCGCAGACCCCGCAGAGCCCGGTCTGGAACCTGGCCGGTGACGCCGGAACGCTGAACATCGATCAGTACGTCATGGCCGGCTCCGGAAACCTCACCGTCGACCTCTCGCTCCCCTTGCCGATCGCCGGACAGATGACCGTCGGCGGCGACCAGGCGTACGGCGATCCGGACAGCTCCTCGGTGATCCGGCAGACGATCTCCAACAGCATTCGGTGGGAATCGTGACACGCCGGTC
Source organism: Rhodococcus sp. WS1 (assembly GCF_003797745.1). Lineage (NCBI taxonomy): Bacteria > Bacillati > Actinomycetota > Actinomycetes > Mycobacteriales > Nocardiaceae > Rhodococcus > Rhodococcus sp. WS1. The sequence goes on along the minus strand of NZ_RKLZ01000003.1, from coordinate 406,850 downwards.
GCTCGCACTGGGCCTGACAACAACGGCGGCACTGTTCGTCGTCACCGGTTGCGGCTCGGACGACTCTCCTAGTGCTGACACAACTACGCAGGTTTCCGCCCCACAGGTCGGCTTGGCGCCGTTCACAGCTGCTCCGGCCGCACCGCTGAGCGGGGCACCTCTCGACCGTGATGCGCTGCAACGAGCCGCGCTCACCCTCTCCGAACTACCTGCGGACTTCGACATAGTTCCCGACCCGGTCGACGACCTCGGCCTCGCACCGGCGCCGGAGAGTTCGGAGGCGGACAAGTCGAGCACCGACCCTGCCGTCTGCGCTCAGGTTCTGGCACCGATAGCCACCCAGGCCGCCGGATCCGTCGCCGACCTCTCCGACATGTTCACCGGCCCCGATTTCACGAGCATCGATCAGGACTCTGCTTCGTACGCCGACGGCGCAGCGGCAGCAGCAGCTTTCGAGAAACTTCAGACCACGCTGGCCGGGTGTGCGGAGTATTCAGGAACCGATGCCGACGGAACGACAATCACCTATCGCGTCGGCGGAGCATCGGACCCGAACGTCGGCGACGCGTCTTTCGCTTTCCGAATCATCACGGAGAGTGGCGGTTTCACCTTGGTCGCCGATGCGATCGTGGCCGCAGTCGGGACCACGTTGACCCAGGTGTCCGCAACTGCGCCGAGTCCGATCGCCCCCGACGTGCTGCACTCGATGGCATCGGCTGCCGCCGATCGCCTGCGCGCACAAACGCCCTGACAACGAGCGGATTAGACCCGTCTCGGCCTTACGCGAATGATTCGGGACCACAGACCCTTTGACAACTGCCCGTCCACACTGAACGGTGAGAGTAGGTACGAAACAGACCAACGCGACACACTGATGTGAGGAGCCAGAGTTCATGCCGGAACCCAGAAGGTCAGATCACACCGATTACGTAGCCGTCAATCCGATCTTCTCGAGGCCCGGCGAGGATTCGGTTGCATCGAAGTACACACTCGAACCCGACGGCATGCTTCCCGAGACCGCCTATCAGATCGTCCACGACGAAACGATGCTCGACGGCAATGCGCGGCTCAATCTCGCGACGTTCGTCAGCACGTGGATGGACGATCACGCCACCAAGCTGTATACCGAGTCGTTCGACAAGAACATGATCGACAAGGACGAGTATCCACAGACCGCCGCGATCGAAACCTATTGCTGGCGCATCCTTGCCGACCTCTGGCACTCGCCCTCCCCCAAGGACGCAATCGGTACCTCGACGATCGGTTCGTCCGAGGCGTGCATGCTCGGTGGCCTGGCGATGAAACGGCGCTGGCAGCACGCACGAAAAGCCGCGGGCAAGTCGACCGAAAAACCAAATCTCATCATGAGTTCCGCCGTCCAGGTGTGCTGGGAGAAATTCTGCAACTACTGGGACGTCGAGGCGCGCTACGTGCCGATCAGCGAGGAACACCGGACCCTCGACGGTCACGATCTGGACAAGTACGTCGACGAGAACACGATCGGCGTCGTCGCGATCATGGGTGTCACGTACACCGGGATGTACGAGCCGGTCCTGGAAATCTCGAAGGCACTCGACGCGATCCAGGAAAAGACGGGACTCGACGTTCCCATCCACGTCGACGGCGCTTCCGGCGCAATGATCGCCCCGTTCCTACAGCCCGAACTCGAATGGGATTTCCGGCTCCCACGCGTGCACTCCATCAACACCTCGGCGCACAAGTACGGACTCGTCTACCCCGGCCTCGGCTGGGTGGTCTGGCGATCGCAGGATCTACTTCCCGACGACCTCGTGTTCAAGGTGAGCTACCTCGGCGGCAGTATGCCGACCTTCGCGCTGAACTTCTCGCGGCCCGGCGCTCAGGTGATCCTGCAGTTCTACTTGTTCCTGCGTCTCGGCCACGACGGCTATCGCGCGATCCAGCAGTCCTCACAGGACGTGGCGAAATTCCTCGCCGAAGGAATCGGGAAATTGGACGCCTTCGAACTGTGGAACGACGGTTCCGACATCCCGGTCTTCGCGTGGCGCCTCGCCGAGGGCCACACGTCCAACTGGACGCTGTACGACCTGTCCGACCGACTGCGGGGCAAGGGCTGGTTGGTGCCGGCCTATCCCATGCCGGACGATCTCTCGGATCTGACAGTGCAGCGCATCGTGGTTCGTAACGGACTGAGCATGGACCTGGCAGCCAATCTGCTGCGCATCATCGAAGAGGAAACCGCGTTCCTCGACGAACTCGACAGCCCGATGCCGCGGCCACGCGTCACCGAGGGATTCCATCACTGACGACGCTCACTGCATGAAGAGCGGCCGCCGACTCCCTTTCGGGAGTCGACGGCCGCTCTGGTGTTTCAGGTGTTGCGCAGAGATCAAGCAGCGCAAGCAGGCGAGGTCAGACCTGCAACGCCGACGATCTGGCAAGCGGTGGTCTTCGAGAGCTTCCAGACGCCGTCCTCGTAGACGAACGAAGCCTGCAGACCCTGCTGCAGCGGCTGGCCGTTGACGACGATGTTCAGCGAAGCTGCGGCCGTCTCGCTACCCGTGTCGGTGACCGGGTCGAGGATCTCGACCTGCGCGCCGGCAGCCTTGGCGGCAGCGGCGACCTGGTTGATCAGCTCGGGATCCTGCTCGGCGCCCTGGACGAGGTTGACCTTGTCTGCGGCCGGAACGGTCTCGTCGAGTGCCTGAGCGACCTTGCCGTTGAGCTCAGCAGACGTCGGGAGCTCGGGAGCTGCAACGTCCGTGGTGCTGGTGGTGGCCGTCGCACTCTTGGACGTCGTGGTGGGTGAGTCGGTCTTGTCATCCGAGCCACAAGCGGTCATCGTCAGGGCTGCTGCGATCGCCACGGCTGCAACGGTCATCTTCTGAAGCTTCAACTTCTCAGTCCTATCCATTCGGGTGTTCACATTCGAGCGTCAGTCGAACATCGTGCTTGCTCGAGGATCGTCGACAACATTACCCAACGGTAAGCGGAAAAAGTCTAAGGACATCCTCAGAGAAGGCTGTCGACCGCATCTGCTACCTCGAGCACCTCATCCGATTCGGCGAAGGTTTTGGCTATTCCCGTTCCGCTGGAACGGGTTTCGAAGCGAACTGTCACCACTCCGTGCCCGGCACCCTGCACCCAACCGTGTCCGTATTCTGGATGCTTCACGTCCAAACCAGGGTGCCAGTAGCGCTGAGGGACGCGTGCGGCCACCGGAACGTCGAGTTCGGCCTCATCGAGGGCGCCCGTGAGAGTCTCGACCGGATAGCCGGGAACGTCCTGATCCAACTCGGGAAAAAGTGATCCTTGCCGAACGGTGGACAAACCCGCGAATCCCACACCGACCAGGCGAATCGGCCCCAATTCCTGTGGATCGATGACCTGTTTCTGCGCGGTCGCGACAAGGATTTGGCGGTCGATGGTGGCAAACGGCAACGTCACGGATCGCGTCAGAATGCTCATATCGGACTTCTTGAGCTTCAGTACGACGGTGCGAGCTGCTCTTCCGTCCTTCTCCAGCCTGGAAAATGCTGCGCGACCACTACTTTCGACGGCCGCGCGCAGTTGCGCCATAGTGACGATGTCTGCGGCGAACGTGGATTCCGCGCTGATCTGCTTGGATTCGGCACGCTCCGCGACCGGCCGGTCGTCGATCCCCTGCGCGAGCCGGTGCAACCCCGGTCCGACAGTGGTTCCGAGTATCGACGCCACCTCCGCTATGGGAGTGCGGGCAAACCCTCCGATGGTTTCGATGCCGAGACGCTTCAGCTTTTCCTCGGCAACAGGGCCGATCCCCCACAGCTTTCGCACCGGAAGTGGATCGAGCAACTCGTGCTGCATCCCGGGAGGAATCACTGCGACGCCGTCGGGCTTTGCCAGTCCCGACGCGATCTTGGCGACCTGCTTACCTGCGCCGGCACCGATCGAGGCGACCAACCCGGTCTCGGCTTTGATCAACGCCCGCAGGTCCTCACAAAACGCGCGGACCTCGTCGGCGCCGACTCCGGCCAATTCCACTGGTTCGCCGAATGCCTCGTCCACCGACAATTGCTCGAGGATCGGCATACGAAGGCGCAACGCGTCGAAGGTGCGTTTACTCAGAACTGAATACAACGACATCCGCGGTGGCAATACCACCGCTCCGCCACCGACCATCCGGCGTGCTTGGTGCATCGGCATTGCCGAACGCGCACCGAAAACTCTCGCTTCGTAACTTGCCCCGGCCACCACTCCGCGCCCGCCCAAGCCGCCGACCAGCACCGGGCGACCTCGCAGCGTGGGACGGGTCAACTGCTCGGCGGAGGCGAAAAACGCATCCATGTCGAGATGCAGCACCCACCTGCGACTTCGTGTGGGATCACCTTGATTCATCGGGAGTTACGGTTCTCTCAAAAGTAGGTGCAGAATTTACGTCCGCGCCTTCTTCTTGGGCGACTTCTTCTTCGGCAGGGGTAGTACGTCGGCAGTCCGTTGAATGAAGGCGTGCAGGTGATCGAGGTCCTGCAACCGTTCCTCCGTCACCCGGTAGTAATCCTTCGCTCCCGGGTACGGCGGAGCCAGATCCGCTTCTGATCCGAACTCCGCACTGACCTCGGTGGGTTTGACGAACAGAACGTCTCCGCAGATCAAGCCCACGATCTTCTCGTCGCAATACAATCCGTACTCGCCGAACATCGCCCTTGCCCGCACGTCGAGCGGTTCCAACTGCTCGAGAATGCGCGCCACGGTTTCCTTGCTCGTACTCATGAGAGCAAACTACTCCGGCACCCCGACATACAGACATTCATCGGGGAGCCGGAGTAGTTACGGCGGTATTAGACCTTCGTGATCGCGGCGCGGATACCGTCACCGAGATCGACGGCGTCGTCTCCCGCTTCACCCACCGAGAACGAGGTGGCCAGAACCTCACCGGCGATCAATTCGCGATGACGCTCCGCCCACTCCTTGCAGTCCTGCGGAACCTCGAGTACGACGTTGATCCGGTCCGAGACGTCCAAACCGGCGGCACGACGCGCATCCTGCAACTGACGGATACGGTCCTTCGCCCAGCCCTCGGCTTCGAGTTCCTCCGTCACGACGGAATCGAGTACGACGAGTCCCACACCGTCTGGCAATGCAGCCGTCGAATCAGGCTCGGCTGCAACCAGTTTCTGCGTGTACTCCTCGGGCAGCAGTTCGATGCCCGCCGCAACCACGACGCCGTCCGCGTTCTCGGTCCAGTCGCCCGCCTTGACCGCCTTGATGACAGTCTGAACGGACTTGCCCAGACGCGGTCCTGCAGCACGCGCGTTGACCGCGATCTCGAAGCGCCCGTGCACGTCGACGTCATCGGTCAGATCGACCTTCTTGACGTTGACCTCGTCGGCAATCAGTCCGAGGAACGGACGCAGACGCTCGGCATCCGGCGCCGCAACCGTGACCTCGGGCAGCGGAAGACGAACACGCAGATTCTGCGCCTTGCGCAGGCTCAGCACCGTGGAGCACACGGTCCGGACGTCGTCCATCGCCGCTACCAGCTCGGGGTTCGCGGGGAGCTCCGACGCCTCCGGCCAATCAGCCAGGTGAACCGAGCGCTCCCCGGTCAACCCGCGCCAGATCACCTCGGATACCAGCGGCAACAGCGGCGCAGCGAGACGCGTCACGACCTCGAGCACGGTGTGCAGGGTGTCTATCGCGTCGCGATCCTCGTCCCAGAACCGCGAACGAGACCGTCGCACATACCAGTTGGTGAGCGCATCACAGAACAACCGAAGCTCGTCGCACGCGCCGGCGATGTCGTTGACCTCGAGGGCCTCGGTGATCACGTCGCGGGTGGTAGCGAGCTTGGCCAGGATGTACTGATCGAGGATGTTCTCCGAATCGGTACGCCACACACCGGATTCCGGCGCGTACAACTGCAAGAAGCTCCAGGCGTTCCACAGCGGGAGCAACGCCTGACGTACGCCTTCGCGGATGCCCTGCTCGGTCACGATGAGGTTTCCGCCGCGCAAGATCGGCGAAGACATCAGGAACCATCGCATGGCATCGCTGCCGTCGCGGTTGAACACCTCCTTCACGTCCGGGTAGTTGCCCTTGGACTTGCTCATCTTCAGTCCGTCGTCGCCGAGCACGATGCCGTGCGCAGCAACGGTTTTGAACGCCGGACGATCGAAGAGTGCGGTTGCCAGTACGTGCAGCGTGTAGAACCAGCCGCGAGTCTGCCCGTTGTACTCGACGATGAAATCGCCCGGGAAATGGCCCTCGAACCATTCACGGTTCTCGAATGGGTAGTGCACCTGCGCGTACGGCATCGAACCGGATTCGAACCAGCAGTCGAGCACCTCGGGAACGCGGCGCATCATCGACTTCCCGGTCGGGTCGTCGGGGTTCGGACGGACCAGGTCGTCGATCATCGGGCGATGCAGATCGGTCGGACGCACACCGAAGTCTGCCTCCAACTGATCGAGCGAGCCGTACACGTCCGTACGCGGGTACTGCGGATCGTCCGACACCCACACCGGGATCGGGCTGCCCCAGTAACGGTTTCGGCTGATGTTCCAGTCTCGTGCACCTTCGAGCCACTTGCCGAACTGGCCGTCACGGATGTGCTCGGGCACCCAGGTGATGTCTTTGTTCAGCTCGACCATGCGATCTCGGAACTTGGTGACCGCGACGAACCACGAGGGAACCGCCATGTAGATGAGCGGCTGCCCACTGCGCCAACTGTGTGGGTACGAGTGCTCGATCGTCTCGTGCCGCAGCAGCTTTCCGGCAGCCTTGAGGTCCTTGATGATGACCGGGCTGGCGTCGAACACCATCAGGCCCTCGTACGGCGGAACCATCGAGGTGAACTTTCCACCCGGATCGAGCGGCTGTACGACCTCGATACCGTTGGCCGTGGCCACGTCCATATCCTCTTCACCGAAAGCCGGTGCGAGGTGGACGATTCCGGTTCCGGAGTCGGTTGTCACGTAGTCCGCCGAGAGCACGACGTGCGCATTCGGATGTCCGAGGAAGAAGTCGAACGGCGGTGTGTACGACAGTCCGACCAGTTCGGCGCCCTTGTGACGGGAAACGACCTCGGGGTCCTCCCCCAGCTCACGTGCGTAATGAGCTACCCGTGCTTCTGCGAGCACGTACCGCTTTCCGTCCTCGCCGAGCACCTGGACGTAGTCGACCTCGGGATGAACCGCAGTGGCCAAGTTGGACGGCAGTGTCCACGGAGTCGTGGTCCAGATGATCGCGTTTGCGCCGTCGAGGGGTGAACCCGGAGCGACCAGCGGCATGTCGACCGTGACTGCAGGATCCTGACGCATCTTGTACGCATCGTCGAGGCGAGTCTCCTGATTGGACAGTGGAGTCTGCTCGTACCAGCTGTAGGGCAGCACACGGAAGCCCTGATAGATCAGGCCCTTGTCGTGCAGCTCCTTGAAGGCCCACATGACGGACTCCATGAAGTCGACGTCCAGGGTCTTGTAGTCGTTGTCGAAATCGACCCAGCGCGCCTGGCGGGTGACGTAGTCACGCCACTCGTCGGTGTACTTGAGCACCGAGGCCTTGCAGTACTCGTTGAACTTGGCCAGACCCATGACTTCGATCTCGGCCTTGTCCTTGATGCCGAGCTGCTTCTCCGCTTCGAGCTCTGCCGGAAGGCCGTGGCAATCCCAGCCGAAGCGTCGTTCGACCTTGCGTCCACGCATTGTCTGGAAGCGCGGCACCAGGTCCTTGACGTACCCCGTCAGCAGGTGGCCGTAGTGCGGCAAACCGTTTGCGAATGGCGGTCCGTCGTAGAAAACGAACTCTTCGTTACCGTCCCGATTGGAAACCGACGCACGGAAGGTGTCGTCGTCGTCCCACTGTTTCAGGACTTTCTGTTCCAGTTCGGGGAACTTGACTCCGGTGTCGGCGGGGACACCGTAGTCGACTTTGGGATACCCGTTACTCGCCATGGCGATCTCCTCGTGCCAGTCGGACTCGGCACGGGGACGACGTGACGCTTGTGCGCCGACACCGCGGTACCACCCCGTTTGCACCCCGCAGATCCGTGCTTTCACACCGGATCTCGAGCTGCCACTCGATCGAGCTGTGACGGGCTCACCCGTTCGGTTCTACTGGGTCCTCGACACGTACGAAAGCGTCGACAACCGTTCTTCCGAAAGCTCCCCGGTGATTGCCGGATCACAGCCTGGTATTCGTGTTGGACAGTCTAATACTCGTCCTGGACCTTGTCGGAACTCGCCCTAGGACTTGTCGGGGGCACCCGGCGACCCGCCGTGGTTTCCCTGATTGTCGTCGTTGGCAGTAGCTGCATCATCGGTCGAGGAATCCGAGGAACTCTCGACTCGACCGTAAGGCGACGACACGCCGCTGCCCGATATCGGGTCATCCAACGAAGGAACCGCCTTCCTGCTGGTCAGCGCACTGACCAGCAGGAGGACGGCACCTGCTACACAAATCGCGATACATGCCCACGCCCAGATCAGCGACCCTGTGGTCAGGGCAACGATCAGGAGAGCGAAGCCAACTCCCGCGAGAACCAACGTCACGACCAGCACGTATCAACCTTTGTCCGGTCCGATAGCTGAGCCGACGAGGCGCTCTCGGTCAGCTGTTTCCCTTGGCGAAGGACGGGCTGTAGGAATCCTGTCCACCGTCGACCGGAACGGCCGAGCCACGCTGTTCGAGCTCTTCGAGCTGCGATTCCAGGTAGGACTTCAGGCGCACCCGGTACTCACGTTCGAACGTCTTGAGCTGCTCGATACGGCCCTCGAGGACCGAACGCTGCTGGTTGATGGTCGCCATGATTTCGGTGTGCTTCTTCTCGGCGTCTGCCTTGAGAGCGTCTGCCTTCTCCTGAGCCTGGCGAAGCTGGGTCTCGGAGCGAGTCTGAGCGTCGGTCAGCATTGCCTCCGACTTGTTGCGCGCATCCGCGATCATGCCGTCGGCCTTGCTGCGAGCCTCGCTCATGAGCTGCTCGGAGTTGGTGCGAGCACTGCCGAGCAGCTGCTCGGATTCGGTCTTGGCATCGTTGGTGAGGCGATCCGCCATCTCCTGAGCCAGTCCGAGGACCTTCGCGGCCTGCATGTGGGTGTCGCCACTCTGCGGCGCTGCAACGGCAGCGGCGGCGGGAACCGGAGCTGCAACGGGTGCAGGCTTGGGCGGTTCGACAACCCGAGCGGGCTCCGGCTTGGGCTGCGCTGCGACGGGTGCTGCCTGCTGAGCAGGTGCCGGCGACTTCTTGGCAGCCGCGAGCTCCTGATCCAGCTCACCTACGCGCTGGCGCAGGTCCGCATTCTCTTCGATGAGCTGCGACAGCGCCTGCTCGACGAGGTCGAGGAATGCGTCGACCTCGTCCTCGTTGTAGCCACGCTTGCCGATAGGCGGCTTGCTGAACGCAACGTTGTGCACGTCAGCTGGAGTCAGTTGCGGCATGGAAGGATCCCTTCACGCGTCATTTGGCGGTCTAGCAAGCATTCAGTTGCAACACAGTCTACGTAGTGGCGAACCACCGGATGAGTTATGGCTTCCATTCTGGCATACCACTCACTCGGACTGCGCTCAGCGAACAACCGACATCAGGATGATGACGATGAAAAGCAAGACCATGATGGATAGATCCAAGCGAACTCCACCGAGGTTGATCGGGGGGATCAACCTGCGGAGCAGTTTCACCGGAGGATCGGTGATCGTAAAAATGGTTTCGAGAATGACAGCGACCAATCCGGTCGGTCGCCAATCTCTGGCAAACGAACGAACGAACTCGACGATCACTCTGCCGATCAGCAACAGCCAGAAGACAACCAGCACCAGATAGATCACAGAGAGAAGCGCGTCCACACCCTCACTCTGCCTGACTTCTGCGGTGTGTCCAAAACAGACACACCGCAGCAATTCCGGAACCGGCCCGCATCGAGTCCGTCTTGTAACGGCCGGCGATGGGTCCGAATGCGGCGTCCGCCGAGACGGGCCGCCGTTCGAATGTGCTCACGTCACCCCTGCTCAGGGGCCGGACTGCGGTCGAGACCATCATTTCTGGCTGTAGAAACCCGTCTCCGCGATACGACGGCGTTCCTCAGCGGAAACGTCGATGTCAGCCGGTGAGAGAAGAAACACTTTGGTGGCTACCTTGTCGAAAGAACCACGCAATGCGAACGCCAGGCCGGCCGCGAAATCGACCAGACGCTTCGCGTCGGCGTTGCTCATGTCGACCAGATCCATGATGACGGGAGTGCCGTCGCGGAACCGCTCACCGATGGTGCGGGCCTCTGCGTAGCTCTGCGGACGCAGTGTCGTGATCTTGGCGAGCGGGCCGCCGTCATCGACAACAGGCGCACGTCGCGCTTCGGGACGCTCTGCACGGGCGTCGACCGCGAGGTTTCCACGGCTTGCCGGACGCGGCGACATCGCCGGGCGGCTACTGCGGCTGGGAACGGTGTCGACGCGAGGCCGGGAATCGTAGCGATCGAACTCCGCGTCCTCTTCGTCACGACGACTGGGCGCGTAGCTCGCCTTCGAGAAGGCAGGTTCGACGAACTCGCGGTCGTCGCGCTCGGCATAGCCGTCGTGACTACGACGGGGTGCGCGGCGAGCCTGATCGGGCTCCTCCACGTATTCGTCCTCGTAGTCATCGAGGGGAACCATGCCGAAGTAAGCCTTGAACTTATGCAGGTTGCTCATTGATCGACCTTCCTTGGCGCGGCGGAATCAATCCGACTGCGACCGGTCGCAGCGGTGTGGACGGGTTGGGCGATCACCTGAGCGATCACCTCGAGATTACTGGTCGTGAGCCGAGCAGTGCGGTTCCGACACGCACGCACGTTGATCCGTGGCGCACTGCGGCCTCCAGATCACCGGTCATGCCAGCCGAGAGTTCGGTTGCCCGGGGATGCGATTCGAGAATCAAAAGATGTGCCCTGCGGAGGATTTCGAACTGCTCGTCCGGATCTGATCCAAGTGGCGGGACGGCCATCAGTCCCGCAAATTCGAGACCTTCGGCTGATTCGATCCGCTCGGCGAGAGGGGTTAGCTCTCCCGTCGGAACTCCGCCACGCGCAGGGTCTCCGTCGAGACTTACCTGGATGAGCACCCGCAGCGGCGCTTTACGCTCCCCGTCGGACAAAGCTCCGAGCGCCGCCCGATCGAGTGCATCGGCTAGTCGTGCACTGTCCACCGAGTGAATTGCGTAGGCCCACTTCGCTACCGAACGCGCTTTGTTGCGCTGCAACTGCCCGATCATGTGCCAGCGAACCGGATCGTCGATCGCCCCGCTCTGTGCAGCGCCGTCGAAGTCCGCGACCTTCTCCACTGCTTCCTGCTCACGAGACTCACCGAATTCACGGCAACCCAGTTCGTACAGGATTCGGGCGTCGGACGCCGGAAAGAATTTGGTAACTGGCAGCAGTGCTACGTCGGAAACTTCACGACCGGCGGCAAGGCAGGCGGCCGCCAGCCGCGCACGCACCGAGTCGAGTGCCGTCGATATTTCTGTCAGCCGCATATCCGTCTGGCGCATTTCTGCCTAGACGGTTTCCTGCGCTGCGGGCGCTTCCATCCAGATCACTGCAGCTTGACGCCCGGTCAGAGATTCTCGGCGATGACTGAACAACGCGCGATCCTCGATCGTGCACCGCGGGTCCTCGGCAACACCGGACACACCCGCGGCGAGCAACTGCTTACGCAGTCCCGCACGCAGATCGAGTCCCGGCGTGCCCTTCTCGGTGCGAGTTGCGCTGCCCGGCAAGTGCTTTTCCACGTCCGCACGCATCGCGGCGGGAACCTCGTACTGGCGTCCGCTCGCTGCCGGGCCGAGGAAGGCACCGATACGTGAGACGTCCGCGCCCTGTCGCACCATCTCCGCGAGGACGCGCGGGACGATACCGATGCGGGCACCGATCCGTCCGGCATGAACTGCCGCGATCACACCGGCCTCCTCGTCGGAGAGCAGAACGGGAACACAGTCTGCGCTGAGGGTGGCGAGCGCCAGGCCGGGAACGGTGGTGACCAGAGCGTCCGTCACGGGAATCACTTCGTCGGTCGGTTCCGTCACGACAGTGACGTTGCGCGAGTGGATCTGTTCCATCCACACGAGATGGTCAGGCTCGACGCCTATTTCGCGTGCCAGACGACGGCGATTCGCCTCGACGGCTGCCGGATCGTCTCCGACGTGATCGCCGAGATTGAACGACTCGTACGGCGACGCGGAAACACCACCGGCTCGGCTGGTCACGACGCGGCGAATGCGGGTGCGGGTGGTCGACTTCTCGGTACTCAAGATATGTGTGCTCACAAACGTCGAAAGTTGTCGTCCGGCTCAGACGTGACCGGACATCCAGTCAAGAACAGGGTACCCAGAAATTCCGGGCACCCTGTTCTCGAAACTGTTTGTAGCCCTGCGTCAGCGACGCATGAAGACAGGCACATCGACGTCGTCGTCGCCCTCGTCTTCCTGGACCGGCGCATGGCGTGGGCCACCGATCGGAGGCAAGCTACCCGAACCCGTCGTCTCGCGCGCTGCGGAAATCGGCTGCTCGCCAGCAGGTTCGGCGGCCACCGGTGACCGGCCGACCTCACCCGCGCGCCCGGCGCCGATAGCTCCACGTCCCTGTGCGGTCGACTCCACGGGACGACGAGCCGGAGCTCCTCCGTCGAATCCCGCAGCGATGACCGTCACACGAACCTCGTCACCGAGTGAATCGTCGATGACCGTTCCGAAGATGATGTTGGCGTCGATGTGCGCGGCTTCCTGCACCAGCGAAGCCGCCTCGTTGATCTCGAACAGGCCCAGATCGCTACCGCCGGCGATCGACAGGAGAACGCCGCGGGCGCCTTCCATCGATGCTTCGAGGAGAGGCGAATTGATCGCAGATTCCGCCGCCTTGATCGCGCGTCCCTCACCACGTGAGGATCCGATGCCCATCAACGCACTGCCTGCACCGGACATGACACCCTTGACGTCCGCGAAGTCGACGTTGATCAGACCCGGGGTGGTGATGAGGTCGGTGATGCCCTGGACACCGTTGAGGAGAACCTCGTCGGCGCTGCGGAAGGCGTCCATGAGGCTGACGGCCGCGTCACCCAACTGGAGCAGGCGATCGTTGGGAATGACGATCAGCGTGTCGCAGGACTCGCGGAGCGCCTGGATTCCGGTATCCGCCTGTCCCCCACGACGCTTGCCCTCGAAGGAGAACGGCCGAGTCACGACGCCGACGGTGAGTGCGCCCAGCTTCCGGGCGATGCTTGCCACGACAGGGGCACCACCAGTTCCGGTGCCACCACCCTCGCCTGCGGTCACGAACACCATGTCGGCGCCCTTGATGACCTCTTCGATCTCGTCCTTGTGATCTTCGGCTGCCTTGCGACCCACTTCAGGGTCAGCACCGGCGCCGAGGCCACGGGTCAATTCACGACCGACGTCGAGCTTGACGTCGGCGTCACTCATCAGAAGGGCTTGCGCGTCCGTGTTGACCGCGATGAACTCGACTCCCTTGAGTCCCTGTTCGATCATGCGGTTGACTGCGTTCACGCCGCCGCCGCCGATGCCGACGACCTTGATTACGGCGAGGTAGTTGTGCGGGGGCGTCATCGGCTCTCGCCTTCCGTGTCGTGTTTCACGCTGCTTGTCAGTGCTGCTGTCTTTTTACTGCTGCTGTATTTGTAACTGCTGGTGTATTTGTTACTGCTGGTGTTCGAGATAAACTCTAAACCTCAACCACAGGGTTAGAGTTATGTCAAGTATTCGATCTGAAACGAAACGCTATGCACCGTCGTCGCGTTCCGCCATTAGGCGCGCCGAGACACACCGAAGTATTTGCCACGCACCGGCGCACGGGTGCACCGTGCGCTATCGGACCGTCGGAAGATCAGGACTGGACACGTCGTACGTCTGCCCCGGTTGAGTCAACAGAGGAAGTGTCACGGCAGCCTTACGATCCGAGTGCTCGACACCGCCCCAGTTTACGACGCGACCGTCGAGCAGAGTCAGCGTGACGCTCGAAATCGACCGAGCGGCAACCTCTCCCACCTGAAATCGCAGATCCGGCGGCAGCACCGACAACACCTCGAGCGCGGCAAGCGTCGGCTCGTCGTTCCATCCCGGCGTCGGTGTCACCAGACGCGGAACCCCCGGCGGCGGGACGCCCATCTCGAAGTCGACACCCTTCTCGTCCAGCAGGTGTGCACCCTCGGGTGAGTCGACGAAGACAACCGGTACCCGTTCGGTCACGGTGACGCGAATGGTCGACGGATACATCCGCTGCACTCGGGCGGAGGCCACCTTCGGAATCGTCGCTACACGTGCGGCGGCGGCGCCGGCGTCGACCCGCATCAACGGCTGACCGGTCGGTACTGCCAGGAGCGAAAGGATCTGTTCCTCACTGACCGTCGTCGCACCGAGAACTTCGGTGCCCCGGACCGAGAGCACCGGAGACAACCAGGCCGTCAGCGCAATTCCCACCACCAGCACGATTGCCAGCGGTGCCACGATCAGCGGTCGCTTGAACCACTTACGAGTCGGCGTGGGTTCGGGAGCCGGCTCCGTCGACCGCGTCGAATATCGCGATTCGGTGCGAGTACTGCGCCGACGCGTACTGGTGGCTCGCCTGGCCTGAGGATCTCGACGCCCGCGACGACTTCGTGCGTCGGGTGTCATCGCGGCGCGGGATGCGGCGCCGAACGCAAAGCATCGAGGATCTGTTTGCCGAGCATGGTCACGTCACCGGCGCCCATCGTGATGACGATGTCGCCGGGGTGAGCCAACGCCGCCACCTGCTTCGGTGCCTGCGACAGATCGGGTTGATAGTGAACAGGTTTGGTGACCGATTGAGCGACAAGCGCACCGCTGACTCCCGGCATCGGCTCTTCGCGAGCACCGTAGACATCGAGAACCACTACCTCGTCGGCCAAGTCCAGTGCCTGCGCGAACTCCACGGCAAATGCCGCTGTGCGCGAATAGAGGTGAGGTTGGAAGACCACGATCACACGTCCGGCTGCCGAATTGGTCGACGACGAATCATCTTCCGGTCGAACCAGATCCGCGGCCGCGCCGAGAACCGCGCGAACTTCGGTCGGATGGTGGGCGTAGTCGTCGAACACCCGGACACCACGCTCGCGGCCGGTGAACTGGAAGCGGCGGTGGACGCCACCGAATCCGGCGAGCCCCTCGACGATCTCCTCGGTCTCGGCGCCCGCATCACGGGCGGCCAGCAGGGCGGCAAGTGCGTTGAGCGCCATGTGCCGACCCGGCACTGCCATCCGCACGGTTCGCGCGGCGCTCTCGCCGGCCAGTTGGAACTGCAGGACTCCCCCGACGTCGTGTGCATGGAAGCCCAGTAGTCGGACTCCGACCTCGACGCCGTCGACAGGTTCGAAGGCAGTGCCCGCTTCTACTTCCTGCGCATCCGCTGATCCGTAACCGAGCACACGGATGTCCGAACGACCCGAGGCCACGATTCGCTTCGCGAGATCCGCAGATCCCGGATCGTCGAGGCAAGCAATCAGAAGTCCACCTGGACGTAGCTTGTCGACAAAATCGTCGAACACCTTCACATACGCTTCGACGCTGCCGAAGTAGTCGAGGTGATCGGCCTCGATGTTGGTCACGACGATCACGTTGGGGTCGTACTGAAGCAGCGACCCGTCGCTCTCGTCGGCCTCGGCGACAAAGACGTCACCGCTGCCGTGATGGGCATTCGTGCCCGCCTCGTTGAGTTCGCCGCCAACGGCAAACGAGGGGTCGAAACCGCAGTGCTGCAGGGCGACCACGAGCATCGACGTCGTCGACGTCTTGCCGTGTGTACCCGAAACCAGGAACGTGCGATTTCCCTGCATGAGTGATGCAAGGACAGCCGGCCGAAGAATCACCGGGATTCCGCGGCGAGCGGCCTCGACGAGTTCCGGGTTGTCCTTCGGGATAGCTGCGTGCGTCGTGACGACGACGGTCGGTCCACCTGGCAGCAGGTCGAGAGCATCGGCGTCGTGGCCGATCCGGACCTGTGCCCCGCGTGCACGGAGCGCCAGGACTCCTCGGCTCTCCTTGGCGTCCGAACCCGAGACAAGGCCCCCGCGGGAAAGCAGAATTCGAGCGATGCCGGACATACCGGCACCGCCGATTCCGACCATGTGTACTCGCTCGAGGTGGGCGGGCAGCGCGGTCATCGGTTTCCCCTTGCATTTTCCTGGACGGCGTTTTCCTTTGCCGCGATGTCGAGCACGATCCGTGCGATCTCTGTTGCCGCCGTGCGGTGCCCGACATTGGCAGCGCCACTGCTCATCTTGTCGAGACGCGCGCTGTCGCTCAGCATCGGGACGACGGTGCCGGCGACGAACGTCGGCGTGAGCTCGTTGTCGGAGACGATGATCGCGCCGCCCGCTGCGACAACGGGTTTCGCGTTGAGTTCCTGTTCACCGTTGCCGTGCGGCAGCGGAACGTAAACGGCCGGTAGTCCGACCGCCGAGACCTCGGCGACCGTCATCGCGCCCGAACGACAGATCGTCGCGTCGGCTGCGGCATACGCGAGATCCATCCGCGAAAGATAAGGTACAGCCACATACGGTGCCGTCTCCGAGTACTGCGTGACCTCGAGGGAGTTCTTGGGTCCGTGTGCGTGAAGGACCGAGATCCCGGCCTTCGCCAGTTCTTCCGCTGCTCCGGACACCGCGTCGTTGAGCGACTTCGCGCCTTGCGATCCGCCGAAGACGAGCAGAACGGGACCGTCCTGAGGAAGTCCGAAGTACTCGCGAGCTTGCGAGCGGAGTCCCGCTCGATCGAAATTGGCGATCGACGCGCGAACCGGGATGCCGACGATCTCGGCGTCCTGATCGCCGCGGTTCTTCACTCCGGAACCCGGAACAGCAGCAAGCACCCGCGTCGCCAGGCGAGCACCGATCTTGTTCGCGATGCCGGCACTGGCGTTCGCCTCGTGGATGACGATCGGAATCTTGCGGCGGCGCCGAAGAACACCGCCACGTGCGGCAAGATACGCCGGAAGCGCGACGTAACCACCGAAACCGACGATCACGTCGGCGTCGACGGAATCGAGTACCTCACGGGTCTTGCGCACCGAGGCGAGGATGCGTGTCGGCAGTTTGACGAGATCCATCGTGGGCTTACGTGGAAGCGGAACCGGCGGAATGAGCTCGAGTGTGTACCCGCGGGCAGGCACCAAGGTGGTTTCGAGACCACGTGCTGTCCCGAGTGCGGTGATCCTGGTGTCGGGCTGAGCGGCCTTGACCGCGTCCGCGACCGCAAGTGCGGGTTCGATGTGACCAGCCGTGCCTCCCCCTGCCACCACTACCGACAGAGCCGATTTGTTGCCGCTCACCTACGAATTCCTCGCTCTCGAACTTCTCGTGGATCTTGTGCCCTACGTGTCGGCGCCTGCCGACGCTGACCATTCTGCCCTCCCGCGGTGTGCTTCCGTGACCCAGCGGCCGCACCTCGGTTGGAATCCGAGGAAGGGCGAGCGCCTTGATCTGCCCGCTTGCGTCGATCGCCCGTCTCGATCGCGCGCCGGCCGTCGCGTCCGCGTGCCGGTTCGATCTGTCGTGCGGGCTTCTGTCGACGGATAGGCCGGCCCCCTGACGGCGGGTGGTACAGCACCGGCTTGGGCAGTCTGAGCAACTTCGAGATCTTGCCGTCCTGCCCGGAGTTCAGAGCGGCAACTGCTTCTGGCTCGTGGCGCGCTGCATTGGCGATGACCCCGAACATGAACAGCGTGATCGCCAAGGACGAACCACCGGCGGAGACCAAGGGCAACTGGAGTCCGGTCACCGGCAGCAGTCCGATGACGTAACCGATGTTGATCATCGCCTGGCCGACGATCCAGGTAGTTGCGGTGGCCGACAGGAGCCGCCAGAACGGATCGATGCTGCGGGCTGCGATCCGCAATCCCGTGTACACGAATACAGCGAACAAACCGATCACCACAGCGCAGCCGACAAATCCCAGCTCTTCGCCGATGATCGCGAAGATGAAGTCGTTGTGCGCGTTCGGTAGGTAGTTCCATTTGGCGACGCTCTGCCCGAGTCCGCGACCGAAAAAGCCGCCGTCTGCGAGCGAATACAAGGCCTGCTTGGCCTGATAGTTGTTGCCCTGCAGGTCATCGCTCTTGTTGAAGAAGGCCTGGACTCGGTCGGATCGATACCCGGCCGTCATGGCCAGGACAGCGGCGCCGACAACGCCTGTCAGCGCTATCGAGCCGAAGAGTTTCAGTGGAAGCCCGCCGAACCACAGCAGGGCCCCGACGATGATTCCCAGTGCGATGGTCGTACTGAGATTCGGCTGCGCGACGACCAAGGCGAAGACCAGCATCGCAGCGGGCACGAGCGGAATCAGGATCGACTTCACGGATCGGTCGTCCGGACGCCTCGAGGCCAACAGATGCGCGCCCCAGATCGCCAAGGCGACCTTCATGATTTCCGATGGTTGCACCGAGAATCCACCGACGTTGAACCAGCGACGCGCACCCTGCGCTTCGGTGCCGATTCCCGGAATCAGAACGAGTACCAGCATGATCAGCACGACGACGAACAGCGGAAACGAATACTGCCGGAGCACTCTCGCCGGGATCCGCAGCGCGACGTAGAAGAGCACCGCCCCGAGAATCGCGAAGATCAACTGCTGGGTGAACAACGAATATGCCGAGCCACCGGACACGTACTGCTCGACGCTCGACGCCGACAGAACCATCACGAGCCCCAAGACAGTCAACATCGTGGCAATCGTCACCACCAGGTGGAACGACGCCAACGGCCGCGCCAACCAGGCACCGATTCGGGTCTTGGGACCCTTGGTCATCGCAAGTTCCCGGCTTGGCCAGGCGAATCCGTGAACGGATCGGGTAATGCGGCTACGGCGGCGGCGAAACTGTCACCACGATGTCCGTAGCTGGCGAACATGTCCAAGGACGCGGCGGCCGGGGCAAGTACAACTGCATCACCGGGGGACGCCAACTCGGCAGCTTCGACGACCACTGCGGCCATGACGGCATCCGCGTCGGCACCCGACGGCAGCCGGATGGTGAGAGTCGAGTTGCTGCTGTTTTCGCTCACCACTTCATCGTCCCCCGACAGCACGTGCACCACGGGAACATCGGGCGCGTGTCGCGCCAGCGCGTCCTCGATCACACCGGCGTCACGGCCGAGAAGAACAGCGCCGGACAGTCTCGGTCCCACTTCGCTCACCAACTGCTCGACGCTTGCGCCCTTGAGTAGACCGCCTGCAACCCAGACGACGCGGTCGTGCGCGAGTATCGACGGCCTGGCTGCGTGCGGATTGGTGGCCTTGGAATCGTCGATGTACACAACGGACCCGACACGACCGACCAGGGCCCCTCGGTGTGGGCCGACCTTGTGTGCGGCCAGACCGCGTTCGACGACGTCGGCCTCGAATCCGAGTGCCCGCGCCAAAGCGGCAGCGGCCAGCGCGTCCATGACGCCTGCCGGGCCGGCCGGATCTATGGAAGCTGCTTCGGCCAAGCGGACGTGATCACCGAAAGCGTTGTCCACGAGGTGTCCCGCTTCGACACCCAGTTCTCCTTCGCCCGGTTCACCCAATCTGAACCCGGTGACAATGTCTGCAGTTGCTCGTGTTCCCAGTTCGGAAGCGATTGCGTCATCGAGGCCGACCACCGCGACCTTTCCACTCAGCGCCCGCGACTTTGCCGCGGCGTACGCGCTCATTCCGCCGTGCCAGTCGAGGTGATCCTCGGCGACATTGAGGACGACGCCGGCATCCGGACGCACCGAAGGCGCCCAGTGCAATTGGAAAGACGACAGTTCGACAGCGAGGTACTCCACGCGCGGCGACGTCTCGGCGAGTGCGTCGAGTATCGGAAGCCCGATGTTCCCGCAGGCTCGGCCGACAACTCCGGCGGCGTCGAGAATCGAGGCCAGCATCGACGTCGTCGTGGTCTTGCCGTTCGTCCCCGTCACGACGAGCCACTTACGGGGTCCGCCGAAGTGCCCGCTGTGGTCGACGCGCCACGAGAACTCGACGTCTCCCCAGATGGGAATCCCGTGACCGGCGGCCGCTGCAAGGATCGGTGCGTCCGGCCGAAAGCCCGGACTGGTGACGACGAGCCCGTACTCGGTGATCGAATCCGGAGCATCCTCGATCGAGGTGGTGGTCACCATATCCGCGCCGAGCTCGGCGCAGCGCTGCGCGAAGTCCAAGGTCGAATCGGCGACCGTCACGACAGCACCAAGAGCGACGAGAGGTTCGATGGTCGCTTGACCGGACACCCGCCCTCCAGCGACCAGCACTCGCGTACCGCGGAGCCAGGACAGGTCGTTCTCGGAATCCGCTGAGCTGGTCATGGTTTTCAGCCTCCGAGCGCTGCGAGGTATTCGCTGTAGAAGAGTGCCAATCCGATAGCCGACGCAATAGCCGCCAGCAACCAGAATCTGATGATGACCGTGGTTTCAGCCCACCCGGCAAGTTCGAAGTGGTGATGGAACGGCGCCATTCGGAAGACCCGCCGTCGGCTGGACCGGAACACCGCTACCTGGATCACCACCGACGCGGCCTCCGCGACGAACAGTGCACCGATGACGACCATCAACAGTTCCGTGCTTGTGGTGATCGACAATCCGGCGAGCATGCCGCCGAGGGCAAGAGAACCGGTGTCGCCCATGAAGATCTTGGCGGGTGCGGCATTCCACCAGAGGAAACCGATGCACGCGCCGGCGCCGGCCGCGCAGAGCACCGCAAGATCGAGCGGGTCTCGGACGTCGTAGCAACCCTTACCGGGATTCGTCTCGCACGAGTAGCGGAACTGCCAGAACGTGATGATGACGTAGGCGCCGAGAACGAAACTCATCGCTCCGGCGGCCAATCCGTCGAGGCCGTCGGTCAGGTTGACGGCATTGGACCAGGCGCTGACCAGTAGGTAGCAGAAGGCGATGAAGACCACGGAACCGAGTGAGACGGTGGCGATGTCGCGAACGTACGACAAATGAACACTGCCCGGAGTCAGCCCGTCGTCACCGCGGAACTGCAGGGCCAAAATTCCGAAGGCAATGGCAGCGACGAACTGGCCGACCAGCTTCGCTGTCTTGTTCAGTCCCAGATTGCGCTGCTTGCGGATCTTGATGAAGTCGTCGAGGAAACCGACTCCACCGAGCGCGGTGGTCAGACCGAGAACGAGTAGGCCGGACGCCGACGGTCCCTCCGCGTTGTCCATGCCGAGACCGATGAGGTGTGAGCCGAGATAGCCGGCCCAGATTCCGGTCAGGATCGCGACGCCGCCCATCGTGGGAGTGCCGCGCTTGGCCTGGTGACTGGCTGGACCTTCGGTTCGGATCTCCTGCCCGAAACCTTGTTTCGAGAACGCCTTGATCAGGATCGGCGTGAGCATGATGGAGACCGCCAGCGCGATGCCTGCGGCGAGAAGAATCTGGATCACTGCGAATCCCCGCCGTTCTCGCCATCGGTGTTCGCGTCACCGGTGTTGTCGCTGGGCGTTGCGGCCAGAATCGCTTCGGCGACTGTCCACAGTTCAACAGACTTGGACGCCTTCACCAGGACGAGATCGCCCGGTTCGAGTTCCGCTTCGAGAATGGCGATCGCCGCAGCTGCGTCGGGCACGACGACGGACTCGTCACCCCACGACCCCTCCATCACCGCACCTTGATGCATCGCACGCGAGGTGCGGCCCGTTCCGACGACGATCAACTTGCTGACATCGAGTCTGACGGCCAGGCGACCGATCGCGTCATGCTCGACGACCGATTCCGGCCCGAGTTCACCCATCTCACCGAGCACAGCCCAGCTACGGCGCCCGAAGTGCCGATCCGATCGCGCCATGGACACCAACGCTTTGAGCGCAGCGCGCATGGAATCGGGATTGGCGTTGTAACTGTCGTTGACGACGGTGACGCCGTCGGCGCGCTCGGTGACTTCCATCCGCCTCGCTGACGCTGCCTTCGTGCCCTCGAGGACACGCGCGATGTCTGCAACCGCGAGGCCGTTCTCGAGTGCGACGGCCGCAGCGGCTAGGGCGTTGCTCACGTGGTGTTCGCCGTGAACGGCCAGGCGAATACGCGCAGAACCCTGTGAACAGTTCAGCGTGAAGGAAGCCCGGGCCTGGTCGTCGACAACCACGTCGGTCGCCCGAACGTCGCAGTCTTCGGACTGGCCGACGAATACGATCCGGGCCTTGGTTCGACTCGCCATTGCGGCGACCATGCGGTCGTCGGCGTTGAGGACCGCAACTCCACCGTCGGCTGCCGACGGGAGTGCTTCCACCAGTTCACCTTTGGCGACCGCGATCGCTTCACGCGAACCGAATTCACCGAGATGGGCCGTGCCTACATTGAGAACGACGCCGATCTTCGGCGGCGCGATCTTGGTCAGTTCGCCGACGTGACCGACCCCACGGGCCGACATCTCGAGGACCAGGAAGCGGGTCTTCTCGTCGGCGCGGAGCACAGTCCACGGCAAACCCAGTTCGTTGTTGAACGAGCCTGGTGGGGCGACCACCTCACCGCGCTCGCGAAGCAGCGCCGCAATCAGGTCCTTGGTCGAGGTCTTGCCCGCCGAACCAGTGACACCGACCAGCGTCAGCCCGCCCCCCGAAGCCGACCCCTCTGCTGCCAGTTCGTCGACCACGGCCCTGGCCAGGAGGCCGAGGGCATGCAAGACGGCAGCCCCGGATCCGTCTGTGTCATGTTCGAGCAACATCACAGCGCTCGGACCGTCGTTCGGTACCGACGGGACAACTATCGCCGGAACCCCGACCGGCCGCGCTGCGAGCACCGCCACCGCACCGGCGGCCACCGCCGCTTCCGCATGGTCGTGACCGTCGACGCGTGCGCCGGGGAGTGCGAGAAACAGTCCACCTGGACCAGCCTTGCGCGAATCGAATTCGACGGTTCCTGTCACCTGAGTCGACGGATCGTCGACGTCATGCAGGGTTCCTCCGACGATCTCGGCGATCCGAGAGAGCGTCATCGGGATCATTGCTTGCCTCCATGTGCTGTGTTGATCGCGAATCGGCCGATCATTTCGCCCAACACCTCGCGGTCGTCGAATGGGTGTTTGACCCCGTCGATTTCTTGACCCACTTCGTGGCCTTTGCCTGCCACCAGAACTACGTCGCCTGGCTGCGCCCACCGGACTGCTTGCTCGATCGCGAGCGCCCGGTCCCCCACTTCGCGAATCTCGCCGCGTTCGGATTCGGGAACGTCGATGGCGCCTTGCATAACCGAAGCGCGAATTTTCGCGGGATCCTCGGTGCGCGGGTTGTCGTCGGTGACGATCAGCAGGTCTGCGCCCCTCGCACCAGCTTCGCCCATGAGGGTGCGTTTGCCGGCGTCGCGGTCCCCGCCCGCACCGACGACCACAGCCACTCGGCCGGGAACCTGATTGCGCAGGGTGGCGATCACGGCTTCGAGTGCCGCCGGTTTGTGGGCGTAGTCGACCACTGCCAGGAAGCTCTGCCCGCGGTCGATCCGCTGCACTCGTCCGGGGACATCCACCGTTCCGAGTGCTCGAACAGCAGCGTCCGGATCGAGTCCGGCCGCGAAGCTGACAGTCAGCGCCAAGGCTGCGTTGGCCACGTTGTATCGACCGGGGAGGCGAAGCGAGACGGGCCACGATTGTCCGTCCGGCCCGACCAACTCGAAAGTCTGCGAGCCGTCCTCGGCAACCTCGACGGCGCCGACCTTCCACTCGGCCTCGGCCGTCGAGGTCGAGACCGTGGTCACCGGATCGCTCTCGTCGGTCGCGGCCAACTCAGCCATCCGTCGACCCCATACGTCGTCGACGCAGACGACGGCATGCTCGGCTCGCACCGTCGACTCGGGATCGAACAGTCGAGCCTTGGCCTGGAAGTACTCCTCGAAGTCCCGATGGAAATCCAGGTGGTCCTGCGAAAGATTGGTGAACGCGCCGATGTCGAAGCGGATGCCGTCGACGCGTCCGAGAGCGAGCGCGTGACTGGACACCTCCATGACGACGGTATCGATCCCCTGCTCTGCCATCACGGCGAACAGCGCATGGAGTTGCGGAGCTTCCGGCGTGGTCAGAGCGCTGGGCACCCGTCGGCCGTCGATCCGAGTCTCGATGGTGCCAACCAGGCCGGGCTTGCGGCCGGCTCCGGCAATCGCTGCTTCGAGCAAGTACGACGTCGTCGTCTTGCCGGATGTGCCGGTAATGCCGACGACCTGCATCTTCTCCGATGGCCGGCCGTAGATCTCGGCTGAGATCTCACCGAGCACATCCCGCGGGTTCGGATGAACGAGAACCGGGACGGACCGGTCGGGCGCCTTGCCGGCGGCCTCGATCAATTCGAGGCCGGCCTCGTCGGTCAAGATCGCGGTCGCACCGCGCCCCAGAGCGTCGACGGCGAACTGAGCGCCGTGCGTCCTGGCACCGGGCAGAGCGGCGAAGAGGTCATCGGCCACGATTCCCTGCGCACGCAGGTCGACGCCCTTGACAACGACCTCCGACGACTGTGATCCCGGTTGCCCGACCCATTCGAGGCGAGCTCCGGACAGTTCGGAGAGCGCCGTGATCGCGGTAGCAACCGGTTGTGTCGGACGCGTCCCGGGAGCGCCGTCCGAGTTCGACGATTGCAAACGATTCGGCACTGTCACTCGACTCCTGGCAATTGTCGTTGTTCTTTGGCGGTCGCAGCGCAAGCAAAGTTCGGCGTACTGCGATGAATGAGGTTACTGCGACGTTTGAGATTACCGTGTCCGGGATTCACCCGAAGACCCTGTCGAAACCGACACACCGCAATCAGTCCGCCTGCAACACCAACTTGCGACCGGGGTCCGGCGACATCGGAACGCTGTCACGCTGCAGCATCCACGACGCGATGTTGTGGAACAACGGTGCTGCCGATTGACCGCCGCCGCCGTCCACACCGCGAACCGGTGCGTCGAGCATGATTCCGATCACGAATCGGGGGTTGTCCGCGGGCGCGATTCCCGCGAAGGTGATCCAGTAGTTGGAGTTGGAGTAGCACTTGCACGCGGGATCCACTTGCTGCGCGGTGCCGGTCTTTCCGCTGACCTGGTATCCCTCGACGCCCGCGGCAACACCGGTTCCTCGCTGGTTGCCGGTGTCTTCCTGAGTGACCGACCGGAACATGTCCCGAACCGTCGACGCTGTCTGGGCGCTGACCACCTCGACACCCTCGGGCTGCGGCGTCTCGGTCCGAGTGCCGGAAGAATCGACAGTCGACTTCACGATTCGCGGAGGAATTCGCACACCGTCGTTGGCAATGGCCTGGTACATCCCGGTCATCTGCAAGGTTGTCATCGAAAGACCCTGCCCGATCGGCAAGTTCGCGAAGGTTCCGCCGGACCACTGATCGCGACTCGGGACGCTGCCCGCGCTCTCGCCGGGAAGTCCGACGTCGGTGCGTTGTCCGAGGCCGAACCTGTTCAGCATGTCTGCGTAGCGATCCTCGCCCACTCGCTGAGCGAGCATCAAGGTGCCGACGTTCGAGGACTTTCCGAACACACCGGTAGAGGTATACGGGGCCACACCGTGATCCCACGCATCCTTGACTGTGGCACCGGACATCGTGATGCTGCCCGGGACTTGCAGAACTTCGTCCGGAGTTGTCTTGCCGTCCTCGATGGCCGCTGCTGCGGTGACGATCTTGTTCACCGATCCGGGCTCGAACGGCGTACTGACCGACGGATTGCCCATTTCGGCTGTCGGCGCGTTCTTGTCGATGCCGATCGCGGGGTTGAAGGTGCTGTCGTTGGACATGGCCAACACCTGTCCCGTCTTGGAGTCCATGACCACAACCGAAGCGTTCTTGGCGCCCGACTTGTCCTTGGCGATCTGGACCTGCTGCTGAACGTAGAACTGGAGGTCCGAATCGATGGTCAGCTCGACGCCCGAACCGTTGACGGCCGGTTGCTTGTCACGCCAGCTACCAGGGATCACAGCGCCGTCGGAACCGCGGTCGTACGTTTCGGATCCATCGGTTCCGGCGAGCGTGGAGTCCATCGAATCTTCGAGGCCGAGCAAACCGTGCCCGTCCCAGCCGGTCGCGCCGACGAGATTCGCCGCCAGAGAGCCACCGGGGTACTCGCGGATGTCCTGTCGCTCGAGGCCGACCTCCCGGAACTTGTCCGAGATCTCGGCAGCAACCGCCGGATCCACGCTGCGAGCGAGGTACGTGAAAGTCTCGTTGCTGTTCATCTTCTGAAGCAGATCTTTTTCCGGAACGGTATCGCCGAGCTTGGCGTGGATTCCGGCGGCGATCTCGGCGAGGCGATCGCTGACTTCCGGCGCCTGCTTGTCACCCTCGGCGCCCTGCTCGATGCTCTTCGCGCGCGCTTCCTCGAGTTCCTTGCGTACTCGCACCGGTTGGAAGGTCAGCGCCTTGGCTTCCATGGTGAACGCGAGGGGGTTTCCGTTGCGATCGGTTATCGAGCCGCGTACGGCCGGATCGACCTGCGTCGTGGTTCGTTGATTCGCAGATTCCGCAGCCAGGCTCGGCGCATCGATTCCCTGAATCCACAAGAGCTGCAATGCCGCAACGGCGAGCGCACCACACATGGTGATACGACCGACTCGCTGACGAAACGGAAATGAGGCAGTGGCCGAGCGGCGCGGACGCCGACCGGGGTTGTTACGGGAGTTCTGACTCACCGACGTTCCTCAGGCGGAGCAGGCACCGCCGTCGTGGTGGCGGGTGCTGTCGTCGTGGGGATCACAGGAACCAATTGTTCACTCTGCGCGAGGTTTCGCGTGTTATTCGGAACGCTCGGCGTGGCTCCAGGAACAACTGGCGTTGTGGTGCGCGGCGGTGTCGCGGTCGGTGCGGGCACCGATGTGGGCGCATCGAGCGGCGGCATCGCGCCGGCAGTCGCGGGAGTCGGCGTTCCGACGACCTCGACCGAACCATCCGGATGAACTACCAGACGTGCAGGGTCCTTGGCGGGGACCATGCCGAGAGCGCTTGCCTGATTTGCCAACTCCGGAGCCGAGTTACGCGACTGGAAGTCACGTTCGAGCGCTGCTTTCTGCTCGACCAAAGACTGGTTGTATGCACGTGCATCACTGAGTTGGTACGAATCCTCGGCAGCGCGAGTGGTCAGCAGCAGAGTCACCGCGAGACCGATGGACAGAAGTCCGATAACGGAGGCCACGAACGGTACCCGTCCCTTGAGCATCGCCCGAGGAGAGATCGACGGGCCGACAGCAGCGGCAGTTCCGGTCCGGCCTGCCGCCCGTGCGGTGCGCTTGTCGTATGCGCGTTGCGCTGCACCGGATTTGCCCTGACGACTCATGCCCGCCTCCTGGAAATGCGTTCTGCGGCACGCAAACGCACCGGAGCTGATCGTGGGTTCTCTTCGATTTCCTGCTCAGACGCACGTTCTGCGCCACGGGTGAGAATGCGGAACTCCGGCCCCATACCCGGCAACTCGACCGGTAGACCTTCAGGACTGGTGGACTTCGAGCGGGGAACCAACTCCGCCTTCACAACTCGATCCTCGAGCGACTGGTAGGACATGAACACCACTCGCCCACCGACTGCCAGTGCATCGAGCCCGGCAGGAACGGCCGCGCGAAGCGAATCCAACTCGGCATTGACTTCGATCCGCAGCGCTTGGAAGGTGCGCTTGGCCGGGTGTCCACCCGTACGCCGCGTGGCCGCCGGGATTGTTCGGTACAGCAACTCGACCAGAGCTGCACTGGTGGTGAATGGTTCACGCTCACGCTGCCGAAGGATCTCGGACGCAATCTTTCCGGCGAACCGCTCTTCGCCGTACGTGCTCAGAATGCGAGCAAGGTCGCCGTGACTGTAGGTGTTCAGGACCTCTGCCGCGGTCAGCCCGACCGTCTGATCCATCCGCATGTCGAGAGGGGCGTCGATCGAGTACGCAAAACCTCGGTCGGCTTCGTCCAACTGCATCGACGACACACCCAGATCGAAGAGGATCGCGTGAACCGACTCCGTCGACGGCAGACCTGCCTGTTCGAGCGCGTCTTCGATCCCGTCATACGTGGTGTGCACGAACGTGGTTCGGTCCGCGAATGGCGCCAGACGCTCGGCAGCGATGCGGAGTGCGTTGGTGTCGCGATCGAGACCGATGAGGTGAAGGCCCGGGTACTTGCCGAGGAAGAATTCGGAGTGGCCTCCGAGCCCCAACGTCGCATCGATCATGTATGCGCCTTCGCCACCGTCACCGACGGCGGTGATGGCAGGGCCGAGAAGATCGTCGGCACGATGCAGAAGTACGGGGACGTGCGCGAAGCCATCGGCATCCGAGGGTTCGTTCACCTCGTGATCCACCATGATTGCTCCGGCTCCTACTTTCATGATTTCCGATGACTTTTCGAAAAGATGCTGACTTTCCGAGAAGGCGATGACTGTTCGAGAAGGCGAATGCTTCGAGGTCCCTGCCCGAAGGAGAACCTGGCGCTGGGGAAGTGCGTCAGGGTCTTTCCGGGCAGAGGCCTCGCGGCATTCGCCGGGGGCTCTTCGCCTAGACGATCTCGCTGAGAGATTCGCCTGTTGCCTGCGAATAGTCCTCTTCGTTGTCTCCGAGATACCTCTCCCAGGCTGCTAGATCCCAGATCTCGAGGTAATCGACGGAGCCGGTCACTACGCATTCCTTGGACAGGTTTGCGTAACGCCGATGATCAGCCGAGAGGGTGATTCGCCCCTGGGCATCGGCGTGCTGTTCATCTGTACCGGCGGCCAGGGCACGTACATACGCCCGAGCTGCCGGATCATTGCGTGGAGCTGCCGCTGCCTTTCGAGCAAGCTTGACGAACTCGTCCCGGGGGTAGATGGCGAGGCTGTGATCTTGACTCTTGGTGATCATCAATCCTCCTGCCAGTTCGTCTCGGAACTTTGCCGGCAACGTGAGCCGACCTTTGTCGTCGAGCTTCGGCGTGAAGGTACCGAGGAACACTCGACACCTCCTGCGAGCTTGCGCTGAAACCCTCCCTATCGAGCGGATCGTGCTTCAGCTCTCCGCCCGAACCCACAGTACCCCACTTTCCCCCACAAACAAGGAGCACATGGTCCCTATTCAGCATCATTTGCTGATAAATAGCAGGTCAGCGCAGGTGGGGATACGTGGGGGAAATTTGCAACCGTGTCCCGGCCCACACCGCCGTCATATCGACCCTTCACGCCACGATTTGTCGCTCCCCCAAGCAAAATCGCAGTACAAGCGCGGTTTTCGAATAGACGTGAGCGGGACGAGGTCTGGTCGTGCGTTGCAGTTCGACCAGGGTGGAGGAAAGTGGAGGGCCGAGTGGAGCGAAGTGGAGGAAGCCCGCGGGCTTGCCTAGGGGCGACCGTGGGTGGCGAGTGATTCGCTCGCGCGTCACTGATTCACTTCGATGGATTGCCGGCACACATGTACAACACCCACACCAACGACGTGTGGCGGTCGGCAACCTTGGTTGCCGACCGCCACACGTGTGGTCGTCCGTGCCCTACAGAGGGCGTCATGTCCGAACTGCACCACTCTCGAAGTACGCCCGAAGAAGGGCGGGAGAGCTAGTCCTGCTCGAACCTGCGTTTGAATCGATCTTCCATCCGCGACGAGAATCCGCCGCCGGACTTGCGGCCGCGTCCCCGCCCGGATCCACCGGCACTACCCCTACCCGGCGGACCGGAGGGATGATTGCCACCTTCGGAAGCAGGTTCGGCTGCTGCTGCGGACTTGCGTCCACCACCCCAGAGGAACAAGACCCCTGCGCCGAACATGAACAAGAAACCGAACAGGCTGATGATCGGAAAACCGCCCGGCTTGAGCGGGAGGGCAACCCCCGCGATCAGCAGGACCAGACCCAGCACGAATAGAGCCGCTGCTTGGAACCGCCGTCTACTCGACGGCGCCCGCATACGGCCGCCCCTCACATTGGAGGCGAACTTGGGGTCTTCGGCATAGAGAGCGCTCTCGATCTGATCGAGCATGCGCTGCTCGTGCTCGGAGAGTGGCACGGTACCTCCCCCGGCACTGGAAGTTTGGCAACCACCCCACGGTGTGGGGCGGCGGGTAATCAAGTTGGACGATTACCTGTTTTCATAATACGAGCAGTTTAGGTCTCGGACCACCAACTCCGGGTACGAGTTCCGCCACAAGCGTACGTATTCGTGCCGAAGGGCCCCGATTCGGCTCCATTTGCCTGTGCGGACCAGGAAATTCCCCGGAAACAACTGCCAACACGGACCATTTGTTCACGACGCTCGCAAATGCTCGGACGCGTCCTGACCGATGAAATCTTCGACCGCCGTGAGAAAACGACCGACCTCGGCGAAGAATGCATCGGAATCGGAGTCCGTGATCACGATCGACACACCGGTTTCCACGGCCGCACGCGCAGCGGACCACCCCGCGAAGAACTTCGACCACGCTCCGAACGCGGGCGCTGCGGCGTCCATCAGAACCCACGCGTTTCCGCTTCGCTTGCGCTTCGATCCGGCACCGGCAGGAGCTGCGGCCAACACTGCCCCGGCACCACGTAGTGCTGCCAGATAGGCACACCGGAACCGGTCGGCAGGATCGCCCGCCCCAATCGCTTCCTCGAGAAGCGCATCCGCCTTCCGGAGGAGCCCCCACGCCACACCGGGCTTTCCCACTTGCGCAGTGCGGTGGCTGGCGTCCGTCGCACCGAAGGACCGCCTCGCCGATATAGGCAATCGCGAGATTGCGGCATCCGACGGGCTCGACAACTCGGCCGGAAGAGTTCGTTGGCACTTCACACGATCAGGCTTTACATGCTCGGACATCGGGGCACCTCCTGCACCGTAAGGATCCAAGGCCAGGTGGGCCGGAGATGCCCGCTTCCCTTCGGGCATCTCCGGATCACCCACATCGAACATCTGTTCGACCTATTCAATATAACTGCACCCACCGACACGCCGTCAAGAGAAGAGGTGAGACCGGTCGACCCGCAGATCGCCTGGACACCACATACGGTCGACCTCGATCGTGAAGAATTCGCGAGTCGACTCCACGAGGCACTGGCCGTGTACGTCACTGCGATGGACTATCCGCGAGGAACCGAGTTCCATCGCGCACCGATGTGGCAGGAGCACGCGAACCGGCCTGGCTGGAAAGCCGTCGGCGCATTGGCGGTTCCCCAGGAACCGTCACACGAAAATCTGCCGCTGGTGGGGATCGCTTACGGGTATCGCGGGAGCCCGGACCAGTGGTGGCATCAACAGGTACTGCACGGGCTTCGGCGCTCGGGTCGCCCTCAAAGCGAGATCGACGCGATTCTGAGCGACTACTTCGAACTCACCGAACTCCACGTGCATCCGAACGGTCAAGGTCACCGATTGGGCGAATCGCTCTTGCGCCACCTCCTCGTCGATCGAACCGAACGCAGCGTTCTGTTGTCGACACCTGAGGTGTTCGACGAGGACAACCGAGCCTGGCGGCTGTACCGCCGTCTCGGCTTTCGCGACGTGCTCCGCAGATTTCGTTTTGCCGGCGACAACCGGCCATTT
The DNA here is from genome assembly GCF_003797745.1 of Rhodococcus sp. WS1. Lineage (NCBI taxonomy): Bacteria > Bacillati > Actinomycetota > Actinomycetes > Mycobacteriales > Nocardiaceae > Rhodococcus > Rhodococcus sp. WS1. The sequence continues at coordinate 375,444 of NZ_RKLZ01000003.1, read as the reverse complement.
GCGGTCCTCGGCCGTGGACTGCCGCTGTGAGCGCATTTCTCGACGCCGTCGTCGTCGGTTCCGGACACAACGCGCTCGTTTCGGCCGCGTATCTCGCACGCGAGGGTTGGTCGGTCGAGGTTCTCGAGAAGGACACGGTTCTCGGCGGTGCCGTCTCGACCGTCGAGCGATTTCCCGGATACAAGGTGGACCGGGGGTCGTCTGCACACCTCATGATCCGACACAGCGGCATCATCGAGGAACTCGGACTCGGCGCGCACGGCCTTCGCTACATCGACTGTGACCCGTGGGCGTTCGCTCCGCCCGCCCCTGGCACCGACGGGCCGGGCATCGTGTTTCATCGCGACCTCGATGCAACCTGCCGGTCCATCGAACGAGCTTGCGGGACAAAGGACGCCGACGCGTACCGGCAGTTCTTCGCGGTCTGGTCGGAGCGCAGCCGACACGTGATGAAGGCATTTTCCACACCGCCCACCGGATCGAACCTGATCGGTGCGTTCGGAGGACTGGCCACAGCGCGCGGCAACAGCGAACTGTCGCGGCAGTTCCTCGCGCCTGGCGACGCACTGCTGGACGAGTATTTCGACAGTGAGGCGCTCAAGGCAGCGTTGGCGTGGTTCGGCGCCCAGTCCGGGCCTCCGATGTCGGAACCGGGAACCGCTCCGATGGTCGGCTTCGCGGCCCTCATGCACGTCCTACCGCCCGGGCGAGCAGTCGGAGGGAGCGGCGCACTGAGTGCTGCGTTGGCCTCCCGGATGGCTGTCGACGGCGCCACCGTCGCGCTCGGTGACGGCGTGACGTCGATCCGCCGGAACTCGAACCACTGGACCGTCACAACCGAGAGCGGTCGAGAAGTTCACGCTCGCAAGGTAATCGCGGGTTGCCACATCCTCACGACACTCGATCTCCTGGGCACCGGAGGATTCGACCGAACCACGCTCGATCACTGGCGGCGGAAGATCAGGGTCGGCCCCGGCATCGGCGCTGTATTGCGACTGGCAACATCTGCGCTCCCGTCCTACCGCGGCGACGCCACGACACGGGAAAGTACCTCGGGATTGCAATTACTCGTTTCCGATCGCGCCCACTTGCGCACTGCACACGGCGCAGCACTGGCGGGGGAACTGCCTCCTCGCCCTGCGGTTCTCGGAATGAGTTTCAGCGGAATCGATCCCACGATCGCCCCGGCCGGGCGGCATCAGGTGACACTGTGGTCGCAGTGGCAGCCGTATCGTCTCAGCGGACATCGCGATTGGGCGTCGGTCGCCGAGGCCGAGGCCGACCGGATCGTCGGCGAGATGGAGGCTTTTGCACCCGGATTCGCCGATTCCGTCCTCGACCGCTTCATTCAGACTCCCCGCGACATCGAGTCGGAATTGGGGATGATCGGCGGAAATGTCATGCACGTCGAGATGTCACTCGATCAGATGATGTTGTGGCGACCGCTTCCCGAACTGTCCGGCCATCGCGTTCCGGGAGCAGACGGGTTGTATCTGACCGGAGCATCGACGCATCCCGGTGGTGGTGTGTCCGGAGCCAGTGGTCGCAGTGCGGCTCGAATCGCACTGTCCGACAGCCGCCGGGGTAAAGCGAGTCAGTGGCTGCGTCGTTCGAGCAGGTCGTGAAGGTCACCCACCGAACTTCACCCGCCGACACGCCCCCGCCTCGATGACTGGCTACGCCACGGCTGGCACGATGACCACTGTGCAACAGTCCACCGATCCCGCCGCCAAGCCGACCAGTCGGAAACGTTTCCTGACGGTTGCCGCGCTCGCCCTCATGCTTGTTCCCTTGCTTGCCGGGTGCATCCGCGTGCAGGTGTCGATGGGAGTGTCCGCGAACGATCGTGTGACCGGACAGGTGGTAGCTGCCGCTATTCCGGCGAACGAGGCGGACAAGGGTCCGCAGCTGACCCCGCCTTCCTCGCTGGAGGACAAGATACGGGTTCAGGAATACAAGAAGGACGGATACGTCGGCAGCCAGGCGTTCTTCAGCGACTTGTCCTTCGGTGACGTCGCCCAACTGGGCTCGATGTATGCCGAGGGATCCGGGTCGTTCCAGATCACCCTCAAGCGATCCGGGGACACCGTCACGCTCGACGGCAAGGCAGACCTGAAGACGGTTCCGACTCAGGGCGCCGACGTCCAGGTCAGCATCGCCTTCCCGGCACGGGTCGGCACGACCAACGGAACACGAGACGGCGATTCCCGGGTTTCGTGGACTTTGCCCGCCGGCGAGGTGTCGACAATGCGCGCCGAGGTCAACTACGCGGACCCCAGCACCCGAAGCTTCGCCGGGTGGGCAGGAATCATGGCCGGACTGGCGCTCGGTGTCGCGATTATCGTCGGTGCAATGGCCTGGATGGCGCGCAATCGAGCACCGATCAAGCGCGCGCCCGCCGCGAAAGCACCGGCCATGAAGACGCCTGTCACGAAATCACCTGGCAGCAAGCAAGCTGACAACAGGAATCCGAAAAACACCACGAAGTAGCGCCTGACGATTGCCCCCTCGATAGGTGTCGAGCGGGGCAACCGGGATCAGACGGCTTGTGCTGTCCCGACAGAGGTGTCGGGGGTGAGACCGAGTCGCTCGAGGACCTCACTGGTGGCGCGCGCGAAATTCAACGTGATGAAGTGCAGGCACGGAGCGCCTTCGGCGATCAACCGCTCTCCCATCTCGGTGGCCAGATCGATGCCGAGTTCGCGGACCGCTGCACGGTTCTCGTCCGGACCGCTTCCGGCCGCGGCGTCGAATCGGCGTTCGAGGGCGGGAGGCAACGACGAGCCCGAGAGCTCGAGCATGCGCCTCACCGAGCGCAGCGACGTCACCGGCATGATCTCCGGGATGATCGGCTTGGCGCCCTGTTCTGCGTCGTATGCACTCACCCGGTCACGGAGACGCAGGTAGTCCTCCACGTCGAAAAACATCTGCGTGATCGAGTACTCGGCGCCGGCACGCAACTTCGACACCAGGTACTTCGTGTCGTACGCCAAGTCCGGAGCGCGGTAATGCCCCTCGGGGAACGACGCGACGCCGACGTGGAAGTCGCCCAGGTCACGGACCATCCGCACGAGTTCCTCGGCGTACTCGACGCCTTCGGGATGCTTCTTCCACTCGCCGAGCGGATCGCCGGGCGGATCGCCGCGCAACACGAGGATGTTGCTGATCCCACGATCGGCGTACGCACCGACCATGGCGCGAAGTTCTTCGGTGCTGTGCGAGACGGCAGTCAGGTGAGCAACCGGCAGCAGGGTCGTCTCCTCGGCCAGTTCGCCGGTGACGCGCACCGTACGATCGCGCGTCGAGCCACCTGCGCCGTAAGTCATCGAGACGAACGCCGGTCCGAGCCGCTCGAAGGTACGCACCGCACGCCACAGGCGCGCTTCGGCGTCAGCGTCGCGCGGCGGCGAAAACTCGACCGAGAACGGAATACGGCTACCTGTCGAGGAAGCGATCCGATCGACGATCGACGGTGTTCGGGTGGCCCACCCCTCGCTGGAGCGGCCCCTGACTGGATCGAATGTCACCGGTCAAGCATATGTTTTCCAGCTGCAAACAAGCTCATCGCCCAGGACCGCGTATCCCGAATGTCAGGATCACGCAGTTCACGGCCCGAACCCCCGTTGATTCCAACCCCCACTAAGCTGGGCCTCAAGCTCGCTTCCGTGTAACCCTCCGGCGCGAGAACATACCGATCTTGGAGGCCACCCTGTCCGCAGGAACCGCGCGCGTTGGACAGAGTTCGACCAACACCGCACCGCATCCGACCTCACTCGAACTGCCAGGCATGTTCGAAGGAGCGCTCCGCGACTTCTTCGATTCACGCCGCGAACTCGTCTCGAACATCGGCGGTGGATACGAGAAAGCCGTCAGCACCCTCGAAGCCTTCGTCCTGCGCGGAGGAAAGCGCGTCCGGCCCTCGTTCGCCTGGACGGGATGGCTCGGCGCCGGAGGCGACCCGAACGGGAGCGACGCGGAGGCGGTGATTCGTGCATGCGCGGCCCTCGAACTGGTGCAGGCCTGCGCGCTCGTGCACGACGACATCATCGACGCATCAACGACCAGGCGCGGCTTCCCGACCGTTCACGTCGAATTCGAGGACCAGCACCGAGGCGAGGAGTGGAGCGGCGACTCCGCGCACTTCGGCGAGGCTGTCGCCATTCTCCTCGGCGACCTGGCCTTGGCCTGGGCTGACGACATGATCCGAGAATCCGGGATCAGCCCCGACGCGGCCGCACGAGTGAGCCCGGTCTGGTCGGCAATGCGCACCGAGGTGCTCGGTGGCCAATTCCTCGACATCAGCAACGAAGCCCGCGGAGACGAGACCGTCGAGGCAGCCATGCGGGTCAACCGTTACAAAACCGCCGCGTACACGATCGAACGCCCCCTGCACCTCGGCGCCGCACTGTTCGGTGCAGACGCCGAGTTGATCGATGCCTACCGGACGTTCGGCACCGACATCGGGATTGCCTTCCAACTTCGCGACGACCTGCTCGGTGTCTTCGGAGATCCGTCCGTCACGGGCAAACCGTCGGGCGACGATCTCATCGCCGGTAAGCGGACTGTCCTGTTCGCGATGGCGCTTGCCCGCGCCGACGCCGCAGATCCGGCGGCAGCAGAACTGCTCCGCAACGGAATCGGCACCCAGTTGACCGACAACGAAGTCGACACTCTGCGTCAGGTGATCACCGATCTTGGCGCCGTCACCGACGTCGAAACGCAGATCGACACCCTCGTCGAGGCAGCTGCGAACGCCCTCGACTCGAGCACGGCAACGGCCGAGTCCAAGGCTCGCCTGACCGATATGGCGATCGCGGCCACGAAGCGAAGCTACTGACCGTGGCAGACGTGCACCGCACTCGAACCGTCAGCTTGCCGACCGATCGAGTCGTGATCGTCGGCGCGGGACTTGCCGGACTGTCTGCGGGGTTGTATCTGCGTGGCGCCGGCCGCGACGTCACGATCCTCGAGAGCAACGGCTCGGTCGGCGGGCGAGTCGGTGTCTACCAGGGCAGTGACTACAGCATCGACAACGGCGCAACGGTGCTCACGATGCCCGAACTCGTCGAAGACGCTCTTGCGGCCGTCGGCGCCGACCCCGACTCGACAAACCCCAAATTCGTTGTGCACAAGCTCGATCCGACGTACCACGCGCGATTCGCAGACGGCACCGCTCTCGATGTTCACGCCGACCCCGAAGACATGGCTGCCGAAGTCTCTCGTGTCTGCGGGCCGGAAGAAGCGCAGCGATACCGTGCGTTGCGGCGATGGCTGAACCGCATCTTCGACGCGGAATTCGACCGCTTCATGGACGCCGACTTCGATTCTCCCCTCGGACTGGTCAATTCGCGTGGCGCAGTCAAGGATCTGAGCCGACTCGTCGCACTGGGAGGATTCGGGAAACTGGGCGGGCAGGTGGATCGCAAGATCCGCGACCCTCGCCTCCGGCGGATCTTCACTTTCCAAGCGCTGTATGCGGGAGTTGCTCCGTCTCGAGCCCTCGCGGTGTACGGGGCGATCGCTCACATGGACACCTCACTGGGCGTCTACTTTCCCGAGGGCGGGATGCGCACGATCGCCGAGTCGATGGCCGACGCTTTCACCGAAGCCGGCGGAATTCTGCATCTCGGCCGCACGGTCGAACGACTCGAGGCGAGCGACCGTCGCGTGCGTGCCGTACACACACGCGACGGTGAGAGCTACGACTGTGATGTCGCAGTCCTCACCCCCGACATGGCCGTCACGGACTCCCTCTTGCGCCCGCATACGCGATTGCGCCCGCGACCGGTGCGTACATCGCCGTCCGCGGTCGTGATTCACGGCACTGTTTCTTCAGCCGTCGCCGACGGATGGCCCGCGCAGCGACACCACATGATCGACTTCGGCGAGGCGTGGAAGCGCACCTTCGCCGAGATCACGGCACGCCGCGGCCGCGGGCAATTGATGAGTGATCCGTCACTGCTCGTCACCCGACCGGCGCAGACCGACCCGAGCCTGGCCTTCTCGCGAGACGGCCGGATCCGTGAACCGCTGTCAGTCCTCGCGCCGTGCCCGAATCTGGACAGTGCGCCGCTCGACTGGGCAGTTCTCGGCCCGGCCTACGTGCGTGAAATCATCCTCACGCTGCAAGAACGTGGCTATACGGGACTGGTCGAGGGGTTCGATATCGATCACGTCGAGACCCCGCAGACCTGGCTCGAGAAGGGCATGGCCGCGGGTAGCCCGTTCGCGGCGGCACACACCTTCACCCAGACGGGGCCGTTCCGACGCAAGAACCTCGCCCGCGGCTTCGACAACGTCGTTCTCGCCGGATCGGGAACCGTTCCGGGGGTGGGAGTACCGACCGTTCTGCTGTCCGGCCGGCTCGCCGCCGAACGTATTACCGGTACACGCGAGCGAGCCAGCGCGGTGGGCACTCGTGCGAGCAACTAAACTAGCCCCTCGTAACCGACCATTCATCCACGATTCACCGACTCGGGCGCTGCATGCGCCGATCGACACCGATCTCCTCGGGGGAGGAACCTGCACCGATGACGTCCTCTGCCGCAGCCACTGAAAGACCGTGGCACCTAAGGGCCGCCAATTTCCTTCGGACTCCCGAAGGTCACAGTGCACTGCTCGGTTTCTTCGGCGCAGTCATGATCACGTTCGGCGGATTCGGTGCCGGTAGCGTCCGGCGCCAAGATCCGCTGCTCGAGTCGATGCATCTCTCCTGGCTCCGTTTCGGACACGGATCGATTCTGTCGGCGGCCATCGTCTGGATCGGTGTCCTGTGCATGATCGCCGCCTGGGTTCGACTCGGCCGCTCGACTCTGCGCGGTGACGTCTCGTTGCGCGGCCTGCGCTACGTCGTCCCGGTCTGGACGTTTCCGCTGCTGTTCGCGGTGCCCATGTTCAGCCGTGACGCCTACTCCTACCTGGCACAGGGCGCCTTGTTACGCAACGGCTTCGACCCGTATGCCGTCGGCCCCGTCGTCAATCCGGGAATCCTGCTCGACAACGTCTCCAACGTGTGGACGACGACAACTACCCCGTACGGTCCGGTTCACCTTCTCCTCGCCGACGCCATCGTTCGGCTGACCGGTGAGAACGTCATCGCCGGCACGATGCTGTTGCGGATCACGATGCTGCCCGGACTCGCCCTGATGATGTGGGCCGTTCCCCATCTCGCGACGAAGCTCGGCGGAAATACCTCGATCGCCCTGTGGCTCGCAGTACTCAATCCCCTCGTCCTGATCCACCTGATCGGCGGCGTTCACAACGAGATGCTCATGGTCGGCCTCATGGCCGCGGGTATTGCGCTCGCTCTCGAACGCAAGCACCTGTTCGGAATCGGGCTGATCGCGTTCGCCGTTGCGATCAAGGCAACCGCGGGCGTCGCACTTCCCTTCATAGTCTGGATCTGGATGATCCACGAGCGGGAGGACGCGGCGGCGGCCGGGCGAGAACCGGCGTCACCGATCCGATCGTTCGTCAAAACGGCCGGTGCGGGTTTCGCGGTGTTCGTGGCGGTACTCGGATCCACCTCACTGATCGCCGGAGTCGGCCTCGGCTGGACGACGGCACTCTCGGGTTCGGCAAAGATCATCAACTGGCTCTCGCTGCCCACGCTCGTAGCGGAAATCAGTACCTTGGCTACCTCGTGGTTCGCCGGTAACCATTTCAACGAAATCCTCGAAGTCTCCCGGACCATTTCGGCAGTTGTGTTGATCGCGATCATCGCCGTCGTGTGGTGGCGCTACCGCAAGACCGAGCGCGACGCCGTCATGGGCATCGTGATCGTGATGGTCGCCATCGTCGTTCTGTCCCCCGCAGCACTCCCCTGGTACTACTCCTGGCCGCTGGCAGTGGCGGCCGGTTTCGCAATGTCGCCGACGACTCTCGCCGTACTGACCGGGCTGTCCACCTGGCTGATGCTGGTGTTCCAGCCGGACGGATCGCTCGGCCTCTACACCTTCCCGCATGTGGCTCTGGCCGTCTTCGTCGCCGTCGTCGCGGCGATGTCCTTGCAGACGGAAGACCCACTCAGACTTCGTGGACGCAAACACGAAAAACCGATCGACATGACGTCAGCCGCCTCGGCGCCCTCGACGTCAGAATCTGCGTGATCCGCGTGTCATGAACGCATTGTCTGCGTCCTATGAATTCTGCGAGGACGTGACGAGGGAACACGGCCGAACGTACTTTCTGGCCACTCGGTTGCTGCCCGAGCCTCGACGCCGCGCAGTTCACGCTCTCTACGCATTTGCTCGCGTCGTCGACGACGTCGTGGACGAACCCTCGGGTCCGCATGAACGAGGCACGGTGCTCGCCGACGTCGAACGTGCAGCCGTCACCGCACTCGACAACCCCACTGCGACAGGTGGCTTCCCGTCGACGGTTCCCCTCGACCTGACACGCGTACTCCCTGCCTTCGCCGATGCTGTGAAGACGTTCGACATTCCGCGTGCATACTTCGACGCCTTCTTCGAGTCCATGCGGATGGACGCCCCCGACACGGCGAAGTTTCGACCCGTCTACAACACGATGGACGAACTCAGCGAGTACATGTACGGCTCCGCCGTCGTCATCGGTTTGCAGATGCTCCCGATTCTCGGAGTGAGCGTTCCGCAGCAGGAAGCTGTAGTGCCCGCGTCGAATCTCGGTGAGGCGTTTCAGCTGACCAACTTCATCCGCGACGTCGGTGAAGACCTCGACCGGGGACGTCTGTATCTCCCGGCGGGCGAGTTCGCCGCATTCGGGGTCGACATCGAGATGCTCGAGCACGGGCGCAGAACCGGAACGGTGGACGTTCGGGTCAAGCGCGCGCTGGCACACTTCATTGCCGTGACGCGGGGGCGGTATCGGTCTGCTGAATCCGGCATCCCGATGCTCGATCGGCGGGTCCAGCCGTCGATCCGCACGGCTTTCGTGTTGTACGGAGCAATTCTCGACCAGGTCGAGCGCGCCGACTTCCGGATACTGCATCGACGTGTGTCCGTTCCCGGACGCACGCGACTTCGAGTCGCTGCGCCGGGTCTGGTCCGGTCGGCAACCTACGCGGCGAAAAACCGCATGAGGTGAGTTGTCAGAAGGCCGGCATCTCAGAAAGCCATGGCCTGTGCGCGGCGGATGACCTCACGCGCGAGATCACCATGCAGTGCGTCCACCGGGCGCCCCGGCAGGGAATCGTCGGCCAGGAACAACCAGCGGAGGATTTCGATATCGGTGTAGCCGCCGTCGTACAGCACCGCCAGCAGACCGGGCAACCACTTGACGATCTGGCCGTCCTCGCCGAAGAACACTTCGGGGACACCGAGAACGCCATGCCGCTTGACTGCGATGATCTTGTGATCGCGAAGCAACTGGTGAACCTTACTCACCGGCAACCCGACGTTCTTCGCCACATCCACCAGCTGGAACAGGGAAACCGAAGAATCCAGGACATCATCACAATAAGGAATCGCGCTCACCGCGAGAAGTTTATCCGGTCCGGCGAGCCCGCTGTGTACCGCCCGGTGCAGTGCTCGAAACCGCCGCTCCGCTTGGGTCACAGCGCTCTGTGACATTCTCGAGACTTCCGCGTCGGTATCGCTGGCTACGATGGACGGGATGCGGCGTATCAGTAACCGGGATTTCGTGAACCGGGATTTCGTGAACCGGGATTTCGCGAACCGGGATTTCGTGGTGACCGCGAAACGGCGCCCGTACGGCGGGGGCCACTACTTACATGCAGACAGCTACCGCCCAGAGCACAACCACACAGAGCACAACCACACAGATCGCAAGCACGGAGGAATAGTCATTACGGAGGTCGAGGGTTGATCGGCGAAATGCTCGAGCGCCGCTATCGAGTGGACGCACCGATCGCGCGCGGCGGTATGTCGACCGTGTATCGAGGCCTCGATACACGGTTGGATCGACCTGTCGCGATCAAGGTGATGGACCCGCAATTTGCCGGCGATCCAGCGTTCCTGACTCGTTTCGAGTTCGAGGCCCGGGCCGTGGCCAGACTCAAGCATCCGTCCCTTGTGGCCGTCTACGACCAGGGCAGCGATCGCAATCACGTGTTCCTCGTGATGGAACTCGTCGACGGTGGAACTTTGCGCGAACTCCTTCGTGAGCGCGGACCGATGCCGCCTCACGCCGTCGCTGCAGTCGTGGCACCTGTCCTGGACGCGTTGGCGGTGGCGCATCGAGCGGGACTGGTTCACCGTGACGTCAAACCCGAGAACATCTTGATCTCGGACACCGGCGAAGTGAAGATCGCCGACTTCGGATTGGTGCGTGCAGCCGCGGCAGCAACCACCACCTCCAACAGCGTGATCCTCGGCACCGCAGCCTATCTGTCGCCGGAACAGGTGACGTCAGGAATTGCCGACACTCGAAGCGACGTCTATTCGACCGGCGTGTTGATGTTCGAACTTCTCACCGGTACAACACCGTTCACCGGTGATACGTCACTCTCCATCGCCTACCAACGCATCCACGACGATGTCCCGCGCCCCGGTTCACGCATCCCCGGTGTACCGGCGCAGTTCGATCGCCTGGTTGCCGAAGCCACTCACCGCGAGCCGGCACATCGTTTCGCCGACGCTGGTGAGATGGCAGCTGCACTTCGCAGTGTGAGCGAACAACTGGAACTTCCGTCATACCGCGTTCCGGCTCCGCGTCGAAGCGCCCAGCACCAGAGCGCGCAGGTTGCCCCGGCTCGGCCACAACCGGCGCCTGCGCCCCCGACGGATGTACACCCGAACTCTGCTGCGCGCCCGAACCCTGGTGCCACGACGGTATTGGCGTCCGGCGTGGCCCCGGCTGCGGCAGCCACCACGGCGCTCGGCACGGGCTCTCCTCCCCCCGGTGGCATTCAGCACACTCGCGCGGTCACCGCACAAACTGCTCGTCCGGCGACGGTCGACGGCGACTCGGATTTCGACGACGGTTCCGATTTCGGCGACGACCAACTGGGACCTGACGATCCGCACGCTCATTTTGTCGAAGCACGACGCAAGTCTCGACGAGCCACCCTGATCTGGCTGCTCGTCATCGCGGTCCTCGCGCTTGCGTTGGGCTTCGGCGGATGGTGGATGGGCTCGGGCCGCTATACAGCTGTTCCCTCGATCGACGGGCTGACCAAGGACACTGCGGTCACCGCTCTGCAGGACGCCGGGCTCTCCCCCGACGTCCAGGGTCAGTACTCCGACGCCCAACCCATCGACACGGTGATCGGGACAGACCCGGCCTCCGGCTCCAGGGTTACCAAAGGCTCGACCGTCGCGCTGCTGACTTCGCTCGGGCGTCCGACTGTTCCGCCCATTCCGGCCGGCGGCGACGTCTCGGCCCTGGGCGCACAACTCGCCGACCGCACTCTCGTCGCGGTCGACGGCGGGGACACATTCAGCTCCAAGATCCCGATCGGCGGCGTGGCGGCGCTCGACCCGGCGCCGGGAACCGAGGTTGCCGTGGGCTCCTCGGTCAAGGTCATCACGTCCAAAGGGTCACCGCCCGTTGACATTCCCGATGTGAAGGGCATGTCCGAGAACGCTGCGCGCGCCGCCCTCGACAAGGTAGGTATCTCCGTCAGCACCACCAGAACAACGTTCGACGACGCCGTCGAGGGCGGTAGCGTGATCGGCACAGATCCCGCAGTCGGGTCCTCCGTCAACGCCGGCACCTCCGTTGTTCTCCTCATCTCCGACTCCGTCAAGGTTCCCTCGCTGATCGGCCGCTCCGTCTCCTCAGCACGCGAAGAACTCGGCCGCCTCGGCCTCGAGATCACCGTGCGTCAGCTCACCCAGAACGACAGCTCGGTCATCATCAGCCAGAGCGTCAAGAACGACCTCGTTGCCAAGGGCACCGACATCAGCGTCGTCGCAATTCCCTGACAGTCCGCTTCGGCCTAGTCTGAATTCATGGCCACGTGGGAACCCGAGAGCATAGGGATACTCGACTTGCCGTCGGGGAGATCGATTCGGGGTCGAGGACTCCGCAATCCACTTCCCTCCGGGCCTCTCCCCACCTTCGGTGTCTATCTGACCGGTAAAGAACCTCCCGCCACCGAGTGGGATTCGGTGTGGGTCCGCTGGCGAGATTTCTGGTTGCCGAGCGATCCCGACGCGCTGCGCAGCGCCTTGCACGAAGTTTGGGTGCGTTCGGAAACCGAAAGAGTCGAGATCGCGTGCGGTGGCGGATTCGGCCGCACCGGAACAGCTTTGGCCGCTCTTGCCATTATGGACGGAGTGCCGAGTGAGGACGCCACCGCGTACGTTCGCGCACGCTACTCACCTCGCGCCGTCGAAATGCCCTGGCAGCGCCGATTCGTCACACGATTCACGAAATAGCGAACGCCCCCACCGGCGCGAGCGGGTGAGGGCGTTTGCTGAAAATCAGTGCCAGTGCGAATCAGCTTCGGCGAAACAGGGTTTCAGCCTCGCAGCATCTCGGCCACGAGGAACGCGAGCTCCAACGACTGTTGGGTGTTCAATCGGGGGTCGCACGCCGTCTCGTAGCGACCACCGAGATCGAGATCTGAGATGTCCTGCGCGCCGCCGAGGCACTCGGTGACGTTCTCACCGGTCAGCTCGACGTGGATACCACCCGGATGCGTGCCGAGGCCGTTGTGGACCTCGAAGAAGCCCTGAACCTCGTCGACGATGCGATCGAAGTGGCGCGTCTTGTACCCGGTGGAGGCTTCGTGGGTGTTGCCGTGCATCGGATCGCACTGCCAGATGACCTGGTGGCCGGTGGCCTGGACCTTCTCGATGATCGCCGGCAGCAGGTCGCGGACCTTGCCGTTGCCCATGCGCGAGATCAGAGTCAGTCGACCCGGCTTGTTGGTGGGGTCGAGACGCTCGACATATTCCACCGCCATTTCCGGCGTGGTGCTCGGACCTATCTTGAGGCCGATCGGGTTGGAGACCAACTCGGCGAAGGCGATGTGCGCGCCGTCGAGCTGACGGGTGCGGTCACCGATCCAGAGGAAGTGGGCCGACAGGTCGTAGAGCTTGGGGTGGTCGCTGTCGTTGTCGAGACGCAGCATCGCGCGCTCGTAGTCCAGAACCAGGGCCTCGTGGCTGGCAAAGATCTGTGCCTGGTGCAGGCTCGGATCGGTGACGCCACACGCGTTCATGAACTGCAGGCCGCGGTCGATCTCGGCTGCCAGTTGCTCGTAACGTGCGCCCGCGGGCGAAGCTGCGACGAACGCGCGGTTCCAGTCGTGCACCTTGTGCAAATCGGCCATACCGGCGCCGGTGAGCGCGCGAACCAGGTTCATCGCGGCGCTGGCGTTGGCGTATGCGCGCACCAGACGCGAAGGATCGTGCGCACGGACTGCCTCGTCGGCGACGAGCGAATTGATCATGTCGCCGCGGTAAGACTTGAGCCCCAGCGAGTCGATGTCGGCAGAACGCGGCTTGGCGTACTGGCCGGCGATGCGAGCAACCTTGACGACAGGCATCGAGGAACCGTAGGTGAGCACGACGGCCATCTGCAGCAACGTGCGGATGTTTCCCTTGATGTGCGGCTCGGTGTTGTCCGCAAATGTCTCGGCGCAGTCACCGCCCTGGAGCAGGAATGCTTCACCACGCGCGACCTGCGCGAGACGCTCTTGCAGCGCCTCGACCTCGCTGGCCACCGTGATGGGAGGCACGCTCTCGAGCACAGTCCGCATGGCGGCCGCCTGGTCAGCGGGCCACGAGGGCTGCTGAGCAGCGGGCTTCGCGAGTGCCTCGTCGAGCTGCTTACGCAGTCCGGCAGGCAGCGGCGGGAGTTCGGGCAAGCGGTCGATCGGCACGTCGACAGTCCAGTTCACCTCTACAGGATATTCGCTCGCCCGTCGGCGCGTCACACAGGCTCTCGATCGCAGCCCAATCGGGACACTTCTCGCGCACCGAAACCTGAGTCAGCGAAGTGAACGTGCTGCCGAAATCGCGTCGAACTTCACGAGGTTGTGCCTGGCGTCGGCAAGTGCGTCGTGTGCGTCGGCGGGCGCTGACGGGAGGGCAGGACTGCCGTTGTCTTCCCAGAACTGTCGGAGTTCGCGGGTGTACCGCGGCATCGACTGCGGTAGTTCGGTCATATCGCCCCACAACTGGCACAGCGCGACGTGGTCGTATGCGGCTACCCACGCCCAGAGCTCCGGAACGACCATCGGCCGCGGAACGAAGAATTTCAGAAGATCGTCGCGGATCTTCTCGCGTGATTTCCACAGCGGCGACGAAGGCTGCGGCAACTTCGGCAGCACGTTCTTGCGCACCCAACTACCGGCACGGGCGGGATCGAACTCCGTCGAGACCGCGTAATACTCTCGGCCGTCCTCGCAGACAACGCCGATGGACACGAGATCGATGGTTCGACCGTCTTCGATGAATTCACAGTCGTAGAAGTAGCGCACGTCCGAAAACTATGCCGCACGCGCAGGCTCTGGAGCCAATGCGCGTGCGGCAGGTGTGGGAAATCTCTAGCTGGCCTGTGCGTCCGGGAGCGAATCCTTGTCGGTCTTCGCGGACTCCTTCGACTCGGCCGAGACCACGAGATCAACAACCGACTCGCCGCCTTCCGCCGGAACATCGACGGCAGCTTCGGGTTTCGTGGGCGCCTGGTTCTTGAGGCTCGCCGCGTAGATGTCCACGTACTCCTGACCGGAGAGTTTCATCAGCTTGTACATCACTTCGTCGGTCACAGCCCGCTCGACGAAGCGGTTTCCGCCCATGCCTTCGAAGCGGGAGAAATCGATGGGTTCACCGACGATCACGGTGACCTTCGCGGGGCGCCACATCCGTGAGCCGATCGGATTCATCTTGTCGGTACCGACCATCGCAACCGGGATCACCTTGACGCCCGATTCGAGCGCGAGGCGCGCCATTCCGGTCTTGCCCTTGTAGAGACGACCGTCAGGCGAACGCGTCCCTTCGGGGTAGATACCCAGCAGACTGCCCGAACCGAGAACCTTGAGACCGGCGTTGAGCGCATCCTGCGCCGCGTCCGCGCCGGTTCGGTCGATGGGGACCTGTCCGACCGCGGTGAAGAACCACTTCTGGAAAGCGCCCTTCAGGCCGGAACCGGTGAAGTACTCGCTCTTGGCAAGGAAGGTGATACGGCGGTTGACGCGAAGCGGAAGGTAGAACGAGTCCAGAACCGCCTGGTGATTGCTGGCCAGAATGGCCGCGCCGTCAGTCGGAATGTTCTCGTGACCTTTGACCGTCGGACGCCCGAGCAGCCAGAGAATCGGCCCCAGCAACACATACTTGAAGAGCCAATACCACACGGCGTCCCTCCCATTCACAGCTGAATTTCGCTGAGTACGACCTTACTGCCGACCGGTAACCCCCGCTACACACGCCCCTGGAGGATCGACCCGATCACAGTCTGGCAGACGTGGTTCCAGCGCCGTCGACCCCACCGAGATCCTGAGGCACTACCGAACGCGCCAATGCGGCGGCGCCCACCATGCCCGCAGCTTCGCCGAGTTGAGCCGAACGGATTCGTGCCAGTGGGCGGTGCTTCGCGCCGGTCAACAATGTCGCGTACTGCTCACGGGCGTCGTCGAGAAACAGTGGGGCAGAACTCGCGACGCCGCCTGCGATCACGACCAGATCGGGATCGTAGACGTCCCCGACCATCGCCAATCCGACGGCCAGCCAACGTGTGAACTCGGCAATGGTTGCCAGAGCGAGTGGGTCACCGTCCTGCGCGGCGTTGGCGATCCGGCGACCGGTGAGGGAACCCGGATCCACCGCTACTTCGCGCGCCAGAACCGTCGACGCAGCCGGGTCGGCGGCCAGCAGTTCGATTGCCGTGTCCACGAGCGCCGTTCCGCTGCAATAGCGCTCCCAACACCCACGCTTGCCACACGCACACTGACGCCCGCCTGGCACGACCTGGATGTGGCCGAGTTCGGGGGCGACGCCGTGACTGCCCCGGTACAGCTCACCGTTGATCAGCAGCGCACCGCCGATTCCGGTCCCGATTGCCACCATCACGACATTGCGGCCACCTGCGGCCGCGCCGAATCGGTGCTCCGCGAACGCCGCTGCATTGGCGTCGTGCTCGAGAACGACCGGCAATCCGAGCCGCTTACTCAAGTCACTGCCCACCGGCGCGTCCACCCACGGCAAGTGCGGCGCGAACCGAACCGAGCTTCGATCGGAGGTGATGAAGCCGGCGACCGCCAACCCCACGGCAGACACCTCGTGCCGGGTGACCAGTTCGCGTACGACGCGATCGAGGCCGTCTTCGAGAGCGCGTGCGGACTGCGGGGTCGGGGCTTGAATCATCTCGAGCACTTGTCCGTCGACGTCCACGACGGAGGCCCTGATGCTCGTTCCGCCGACGTCGATGCCGACCGTCAAGATGTCGTCCATGGTGGAGTCGGAGACCGCTTTCAAGCGGCGCGCGCTCATCGCGCCAATTCCCGCGCGAGCGGCGCCCGCTGGAGTGCGCACCCTGTATCGGTGCCTCGTGCGTCGGTGACCATTGTGTCGATTGTGCTCATCTCGGGCCGTCAGCTCTACCCGGGGTACTAAGTCAGTCCTTGACCGTCACGTTGATCGGGACAAATGCCGCCGTTCGAGTTCGCTCGGCACCTGGCGTCGTCGCTCCGCTGTCCGGTCCGCGATCCGGGCCGGACGGCCCCCCGAGAAACTCGTCGAGAATCTCGCGAAGCAATGCGAGGAACGCGGCTGCGTGACCCGCGAGAAACGCCAGTAGTTCGTGGTGCTCACCGCGAACCAGTGCAGCGAGAGCGCACACCGGGCACCAACTGCAGCCAGTGAACACCGGCTGCGTGTCCGCTGACGCCGAGTCACCCGCAACGTCGGCCGTCGCTGCTGCAGCCTTTTGCAAGACCGGTTCCAGGCGCGTCAGAACGGTATCCGCCAGCGCACGAAATTCCGCGACGAGGCGCTCGTGCTCTTCGCTCATACTGGCCACACCGCGGGATCCGGGCTGAACCGGATGATCAGGTAACTGCCGTCCAACTCCGCCCCGTTCACGACACAACGACGCAGCACCGACGCCAAACGAACTCTGCGTCGTACGCCGTCTGCTCCCACCAGCACATCGTCCTCCACCCGGCCCAACGACAACGACGACGGATCCACAAGCGGAAGGTACATCCGCATCACGTACACCGAATCGACTCCGGCCCCCGACTCCAACGACACCACGATGTTGTCCGCGGTGTCGACAGCGTCGATTGTGTCGACGGTGTCCGAATCCGTGCCCGTTCCACCCTCGAACGTGGCCGCGATCTCGCCCAGAGCCGCCAACCCTACCGGTTCGGCGCAGGCGCGCTCGACCGTTGTGACGGACATTCCATCAGTCGATCCACGCAATTCGGCGACGACGAGTGCCTGTGACGCCCTGATCGAAGCAAGCCACTGCGCCGCCGGCGAATCGTCGACACCCTTCCCGGCCGACGAGTTGAACTGCGGGACAAGGTTGTTGACCATAATCCCGTCGACTCGCAATCCGGCCAGAGCCAGACCGGACAACGTCCGGCGAGTCGCCGCGGCCGACACGCCATCGGCCGACGTCACAACGCGCACGCTGGTGTTCTCCCGATCCGAGAGGTGAACGGCGATTCGATCCACCGACGCGAGCACGCGTTCGATGACGGACACGAGTAGCAACACTCGCATGTCCGAGCCCGTCACGGCGACCATCCGCCTGTGCCGCGGCCACAATCGCTCGAGATACTCCGACACCATCGACGGCGACCCGAGGATCCGCAGTGCTTCGGCTGCGGCCGGACAGTCCACGATCACGAGGTCGTAGTCACCGCTGCTCGAGATATCGACGATCTCGGAGAGTCCGAGTATGTCTTGGATCCCCAGGGATCCCGTCAACTCTTCCGGTTCCAACCCCTCGAACGACGAACCGTGTTCGTGATCTCCCGCTCCGAAATTTCCTGCAGCATCGATCAATCCCGACAGTCCTCGGAACTTTTCCTCGAGGAGCTCGGAAGTGTCGAGTTGCCGGACGTCGAGGCGCTCGGCGAGAGGTGTAGTCGTTCGCAGCGCCGGCACGCCCACGACATCCGCGAGAGAACCTGCCTGATCGATCGACACCAAAAGCACTCGTGCCCCGTCGGACGCAGCCGACACAGCCGTCGCCGAGGCAAGCGTCGTCGTGCCTGCTCCGCCTTTACCGACGAACAGTTGGACGCGAGATCGTTGCTCCGGCACTCAGCCCTCGACTCGCTTCTTCAGTTCTTTCAGAGCTGTGTCGGTAATGATCTTCTCGGCCTTGCGCTTGAAGAGACCGATCATCGGAATCGTCAGGTCGACCGTCAACTCGTAGGTGACAGAGGTGGTGCCGTTCGGGCCGGGCTCGAGTGTGTACGAACCGAATTGGGACTTCTGGATCTCACCCGAGATCAGCTCCCAGCTCACTGCCATCCCGTCAGGCGCCCACGAATACTGCAGTTCGTAGGTGTCCTTCACCATCCCCGCGTCGAGGACAAAACGCACTCGGTCCGCGCGGCCGCCCTGCCCCGGTGCCGTCACCTCGACGGACTTCGCCGCGGCCACCCATTCGGGGTACTGCGCGAAATCGGCGATGACGTCCATCACGGCGTCGGCAGGGGCGTCGATGCTGATCAACCCCTTGGTCTTCTCGGCCATACGACTGCGCTACCTTCCTTCGTCAAAAGTCCAGAACCTGCACAACGAGCACTACTTCGATTATCAGTCCGGTGCTACCCCGGCGGCACGTCCTGCTTCGAGTTCGCGCTTGAGCTGGAAGGACATGACCTTGCCGTCGACCCGACGCTTTCGGTTCATCCCGGCGAGGTCGAGGTTCGCCAGATCCGACGGTGATACGCCGACCGGTTCACAGTGCAGGAAGTAGTGCGCGATCGTCCCGTCCATGACCGGTTCGAGCCACACCTCCATGGTGCCGACCAGCTGACCGGACACTCCCCAACGGAATCCTGCGGGACCGCGATCTTCCCGGACTTCGAGCGCAAGATCACTGAACCAGCGACGCCACCGCGCGCGCGAGGACAACAGTTCGGCGACCCGCTCGGGCGGGGCGGCGATGAAAGTCTGGTCTGCGACCTGAATGCTGCTCACCGAAGTAGCTTCACATATCGCGTCGGCGAAGCGTCGAGGGGTGTCGCAACACTACATACCGGACAGACTGTAAGCCTGGCCACAACTGCGTCGGACATGCGACTACAGTAGGAGACGAAAACCCTACTCGTCAGTATTTCGCAGTGTCGGAGGTATTTCGTGCCTGAGTTCAGCGCACCCCAGACGTTCACCATTCCCGAGGATGCCTCCGCGGTCGACTCGGTCTTCGCCTTCGCGAAGACGAAGCCGGCGGCGGTTGTCTACAAGCGCAAAGTCGGAAATGCATGGGTCGATGTCACTGCAGGCGATTTCGCCGCCCAGGTGACTGCAGTCGCCAAGGGCCTCATCGCGATCGGCGTCAAGCAAGGCGACCGCGTCGGCCTCATGTCGGCGACGCGTTTCGAATGGCCGCTCGTCGACTACGCCATCTGGGCAGCCGGCGGCGTGACGGTTCCGATCTACGAAACCTCCGCAGCCGAGCAGGTTCGTTGGATTCTCGAGGACTCCGAAGCAATCGACCTCATCGTCGAGAACGACACTCACGCCGCGACCGTGAAGGACGTCGCCGCAGCCGCACCCGCGCTGCGCACGGTCTACCAGATCGATGCCGCGGCAGCCGGTAAGGGTGTCGTCGAGGAATTGACCGCACTGGGCGCCGACATCTCCGACGAGGACGTCCACGCCCGCGTCGCTGCACTGAAGGCCTCCGATCCTGCGACCCTGATCTACACCTCGGGCACCACTGGCCGACCCAAGGGCTGCCAGCTGACGCACTCCAACCTCATTGCGGAGTCGAAGGGCATCCTCGACTCCAACCTCGGGACGCTGCTCAAGACTCCCGGCGTTCGCACCCTGATGTTCTTGCCGCTCGCGCACGTTCTCGCTCGCGCAGTCAGCATCGCGTCGTTCGATGCCGGTGCAGCGCTTGGACACACGAGCGACATCCCGAACCTCGTTCCGACGTTCGGCGAGTTCAAGCCCGACTTCATCCTCTCGGTGCCGCGCGTATTCGAGAAGGTCTACAACAGCGCACGCGCCAAGGCGCACGGTGACGGCAAGGGCAAGATCTTCGACGCGGCCGCAGACACCGCGGTCGCGTGGAGCGAGGCTCAGGACAAGGGCGGCGCGGGCATCGTTCTCAAGGCCAAGCACGCACTCTTCGACAAGCTCGTGTACTCGAAGCTGCGCGCTGCACTCGGTGGACAGTGCCAGCTGGCCATTTCCGGTGGTGCACCCCTGGGCGCTCGACTCGGCCACTTCTTCCGCGGTATCGGCGTCACGATCTACGAGGGCTACGGACTGACCGAGACCACCGCAGCGTTCGCCGTCAACACCATCGGCGCACAGAAGGTCGGCTCTGTCGGAAAGCCGTTGGCCGGCAACTCCGTTCGCATTGCCGAAGACGGCGAAATCCTCCTCTCGGGACCGGTGGTCTTCACCGGCTACTGGCGCAACGAGAAGGCGACCGCCGAGTCGATCGAGAACGGCTGGTTCCACACCGGAGACCTGGGCACCGTCGACAAGGACGGCTACATCACGATCACCGGTCGCAAGAAGGAAATCATCGTCACGGCAGGCGGCAAGAACGTCTCCCCCGCTCAGCTCGAAGATTCCCTTCGCGCACACCCCCTGATCAGCCAGGCCATCGTGGTCGGCGACCAGAAGCCTTTCATCGGCGCTCTCATCACCATCGACGCCGAGGCACTTCCCGCCTGGAACGAGCGCAACAACAAGGCCGCGGGAACCACAGCTGCCGACCTGGTTTCGGACGGCGAGCTGGTCGGTGAAATCCAGGACGCCATCGACGAGGCCAACAAGCTCGTCTCACACGCCGAGGCGATCAAGAAGTTCCGCATTCTTCCGGTCGACTTCTCCGAGGACACAGGCGAACTCACGCCCACGATGAAGCTCAAGCGCAACGTCGTGCACGAGAGCTTTGCCGCCGACATCGAAAAGATCTACGCCAAGTAGGTTTTCGGCAAGCAGCTTCTCGCAGCAACGAACGGCCCGCACCGAATTCGGTGCGGGCCGTTTGCGTTCGAGTCCCGGTGGCTCAGCCGAGCAGATTACGCAGCTTCGAAGCGAGCGTGTCCCACTTCCAGTCTTCGGCAACCCACTCCCGGCCGGCTGCTCCCATCGCGGCCGCTCGATCACGATCGGACAGCACCTCGATCACGGATTCGGCGACGTCCCGAACAGAGGTGCCGTCGACTACGAGCCCGGTCTTGTTCTGCTGCACGGTTTCCGGAGCGCCACCACTGCGGCCGGCGATGACCGGAACGCCGGTCGCCGAGGCCTCGAGGTAGACGATTCCCAGTCCTTCGACATCCAATCCCGCGCCTCGCGTGCGACACGGCATGGCAAACACGTCGGCAATCGTGTGGTGAGCCGCCAACTCTGCGGCGGGCACTGTGCCGGTGAAGACGACGTGATCGTCCATCCCGGTCTTACGTGTCAATTGACGGAGGTGGTCCTCGTACGGTCCACCGCCGACTATCACCAGTACCGCCCCGTCGACGCTCTTGCGAATGGTCGGCAGCGCCTTGATGAGCATGTCCTGCCCCTTGCGTGGCACGAGCCGCGACAGGCACAGGATCGTGGGCCGCTCCCCCAGCCCGTATCGCTTGCGCAGTTCTGCGCGGGCGACCGAGTCCGGGTGGAACACCGACGTGTCCACTCCGGACGGAAGGTGCTCGAGCGCCGCTTGCGGGCCGAAAGCCGCCGAGAACCGTCCACGGGTGTATTTGCTGACAAACGTCACCGCATCCGTGTGATCGCCGATCACACGCAACGACTGCCGCGCACCGGGAATCATCGACCACCCGACCTCGTGGCCGTGAGTACTCGCGATCACTCGGCTCGCTCCGGCGCGTCGAACAACCGGCGCCAACAGCGCCAAGGGCGCTGCCGCACCGAACCACACCGACTCACAGTCGTGCTTCTTGACCAGCTTCGCGGCCCGACGAGCGACAAAGGGCGACGGCAGCATCAGTGTCGTCGGGTGCCGAACGACCTCGAAAGGCTGTGCCGCATCGAACTTCTTGTGCGAGTCGCCCCGCCACCGCGGTGCGTACACCACCAACTTGTCCGCCGGCAGGTGCCCGGCAAACGTGTGGAGATAAGACTGGATACCTCCGGGGCGAGGAGGAAAATCGTTGGTCACCAAGAGGGTCCGGCGCATCCGTCCACCGTAGGGCACGCTGTGCTTGGAGTCGTGACAAGGGCACGCAGTGCTTCGAGACTTGCGAAGCTCACCTCGCCGAGTCGAACGTCCAGCCGCAAACCGCTCAGCCCAGATGGCTGTTGGTCCAGTCGACCCAGCCGACTCGCAGTTCCTCGGTTCCGACGCCGAGGACCGCTCGGATCCGCGAGTCGAGGTCTTCGGCCGTCATCTTTCCGGAGGCGAGGGCGCGAAAGAGGTCGGTCAGCTTCGCCTCGCCGAATCGATCAGCGATATACGCGTTGATAGACCACGCCGATTCGTACGCCAGTGAACTCACGACCGGGACACCGCCGAACTGTGTGTCGTCCGGAAACTCTGTCGGAGTATCGCCGGAGCGGACCGCTGCTGCCAGAGTCGGCGCGATCTCACCCCAGGCCCGCGAGGATCCACGATTTCCCGCGTATTCGGCGAACCCTTCCAACACCCACATCGGCGACCCGTCACGGGTTTTCGATCGGGCGGCTATGTGCATGAGCTCGTGGCGCAGCACCGTTCGCCTGGTGATGTCGGTCAGCCTCGAAGCCGCGGCAGGCGAGAAGACCGCCCGCTGGCCGCTCACGTCGGAAGACCCGTCCGCCGTTGCATCCGCGACCGACACTGCGGCAATCGAAGCGCCGTCGTGATGGGAGCCGACCAGTGCGGTGAACTCCTCCGCGGACCCCGCCACCATGAGCACCGCGCGCTCGGACCACCACGGCCCCCACAACTGCGTCGTGTTCTCGATGGCTGAGTCCACATCGGCCGCCAAAGCGTCGACGAACGCCTGCTGACCCGGGTGACCGATCACGAGTGCATTGCCCGCGGCATTTTCGGCGACGGCCAGCGGCCCGAAGTCCCAAGGGCCGTTCCAGGATTCGCCCGCCGTTCGGGCTCCGTCCAGTCCGACGATCGACCCGTCCGCAAGAACCGACCACTGATCTCCGCGTTTCGCGAGCGTCATGGACACTGCCTTGCGAGTGGGCAATGCGTCAACGCCGTCGAGGGCGTAGCGCAACAGAACCTGTGCATTCCAGACCTCGACGTCTCCGTCCGGTGCACCGGTTCGCGGCGCCGGTGTCAGGCCGCCGCTGGGAATCTCGTATCCCCAGTCGGAGAAATCGAGCGCTCCCGCAGCGGTGGCTCGCCGAACTTCCGCTTCGAGCACACCGGGTGCCGCAGCACTGTCGACGAACTTCGCCAGCCCCGACGGATCGTCGGACATCTGCGCCGCAGCCCATGCATCGAGAAATGCTTGTACCTGCGCGGTGCGTTCGGCGTCCTGCTCACTGGCCGCATTTTCGTCGGAATCGGACCTGTTCGTCAGGAAGATCGTCAACCCTAGAACGAGCACCACGGCAACGCCGAGCGCCACGAGGGCTGGATACTCCCAACGGCGTGGTCGATCTGCGCCGACGTCGGGCGTCGTCATCGGTTCAGTCGGCACGGTGCCGAGTGTAGGAGAACTCGACTCGACGCTTCACGGCGGCTGGCCACACGCCGCTCGGGCGCAGCAAGCCGTCAGTAACGACGCGCAGTGGAGAACTCCATGCCTGCCATCGACTGAACCTTCACCGGTACGCCGAACGTCGACGCATGCAGAATGTTTCCGTCGCCGGCGTAGATACCGACATGCGAGTTGTCGCTGTAGAAAGTCACGACGTCACCGGGCTGTAGTTGGTCCCTCGACACCGGTACGCCGCCCTGCGCCTGCGCCTGGCTCGAACGCGGCAGAGTCTTCCCGATTTGCTTGTAGGCCCATACGACCAGACCTGAGCAGTCGAACTCGTTCGGGCCGGTCGCGCCCCAGACATACGGGTCACCGATCCGCGTGAGGCCTGCCTGCAGAGCAGCAGCACCCGAACCAGGCGTCAAGTTAGCTAGAATTTTGCTGAGATCGACGTCCGGCGGGAATGGCGTACCGCTCAGTTGGTTACGCTCGGCGTCGGTGAGGCTCTGGAAAGCTTTGGTCACGTCGGCGATCTGCGTCTGCAATTCACTCTGCTTGCGCTGCAAATCGTCACTGAGTGCGCGGGCTTGATCGGCGGCGGTCCGCGCTTCTTCGGCCGAACGCTTCGATGCTTCCGAGGCGGCACGCGCTTCGGCAGTGGCTTGGTTGAACTGTGAGACCTGCACTGCCGCGTCGTTGGAAATCACGTCCAGCGCGGACATCTGATCGAGCAACTGCTGCGGCGAGTCGCTCACCATCAACGCAAAGAGGCGATTGGTCCGCGCACCCTGGTAATTCGCTGTGGCAATACGGTTTACCGCCGGAGCGAACTCGGCGACACGTGCCGAAGCCGCGTCGAGAAGACCCTGATCGGCTGCCGAACGCGCGTCCGCATCATTCGCGACCGCCAGCTTCGCGTCGAGGTCGATCTGTGCGTTGTGCAGCGCTTCGTTGGTCTGCTCGGATACCCGGGAGAGTTCACCGAGCTTGTCGAGCGCCTCGGTGGGGTTGGTGATGACGGGGTCGGCACCGGCCTGCATCGAAGGCCCTGCGACGAGTCCGAACGCCAGCACTCCCACTGTCAATGCGGCGCGTACTCGACTGTTGTTTTTCGATGAAACCACGGAATGCAACTCTCCGTCTCGGTGAAGCGACGTCGACCGGGACCGGTCGACGATCTGTTAGCTGGCTGTCAACTATCCACAGTACCTGTCTCGGCCGCGCAATGTCTCGATAAGGTTACGGAACGGCATACGTTTGTGTCTACTCGCCGGTAGGCGTGTCGGGGTGAAGTACCGGGCGAATTGTCGCGAAACGAAAATGTGGGCCTCGAATCAAAGATTCGAGGCCCACATTCGAAGATCCGGAGCTCCCCCGAGCTCCGCCGCCTTGCAGCGGCGGATCGTTCCGACCGTCTACCGGAGACAGCCGTCGAGCGTGTTCAGAAATCAGTAACGGCGAGCACCGTCGTACGGCATCGAGGACACCGGTGCGAGCTTCACGGGCTGACCAGCGGTCGACGCGTGGATGACATTGCCGTTGCCGGCGTAGATGCCCGAGTGCGATCCGCCGTAGAAGGAGATCACGTCGCCGACCTGAAGATCGGACTGTGAAACGGCAACGCCGGCTGCGGCCTGGTCGTAGCTCGTGCGAGGCAGGTTCAGACCAGCCTGCTTGTATGCCCACTGGACCAGACCGGAGCAGTCGAATGCGTCCGGGCCCGATGCGCCGTACACGTACGGGGAGCCCAGCTTGCTCTCTGCGGCGCGAACTGCCTGCTCACCAACACTGGAGATGGGAGCGGCCGGAGCGGCCGGTGCGATGTCGGTGATGCCCGGGATGACCGGCAACTGAGGAATAGAAACGCCCGGAACCTCGAAGGTGCCGACGCCGGGGATGGTGATGGGGTCTGCCGAGGCAGGTGCAGCGGTTGCAGCAAATGCTCCGACTGCGAGCGCGCCGGCTACTGCCAACTGCGCTGAACGCTTGAAACTCTGTGACGCCACTTAAGGGGTGCTCCATTTCTTCCATTCATCCGCCGACCGAGTTAGCTGACGGGTTCGGGCTGGGAAGATCAGCCCTACCCGCGTGGTCCGCAGCGATCATGCGTGCTGCACCCCAGGCGGGATTCACCCCAGTGGAAACTTGGGTTCCCGGTTCGGGTTCCTCGCGGAGATCCCGATTAGGCGGTTCCTGACGATGCCGGTCCTGTTTGGTCCGGCAAGACTTCGTTAGGTCTCAGGAAGGTTACGAAATGATCGCGACGATGTCGACCGCTTCGTGACAATCGCGCCCGATTCGCCGGAAATCATGCTGCCGCGCCCGCGATACGCCGGACGGGTCACGAAGAGATAACAACAGGTCTGTTCGGCGAGGCTCACCTGGCCCGCAAACCTGCGCTTGCTACCCACTGGCAAGGGTCACCAAACCCGACAATCCGATCTTCCATGCAGTTCAACGCCGATTACTTGAAACTAGAACCCGTTTCGATCAATCAGGCGGTTTCGGCGACTGATCGCCGTAGCAACACCCTCACGAATCGCCCTACCGGTAAGTAGGTAGGAGACCGCATTCGCGAGTTCCCACCGCAAGTGTGATCCTCGTCTCTCATACTTTTGTCGGGGGTCAATCCGTTGCTTTCCCAATGGAAGTCGCAGTGAGCCGGATTCCGCGTATGCACTCTCGAATTCGTGTCGGGGGGTCCTTCTACTGTCTGCGGTGTGAGTCCCGCCTCGGCCCGAGAATTTCCGTCTCCGTCCCCGTTCTCCGACGGGGAGAAGTTCGACGTCGGGCGGCAACTGAGCTTCGACGAGCTGGACACACCGCTGAGCGAAACGACGTTCGTCGTCGTCGACCTCGAGACCACAGGTGGAAGCGCCGACCAGGACTCCATCACCGAGATCGGCGCCGTCAAGATCCGCGGTGGCGAAGTGCTCGGTGAAATGGCAACACTCGTCGACCCCGGCCGATCGATTCCGCCGTACATCGTCGAACTGACCGGAATCACCACCGCCATGCTGATCGGCGCACCTCCCATCGAACGTGTCCTACCCGCTTTTCTCGAATTCGCCGAGGGTGCGGTGCTGGTGGCACACAACGCGCCCTTCGACATCGGCTTCCTCAAAGCAGCGGCGTCACGCAGCGCACGCCCGTGGCCGGCGTTCCGTGTGCTGTGCACTGTGAAGCTCGCCAGGCGCGTGCTCACCCGCGACGAGGCGCCTTCGGTCAAACTCTCAGCACTCGCCCATCTCTTCCAGGTGACCACCCAACCGACGCACCGCGCGCTCGACGACGCGCGTGCGACCGTCGACGTCCTACACGGGTTGATCGACAGAGTCGGGAACCAAGGCGTCCACAGTTACAGCGAACTCGTCGACTACCTGCCCAACATTTCCTCACATCAGCGGGCCAAACGGTCCTTCGCCGCAAACCTGCCGCGAAGCCCGGGTGTCTACCTTTTCCGAGGCCCTTCGGACGAAGCCCTCTATATAGGAACTGCTAACGACCTTCGACGCCGCGTCCGCAACTACTTCACCGGTTCGGAGACCCGCGGCCGGATGAAGGAAATGGTCGCGCTCGCCACCCGTGTGGACCACGTCGAGTGCGCCCATGCGCTCGAGGCAGGGGTGCGTGAACTACGCCTACTGAGCGCGCATGCACCCCCGTACAACCGTCGCTCCAAATTCCCCAAAAGAGGATGGTGGATCACTCTCACCGACGAGGCGTTTCCCAGACTGTCCGTGGTTCGCACGCCTACGGCCGATTCGATCGGCCCGTTCACCTCTCGCGGCGACGCAGTAGAAGTCGCCGACACCGTCGCAGAGTTCAGCCGCCTACGCACGTGCACCAAACGTCTCGGGCGCGGCGCCGTTCACGGCCCTGACTGCCCCGCTCGCGAACTGGGGGCGTGTCCCGCCTCCTGGGCACCGGAACTCACTGCGCAGGACTACGCGGCCGCCCCTGAGACTGTGCGTGGATTCTTCCGGGGAACCAACGACGCTCCCCTCCAACAAATGCAGGCGCGAATAGACGAGCTGTCCGAACACGCGTTGTTCGAGAATGCTGCTCGTCTGCGTGACCGAACGGTCGCAGTCTCTACCGCAGTGCGGCGCACTCAGCGACTTGCAGCAGTCGCGGCGATCGAACAACTGATTCTCGCCCGTCCCACCGGGGACGGGGGCTGGGAGCTGTCGGTGATCCGTTCCGGACGTCTCGCGTCCGCCGGGCTCGCCAGACGTGGAACTCACCCGATGCCCGTCGTCGACGCCATCACCGCGGCCGCCGAAACCGTCCTACCGGACGACGCACCGTTTCGCGGCGCGTCACCCGAAGAACTGGGCCTGATCGCACGGTGGCTCGCATCGGACGGTGTCCGAATCGTGTCGGCGACATCCGGCTACGTCGAACCTGCGGGCGGCGCCGGCAAGTGGGAAGCCTGGTGCCGACTCGCGCGGGCCGGAACCGAATCCGAACATCGATGACGTAACGACGGGGCGGCACCCCTAAGCTCGATCGAAACCACCGGGTCATCACAACCCACCGGGAAATCGAGGAGAGAAATGATCAACGCCATCGTCATGATTCACGCCGAGTCCGCTCGGATCCCGGAAACCGCGCAGGCCGTCGCCGACCTGTCCGGAGTGACGGAGGTCTACTCGTGCGCAGGTGACGTCGACTTGATCGCCATCGTGAAGGTACGTGACCACGCCCAGATCGCCGACGTGGTCACCGGAGGAATCAACAAGGTGCCCGGCGTTCTGCGAACCGCCACACACATCGCCTTCCAGTCATTCTCCAGCGCAGACGTCGAGGCCGGTTTCTCGCTGGGCGAGTAGCTCGTCGATCAGGCTTGGTCGGCCAGTTCGGCGGTGAGTGCCGCCCACTTGTGAAGCAGTTCAGCGCCGGCGCCGCTGTCGATCGCGGCAGCGGCTGCAGTCATCCCGGCGGAGATCGCACCCTCGAGATCGTCACCGACACCGTTGAACGCCGCGATGGCCGCTCCCGCGTTCAGCAAGACCGCGTCCCGGACCGGCCCCTTCTGTCCGGAAAGCAGCGTTCGGGCGACGGTGGCGTTGAATTCGGCGTCTCCTCCGCGCAACTCTTCGAGAGGAACGCGGTCGATTCCGAGGTCGCGCGGATCCAGCGTGACAGTTCGCACACTTCCACCGCCGACGATGTGAACCGTCGAAGTCGTCGATGTGGTCAGTTCGTCGAGTCCGTCGTCTCCACGCACCACCAACGCCGAATTACCGCGCTGCGCAAGGACTCCCGCGACGACCGAGATCAGCTTCGGAAATGCGCACCCGATCAGCCCGGCACGCGGACGAGCCGGATTGGTCAGTGGACCGAGCACGTTGAATGCCGTCGGGATGCCGATTTCCTTGCGAGGCACCGCCGCAAAGCGCAGTGCGGGATGGAAGACCGGCGCGAAACAAAAGCCGATGCCGACCTCTTCGACGCACCTCGCAACCTGCTCCGGGCCGAGGTTGATGCGAACGCCGAGCGCCTCGAGCACATCGGCGCCACCACTCTTGGACGAAGCAGCGCGGTTGCCGTGCTTGACAACTCGCACACCGGACGCGGCAACCACGATCGAGGCCATTGTCGAGATGTTCACCGTGTTGGAGCGGTCACCACCCGTGCCGACGATGTCGACGACGTCGGAATCGACGGGCACGCGCCGGGAGTGTTCGAGCATCGCGCCGGCGAGCCCTTCCAACTCCGCGGGGGTTTCGCCCTTCATCTTCAGCCCGACGCCGAAAGCGGCGATCTGAGCGGAAGTGGCATTGTCCGACATGATCTCGCCCATCGCCCACCGACTGTCGGCTTCCGACAAGTCACTGCCGTCCGTGAGCAGACCGAGAATCATCGGCCACGACCGCACCACTGCACTCGAATCGACGTTCACGGCGTTGGATGCGTCGGTGCCGGCCATAGTGCCTTGGTCCCCTTGTCGTTCATGTGGGCTGGATTTCGAGCTGTCGTTTCGTGCTGCCATTTTGTGCTGCCGATGACCCTCGCAGCCTAGTCAGTGAGGTAGCAAGGAAACCGAATAGGGCCGCTCAGGTCTTTCGGCGACCGCGTTTGGGCGTCGCCTCCGCAAGAATCGGGGGCTGGAGCGCGTCCCACCCGGCGACGGAACCACCGAGTCGCTGCGCCAGACCGGCCATTCGTGATCGCTCCTGGGAGCAATGCAGGGCATCGAGGATTTGGACACGCTCGAAGATGACGCGAACCGAATTCTCGACCGCCTGAGTCACCTCCTCGGGCCGACTCGCGCCTCGCACATATCCGTCCTGAGCGACGATGTTCTCGGCATCGGCAACCGAGTCCTCCGGCAGGTCGAGATGGTGCCGCAGAACCACTTCGGACTCCGCCCGAAACTCCGGCTCTGTGGAGCCGGCACGTTCGAGTGCGGTCGAACTCGCCTCGGCGTCGTCGAAGCCCTCGGCAACGACGACCAGATCCGACCGCCCCGCGTCGAGCGGCGTCGGAATCTTCGTGCCGAAAATTCTCAGGAACCACGGTCTACTCTTGTGTGTAGCTGCCATCGCGCCAGCATATTCCGACCACGCCACCAGCGCGTTCGCCGCCCGATCCCGCGAACTCGAGCCGAGCGACGCGCCGATGGTGGACCCGAGTGGTCGTCTCTTACGACGAAGCGTCATACTTCTGTCTGTGACGAGCGCAGTAGGGACTTCAGGATCGGCAATCACCCAACGCGTGCACTCGCTGAACCGGCCGAATATGGTCAGCGTTGGCACCATCGTGTGGTTGTCAAGTGAGCTCATGTTCTTCGCAGGGCTCTTTGCCATGTACTTCGTGGCACGAGCTCAGGCGAACGGAAATTGGCCGCCGGAGCCAACCGAATTGAACCTGTATCTGGCCGTGCCGGTGACCTTGGTGCTTATCGCATCTTCGTTCACCTGCCAGATGGGTGTCTTCGCGGCTGAGCGTGGCGACGTCTTCGGACTTCGTCGCTGGTACACGATCACCTTGATCATGGGGGCGTTCTTCGTCTCCGGCCAGGGTTACGAGTACTACCACCTTGTGCACGAGGGCACCACGATTTCGAGCAGCGTGTACGGCTCGGTGTTCTACATGACCACCGGCTTCCACGGCCTGCACGTCATCGGCGGTCTCATCGCCTTCGTCTTCTTGATCGCACGTACCCGGGTCAGCAAGTTCACGCCCGCCCAGGCCACCGCCGCGATCGTTGTTTCGTACTACTGGCACTTTGTCGACATCGTGTGGATCGCGCTGTTTGCCACGATTTATTTCATCCGTTAATCAGCTGTACGCCCCAGGCAGCCCCTGACGTCCAGTTCCGTCCCGACATACCAAAGGGATACAGATGAGTTCATCCCCCCCTCCCGCATCCGATAACTCAGCGAATGCCGCGAAGTCGCGTCGCCAGCGGAAAATCCGCCGGCGCGTTACCGGCGCGCTCGTATTGATGATGGGATTGATCAGCGCAGGTTTCCTCGCTTCGGCGTTGACACCAGCTCCGCAGGTTGCGACCGCCAGCGACGATTCAGCAGCCCTGATTCGTGAAGGCAAGCAGCTCTACGACACGTCATGCATCACGTGCCACGGCGCGAACTTGCAGGGCGTGCAGGACCGCGGTCCCAGCCTCATCGGCGTCGGCGAAGCAGCCGTGTACTTCCAGGTCTCCTCTGGTCGTATGCCCGCAGCTCGCAACGAGGCCCAGGCTGCACGCAAGGACCCCAAGTTCGATGCTGCGCAGACCGACGCCCTCGGCGCTTTCATCCAGGCCAACGGCGGCGGCCCGACGCTCATCCGCGACGAGAACGGCGAAATCGCCCAGTCCTCGCTGCGCGGTGGCGACATCGGACGCGGCAGTGAGCTCTTCCGGCTCAACTGCGCGTCGTGCCACAACTTCACCGGCCGCGGTGGCGCACTGTCCTCGGGCAAGTACGCCCCGGTCCTGGATCCGGCCAGCGAGCAGCAGATCTACGCTGCCATGGTTACCGGCCCCCAGAACATGCCGAAGTTCTCGGATCGTCAGCTGACGATCGAGGAGAAGAAGGACATCATCGCCTACGTCAAGTCGTCGGGCGAGTCGAAGGACCCCGGTGGGTACGGGCTCGGTGGCCTCGGTCCGGCCTCTGAGGGTCTCGCCATGTGGGCCGTCGGAATCATCGCTGTCGTCGGTGCAGCATTGTGGATCGGAGCAAGGTCATGAGCGACGCTGGCCAGCATGGCGGCGATACGCCTAAGAAGTACACAGATGAAGAGCTCGACGCGATGTCACGCGACGACCTGGTCAAGCTGGGTACCAATCTCGATGGCGTCGATGTCGTCTACCGCCGTGATCGTTGGTCGGTAAAGGGCACCAGGGCGGAAAAGCGCGCCGAGCGCAACGTCGCCTTCTGGTTCGGCCTCGCCGGCGTTTCGGCGATCGCATTCATCGCGATCTACCTGTTCTGGCCCTGGGAGTATGCAGGTGCCGGTGACGAGAACTACGGCAAGTACAGCCTGTACACCCCGCTGATCGGCTTGACCATGGGTCTGGCGATCCTCGGCGTCGGCATCGGTGCCGTTCAGTTCACCAAGAAGTTCATCCCCGAAGAGGTCTCGATCCAGGACCGCCACGACGGTGGATCCACCGAGGTCGATCGTCGCACGATCGTCGCCGAGCTCGGCGACACCCTCGATACGTCCACCCTCCCCCGCCGCAAGGCCATCAAGCGCAGCTTGATGTTCGGCGGTGGCGCTCTCGGCGTCATGATGGTCATGCCTCTCGGTGGACTCATCAAGAACCCGTGGGCCAAGGGCGACGACTCACCCCTGTGGGTGTCCGGCTGGACCCCGAACTACCCGGGCGAGACCATCTACCTGCGTCGTGACACCGGCCGTCCCGAGGACATCGTCCTCGTTCGCCCGGAAGATCTCGATGCCGGTTCGATGGAAACGGTCTTCCCGTTCCGCGAGTCCGACCGTGGCGACGAGCACGCTCTGCTCGCAGCACTGCGCGGCATTCGTAACTCGGTGATGCTCATCCGCCTCCGCACGGAAGACACCGCGCGTGTCACCAAGCGCAAGGGCCAGGAGAGCTTCAACTACGGCGATTACTTCGCGTACTCGAAGATCTGCACCCACCTGGGTTGCCCCACCTCGCTCTACGAACAGCAGAGCAACCGTATTCTGTGCCCCTGCCACCAGTCGCAGTTCGACGCACTGACCTACGGCAAGCCGATCTTCGGTCCCGCTGCTCGCGCACTTCCGCAGTTGCCTATTACAGTGAACGAAGAGGGCTTCCTGGTCGCCGACGGTGACTTCATCGAAGCACTCGGCCCGGCATTTTGGGAGCGTCGACCGTGACCACAACAACAACCAAACCGTCCAAGATCAGCGCGGCAGCGGCTGGACAAGCGGAGGCTATGGACTCCCGCTACCACCTAGCCGCAGGCATGCGCCGGCAGATCAACAAGGTCTTCCCGACGCACTGGTCCTTCATGCTCGGCGAGATCGCGCTCTACAGCTTCGTGATCCTGCTGATCTCCGGTGTGTTCCTGACACTGTTCTTCGATCCGTCGATGGCACACGTCGTCTACCAGGGCGCGTACCAGCCGCTTCGTGGTGTCACGATGTCTCGCGCCTACGAGACGACCCTGAACATCTCCTTCGAGGTGCGCGGCGGTCTCTTCGTTCGCCAGATTCACCACTGGGCTGCACTGATGTTCGCGGCGTCGATCATCGTTCACCTCGCTCGCATCTTCTTCACCGGCGCATTCCGTCGTCCGCGTGAAGCGAACTGGGTCATCGGCTGCCTGCTGCTCATCCTGGCGATGTTCGAAGGCTTCTTCGGCTACACCATCCCCGACGACCTGCTCTCGGGCACCGGCCTTCGCGCCGCCTTCGGTGGTATCACGATGAGTATCCCGATCGTCGGTACCTGGATGCACTGGCTGATCTTCGACGGCGACTTCCCCGGCGACCTCATCATCCCGCGTCTCTACGTCGCTCACGTGCTGCTGTTCCCGGGCATCATCCTGGCTCTGATCGCCGGCCACCTCGCGTTGGTCTGGTACCAGAAGCACACGCAGTTCCCCGGCCCCGGCCGTACGGAACAGAACGTCGTCGGCGTCCGCATCCTCCCGGTCTTCGCAATGAAGGGTGGCGCGTTCTTCGCCATGACCTTCGGCGTGCTCGCACTGCTCGGTGGTCTGTTCCAGATCAACCCCGTCTGGAACATCGGTCCGTACAACCCGTCACAGGTCTCGGCAGGTTCCCAGCCCGATATCTACATGATGTGGACGGACGGCCTTGCTCGACTGTGGCCGGCGTGGGAGATCTACCTGTTCGGCCGCTACACGATCCCCGCTGTGTTCGCCGTCGCCCTGATCATGGGCCTCGTCTTCGCACTGTTGATCGCGTACCCGTGGATCGAGAAGCGTCTCACCGGAGACGACGCTCACCACAACATCCTGCAGCGCCCGCGCGACGTGCCGGTCCGTACCGCTATCGGTGCGATGTCCATCGCGTTCTACCTGGTGCTCACGATCTCCTGCATCAACGACATCATCGCGTACCACCTGCACATCTCGCTGAACGCAATGACGTGGATCGGCCGTATCGGCATGGTCATCCTTCCGCCCATCGCGTACTTCGTGACGTACCGGTTCTGCATCGGCCTGCAGCGCAGTGACCGTGCAGTCCTCGAACACGGCATCGAGACCGGCATCATCAAGCGGATGCCGAACGGCCAGTACATCGAGATCCACCAGCCGCTCGGCCCCGTCGACGAGCACGGACACCCGATCCCGCTCGAGTACCAGGGTGCTGCTGTCCCGAAGAAGATGAACAAGCTCGGCCTCGCCGGCAAGCCCGGTAGCGGTAGCCTGATCACCGCTGACCCAGTCGAGGAGAGCGAGGCTCTCGAAGCCGCTCATCACGAAGCTGAGCACGAGCAGCTTCAGATCCTTCTGGACTACCAGAACCGAACCAACGGCAAGTCCGATGGTTCCAGTGGAGAACTCCACTAAGAACGTCAGTTGACCAGTGAGGCCCCGAACCGGATTCCGGTTCGGGGCCTCACTCGTTCTCTGAGCGATTCAGTATGTACAACCTCCAAGTGGGCACCACTCCCCCGGTTCGTCGTCTGAGCGCCGACAACAGGAGGCACTACGCTTTGCTAGACCTCGAGCACAGTCGAATAGTGCTCCACCGTCGGGAACGGCTCGTAGAAGTGATGGAGAAGTTCTCGCCACTTCTCGTATCCCGTGGACTGACGGAACCCGATGGTGTGTGACTCCACGTCTTCCCACTCGACTAGCAGGAGATATCGCTCCGGTGATTCCAGGCAGCGCGAGAGCCGCAGCCTGATGAATCCGGGAACCTCGGAGATGATGGTTCGGGCCACGTCGAATGCAGCCTCGAAACGCGCTGACTGCGACGGATCGACCTGCAGGACGGCATGTTCGAGAATCATCTACGAAGTGTTGCACGTTCTCGGGAGTCCCCTCGAGGCGTTGTCGCCTGGTGAGATACTCGGACCATGACATCCCATGCACGCGGCACCTTCGAGATCGATCTTCGCCCCGCCGATCCTGAGCTCTCCGGACGCGTCGGACGATTCGAGTTCGACAAGACGTTCATCGGCGGCGTCGAAGGAACATCGTCCGGACTGATGCTGTCCGCGGGCGATCCGACAGCCGGTGCAGCGGGCTATGTCGCTTTGGAGTTTGTCACGGGGCAGGTCGACGAAGCTGTGGGATCGTTCGCCCTGCAGCAGTTCGGTCAGATGATCGACGGAACGCAGAAGCTTCTGTACGAGATCGTGCCGGGGTCCGGAACCGGCGAGTTGAAGGGCATCGCAGGCACTCTCGAGCTGGAGGTCGTCGACGGTCTGCACCGCTACGACCTCGAATACTCGCTCCACGATTGACAGAGAGCGGTTGTTGACAGGCACCCTCCTACCACCGAAACTCACATAAACGACAACAGAGGCGCCGTACCCGGGTGGGTGCGGCGCCTCTGTTCGAGTGCGGGTGAAACTAGTGCTTCTCGGGTCCGGTGTAGTACTCGAACACCAGGCCTGCGGCTGCGGCGAGCACACAGACAACTGCGACTGCGATGAGCCACGGCTGGAAGTACGCCAGCGACACTGCCGCGAGTGCAGCAGCAGCGGCAAGCAGGATCGGCCAGAAGCTACCCGGGCTGAAGAAGCCCAGTTCTCCTGCACCATCCGAGATTTCAGCGTCGTCGTAGTCCTCGGGACGGGTGTCCAGACGACGGGCGACGAAGCGGAAGTAGGTACCCACGATGAGCGTCAGACCTGCAGACAGGACGATGGCCGTCAGTCCGGCCCACTCGATACCTGTGCGTGACAGAGCGGTGAACACTCCGTAGATGATCGCGACGAGAATGAAGAACATCGTCAGGATCTCGAAGAGCTTGGCTTCGATCTTCATATCAGCACTTGTCCTTGTTCAGTGAAGAGGCTGGCCGGCTCAGTTGCCTGCAGTGGCGACGGTTGCCTGACGGTACTCGCGGTCGGTGTTGAACGGCGTGGTCGACGTAGCCACCGGCGACTGACCGATTGCCTGCAGAGCCTCGGCGGTCGTCAGACCACCCTTGCCCTCCGCGTCACCCTTGCGCAGTTCGATGTACTTGGCGAAGTCCTCGGGCGAAACCGCACGAACCTCGAAGTTCATCATCGCGTGGAACGTGCCACACATTTCTGCACAACGCCCGACGAACGCGCCTTCCTTCTCGATCTCACTGATCTGGAAGATGTTGTCCGAGTGGTTCTCCTTGGGGTTCGGGAGAACGTCGCGCTTGAACAGGAACTCAGGCACCCAGAAAGCGTGGATGACGTCCGAGGAAGCAAGTTCGAACTGGATCCGCTTGCCGGTGGGCAGAACGAGGATCGGGATCTCCTGGCTGGAGCCGACGGTCTCGATCTTGTCGTAGTGCAGGTAGCTCAGGTCCTCGGTGCTGTTGCCGTGGATCGGGCCGGGAACTTCTTCCCCGTGTTCGTTCACGGTCGAGCCCTCGGTCTTTGCAGCCTCTTCGGCCTCGACGTCGATGCCGTTGTACTTGGCGGAGCCGTCACCGAACTCGATGGAGCGGTAGCCGAACTTCCAGTTCCACTGGAAGGCCGTGACGTCTACGACGACGTCGGGATTGTCCGTCTTGTCCAGAACATGGTTCTGAACGATGACGGTGAAGTAGAAGAGAACCGCGATGATGACGAATGGAACTGCCGTGTAACCGAGTTCGAGCGGCACGTTGTATGCCGTCTGACGCGGGAATTCCGGCGAGTCCTTCTTCTTGCGGTGGAAGATGACGGCCCAGAAGACCAGCCCCCACACCAGCACACCCATGACGAGGGCGGCTACAACCGACCACGTCCACAGCTCACGCATGCGCGTCGCCTCCGGGGTGATGCCCGAAGGCCACCCGAAACGAAGCACTTCGTTGTCGATGGAGCAACCCGACAGCAGCAAGGCAGCAATGCCCAGAGATACTGCCAGCCCCGCTCGCCGAAGGATCCGACCTTGCGCCACGTTCACGCCTTCCTGATCGCCACAAAATTCAACTAGGGCATGCCCGGAGGGAAGGCCCAATTACTACGCAGCGTAGACCAAAGCCGGGCGCTATCCATCCTCGGGTCCTCGCCCGTGTCGCGGCGGACGTCACACAGCTCTCTCAGGTGCTGCTCAGGAACGGCTCAGGTCGTTTCGGCGACGCACATCACGTCGATTCGTTCCGCCGCGATCGGCAGGGACGTCGATCTGCGGCATACTTTCGTCAAGAGTTCGTTGACCTCTCCCCGACACTCGTGTCCGGGAGCCTTCTGTACAAAAATTCTGAATCGAGGAACCGGACGCTGTGTGTGGACTGCTCGGGCTACTGACATCTGGCGGAACCAGCGAGGACGCCGTCTCGCGGGTCGACCAGGCGATGCATTGCCTTCGTCACCGCGGGCCGGACGAACACGGGACGTGGAACGACGACCACCTCGTCTTCGGGTTCAACCGCCTGGCGATCATCGACATCGCTCATTCCCACCAGCCGCTGCGTTGGGGCCCGCCGGAGAACCCGGAGCGTTATGCGCTCACGTTCAACGGCGAGATCTACAACTACTTGGAGATCCGCGCCGAACTGGTCAAGGACCACGACGCCAAGTTCTTCACCGAGGGCGACTCCGAGGCCATCGTCGCTGCATTCCACTACTGGGGTGAGGACGCGGTCCGGCGCCTGCGCGGAATGTTCGCGTTCGCGATCTGGGACACCGACACACGCGAGCTGTTCATCGCGCGCGATCCGTTCGGGATCAAGCCGCTGTTCATCGCGACCGGCGCCGGCGGCACCGCGTTCGGCAGCGAGAAGAAGAGCCTGCTCGAACTCACCGATCTGATCGGCATCGGTACCGAACTGGATCCGCGCGCAATCGAGCACTACACCGTTCTGCAGTACGTACCGGAGCCGGAAACACTGCACAAGCAGATCCGACGCCTGGAATCGGGCAGCTTCGCTCGGGTCCGTCCGGGCGAGGAGCCCACGTTCACGCGGTACTTCACGCCGAAGTTCCCGGCCAAGCCTTTTGCGCCGGGCACGGAGAAGGCGCGCTACCAGGAAATCGCCGAGGCACTCGAGGATTCGGTTGCCAAGCACATGCGCGCCGACGTCACCGTCGGTTCGTTCCTGTCCGGCGGTATCGACTCCACTGCCATCGCGGCGCTGGCGATGCGTCACAACCCCAACCTGATCACCTTCACGACAGGTTTCGAACGTGAGGGCTATTCCGAGGTCGACGTTGCTGCAGAATCCGCCGCAGCGATCGGCGCGAAGCACGTCGTCAAGGTGGTCTCCCCCGCCGAGTTCGCCGCTGCCATTCCCGAGATCGTCTGGTACCTCGACGACCCGGTGGCCGATCCGGCATTGATTCCGCTGTGGTTCATCGCGAAGGAAGCTCGCAAGCACGTCAAGGTGGTGCTGTCCGGCGAGGGCGCCGACGAGCTGTTCGGCGGCTACACGATCTACCGTGAACCGTTGTCGCTCAAACCTTTCGAGTACCTCCCAAAGGGACTGCGTCGGGCCGCGGGCAAGTTGTCCGAACGCATCCCGGACGGCACTCGCGGCAAGAGCCTGCTCAATCGCGGTTCGTTGACCCTCGAGGAGCGCTACTACGGAAATGCTCGTAGCTTCAACGACGCTCAGCTCCGCGCCGTCCTGCGCGATTTCCGTCCGGAGTGGACGCACCAGGACGTCACCGCGCCGATCTACGCGCAGTCACGGGACTGGGATCCGGTTGCGCGGATGCAGCATCTCGACCTGTTCACCTGGCTGCGCGGCGACATCCTCGTCAAGGCAGACAAGATGACGATGGCCAACTCGCTGGAGCTGCGTGTGCCGTTCCTCGATCCAGAGGTCTTCGACGTCGCCTCACGCGTACCGCTCGATCAGAAGATCACGAAGGACACAACCAAGTACGCACTGCGCCAGGCCCTGGAAGGCATTGTGCCGCACCATGTTCTGCACCGTGCGAAGCTCGGATTCCCGGTTCCCCTGCGCCATTGGCTGCGCGGCACCGAACTCTTCGACTGGGCACATCTGCAGATCGAAGAGTCGGGAACCGACCATATCTTCGACAAGCAGGCCGTCGTGAAGATGCTCAACGATCACCGCGAGGGCGTGTCCGACCACAGCCGACGCCTGTGGACCGTGCTGACGTTCATGGTCTGGCACGGGATCTTCGTGGAGAAGCGCATCGTGCCGCAGATCCAGGAACCGGTGTACCCGGTCAACATCTAGGCCTTCGGCCCCGTGAGTGGTCAGGGAGTCTCCGGACTCCTCAACCACTCACGGGGCGGAGCCCTACTTCGGCAGGATCGTCGCGATCTCGTCCGCAGCCGCACTGCCGTATGCGTCGGTAAGGCGCTTGAGGGCCTCGTCGCGATTGAACACCCACTCCTGCGTTCCCACGGTCTCGAGGATCAGCACAGCGACCAAAGATCCCAGCTGTGCGGCGCGCTCGAAGCTCAGGCCAGCGCCGTGTGCGAGCAGGAACCCGGCGCGGAAACCGTCGCCAACGCCCGTCGGATCCACCTTGCCGGTCTCGGGCACTACGTCGACGCGCACCCAATTACCTTCGGCGTCAACAATTTCCACACCCTTGGAGCCGAGGGTGGTGACACGAATGCCGACCTGCGCGCGGATCTCTTCCTCGCTCAGACCAGTCTTCTGCTGAAGCAGACCCCACTCGTACTCGTTGGTGAACAAGTACTTCGCACCGTGGATGAGCGCCTTGGCCTCGTCACCGGACAGGCGAGCAAGCTGCTGCGACGGATCCGCTGCGAACGGGATTCCGAGCAGACGGCATTCGTCGGTATGGCGAACCATGGCCTCGGGGTCGTTGGCGCCGATCAGCACCAGCTCGACTGCGCCCGCAGTCTTGGCCACTGCCGCGAGTTCGATCTCGCGGGCCTCGCTCATCGCACCGGGGTAGAACGACGCGATCTGCGCCATGTCCTCGTCGGTGGTGCACACGAAACGCGCCGTATGTGCCTTGTCCGAGATACGGACCGCACTGCAGTCGACGCCGTTGTCCTCGAGCCACGTGCGGTACTCGGCGAAGTCGGCACCGACTGCGCCGACGAGTAGCGGGGACCCACCGAGCACGCCCATGGCGTAAGCGATGTTGCCGCCGACACCACCGCGGCGAATCACGAGATCGTCCACCAGGAAACTCAGCGAAACGTGGGCGAGCTGATCGGCGAGGAGCTGATCGGCGAAGCGGCCGGGGAAGCGCATCAAGTGGTCGGTGGCGATGGAACCGGTTACCGCAATAGTCACGGATCGTGGCCTTTCAGCGAAGTGAGTACAAGAATGAAAGAGGAGCAAAAGTTCACGTTACCGCCCGTAGCGCCGTCATCGGCGCCCGAGCCGTCAGATCGGAACGGTCTGCAGGCGAGTCACCACAAACAACTGACGCGAAACCGAATGTCGGTTCCGCGTCAGTTGTTTGTGAATTGAGTTGTGATCGACAGACTCAGTTGAACGAGTCACCGCAGGCGCAGGAGCCTGTTGCATTGGGGTTGTCGATCGAGAAGCCCTGCTGCTCGATGGTGTCGAGGAAGTCGATGGACGCACCTTCGACGTACGGCGCGCTCATCCGGTCGACAACCAGGTTGACGCCGTTGAAGTCGACGGTGAGGTCACCGTCGAGCGTGCGGTCGTCGAAGAACAGCTGGTACTTCAGTCCGGCACAGCCGCCGGGCTGCACTGCGATACGCAGCGCGAGGTCGTCGCGACCCTCCTGATCGAAGAGTGCCTTCGCCTTGGCGGATGCGGCCTCGGTCATCTTGACGCCGTGGGTGGCGGTCTCGTTCTGCACAGTCATGGGCTCTCCCTAATGTTCGTACCAACCCGTGAACGCTTCAACGGTACGCCGCTGCCGACTTATTCCCGCCAGTCCTTACCGGGTGCGATTCGTCTTCATCCTATCCGGTCTTCCCGACACGGCAACGGCGCGTCGACGCTTGTGGATCCTCAGCTCCGGGCGCCGCGCCAGATGTTCCACTCCCGTGCCGTGTGTTCGGCGAGTCCCTCGAGACACGCCGACGCTTCCTCCATCGCACGTTCCACCGACCCGGCGAACTCCGTCACCGATTTCGTCGCGACTATCGAGGTCGACGCAAAGTCCGCCGCGTCGAGCGTGACCTGACCGGCAAAGACGAGCGTCGGAACTCCGTGCGCCGCCCCGGCCGAAGCAAGCGTCGTGACGAGTTTGCCGCGCAGAGATTGGTGGTCGAACTTGCCTTCACCCGTGATCACCAGGTCAGCGGAAGCCAATAGCGCCGCCTGGCCGGTGCGATCGGCAACGACGTCCGCCCCCGATCGCCGCTGTGCACCGAGGGCGAACAGCGCAGCACCGATACCACCCGCGGCGCCGGCACCCGGAAAATCCGACACTCGTTTTCCGGTGGCGGACTCCAACTGTTCGGCCCATCTCACGTTTCTCGCTTCGAGGACAGAGACGGCATCGGCGTCGGCGCCCTTTTGCGGGCCGAACACCGCTGCCGCACCGTGCTCGCCGAGAAGTACGTGTTCGACGTCGGTGGCCGCGACCAACGCAATGCCCGCCGTAGCCGCCGTTGCGGCCTCCAGACCGCCCAGCGCCTCCACCAGCCCACGTCCCCCGTCGGTGCAGCAACTCCCGCCGAGTCCGACGACAATCGTCTTCACGCCTGCCTCGAGCGCGACTGCGATCAGTTCTCCGACACCGCGACTGTGCGCGGCGAGTGCGCTGTCCCGTGTCGGCGGACCTCCGAGCAGACCGAGCCCGACAGCCTCGGCGGACTCGATGTACGCCGTGTCCGAATCCAACAGCCACGCGGCGTCGACGCCCACGGTCAGTGGCCCAGGCACCCGTGCGGTCCGGATGTCGCCCCCAGCCGTGGCCAAGACGTCGACGAAACCCGGACCACCGTCGGATTGTGGCGCGGTGACGACGTCGTCTTCGGGTCGGCCACGTCGCCAACCGGCAGAAATGGACTCAGCCGCCTCGACGGCCGTCAACGTCTCACCAAACGAATCTGGAGCAACTATTACCCGCATAGCGGAAGTCTAAGAGTCCCGAATGACCCCGATGTTTCACGATCTCGCGCGTTTCAGTGCCTCGGGCGATCGGGTTTTTCAGAAAGACCGAGGTCGGTTTCCCAGACCGTGCACTTATCCAATAGCCTGGAGGTGTGAAATTGCTACGCCGCGGTGACTCAGACAACTCCGACAAACGTGACGTCGAGGGCACTGAGGCATCCTCGGCCTCCGAAGAGGCGCCCATCGAGCAGGTGGGCAAGGGCCGCCCCACACCCAAGCGTCGTGACGCCGAGGCGAAGAGGCGTGGCCCCGTTGCACCTGCCCCGCTGACCGCGAAGGAAGCCCGCGCCCGCCGTAAGGCGACCCGCGGCTCCAAGGAGGACCGCAAGGCCGAAGCCGCCGAGCGTCGCGCATCGTCGGCAGACCGCCGCGCCCGCATGCTCGCCGGCGAGGACAAGTACCTGCTCCCCCGCGACAAGGGACCGGTTCGCGCCTACGTCCGTGATTTCATCGACGCTCGCCGCAACCTCGTCGGGCTGTTCATGCCGCTCGCATTGATCCTCATCATGACGATGTTCGTCACGCCCGCTCTCCAGCAGATCGTCACGCTGGCAATGCTCGTGATGATGCTCTTCATGGTCGGTGAAGGCATCTGGCTCGGTCGCATGATCAACAACCGCGTCGCCGAGCGCTTCCCCGACAGCACCGACGGCGG
Organism: Rhodococcus sp. WS1; assembly: GCF_003797745.1. NCBI lineage: Bacteria > Bacillati > Actinomycetota > Actinomycetes > Mycobacteriales > Nocardiaceae > Rhodococcus > Rhodococcus sp. WS1. The sequence goes on along the minus strand of NZ_RKLZ01000003.1, from coordinate 332,455 downwards.
ATTCAAGCTCGGCTGGTACGCGTTCGTTCGCGCGTCGCAGATCCGTAAGCTGCGCGCACCGAAGCCTCGTGTGGGGCCGGGCGACGCAATCTGAGCGTGACGAACACGTATAGAACTTTGGTCCTCGGCGGCGCGCGGTCTGGTAAGTCCGCGCACGCCGAGGATTTGGTTTGTGCAGGCCACTTACCCGAAAGTTCGGCACCGATCCGGTACCTGGCGACAGCCAGACGTGATGTCTCCGACGCAGACTGGGAAAGCCGGATCGACCAGCACCGCAACAGACGGCCTTCTCATTGGTCGACTGTCGAAACCGCAGCTGCCGGTGACCTCGCGGCGCAGCTCGAAAGCGATTCACACACAGCGACGTTGGTCGACGATCTGGGAACGTGGCTGACCACTGAACTCGATCGGCAAGGCGCCTGGGACGCTCCGCGCGGCACCGTCACTCCCGCTGCGGACAGCCTGGTCGCCAGTGTCGAGAACTATCGCGGACACCTGGTGCTGGTCAGCCCCGAAGTGGGTTTGGCCGTCATCCCCGAGACGCGGTCGGGACGATTGTTCCGCGACGAGATCGGCACTCTCAACGCTCGTATCGCCGCGGTGTGCGATCGTGTCGTACTAGTGGTTGCAGGGTTACCGCTCATCTTGAAAGATACTGCTGCACAACCGGAAGGCACGATGTGAGTACCGAGGCCAATCCAGGGGCCATTTCAGGGGCGAATCCAGATGCCAACCCTGACGTCGCGCCAGTCAGTAGCGCCGACTTCGAACCCGTCACCCCGCCCGACCGCGAGGTGCGTGCGCAGGCCGATGCGCGTCAGCGTGATCTGACCAAGCCGGCAGGTTCGCTGGGCCGACTGGAGACTCTCGCCGGCTGGGCATCAGCCTGCCAAGGAGTTTGTCCCCCACACGCTTTCGCTCGGCCTCGCGTCGTCGTCTTCGCGGGTGATCACGGAATCGCCCGCAACGGCGTCTCCGCCTATCCGCCGGAAGTGACCGCACAGATGGTCGCCAACTTCCTCGGGGGCGGCGCGGCAGTCAACGTCCTCGCCGAGGTTGCCGGCGCCACGGTACGCGTCGTCGACATCGCAGTGGACGGCGATACCGATCCGTCCGTCTCGAACCACAAGGTGCGCAGGTCTTCCGGGTCCATCGACCGCGAAGACGCCATGTCGAACGAGGAAACCCTTCAGGCCATCGCCGCCGGCCGAGCGATCGCGGACGAGGAAATCGACGGGGGCGCAGATCTTCTCATCGCCGGCGACATGGGCATCGGCAACACGACGCCCGCAACCGTACTCATCGCAGCCCTGACGGACAGTGAACCCGTCGCAGTCGTGGGTCGAGGTACCGGTATCGACGACGCCGGGTGGATCCGCAAGACCGCAGCGATTCGCGACGCTCTCCGTCGCGCCCGTCCGCACGTTCGCGACACAGTCGCGCTGCTACGCACGTCTTCGGGTGCCGACCTCGCCGCGATGGCCGGCTTTCTGGCCCAGGCAGCTTCGCGTCGCACGCCGGTGATCCTCGACGGCGTAGTGGTCACCGCAGCCGCCATGGTTGCCGACGAACTGGCTTTCGGTGCACGTGAATGGTGGGTCGCCGGACACCGCTCCACCGAACCCGCCCACACCATCGCATTGACCCGCATGGGTCTCGACCCGATCGTCGAGTTCGACATGCGGCTCGGTGAAGGTTCAGGTGCAGTCACAGCGCTCCCGATTCTTCAGGGCGCAGTGGCAATCCTGGGCAAGATGGCGACATTCTCCGAAGCCGGTGTCAGCACTCAGGGCAGCGCACCTGCCGACGAACCGGAGTCGATCGACCTGACCAAGACCGATACGGCGGAGTGAGCATGGCGGGCCCGCTGTCCGGAGTGCCTCTGGCCTTCTCGTGGCTGACGGTCCTTCCGGTTCGTGGTCCCTCCGACATCGACCGAACTGCCGGTCGTCGCGCCATCGCGGCAGCTCCGCTCACCGGGATCGCTCTCGGCATTGCCGCGACGTTTCTGCTCTGGGGCACAACCAGTATCGGCCTGAATCCCTATCTCGCAGGCTTGCTGACGGTCGGTGCGCTCGCTCTCGGGACACGCGGGATGCACGTGGACGGACTGGCAGACTCCGTCGACGGACTGGGTTGTTACGGTCCACCGGAGCGCGCCCGCGAGGTCATGCACAGCGGCGGTGCCGGACCGTTCGGAGTCGCGGCACTGTTCATCTTCCTTGGGCTGCAATCGGTCTCCTTCGGCGTCCTCGCTGTTGCCGACTCCCCCACGCAGTGGATCGCCGTTCTCGTTTCTGTCGCTGCGGGTCGTGTGGCCGTCGTTTTTGCCTGCCGCCGAGGTATTCTCGCGTCGAGCCCGAGCGGATTCGGTGCGCTCGTCGCCGATTCACAACCGCTGTGGGCCGCAATCGTGTGGTCGGTTCCGCTGATCGCCGCTTCCGGCTTTGCCACCGACCGGTGGTGGCTCGGCCCTCTCGTGACCGCGTCGGCGCTGGTGATCAGTGTGCTGTGCGTGCGTCACTGCGTCCGTAGATTCGGCGGACTCAACGGAGACGTTCTCGGATTCGCGCTCGAACTCACTGTGACGCTGACGGCCGTCGGCCTCACTCTCGGACTGTGATCCGACGTCGTGCGAGTAGGTGTCCTTGCGTACGAAGGTTGCCTCGCGGCCGAGATCTTCGTTTTCACCGACCTTCTCCTGATCGCGAATCGGGTCGCTGATGGAGCGCCCGCCGACCCCTTCGAGGTATCGGTCATCGCAGCGTCGGGCACGCCCGTCGTTGCGGCAGGTGGATTTTCGCTCGGCGTGCAGGAGGGGCATCACGACATCGATCACCTGGTTGTGCCGGGGTTCGACCTCGTGCCGTCCGAAGACCCTGCGACGCGTTTGTCGCTGTGGGACAGAGAAATCGAGTTCATCCGTGCGTGCGAGGCGCGCGGCGTTCGGGTGTCGTCGGTCTGCGTCGGCGCGTATCTGCTGGGCGAGGCGGGACTGCTCGACGGACGCCGATGTACGACGTCGTGGCTGTACGGTGCGGACCTCGCAAGTCGTTACCCCGGTGCGATGGTTCGAACCGACTCGTTGATCGTCCAGGACGACGGCGTCACCACCACTGCGGCGTTCACTGCCGCGCTCGACCTCGCAACAGCACTCGTGCGCGAGCATCTCGGCGACAAGATTGCGCGAACGACTGCGAGAATTACTCTGGCGCCGGAAAACCGAACCAGTCAATCTCCGTACATCGTCGACTCGATACTGCCCGTCAAACACACACAGTTCGCCGACGACGTCGGAAGTTGGCTGGTCGAACGGATGGCGGAGCCATACGACTTGGATCTGCTGTCGGATGCTTTTCACCTCAGCACTCGAACCATGCTTCGGAAGTTCAAGGACGAGACCGGGGAATCGCCGCGCAGTTATCTGCAGCGTGCACGGATCCGAAAAGCGAAACGGTTGTTGGAATCGACCGACTGGTCTCTCGGAAAGATCCTGGGGCACATCGGCTATCAGGATCCTGGAACCTTCCGTCGCCTGTTCGCCGACCGCGTCGGCATCAGCCCGGCCGACTATCGAAAGCGATTCCGCAACGGCGGCGCCGGATAGGCCGTGCGTGGCGAGCCCGCCCGAAAACGTGGCGAACCGCCCTCTTCTGTAGTTGATCCCGCACCGAAAGACTGTGCAGAGGAATTACTTCGACTACTTGGGAGGGCTCATCGTGCCGAACCGAAGTATGACAAAAGATGATCCACTCGAAGACTTCGACCGTCGAACGATCACGATCGGCGCAGTGTCGAAGTCCGTGTACGTGGCCGGCACCGGTCCCGCAGTAATCGTCATGCCGGAAATGCCAGGCATCAGCCCCCATGTAGCTCGATTCGCCCGCTGGGTGCGCGACGCCGGTTTCACTGTCTTCGTTCCGTCACTGTTCGGGCGCGACGGAGCGGTCCCCACAGTGGACGAGGGGCTGACGGTGTTCAAGAGAGCCTGCGTCAGTGCGGAGTTCCGCGCCCTCGCTGTCGACGAACCGAGTCCGGCGGTCCGTTGGCTGCGTTCACTCGCCGCTTCGGCGCATGAGGAGTGCGGCGGTCCTGGCGTTGGCGTGATCGGGATGTGCTTCACCGGCAACTTCGCGTTGTCGATGATGCTCGAACCCTCGGTCATCGCGCCGGTTCTCGCCCAACCGTCGTTACCGCTCGATCGACCGGACGAAACCGACAGCGGGCCCGGAGAACTCGAAGCCGTGCGCTCGAGACTCGAGGCCGAAGACCTCACGGTGCTTGCATACCGCTTTCAAGGTGACCCGTTCTGCCGCGCACAGCGATTCGCGGCCTACTCGAAGGCCATGGGCGAGCGCTTCGTCGGGAAGGTACTGCCCGACGAAGCGGCCAACGCGACAACGTCACCATTCTTCGAACACGTCATTGCCAATCCACACAGCGTGGTGACGGCTCATCTCGTCGACGAGGTGGGATCGCCCACCACCGTCGCTCGAGACGAGATTCTGCAGTTCTTCCGCGAGCGGTTGCTCGCAGAACGAACCAGCGATCAGTGAAGCTTGGTCATCCAGCCGTGGGTGTCGGCGAAGGTGCCGCGCTGAATGCCCGTGAGGGTGTCGCGCAGTGCCATCGTCACTTCACCCGGCTCGCCGTCGGCGATAGTGAACTCGCCCTCGGCGGACTTGACGCGTCCGACGGGGGTGATGACTGCTGCTGTGCCGCAAGCGAAGACCTCGGTGATTTCACCGCTCTTGCACTTGGTGCGCCATTCGTCGGTGCTGATCTTGCGCTCCTCGACGGAGAAGCCGGAATCGGCGGCGAGGGCGAGCAGCGAGTTGCGCGTGATGCCTGGCAGCAACGAACCGGACAGCGACGGCGTCACGAGGCGAGCGTCGGGGCCGGAGCCGAAGACGAAGAACAGGTTCATTCCACCCATTTCCTCGACGTACGTGCGCTCGATGGCGTCGAGCCAGACCACCTGGTCGCAACCCTCGTCGGCGGCTTGCGCCTGGGCGAGGAGCGAAGCGGCGTAGTTGCCGGCGAACTTGGCCGCGCCGGTACCGCCGGGGGCCGCGCGAACGTATTCGGTGGACAGCCACACACTGACCGGCTTGACGCCGCGCGGGAAGTACGCACCGGCGGGTGAGGCGATCAGCAGGTAGCGGTACTCGTCGGCGGGACGGACACCGAGTCCGGCTTCGGTGGAGAACATGAACGGACGGAGGTAGAGCGCGTCCTCGCCACCGGCTGCGGGAACCCAGTCGAGATCGACGTCGATCAGTTCGGTGATGGAATCGATGAACATCTGCGACGAGAGCTCCGGCATGGCCAGACGGCGCGCAGATGCTGCGAAACGCTCGGCGTTGGCCTCGACGCGGAACGAGCTGATCTCGCCACCCGGCTGACGGTATGCCTTGAGGCCCTCGAATATGGCCTGTCCGTAATGCAAAACCATTGCGGCCGGATCGAGCTCGATGTTTCCGTACGGCAACACCTGGGCGTCGTGCCAGCCCTTGCCCGCGGTGTAGTCGATCGAGACCATGTGGTCGGTGAAGTGCCGCCCGAAGCCGGGCGCCGCCAAAATGTCACGGCGCTCGGCGTCGGACTTCGGGGACGAGCTCTGAACACGAACGAAATCGGCGGCACCTGTCATGGGCGCAATCCTATCGAACGTGAAAAAGCTCTCTACTTGGTGTTGGTCTCCACGAACGGAGGAGACACCACGACGCACCGAAGAGCACGACCACGGACGTCGACTTCGATCTCGTCGCCGGCCGAGACATTGGCACCGGAATCGAGGAGCGCCAACGCAATTCCCACTTTGAGCGAAGGCGAAAACGTCCCCGAGGTGGTCTCGCCGATTGCCTCGCCGTCACGCAGAACACCGAGGCCGGCACGAAGCACGCCGCGATCGAGAGCCTTGATCCCCCAGAGTTTGCGAGCCGGGCCGGCAGCCTTCTCGTCGGTCAAGGTCTCTTTGCCCCAGAATGTCGGCTTCTTCCAACCGATCGCCCATCCGCAGCGCGCTTCGAGCGGAGAAATCTCGAGCGAAAGCTCATGCCCGTGCAGCGGATAACCCATCTCGGTACGAAGAGTGTCACGGGCGCCGAGTCCGGCGGCCTGCCCACCCTCGGCGCGCACTGCCTCGAGAAGCGCACGGAACAACGGCTCGCTGTCCTCCCACCGCGGCAGGAGTTCGTAGCCGACCTCACCGGTGTAACCGCTGCGGCACACACGAACAGGCACGCCGTTCCATTCCGCATCTTCGTACGCCATGTACTCGATCTCGGTGGGAAGTCCCAGCGCCGTCAGAACCGCCACCGATTTCGGACCCTGCACAGCCAGCACACCGTAGGCACGATGCTGATCCTCGACGGTGATTCCGTCCGGTGCGAGGGCGACAAGAGCCGCAACGACGTCCGCGGTATTGGCCGCGTTCGGGACGAGGAAGATCTCGTCGTCGCTGACGTAGTACGCGATGAGGTCGTCGATGACACCACCGGACTCGTTGCAGCACAACGTGTACTGAGCCTTACCCGGCCCGATCTTGTTCAGATCGTTGGTCAGTGCGGAGTTCACGAATTCTGCGGCGCCCGCGCCACGCACGACGGCCTTGCCGAGGTGACTGACGTCGAAGAGTCCGACACTCTCACGCACAGAGGTGTGTTCGGCCACGACGCCGGCGTACGAAACCGGCATCTGCCATCCCCCGAACGGCGCGAACGTCGCGCCGAGTTCGACGTGGACGGGGTGGATCGGGCCCTGCAACAGTTGTTCGTCGGTCATGGCCCACAACCTATCGGACTTCGCCGATCGAAACATGTCCGCAGCGAGAGCTCACCCGGCCGCGACGATCGCCCCGTCCGCAAACGGCAAAGGGCCTAACATCGACTCAGGCATCCGCCAGAACCGGACGCGTCGCACACTCACCTCACAGGAGACACCTTGAGCACTCGCACAGCCCGATCGTTGGGACCCGACCTCGTTCTCGCCGGCACAGTCGCCAAGCGCGCAGAGATATTGGTCGTCGGTCTGACGTCGGGTCCGGACGGCCCCGAGATCGCACTCAGCGAAGGCATCGTCGCCGAAGACGTGCTCGCCGAGATCCTCGACAGCCTCATCGCCGTCGGCGCCACCGGCAAGGCCGAGCAGCTCACCCGCGTCCCGGCACCGAGCGCGCTGTCGGTCACCAGCGTCCTCGCCGTCGGACTCGGCTCCGCCGACAAACTCGACAGTGAGCAGATCCGCAAGTCCGCGGGTGCTGCAGCGCGCTCACTGTCCGGCATCGACACCGTCGCAACCACGCTCTCGATCCTCGATCTCGGCGCAGCCGCCGAGGGATTTGCGTTGGGCGCGTACAGCTTCACCGAATTCAAGTCGTCCATGACGGCTCCCGGTCCTGATTCGCAGCCACTGGCCCGCGTCGAACTTCTGGTGCCCTCGCCGCGCACCAAGGAGACCAAGGCAACGCTGGCACGGTCGGCAGCGATCGCCGAGGCCGTCGCCACCGCACGCGAGTTCGTCAACACTCCCCCGAGCCACCTCTACCCCGCCGAGTTCGCCGCGCGCGCCAAGGCACTGGGCGTCGAGGCCGGGCTCACCGTCCAGGTGCTCGACGAGAAGGCACTCGAGAAGGGTGGCTACGGCGGAATCATCGGCGTCGGCAAGGGCTCGTCACGCCAGCCTCGTCTCGTCCGCCTCGAATACGCGTCGAAGAAGCGTGGAGCCCGCAAGGTCGCACTGGTGGGCAAGGGCATCACCTTCGACACCGGCGGAATCTCCATCAAGCCTGCCGCCGGGATGGAGAACATGACCTCGGACATGGGCGGCGCCGCAGCCGTCATCTCCACCGTCGTGCTTGCCGCCAAGCTCGGTCTGCCCGTCAACGTCGTCGCATACGTCCCGATGGCCGAGAACATGCCGTCCGCAACCGCGCAGCGTCCCGGCGACGTGCTGACCCAGTACGGCGGAATCACCATCGAGGTCGTCAACACCGACGCCGAGGGCCGTTTGATCCTGGCCGACGCGATGGTTCGCGCGGGTGAGGACAACCCCGACTACATGATCGACACCGCAACCCTCACCGGTGCGCAGATGGTGGCGCTCGGCAACCGCACCCCCGGCGTCATGGGCACGGACGAGTTCCGTGACCGCGTCGCCTCCATCTCGCAGAGCGTCGGCGAGAACGGTTGGGCCATGCCGCTGCCCGAGGAACTGCGCGGAGATCTCGACTCCAAGGTCGCCGACATGGCCAATGTCACCCCGCACCGCTGGGGCGGCATGCTGGTCGCCGCTCACTACCTCAAGGAATTCGTTCCCGAGGGTGTCCAGTGGGCGCACATCGACGTCGCAGGTCCTGCGTACAACACGTCAGGGCCGTGGGGTTACACCGGCAAGGGCGGCACCGGCGTTCCGGTTCGCACGATGATCTCGGTCCTGGAGGACATCGCGGTCAACGGCTGACCACTTGCTGTGCGCCTTTATTAACCGCGGGAGGTTAATAAAGGCGCACAGCAGTTCAGGCGCCGTCGCGCAATTCCTGCTCTCGGGCCCGCTTGCGTTCGATTCGATTACGCTCGTCGTGATCGCGCATACGCTGCGGATATCCCGTTTTTCGGACGTCGTAGACGGGGATCTTCAGGTCTTGTCCCAATTTGCGGGCACCACGTTCGCCGCCGACACGACGACGAGTCCACTCCCCGTCCTTCGCGACGAGGACAACGGTCACCTCGGTCACCGTCGTCTGCGGTTCCACATAGGCCTCGACGCCTTCGTGCGAATGCGCCCAATTCGCCAGATGATCCGCATCACTCTGCGCTGCTGCCTGAGCCGCACTCGGCGAACGCTTGAAACGATCGAACAGTCCCACGGTCGTACCCTCCTCGGTACCGACGCCGCGGATGCACCCCGGCGATATGTCAAGTTTGCCAGGCGATGTCCGTTGTGCCTGCGCACGACATACCGTTTGGTCCGCTTACGACGTTACAGCCGGACCCCCAACGCATACCTACTCGCCAGTAGCCGACACACCCGAAACGGACGGCATCCCCCTCATCGGACACGCCCGGCGTATCAATGGAAAGATGAACGACGGTGACGCCGCGCCCGCGCGTCGACATCGGCAAAATAGCTACAAGTAGCCGCACGTCGCGCGCCACTCGAGCACAATGCATTACGACCACAAGTCGACAAAATTCAACAACCCGAACACAACTGTCGAGGAGTCAAAAGACATGGCCTTCTCCGTCCAGATGCCAGCCCTAGGTGAGAGCGTCACCGAGGGAACTGTCACACGGTGGCTCAAGCAGGAAGGAGACACGGTCGAAGTCGACGAACCCTTGCTCGAAGTCTCCACGGACAAGGTCGACACCGAGATTCCGTCTCCCGTCGCCGGCGTCCTGACCAAGATCGTCGCGCAGGAAGACGACACCGTGGAAATCGGTGGCGAGCTCGCCCAGATCGGTGAAGCCGGCGAAGCCGCAGCACCCGAGGCAGAGGCGCCCGCCCCCGCCGCAGAGGAAGCTCCCGCCGAGGAAGCCCCGGCTGCCGAAGCTCCCGCCGAAGAAGCTCCCGCCGCCGAGGCACCCGCTGCTTCCGGCGGTTCCGCTGAAGGCACCGCCGTGACGATGCCCGCCCTCGGCGAGTCCGTCACCGAAGGCACCGTCACCCGCTGGCTCAAGGCCGTCGGCGACGAGGTTGCCGTCGACGAGGCGCTGCTCGAAGTCTCGACCGACAAGGTCGACACCGAAATCCCGTCCCCCGTCGCCGGAATCCTGCTCGAGATCAATGCACAGGAAGACGACACCGTCGAGATCGGTGGCCAGCTGGCCGTCGTCGGATCCGGCGCACCCGCCGCGGCTCCGGCACCCAAGGCCGCTCCCGCAGCACCGGCCGCTCCGCCGGCACCCAAGGCTGAAGCACCGAAGGCCGAAGCACCGAAGGCTGAGGCACCCAAGCCTGCTGCCGCACCGGCCGCACCCGCTCCGAAGCCTGCTGCAGCTCCCGCACCGGCGGCCGCACCCGCAGCTTCCGGCGACAGCAGCCCGTACGTCACCCCGCTCGTGCGCAAGCTCGCCACGGACAACGGCGTCGACCTCGCGACCGTCACCGGCACCGGCGTCGGCGGCCGCATCCGCAAGCAGGATGTGCTCGCCGCTGCGGAGGCCAAGAAGGCTCCCGCCGCCGCTGCTCCTGCTGCAGCACCCGCGGCCGCACCGGCCGCCACCGCAGCCGCAGGCGTCCGACCGGAACTGGCACACCTGCGCGGAACCACGCAGAAGGCCAACCGTATTCGGCAGATCACGGCCACCAAGACGCGTGAGTCGCTGCAGAACACCGCTCAGCTCACGCAGACCTTCGAGGTGGACGTCACCAAGATCGTCGCCCTGCGGACCCGCGCCAAGGCCGGCTTCATCGAGCGCGAAGGCGTCAACCTGACGTTCCTTCCGTTCTTCGCCAAGGCAGTCGTCGAGGCGCTGAAGTCGCACCCGAACATCAACGCCAGCTACGACGAGGCTGCCAAGCAGATCACCTACTACGACGCTGAGCACCTCGGCATCGCAGTGGACACCGATCAGGGCTTGCTCTCCCCCGTCATCCACAACGCCGGCGATCTCGGCCTTGCCGGTTTGGCTCGCGCCATCGCCGACATCGCGAAGCGTGCACGCTCGGGTGGCCTGAAGCCGGACGAGCTCTCGGGTGGAACCTTCACCATCACCAACATCGGCAGCCAGGGCGCGCTGTTCGACACCCCGATCCTGGTACCGCCGCAGGCGGCCATGCTCGGAACCGGCGCGATCGTCAAGCGCCCGATGGTGGTCACCGACGAGAACGGCAACGAGTCCATCGGCGTTCGCTCGATGATCTACTTGCCGCTGACCTACGATCACCGTCTGGTCGACGGCGCCGACGCCGGCCGATTCCTCACCACTGTGAAGCAGCGGTTGGAAGAAGCCTCGTTCGAAGCTGATCTGGGCCTGTAAGCAACTGCTCGGCCGACCGGGGCGTCATCTCCATCAGGAGGTGGCGCCCCGGCTTTTTCAGTACGGTCGGATATACACGGTCGGATATCGAAGCAGGCTGAATCGAAGGAGGCTTTCCGAATGCGAGTAGTCATCGCCGGCTCGTCCGGTTTGATCGGAACGGCCTTGGTGTCATCGTTGCGCTCCGACAACCACGACGTCGTACGTCTCGTGCGACGCTCGACCGCTGGACCCGACGAATCGCGTTGGGACCCGGACCAGGACCGTCTGGACCTCTCCGTCCTACAGGGCGCTGACGCCGTCGTGAACCTCTGCGGCGTCGGCATCGGCGACAAACGGTGGTCGGGTTCCTACAAGCAGGCGATCCGTGACAGCCGCATCGTCGCGACCGATGTCCTGGCCGAAGCTGTCGCAAGTCAGAAGGTTCCCGTACTCGCCAACGCGAGCGCCGTCGGCTACTACGGCGACACCGGCGACAAGATCGTCGACGAGGATTCGCCGGCAGGCACCGACTTTCTCGCCACGACGTGTCGCGATTGGGAAATTGCCACCGAGCCCGCACACAAGGCGGGAGCCCGCGTGGTCAATCTGCGCTCGGGCGTCGTGATTTCACCCCACGGCGGCATGCTCGGTCGGCTTCGGCGCCTTTATTCGTTCGGTCTCGGTGGGCGACTGGGCAACGGTCGCCAGTACTTTCCGTGGATCTCACTCGAGGACGAGTGCGACGCGATCAAGTTCGCGCTCACGAATTCCGAAATCTCCGGTCCCGTCAACCTGACCGGTCCGGCACCGGTCACCAACGCCCAGTTCAACGACGCCATGTCCCGTGCGGTCCACCGACCGGCTCCCTGGATCGTTCCCGGGTTCGCACTCGAAGCGTTGATCGGAGAATTCGCCAAGAGTGGCATCCTCGGTGGCCAGCGCGCCATTCCCGCGGCCTTGGAAAAGGCGGGATTCTCCTTCCGCCACAACACGATCGGCGAAGCGCTGGCGGCCGCACTCGGATGATTCCGAAGTCGGGCGTAACCTCTACGTCCATGAGCAGCGCTGACGTTTCCGCCCGGTTCTCGAAACTGCCGATCACCGTCGAGCAACTCGGTTTGACTGACTACAACGCCGCGTGGGACCGCCAGCGTGAGCTCGCGGCAGCGCGGGCAGACGACATCGGAACGGACACGCTACTGCTCCTCGAACACCCGCCGGTGTACACGGCAGGTCGACGCACGGAACCCGAAGACCGTCCCGTCGACGGCACACCTGTCATCGACGTCGACCGCGGTGGGAAGATCACCTGGCACGGCCCCGGCCAGCTGGTCGGATATCCGATCGTGAAACTGGCCGAGCCGATCGACGTGGTGCGGTATGTCCGACGCATCGAGGAAGCACTGATCACGGTGTGCACGGACCTCGGGCTGAATTGCGGGCGCATCGACGGCCGCTCCGGCGTCTGGCTGCCCGCCGAACTCGCAAACGGGCAATGGAAGCCCGAGCGCAAGGTTTCTGCCATCGGCGTGCGCGTCCAACGTGGCGTGGCACTGCACGGCTTCTCCCTGAACTGCAATTCGGTCCTGACCGGATTCGACAACATCATTCCCTGCGGCATCCGTGACGCCGGGGTGACGACGCTGTCGGACGAACTCGGTCGCGACGTCACCGTGGACGAAGTCACTCCCGCTGTGACCGAGGCAGTGATCGCTGCTCTCGACGGAACCATGCCCGTCACCGAACGGAACGTCGAGCGCGTCACCTTCGAAAGCGCCTCGCCTACTCCGACTTTTACTACCGTTCAGTACAGCTGACGGGCTCGCCCGAACCCCGTTGCAGTAATCACCGGGCGTAGGATCGTCCCCGTGACTATCGCCCCAGAAGGACGTAAGCTGCTCCGCCTCGAGATCCGAAACGCGGAGACGCCCATCGAACGCAAACCCAACTGGATCAAGACCCGCGCAAAGATGGGCCCCGAGTACACGGAGCTCAAGGGCCTGGTCAAGCGTGAAGGTTTGCACACCGTCTGCGAGGAAGCAGGCTGCCCCAACATCTACGAGTGCTGGGAAGACCGCGAAGCCACGTTCCTGATCGGCGGCGAGCAGTGCACACGCCGCTGCGACTTCTGCCAGATCGACACCGGCAAGCCCGAAGCCCTCGACCGCGACGAGCCCCGTCGCGTCGCGGAAAGCGTTCAGGCCATGGGGCTTCGGTACTCCACGATCACCGGCGTCGCCCGCGACGACCTCCCCGACGGCGGCGCCTGGCTCTACGCCGAGACCGTCCGCAAGATCCACGAACTCAACCCGGGCACCGGCGTCGAGAACCTGGTTCCGGACTTCAACGGCAAACCCGAACTGCTCGACGAGGTCTTCGCCTCACGCCCCGAGGTACTCGCACACAACCTCGAGACCGTCCCCCGCATCTTCAAGCGGATCCGTCCGGCATTCCGGTACCAGCGCAGCCTCGACGTCATCACGGCAGCACGCGACTACGGCCTGGTCACCAAGTCCAACCTGATCCTCGGTATGGGCGAAACCCCTGAAGAGGTCACCGAAGCGATGGCAGATCTCCACGCCGCCGGTTGCGACATCCTCACCATCACCCAGTACCTGCGACCCTCGCCCCGGCACCACCCCGTCGAGCGGTGGGTCAAGCCCGAGGAGTTCGTCGCACACTCCAAGGCTGCAGAAGAGATGGGCTTCGCCGGCGTCATGGCCGGTCCGTTGGTTCGCTCGTCATACCGCGCCGGACGCCTGTATGCGCAGGCCATGGCACATCACGGCCGTGAACTGCCCGAGGCGCAGCGTCATCTGACCGAGGGCGGAGACGCTTCCCAGGAAGCCAGCTCACTCATGGCGCGCCTGAATCGCTGATCCACTTTCTGCTGTGCGCCTTTATTAACCGCGGGCGGTTAGTAAAGGCGCACAGCAATGGACGTATCCTGGGTACATGGCGAACGGCAGCAAATCCGGTAAGGGCAAACCCACCAAAGAGGCAAAGGCTGCAGCGAAGGCTGCCCGCAAGCAGGCTTCCAAGGAACGTAGAACTCAGCTCTGGCAGGCATTCCAGATGCAGCGCAAGGACGACAAGCTCCTCCTGCCGCTGATGATCGGCACCCTCGTCGGTGCTGCTCTGGTCTTCTTCCTGGTCGGTCTCATCTGGGGCCTTCAGTGGTTCCTGCTGCCGATCGGCATCGTTCTCGGACTCCTCGGCGCCTTCATCATCTTCGGTCGCCGCGTCCAGAAATCGGTGTACAAGAAGGCTGAAGGCCAGGCCGGTGCCGCTGCGTGGGCGCTCGACAACATGCAGGGCGCGTGGCGCGTCACGAATGCCGTCGCCGGCACCACCCAGCTCGACGCCGTTCACCGCGTCGTCGGACGGCCGGGTGTCATCCTCGTCGCCGAGGGTTCGCCGCAACGCGTCAAGGGCCTCCTCGCGCAGGAGAAGAAGAAGACTGCCCGCCTCATCGGCGACACCCCGATCTACGACATCATCATCGGAAACGACGAGGGCCAGGTTCCGCTCTCGCAGCTCCAGCGCTACTTGAACAAGTTGCCCCGCAACATCGACACCAAGCGCATGGACAACATCGAAGGTCGCCTCGCTGCGCTCAGCGCACGCGGCGGCGGAGCAGCGCTTCCCAAGGGCCCGATGCCCGGAGGCGCGAAGATGAAGGGAATGCAGCGAACCATTCGTCGTCGCTGACACTCCCCCACAGCAAACGAAAGACCCGGGCCCATACGGACCCGGGTCTTTCTTCGTTCGAGAAGTTTGTGTCAGCGCGACTTCACGAGCAAAGTGCCGGTCGCGCGGTCCTGCATACCGCGACCGTCGATGTCGGTGATGGTCGCGGGAATGACGAACACCAGCAGCGCCTGACGCCCCAACGCGCGAACGAAGCCCACTCGGATCGGGCCTTCGATTCGCGCAACCTGAAGTCCGAGGACGAACTGCCCCGGGGTGAAGTTGAACAGAGCCACAGTGACGACACCGACGGCGAACCACACCATCAGCGTGACAGTCGAGGTCATACCGTCGAAGAAGTCTCCGGTGATGAGCGAGGCCACTCCCACGGCCATGACCCAATCCACCAACAGTGCGGCGATACGACGGCCCGAACCGACCAGCGAACCCGGCCCCTCCTGAGGGAAACCGAGGAACTCGCCACGGTACGACTGCTCACGGCCGTCCGTGCTCTTCGGCAAAGCTGCTTGCGGCCCAGAGAGCCAAGTTCCGGTGATACGTGCCATGCTGTCCAGGATAGGCGTCGCAGCACCGTAGTCCAGATTTGCCGGGTTTTAACTGTGTGGCCGGTCACATGGACTTCGGAAATCCCCAGGATGCTGCGACGCGTAACACTGCCGAAACAAAGGGTTGACGAGCGGGCAACACCAGCTCCCTACCGTCTGCCTCGACGGATTCAACCGACATCACTTGGCTGAAGCGACTTAAGGAGCACAAGCGTGGCGTTCACCACGGCCGAAGAGGTCATCAAGTACATCGCGGACGAGAACATCGAGTACGTCGACATTCGGTTCAGCGACCTGCCCGGCGTCCAGCAGCACTTCTCGATCCCGGCGTCTGCTTTCAACCAGGACGTGTTCGAGGACGGCCTCGCATTCGACGGATCTTCGGTCCGCGGATTCCAGTCGATCCACGAGTCCGACATGATGTTGCTTCCCGACGTCACCACGGCGCAGATCGACCCCTTCCGCAAGGCGAAGACCCTCAACATCAACTTCTTCGTGCACGACCCGTTCACCCGTGAGTCCTACAGCCGCGACCCGCGCAACGTTGCCCGCAAGGCCGAGGAGTACTTGGTCAGCACCGGCATCGCGGACACCGCATTCTTCGGCGCCGAGGCCGAGTTCTACATCTTCGACTCGGTTCGCTACGACTCCGGCATGAACTCCGCTTTCTACGAGCTGGATTCCATCTCCGGTTCCTGGAACACCGGCGCAGAGACCAACGCCGACGGCTCCCCGAACCTCGGCTACAAGGTTCGCGCCAAGGGCGGCTACTTCCCCGTCGCTCCGTACGACCACTACGTGGACCTGCGCGACGAAATCTCCACCAACCTGACCAACGCGGGCTTCGAGCTCGAGCGCGGCCACCACGAGGTCGGCACCGGCGGACAGCAGGAGATCAACTACAAGTTCAACACGCTGCTCGCAGCTGCTGACGACCTGCAGCTGTTCAAGTACATCGTCAAGAACACCTGCTGGCAGCACGGCAAGTCCGCGACCTTCATGCCGAAGCCGCTCTTCGGTGACAACGGCTCGGGCATGCACGTCCACCAGTCCCTGTGGAAGGACGGCAAGCCCCTCTTCCACGACGAGTCCGGCTACGCAGGCCTCTCGGACATGGCTCGCCACTACATCGGCGGCATCCTGCACCACGCTCCGTCGCTGTTGGCCTTCACCAACCCGACGATCAACTCGTACCACCGTCTGGTGCCGGGCTACGAAGCCCCCATCAACCTCGTGTACAGCCAGCGCAACCGCTCGGCAGCTGTCCGTATCCCGATCACGGGCAACAACCCGAAGGCAAAGCGTCTCGAGTTCCGCGCACCCGACTCCTCGGGTAACCCGTACCTCAACTTCGCTGCACAGATGATGGCCGGCCTGGACGGCATCAAGAACAAGATCGAGCCGATGGCTCCGGTCGACAAGGACCTCTACGAGCTTCCCCCGGAGGAGGCTCGCAACATCCCGCAGGCTCCGACCAGCCTCGAGACGGTCATCAACCGCCTCGAAGCCGATCACGAGTACTTGACCGAGGGTGGCGTCTTCACCACCGACCTGATCGAGACCTGGATCTCGCTCAAGCGCGAGCAGGAAATCGCTCCGGTCAACCTGCGTCCGCACCCGTACGAGTTCGAGCTCTACTACGACGTGTGATCCGCTTAACTCGCTGACCTGCATCGGGAGGGTGGAAATACCCTCTCGGTACGCAGTCAGTACGCAGAAGATTCAGCCGAGTCCATCCGCTTCGCGATCACAGCATCGATCGCCAAGCGGGTGGATTCGTCTGCGTCCGGCCACAGGTGACCGTAAGTGTCGAGCGTTGTCTTCGCGCTCGCATGCCGCAGTCGAGCCTGGACGGTCTTGATATCCGCGCCCGAGGCAATGAGCAGCGAGGCGAGATAGTGCCGCAAGTCGTGGAATGTGAACTCGTCCGGTAGGTCGATTTCCCCCGAGTCCTTCACCGCTCGCAACGCACGTTCGATCAACCACGGCCCCGCGGCCTTCCCCTCGCCGTTTGTGACCATGTGCTCATGGGGCCACTGCTGTACCGACGCCGCCAGCATGAGTGCGAGAGACTGCGGCACCGGTATCGCCGCGTCACTCCCCTGCGTCTTCAATGGCTTGTCCGGCCACTGCCGTTTCGGGTGAACTACTCCCCTGATGAAGTCGACATCATCGACGAGCGTCGCGGCCGCTTCGGAGATCCGAAGGCCTGCGAACGCGCCGAGCAGGATTGCCACTCGATAATGCGCCGGCATTGCGTCGTGCACTGCCCACAGTTGCTCAGTCGTGATCACATACATCTTTGCTCGCCCCATTGGCGGCGACGTCCGACGTGAGCATGGATTACGCCCGAGCAACCCGTCATGAACCGCGTCGCCGAGAATCTGCGCTAGGCGCGAATGCAACGCGTATACGTACGAGTCAGCGAAACCTTCCGCCTTCAGCTGTGCCGTCCACGTTTTGACCGCCGAAGGTCTGACAGCCGCCAACTGCATTCCGCCGAACGCTGCGTTTATCTGCGCAATGTGTGTCCGAGCTTGCCTGACGGTCGAGTCACGGTGAACCGAATAGCCGAGTAACCACTGATCACACCACTGCTCGACTGTCAATTGTGCGTCACGTGGGGCGACGTGAGTACCCTGCTCCAAAGCTGCAGTCGCGCTGTCGAGCCAATTCTGCGCAGAAACCTTGCGATCAAATCTCTTCGTGTGCTCGCCACTCTGGTGGTCGACGTATCTCGCGCGCCAGCGTTTCCCTTTTCCGTACAACTTCGGGCGCAGCGTCATGAGGGGAGCGCCGTCGTCGTCATGAAGTTGGTTGCCGTTTTCGTCAAGTAGCGGTCGAGGTCGGGGCAAATCTCTCCAGAGGTCCTCGACACCGGCGCGCCTATTGCGTTTGGGTGCTGTCATCGCGGTCCCTCAGGCTCATTGGATATTCGCGTGGAAGTGCCCCGAACTTCTGCGCAGCCTCTTTGACCATCATGGTGGTCGTTTCAACGTGATCGAGGAGGCTGTCATTGAGGTCGATAAACGCGTTCGCCACATTCATGAGGCGCTTGTCTACCTGATGACTCGGTGAGTGCGTGACCGCTTCGTGGTAAGCGTCGACGAGCTCATTGGCCATGCGAATGTTGTTATCGATCTGATTCTCCAGCATCTCGGCGTCCCGAATCTCGCTGTCGAACGCGCCCGGGCGAAGGTACTCGGCAAGCTCGTCATACACCATAGGAACGCTCGCCGCCCGAAGCATGACCTCCAACCTTGTATCGAGAACTTCAGCGATTTTGATCGCCTCCGTTAGCTTCAACGGTCGCTCGCCCGATTCGATGCGTTGGACGGTCGGCTGGTGGAACCGAAGCCCTTCAGCGGAAAGGCGTTTAGCGAATTCCGTCTGAGACCATCCCTTCGCTTCCCTGCGCGCCTGCATCTGGGCCACGAAGTTCATTTCCCATCCGTAGTCATCCCAGGACCATGGATCGAACTCTTCAGTAGGTGCCATTCCCCAACGGTACCAACAGGATGATGCGCCACACAACACCACGTTGCGAACGCAATCTGGTTGGTGTAGAAACAACGTAGTGATGAAGACCCCATCACTACGTTGCACGCCAATCAATCCAACAGGAGTTTCGACATGCCAGACATCCACTCCCCCATCGCAGCGCCCACCGAGAAGTACCTGACCACCAAGCACGTGAGCGACCTAACGGGCGTTCCCACAGCGACCTTGAGGTACTGGCGCCACATCAATGCTGGACCCGAGTCGATGGTCATGGGGCCGGCGAGGGTCGTTTACAAACTCTCGAAGCTGAACGAATGGCTGGCAGCGCAGGAAACCAACCACGTACGCGGCGGCGTCGCGCGATAGGTGGCGACCGACCGATGACTCCATGCCAGTAATCAAACCGATGAAAGAGGATCAAATGTCAAAACAGCAGGCACGTCTCCATACCATCCCAGAGGCTCTGGATCGACTTGGAATTGGCAGGACAACGCTCTTTGGATTGATCAAGTCTGGCGCGATCAGGAGCGTCACGATCGGCAAGCGTCGTCTTGTGTCGGAAGCGGCACTCTGCGAGTACATCGAACGCCTCGAAGCTTGATCGCGTTGCGCGTACACCAAATGCACAGATACGGCATCGACCGCGGGATGGCAGTCCCAATTGCGACCGATGCCGTCCAGAACCCCAACCCTTACGAAGGAGATTCAGTGACCACCATTGTACAACCCAGCGTTTTCAGCGCGGAAGTGAGAGTTGGATCTCACCGAGACAACCTCGGACGCAAGCAGGAAGTCTCCGTTGCAGTCACCGAGAACGGTGGTATCGAGGTCACGCTTCCCGGAGATGAGAACCCCTCTCTCCGTCTGTCGTTCGATGAGGCAGAGGAACTGTCGGCGGTGCTGGCCGATTCCGCTCTGATTGTCCGCTTCAGCCACGGCGCCGGATTTACGGAGGTGGCCTGATGACTACCTGGTTTCTATGCCCGTCCGTAGATCCGAGCACTGCTGACGACTTGCGAGCGCTCGGAATCGTCCTCGGAGAGCAACAAGATCGCGCTGTTTACTACCGAAGTGATGACGGTCTACTGATGAAGGAGATCGGTTCCATCGCCGTCTACGACTCGGGCAACATCCATGCTTGGCCGTTCGAGGACACCTCGCCGAAAGAACTCGCTCGCCTGCTCGGCGCGGCGGAAGTGTCTTTCCGTTCCGCCGAGAAGATGTACAAGGCAACGGGTTGGAAGCGTGTTCGGAACGCCCGAGCGTCCTATTGGTACTCGGTAATAGCGATCAGAGTCGATTCCCGCGATGAAGTTGCGATGGCAATCCGGGCTGCGACTGATTTCGAGCGTGTCCAGTACGCGTCCCGCCTGAAGCGGATGACTGAGCAGGCACCACTGATCGAGCATGAGCAGGTGGCTTGAGATGGCACACGTGACACATACCAGCACGACGATAGAGCCTTTGGAAGTTGCTCTTACAGAGCGCAATCAGGTCAACATTCGGTTCGCCCATGACTTGAACCTCACGCTCTCGATTGCGGAGTCGGTAGATCTCATCACCGAACTCGCTCTCACCCTTGGCGAAGCAGAAGGCGAAGAGATTCGCACTCTCGTCCGCGACGAGTCCGAGATCCGCACGGCCGCAGAGATTCGAGAGGCGCTCTGATGCAACCGAATCCAGCACACGCACCCTAAAAATATTCGATCCGTTAACAACGCCTGGCGCGGAATTCCTGGTTGACACACGAAACGGGGCTGGCCCTCCAGCTCGGAAGACCAGCCCCGTTTCACCCTCGAGAAAGCACGCCCAAATGCCTCCACGTAATTCTATCCCCTACGGACCTGATAATGCGTTGCTTGCAGCGCACCCCGACCTCTGGCCGCTTGCATTGCAGCGGCTGGATGGAATGCCCACTGGCACAGAGTTCACCGCCGCTCAGCTCGCGGAGGATCTACCTGGTTATGCAGATGACAAGCCGTCACGTCTCGGCGCTCTGATTCGCGAACTGAATCGCAAGGGCTATGTCGAGTTCCATTCCTACGGACCCCGAGCGATCCCCGGGGACTGGGATTCCCCGGCTCGCGTCTGGCGCCGTACAGCGAAGGCCGCAAAGCCGATGGCCAACGGCGGTGCTGCATGACTGCGCTCGATGTCCTTCGGGGCAAGTGGCAAGAGAACGGTCTCATCTGGAAGGACAACGGCGACAGCGCATCAGCGCAGGCTCCCGGACACTCCGACAGCGATCGATCTGTCACCTTCCGGCAGATTTCCGGCCAAGTCCTGATGAATAGCCACGCCGACGAAAAAGAGCAGGTTCTTGCTGCGGTTGGACTCACGACAGCGGCCCTGTTCGATGATCCGAAAGGGGTGACGTACTCCTACGGCGACGGCCGCACCGTCCATCGGTCCCCAACCAAGAAGTTTCGGCAGGCTGGGAACACTTCCGGCACTGCGCTCTACCGCGTCGAGCGGCTCGACCAGCATCAGACCGGATCACCGGTCTACGTGGTCGAGGGCGAGAAGGACGTCCATGCACTGGAATCGGTAGGCGCAGTTGCAGTGTGCTCCGCGATGGGCGCTGGCAAGGCCAATCGATTCGACTGGACTCCACTGACGGGTCACGTAGTGATCATCGTGGCCGACAACGATGCACCTGGCGACAAGCACGCCCAGCAGGTCTACGAGATCCTCGAACCGCTCGCAAACGGGGTCGTCGTCGTTCACGCAGCGCAGGGCAAGGACGCTGCCGATCATGTCGCTGCTGGTTATGGGCTCAATGAGTTTCAGCCGCTCGACATGAGCGTCGGTCGGGGCCGCAGACTCAAGGTCACGCGAGGCTCGGAGGTTCAGACCCGACGAGTCACCTGGATCATGCCCGACTGGATCCCCACCGGCTCACTGACCCTGCTTGCAGGGCGTGAGGGGTTGGGTAAGTCGACGATTGCGGGCAGTATCTGCGCGGCAATCACCCGCGGAGCACTCGAAGGAGAACTGTTCGGCACGCCTCGGAATGTCCTCTACGTCCATACCGAGGACTCCAGGGAGTTCACCGTCGCACCGCGGCTGAAAGCGGCCGGCGCGGACATGGACCGGGTTTTCTTCGTTGACGTGCAGACGGAGATGAGTGACTCTGGAACGCTGATCTTGCCGCTCGACACGCTCGCTCTCGAAGACTTGGTCACGAAATACGACATGGCCATAGTGGTGCTCGATGCCGCCACGTCAAGCATGTCGGCGGAGTTGTCGGGCAAGGACGATCGAGCGGTTCGTCAGTATCTCGAACCATTGGCACAGTTGGCTGCACGACGTGACTGTGTCGTCTTCGGCCTGTGTCACTTCGGTAAGCGCGACGGGGCAGATACCGGCAAGTTGATCCTCGGCTCGATCGCATGGTCGCAAGTTGCGCGCTCGGTTCTCTCCGTAGCGCTCGACGAGGACAGTGGGCACCTGGTGGTGACCAACACCAAAGGTAATCTCGCACCGAGAACGCGGTCGATGGAAGCGCAGATCGTATCCACCACAATTCCCACCGAAGATGGTGACGCAGAAGTCGGACGGATCGAATGGCTCGGCGAATCCACACGAGACGCCCGAGAGTTACTTCAGGGCGCCGACGACAGTGACCTGGATGACCGATCCGAAGCCGAGGCATGGCTCGAGGACTACCTCACCGAGCAAGGCAAACGGACCGCAAAACAGGTCAAGGACGACGCCCGAAAGAAGGGCATCTCGGAACCGACCATCAAGCGCGCGGCGAAGAAACTCGGGGTCGTTTACGCCTTCGAAGGGTTCCCTCGAACGTCGGTCTGGTCACTGCCAGTGCAGCCGGCTCAGCCGGACCATCCAACCCTTTCACATGAGCTGACTGAGCCAACTGAGCCAACTGGAGCTGACCTGCGCAAACCCGATGAGCCAACTGGAGCGAAATTGCAGTCGGCTCACACTCCCGTGAATGAGCCGACTGGGGAAATTCCCCACCGAAGGACCGGAACCCCGTCACTGATCAGACTGTGCCCCGAGTGCAATGAACGACTCCCCGCGGGCATCGTCAGACACCTCGAATGTGTCCTGAACAAGGTCCGGTCCGCATGACCGCGCAGAGAACTCGGTCCGGCTCGCGGAAGGAACCCGGGGCGCTGTCTCTCCTTGCGGAGATTCTTGACAATCGACCCAATCTTCCTGAGGCCAGGTGTCGAACGAATAGGGAGTTGTTCGACGACATCGTGGACGGCAAAGCATCCCGCGACGACAAGAACTATGCACGTGGGTTGTGCCGGAGGTGCGTGCACTCTGCCGAGTGCCCTGACTCGCTCGCACGTCCCGAGATCGCAAAGGCGGGCTAACTGATGGCAAGGCTCATCCTGGACGTCGAGGGAGGGCTCACGGTAGCCCGCAACAGCAACAAGCGGATTCGAGTCGATCTCGGGCGCACCGGAATCGGCGTCGTGCTCACCCCAAGGCAGGCGATCCGACTCGCGAACGAATTGGTCGACGCCACCGAACATTCAACTGAAAGCAGGAAACATGACTGACAACGCGGCCGATACGAGGTTCCATCTCGACGACCAAGGACTCCCCGACGGGGTAACCGACTTCAACGAAGTTCGTGCGCACGCATGGGAATTGTTCCAAGACGTCCTCGACGCGACACAGGATCCGAACAAGGTTGTCGATCTTCTGAATGCGGCGGAGAAGAAGGTCGGCACCGTGCAGTGGAGCGCGACGGCGAGTCACCTGATCGCGTTGCTGATGAACTTCGGGTTCGATCCTCTCGTGCGGAAGTTGAACGACATGGGGCAGTCGCCGAGTCAGATTGTCGATGTCATCGACTCGAACGTGAAAACCGCTGTCTTCGAGTACATGCGGCGCGATGTCGACTGACCCCGGCATTCATCGCTCGGGAGGCGTTGTACTGCTTCAGGGCCCGGCGCTGGTTCAGTGTCGGGCCCTGGTCTTCAAAGCGGTTAGGGATTCGTCTCGGTGCGATGGGATCTCACCCAGCCCCACGACCCGAGATCTGTTGCAGGCGCTCGACGAAGCCATGACAGAACTCCGGAAGAACGACTCGATGTCGCTTGAGCGACATGAACAGGCATTAGTCACGCCGATTGTGAAAGAATCTGATATAGAGCAGATCTGGATCAGCACCGCAACGGCTGCAACCATTTTGGGAGTATCTGTCCGGCAGGCGCAACGCCTAGCCGAGGTACTCGGAGCCAAAAGGTTTTTCGGGCGCTCACTTTCATTTGATCGCGCAACGGTGATGGATTACCGGAAGGCTCATCCACGCTGAACCGCGGCCACTTATCGAAGTGACGACGGGACATGGCATGGCAGGCGGAAGAATCGATGTCGAGGTCGCAGCAGACCTCGGACCATTCAACGAGGAGTTCGAGAGCGGTCTCGAGTCAGCAGGTGAGGCCGCCTCGAGCTTCGCCGGCAAGCTGGCTGGAGTAGCCGCAGTTGCCGGCGTAGCCATCAGTTTCCAGTCAGTGATTGATACAGGCGTCGAGTTCACCCGGACACTGAATGAGATGTCGGGCGTCTCCCAGGCCACCGGCGCGCAGATGGATGCGGTCAAGAAGAAGGCCATGGAACTCGGTAACGACATCGAGTTGTCCGGCACTTCCGCTAACGATGCCGCCGCTGCAATGACTGAGTTGTCCAAAGGTGGCCTCTCCGTTGAGCAGTCGATGGACGCCGCGAAGGGCAGTCTCGCACTCGCCGCAGCCGCGCAGATCGAGGCAGCCGAAGCCTCCGAGATCCAGTCCCAGGCACTGAACACCTTTGGCCTCGAAGCCAAGGACGCAACACTCGTAGCAGACACCCTCGCAAACGTCTCCAACGCCGCGAGCGGTGAAATCACCGACTTCGCAATGGGGCTCTCACAATCGGGACTCGTCGCACACAGCCTCGGAATCTCATTGCAGGACACCTCCACCGCGCTCGGCTTGTTCGCCAACAACGGCATGGCCGGCAGTGACGCCGGAACCTCCCTGAAGACGATGCTTGTTTCCCTGGCCTCACCGAGCAAGGTCCAGGCCGGAGCCCTTGAAGACCTGGGCATCAGCGCATTCGACGCCGCAGGAAATTTCGTCGGACTTCGCACCATCACCGAGCAGCTCGCCGACGCTCAGCAGAACATGACGCAGGAGCAGTTCGCCTCGGCTGCGGCAACGGCATTCGGAACAGACGCCGTGCGCGCTGCCTCGGCAATGGCGTCCGAGGGTGCCGGCAACTGGGACACAATGGCCGAGTCGGTCGGCCGAGCAGGCGGAGCACTCGAACTCGCGGGAGCACAGAACCAGGGACTGCCTGGAGTATTCGAGCGCGCCGGCAATGCATCGGAGCGCTTCCAGCTCCAACTCTTCGAACTCATCGACGGGCCTCTGACCAGCTTCGGAAACACGGTCGTCGGAATCGCTGATGGCGCCATGGATCAGTTCGCTATCGCGCTCGACAATTCGGGTGGCGTTCTCGTCGGAATGAACGAGGTCATCGGCGGATCCCTGACCAACCTGCCGATGCTCGAAGGCGCTTTCAACAACGTCGTCAGCACAGGACGATCCCTCGCCGAGATGGGCGTCAGCGTCGGCAACGGACTCAAGTCCATCGCCGAAGGTGCAATGGAGTCTGGCAGCGTCGTCGACACCCTCCAAGGAACCCTCAGTCTCACAACGGGGGTCGTGTCGACCACCTTCAATGCCATTCAGCCGCTCGTCAGTGTTGTCGCCACCGCGGCCGGAGCGTTCGGAGCTCTCCCGGGCCCCATCCAATCCGTTGCGGTCGGACTCGTTGCCCTCAAGGTCGCCTCGATGGCCACGTCTGCATTCATGGCCCGAAGTACTGACGGTATGGGCAGGATGGCCACCGCCGCACACGGACTCGGAACTCGAATCCAGGGCCTACCGGGCACAGTCCGAACTCTCGGTACCTCACTCCAGACGGCGGGCGGAAACTTCCGAGCATTCACCACGCTCTCCGGCCAGGCCGGCGCAGGAGTCGGACGCTTCGCGGGCTCGATGCAGGTTCTCGCCACCGGACAAGGAAGCCTCTCCCGGATCGGCCAATCATTCGTGACCGCCTCGACCGGAGCCCAGCGATTCGGTACAGCAATCGGTACGTTGGCCGCAGCCGGGACCGGACTCAAGACCATGGGCGGAAATCTACTATCCGCGGTCGGTGGACCGTGGATGATCGGTATCGGCGCCGCGATTGCAGCACTCTCGATCTATTCGGCCAACCAGCGCAAGGCCGCCGAGCACAATCGGATGCTCAAGCAGTCCGCCGAAGAACTCGGCAAGGCTCTCTACGAGTCCAATGGCGCCCTTAACGCCACCACTCAACGCGCAGCGGCGAATGCGTTGGAGAGTTCGAAGCTCGCAGGCACCGGACGTTCCCTGGTCGAATACCTCGAAGCGGTAGGAGTCTCCGGTGGCGTAGCGGCGAAGGGCCTCGCAGGATCCCGCTCCGAAATGCAGGCAACCTTGAAGGTTCTCGAGGATCAAGCCCGGATCGAAGCCGAGGTGAACAAGCAGCGCGTCGGTAAGGGGTCCGAAGGGTTCGCATCCTCCGCCCTGGGATCGCTCTTCAACATCGGCGGCGCAAAAGACAAGGCCAATGAAGCGGCGAATGCGTTGGCGGACTTCAAGAAGCTCGACGAGGAAGCTCGGAAGCTGGCCGAGTCCCAGCGCCGTCTTGATCTATCCGCAGGATTTATCGACGCATCAGGTACCGCAACAGCTCTGGGCACGATGTCGAGCACGATGCGGGCCTTCGGTGAATCCACGGGCGGGGCAGCCTCGAAGATCGACATCCTCAACGGCGGCTTAGCAAAGCTTCGCGGAGATCAGTTGTCCACCAAGGATGCTCAACAAGCGATCAACGACGCTATGCGGGGATTCGGAGAGGCGGCACGCGAAGCCGGCACTGGCGTAGTTGATGCAGCCGGCAATATCGATACCTCGACCGCGGCAGGGTCGCGACTGTACTCCGAACTGAAGAATGTCATGTCAGGATTCGATGGAGTAGCCAACGCTGCTTATCAATCGGCAATCCAACAGGGGAAGTCCCACGAGGACGCGGCTGCGGCTGCAGAAGCCGCATCTCAGCGCGAGATTGATGCCCTCCAGCAGACGTTGTTGAATCTCGGCTGGTCCGAGCAGGCTGTTGCGGCACTGATTACCCAGTTCAATCTGATTCCTCCAAGCAAGAGTACGTACATCGACGTCGACGACACTGACGCTCGCGCAAAGCTCGGATATTTCCAAACGACGTTGGACAACCTCAAGGGCGTTCAACTGACAGTACCGACGCCTGCATTCTCGGCGCCTCTCCCGTTCGGGGTATTCGGTGCAGCTGAGCGCGCTCTCGGCGGACCCATCGAGGGTGGTATCCCCGGCAAAGACTCGGTACCGATCCTCGGTATGCCGGGCGAGCACGTTCTCACCACCACGGACGTCGACAACCTCGGTGGCCAGGCAGGGGTGTATCGCTTCCGAGAAGCGTTGTCGCAGGGCAAGGTCGGGAAGTTCGCAGACGGCGGAGCCATTGGCTCTGACGGTCTCGATAACATGATCAACTTCGCCCGGGCCAAGGCTGGGATCGGCTACAACTACGGCCCGTGGGACTGCTCGATGTACATGTCCCATATTGCGGCAACGGGCATGGGGCAGCAGCCTCGCCGACTGTGGACGACTTACTCGATCCTTGGCGGCGACCTGCAGGGTATGCAACCTGGAGGAAGTGAGGGGCACTTCCGGATCGGTGTGAGCCAGGAGCATATGGCGGGCACGTTGTTCATGAAAGATGGTTCCCGGGTTGACGTCGAAAATGGCGGCAGCAATGCAGGATCCACCTTCGGTGGCAGTGCAGCCGGGTACGACGACGCACAGTTCTCTCGCCAATTCTTCCTTCCTGACACCATGCTCAATCCGGCCGTGCAGATGGCACTCTCCGGGGGAGCCTCATACACCGCAGGGGCGTCGACCAATCCCTGGACCGAGAAGGACGCCCTCGCGCTCGAATCGGCTCGCGTGGCAATCGTCCAGGCTCAGGAGGACCGAGACGCCGTCTACGCCAACGACAAGAAGAGCGACGCCGACCGGCAGCAGGCAGACCTGAAAGTCCAACGCGCAGAACTCAAGGTCAAGGAACTCGAACAGAAGCGAGACGGAGCCGGCTCAGCAACGTCGATCGCTCCCGCACCTGCCCTGACAGGGGCAATGACCGAGGACGCGATCGGGATCCGCAATGCCGAGATTTCCGTACTCGACGCTCAACTGTCCCGAGACAAGACCTACGCCGATGCCACCTCGACGTCTTTGGACAAGGAAAAGGCCGATATCGCGGTCTACACGGCGCAGAACCGACTCGAGCAAGCCCGCAAGGACGCGAAGGAAGCCAAGGACGGTAAGACGTTCTCGCTCAACGACCGGTTCAAGCAATTCGGATCGGACGTCGGCGGAATCGTGGCCGGCGCCATCCTCGAACAGTTCCCGTCGCAGGTCACCGAATCGCATTGGATGACAACGGACTGGGAGGGGCTGATGGGTAAGAAGCCCGAGTCGACTCCTGCTGCTTCCCCGACGTTCTCGACGGCCGAGATTCAGGGTCAGCTGCCGACCACACCCGGAGTTCCCGGCTGGCAGAACATGCTCGCTCAGGTCGGAGACGACTGGCAGAAGCGTCTAGCTGAAGCCCTGAACGTCCCGACAGTGTTGCGAGACAACGGCGGACCCGTCCCACACGGAACCGCCGCCCTGAACCTCTCAGGAGCCGAGGAATGGATGCTCACAGCAGACGAGCGGCTGAACCTCTCCCGAGACTTCGCCCTTATGCGAGGAGCCAGCCAAGGCGGCGACGGAAGCAGCGCCGACATCAGCGCACTCACCGCACAAGTCGACCGACTGATGAAGGTCGCAGACAAGCCGACCAGCGTCTACAACTTCACCACCCGCGACGTCGAAGAGAACGCACGTCGCATCCGCCAGATCGAAAACACCCGCGCACTTGGTGCCGGATCCCGTTTCTAACAACCACCGAGAGAGGACACACCATGCCTATCGACTACAAAGCCAAGGCTGAAAAGGTCACCGAGACCTACCGAGTACAGCTCGACAGCATTCGATCGGAGCCGGATCTGAACGACCGCGCAAAGGCGCGGAAGATCAAGGCACTGCACGCCGACACCACCGAGGCGCTGTCCGAATTAAAGGGCAAGCACGAGTGGCAGAGGAAGGCCCACCGACAGACCTTGGAGCGAAAGGTCTGGGGTCCACCGATCAACAATCTCACCGGATCCGACATGATCGCCTGGCGAGATGCTGAAGACCGCGCTCGAGCACTGACTCCCACCAACTACACCGACGACCCTCAGTCGTTCTACCGAAACGAACAGAAGGCACTGGAGATGGTCAACCGCGCCATCAACTCCGGAGACACCTTCCTCGTTCGAGCAGTAGTCAACGTGGCAATGGAAAATCGTTGGCCCGACGTAGTGAACGCGTACGCCGACACCACCGATTACCGAGACGAGGTGGCCGAACTCTGGAATCTCGACCCGACTATCGACAGTCCCGGAACGCCGACGGATCGAGCAGGAATCGACTGGGATTCAGCACACTTCGAAATCTACGGAGCAGAACCGCCGGAGTTGCGTCAGCCCAGTGAGGTTGAGGAATCGGCAAAGAGTCGCAGTGACCGACTCGGCAAGGACTTCGCAGCTGCACTCCTGGAAGGACAGTCAGAGAGTGACCTCACTGCGGGGTTCGGCGGACAGCCAGGGTTCGGCAACGCACCCGGCTCCGTGAACTCGGCAGCACACGACGCCGGCAGCTGGGGCGTCGAATGACCACCACCACGAACGCAAGGAGCAAGACCATGGCAATGGCATCCGTCCTCGACAGCCGCTTCGGCCCGCACATCAAGAAGGACGTCAACGAGCGCGCATGGCTCGACCTGACAATCCTGATCGGTGATGAGGTATCGACCGTGCGGGTCGACAATCCCGATCACCTGCCTGACTCGGACCTGGACCGCCTATGGCTGACCGACATCCGCAAGCACGTCGGATCAGGTGGCCTGGTCGAGGTCGGGACCACGGAGACGGGCATCGCCGCTTTCGGCAGGACCTGGACGACACAGCCGATCTAAGAGTTCGCACCTCCGAACAGACCTTGGCGTCGAAAGCCGCTCGGCAAAGGCCGCTCACTACTGAGCCCCCCAGGGTGGTCACTACTGACCACCCTGGGGCCAACCTCGAAACCAATCGAAACGAATCCACCGCGGGTAAGTCGCTGACATACTGGCTCAATGAGTAAGAGGCCAGAATTGACCGTTGCGTGGATACCCTGGCTGCATGACATTGCACTGGATGATTCCGCCGTGCCGGTCATAGATTGGCTACACGAAAACACAAGTTCATGGAATGAACGCTCGATCGTCGTGTGCCTTGTCAATGACGCCCGCCAGGATCCGAACGTCCGTGCTTACAGCTCAAACGGCAACATTGTCACGCATCGAAATCGGCGCTCGACAGTCCGTGGCGGACCAGTGCTGGCATACGGTCCAGGTGATGAGGAGCTTGAGATCGCGGCTTCTAGAGCTGCTGGACATGTCCTTGGGTTGGTCTCCTTCCACCGTCCCACCCTCGACGGCTTTGCCGCGGCAACCCGAGCCTTCAATGTCCTAACGGGTCAACACCATCCAGGAGTTAGCGCAGAAAAAGACGCACTTTTCGACAAGTTGAATCGCGCCGGCTACAAAGGGTTCTCGAAACGAGACGCGTACGCTATGCGCCAAGCAACACCGATCATCGACGAACTTCTCGGTGAGGGCTTCGACGCGGACTTTATTGTTACGTACTCCTTGGCATGCGGAATGCCGTTCCGGCATGCGAAAGAGCTCCGTGCGCTGCTCCCGATTGAAGAAAGCGAAGGCTGAGAGGGCTCGTCAACGATAGAAGTCGTTGTCTAACGACCTCGACCCAATGGCCGGGGCTTCGGATGCGTGTGGGTCGACCTGCTCACGAAACCGAAATCTCCGCCCGAGATGTAATCACTGACTAATTCGTGGATCCTGTATTGCACCGAGCTCCGCACCTCGTCGATGTCGACATGCTGACGTTGCATCCACTCAGCCTCGTCGATCTCAAGCGTGATCTCAATCTTGATTTTGGTCATGCGGAAGGCTAGCTCGAGCGATTCGCAAAATGTTTGAACCCTCCGCGGGTCTTACTCCCCTCCCCCGCGGTGCCGCGTGAATCGTTCGTTTTAGGTCCACCCCCACCCCTTTGCCGAGAGCCGTCGGAGAAGGCGCGAAAGCGCTGGTCGAGAGCTCCCCAATCGTGAAATGCCATTCCGGAATCGCCGAAAGTTTCCGGTCGGCGCACTCGGCAACTCTCGTGTGAATCCCGATGAGCAATGCTCGACTCTGGGGGAGCGTGTTCGCGGCTCCCGATTCTCCTGTTGCCGGCGCCTCGGTTTGTCTCGTCTCTGGTAAATCGGTTGAGATTTGTCTCGGGAATTCTCGATCGAGCAAGAGCATGGCATTGAGGTATGGCTTCGAGATCATTCGGCTTCCGAGTCTTTGAGGCGCAGTCTCGCTCGGAGTGGGTACGGTCACCTGCTCGAGTGATGGGCGCGATCTAGTGCGCTTCCTCGGGTTGGTGTCGGTTGAATCGACATCAGGTCAACCGCGACATCGACACCCAAGGGCTAACTCGGTAGTGAGTACCCTTCTTCGCGAAGTCACGAAGAACGTCCAGTCGGGGGTCCGGTCCAGTCCGGACGGCTCGACCAGCATGGCTGTCGAACCAAGTTGCCAGGCGTTTGTAAGCCGCATGAACAGCCCTGGTGTGGGATCCTGCAAGCGCCCCGACCTGGCCGTAGTTGAAGTACGGCCTGCGATCAGCGGTATAGACATCATGTAG
Organism: Rhodococcus sp. WS1; assembly: GCF_003797745.1. Taxonomy (NCBI): domain Bacteria; kingdom Bacillati; phylum Actinomycetota; class Actinomycetes; order Mycobacteriales; family Nocardiaceae; genus Rhodococcus; species Rhodococcus sp. WS1. The sequence goes on along the minus strand of NZ_RKLZ01000003.1, from coordinate 300,800 downwards.
ATGGCAACCATGGGCGTCCCGCCACAGTTGGCGCCGCGTGTTGTGGGATCCCACAAATTGATCAGCAGTAATTCTGATCCGAATCAGTTGTGACGTTTTTCGTCACGGTTCAGTCGTGGTCATTATGACCACGGCCGGGGCGTGACGTTTTTCGTCACGCACCGAGCGGGGGGAGGTTCATTGGGAATCTCTCCGTCCGACCGGTCTGGTATGCATTGCTGATGAACAAGACACTCGTGGCTGTACTCGGTGCCGGCGCTCTACTCCTCGCAGGTTGTGGGAGCGACGACAAGGCAGACAACAACCATGCAGAAGCTTGCACCAACTTTGCGAGCGCGCAGAGGGAACTCGTCGGCTACGGAATCGACGGTAAGAAGGCCTTGACGCTCGAGCAGTTCACGGCAGCGAAGACTGAAGCCGTTGAGTCTATGGATTCGGCGGGCCTCGCCACGACAGACAGTGATATCAAGGCGCGCATCAATTCTCTGGTGGAGGGGATCCCGACTGACACGACGGAACTCCTGACGAGTAAGTCGGCTGCGGAATCATTCAACACGGACTCGGCTGCAGTATCTCGAGCCTGCGAGGCGGCTGGAACTACGATCGTCGTTTCGAAGATACCCATCGTCAAGTACATGGGCCCGTAAGAGCTGAGGCAGCTCTTCGGTACGCAGAGAGTACGCAGTAGATCCGAAACCGCCCAGGTCATACCAACACCATCAACGGCATATCTGCAGGTAGATTCGTTTCACCAACCAATGTCAACAACGGCAAACATCGAGAACGCAGTCCGAGCTCTACTACGACGTGTGATCCGCATCCTGACGTAAGTCAGACCTGCGAGTACCGAGTCCACCCGTCCCGCTTCTGCGGGGCGGGTGGACTTGTTTCGGTCCGAGGGAAACCCCTCGGAGAGATGATGACCGGCCTTCATACCGGACGCGGTCGAATCGCGGATCAGCCGCGAGCACGTTCGCCGATGGCCGCATTGTTGACGATATGGGCGATTCGACCTGCCCGTGTTGCGTCTCGAGCGGCACAGACTATCCACCACAGCATCTGTTTGCGGGCGCTGGGCGGAAAACTGTCCCAGTTGCTTCGAGCTTGCGGGTCCAGGTCCAGCGCCGCCTGCAAGTCAGATGGTTCCTCGAGGTCTTCGACTTGGTCGAGAATCGTCCACCAACCAGTGGATTTCGCGGCAGCAATTGCACCGCGACCAGCAGCGGTCATAAGGCCACGCGCTTCCATATCAGCTGCGCGTTCGCGGTTGAGACGGGTCCAGGAACTCTTGCGTCTACGAGGCGTGAACAGTTGCAAATTGCGCTCTTCGTCGAGGATGGTGTTGGTGGAATCGATCCAACCAAAGCAGATGGCTTCCTCAACGGCCTGAGGGTAGGGGCAGCGTGGTCGGTTGGTGGTGGTGCGCCAGGAGCACAACCACACACCTCGGCCTGACGTGTGATTGTCCGTCAGCCAAGTTCGCCACTGTTCCCGAGTCTCGGCGTGGATGATCGGGTAGTCGAACTTCCACGTCGGGGGGTGGATGGAAGCCGGCGATGATTTCGAATTGGTCACTTACTCTCCAAGCTCACAGGGGAACGGATACGTGTCTCGATAGACGAGGGGCCTGCGTGGGGAACACGTCCCCGCGGCAACCTGGACATGAATGGTTCTGTCGCACAATCCTCTTCTGACTGTCATGGTGGCGAGACCCTGAGGTGAAGGGCGAGCCGACTGACGGTGTCGGCAAGCTCGGTTGGTTCGATGACGACCACTGGGGCGGTGAGCGCAATGCGCGCAACCGTCATGGCGAGCCTGCCGAGATCTTCGCTGCGGATCTCGACAAGGCAGCCGTCCGCTGCCACCTCGATCGGTGTGTGGTCTATCCATCTGAGTACGCCCTCGAGGTCGGCGAACGTAGCTTCGATGGCGAGTTTTGCATCGTGGTGACGGGGTGGCGAGCCGACTGATCTCGCGACGAAGGCTGCCGCGTCACCGCCCGGGATCTCGCGTGGCGTGAAATGACTGCCTGCCAGCCAGGGCTCCGAGAGCCGGTCCAGTCGAAATGTTCGCCAATCCGCACGATGGTGGTCCCATGCTACGAGGTACCAACGACGTCCCGCCGTGACAAGGCGGTGCGGCTCGACGAGCCGTCTGCTGCTCTCGCCGTCACCTCGCCGGTAGTCGAAACGAACGTGCTCGTGGTCGCGACATGCCGCAGCGAGCACACTGAGTGCTTCGGGGTCGACGATGTCGTCATCTGCCCGCCGCATGGAACTGACGCTCGAATGCAGTGCCGACACACGTCGGCGTAGTCGATGGGGCAGGAGTGCTTCGATCTTGGTCAGCGCGCGCAGCGATGTTTCTTCGATGCCTCCGATGGCGGCCTCGGCGGCGTAGCGCAGTCCGACGGCTACCGCCACGGACTCGTCATCGTCGAGGATCAGGGGCGGCACGTGCGCCCCCGTTGCAAGTCGGTAGCCCCCGTACTTTCCGGACGTGGAATCGACCGGATAACCGAGGTCGCGTAGCCGATCGATGTCGCGGCGCACCGTCCGCTGCGTGACATCGAGTCGTGCGGCAAGTTCGGCACAGTGCCAGAAGCGATGGGTCTGAAGGAGCGAGAGCAATTGCAGTGCTCGGCCTGTGGGATCGTTCCGCATTTCTTCAGATTGCCAGCGATCTAGGACTTTATGTGTCCACGATGCTCCCTATCGTCGGAGCAACCGGTCGATCCAGACACGAGATCGGTACTCAAATCAAAGGAGCATCCGTGAATCCATCCGACTTCCCCAGGCCCGTCCTCATCCAAGTCAACGGCGTGGAACTCGAAGTCTTCGAAGCAGGGCGAGACAATGCCGGGAAACCCATCGTGTTGTGTCACGGATGGCCAGAGCACGCCTATTCCTGGCGATACCAGGTGCCCGCCCTTGCCGAGGCGGGCTACCACGTCATCGTCCCGAACCAACGCGGCTACGGCAATTCATCACGCCCGACCGAAGTGACGGACTATGACATCGAACATTTGGCGGGTGATCTCATCGCACTTCTCGATCACTACGGCTACGACGATGCCACCTTTGTCGGTCACGATTGGGGTGCCTTTGTCGTGTGGGGCCTTACCCTGTTGCACCCGGACCGGGTAAACAAAGTGATCAACCTGAGCCTGCCCTACCAGGATCGCGGAGAGCAGCCCTGGATTGAGTTCATGGAAGCCGTGCTTGGCGGTGATTTCTACTTCGTCCATTTCAATCGACAGCCGGGCGTCGCGGACGCGGTGTTCGAAGACAACACCTTCCGGTTCCTCCGCAACCTGTACCGGAAGAACGAACCCCTCAGGGAGCCTCAGCCGGGTATGGCGCTGATCGATCTCGCCAGAGCAGAGACACCACTCGGTGAGCCTCTGATGAGCGATAGCGAATTGGCCGTTTTCGTCTCCGCCTTCGAATCGACAGGATTCACGGGCAGTGTGAACTGGTACAGGAACCTTGACCGCAACTGGCATTTGCTGGCGGAGGTGGACCCGATTATCCAACAGCCCGCACTCATGATCTACGGCAACCGTGACGCGATCGTGAGGGCTGAGAACCTGACAGAGTTCGTGCCCAATGTGGAAGTAGTCAATCTCGACTGCGGTCACTGGATCCAGCAAGAAAGACCCGAAGAGACCAACCAAGCGATCTTGAACTGGCTGGAGCGGCAGGATGCCACATAGTTTCAAGGCTAGGTGCGGGTCTCAGTGAAAATGTCAGTCTCATTCAAGTCCGATAGGGGGCGTGATCCGGACCCACCTTGTGTGTATCAAGCGGATTGCTGAGCTCGGATGTGGACGAGTCGGTAAGAGTCGGTGGCGGTTTCGATGATGTTGCCGCCGCAAGGTGAGCCGATCCACGATGGCGGCGCAAAGTCGTGGTTCGGTGAACGTTGTCGTCCAGCCGGAGAACGACGCGTTGGAGGCGATGGCGACGGAGTTCTTTTCCTCCCGTTCGGTCAACACCTGAAAAAGCAGCTCGGCGCCTCGTTTGTCGAGTTCCATGTAACCGAGTTCGTCGATGCCGAGCAGATCCACTCGGCCGTAGCGGGCGGTCCCGACCACCCACTGCCAGTTGGCCCAGGCCCAACCAGTTCCGGCATGGCCTGGATGGACGTTGTCGCCTGCTGCATCGACAAGAGCCTCTCGCCACATTTCAAATCGCCTCGGATCCAACAAGTTACCGGGCTCCGGAAGCGCGTCTACCTCTCCGACTCCACTTTCGCGAGTTTAACGAGAGCGTCGGAAAACAAGCCATGCACTCAACCCGGCGATGGGCACAAGCCAAATCCCGAAAAAGAAGGCGACTGCTCGCCACACACCAATTCGCCGGGACACGGAAACCACATCGGCCGTTCCGACAAGGCACACGGAAATCCATATCAAGGCGAGAGTGAATCCGCCGACGTACAGAAGAACGAACGCCCCAAATCCGTCCATACAGTCCATTCCACTGTCGGCGCAGTCCTGAAGCCCCGCCGCACCGAGTAGAGAAATGTTCACAGTGGCGATGCTACGGACCACGGCGTCCCGAACTTCCGAACGACCCGGCGGATTCGGGAAATGCGAACGCCGGTCAGCCCGAACAAAGTTGAAGCCCCACCCCCGTGGGGAGGGCGGGGCTTCATTCGATCCGGCGCTCACGCACAGTGGGAGGGTGGTGGACATGCCGGACCGACGACACGGCAGGGAGTCAAGCTGCCGCGCCCAAGCGCTGACCTGAAGGAATGCGCCTGAGATTGTGGTTACGAGAACCATCAAACCAGACAAACTGGACGCATGTTCAGGAATCGAAAGATTCGACCCCGCACGTCAGAAAAGATCTCACTGCACCCGATAGGTTTCGCTACGGCCAGGATCAACCAACCGCCGCATGATCTCGTACGCACGGTCCGGATCCGTGTACGGCGGAATCATCATCAGAACGAGTTGACGACCATAGATGTCGTCGAGATACATCAAATCGTGAGGCTGGCCAGGGTACGGACCCCGCACTTCCAGTCCGTCGACCTCGTCGATACGACGCTGCGCGCTGCTGATCGTGTTCCAGTCGAACGCAACCCGCGCGATCGGCCCCAACCTCAGCGAAAGTGCGGATATCAGATCGTGAAGCTCCGCCGTGACGTTGGTGGTCCATGGGAACCACGCGCCGTCTACCGATGCCTTGACGGCACCTTGACCACGAAGCAGGAACCTCGGAGTCCGCGTCGGCGACGGGAAAGGTTGCCCGACATGGCGCTGCGGCGCTTCCATTGCATAGTCGAGAGTGCTGATGTGCGCCATGACGAGGCTCCTTAACGGAGGATTCGTGGAACCGTCAGGCAGAGGCGCCCGGTCGTGGGTTCCATACTTTCAGGCTACTCCGCTGCGCAATCCCGACTACGCATCGACGGAAATGATCACGCCGTTGTCGCCGTACGGGAACGGACCATTACCGATGTGACCGAGGGTGTTGAAGGATTTCGAAATAGGCACCATCACACCGTATTTCGCTTTCACTTTGCGGCGGATCTCGTCGAATTCAGGTCCGCCGCTCACCAAGTGAGCGGTCCCGGCAACACGCGAAGAGCCGTCGGCAACCTTTCCGTGGTTGTCGCACGGCACGACGGTGACGCGTGGGTTGTTCCGCAGCCGCTTGGCCTTACCCGATTTCGAGGAAGTCCAGAACCCGATACGTCCGTCCGGCAATTGGCGTATGCCTCCACAAACTCCACGACCATGCACACGAATGAACTTTCTATGCCTCACGCGTTTCGAAACGGACAATTATCCGGACGAAGATGAACAACAGGTGCCGAGTGATGGAAATGTCGCGGAACGACCACGTCTCAGGTCGATTTGTGGCCCGCAGGTGTTGGAACATGACTTCTCGTGAATGCGGAACTCATCGTTCTCCTCGTCGTCGTCGTAACCGCTCTGGGGTTCGACTTCACCAACGGTTTTCATGACACTGGCAACGCTATGGCCACGTCGATTGCAACCGGCGCCCTCAAGCCCAAGGTGGCAGTCGCTCTGTCTGCTTCCTTGAACCTGGTCGGAGCTTTCCTCTCGGTAGAGGTTGCTGCCACCGTGGCCAAGGGCGTGGTGAACCTCGGAAATGTGGGTGGCCAAGCGCTGCTCACCATCGTCTTCGCCGGCCTTGTCGGCGGCATCATCTGGAACCTGGCAACGTGGTTGCTCGGCATCCCCTCGAGTTCCTCACACGCACTGTTCGGCGGCCTGATCGGCGCCGCCATCGCGTCCCTCGGAATGAGCGGTGTCGCCTGGAGCGGCGTGCTCAGCAAGGTTGTCATCCCCGCAGTTCTCGCTCCCGTCGTAGCCGGCTTGGTTGCAGCGGCCGGAACCTGGCTCATCTACCGCATCACCTCCAACGTCGGTGAGGAAACCAAGGACAAGGGTTTCCGACTCGGCCAGATCGGTTCGGCTTCACTCGTTTCCCTCGCCCACGGCACCAACGACGCTCAGAAGACAATGGGCGTCATCTTCCTCGCCTTGGTTGCCCATGGAACCATCTCCGCCGACGCGGACATGCCGTTCTGGGTCAAGCTCACCTGCGCACTCGCGATCGCTGCCGGAACCTACCTCGGCGGGTGGCGAGTCATCCGCACACTCGGCAAGGGCCTGGTCGAGATCGCCGCGCCGCAGGGCATGGCGGCCGAAGCATCTTCTGCTGCCATCATTCTCACCTCCAGCCACCTCGGTCTTCCACTCTCGACCACCCATGTGGCGACGGGTTCCATCATGGGAACCGGTCTGGGACGCAAGGGCGCCGAGGTTCGTTGGGGCGTCGCCGGACGTATGGCGGTCGCCTGGTTGATCACTCTCCCGTCCGCTGCGATCGTCGGCGCTCTGTGCTGGGGACTGGCCAACATCGTCGGCGGCCTGCCCGGTGTCCTGGTCGTCTTCGCTGTGCTCATCGCATTGGCCGGTTGGATGTACCTGCGCTCCCGCAAGGAGCCCATCGATCCGAGCAACGTCAACGCCGAGTGGGACGGCGGCCTGGTGCCTGCAGAGGTCCCCGGTCCGGATGCCCGCGTCACCACCGACGTCAAAGCCTGAAAGAGGGAATCGACATGGATATCTTGAAAAACACCGTCGACTCGCTCTGGCAGGTCGTGCTTGTCGGCCTCCTGCTTGGCGCCGGACTTCCGGCGATCTTCGCAATCGGACTGAAGTCCCTCGACGCCGGGCAACGTGGCAGTGGCGGCGGGAGCACTGCCGTCGCGGCTCGCAGTCCGTTGGCCGTGGCAGGCGCAGTGGTGTGCTTCGCGGTAGTGCTCATCGCGATCGTCACCGGAATCCTCTTCATCATGCAGGGCTTCCTCAGCCACACATTCGGCATCGAGATCTTCTGATCCCGTGCGCCCTCACGAGCGGAAAGACATCACCGTGACTGCACCGACTCCATCCCTTCCTCAGTCCATTCTGGAATGGCTTCGCGCCGGCTACCCCGAAGGCATACCGCCCAAGGACCGCATTCCGCTGGTCGCATTGCTACGACGCAAGCTCTCGGACGCGCAAATTCGAGACATTGCCATCGGCGCTGCACTCGCAGAACTGAGCGACGTCAACAGCGACCAGGTGATCTCTAGCGACGAGATCAGCGCTCAGATCGCCGATCTCACGAGCCAGACTCCCTCGGACGAGGACATCGCGCGCGTTGCCTCCGTCCTGGCCGCCGCCGGGTGGCCCCTCGCTGATCTCGACAACGACTGAAGCTCGATTCGTTGAGTCTTCCACCACTTCTGGCTTCGATACTCGGCTGGCTCCGTGCCGGGTATCCGAACGGCGTGCCGGAGCAGGACTACGTCCCTTTGATGGCCCTGCTCCGGCGACAGCTGTCCGACGACGAGATCGCCGTTCTTGCCGACGATCTCGTCGCCGACTTTCCGGTTCCGGTCGATCCGATCGACTTTCCCGGTTCGGTCGATCCGATCGACTTTCCCGGTTCGGTCGATCCGATCGACTTTCCCGGTTCGGTCGATCCGATCGACATCGGCGTCCTCATCACCAAGGTCACCGACGATATTCCGCACGAATCGGACGTCGCCCGGGTACGTGAACACCTGATTCGTGGAGGGTGGCAAATCGACGCGCAACCTCCGGTCGACGACGCCTGACGGCACTACCCAAATCAGACCAGTTTGATAACGAAACGGTAACGGAGCCGTCGACGTCATTACAGACCACTTAGTGTCATCAGGAATTCCGTGCCTCGGGGGGCTCGGTCGGATTTCGGTGTGCAAGCACCTTTGGGGCGGGAGTGATACATGCACGAGGCTCACACAGATTTGGCGAAGAACCCAGATATTTCGAACCCGGATATTTCGAGAAACCGCATTTCGAAACGAATCAAGCGTCGGATCCTCGGCCTCGCCGCGACAGCACTCGCACTCCCCCTGACCGCAGGCCTGATCAGCGGATCAGTAGCGACCGCAGCGCCCGCGCGCACCGCCCCGGCCGGTGGATACGAGGAAGTGTTCGTCGACTCCTCGATGGGGCCGATCAAGGTTCAGATCCAGTGGGCTTCGCGCGGCGGCAACGCGGCGCTCTATCTTCTCGACGGTCTACGAGCACGCGACGACCGAAACGCATGGAGTTTCGAGACCAACGCTCTCGAGCAGTATCGCGGCGACAACGTCACCCTGGTCATGCCGGTCGGCGGGCAGTCCAGCTTTTACTCCGACTGGTATGCGAACAGCAATTTGAATCGCCAGCCGGTCACGTACAAATGGGAAACCTTCCTCACCCAGGAACTTCCCGCCTATCTGGAATCGCGCGGCGTCTCCCGAACCAACAACGGTGTGCTCGGATTGTCCATGGGTGGCAGCGCGGCACTGACGCTCGCCGCCTATCACCGCGATCAGTTCAAGTTCGCCGGATCGCTCTCGGGATACCTCAACATCTCAGCTCCAGGCATGCGTGAAGCAATCCGCGTGGCCATGGTCAGCGCAGGGTCCTTCAATGTCGATGCCATGTGGGGACCGCCATGGAACCCCGCTTGGCTCCGCAACGACCCCTTCGTGTTTGCACCCGAACTGGCTGGGCTCTCTCTGTACATCTCCGCCGCGAGCGGCCTACCCGGGCAGTTCGATCAACCGCGTCGTCCCGTCGACTTCGTGAATACCGGTAGCGCCATCGGCCTCGAAGCCCTTGCCCTGATGAACTCACGGGCATTCCAGCTGCGCATGAACTCCCTGGGAATTCCGGCAACGTACAGCTTCCCGGCCAACGGCACTCACTCGTGGCCGTACTGGGGCGCGGAACTGTGGAAGGCCCGAGGCCAGATCCTCGACACCCTCAACGCTTGGTGAACTGACAACGACTCGATCACCGACAATCGCAGGCCCCGACCGAATTTCGGTCGGGGCCTGCGTCGTTCGACATCAGAGCGCGGCAAAGAGATCCACGGTATTGCCGTCGGGATCGAGAAGAACGGCGTAGCGCTGGCCCCACACGGCATCAAATGGCTCTTTATGTCCGGGGAAGTCGGCTGTGATGCGCTGATACGCCTCGTCGACTGCAGCGGGTGTCCCGAAATCGAAGGCCAAAGCGACGGGGTGTCGACCTTCCCCGACAACGAAGTCAGGATCGAAGCTCGCGATGGTGGACAGCGCGTCCCAGGCCAGCCGAAGCCCACTGTCGAAAGTGAACTCCACGTGTGGAGCGTCAGCGGGTGTTTCCGGAATGTCGAGCCCGAGGGTTCGGTAGAACGCGAGGGAACGCGCGAGATCGTTGGTGACGATTCCGACGAGATCGAGTCTCGGAGAGACGGACACGGTATTTCTCCTGTTTCGGGTCGAGAAGTGATCGGCGAGTGTGTGACGATGATCTGATGACCGGCACTGACACCCTCGCTCTTGACGGTAGTCGGACGGTAGCGTCGAGTCTTGAACAAAACGGCCACACCTATGTCGAGACTCGGATCACAGGTTCGGCCGGCCTCTTCAGTTGCACGTGGAAAAGCACTACCGACCCCCATGCGCCCACGGAAGCAAAGCGGATTCTTCCCGATCTCTGCGCAGACTTCATCGTCGACAGCACCGGAAAGTCGTGGCTCGTCGGACCTGCAACCGGTGCCGATCTGGTTTCGGTCGCCGCGGGTACAACCATGTGGGGCATCCGGATCAATCCGCCGGCTCTGCGGAGCCTGCTCGGCACAGCGGCCGACGCGGTGCAGGATTCGAAGATCGCCTTCGACGACATCCTCACTTCCAGACAAGCGCGGGTACTTGCCGACGCCCTTAGCCACGAGGCAGTCGACGCTCACCTACTGGGCCAGTTGTGGCGTGGACTGGAACCCGACCACGGAATCGAGCGTGGTTACTCCGCGCTCATCTGCTCCCCTTCGACGCCGATACGAGAGATCGCTGCAGACCTCGGTGTTTCCGAACGTCATTTCAGACGATCGATCACGTCGGCGGTCGGGCTGTCCCCCAAACTGATTCAGAAAGTGCAACGTATCCAGGACGTGTTGACTCTCAGCCGCGATGCAAATCTCACGCTGTCGTCGCTGGCCGGTCGCGCCGGCTACGCCGACCAAGCCCACCTCGCGCGCGATACGCGAGCGCTGACAGGCCTGACACCGACTCAGCTACTGCGCGAGCACCGATAACGATGAGCGAAGACCTGTTCTCCGCCCTCGATCACCTGGCTGCCACGTCAACTGTCGTGATCGATCGCCCCCGAGGGTCGGCACACCCGCGTTACCCCGCTGCGATTTATCCGCTCGATTACGGCTATCTCGACGGGACCGTCAGCGCGGACGGCGACGGGATCGATCTGTTCCGAGGCTCTGCCGTCGGCAACGGCGTTGTTGCCATGGCCGTTATTGCCGACATCGACAAGAAGGACGTGGAAGTCAAGATCCTTCTCGACTGCACTGCCGATGAAATCGGCACTGCCGCAGCATTTCTCCGCGACACTTTGGGTCTCGGTACCACTGTCTTGCGGCGCGAAGTCAGCTGAGTTCGTCGAATCGCGGAACAAGATGCTCCGCAACCCACTTCGCTTCCTCGATCAGCGGCCAACCTGCCAGGATCAGTGCAGTCAAACCGGTTCGGCCGCGAAGCGTGCGTACCGAGTCCGTGATCGAATCCGGATCGCCGACGTAGTACACCGCCGATGACCCGGTGCCGAAGATGTCGAGAGGCGACCACGCTGTGATACCCGCGTACAGCCCGTCACCGACGTACAACTCCTCCGGTTCCGGAAGTCGGCCGGAAGCAATCTTGTCCGCCCAGCCCTGCCGCTGTGCGTCGCGAGCGGTGAAAGTCTTGAGGTCTTGCTTCCCCTGAGTACGACGACGCACTGCGTTGTCCAAGACATGAGCGATCTGCTCGACGCCCGTCTTCTCGAACAACGAACGGAACCGGTCGTGCGCCTGCGCCTTGGTGGGGCGAACGATCACACCGGTCAGCGCACCGAAGTCGGTGAACTCGCGCCCGGCTGCCTCCGCCGCCGCTCGTGCGGCAGAGAATTTGTCTTCGATGAACGAAGTCTCGCGCAACATCGCCAGATAGGTGTCGAGCACCTTGCCTGAATTCGCCAGGCCTGCAGGCGAATCACCGGTACCCCACAGCGGAACCTGATGCCCAGCGGGCGCATCGATACGCAGTGGTGTGTTGGGAAAGTTCGACTCCGTGCCTTCGGCGTAGATGCGGCGGAAGTCCGCCCAGTACTGCTCCCCCAACTCGTAACGGTCGTCGTGGGGCACGTTCATGTCGTACTTGGTCAGGATGTTCTCGCGTCCGTTGACCGAGTTGATCAACAGTCGGCCACCGCTGAAGGCGTCGAAAGTCAATGCCTTCTCCGCCAGCAGTCGCGCCGGCGTCATGTTCGCGTAGACGGCGACGAGGAACTTCATGCGCACGGTGTGCGCTGCCGCCCACGTCGCCGAAATGAACGGATCGTTCGGCCAGGTGGCAACAAGCGCACCTTCGAATCCGCCGTCGTCGATGGTCTTCGCGAGCTCGATCTGCCTGGCCCCGTCCACGGGGAACAGCCCGCCGGGGCTCCACGGGTAGTCCCCGTCGGCCTGGGTGAGATACCAGAATGTCTTGACGCCCATCAGTTCTGCACTCCAGCCGGCAGGTCGAACGATTCGATTCGGGCACGTGAGCGGATGGTGTCCGCACTCACGGTGTAGAGCGCGTCGAGGTACGCGACCGCGAAAGAACCAGGACCTGAGGCTTTTTCCTCGGCGATCTCCGATGCCACGGCAACATGCGTATGCGCGGCAACCAATCCGTCCAGCGCGGTCGGCGTAACGGCGAGGTAGGCAGCGACCAGGCCTCCCAGAGAGCAACCGGTACTGGTCACGCGCGGCAACAGAGCGCTGCCACCGGAGACTCGGATGCCCCGAACGTCGCCGCCACCATCGCGGCCGACGATGTAGTCGACCGGGCCTGATGCCGACACGGCATCCGCATGCTTCAGGAGTGACAGAGCGGCGGGCACTGCGTCGGCGGAGTCGGAGGCACTGTCGACGCCGCGGGTGTCACCGCCGAGTCCGGCCAGAGCGATGATCTCCGATGCGTTCCCGCGGATGGCGCTGGGGTGAAAGCGCAGCAGATCCACAGCAATACCGCTCCGCCAGGGTAGTCCGCCGACACCGACTGGATCCAAAACCCATGGCGTACCGGCAGTTCGGGCCGCTTCTGCGGCAATCAGGAAGGCTTCGGCTGTCCCGTCGTCCGGCGTTCCGAGGTTGACGAGCACTCCCCCGGCGACGGCAGCGAACCCACCCACTTCATGAACGTTGTCGATGTGAGCGTTGCTTGCGCCGGCAGCGAGCAGAACATTGGTCAAGAAGTTCGCCGAAACGATGTTCGTCAGCGACTGGACGAGCGGTACCTGATCGCGGAGTGCGTCGATCGCCGACGCGACGGTTTCGACAGAGACAGTGTCAGACATGAGAATTCCTTCAGGACGGGAGGTATTTGGGGACTGCGGCGATTCAGGACCGCGGACATCGCACATCCGGATTCGCGCCACCGGGCTCACTGCCGACAACCATCGGCAAAACCGGATCTGCAGTCCATTCCTCTAACGAACCGTCGTAGACTTTGACGTCCGCGTGGCCGCTGCGGATCAGCGCAAGTGCGGTCAAACACGCCGAAACTCCGCCACCGCAATAGATCACGACAGGGCCGGTGGCGGTTGGTAGAACGTCGGCCGATTTCGACAAGACTTTCTCGATCGGAAGCATCCGGGAGTCGGAGTCGAGAAGACTCTTCGCGGACAGATTCACGCTTGACGGAATGTGTCCGCGTCGCGAGTATCGCGTCTTCTCGGTTCCCTCGTACTGCTCAGGCGCGAGAGCGCACACCAGCGTTCCGGCTTCGCCTCCGCTGGACAGCGACGCAACGCGAGGTAAATCGACCCACAGACCCAGATCCGTCACGCTCCAACGCGTCGACGCCGACGTGTGGGTTTCGTCGTCGCCGCTCGCGAGCGCGAAGCCGCGTCGAGTCCATTCGGCGAGGCCACCGTCGAGAACTCTTGCTTCGATGCCGGCGTTGCGAAACACCCACCAGAGCCGTGATGCCCAGGTGGTCGATCCCTGGTCGTAGATCACGATTGTCGCGCCCGGCTCGATACCACTGGATTGGAGATCGGAAACCAACTGCTCCGTTGACGGGCGTGTGAAATGCAGCGCCGCTTCCCTTTCGGAGAAGACGTCCATGAGGTCGACATGTCGCGAACCCGGGATGTGCGAGGAGACCCAGCCGCCGTACCCGGATTCCGGGCGGTAGTCGCCGTCAAATCGCGCGGGAGGAAAATGAACCGTCGCGTCGAGCACGGCGACGCCTCCCTCACGCAGCATCGCGTCGAGTTCAACGGCACTCACCAGCGGCGACGCGGTCTCTCCAGCCACTTCGGACCCTCTCCCTCGGAAACGAACAAGCACGAACCTAAATGAGTACTAGCGTATACGCAAGTACTCACTCGTCGTCGATGGCATAATCGAACGCGCTCTACTTGCATGCACAGGAATGGGGACACATGGATCTCGACGCCGATACGAGCACCACCGATCTGCTGGTGCCGGAGGCTGCGCTCGGCCGGTCCGATCAGACCTCGCGGCAGTACCTGCGCCTGCGAGCCGACATCCTGGCCGGCAAGTTCCCCCAGGGCGCTCCGCTGCACGAGACTCAATTGTGCGAATCGTACGGCGCATCCCGCACCCCGATCCGGGAAGCACTCAACTGGCTCGCACACGACGGACTACTCGAACGAGCCGCTCGCGGTTTTCGTGTCCGTTCCGGCACACCCGAGGACGTCATCGAGATCTACGCGGCGCGGGTAGCCCTCGAATCGGAAGCGGCAGGCGCCGCGGCACTACGCCACAGCGATCTCGACCTTGCTCGCCTGGACGGATTACACGAGTTCTGCTGCACTGCAACCGAAGGCACCGAGGCGCGTTCCGGGAACTTCAAGTTTCACGAGGCCCTCTGGCAGGCCGCCCACAATTCCACGATCACGGCACTGCTGATCCGCCTCACCACCCAATTGCGAATCTACGACAGCGGCCCGCCGTCGAACTACGGCGAACCGGACCTGCTCAATTCGGAACATCAAGAGATCCTGAACGCCATCCGCGCCAGGGACGAATCGTCCGCGCGTGGCCACATGCGCAACCATCTCGAGCGCAGTCGCGACCAGCGGATAAGGATGTTCGCCAGCCGCTGACTTCAGACAGCCCCGAGTTATGCACACTGACGCCTACCCGCCGTCAGTCAGGCGGGGAGCGTGCCGATCTCGACGTCGTACACGCTCTCGGCCGGGCTCGACATCACTCGGTCCGCCATCTCCTGCTTGAGCACTGTCAGCCGTGACTCGTCTTCGGCTGTCCGGTCAGTCTTGCGGGAGAGAGTGATCAACTCGTCGACGACAAATCCCTCCCGAACAGTCAGCGTGGCGCTCGCGCCACGATAGCCGACCCGAAAGACATACAGTGCGAGCGTATTTCCTCGTTCAGGCCGGGCCAGGGAACTGTCGACGGTGTACCGCCCTTCGGTCACTGCGCGCGTGACCAACTCGAACGCGTCGCGCACTCCTGGTCCGCCGTGTGCAGTGGTGACGACCAACTCGCGACGCTCGACAGAGCCTTCCCCGCCGAGCACACCGAGTGCGCGCTCGAGGACTTTGTAGGCATGCGCCACCCCTCCCGGCGCCTGCGGCCCGTGATAGCGCAGAGCATCCTCGTACGTGAAGTCGAGCGTCATACCGTGATCGGTCACGATCAGCGAGTCGGTCATGATGGGCGTCCTTGCCGGTCAGTGCTGGCGGTCGATCGGATTGTTGCGCGAGACAATGAGCGGATCGACCGGCGTGAAAGGAAATTGCGGCAGATCGCGTTCCGGAACACCGAACGAGGCCGAGAGAACGCCGCGCGAGAACGCGGAAGCCGTTGCACGGTAGCCTATGTCGCCCGGCGTCGGCTGGTCGAAGAAGATGAGGAAGTTGATGTCCTTGTCACCTAAAACCTCGATGTGATGGGGGTAGGCACGCGGAACGAAATACACCTGACCGGGCTCTAGTAGGTAGGTGTCGAGCGAACCGTCCGGATCGAGGACCGTCATCCGCCCGTGACCACGATGCACGTATCCCATTTCGGCAGTGACGGGATGCCAGTGTGGCTCACGCATCCCACTCTCGCCAATAGTCAACGAGTACATCGAAAGATCCTCCAGCGCCGCCCAATACTGCTTGCGCGCCACTTTCGCCTGTCCGTACGGGTATGCGAGAGGCGCGATCTGGCCGTCGAGATCGAAGAGATGCGCGTTGGGAAAGCCGGCGGTATCGGGAACGACGGCGGCGCCGTCCCGCCGAACTATCTGGCACGCATCGGCCCTACCGAAGACGTCGAAGGCTGACGCGGCGAGGTCGTAGGTATTGCCGAGCACCGCGTTCGACATTGCGCTGACGCTACTCTGCAACGAAAAGTGCTGCGGGAGAGACGTTCGCAAAGCAGCGATGATCTCCGCCTCCTCCCCTCCGACATTCTCGATGTGATAAATCGCGCCGGATTCGACGTGATACATCTGCCCCGTTCGCACCACGAAACTGGCGAATTCGTCGGCATTGCCCAACATCGAGACGAGCACGGTTCCGCTGGTGACGTAGGCGATCTGGTTCGCATTGACGTTCCATTGTGGTTCGCGGATCGCGCCGGGGCCGAGAACAATTCGTTTGATCGACAGACCGGACAGGATCGGCAACGAACTCGTGTCGAGTTGCGAGATCGATCCGAGTTCGTTCTCGAAGACACTGGGACCATCGCGCAGCGAGGCAACGTGTGTGGACATGGCCTTTGATCCTTTCGACTCTTATCCTTCCGAATCGCTGACGTCAGTCCTCGATGAAGGCAAGGATGTCCCGGTCCAGGGTCTGCTGATACGAGCCGTAAATTCCGTGCGGTGCGCCCGGATACACCTTCAGCGTGCCCTTCTTCACCAGCTTGATCGCCTTCTCCGCCGCTGCGCCGATCGGCACGATCTGATCGTCGTCGCCCTGAGCGATGAGGAACGGAACGTCGATGGCTTCGAGATCGGAGGTCTGATCCGTCTCCGAGAATGCCTTGACGCAGTCGTAGGCCGCGGCGAGGTTGACCAACATCCCCTGTCGCCAGAAGTCGTCCTTCGCCCCTTGCGAGACGTCGGCCCCTTCGCGGTTCGCGCCGTAGAAGCTCTCGCTGAGATCCTTGTAGAACTGCGATCGATCTCGCAAAACTCCCTCACGAATGCCGTCGAACACCTCGATCGGTGTGCCTTCGGGGTTGCCGTCCGACTTGACCATGATCGGCGGAACGGCGCCGGCGGTGATCACCTTGTCCACGCGCCCCTTGCCGTGCTGCGCCGCGTAGCGGACCACTTCCCCGCCGCCGGTCGAATGGCCCACCACGATCAGGTCTTTCAGGTCGAGCGTGTCGATCAGCTCAGCCAGGTCCTTGGCATATGTATCCATGTCGTTGCCGGTGTACGTCTTCGACGAGCGACCGTGCCCTCGACGATCGTGCGCGATGGTCCGGTATCCGGCGTCGGCGAACAGCTTCATCTCGACCTGCCACGCGTCGGAACTCAGCGGCCACCCGTGGCTGAGGACGATCGGCCGGCCGACGCCGTGCTCGGTGTAGTAGATCTCGGTTCCGTCGGAAGTGGTGATGTAGGGCATGTTCTGCTCTTCTCTGTCGAGTCGTGGACTGAGGTCTGGACACGGTGCCCGGTTTCCTCACTCTGCGAGTGCCCACTATCGGGGCAGTCGACTCATCGATCGACAGAAATCTGCATGGGGGCAGAAGACTCCGGCCCGACACCACGAAGTGTGGTGTCGGGCCGGACCCTTCAGTCAGAGGGGGAACGATCAGTAATCGTCCTCCGTGTAGACGATCATTCCGCGCAGGTTCTTTCCCTCGAGCATGTCGGCGTAACCCTCGTTGATCTCCTCGAGCTTGTAGGTCTTGGTCACCAACTCGTCGAGTTTGAGTGCGCCGCTTCGGTAGTGATCGAGCAACTTGGGAATCTGGGACCGTGGTCCTACCCCGCCGAAGATGGCTCCCTGCAAACGCTTCTGTAGAAGGGTCAGCTCGAAGAGGCTGAGCGTCACCTGCGAATCCGCGTAGTGCCCCATTCCGACGACTACGACCTGCCCGCCCTTGCCCGTCGCGCTGAGCGCGGGCTGAATGATGTCGCCGTGAATCTCGCCCACGGTGATCACGGTGACGTCGGCCATCTTGCCCCAGGTGATCTCGCCGATCACCGGTAGCGCTTCCTCGAGGGAGGCAAACGTGTGTGTGGCGCCGAATTCCTTTGCCTTGTCACGCTTGAACTCGACGGGATCGATCGCGATCACAAATCGTGCTCCGGCTGACGCCGCACCCTGCACCGAGTTGATTCCGACGCCGCCGACGCCGACGACCACCACCGTGTCGCCGACCTTGGCTCCACCGATCGCGGTGGCCGATCCCCAACCGGTGGCAACACCGCAGCCGAGCAAGGCCGCCTTGTCGAGCGGGATGTCCTTCTCGATCTTGATCACCGACGCCTCGTTGACGGTCACGTACGGCGAAAATGTTCCGAGCAGGCACATCTGGATGACCGGCTCGTCGTTGAGGGTGACGCGGTACGTCTTGTCCGAGATCGCCTGCCCGGTCAACAGGCCGGCTCCCTCGTCGCAGATGTTCTGCAAACCCTTCGCGCAAGACGGACAACGTCCGCACGCCGGGATGAAGGCGAGAACCACGTGGTCGCCTTCTTCGACGCTCGCGACACCCGGGCCGACCTTCGTCACCACTCCGGCGCCTTCGTGCCCGCCCAAGGCCGGGTAGAAGGGCAGCGGGCTGGCGCCCGTACGCAAATGTTCGTCCGAATGGCACAGCCCCGATGCGGCGAGTCGGACCTGTACCTCACCCGAGACGGGGTCCCCCAGCTCGACCTCTTCGATCTCCCATGCCTGACCTGGCGCCTTGACTACCGCTGCCTTGACCTTCACCTGCACTCCTCGAAATTCTTCGTGATGCACGGACGACGAAAGAACGCGCCGGCATTTGTGTCGCCGATCACACTCCACCTACGAGTGTGCCTGAAACTACTCGAGAATACCGCCGGTCCGTGCGCCTTTTTGGTACTCGGCGCTACCGGAAACGCGCACGGCTAGTATCAACACAGTGGCCAAGGGAACTCGCAAGACAAGAACTCGCAGCGGTACTCCCGAGCGAGGCGAGTCCGGTCCCGTCGCCGGTACTTTTCCGATCGATACCGGGACGTGCGAACTTGTCCGCGACCAGTACTCCGACGACAGCTGGATCATCCAGATCAACGGAGTGCCCAGTTCCCACGTGAACGTCGCAGATCCGACGGTGCTCGATTTCGAGTACATGCGGTGGATCGCGCATCTGGTCGATTCCGAACGTGACAAGACCGAGCGTCTGCGGGTTCTGCATCTCGGCGGCGGAGCCTGCTCCATGGCCAGGTACTTCGCCGCCACTTACCCCGACGCGCGTCAGGTGGTTGTCGAAATCGACGGCGCCCTGGCCGAACTGGTGCGCGATTGGTTCGACCTACCGCGCGCACCGCTGCTGCGCATTCGTGTCGGTGAAGCCCGCGCCGTCACCGAAACTCTCACCGAGTCCACCCGAGACGTCGTGATTCGAGATGTCTTTGCCGGCAACACAACTCCGACTCCGCTGACAACAGCGCAATTCACCACCCACGTACGACGCGTGCTGGCACCGGGCGGTATCTACATCGTCAACTGCGGCGACACCCCGGATCTTCAGGGCGCGCGCAGTGAAGCCGCAACGATCGGTGCGCAGTTCGAACACATGGCGATCATCGCCGATCCCGCGATGCTCAAGGGCCGTCGCTACGGCAACATGATCATCGCGGGCAGCGACGTACCGATCGGCGGGCAACCCGCGCTCGCGCGCGAGCTACTCGGCGGCGGCGTGCCCGCCCACGTGTGGCAGGACGCCGAAGTCCGCAAGTTCGCCGCGAACGCGCCGGTTCGGCAGGACTGAGCGAAAACGCTACTCCCCGCCGAAGACCCTCTCCACCACAGCTTTTGCCCGTCGTGTGATGCGCAGGTAGTTGTCGAGGAACTCCCCTGCGTCGTCGCCGTATCCAGCGACCTGCGCCACCGCCGCGAGAACACGGCCCGGGCCGGGAAGCTGATCGGTCGGCTTGCCTCGCACCAGAACGAGGCAGTTGCGTGCCTTCGTCGCGGTGATCCAGGCGTCACGCAGCAGTTCGACGTCACCTTCGCTGAGCAGTTCCGCGGCGCCGATGGCGTCGAGAGTCTCGAGCGTCGATGTGTTGTGCAGCGACTCGATCTTGTCCGCGTGGCGCAGCTGCAGCAATTGCACAGTCCACTCGATGTCGGCCAAGCCACCGCGACCCAGTTTGGTGTGCGTCGCCGGATCGGCTCCGCGAGGAAGCCTTTCGGAATCGACGCGCGCCTTGATGCGCCGGATCTCGCGCACCGCCGCGTCACTGACGCCGCCTTCGGGGTAGCGCGTCTTGTCGATCATGTGCAGGAACCGCAGTCCCAGTTCAGGATCACCGGCAACCGGGTGCGCACGAAGCAGCGCTTGAATCTCCCACGCCTGAGCCCACTTCGCGTAGTACGCGTCGTACGACTCGAGCGTGCGAACCATCGGTCCGTTGCGGCCTTCCGGACGCAATCCGGTGTCGACTTCGAGCGGAGGATCCGTGCTCGGTGCCCCGAGAAGCTTGCGCACCTTGTCGGCAATGCTGTTGGCCCACTTGACCGCAACGGTCTCGTCGACGCCCTCGCGGGGTTCGCACACGAACAGCACGTCCGCATCGGATCCATAGCCGAGTTCGCCGCCGCCGAGTCGGCCCATGCCGATGACGGAGAAACTGGCCGGCGCCTCGGTCCCGAGTTCAGTGACGCTGGCCTTGATCACCGCGGAGAGCGATGCATTGAGCACCGCGGCCCACACCGAGGACAGCGCCTTGCAGACGGCGGGAACATCGAGCATGCCGAGGATGTCGGCCGAAGCGATGCGCGCAAGTTCGTGTCGCCGCAGCGAGCGGGCCGCGGCAACAGCACGATTGGGATCACTGTGTCGGCCGGAGGCGGTGAGGATTCCGCGAGCGACGTCCTCGGGCTTCGGCTCGACAAGGCGCGGTCCACTCGGCGAATCCGCGAACAAGCGAATCACGTCGGGAGCCTTGATGAGCAGGTCGGGTAGGTACGCCGACGAGCCCAGCACGGTCATCAGACGCTCGGCCACCGCAGCCTCGTCGCGGAGCAGGCGCAGGAACCACGTCTGGTCGACGAGCGCGTCCGAGAGCCTGCGGTAAGCGAGCAGACCTGCATCGGGATCCGGTGTGTCCGCGAGTGATTCGAGCAGAGTCGGCAACAGGAGCGCTTGAATGCGACCCTTGCGTGAAGCGCCACTCGTCAGTGCAGTCAGATGCCCGAGAGCATGCTCGGGTGCCGTGTAACCCAGAGCGGCCAACTGCCGAACCGCGGCTTCTGGTCCCAGGACCAGCGCTTCCTTGTCCATCCGCGCCACCGATTCGAGAAGCGGGCGGTAGAACAACTTGGCGTGCAGGCGGCGAATCCGATGCGAATTCCGCTTGATCTCGGCGCGCAGGACTCCCAGGGAATCCAGCCGACCGTCTGGCCGCATGTGCGCGGCGCGGGCCAGCCAACGCAGCGCTTCCTCGTCGTCCGGCGGCGGCAGGGTGTGTGTGCGCTTGAGCTTCTGCAACTGCAGACGGTGCTCGAGCAGGCGCAGGAATTCGTACGACGCAGTCAGGTTGGCGGCGTCGTCGCGGCCGACGTATCCACCCGCCGCCAATGCGGTCAGTGCATCGACCGTGCTCTGGACATGCAACGAACTGTCGGCGCGCCCGTGCACCAATTGCAGGAGTTGGACGGCAAATTCGACGTCGCGCAAACTTCCGCGGCCGAGTTTGAGTTCACGCTCACGCAGTTCGGGGGGAACCATTTCCTCGACGCGTCGACGCATGGCCTGGACTTCGGGGACGAAGTCCTCGCGCTCGGAGGCGATCCACACCATCGGGCTCATCGCCTCGGAGTACTGGCGACCGAGCTCCATGTCGCCGGTCATCGGACGAGCCTTGAGCAGTGCCTGGAACTCCCAGGTCTTGGCCCAGCGCTTGTAGTACGTGATGTGGGATTCGAGGGAGCGAACCAGTTCTCCGCGCTTGCCTTCGGGGCGCAGCGCAGCATCGACCTCGAAGAATGCGGAAGTACCGATACGCATCATCTCGCCGGCAACGCGGCTGGCCGTCGCATCGGCCGGTTCGGCGACGAACACGACGTCCACGTCGGAGACGTAGTTCAGCTCGCGCGCACCACATTTGCCCATGGCGATCACGGCGAGCCGGATCGGACAACTTCCCTCGGGGCACACCGTTGCGATAGCCACCGCCAGTGCGGCGGTCAGGGCAGCGTCCGCGAGATCGGAAAGCTGGTGACCCACAGTCTGATACGGCACTACTGGTTCGTTCTCGACGGTCGCCGCAAGATCAGCCGCAGCCAGCAGCATCAGCTGGTCCTTGTAGCTCTTGCGCAGAGCAACAACAGCTTCCGGCCCGGTCAGGGTTGCGCGGTAGGTCAGTGAGCCTTCGGTAGCGCCCTCGTCGAGGGTGGCGCCCACGGCCTCGAGCAATGCTGCGGTGGCCTCGTCCTTGGTCGGCAGAGCGGTTCCGTCGAGCAGTTTCCAGCCGATCGGATCCGCGGCCAGGTGATCGCCGAAGGCCGACGACGCACCCACGAGTGCGAACAAGCGGCCTCGCAGGCTTTTGTCCTTGCGCAATGCCTGATCGAGTTCGCGCCACCCGTCGTCGAGCCCGTCCTTGATCCGCACAAGGGTGCGCAGAGCGAGGTCGGCATTCGCGGCACGCGAAAGCGACCACAAGAGTTCGATGCTCTCGGCGTCGACCCAACCGAGCTGACGCAACTCGTCGGCAGCGGTGGGCTCGACCAGCCCGAGTCGACCCGGTCCTGGAACTGCTGATCTCGCAGCGGGCGGTTTCACCGTCACAGACCGAGGTAGGTCTTGAGCTCGAACGGCGTCACGTGGCTGCGGTATTCCTCCCACTCACGACGCTTGTTGCGCAGGAAGAAATCGAAGACGTGTTCGCCGAGTGCTTCGGCCACCAGTTCCGACTTCTCCATCTCGCGCAGAGCGCTGTCCAAGTTGCTCGGCAGTTCCTTGTAGCCCATGGCGCGGCGCTCGGCGGAGGTCAACGACCACACGTCGTCTTCTGCCTCGGGCGGCAAGGTGTAGCCCTTCTCGATGCCGCGAAGACCGGCAGCAAGCAGGACCGCGAAAGTCAGGTACGGGTTGCAGGCCGAGTCTGGGCTTCGGATCTCGACGCGGCGCGAGGACGCCTTGTTGGGCGTGTACATCGGGACGCGAATGAGAGCCGATCGGTTGGACGGGCCCCACGACGCAGCAGTGGGTGCCTCTCCCCCGTGGACGAGTCGCTTGTACGAGTTGACCCACTGGTTCGTGACCGCACTGATCTCGTTGGCGTGCTCGAGGATGCCGGCGATGAACGCCTTGCCGGTCTCGGAGAGCTGCATCGGATCGTCAGGATTGTGGAAGGCGTTCGTGTCGCCCTCGAACAGGCTCATGTGGGTGTGCATCGCGGAGCCGGCCTGATCACTGAACGGCTTGGGCATGAAGCTCGCCCGGACGCCTTCACCGATCGCGACCTCCTTCACGACGTATCGGAACGTCATGACGTTGTCGGCCATCGAGAGCGCGTCGGCGTAGCGCAGATCGATCTCCTGCTGACCCGGCGCGGCCTCGTGGTGGCTGAACTCGACCGAGATGCCCATCGACTCGAGTGCGTCGATGGCGTGGCGGCGGAAATTCGGAGCCGAATCGTGCACGGCCTGGTCGAAGTATCCGCCCGAGTCGGCCGGGATCGGCGGAGTGCCGTCGATCGGGCCGTTCTCCAGAAGGAAGAACTCGATTTCCGGGTGGACGTAGCAGCTGAAGCCCAAGTCGCTGGCCTTGCTCAACTGGCGACGCAGTACGTGGCGCGGATCGGCCCACGACGGCGAACCGTCGGGCATCGTGATGTCGCAGAACATGCGCGCGGAATGTTGCGCACCGTCCTTGTGGGCCCACGGCAGGATCTGGAATGTCGAGGCGTCGGGCCGAGCGACGGTGTCGGCTTCGGAGACTCGAGAGAATCCCTCGATGGCGGAACCGTCGAATCCGATTCCCTCCTCGAAGGCGCCTTCGAGTTCGGCGGGGGCGATCGCCACCGATTTGAGGTACCCGAGAACATCGGTGAACCACAAGCGGACAAACCGAATGTCGCGCTCTTCCAGGGTACGAAGCACGAATTCTTTTTGGCGATCCATGCACGCGAGACTAAGCAAGCCACGTTAAATCTGTGTTACATCAGTGGTCCCGGTTAACAGAGTGATTGGTCACCATCGAATAGGCGCAGCGTACGGCGTCGCGCTGGTTAACATGTCAGACCCTCTTCCGGTGCCTTCAAGTAAACGAAGTAGTCGACGACGGCATCGTCGACGCAGGAGTTTCCGTCCAGAACCACCGTGTGTTGGGTTCCGTCGAACGTGATCAGGGCAGCGCCCAACTGCTTGGCGAGATCCACTCCGGCTTGATACGGCGTTGCCGGATCCTGCGTCGTGGAGACGACGACCAACTGAGGCAGGCCGGCATCGGCGAGCGCCTGGGGGTCGAGCGCGTGGGGGCTGCCGGTAGCCGGAACGGGCCAGAACGCGCACAGGTCGAGCGGCGCTTGACCCGTCCCGCGGCCGTCGTCGAGGAACGGCGCCGCCTCGCGGTACCGAGTGTCGGATTCGCCGGCCTCGGCGCGGTCGGTGGTTGCCGGATCGTCCACGCAGCGAATGGCGTTGAACGCGTCGTTGATGTTGGAGTAGCTGCCGTCATCCTCACGGCCTTCGTACATGTCGGCGAGATTGAGCAGCGAGTCGCCGCGTCCGTCGGCCAGACTCGACAGACCCCCACGCAGCGGCGTCCACAACTGTGGCGAATACAGAGCCTGCTGCACGCCCGTGATCGCGTCTGAATAACTCAGCCCGCGCGGATCGGTGGTCTGTGCCGGCTTCTCGATCAACGGATCGACGAGTGCCTGAAAGCGTGCCTGCGCCTGCGCCGGATCATCACCCAGCGGGCAATCCGTTCGCGAGACACAGTCGGCGACAAAGGCGTCGAACGCGCCTTGGAAGCCCTGCCCCTGCAAGACCACTTCGTCGACCGGATCCTGCTCGGGGTCGAGCGCGCCGTCGAGAACCATCGCTCGGACGTTCTGCGGAAAGGTTTCCGCGTACGTGGATCCGAGCCGGGTCCCGTACGAGAACCCGAGGTAGTTCATCTTCGGATCGCCGAGAACGCCCCGAATGACGTCCATATCTCGCACCACCTCGTAGGTACCGACATGAGCGAGGAACTCCGTACCGGTCCGCTCAGCGCACTTGGCGGCGTAGTCCTTGCTGTCCGCCTCGGCGAGAGCGATGCCCTCCGGCGTCATGTCGACGTTGACCTCCGCACGCTCCGCGTCGGTCTCCTCCGGCGTCAAACACCGAACCTGCGGGGTCGATGCCCCGATCCCCCGCGGATCGAAGCCGATCATGTCGAAACGTTCCTGCAGTTCGGTGCCCGAACCCGATGTCGCCATCGACAGCCCGGACCCACCCGGCCCGCCGGGGTTCAGCAACAGTGAGCCGATGCGGTCGCCGGTTGCCTTCGAACGCGAGATCACCACCTTCGCGGTGTCGCCGTTCGGATTCGCGTAGTCGACGGGAACGCTCACCTCGGCGCAGTCGACCCCACGCCCCAGCGGCGCAGTTCCTTCTTCGACAAATTGGTCGCACGAACCCCAGTCGAGCGTCTGCTCGTAGAATTTCTCGAGGCCGGACGGCACCGCGGACGCGGCAGAACCAGCAGGTTCCACTGATTCGGGCGTGCCTTCCGAACTGGTGCAACCGACAACCAACACGAGCACTGCTGCGCTTCCGGCGAGGGCACCGGAGAGGCGAACGAACTTCGACATGCCATTGATGGTGCCAGGAAACCTCGGTAGCCAGCGGTTCGCCTCGGTTCGGCGCCTAACTGACAGGCACGCGGTGATGTGACCCATTGCACCCCGTCAACTATTCGTGTCGGCGATGTCCGGTGGCAGACTGAACACGTCATCACCCACACCCGGGGACCCGAAGGCGATCAACGCTCAGGGCCTCGAGGCCAGAAAGGGACAACGATGTCCGAAACACCTCTCTATGGTTCTGTACCCACTGCAAGCTCTACTGATGCACCGAAGCGTAAGACGCGCATTCACCACCTCGCCGAGATGAAGCAGAACGGCGAACGCTGGTCGATGCTCACCGCTTACGACTACTCCACGGCACGCATCTTCGAAGACGCAGGCATCCCGGTGCTGCTCGTCGGCGACTCTGCCGCCAACGTCGTCTACGGCTACGACACCACCGTGCCGATCACCGTCGACGAACTGCTCCCGCTCGTGCGTGGCGTGGTTCGCGGCGCCCCGCACGCACTCGTCGTCGCCGACCTCCCCTTCGGCACCTACGAGGGTTCCGCCGAGCAGGCCCTTGCGACTGCGACACGGTTCATGAAGGAAGGCCTCGCGCACGCCGTCAAACTCGAGGGCGGCGAGCGGATGAGCAAGCAGATCGCGGCTATCACCTCGGCCGGCATCCCCGTCATGGCTCACGTCGGATTCACCCCGCAGAGCGTGAACTCGCTCGGCGGATTCCGCGTCCAGGGTCGCGGCGACGCGGCCGAGCAACTTGTGGCGGACGCCATTGCAGTCCAGGAAGCCGGGGCGTTCTCCGTCGTCATGGAAATGGTTCCGGCCGAGATTGCGGGCCAGGTCAGCCGCAAACTCACCATCCCCACCGTCGGCATCGGGGCCGGTTCCGAATGCGACGCTCAGGTACTCGTCTGGCAGGACATGGCGGGTTACACGAGCGGTAAGACAGCCAAGTTCGTCAAGCGTTTCGGTAACGTCGGTGACGAACTGCGTTCCGCAGCCGCCGCCTATGCATCAGAAGTTCGCACTGGCGCTTTCCCGGCCGCAGAACACAGTTTCTGATCCGAGACCGGCGAACGCCGCCTGTCTCTCAACCAGCCAGGGGTGCGTTCAATGATCGGTAACCGTCGAAGTTCTACTGCCGCAGCTGTAGTCGGCGCGGCAGCTCTCGTCACGGTGCTGAGCGGATGCGCGGGAGGGTCCACCAACTCTCCCGCGCCCAGCAGCACTACGCCCGCGAGTTCCACCAAGACGGCGCCGGCAACAACCTCCGCGTCCGGTTCGACGTTCACCGACGCTCAGGTCCAGCAGTTGTGTTCGGATATGGAAGGGCAGCTGCAGAACTGGCGGACCGTCACCCCGACGCTCGGCAAGGGCGGACTGAACACGATCGTCATCACGTGGGCGACGCAGAACGGCATCAACCTGCTCGATCTCGCCCAGAACCGCGAAAGCATCGACGCGGCAACCTCGGCCGCGTGCCCGGACGTCCGGGGCGGCGCGATTTCCGCACTCGAGATTCCCGATCTCGCCTCCGGGCTGGTGGGCTTCTGATGAGCGAAACGTCAGCACCGCCGTCGGCTCTGCGGAGTCTCTATCCCCCGATCGAACCCTTTGTCACCGGCTTCCTCGACGTCGGTGACGGCCAGAGCATGTACTGGGAAGTCAGCGGAAATCCGGACGGCAAGCCTGTGGTGTTCCTGCACGGTGGCCCCGGTGGCGGTGCACAACCGGCGGTACGCCAGTTCTTCGATCCGGCCGCATATCGCATCGTTCTACTCGACCAGCGCGGCTGCGGGCGATCCACCCCGCACGTTGCCGACGGCGCCGACCTGTCGGTGAACACCACGGACAAGCTGCTGGCCGACATCGAAGCCCTGCGCGAACATCTCTCGATCGACAAGTGGATGGTATTCGGGGGGTCCTGGGGTTCCACGCTTTCCATCGCCTACGCCGAAACGTTTCCCACGCGCGTCACGGAACTGGTTCTGCGCGGGATCTTTCTCCTGCGTCGTAGCGAGATCGACTGGTACTACAACGGCGGCGCGGGAAACATCTTCCCGGAGCGCTGGGACAAATTCCTCGAACCGGTACCCGAGGCGCAGCGCGGCGAAGACCTCGTCGCGGTCTATCACCAACTGCTCCATTCCGAAGACCCCGACGTCGCGGCCCGGGCAGCGATCGCCTGGTCGGCTTGGGAAGGATCGACGAGCTACCTGTACCCCCAGGCGGACAAGATCGAACAGAACTCCGAGACCAGGTTCGCCTTGGCCTTCGCGCGTATCGAGAACCACTACTTCGTCAACGGCGGATTCTTCGACGAGGGCCAGCTCCTACGCAAAAGCTCCGCACTGCACGGCATTCCGGGGACGATCGTCCAGGGCCGCTACGACGTCGTCTGCCCCGCCACCAGCGCCTGGGCGCTGCACAAGGCGTGGCCCGAATCCAAGCTCGTGATCGTCGACGACGCGGGACACTCCGCGATGGAGCCCGGCATCGCACATCACTTGGTGGAAGCCACCGATTCGTACCGGTAGCGCCCTACGCCGGGAACGTGAATTCCACCGTCCGTTTGACAGTGTCGACGGCGGTGAGTCGCACCTTTGCGCGCTCACCGTCATCGGGCGTTCCGACACATTTCGCAATCACTGCGACCGACGGGACAAACACTTCCGCCGAGCGCTTTCCGTCCTTGGCGCGCATCACCACCGCGTCGAAGACCTCGCCGACCCGGCCGTCGAGCAGCGTGGACTCGGTGAGATCGATGCACGCGCGGTCGACCTTGTTCGCCAGTGAGTCGGACCCACTCATGATGTCGGGCAACTCGGGAAGGGCGGTGCGCACCCATTCCGGTACCGGCGTACCAGCTGTGATCGCCAGACACACCTCGGTGCTGAAGCGATCGGACAGCCGGCGCAGTGGAGCCGTCACATGAGCGTAGGGCGCTCCGATCCCCGCATGCACCGTCAACTCCGGTAGCTGGCCGTCGAAGGCCGCGTAGTCTGCGCCGCGCAGCAACGACGGCGCAACCGACATCAGCGCCATCGTCGACGGCTCGTTGGAATCGAGTCCGGCAAGAATCTGCCCGACGCTTCGACCCTCCGGCCACGTGATACCCAGCGCCACTGCAGTTCTCCGCAGGGTGCGAACCGCGGACGCCTCGGCCGGCGGCAGCGTGCGAAGCAGCCCGATACCTGCGTCGATCATCATGCGGCCGGCACACATCCCGGTCAGCAGCGACACTTCTGCGTTCCAGTCGTCCGCTTCGGTGCGTGGCTCGAGCTCGATCCGCCAGCGAGCCGAGGACTCGTCCTCTGGCTGATCCCGAACCACTGACTGCTCGGGCAGTTTCAGCTCGATGGCGCCCCTGGCAACCGCCGAGGCACTGCGCAATCGTCCGAACTCCGGTAGTGCGGCGATCGACGGATGCAAGGTGCCCGCGTCGGCGTCACGTTGCACGGTCGAATAATCCAGACGCGCCACCGATTTCACCAGAGCGCGTCTCACCTGCCATGACGTGGGCTCGGCCTGGGCGTCCAACTCGATACGCCACAGTGCGGCGGGGCGAACCACGTCCGGCAGCAGACTCGCCGATCCCTCCGACAACGCCCGAGGATGCAGCGGAACGGAACCGTCCGGGAGATAGAAGGTTTGGCCACGCTTGCGGGTTTCGACGTCGAGCGCACCGCCCGGCGTCACCACCGCCGCGACGTCGGCGATCGCGTAGTGCACGACGTACCCGGTCGAGGTCTTCTCGATGTGCACTGCCTGGTCGAGGTCCATCGATCCGGGAGGGTCGATGGTCACGAAGGCGATACCTGTTTCGTCGACACGCCCGGCACCGAAACGATCCACGGCATTCTCGGCCTCGGCCTGCGCCGCGGCCGAGAATGCTCCCGGCAAGTCGAACTCCGCCCGAACCACTCCGAAGTCGATTCCCTGCACCATCATTCGACTTGCGGGCACGCATCCTCCATGATCGGTTCGGGCCGGTGTAGCTGCTGTACCGGTCCCAGTTGTTCGAGTCCCAGTTATTTCAAGGCTCAGTTATTTCAAGGCTCAGTTGTTCCAGTCTTCGTCTGCCCGATCGGCGGCTTTGTTGCGTTCGGCAGCGATCTTCAATGCATGCTCGGCAGAGTCCCGATCAGGGTACGGCCCCATCCTCGTCAACGAGGACGCGCCCTTTCCCTGCGTGACGGAACCGTCGGACACGTCGAAGTACCAGAGTCGATCTTCATCAGTCATATCCACAGTGTGACATCAGAGTGAGATAGAAGCTTGTAGATCGCTGTGAGACTGATATTCTTTCTACTTGGCCTGGCAGGTGAGAACCGGACATTCGAACGGTGAGTTCTGCTTGAATGCCCAACACAAGCTACGAACAGAAAATGGAGTGCGCATGTCCGCAATTCTTTACGATTACCTCCTCCCGCTCATGGGCCATGACGCGGCAACGTACTGGGCTACGCTGCTGGTCATCAAGCCTGTCTGACAGCTTTTCGAACAAAAGAAGACCCCCACCGATCCGGTGGGGGTCTTCTTTTTCTCACTGTGCAGATCGCGGGCGGACGAGTCGGCGTGTAAGCCGGATCCTGTCCTGCGGCACCGAAGTGCCGAGTGGCGACCATCCATCTGGGCACACCGTCGCCGGGTGCCTCGAGCGGTTCACCCGCAGGCTCGGGCGAGCAGCCCTCGAACACCTGCGCAGCCGCACCGCGAGCGATGCGACCTTCAACCTTGCTCCGGGCGGGGTTTACCTAGCCACCCCGGTCACCCGAGGTGCTGGTGCGCTCTTACCGCACCGTTTCACCCTTACCTGCCTCGAAAGGCAGGCGGTCTGTTTTCTGTGGCACTGTCCCGCGAGTTGCCTCGGGTTGCCGTTAACAACCGCCCTGCTCTGTGGAGTCCGGACTTTCCTCGGCCCCAGGCCTGTGCGTGGTACACGCTGGTTCCAGAAGCCGCGGCCGCCCGGCCAACTCGTCCGCCCCCGTATGCTACCGGGCGCCTGTCGGTGGCCGGCACTATGGTCACCTTATGACTCGGTACGTGGCCCTGCTACGCGGTATCAACGTGGGCGGCATCAACATCAAGATGGCGGACCTCGCGAGAGTCTTCGGCGACCTCGGATTCCAAGGCGTGAAAACCGTCCTGGCCTCGGGCAACGTTCTGTTCGACAGTCCGAGCACCGACATCTCGTCGCTGAAGAAACAGATCGAATCTGCCCTCGCCCGCGAGTTCGGCTACGAGGCTTGGGTATTCGTCCTCGACATTCCGACGCTGCAAGCGATGGTGGACAACTACCCGTTCGACCGAGAACGCGAGGGTTGGCATGCTTACGCGATGGTTGCCTCCGAGCCGGAAATCCTCGAGGAATTGAGTGCTGCGGCAGCGCAACTCGATGCCTCGGTCGAACGCGTGGTGGCCGGCGACGGAGTCCTGTACTGGGAGGTCGAGAAGGGGCAGACCGTCAAGAGCGCGTTCGGCAGGAACACCGGAAAACCGAAGTTCAAGGCGTTCACCACAACCCGAAACCTGAACACGCTCTACAAACTGCTCAAATGACGCTTGCCCCGACACGGAGCACCAGCGCGTGACTCTTCTACCGATCCTGCTAGTCGCCGTCGTCCTCGTCTTCGCGATAGTGCGTCCACGTGGGCTTCCCGAGATCGTCATCGCCGGGCCGGCAGCTGTCGTCGTTCTCCTGACCGGTGTCGTCACTCTCGACGAAGCCCGCGAAGAACTGACGAGCATGGCACCCACCGTCGTCTTCCTGGTTGCCGTGCTGGTTCTCGCTCATGCCGCGGACGCTCTCGGCGTCTTTCGCTGGGTCAGCCAGATCCTGCAGCAAAAATCCCTCGCCGATCCGCACCGGTTGCTGATTTACGTATTCGGCGCGGCTGCCCTGACCACGGCGGTCCTGAGCCTCGACGCCACCGTCGTACTTCTGACACCCGCAGTGATCGCGGCCGCACGATCCATCGGAGCAAGTCCGCGGCCCCATTCGTATGCCAGTGCGCACCTGTCGAACTCGGCGTCGACGCTCCTGCCTGTGTCGAACCTGACCAACCTCATCGCTTTTGCTGCAACAGGTTTGACGTTCTTGCACTTCACCGCGTTGATGGCGTTGCCGTGGGTCGTGACGATCGCTGTCGAATATCTGATCTTCCGACTGTTCTTCCGTTCCGAACTCGTCCGCTCGGAAAACACAGAGCCACCGGCAAGTAAAACTTCCTCGCCTGCGCCGAGTCTGCCGCTGGCGGTGATCGGACTGACGCTGGTCGGTTTCGCGGTTTCGGGTTTCTTCGGGATCGAACCCGCCTGGATCGCTGTGGTGGGTGCGAGTGTTCTGGGAGCGATCGCTCTGGCTCGGCACCGTACGACCGCCTCCAAGATGCTCTACGCTGCCGACCTCTGGTTCTGCGCGTTCGTCCTGGTTCTCGGGATCATCGTCGCCGGAGTCGCGAACGGGCCGGTGGGAGAATGGATTGCGCAGATCCTGCCAGGCGACACCAGCTACGGATCACTGCTATTCGTCGCCGTGGTCGCTGCGCTCGCGTCCAACCTCGTCAATAACCTGCCGGCAACCTTGCTGATGATCGCAGCACTCGGGACGGGAGCACCTCCAGGCCTGGTGCTCGCGATGTTGATCGGCGTCAACCTCGGCCCCAACCTCACCTACGTGGGCTCTCTCGCGACAATGCTCTGGCGACGAGTTGCCACCAGCGCGGGCGCACCGCCCACGCTGGCGACATTCACTCTGCTCGGGGTCATCACGACGCCACTGACGCTGCTCGCTGCCGTGAGTGCCCTGTGGTTGGTGATCTGATCACCGGCTGATCACCGGCTGATCACCGGCTGATCAGCAGTCGGGGCATTTTCAGCGAAGATGTGACGTGTCGTTGACCAGCCGGACCGAGGCTCCCCCGTCTGGATAAAACTCGGTGATACTCAGCGACGCCAGATCCAGATGCAACCGGTACAGCAACGACGGCCCGGCATCGAGGGCCAGCTGCACCAACGTCTTGATCGGGGTGACGTGAGAAACGACCAACAGCGTCGCGCCGCCGTAGGTCGAGATCAGGTCGTCGCGCGCGGCGACGACTCGTTCTCGTACCTCGTCGAAACTCTCGCCGCCGGGTGGGCGCACCGAAGTGTCCGAGAGCCATTCGCGATGCAGGTCCGGATCGCGCTCGGCTGCCTCGCGGAAGGTGAGTCCGTCCCAGTCGCCGAAATCGGTTTCGATCAAACCTTTGTGCTCGACGACGGGAAGACCGAGCACGCGGGCCGATGCCTCTGCCGTCTCACGGGTTCTGCCGAGGGGTGAGCAGACGATGGCGTCGATACCGCCGCGGTTCCCGAAGCGTGCAGCCGCGCCGGCGGCCTGCGCGCGGCCCAATTCCGTGAGCTCAGGATTGCCGCGTCCGGAGTAGCGGCGATCGACCGACATCGCTGTCTGTCCGTGACGTAGCAACAACATTCGTGTCGGCTTGCCGGTGGTGGCGATCCATCCCGGAGAGCCGGCGATCTGCGGTTCCGACGTCTCTTCTGACGGCGCGGCGGGTGCAGCTGGTGCGGGGGCTGCGGTTTCGATGCCGGCAGCAGCGTCCATCGCCTCGTTGGCAAGACGATCGGCATGAGAATTCTCGCCGCGCGGAATCCACGTGTAGGTCACTCGCGAGAACTGCGTCGCCAACTCGGCTGCGCGTCGCTGCAGCGGAATCATGTCCGGGTGCTTGACCTTCCAGCGCCCGGACATCTGCTCGACGACCAGCTTGGAGTCCATACGGACGTCGACCGTCGACGCTCCGAGTTCACCGGCAGCGGTCAACCCTGCGATCAGCCCGCGGTACTCGGCGACGTTGTTGGTCGCTATTCCGATGCTCTCCTTGCGTTCGGCCAACACCGAGCGGGTGGAGTCGAAGACCACGGCGCCGTAGCCGGCCGGGCCAGGGTTGCCGCGTGATCCACCGTCGGCCTCGACGATGACCTGCGTGGGAGTCACAGACCGGACTCCTTGGTACGCACCATGATTGCATTGCACTCTGGGCAACGAACGACGACGTCGGCCGGTGTCGCGGCGATTCGGGAGATCTCGCCGCGGTCGATCTCGATCCGGCAAGCGCCACATCGGCGTGCCTGCAGAAGCGCCGCGCCCGGTCCGCCCAGGGTGCGCTGCTTCTCGTAGACAGCAAGGAAATCGGCGGGGAATTCACCGACAAGTCGTTCACGATCGGCGGCGCAACGCTCTTGCGCCTTGTCCAGATCGGCGACGGCGTCGTCACGGCGACGCTTGGCGTCGATCAGCTCTTCTTCGGCCTGGGACAGCTGGGCACCGGCGTGATCGTGATCGGCCTGCAACGCCTCACGCTGCTCCATCACTTCGAGCAACTCGTCCTCGAGGAGCCCCTGACGCCTGACCAGGCTGCCGAGTTCGTGTTCGAGTTCGGTGAGCTGCTTCGCCCCGACCGACCCACTCTGCAACAGAGTGCGGTCACGATCCTCGCGCTGACGAACCGCGTCGACCTCGCCTTCGAGCTTGCGGATGTCGCGATCGATGTCGTCGATCTGGATTTCGACGGCTACGGACGCATCTTTACGGCTGATTCGCTCGGCCTCGAGACGTTCGACTTCCTGCTGCTCGGGAAGCGCTCCGCGTCGGTGGGTGATCCGAGTGAGCTCAGCATCCACCCCGGCGAGGTCGAGAAGCTTGGATTGCACCTGTGGTTCGACGTTCACGCTGTATAACTCCTGCTGTAAGTCCGATGTCGGCAGTGCTCGCGAAGGACGGCTCTCGAAGAACTGCTCTTGAATTGTTCGTGCAACCGTACCTTGCAGAGCGCTGCACTAATGCGCACTCAAACACCACGGATCGGTGCGAATTGTCGAAACCCGGCTTTCCCACCCCGGATTGTCGGCAAACGCGGCGTCGAGCACCGATTTCGCCTGCGCACACCACGGGTATTCACTAGCCCAATGGGCGACGTCGACCAGTGCCGGGCCACCGGCACGAAGATGCTCGTCCGCGGGATGATGCCGCAGGTCCGCAGTGACGTAGACGTCGGCGCCCAGCGCCGCCACCACGTCCAGATACGAGTCGCCGGAACCGCCGCACACCGCCACGGTACGAACGGTCGCGTCCGGATCTCCGGCAGCGCGAACACCCCACTCGGTCGAGGGCAGTGAGCGCGCCACTCTCGCCGTGAACTCTCGCAATGTTTCGGGGTGCTCGAGCTCACCCACCCGCCCCAGACCGAGCGAACTGGGGAACGCTGCGAGTTCGAAGACATCGAAGGCTGGTTCCTCGTACGGGTGGGCGGCACGCAATGCGCCCAACACCGCACTTCGCTTTCCGCGTGGGGCAATCACTTCCACACGATCCTCGCGAACCTGCTCCACAGCGCCGACAGTCCCGATCGTCGGATTCGCACCGTCGGCTGGCAAGAACTGACCCGTACCGGTGACCGTCCAACTGCACTGGCTGTAGTCGCCGATCCGCCCAGCCCCGGCCTCGAAAAGTGCATCCTGCACGGCCGATGCATTCTCCACCGGAACCATGACGACCCACTTGTCGAGCGGCTGCGTCGGCTTGGGTTCGATCGGGCGCAGCACGGTCAGGCCCAGAGCCTGCGCCAACGCGTCGGACACTCCGGGGTCGGCGGAGTCCGCATTGGTGTGCGCCGAGAACAGTGCGCACCCCGCCTTGATGAGCTTGTGGACCAACGCACCTTTGGGTGTGTGAGCACCGACGGTGTCCACCCCACGCAGCAGAAGTGGGTGGTGAACGACCAGAAGGTCGGCACCGGAGGCGATGGCGTCGTCGACCACTGCCTCGGTCGGATCCACCGCGAAAACCACTCTCGTCACCGCGTCCGCAGGATCGCCGCAGACCAGACCGACCGAATCCCACGATTCCGCCAGGGCGGGCGGATAAGCGGATTCCAGCACAGCTATGACGTCCGCAAGAGTTGGGCCGCTCACAAGATCTCCTTCATCGCTTCGATCAGTACCGAGACCTGCTCGGCTGGACGGACGGCAACGCGCAACTGATCGGGCCCGAGTCCGGGAAAGGTGTCGCACCGGCGGACGGCGATACCGCGGGCACGCAGGTGCTCTCGCATCGAGGCGCCGTCGCGGACGTCGATGAGCACGAACGGCCCAGCAGCGGGTTCGTGCACGGCAATCCCGATCTCGGTCAGTCGCCGGGACATGTCTTGGCGGTCTGTGGCAATCGATTCGGCTTTGATCCTCGACTGCTCGACCGCGAACGGTTCGCAGCAGGCCGTGATGGCCTCGATCTGCAGACTGCCCAATGGCCAGTGGGCTCGGCCGTGAGCCAGTCGAGCGAGAAGATCCGGAGAGCCGATCGCGTACCCACACCGCAATCCCGCCAGTGCCCACGTCTTGGTCAGGCTCCGAAGCACCAGTACATCCGCCGACTCGACACCTGCGATGCTCTCCGCTTCGCCGGGGATCGCGTCGCCGAATGCCTCGTCCACCACCAGGATCCGGCCCGGCCGACGCAACTCCAACACATCGGCCTTGGGGTGAAGCACGGACGTCGGATTGGTCGGATTGCCCAGAACGACAAGGTCCGCGGATTCTGGTACCTGCGCGGCCCGAAGCGCGAAAGGCGGCTCCAGAATCACCTGCGTCACCGGTACACCGGCCTCTCGCAGCGCCAGTTCCGGCTCGGTGAAGGACGGATGGATCAGCGCTGCCGACCGAGAGCCCAGGCGCGGCAGCATCGCGAATCCCTCGGCACCGCCCGAGAGCAACAACACCTCTTCGGGCCGTCGCCCGTGCCGCTGCGCGACGGTTTCGCGGGCTTTCAGTTCCGCTGCAGCCGACGGGTACGAACCGAGCGTGGACAGTCCTGCGGCCAGCCGATCCCGCAACCACTTCGGTGGGCCGGAGCCTTGAACGTTGACGGCAAAATCGAGTAACCCGGGCTCCGCTTCGACATCGCCGTGATGTCGCAAGCTCTCCAGGTCAACCGTTCCGGTACTCACCCGGTCAGCCTACGGTCGAGCACCGTGCGCGGACATCACCCCTGCCGTCCGGGACAATGAGTGCCGTGACGACACCACCCCTCGACCGTTTTCCTGTAGTTCTGTTCGATCTGGACGGAACCATCACCGATTCCGCTCCCGGCATTCACGGCGGCTTCCGACATGCGTTGGCAACTGTCGGCCATCCGGAGCCGACGGAAGCGATGTTGGCATCGGTGATCGGCCCGCCGATGGTCGATACCTTCAGGTCACTCGGTATGGCCCCGGCGGACGTGGATCGGGCGATCGCCGCGTACATCGAGCGTTACGACGCGACCGGGTGGCAGGAGAACTCGGTGTACGAGGGTATGGACGTCGTCCTGGGTAAGGCTCGCGCGAGCGGCACCCGACTGGCCGTCGCCACCTCGAAGTCGGAGCGATTCGCCATTCGCATCCTCGAGCATTTCGGCCTGGCCGAGCACTTCGAGTTCATCGGCGGCGCAAGTGACGACGGAACTCGTCGGGCGAAACCCGATGTGATCGCGCACTCGCTGACCTCACTCGGGATCACTCCCGTCCTCGCCGCCGACGGCGGAACCCCCGACGTGCTCATGATCGGCGATCGTGATCACGACGTGCTCGGCGCCGCGAAGTACGGCATCCCCACCGTCGTCGTCGAATGGGGCTACGGTTCCGCCGAGGAAGCGCGGCAAGCGTTTCGCTCCGTATCGTCGGCATCCGAACTGGGAGGACTTCTCGATGGCCGCCTCTGAACCACTCCGTGTGACTGAACCACTCCACGTGACGTTTGTGTGCACCGGCAATATCTGCCGGTCACCAATGGCCGAAAAGATCTTGCTCGCGCATCTGGGCCGTGAAGGCCTTGCCGACCGGGTGCGTGTCAGCAGCGCCGGTACCGAGGGGTTTCACACCGGTAGCGAGGCCGACGAGCGGACCAACGTCGTGCTCCGAGCGGCCGGATATCCGACGGGCCACAGCGCCGCGCAGGTCAATGCAGATCATCTCGCCGCCGATCTTGTCGTCGCCCTCGACACCGGGCACGAACGTGAGCTTGCTCATCTCGGCGTGCCCACCGAGCGTCGGCGCCTACTGCGATCGTTCGACCCCGAGGCGGACGGAGAATCGGTTCCGGACCCGTACTACGGGGATCAGGAGGACTTCGAACTGGTTCGAGACCAGATCGAAGCGGCCATTCCCGACATACTCGACTGGATCCGCGAGCGAGCCTGAACCCGGAGCAAAATTCACTCCCGTTCGGGCAACGGATACCGTGGACGTGTGCGAAGACTGAAATTCCTGTTGCGGCCCGGTTGGTTGGTACTGGCAGCTGTGGTCGGGCTCTTCGCCTACCTGTGCTTCACCGTGCTCGCTCCGTGGCAGCTCGGCAAGAACACGAAGACCGAGCACCGCAATGATCTGATCTCGAACTCGATCAACGCGGAGACCGTGCCGATCGGTGATGTCATCGCCGATTCGACGATCGCACCGGACGACGAATGGCGAAACATCACCGCGGCAGGTACCTATCTGCCCGACGCCGATATCCTCGTCCGCCTGCAGTCCATCGAGGGCGCGCCGTCGTACGAGATCCTGACGCCTTTCCGCCTGGACGACGGCCGCACGATCCTCGTCAATCGCGGATACGTTCGGCCGATCAACGGCGCCGAGGCACCGCCCATCGCTGCGCCGCCGACCGATCCGGTCACTCTCAACGGCCGTGTGCGCCTGTCGGAAGGCACTGCTCCCGGCCGAGTTCCGATGTTCGAGGACGGCGCGAAGCAGGTCTACTCCATCGACGCACAGCCGATCGGCGAGTTCATCGGAACGGACCTGATCGACGCGTACATCCAACTCGAACCCGACCAGCCCGGCGGTCTCGGCACGATCCCGCTCCCCCAACTCGACGCGGGCCCCTACCTCTCGTACGGGTTCCAATGGCTGGCGTTCGGCATCATGGCGCCGCTCGGACTGGCTTACTTCATTCGCGCCGAGTGGCGCGAACGTCGCAAGGAAAAGGCAGCTCAAGCAGCTGTGGACGGTTTCGCAGCCGACGACGCCGCTGCCGAGACGACCCCGGAAGCGGCAGTGTCCGCGCCTGCCGCACCCCCCGCCGAACCGGCTCGTACCTTCAGCCGTCGCAAGAAGCCGGAGCCGGAATCAGTGCCGCTCACGGCGCAGGAAGCCAAACTTGCCGATCGATACGGCAATACCCGCTGAAATACCCGCTGACACCACAGCTGCACTGATCTGCACCGCCGACGAAAGCCTCGCCGCGCGGCGCAGATCGTTCGGCGTCGGCACAGGCCCGCGGCCGAGGACGGGACGCATCTCCACCCCGTGCGCGTATTCGGTCCGACCACCCAACGAAATGCCCAACGCCCCTGCCGCCGACGCTTCCGCGACACCCGCATTGGGGCTTGGATGAGCCGCTGCGTCGCGTTTCCACGCTGCCAGTGATTCCTGAACCGAGCCGCCCACCACCGGTGCACACGCAGCCGTCAGCGCACCTGTCAGCCGAGCGGGGACGATGTTGACCAGGTCGTCGAACCTCGCCGCAGCCCACCCGAATCTGAGGTACTTCTCGGAGCGGTACCCGATCATCGCGTCGAGTGTGTTGGCAGCGCGGTAGACGAACAGACCTGGCACGCCCCCAATTGCACCCCAGAACACTGCGCCGACGGTTGCATCCGAGGTGTTCTCGGCAACCGACTCCAGCGCTGCACGCGTGAGGCCCTCCTCGCCCAGCACTGAGGGATCGCGTCCACAGAGTGAAGGAAGTAGCTCACGCGCTTTCGTCAGGTCGCCGTCGACCTGTGACGCCTCCAATCGAGCGGCCATGTCGATGCCGGTGCGTGCAAGCGACGTCCCGCCGAGCACGGCCCAGGTAGCTATCGCCGTCGTACCCGTGACGGCCACCCAACCGGCCCGGCGCGACGCTGCTTCGGCTGTGAGGCCAAGTCCTGCGGTGCCGGCCAAGAGCACGGCAACATG
Organism: Rhodococcus sp. WS1; assembly: GCF_003797745.1. Classification (NCBI taxonomy): domain Bacteria; kingdom Bacillati; phylum Actinomycetota; class Actinomycetes; order Mycobacteriales; family Nocardiaceae; genus Rhodococcus; species Rhodococcus sp. WS1. The sequence continues at coordinate 261,210 of NZ_RKLZ01000003.1, read as the reverse complement.
AAGTGTTCCGGCCGCGCGCGAGTCCCGGTAGGACATCTTCTGCAGCGCGATAGCTGCGGTTCCGAAGCCGGCGACCGGATGGAACCGCCCCGGATCGGCGAATGCCCGATCCGCAACGAAGCCGAGGAGAAGCCCGGCAGCTCGCGCATTGAATCGAGATTGGGACGAACGAACCGAAATCTGCACGAGCGTAGTTGTAGCAGCGACGCTCGTTCTCTGGCCAACCGTCACGTGTCTGCCCGAGCTGAGCTCTATCCGTCCCAGTCGATCGTCAGGTAGATCAAGCGGTGCATTCGGTTGATTTCCCAGACTCGGGCAATCCCGGTCGCCAGTGCGTCGCTTTGGGAACGAACCCGGATCGTCTGCCCCGGGAACAACGCAACACTGAGACTGGGCATCTCGGCGATGTGTATGTGCGGACGGGTGGGATGCACGCGCGTCGGGTCGACGGCTACTTCGATCACAGAACTGGACATGCGTCCAGAATGGCGTATTGCGGACAATTCGTTGCCGAAAATGAAAAAACCCCGATCTGCGTCGACATGCAGATCGGGGTTTGAATTCTTCGGTGGGCGCGGAGGGTTTCGAACCCCCGACCGCTGGTGTGTAAAACCAGAGCTCTACCACTGAGCTACACGCCCGAACTCCCGGTGAGACCCTCACCGGGAGTGCTCTAAGACTCTAGCGCGGCAAGCGCGTTTGCCCAAAGTCCGTGGTCACGGGCTTCTCCGGGGCCGTTCATCTCGGCAAAACGAATGACTCCGTCTTTGTCGATGACAAAGGTGCCACGATTCGCGAAGCCCAACTTGTCGTTGAACACCTCGTACTTCTGAGCGACTTCACCGTGCGGCCAGAAGTCCGACAGCAAGGGAAATGTGTATCCCTGCTCAGCTGACCAGATCTTGTGAGTCGGCGAAGCACCGACAGAAATCGCGAGAATGGCAGTGTCGTCGTTCTCGAACTTCGGAAGCTCGTCACGGACCTTGCAGAGTTCCCCCTGACAAGTCCCGGTGAAGGCCAACGGATAGAAAACCAGCAGAACGTTCTTCTTACCGCGGAAATCTGCTAGCGAGACTTCCTGGTTGTTCTGGTCCTTCAAGGTGAAATCCGGTGCCTGGGCACCAACTTCGAGAGGCATGTGCAATTCCTTGGGAAAGTGCGGAAAGGGCCGGGTCAGCGCTTGTTGGCCGGACGAGCCTTCGGCTGAACCAGTCGACTTCCCGACCAGTCACCGAGGTTGGCTGCCGATGTCTGCGTCAAGCCGGCAGTCGGCGCCGATTCGGCGATCTCGCTGGGCTCGACATGTCCGTCGAGACCGGTCTTGGGAGTGAGAACCCACACGAAGCCTTCGTCGGCGAGGGGCCCGATGGCATCCATCAAGGCGTCCACCAGGTCACCGTCCTCGTCGCGCCACCACAGCAGCACGACGTCGATGACCTCGTCGGAATCCTCGTCGAGCATTTCCCCGCCGATGGTTTCCTCAACCGCGGCACGAATGCCGTCGTCGGTATCCTCATCCCAGCCCAGTTCCTGCACCACCATGTCAGTGGTAATCCCGAGTTTCTGAGCGTAGTTCTGGGCATCCGCCGCGGCGACCACGGTGGGGTCCTCCTTTTGTTGATGGTGTGTGGCGACCCCGCACACCTACCGTTTGACGATCAATTAGGGAAAGCGAACATGGTCTGAGGCGTTAGCGCAAGCCGACCACGCCGAAAACTTTCACCAAAGATCGTCTTCTGACACACGGCGAACCTTACGCCTGCGGATTACCGCAGGTCACAGGGATCCACATTCATCGAAGATCGACTTGCGAATCGAATTGCTCGTATCGCTGATCGAATTGATTTCATCCGCCGAATGATCACTCTCGATCACGACTGCAGATGAACGTAGGTTCGCGGCCAATTCGTCGAACAGTCCGGAAAGTTGCGCCGGAAGTTCACTCGCGACCGAGTCGAACCACGAGGCGGTGTCCCTGGCCGACGAAGCAGCAGCGCTTGCTTCGGCTCTCAGGTCGGTCTCACCATGATTTCCGGCGTCGACGTAGGCATTGAACGCGACCACGTCGTTTTTCGATCGAGAGACCGCTTCCTCACAGATCGCGAAAGCTGCCTCTGCCGCATCTGCCGCCGCTTTCGACGAGGACGCGGCGGCCATCGAAACACTCACCTCGGATTGGTATGCAGCCACGTGCGCTTCATTGGGTACTGCCGATCCGGTCACCGCCGCCGAACATCCCACGATCACCGACAGTCCCACTGCGATCGATCCGACCGAGACCCACGCCCCGACCCTGCCGTAATTGATTTCTTTGTTTATTTTTTCCCACCCCTTCATACGTTCCGATCGATCCCCCAAGCCTGTGACTACGGGGAACCATCACACCCCTGCGTCACGCCGAAAAACGCTACCCGAGAGTAACCAGAGGCGAGGTGTGCCGGACCGACCGGGATGGTGAAAGATGAGGTACGCGCCATATTCACGATGGAAGTGCGTCGGACCTAACAAGGCCTCGATCACCTATGTAAGGACGCCCCACCACGCGTCCCCAAACCAATGAGGAGCACACGTTGTCTGACCTGATCCAGGGTCCCGCGTCCGGGCAGAACGCCGATTCCGGCGCCGCCGGCGAGTCGGGTTCGCCCGCGTCGAACACGCCGGGGGGAACCGACGGTCGCGTTCGCGTCATTCGCGAAGGTGTTGCGTCGTACCTGCCGGACATCGATCCGGACGAGACCACCGAATGGCTCGAATCATTCGACGGACTTCTGGATCGATCCGGACCCACGCGTGCCCGCTACCTCATGCTCCGCATGCTCGAACGCGCCGGTGAGAAGCACGTCGCACTCCCCGCGCTCACCTCGACCGACTACGTCAACACGATTCCGACCGAAAACGAGCCGTGGTTCCCCGGCGACGAAGAGGTCGAGCGCCGCTATCGCGCCTGGATCCGTTGGAACGCCGCGATCATGGTCCACCGCGCCCAGCGACCGGGCGTCGGCGTCGGCGGTCACATCTCCACCTACGCATCCTCGGCAGCGTTGTACGAAGTCGGCTTCAACCACTTCTTCCGCGGCAAGGACCACCCGGGCGGTGGCGACCACATCTTCATCCAGGGTCACGCCTCCCCCGGCATCTACGCCCGCGCCTTCCTCGAGGGCCGCATCCCCGCGGAACAGCTCGACGGATTCCGCCAGGAGAAGTCCCACGCCGACTTCGGCGGCGCACTGCCGTCCTACCCGCACCCGCGGCTGCTTCCCGACTTCTGGGAGTTCCCGACGGTCTCGATGGGTCTCGGCCCGATGAACGCCATCTACCAGGCCCGGTTCAACCACTACCTCAACGACCGCGGCATCAAGGACACCACCGATCAGCACGTGTGGGCATTCCTCGGCGACGGCGAAATGGACGAGCCCGAATCACGCGGCCTCGCTCACGTCGCGGCAACCGAAGGCCTCGACAACCTCACGTTCGTCGTGAACTGCAACCTCCAGCGCCTCGACGGCCCGGTCCGCGGCAACGGAAAGATCATCCAGGAACTGGAATCGTTCTTCCGCGGTGCCGGCTGGAACGTCATCAAGGTCGTCTGGGGCCGCGAGTGGGATGCGCTGCTGCACGCCGATCGCGACGGCGCACTCGTCAACCTGATGAACGTGACGCCGGACGGTGACTACCAGACCTACAAGGCCAACGACGGCGCGTTCGTACGCGATCACTTCTTCGGACGTGACCCCCGCACCAAGGAACTGGTCAAGGACCTCACAGACCAGGAAATCTGGAACCTCAAGCGCGGTGGCCACGACTACCGCAAGGTCCACGCCGCCTACGCAGCGGCCATGGCGCACAAGGGCCAGCCGACGGTCATCCTGGCGCACACCATCAAGGGCTACACCCTCGGCAAGCACTTCGAGGGCCGCAACGCCACACACCAGATGAAGAAGCTGACGCTGGACGATCTCAAGGCGTTCCGCGACATGCAGCACATCCCGATCTCGGATGCCGAGCTCGAGAAGGATCCGTACCTGCCTCCGTACTACCACCCGGGCGCGGACGCTCCCGAGATCAAGTACATGCTCGACCGTCGCAAAGCACTCGGAGGGTTCCTGCCTTCCCGCAACACCGACGCTGCTCCGCTCAAGCTCCCCGAGGACAAGACGTACGACGTCATCCGCAAGGGCTCGGGCAAGCAGGAAGTCGCCACCACCATGGCGATCGTGCGCATCCTCAAGGAACTGTTGCGCGACAAGGAGATCGGCAAGCGGATCGTGCCGATCATTCCGGACGAGGCCCGTACGTTCGGTATGGACTCGTGGTTCCCGTCGCTGAAGATCTACAACCGCAACGGACAGCTCTACACCTCCGTCGACGCCGAACTCATGCTCGCCTACAAGGAGAGCCCGATCGGCCAGATCCTGCACGAGGGCATCAACGAGGCCGGTTCGACGGCATCGTTCACCGCAGTCGGCACGTCCTACGCCACCCACGGTGAACCGATGATTCCGCTGTACATCTTCTACTCGATGTTCGGTTTCCAGCGCACCGGCGACGGCCTGTGGGCGGCCGCCGACCAGATGGCTCGCGGATTCGTTCTCGGCGCGACCGCCGGTCGTACCACTCTGACCGGTGAAGGTCTCCAGCACGCCGACGGACACTCGCTGCTCCTGGCATCGACCAACCCGGCCGCTGTCACGTACGACGCCGCGTTCTCGTACGAGTTGGCGCACATCGTCAAGGACGGCTTGCGCCGCATGTACGGCGGCACCGAGGGCGTCGACGGTTTCGGTGGCGAGAACATCTTCTACTACCTGACCATCTACAACGAGCCGTACGTTCAGCCGGCCGAGCCCGAAGGTCTCGACGTCGAGGGCTTGCTCAAGGGCATCTACCTCTACAAGACGTCCGAAGCAGCCGGCCCGAAGGCACAGATCCTCGTCTCCGGTGTCGCGATGCCTGAGGGTCTGCGTGCGCAGAAGCTGCTCGCCGACGAATGGGGCGTCTCGGCCGACGTCTGGTCGGTCACGTCCTGGGGTGAGCTGCGCCGCGAAGGCGTCGAATGCGAACGTCAGGCGCTGCTCAATCCGTCCGAGGATGCTCCGGTTCCGTTCGTCACCACGGCGTTGTCCTCGGCCCAAGGCCCTGTCGTCGCGGCTTCGGACTGGATGCGGGCGGTCTCGGATCAGATCCGTCAGTGGGTTCCCGGCGACTACACCACGCTCGGCACGGACGGGTTCGGGTTCTCCGACACACGCACTGCAGCGCGTCGCTACTTCAACGTCGATGCCGAGTCCGTCGTCGTTGCCGTGCTGATCGGTTTGGCGAAGGAAGGATCGATCGAGCGGTCGAAGGCCGTCGAAGCAGCGAGCCGATACCGCATCGACGACGTGAATGCTGCTCCCGAGCAGACCGGGGACACCGGTAGCGCCTAAGTCGTAGGGCAACAGTCCCAGCGATCGAAAACAGACCTACGCCCATCGCCGCGGGTGTCATCTCGACATCCGCTGCGGCGATGGGCGTAGGTTTTTCTCATGCCCGAACCTGATCCCGAGAAACCCGAAGAGGGCGTACGCCGCACTCGACCACAGTCGTCCGGGTTGCAGGCTGTACTCGCCCGCCGTCGTCAGGTTCGCGATCCACTTCCAGAAGCCTTGCTCCGCCGCGTCAAACAGTTCTCCGGTCGGCTCTCCACCGAGGCCGTGACCGTGATGGAGGAGCAGCTTCCGTTCTTCGACAGTCTCGACGCGTCGCAACGTGCCGACGTTCAACTCTTGGTGCAGACGTCGGTGGTGAATTTCCTGGAATGGCTGCGGCAACTCGACTCGGAGATCAGCTTCGGATACGAGTCGTTTCCGGTCATCCCTCAGGATCTTGCTCGACAGCTCACGCTGCGCCAGACCGTCGACATGGTCCGGGTGGCGATGGAATTCTTCGAGAAATGGCTGCCCGCTCTCGCCCGCAACGATCAGCAGCTGATCGCGCTGACGGAAGCCGTCCTGCGCTACGGGCGTGAACTCGGTTTCGCAGCAGCGACGGTGTACGCAAGCGCCGCCGAGTCGCGGGGTGCCCTGGACACGCGACTGGAAGCGCTCGTCGTCGACGCCGTCGTGCAGGGAGACACCGGCTCGGACATGCTCTCCCGCGCAGCCACCTTGAACTGGGACGCCACCGCTCCGGCCACCGTCATCGTCGGGTCTCCCCCGCCGGACGAGCGGGTCTCGGTTGCCGGCACCGTCCACGCGACTGCCGCCGCGCACGGGCGCGCTGTTCTCGCCGTGGTGCAGGGTCCGCGACTGGTGATGATCGTCAGCGGCGAGCTGAGCAGTAAGACGGAAGGCAGCCAATTCCTTCAAGACCTGCTCATGAGTTTCGCCGACGAGCCGGTGGTGATCGGCCCGACAACGCCCTCGTTGAGCGCAGCACACTTCAGTGCGTCCGAAGCTCTCGCGGGAATCAAGGCCGTCGCCGGGTGGCGCGGCGCACCTCGTCCCGTTTTCGCGACTGAACTGCTCCCGGAACGGGCACTACTGGGAGACGACGCTGCCGTAAAGGCTCTTCGCGATTTCCTGGTCGCACCTTTAGCGGAATCCGGCACAGTCTTGACCGATACTTTAGACAGTTATCTCGACTGTGGAGGTGCGGTTGAGACTTGTGCACGTCTTCTGTTTGTTCATCCAAATACCGTTCGGTACCGCTTGAAGCGAATCGCGGAAGTTACCGGCCGGGATCCTACGAATCCACGCGACGCATACGTACTACGGATCGCCGCTACCGTGGGCCGATTGACACAAATCGATCTCAAATCGAACAATTCGGTTACTTCAGTCACATCTTTAACATCCGGACAAACAAACCTGTAACCCCCGAGCGTCCAATTTCGATGGCCGGGCGCGACGTGGGATTTTGTGGGAACCCTACAAAACACTTCGCCAGAGTTCATCGCGACCGACATCTCGCAGGTCACTCGCGGCGGTGTTCTCTTAATAAGTGATTTCGTTGCTCGCCCCGGGACAGGGCTCTCAGACACCCGGCATGCTCAGCCCATGGCTGGCACTGCCCGGAGCGCAAGACCGCCTCGAAGTGTGGTCGAAGGCGGCTGGCCTTGACCTCGTCCGACTCGGCACGACCGCGACTGCAGAAGAAATCACCGACACCTCGGTAACCCAGCCCCTCGTCGTTGCCGCTGCTCTGCTGGCGTACGAGGAAATCGAATCACGTGGGCTCCTCGGCGCCGACGTCATCGCTGCCGGCCATTCAGTGGGTGAACTTGCCGCTGCTGCGGTCGCCGGTGTTATTTCCGCTGACGACGCGGTCGCGCTTGCCGCCCTCCGCGGCGCCGAGATGGCCAAGGCTTGCGCGCTCGAGCCCACCGGCATGTCAGCCGTTCTCGGTGGCGACGAAGCCGAAGTGCTCGCACGACTCGAAGAACTCGGGTTGGAAGCGGCCAACCGCAATGCGGCCGGCCAGATCGTGGCTGCCGGACTGCTCACCGCGCTCGAAGAACTCGCAGCAAACGCACCCGAAAAGGCCCGAGTACGCGCACTGCCCGTCGCCGGCGCTTTCCACACCCGCTTCATGGCACCTGCACAGGACGCCGTCGCAGCTGCTGCCGCCAAGATCACCCCGTCCGATCCGACGCGCACGCTGCTTTCCAACTCGGATGGCGCACCCGTCTCCTCGGGCGCCGACGCCCTCACCAAACTTGCCGCGCAGGTAACCCGCCCCGTTCGTTGGGACCTCTGCTCCGCGTCGTTGCGGACAGCAGAAGTCAGCGCGATCGTGGAACTCCCGCCGGCCGGAACCCTCGTCGGAATTGCCAAGCGCGAAATGCGTGGCACACCGACGGTGGCCCTCAAGAACCCGGAGGATATCTCCGCACTGTCCGAGCTGACCTAGCTCGGACGCCCACCCGGCCGATCAGCCCGAACGGCGGCCGGACGTTTCACCCCACCTCAATCGATCAAGAAGGGAGCCACACCAGTGGCCCACACTCAGGAAGAAATCATCGCGGAACTCGGCCAGATCGTGGAGGAGGTCACCGGTATCGAGCCTTCCGAGGTCACCGTTGACAAGTCCTTCGTGGACGACCTCGATATCGACTCCCTGTCCATGGTCGAGATCGCTGTTCAGACCGAAGACAAGTACGGCGTGAAGGTCCCCGACGAGGATCTCGCAGGCCTGCGCACCGTCGGCGACATCGTCGCGTACATCCAGAAGCTCGAAGCCGAAGGCGCCGAAGCCAAGAACGCAGAGTGAGCCGACCGTGACTTCCGCTTCTACCCGCAAAGGGAAATTCCCCGACATCGTCGTCACGAGCCTCGCGACGTCGACCTCGGTGGCTGGTGATGTGGATGGCACGTGGAAGGCGCTACTCGCCGGCGAAAGCGGCATCGGAATCCTCGATGACCCGTTCATCGACGAGTTCGACCTTCCCATTCGCATCGGCGGGCACCTGAAGGTTTCACCAGACGAGGGCTTGTCCCGCGTCGAAATTCGACGGATGAGCTGGGTGGAACGCCTTGCCCTCACGTTGAGTCGCACGGTCTGGAGCAACGCCGGCAGCCCCGAAGTCGATCAGGACCGCCTCGCGGTTGTCATCGGCACCGGACTCGGCGGCGGCGACACGCTCATCGACGCCGTCGACAAACTCCGTGGCGGCGGATACCGCAAGGTGTCCCCGTTCTCGGTGCAGATGGTCATGCCCAACGGACCGGCCGCAACGGTCGGGCTCGAACTCGGGGCCCGAGGTGGCGTCATCACCCCGGTCTCGGCATGTTCGTCGGGATCCGAGGCAATTGCTCACGCTCACCGCATACTTGTCATGGGTGACGCGGACATGGTTGTGGCTGGTGGAGTCGAGAGCTTCATCGACGCGGTTCCGATCGCGAGCTTCGCCATGATGCGTGCAATGAGCACCAACAACGACAATCCGACCGCAGCTTCACGTCCTTTCGACAAGGACCGTGACGGATTCGTCTTCGGCGAAGCCGGCGCACTGATGATCCTCGAAACCGAGGAACACGCAAAGGCACGCGGGGCCACCATTCATGCCCGCCTGCTCGGTTCCGGAATCACTTCGGACGGGTACCACATCGTGGCACCGCATCCGGAAGGCCTGGGCGCGGCGCGAGCCATGACCCGAGCAATCGAGATGGCCGGACTGACGAAGTCCGACATCAAGCACATCAACGCCCACGCCACTGCGACGCCGATCGGTGACATCGCAGAGGCAAAGGCAATCAACGCAGCGGTCGGCAATCACGCTGCGGTGTACGGCCCGAAATCCGCGCTGGGACACTCGATCGGCGCTGTCGGCGCCCTCGAATCAGTCCTCACGGTTCTGGCAGTGCGTGACGGGATCATCCCGCCCACGCTCAATGTTGACAGCCAGGATCCAGAAATCGATCTCGATGTCGTCAAGGGTGAACCCCGAACCGGCTCTTTCGATTTCGCACTGAACAACTCGTTCGGTTTCGGTGGGCACAATGTCGCGCTCGCCTTCGGTCGGGCCTAGCCCGAACCGCGGTTTGCACCTGTCCGCGGGTGTCGTTGCAACACAACGTCACCCGCGGACAACACCGACCTTTCGTTCCACCCAAGGCTCGTACTGAAGGAGGACGCGATGACCATCCTGGCCCCCGTGACAAAGTCCGAATCATCGACAGACCCGCGCGATCCTCTTGCGCGCCTGGAAAATCTGTTCGACCCCGGCACAACAGTGCCGCTCCACGCCCGTGACAAGTCCGGCGTGCTCGCTGCGTCCGGAAACATCGACGGCGTCCGCACCATCGCATACTGCTCCGATGCCACCGTCATGGGCGGCGCAATGGGCGTCGACGGTTGCAAACACCTCGTCAAAGCCATCGATACCGCCATCGAGGAAGAGTCCCCCATCGTGGGTCTCTGGCACTCCGGTGGCGCGCGTCTGGCTGAAGGCGTCGAAGCACTCCACGCAGTCGGACTGGTCTTCGAGGCCATGGTCCGTGCGTCGGGTCTCATACCTCAAATTTCCGTCGTGCTCGGCTTTGCCGCTGGTGGAGCCGCGTACGGTCCAGCCCTCACCGATGTCGTGATCATGGCGCCGGAAGGCCGAGTGTTCGTCACTGGCCCAGACGTAGTTCGCAGTGTCACCGGTGAACAGGTCGACATGGTGTCACTCGGCGGTCCGGACACACACACCAAGAAGTCGGGTGTCGCGCACATCGCCGCACACGACGAGGCCGACGCATTGCACCGCGCACGACGCCTGGTCTCGATGATGTGCGAGCAGGGCGAATTCGATCAGCGGGCAGCGGAACTCGGCGACAGCGATCTGCGCGCCATGATGCCTGCGTCCGCAAAACGTGCATACGACGTTCGTCCCATCGTTCACGAAATGCTCGACAACGTCGAAGGCGAGTCGAGCTTCGAAGAACTGCAAGGCAATTACGCGCGGAGCATCGTCACTGGTTTCGGCCGGATGGCCGGACGCACGGTTGGCGTCATCGCGAACAACCCATTGCGACTCGGGGGGTGCCTGAACTCCGAAAGTGCAGAGAAGGCCGCTCGATTCGTGCGACTGTGCAACGCATTCGGCGTGCCGCTCGTAGTCGTCGTCGATGTTCCCGGGTATCTGCCTGGCGTGTCGATGGAGTGGGAGGGCGTGGTTCGGCGCGGCGCGAAGTTACTTCACGCCTTCGCCGAGGCGACTGTCCCCCGCGTCACCGTCGTCACTCGAAAGATCTACGGCGGCGCATACATCGCAATGAACTCGCGAGCACTGGGAGCCACGGCCGTTTTCGCTTGGCCCAACTCCGAAGTGGCCGTGATGGGCGCGAAGGCTGCTGTCGGCATCCTGCACAAGCGGGCTCTCGCTGCGGCACCGGACGACGAGCGTGAAGCATTGCACGACCGTCTCGCTGCCGAACACGAGGCGATCGCAGGCGGCGTCGACCGCGCTGTCGAAATCGGCGTCGTCGACGAGGAAATCGACCCGGCGAAGACTCGCAGCATCGTCACCGCTGCGCTCGCGTCTGCACCATCTGTCCGTGCGCGCCACAAGAACATTCCGCTCTGACAACCCTGGACAGCAAGGTGGGCCTCGCCGATACGGCGGGGCCCACCTTTGTCATTCAAGTCTTTGTCGTTCAATCCGCGAGAGCACTCAGGGTTCAGGATGGACCTCGGTCAGCTGACACGCCTTCGCAGCCATGTCACTTCGGCACCTTCGCCTGAACTCCGGAAGGGTTCGAGTTCCTCGTCCCACGGTGCGCCTATCGCCCGATCGATCTCCGCGGCGATGTCTCCACCGGAATTCATGATGGACCGCAGTTTCATCTCCCCAACGACGACATCACCGTTCGCACTGGTGGATCCGCGCCACAAGCCCAGACCGGGCACATGGCTGTACCGTTCGCCGTCGACGCCATGGCTCGGGTCCTCCGTGACCTCGAACCGCAACATCGGCCACGCCCGTAACGAATCGACCAGGCGGGCACAGGTTCCGACGGGACCTGTCCAATCCGTCGTCGCACGCAGAAGCCCGTCGTAGGCAGGCTGTGAGGTCCATCTGAGCTTGGCAGGGCTGTCCAACGTGGCGGACAAAGCCCAATCCACGTGCGGGCACAGCGCCGCGGGCGACGAGTGGATGTAAACCACACCAGTCGTCACGTCCGCGAATTGATTCATTTCGCGCACTCGAGCCTCCTGCTTCGACGAGGGACGTCTTCCCCAACGACCTCTGTCGAGTTCGTGCAGCACGCTCGATTGAACAGTGTGCCTTGTGTTACCCGTGTTGCGCCAGTGGAAGGAGAGAAATTTGTGCTCTATCGCGAAACTTCACCGACTACGCCATCTGACAATTCAGTCCACAAAGGCTTGGCCCAATCACCGAAGTCGCGATCGGTAAGCACGACGCACGCAGTATCGATCGTGGGATCGACCCACAGGAACGTCCCGGACTGGCCGAAATGACCGAAAGTTGCGGCCGAGTTCTCGAGACCTGTCCAATGCGGACGCTTGTCGCCGCGAATTTCGAATCCGAGTCCCCAGTCGTTGGGGCGCTGAGAGCCGTAACCCGGAAGAATTCCGTTGAGCCCCGGGAACTGCACGGTTGTCGCCTCTGCGAACGTCTGCGTCGAGATCAGGGTCGGCGAGAGCAGTTCAGCCGCGAACTTGGCCAAGTCGTCTGCCGATGCCTGTGCACCGTGACCGGCAGGACCGACAAGAGCCGCGCTGGTCATCTCCAACGGCGCGAACACCGCCTCGGCAAGATAGTCGGCAAACTCGATCTCGGTCTCCCGGGAAACCAACTCGGCAAGCACCTCGAATCCCGCACTCGAGTAGATCCGCTTCGACGCCACCGGCGCCTGAACAACACGTTCGGCGAATGCCAACCCGGAAGCGTGTGCGAGGAGATGACGAACGGTCGACCCCTCAGGCCCGGCCGGCCCATCCAACTCGACCGCCCCTTCCTCCACCGCCACGAGAATCGCGTAGGCGCACAACAGTTTTGTCACCGAAGCCAGGGGGAAAACATGGGACTGGTCGCCGCTGAAACCACGAATGCGGTCGCCCTCACCCGGATTCTTCCCGGAGAGGACGACCGCTGCCGCATTGTCGACCGGCCACTGCTGGATTACGTCGAGACTGTGAGTACTGGGCACCCGATCAGACTACTGGCACAAGAGTTGCGCTTTCGATCACCAGTCAGCTTCGGTGTAGCGGATGACGCCGCGGATGTTCTTGCCATCCAACATGTCCTGGTACCCGTCGTTCACGCCTTCGAGCGTGTAGGTCCGAGTGACCATGTCGTCGAGGTTCAGCTTGCCTGCCTTGTACATCGCGAGGAGGTTAGGCACGTCCTGGCGAGCGTTGCCACCGCCGAAAATGTTGCCCTGAAGGTCCTTCTGAAGCATCGACATCAGGAACAGGTTCAGCTTCACATCCATGTCCGTCAGGTGCCCCATTGCAGTGACAACACAACGACCAGCCTTTGCCGTCAGAATCATGGCTTCTTCGACGTACTCACCCTTCATTTCGCCGACGGTGATGATCGTCTTCTGCGCCATGCGTCCGTACGTGGCGTCGATGATCGGCTGAATGGCAGCGGCAGCGCTTTCGAAAGCGTGCGTTGCGCCGAACTTCAGAGCCTGCTCACGCTTCCACGGCACGGGGTCGATGGCAAAGATGTACCGAGCGCCCGATGCAACCGCACCCTGTAGCGCACTGATACCGACGCCGCCGACGCCCATGATCACAACGTCTTCGCCGGGCTTCACATCGGCGATGTGGGTTGCCGATCCCCAACCGGTCGGGACGCCGCAACCGACGAGTGCGGCAACCTCGAACGGAATGTCCTTGTCGATCTTCACCACTGACGACTGGTTCACGACCATGTAGGGCGAGAACGTCCCTAGCAGGCACATCGGGATCACGTTTTCGCCGCGAGCCTGGATCCGGTACGTGCCGTCGCTGATGGCTTGGCCGCTGAGGAGACCCATCCCGAGGTCACAAAGATTCTGATGTCCGGCCGAACACGCCGGACAGGTTCCACAAGCCGGAATGAAGGACAGAACGACGTGGTCGCCGACCTCCAGTCCCTTGACCTCCGGGCCGAGCTTGGTGATGACGCCCGAACCCTCGTGCCCGCCCATGACCGGGAACGACGGCATCGGAGTCGCGCCGGTGACGATGTGGTGATCGGAGTGGCACATTCCGGCCGCTTCCATGCGAATTTGAACTTCGCCGGCTACCGGCTCGCCGATCTCGATCTCCTCGACGGACCACTTCTCATTGAGGCCCCACAGGATTGCACCCTTGGTCTTCACGTCACTTCACCCTTTCATTCGCACACCCGCATCTATCTCTGTGACCATAGCCACAAATCCGCGAAATTGGAACGTGTTCTAACGAAAGATTTTGCACTGCAGGTCAGACGTCCAAATGACCTGGCACAACTTGCGTGGCAACGACGAAAGAATGACCCACTGAGTGGGACAGGCCACACGGGCACCCGAAAGTAGAGCCGCCCCGAAAGCACGCACCCATTCGACTCCACCTCCCACCAATCGGTCGGACACAGAGCAGCGGGTCTGAAACAGGCCTGGCCATGTTCTGGTGCATGCGAGGTTTGCCCCCTCAGGTTTTGAATGTGGTGTTCGCCGGCCGCGGGTGCTGCTGCGGGTCGATCGAGGGCGGCGGGATGAACCACGGTTTGTTGTCGGCGCCGATCCGAATCTCCCACTTCCCGACGAACCCGGATTTCCGGTTCATCAGCCGGTGATGCGAACGGCACAGCAGGACAAGGTTGCTCATCACGGTCGGGCCGCCGTTGGCCCAGTGCCGGATGTGGTGTGCATCGGTCCACGCGGGAACACATGTGCACCCGGGGAACGCGCACCCCTTGTCCCTCGCAATCAACGCCACTCGCTGCTCCGCGGACACTAATCGCTTTCCGGGTTTCGCATCGAGCGGCGCCCCGTGGTCGTCGAGCAGCACCGTGGACAGGAAACAATCGCACCCAAGGAGTCTGGTCTGCGAGACCGAGAGTGGCCCGAGCCACGGCATGTGCCCGACATCAAGATCCGACACAGCCACTCCGTCACCAGAAGCAGCGGGTGTTGCGGCGCAGTCCCGGTGCTCCGCGAGGTCGCGGCCGTTGATGTGCACGTTCACATGCGGACGCTGCCCACCATCGACACCGGTCTTCGCGCAATCCAGATACCGCCGAATCAGTTCGGTGAACCCATCCGCCGTCCGCTTCGCCGCAGACCGAGAATCCCGGGTTCCATCCGCAGCGGGGGTGGGCATCGTCAGATTCGACAACGCCGACAACAACATTTCACCGGTGAGAGCATCGAAATCACCGCGCACCACCACCCGACCATTCAACGTCGACGCGATCCGCAACTCGTTCCGATCCACATCCTCGGCGGGCGGAATCTCATCCGATTCGAACACTCGCTCCAAAGTCGCGATCACATTCCGCACCTTCGTGGTCGTGGCCTCGACACCGGAAGCGGCAGCCAGCAACAAATCGACACAGCGAGGGAGCGCTTCCTCCGGCATCCCCTTCGGTGGTGACTCGCAGAACGCCACGATCAACACCGCGTGCTCGAACGAGCAATCCCCGTCATCGAACCGGGCCGCCACCGCCGGAAACGGCCGCAGCGCAGCACCCAACGCGGCGATCTTCTTCCCATCCCGAACCTGCAGCATCGTGTTCGCCGCCAACCAGCAACCCACCCCACGGCTGGCAATCACCTGATCATCCCGGCGCATCGACAACTCGTCCACCACCGCCACCCGAACAGCCTCGAGACGAAGAATCTCCGCACTCGCCCCGATAGCAGCGGTACGTAACTCCGCAGCAGACAACCGCCACAGACGTCCACGCAACCCCACCGCAGAACCCGACACCACATCCGACAACAGAACGCTCATTGAATCCCCCGATCCCCACCCCCAACAATACTCGAACATCAGTTCGAGTCAAGAGTTTCTCGAGTCAATCCACCGAGCGTCCCGGAATCACCACACCGCATTGATAGGCGAGAACCACCAGTTGCGCGCGGTCGCGGACATCCAGTTTCGTCATCGCCCGATTCACATGGGTTTTTGCCGTGACCGCGCTGATCACCAATTCCGCGGCGATTTCGTCGTTGGACATCCCGAGGGCAACGAGGGTGACCACTTCGAGTTCGCGTGGTGTCAATTGACCGAAAATCCCAGAAGTCGAGTCGGCCCGCGTAGGAGTGGAAAGGAATCGAGAAATCAACGCACTGGTCGCAATCGGCGACAACAAAGAGTTCCCACCTGCGACCGTCCGAACAGCATCAAGTAGATCCTCAGCTCGGATTCCTTTGCCGATGAAGCCGCTCGCTCCCGCCCGGATCGCCTGTGCCACATGTTCATCCACTTCGAAGGTCGTCAGGATCAGTACGTGTACGTCGGACAAATCCGGATGATCGGCGATCATGGCGGTCGCTTCGACTCCGCTGGTGCCCGGCATGCGAATGTCCATCAGAACAACGTCGGGTCGGTGCTCGAGCGCCGCCTGGAATGCCTGCTCTCCGTCTGCCGCCTCGGCGACCACCTCCATGTCGTCTTCCGAACCGATCAGCAGCGCAAGCGTTTGACGGAAGAGCGCCTGATCGTCTGCCACTACCACCCGAATACTCACGACTCCTCACGCTCCGAACCGCTGGAGACCGAGACCAGCGGCAGTTGGGCGTCCACACGAAATCCCCCGTCCGCGCGGAATCCTGCTGAGACCTCGCCTCCCATTGCCTGTGCCCTCTCCTTCATTCCCAGCAGTCCGTACCCGGGCGGTGACGTCGAAGGCACTGCCGTTCCGGAGTTTTCGACCGACAGCACCAGAACCTCGGCTTCGTACGACAACGACACGGTGACGGCCCCTGGCAACGCATGCTTGCTCGCATTCACGAGTGCTTCCTGGATAATTCGGTACGCCGTGAGGTCTACTGCTGGCCCGAGAGGGCGCAGCGAACCCACTGCGCGCACTTCGATTTCCATTCCCGCACTGACGAATTGATCCACCAGTGCCGGTAGATCCGAAAGCCCCGGTGCCGGTTTCATCGAGCGATCACCGTCCTGAGCGTCACGGAGAACTCCGACCGTGGCCCGAATTTCATCGAGTGCCGCCTTGGACGTTTCCTCCACTCCGCGTAGTGCAGTCGTCGCCTTCTCGGGGTCTTTCCCGATCAAGTGCGACGCGACCCCGACTTGCAGGTTGACCAAGGCAATGTGGTGCGCGACAACGTCGTGCAGGTCTCGCGCAATCCGCATCCTTTCTTCGACGACGCGGTGTCGGGCCTCGTCCTCGCGCATTCTTTCCGCTTGCACCGCGCGCGCCTCGACGGACTCCAGATAGGCTCGGCGAGAACGGACCTCGGCGCCGGCGAAACTTGCCATCAGCAACCAGGCCAACAACCCCAGTGCCTCCTGCAGGAGATTGTTCCCCACTCCCAGGAAGATTGTGACGAGCATCAGCGAGCTGACTGTGCTCGCCGCTGCGAAGAAGGTCCTCCGGCGGTCACTCGTGCTGGCAACGTAGTAGAGGCACACCATCGCCGCGGAACCTGTGCCGGCATTCGGCGGCGCTGACAGTGCAATCATCAATACGCCGAGAAGTACTGCCACCGCCAGCGCCGAGAACGGGTAGCGCCTCCGGAATACGATGGTTGCCGCTGCGATCGCTGTTACAAGGACTCCCACAACTGTTACTTCGCGGGTGTCATTGCCATCGAGCGCGATGCGGTGCGCCGTCCACGTGGCAAGGAGCACGAGGATCG
Organism: Rhodococcus sp. WS1; assembly: GCF_003797745.1. Classification (NCBI taxonomy): domain Bacteria; kingdom Bacillati; phylum Actinomycetota; class Actinomycetes; order Mycobacteriales; family Nocardiaceae; genus Rhodococcus; species Rhodococcus sp. WS1. Next base: position 243,922 of record NZ_RKLZ01000003.1, on the reverse strand, counting down.
TCAGTGCCAGGTCGATGGTGCGCGGGTGTTCCGCACACCATCGACCCCACGTCGATGTCGAAGTCATCGATCTACCGTATCCGGGTCATACCGACAACTTGTCGCTCGTGGGTTCACTGGATTCCTTCGAATCTGCGAGCAGCGCAGTCAACTGCTCCCCCTCGACATCGACGTTCGGGACCAACCGGTCCAGCCATGAGGGGAACCACCATGCCTTCGAGCCCAACAGGGACATGACGGCCGGTACGACGGTCATACGAATCACGAAGGCGTCGAACAGAACCGCGAACGAGAGTCCGAGTCCGATCTGCATGATGAAGGCGTCGCCGCCGAAGATGAAGCCCGCGAAAACGGCGATCATGATCAGCGCCGCGGCCGTGACGACTCGGGCGCCCTGGTCGAAGCCCTTCACGACTGCTTCGTCCGGTCCGTCACCGTGGACGAACGCTTCACGCATTCTGGTCACGAGGAACACCTGGTAGTCCATCGCCAACCCGAAGACGATGCCGATCATGAAGATGGGCAACATCGCCACAACTGATCCGGTTTGGCCTTCGATTCCGAGAATGCCGGCGAACCAACCCCACTGGAAGATCGCGACCAGCACACCGAACGTCGCACCGATCGAGAGCAGAAATCCGAGAGTTGCCTTGAGCGGTACCAAGATCGAGCGGAACACCAGCATCAAAAGAATGAAGGCGAGGCCGACGACCAATGCGAGGTAGGGAACGAGGGCATCAGCCAGGCGATCCGAGACGTCGATCGTCAACGCTGTCTGACCGGTGACCGACATCGTGGCCCCGGTCTCGTCGGTCAGTGATCCGGCGACCTCACGTATATCTGCGACGAGCGCCTTTGTTGCCTCGGTTTCCGGGCCACTCGAGGGAACCACCGTGATGACTGCTGTATCGCCGGCCTGATTGAGTGCTGGCGGCGTCACTGCCGCTATGTCAGGCAGAGCACCGAGCTTTTCCTGGGCGCCGCTCAATGCCACTGCCGGATCGGTGGCGTCGGCAACGTCGACGACCACCATGAGCGGACCGCTGAACCCGGCACCGAACCCCTCGGATAGTCGGTCGGTAGCCCTGGCGGCAGTTGTGTCGGGCACTGGTGGGCTCGCCAAACTCAGGTTGATTCCGAAGGTGGGGATCGCCAGCAATCCCAACCCGAGGACTGACGCGAGCAAAACCGGAACTCGACGCCGGATCACGAACTTGGCCCATCGCGAGCCCGCCCCCTCCGACTGTTTCCGGTGTGTCAGTTCACCGCCGGACGCAAGCAGTCTACGATCAGACCGACTCAGGACGCGCGACCCTGCAAATCCGAGTGTGGCGGGCAGCAGCGTCAGTGAAATCACCACTGCAACAGCAACTGCGAATGCTGCAGCCAGACCCATGCTTGTCAGGAACGGGATGTTCACGACGAACAGTCCGGCCAGTGCGATGAGGACGGTCAACCCCGCGAACACTACGGCCGAACCCGCAGTCCCCGCTGCGCGGCCCGCAGCAATTTCCGGATCATGTCCGTCACGTAGTTCGGAGCGGTAGCGCGAGACGATGAACAGCGAATAGTCGATCGCCACGGCGAGCCCCAGCATCATTGCCAGGACGGTTGTGCTCGAACCCAATTCGATGAAACCAGTTGCGATGGTGATCGTGCAGATCGCGATGCCGATGCCGATGAGCGCGCTGATCAAAGGAAGCCCCGCCGCAACCAAGGAACCGAAGGTGACGGTCAGCACCACCGCGGCGATCGCGACTCCGATCACCTCTCCCATGGATTCGGCGCTGCTTTCCATCAGCACGTTGCCGGCAACATCGACTGCCAGCCCTGAATCCGAGGCGTCGTGGACGGCGGACTCGAGCAGTTCTTTCGAACTGTCCGGCAAGTCCATCGAGTCGGCGGTATAGGAGACCTGCATGTATCCGATCGTCCCAGTCGGCGACACTCCGCCGGATGCATACGGATCCGATACCGCTGCAACCTCGGGGTCCTTCCCGAGCGCAGAGACCAATTCACTGACGGATTGTCGAATGGCCGGATCGGCGAGCGTCGTGCCCGCCGGAGATTCGAAGACTATGCGAGCACTGGCTCCGCCGGTGGACGATTCCGGGAACCGTTCAGCCAGAAGGTCCTGTGCCGCTTGCGATTCTGTGCCCGGGATCGACAATGTATTGACGGTCGGACCGGACAGCGTTGCTGCGCCTACTCCGCCCGCCACCAGCAGGACGACCCAGAAGCCCACCATTGCCCAGCGGCGGCGAAACGCGAGTCGTGAGAGTTTGTACAGGAATATCGACATGCGTATCACTGTGCCGATACACGACCCCGTCGCACATCGTGCACAGGTAGGCAGTTCGACGTACTGCGCTCGCAGTAGGGCGGTGGTCCCCAGTGCTAGACGGGCAGGCCCAACTCCCTTGACCACGGCGGATCCGCCCCTGGTCGTGACACGGTGACGGCTGCCGCGCGTGCGGCAAAGGTCAACGCGGCCGACCAGTCTGCCTCGGAGAACCCGCGCACAACGGCGACGTCGAGTGCATCGTGACGATCAAGGTAGGCCAGCAGGGCTCCGTGAACGGTATCTCCGGCACCGATCGTGTCCGCGACGTCAACTGCGGGCGCCGGCACCGAAACATCGAGTTCCTTGGTGATCAACCGCAACCCGTCACCGCCACGGGTGAGCAGTACGGCGCCGACGCCTTCGTCGAGCCACTCGGCGCCGTCAACCGAACCCAACCACTTCGCGTCGTCGTCGCTCACTTTGAGAATATCGATGGCGGGCAACCACGAACGAAATCGTCGTCGATATGCTTCCGGGTCCGAGATCACCGCCGGACGAATGTTGGGGTCCACCATGGTGAGTCGACCGCGGGCGTGTGCTTCGTGCAGCATGGCTTCGTAAGCGGAGGCCCCGGGCTCGAGCACCAGCGACAGCGTTCCGAACGAGAATGCCCGGGCAGAGGGAAGTTTCGGCAGCGCGAACTGTCGATCCGCCGTTCCCTCGAGGTAGAAGGAATACCGCGCACCTCCGTCCGCCGCAAGGTTCACGACGGCCAGAGTTGTCGGCTCGGGCCCACGTTCGACTCCGGTCGTGTCGACATTCGACGCGGCCAGCGAGTCGATCATCCGATCTCCGAACGCGTCGGTGGACAAGCGAGAGACGAATCCCACGTCGGATCCGAGTCGACCCACCGCGATCGCAACGTTGAACGGTCCACCGCCCAACTTGGGTGAGAAGTTCTCCCCCACCGGAACCAGATCAACCAGTCCCTCACCACACACCACGACGGATCGTTCGCGTGTATCACTCATCGGTAGACCCTAACCTTCTCACCAGTCGAAGATGGATGTGACCTGCTCGGCACGAACGAGTTCGGGTGCCGAGCAGGTCACGATTGTGGTGGGATTCAGCTACCCACGCGCTCACCCGTAGTCGGGTCGAAGAGGTGAACAGGACCGTCCACCCGCTCGAAGCCCAGCGTCTGGCCGTACTGCAGCTTCGATCGCCCGCCGGTGCGTGCAACGAGCGAGATCGGGTCGGCTTCGGTTCCAGGCACGTGTGCGTAGATGTACGACTCGTTGCCCAGTTCCTCTACCAGGTCGATCTGAGCTGCGATTCCGTCTCCGGCAGCAACCACCTGGAATTGCTCGGGCCGAATTCCTACTGTGACCGAAGCCAGACCGGCCGCGGCGATTGCCGCCATCTGCTCGCGGTCCAGCGGAACCTCGACGTCGCCGAAACGCACCCCACCCGAACTGACCGGCGCCGTTACCAAGTTCATACCGGGAGATCCGATGAAGCCGGCAACAAACGCATTGGCCGGCCGATCGTAAAGTTCGGTCGGAGAAGCGAATTGTTGCAACTTGCCGCCCTTGAGCACTGCCACGCGATCACCCATCGTCATCGCTTCCACCTGATCGTGCGTGACGTAGACGGTGGTGGTTCCGAGACGACGCTGCAACGCCGCGATCTGCGTGCGGGTCTGGACGCGTAGCTTTGCGTCGAGGTTGGAGAGCGGCTCGTCCATGCAGAACACTTGCGGTTCACGAACGATTGCTCGGCCCATGGCAACTCGCTGCCGTTGACCACCGGAAAGCTTGGCCGGTTTGCGGTCGAGGTATTCCGTCAGGTCAAGCAGTTTGGCCGCTTCGGCAACTTTCTTCTTACGCTCCTCGACGGGCACACCGCGCATCTTCAACGCGAACCCCATGTTTTCGCCGACGGTTTTATTGGGGTACAGCGCGTAATTCTGGAAGACCATTGCGATGTCGCGATCCTTCGACGGGACATCGGTCATGTCCTTGCCGTTGATGGTGATCGCACCGGAATCGATGTCCTCGAGCCCTGCCAACATGCGCAGGGCCGTGGACTTTCCGGAACCTGACGGACCGACGAGCACGATGAACTCCCCGTCCTTGATGTCAAGATCGAGTGAATCTACAGCGAGGGTCCCGGCACCTTCGTAGATGCAAGACGCTTTCTGGTACGAGATTTCAGCCATGACGAACTCCTGAGAGGGTGAGGAGAATTATTTGATTGCACCGAAGGACAGGCCGCGCACCAGTTTGTTCTGGGCGAACCAACCGGCCAGGATGACGGGCAATGCCGCCATGGTCGCTGCCGCGGAGAGCCGAGCCCAGTACAGGCCCTCGCCGGTGATGAACCCGACCAGGAAGACCGGAATCGTCTGCGCTTGAACAGCTGTCAGGTTGACTGCGAAGAAGAATTCGTTCCACGAGAAGATCACGCAGATCAGCGCAGTCGCAGCAATTCCGGGCGAGATCAGCGGGAGGATCACCTCTCGAACCGAGGTCCACAAACTCGCGCCGTCCATGCTGGCGGCTTCGAGAAGCTCGCCGGGGACTTCGAGAAAGAACGAACGCATCATCCACACTGCGATCGGCAGATTCATCGATGTGTACAAGATGACCAGCGCCCAGATGTTGTCGAGCAATCCGATGTCGTTGACGATCACGTACAGCGGCACGATTGCGGCGACGACTGGGAGCATCTTGGTACTGATGAAGAAGAACAGCACATCCTGCGTCTTCTTCACCGGGCGAAGAGACAATGCAAACGCGGCCGGAACACCCAGTAGCAGAACAAGAATCGTCGACATTCCTGTGGCAAATGCCGAGTTCGCCAGCGTTGTACCCAGACCGGAATCGAGGACGGCACGGAACTGTTCGAGGGTGGGAGTGAAGAACAGCTTCGGCGGGTCCGTGTAGGCGTCTGCCTCGGTCTTGAACGCGGTCAGGACCATCCAGAAGACCGGGAAGAAGAATCCGAGAGCGGCGATCCACGCCACGACCGACCACGGACTGAACTTACTGCTCTTCTTTTTCTTGACGACGGGTTTGTCGGTCGTCGCGCTTGTCGTCTCTACGGCAGTCATCACGCCGCCTCCTCGTTGCCGGTGAAGCTCTTGAAGATCAATCGGAGCGCGAGTGTCGAGACGATGATGGTCGCGATCACTGTCACGACACCCATCGCCGCAGCTTGACCTACGTCGAAGCCGAGGAACGCGCGCTGGTAGATGTAGAACGGCAGATTCGAACTGGCCACGCCGGGCCCGCCCGACGTCATCATGTACACCGCGTCAAAGGTGTTCACGAGGTAGATCGCACCCAGAACTGCACCGAGTTCGATGAAGCGGCGCAGGTGCGGCAGTGTCAGTTCGCGGAACATCGCAAACGGCTTGGCTCCGTCCACCCGTGCGGCTTCGAGGATGTCTCGGGGCATGGACTGCAAGCCGGCCAGAATGAGCAGCATCATGAAAGGCGTCCACTGCCAGATCAGATTGATCATGACGGCGGCGAGCGGAAACTTGCTGACCCAGTCGACCTGGCCGACACCGAACGGCTGGAGGACAAAGTTCACGATACCGAACACCGGGTCGAACATTGTTGTCTTCCAGAGCAATGCGCCAGCGACGGGGGTGATGAGAAATGGCGTGATCAGCAGTGTCCGCACGATCCCGCGACCGAGGAAGGCTCTGTCGAGTAGGAGTGCCAACGCGAGTCCGAGGATCACCGAAACGATGACCGTACCCACGATCATGATGACCGTGTTGACCGCGACTTCCCGAAACTGACTGTCCTTGAAAACCTCGATGTAGTTGTCGAACCCGTTGAAGTGCCGCGATCCCGGCCGGACAAGGTTCCACGACTGCGTCGAGTAGTAGAGGGTGAACAGGAACGGAATCTGGGTGACGACGATCGAGAAGATCAACGCCGGCAACAGGGGACCTCTACGACGCCAACCCTCGGCGCGGGAGATCTTCTTTTCGACACGGACCGGTGGCGCGTCGTCCACCGTAGTTCTGGGCTCGGCAACCGTAGTCATCGGTTCTCCTGATAGGTCTTGCCGACCACCTCGGCATACTGCTGGGATTGTTCGAGTGCTTCTTTCACGCTCTTCTGACCCGCGATGGCAGCACTGATCTGCTGGCTGACGCGAGTGCCCAGGTCCTGAAACTCGGGGATGGTGAGGAACTGGACGCCGGTGTACGGAACCGGTTGCACTGTCGGGTTCTTCGGATCTGCATTGTTGATCGATTCGAGGGTGATCGGACCGAATGCCTGTGCGGCCTCTTGATATTCCGGAATCTCGTAGGTCGATAGGCGACTTCCCGGAGGAACTCTCGACCAGCCGAGTTCGGTTCCGACCTTCTGGATGTAGTCCTTGTTCGTCATCCAGGAAATGAACTTCCAGGCGTCATCTTTGTTCTTTGCCGACTCCGGGATTCCGAGCGCCCAGGTGTAGAGCCAACCAGGATCGGACTTCTCGACCTTCGGGGCCTTCGCATATCCGATGTTGCCGACTACCTTCGACGACGCAGGGTCCTCGAGAACCGACACAGCCGACGTCGCGTCGTACCACATCGCCGTGTTGCCTTGCGCGAATTGTGTTGCACATTCACCGAATCCGCTTGTGGCAGGGCCCGGCTGACCGTGCTCCTTGACCGTGTCCACGTAGAACTGAACCGCATCCTCGACCTGCGGACTGGTCAGCTGCGCATTCCAATTCTCGTCGTACCAGCGTCCACCGAAGGTGTTGATCACGGTGTTCAGCGGCGCGAGTACCTCACCCCAGCCAGGCTTTCCACGCAAACAGATTCCCGCCATCTTGGCATCCGGGTTGTCGAACTGCGCTGCCCAACCTGCAACTTCTTGCCACGTCGGGTCTTCGGGAACTGTTATCCCCGCCTGATCGAACAGATCCTTGCGGTACATCAGGAACGACGACTCCCCGTAGAACGGGACCGCGTACATACTGTCCTCGTATGACAGAGAAGTCTTGATCGACGGTATGAAGTCGTCCTCGTCATAACCGGGCGTCTTGTCTGCATACTCGGACAGGTTCGTGAGCCAACCGTTGGCGGCCCACTGAGGTGTCTCGTAGTTGCTGATCATCACGACGTCGAACTCACCGCCGCCGGTTGCCGTCGACGCTGTGATCTTGGCACGCGCCTGGTTCTCGGAAAGGCTGACGAATTTGAGGTCGATGCCAGGGTTCTCGGCTTCGAAAGCCGGCGCCAGTTTGATGGCGTCCTGCATCTGCGAGTTCGACACCATCGCGATGGTGACTGTTCGTTCGCCGGAACCACCGAGCGCACCAGCGCCCGCACATCCCGACACCAGGAGGCAGAGCGCCGCCGCGGCAGCGCCCCACACTCGTCTTCCTGTTTTCACGGATTACCTTCCTTCACACTTGCGTGTCAGTCGCGCGCTCGGACAGCGAAACTCGTGAGATCGCTAGCCTTCGAGCAGCCACTGGGCGCACTCGACGTCGGTGACGAGTACGTTTGCCAAACCTCCGCGCAATGCGCCCAGAACGGCCTGGCGTTTGTGTGTTCCCCCCGAAATCAGAATCGTCTGATCGCAGGATTTCACTGCGTCGAGCGATACGGAGACCGTTCGCTCAGGCAGTGGCCCCTCCACTGGATTGCCGTCGATCGTGTAGAAACGGCCGCCGATTTCACCGACAGCGCCTCGACTTTCCAACTCGTCCAGCATGGTCGAGTCGACGAAGCTACCGGCAAACAAGGTCGTGGCAGTCGAGACGGCACCAACTCCGAAAACCATGATGTCGGAATCAGTTCCGGCTTGCAGCGCCTTCGAGATGACCGAGTCGTTTCGCATCGACTCCACAGTCGCCGGGTCGGCATATAGCGGAGCATTGAGGCGAATAGGATTGGCCTGCAACTGTTGTGCACATCGGCCGATGGTGAAGTCGACACCGGTTTGGTAGTCGGTCACCGTCATGGAGCCGTCAAGTTGTACCACAGCCGAGCACTTCGCCGCCTTGTCTGGCAAAGATCCTGCTACCGCAACGGTTTCCGGACCCCAGGTAAACCCGAGAACGCTCGACGGCTGCAGACGACGAACCAGAACTTCCGCTGCTCGTCGGCCGAGCGCGTCGAAGTCCGGATCGTCCGAGTCCGAATTTGCTTCGGGCACAATCAAAACTTCGGCCAACCCGAAGTGCTTCTCCAGTTTCGATTCCAACTCCGTGTTCACCGAACCTTCGAGCTCCGGCGGCACCATAATCTCGACCCTGACCAAACCTTGCGTCCGCGCCCTGGCCAACAGCCGCCCGGCCGTAGGCCGCGAGACGCCCAACTTCGCTGCAATCTCCGCCTGAGTAGCGCCTTCGAGGTGATACATGGTCGCTGCCCGCAAGGCGAGCCGCACATCCTCGGAAGCCGGCAACTTCGACGACTTGAGTCCTGCGGGCTGAGCCGACTGGTTCACACGGTCTCCTTGTGTATCAGGTTCAAAGTTTCTTGATCGTGAGCAGATGCTCACTAGATGTTCTTATGCTCATTAAGCTAACATCTACGTTGTGACCCACACAACAGTTTCCGGAGAATCCGTCGATCTACCTGCGACAATTCGGGCAAATGTCCTCGTTGAGACCGGAAAGATGCAGATGGTCGAGAGACCACGACCGTCCCCGAAGACGGGTGAAGTCCTCGTTCGCATCCATGCAGTGGGCGTGTGCGGGTCGGACGCGCACTACTTTCACGAAGGTCGCATCGGCCCTTACGTAGTCAACTCACCGCTCGTTCTCGGACACGAAGCATCTGGACGCATCGCCGCAGTCGGTGACGGCGTCGACCCAAGACGCATCGGGCAGCGCGTCTCCATCGAGCCTCAGAAGCCCGATCCGACAAGTCCCGAATCCAAGGCAGGCAGATACAACCTCTGCCCTCATATGGAATTCTTCGCGACGCCGCCGATCGACGGTGCGCTGACCGACTACGTCACGATCGGTGCCGACTTCGCCCATCCCATCGCAGATTCCGTGTCCTACGAGGCAGCTGCGCTGTTCGAGCCACTCTCCGTAGGGATCGCCTCAGCCCAGAAAGCGGGAATCACTGCCGGCTCTCGTGTGTTGATCGCCGGCGCCGGCCCGGTAGGAATCGTGACGACGCAGGTGGCCAAGGCATTCGGCGCGACGGAAGTCATCGTCTCGGACATCGATGCGGCCCGGCGCGATGTGGCACTGAAATTCGGCGCAACAACCGTCGTTGATCCTCGTGAAAACGACATACGCTCGCTGGCCGTCGATGCGTTCATCGACGCCTCGGGCGCCACGGCCGCAGTGATCGACGGGATTCACGCAGTTCGGCCCGCTGGGACCGTCGTTCTGGTCGGAATGGGTGCCGACGAGATACCGTTGCCGGTCCCGATCATTCAGAATCGCGAACTGATGCTCACCGGAGTGTTCCGGTACGCCAACACGTGGCCGATCGCCGCCGCACTGGTCGCTGCCGGGCGCGTCGATCTGGATTCGATGGTCACAGCACGCTTTTCACTCGAACGATCGCAAGAGGCCCTGGTGGCCGATCGCATTCCCGGCAGCATCAAAGCCGTAGTCATCGTCGCCGAAGGAGACTAGAACTTTCATGGAACTCAATACGAAGACCTTGCTCGACTTCGATGCTGAACTCGAAGTGCCGAACTACGACCGGAGCAAAGTCACTACCGGCATAGTGCATTTCGGTGTCGGAGGCTTTCACCGTGCACACCAGGCCATGTACATCGATACCCTCCTGCGACGAGGTGAAGCCTTCGACTGGGGAATCTGCGGAGTGGGAGTGATGCCGTCGGACAAGCGAATGAAAGACGCACTCCGCGCGCAGGACGGCCTCTACACGCTGGCGCTCAAGCATGCTGACGGAACCCTCCAGGCCCGGGTCATCGGGTCGATCGTCGAGTACTTGTTCGCGCCCGACGATCCGGAGGCGGTGATCGAAAAGATGGCATCCGAATCGACGAAAATCGTATCTCTCACCATCACCGAGGGCGGATACAACATCTCGCACACTACGGGCGAGTTCGACGCGTCCCATCCCGATGTGATGCACGATCTCGAGCCGGGAACACTCCCCCGCACCACCTTCGGTCTGATTTGTGCGGCACTCGCACTCCGTCGCGACCGGGGCCTCGCCCCCTTCACGATCATGAGTTGCGACAACATCGAAGGCAACGGATCGGTCGCCAGGACGGCAGTCGGAGCGTTCGCCGCCCTGAAGGATCCCGAACTTGCGGAGTGGATCGACGAGAACGGCGCCTTCCCCAACTCCATGGTCGACCGGATCACACCCGTCACGACAGCCGCGGTGACCACCGAGATCGCCGAGACGTTTGGCGTGGACGATCAGTGGCCGGTCGCAGCTGAGCCGTTCACCGCGTGGTTCCTCGAGGACGAGTTCACCTCAGGCAGGCCACCTCTGGAGAATGCCGGCGTCAATCTCGTGCCGGATGTTCGCCCGTACGAACTGATGAAACTGCGCCTTCTCAATGCCAGCCATCAAGGCATCGCGTACTTCGGCTACCTTGCCGGATACCGCCTGGTCCACGAGGCATGCCAGGACGAACTCTTGTCAGGGTTCCTGCTCGACTACATGAATCTGGAAGCGACGCCGACCCTTGATCCGGTACCCGGCGTCGACCTCGATCAGTACAAGAAGACCCTCATCGAACGATTCTCGAACCCCCAGGTCCGCGACACGATTGCGCGTCTGTGCGCCGAGTCGTCCGATCGAATTCCCAAGTGGCTGTTGCCCGTCATCCGGACCCAACTCGACACCGGTGGGTCGATCAACCTGTCCACCGCAATTGTCGCCAGCTGGGCCCGCTACGCCGAGGGCACAGACGAGAACGGAGATCCCATCACCGTCGTCGATCAGCTGTCGGACGCTCTGGTGCCGCTCGCCCAGAAACAATCGAGCGACCCGTTGGCCTTCATCGGGTACCGCCAAGTGTTCGGCGATCTCGTGGACGATCGCCGATTTGTCGCAAGCTTCCGAAAGACCCTCGACTCGTTGCACTCCGTCGGAGCCAGAAGAACCCTCGAGGAGGTGCGCGGGCTCTGACTACGCCGAGACGTCGTGCAGGTGATGGATCGGATCGTGAATGAAGTAGGCCGCCAACGATTCGACGGTGAACGCCGATCCGTCACTGCGGAGACCCCGTCGTTGGCGGCTACCCTCTGGCACGGTTTCGAACGCGTTCGCGACTTCCGCCGCGGCGTCGGACAATTCCGATGCCACCGTTGCCGGATCTTGGTCGTTGTACCGCTCGGCCTCGGCTGTTGCGTCTTGATCCCAGTTCTCGAATCGCGGATCGTCGAATTCGAGCATCTGTTCCAACCTCACCTTGAAGATCCTGAACACGTCGCGTACGTGGGCAGAATACTCCAGCGCTGACCATGTTTCGCTGTCCGGTCGCTCCGTCACATTCTCGCGCTCCAGTACCTCGGCCCACGAGATGGCATTGCTACGCACAAGATCTGGAACATCCGCGAACGCCACAGCGGACGAATCAAACCCGCACTCGCCGCATGGGCGTTCGAGGACCCAGGTCCAGTTCTTTGTATCCGGGGTGATCGGCATGGATCGAGAATAGTCCGCCAGGGCGGGGTCAGTCTGCTTCGATCGGCCGATGAAGCGAATCATGATCGCTATTGCGACTCCATTCGTGCTGATGCTTACTTCGTGCGACGGGGACGGGGGCGACGCCGAACCCCACGAACTCGCCTTCACATGCGACGACGCACATGCGTACCTCGAAGTTTTCGGGACGGTCGAGGCGGCGTTGGCCCGGCTACAGAGCCCTGGATGGAACGATGTCCCTGAACTCGTGGGTTCCGCCAGCGCCTGGGCAGCGTTCACACCGCAACAGCAGACTGCGATAGTCAATTCACTTCATGCGGCTTCCCGAGGTGAATGTTGATCTGCATCTCGCTGCTGGTCTCCCGGCATCTGGTTTGATTCACACATGCGCTCTTCGCTCACCTTGGCCACGCTCGCTGCCAGTTTGATACTTGCTGGCTGCGGGTCGCAGACAGTGCAGCAACCCGACACCGCAACGACAACAACCGAAACGGGCGGAACGTGGGTCCGAAGGCTTGAAGTACCCGACTCCGTCGAAAAAATCTGCCAGTCGATACTCGAACTGGCCGACGACTTGGGATACGCGCCGAACGACTCCACGCCACCACTGAACCGAGTCCGCAATCACATGCTTGGCCCGAACAAAGATTGGAGGGGCATCGACCCCGAGGGGCGCCAACGCATCCAGGAAGCATTCGAGAAGGCAGAATCAGGATCCTGCGGTTGAGCAACACTGGACGTCTGGTTCGCCCCTCGCACAACGGAATTCCGGACAGCGACGTATCAACGCCATTCCGTTGGTGACAAATTTTCGTTCGTCTGCGACGGCCGGTCACTTGAAATTCCCCAGAGCTTTCAGTTCAACGTCAAAGATCCTGTGACGCGACTCTGGCCGAGACTTCAACTGGTCTCGTCGTCCCTCAGGTGAAAGGCGTCGAGTCGACATGCACCCCCTCCGAACGCAGCAAATGCTCGGCCGCACGAATCAACAAGGAGAGGGATTCGTACGAGAGTCCCTCGGTCGCACGCATCAGCCTGTCAGACGCCGGAATCGACCGGTCGCCCGGCGCACCCTCGGGTCTCCGCGCAGAAAGCACGGTCGAGAGTTCTCGTTGATTCACCACCTGACCTGTGCTGTTCGCTCGCTCGAACATGGCATTCAGCCGCTGGACGAGTTCCTCACCTTCAGCTGATCGAATAGTGTTGCCGAACAGCCTGTTTCCATGATCGGCTATGACACCAGGCGCGATCGAGTTCTTGATTGTCACAGTACGTTCTCCGTTACGTTGGTCTGTCAGGTTGATCAGGGGTGCGACCGGGAGCAACTCGCAGAGCCTTTATCTGTGCCGCCCAACGGCGTCGCGTCCATCGACAGCAGACCAATCTCCCCCGGCGCCCATCGGCTTCCGGTAGTGCGACCTTGAAGTTGCTGTTAACTTGCAGCTCTTCGTTACACTTTACCAATAGTTGTAACGATTCGACAAGTGTTTTGTTCCGATTGCCCGGTTTTGCGTCCGATCAGGGCAACTACTGAGCTCTCGCGGGCTGCGGATTCTGCGATTCACGAAGCACGGCAAATGGACCTGCAGCAGACAACGACGGCGAGACAGCCCTCGACGGCTTTCGTACCCAATATTTCCCATCACGCCTGATCAGACAACTAAACGTGATCGAGCGCGAAGTCCTCGACGCTGATGACCCAAGTCCGACAGCGCCTTTCAGACAAGGGAAGCGCCCCGCAGTTGCGGGGCCACTTCCGTTTCCAGTCCTCGAGTAGCGTCGTTCTTCGACAGTCGGCTGCCGGTCAGCGCGTCAACGAATGGCGGCGCGCATTGCTCAGCAGTGGAACGGATTTCGACTGTTCACGTTGGCCACGATCTCGTAGCTGCGCATACGATCCCGAGTCGCATTCCTCCCCGAATCGGTACGGAACTTTCAGTCGCCAGTTCTAACGCGTCCAATCGGGCCCCACCTCGCCTGGTTGGGGGCAGCCGAGCCGCGGGGGGTCAGCTCGACTGCCTGCACCTACACCAGACGAAGATGGTTTCGTGCCAGCTATCTGCTAAACCAGCGTGCGTCGACGCTCAGAGGGTCACTGGAACGCATCGTCGTCACCTGTGGGCCGGGCTCGCGCCGGCAGGTACAGACAATTGTTCAGTGACCCCTGAGTTCGATCGTCGAAATCACCTTCGATCGCCGTGCGTAGGTACATCTAGAGCGTGACACTTCGGCTGGTTGAGCACATACGCTGAAATACCTGGATAGGTACCTACTTTTCTTTCGTCTTCCGAGTGGTCGCCATCTCGGTCACGTCCAGAAGCGTTGCACATCCGACACTGTCGGGAAATTGGTCATCTGGATCCGAGACTTTCACCTCATCTGCGATCGACGATCATGATGCGACGATTCCTTGTGTGACCACGAACGCTCGACTCAGACGCAACCGCAGGCGCATTGCCAGGCGATTCAATCCCAACAACGTGTGGGCAACTGTCCTGGTGATTGCACTTTGCGCACTAGTCGCCTTGGCGATCGTCTGCAGCATGATCTTAGACAAAAATCATTGGGGCTGACCCGCGGGCTCACGGCACCTGAACGTGGGGCGGGCGGGGCTCGAACCCGCGACCAATGGATTATGAGTCCACGGCTCTAACCGACTGAGCTACCGCCCCATCCGGATGCGATGCATCGCGGCGAATCCGAATGTTACCGGCACATCCGACGCGGATCACAATCGGGCAGGCGGTGACGCGTTGCACTCTTTCGAGTCGAGTCTTCCAAGGTTGGTCGGCGCAGGAGCGATGAGCCGATACCGTGGGAGTGCACACCCCACGGAACAGGATCACCACATGAAGCTTGCACTGACCGAATTCAAGAACTCGAAGGCCACGATCCGGATCATCATGTCCGACGGCGCGAAGCTGAACGGCACCGTCACCGATTTCACCGAAGACACTCTCGTCCTCAATTCTCCGAATGGTGTCTATTACATCAACCCCAGCCACATCATCCGGCTGTTCGAGCCGTCGGATCGCGCAGCGAAGTAACCACACCCGTCAAACAGTTCGACGGTTCCACCGAAAGCCCGACGCAGACACTTGCGTCGGGCTTTGGTGTATCTGTCGCCAATATCTACGCGTCGCGTTCACGGGTGCTGATGACGCCTATCCTCTCCGACATGGCGAACGACAGCGGACCACCTGAACTCGTGTTGTTCGACCTGGGCGGGGTGCTGTGTCGATTCGAGCCTGAACTTCGCGCCGCAGAACTGGCAGCGGCCATCGGCGTCACTGAAGAAGAGATTCATGCCCTCGTGTTCGCGTCCGGGTTCGACCAGGAATGCGACCTCGGCCTTCACTCCGAAACCGCGATCCTGGAACGCTTTCGACGGCTCGGGTTTCCCGGTGACCGCGACGACCTTCGCCGAGCCTGGGCCAAGGCCTTCATCCCGGACCGCGCAGTCATCGATCTCGCAATCGCGCTTCGAAGCGAGGGCGTCGCGGTCGCCACACTCTCCGACAATGGACCTGTCCTGTTGGCCGCCATCGAAAGTGTTGTAAATCCAGTGGCAATCGACGAGCATGTTTTCTCCTGCATGCTCGGAGCTACCAAACCCGACCCTGCGGCCTTCCTGGCTGCGCTGGAGTTTCTCGATGCGCGTCCACAGCAGACCTTCTTCGTCGACGACAAACCGGTCAACGTCCTCAGCGCTCGACGGCTGGGAATTCGCGGCGAACAAGCAAACAAGGCTGCAGACGTCGAATCGGCACTTCGATCGGTGGGTCTGCTGCAAACGCACTAGCGGCGACGAATACAAGAAAGCCCCCCACCCGATTTCTCAGGTGAGGGGCTTTGCTGCTCCCCCGGCTGGACTCGAACCAGCAACCGTCCGATTAACAGTCGGAAGCTCTGCCAATTGAGCTACAGGGGATTGTCTTGCTCGCTTCGCCCGTTCCGGCGTTGCCTGAGAAACTGTAGCGAATCCTCCACCGAAGTACCAAATCGCCTGCCCAGCGAGTCATCAGGCAGGATGGAGTCAGGACGATCGGTGCTGGAGGGAAGCAGGAATGATGCGTTTGTTGATCGGTGTTGCAGCTGGGTACGTCCTGGGAACCAAAGCGGGCCGCGCACGATACGAGCAGATCAGCCGGGCCGCGAAGGCGGTGGCCACTAGTCCGGCCACCAAGAAGGTGTTGGACGCGTCACGGCAGAAGCTGGCCGACTCACTGAGTACTCAGCCCAAGCTCGAGCCGATGAAGCCGATCAACGAGGAGACCACGATTCTGGTCCCCCACGACCAGTTGAAGAAAAACCGCTAGGTCAGACGCTTTGGTCGCCGACAGCCTGCTCACGCAGCTGTCGGCGATACTGCTCCAGCGCCACGAGGTCTCCGAACAGTGAGTTGTACTCCTCGGGGGCCGCAGCAGGTGAAACGCGCTGAAGCTTGGATTTGAGGTCGGCAACCTGCTCGCCCACCCACGCTTCCTGCAGTCGTGCGAGCACTCCGTTGATGTAGCGCGGAACCGTGTCTTCGTCGCACGGCATCGGTTCGACGGCCAGCTCAGATACAACCGAGGCCACCGTCATGTCCTCGACGCCCTTGGTGACGACTTCGATCCACTCGGCGCCACCGAGCCCCTTGCTCGTTCCACCGGCGTCAGCCATTGCCTGTCTGATGACAACGTAGGCGGGGTGGGTGAATGTCTCGGGAGGCAACGAGTCGAAGACACTGCCGGCGATGCCAGGGTGCTGCAATGCGGCCTTGAGGACAGCTCGCTGCGTCGAGAGCGCCGGATCGTTGGGCCGGGGCCTGGAAATTCCGATCGGCAGCGCGAGCGCATCGGCAGCAGGTGCCTCGACAACCTGACGACGCTTGGGCGCCGGCGAAGATCCGCGCGTCGACGCCCGTTTGCGAGCTTCGTCACGCACTCGTCGTCGAACCGACGGAAGATCGTCCCAACCGACCCATCCGCACAACAGATTCGCGTAGCTGTCGCGCAGAGTTGATTCCTTGATCTGCGCAACGACGGGGACGGTGCGACGCAGTGCCTCGACGCGACCTTCAGCGGTCTCCAGATCGTGTTCGGTGAGGATGGACTTCACCACGAACTCGAACATCGGAGTGCGCCGTGCCACGAGGTCGCGAACGGCGGCGTCACCAGACTTCAGACGCAGATCGCACGGGTCCATTCCGTCGGGCGCGACGGCGACGAACGTCTGCCCGGCCATCTTCTGATCACCCTCGAACGCCTTCATCGCAGCGGCCTGCCCTGCGGCATCACCGTCGAAGGTGTAGATGATCTCACCGCGAAAGTAGCTGTCGTCCATCAGGAGTCGGCGGAGCATCGCGAGGTGCTCCTCACCGAAGGCGGTTCCACACGAAGCGACGGCGGTCTTGACGCCGGCCAAGTGCATCGCCATGACGTCGGTGTAGCCCTCGACGACTACCGCCTGGTGCCCCTTGGCGATGTCGCGCTTGGCGAGGTCCAAGCCGAACAGGACCTGAGACTTCTTGTAGAGGATCGTTTCCGGCGTGTTGACGTACTTACCCGGCATGGTGTCGTCGTCGAAAAGCTTGCGGGCACCGAAGCCGATGACGTCACCGGCGACGCTGCGGATCGGCCACAGAAGACGGCGATGGAACCGGTCGATCGGACCTCGTCGCCCCTCTTTGGACAGCCCGGCTGCTTCGAGTTCCTTGAATTCGAAGCCCTTGGACATCAAGTGTTTTGTGAGAGTGTCCCAACCTTCGGGCGCGTATCCACACCCGAACTGCAGTGCTGCGGCACCGTCGAAGTTTCTCTCGGTGAGGTAGTCGCGAGCCGCCTGGGCATCGGGTTCGCGCAGACGAGCGGCGTAGAACTCCTGAGCCGCCGCGTTTGCCGCGATCAAGCGTGCACGAGTGCCGCGATCGCGCTGAACGGAAGGCCCACCGCCCTCATACGAAATCGTGTAGCTGAGCCGATCCGCCAACTGCTCGACAGCCTCGACAAAGCTGATGTGATCCATCTTCTGCAGGAACGAGTACACGTCCCCGCCCTCACCGCAGCCGAAGCAGTGGTAGAGGCCGTGGTTGGGTCGCACGTGGAACGACGGCGACTTCTCGTCGTGAAAGGGACACAGACCTTTGATCGAATCGCCACCGGCACGCTTGAGTGAAACGTATTCACCGACGATGTCCTCGATGCGAGTGCGTTCGCGAATGGCCGCGATGTCTCTGTCAGAAATTCGGCCCGCCACGTACATCAGTCTAGGCGGTCCCCCGGCACCTCCTGACAACGATATGTTGATGGCCGACTCTGCACCGCAGCGATGGGACCGACGATGACTGAAAACGCCTCGAGCTCGCACGAAGGGCGATCAGGAACCCGATTCGGCGTGTACGAGTTGCGTCGCCTCCTCGGCCGAGGCGGAATGGGTGAAGTGTACGAGGCGTACGACACCTCGAAGGATCGCCTGGTCGCACTCAAGTTGCTCCATCGCGAACTTGCGGCCGACCCGTCATTCCAAGCTCGTTTCCGCCGAGAATCTCGCACCACCGCCGCCTTGAACGAACCGCACGTGATCCCGGTACACGACTGGGGCGAAATCGACGGAGTCCTCTTCATCGACATGCGTTTGGTCGAAGGTCATACGTTGCGCGCCGAGTTGGCCGAATTCGGCCGACTCACGCCTATACGAGCCGTCGACATCGTCTCGCAAATCGCCTCGGCGTTGGACGCCGCACATGCCCGCGGGCTCATCCATCGCGACGTCAAACCAGACAACATCATTCTCACGAACAACGGCTTCGCCTACCTCGTCGACTTCGGAATCGCATACTCACAGACGGACACGAAGATCACCACCGAGGGAAGCGCAGTCGGTTCCTATGCGTACATGGCGCCGGAGCGGTTCAGAATCGAAACGCCGACGGCCGCAGCGGATGTCTATTCCCTGGCTTGTGTCCTCTACCAATCACTTACCGGAACAACACCTTTCAACACCACAAGCATCGAGCATCTGGTCAATTCGCACCTGAACGCTCCGCCGCCACGCCCCACGCTGACGGTTCCATCGCTCCCGCAAGGTTTTGACGCCATCGTGGCTCGCGGCATGGCAAAGGATCCCGCACACCGCTATCCGACTACGGGAGCGCTCGCACTCCAAGCGCAGCAGGCCCTCTCGACGACCGACACCCCCGGCGCCGCCGGCAAATTGCACCCCACGATCGTCGCGCCGCCCATCTACACCACGGCGAATCCCGCTCACGGGAACTACACGCACATCGCGACAAAGACCAAGCGAAACCGAGCCCCGATCGCGATCGGTGCGGCTGGAGTTGCATTCGTTCTGGCCGCAGGAGGCACGGCGGCCTGGGTGATGCGGGGGAACTCGGGACCCGAATCACCCACCACTGCAGCAGCTTCCATCGCCACGTCGGCACCGGCACCCACTCAGGAGCCGGCCAGAACGCCGAAGCTCGAGCCGCTACCCACCGCCGGACTGCAGGCGACCACGACCACCCGGGCGTCGAACCCGGGCGCGAGAAATGGCGACCTCGGGGTCAGCAAGCCGATCACCGTCCCCTCATGCAAAGGAACCGGAATCGTGGTGTTGGCCAATGCCACCGATCCGGCAACGTACGCCAGCGAGATCCAGAACTACCTCGACGCGTTCCCCGGCTCGAAATACCTACGCACAGACCAGTCCTGCCCGTCACTGCGTCAAGTCTCCGATTCGGGGACGGCGATCTACACGGTGTATCGCGAATCCGGGAACACCGAGTCGAAGATCTGCAAGGACGTTCGCGCAGCAGGCGGCGACGCTTACGGCAAGTGGCTCGATACCACTACCGACCCGTCGACGCGGATGACCTGCTGAAGGCGTAAGCGGCTCAGCCCCAGCTGGCCTGCGCGCCCAGGCTCGCTTTGTCCACCCGTTCCAGCCGACTCTCCGTGTACGACGCGATCTGATCCACCACTACCCGGACCCGAGCACCGTCGTCCGCGGCGCGTTCCCACGCGGGCAGCAGGATCGGATCGAGCCCGGCCGGCGCAGTCGCCAGCAGCCATTCCGCGACGCGATGAACACGATCACGCTGCCGATCCTGACGCGCCTTGTGTCCGGCGTCGGACATCACGTAGTACAGCGCCACGGTCTTGAGCAACGCCACCTCGGATGCGACGGCCTCGGGTATGTCGAGGTCGGCTTGATACCGCGAGAGGGGTCGGTCACCGTGTGTCAGCCGGGTGCTGGCGATCGCCGCGGTAGCGAAGCGACCCACCAATTCACTCGTGAGATTCTTCAACGCGACGGAACTTCCGAGTGTGCCGTCGAAACTTCCGACCCCGCGTACGACGGGGAGTTCGGACAACCGTTGAGCGGCGTCGATCAGATCGTCGACTACCAATCCCCGAAACTCGGAGGCCCCCAGTTCTGCCAGTGCGCGCTGCTCGGACGGATCGGCAAGCGAGCGAAGGTCGATACGGCCTGCGATCACCCCGTCCTCCACGTCGTGCACGGAATACGCGATGTCGTCGGCCCAGTCCATGACCTGAGCTTCCAGGCATTGCCGACGCTCGGGCGCCCCGTCTCGAACCCAGGCGAGCACCTCTGCGTCGTCGTCGTATGCCCCGAACTTCGCGCCGGGCTGCGGCCGGGTCCAGGGGTACTTGATGGCTGCGTCGAGTGATGCCCTGGTGAGATTGAGGCCGGCACTCAGACCGTCGGGGCGTAGGATCTTGGGTTCGAGGCTGGTCAATATCCGCAGATTCTGCGCGTTGCCCTCGAAACCTCCGCAGTCCTTGGCGACTTCGTCCAGGGCCTTCTCGCCGTTGTGACCGTACGGCGGGTGCCCGATGTCGTGCGCGAGACCGGCGAGGTCCACCAGGTCCGGATCGCAACCGAGTCCGTCGGCGATCCCTCGCCCGATCTGTGCGACCTCCATCGAGTGCGTCAACCGCGTGCGAGGTGTGTCACCGTCGCGCGGGCCGACAACCTGGGTCTTGTCGGCCAAGCGCCGCAAAGCCGCGGAGTGTTGGACACGCGCCCGATCTCGCGAGAAGTCCGAACGATGCTGCGCCGCTGCGATCTGCGAACCCGGCAACCCCGCACGCTTCGGCGCCTCGACGACACGACGTTCGAGGTCGTGTTCGGAGTAGGTGCCGCCTCCGTAGGTGGTGTGAGCTGTCATGGTCTCTATTGCCCTGCCGTGTAGGGGAAGTCTGCCGAGAAGTGCGTGAGCTGATACCAGAGCAGCGCGCCGGTTTCGCGAGCGATTCCGTGCAACTGGGATTCGCGGGTGAAGACAGCCGGGCCCTGACGAGTAGGTGCGGTCCACGCCTGGAGTCCTGTGTCGCGGGCCATCGTCCGCGTTCGCAAGGAGTGCCACGGGTCACTGACCAGGACAGCGGAATTGATTCCCTGCGAGGACATCTCGGCGCTCACCGCGTCGATACTGAGAAGTGTGTCCGAACCGGTCTCCACTGCGGTGATCGCACTCGACGGAATTCCGCGATCGGTCAGATACATCTTTCCCGACGCCGCTTCGGTGTACTCGTCACCTTCTTGTTTACCGCCGACAGTAATGATCTGCGGCGCCACTCCGCGCTTGTACAGCTTGTACGCCTGCTCGAGTCGGGCCTCGAAGACGGACGACGGAGTGCCGGAATACTGAGCCGCGCCCAGAACGACTATCGCGTCGGCCGGCCGCGTGTCGTCGATGCGCGCCACCTGCCACACCCGGAACGCAGTACCCCCGACCAGAACCACGGCCATCAACACGGCACCGGCGATCAGTCGGCGCGTCCAGCGAGCCAATCCTGCCCCGAAGCCGCCCGCCCGTGAGGGTGATGGGTCGTGGGGGCGGCTACCGAAAGCAGGTTTCACTCCCGCAATTCTGCCAGTTCGCGGCGATCACCTCCGATGCCGACGCGCCACAACGGATAGATTTGCGTCATGGCCCTCGCACCACACTTCTCGCAGTTGTCCTCGGTAGAGCAGAGTCGGACAATCACCCGACCCGTTCGCCGTCGGGGAAGCGCCGCCGCCGTCGCTGCGATTTTCGCTTTGCTGGCGCTCGTCTTCAGTCCTGCGCTCGCCTCGGCAGACGCCCCGATGGTGTTGCCGAATCACATCACCGACACCTCCGGGGTTCTCGACGCCGGGCAACGCAGCGACATACAAGCCGCGATCGATCAACTCAGCGAGGACCACCAGATCGATCTGTGGGTCGCGTTCGTCCCCGATTTCAACAACCTGGGTGGCCAGGCGTGGGCACAGCAGACAGCCACGAAGTCGACGCTGAGTACCAAGTCCGTCCTGCTTGCAGTTGCCACGGCGGAGCGTGCTTACTACCTCGACGTCCCCGCTGAGCTGAGCAACATCACCGATTCCGACATCGAATCGATCAATTCCGATGCGGTGGAACCGGCTCTTGCCGAGGATGATTGGACCGGCGCGGCAATTGCCGCAGCTGGAGCACTCGGCGACGCGAACAACACGAGCGGCGGAATGGGAGTCGGAACACTCCTCATCGCGGGCGGCGCTGTGGTGGTCGGGACGGGCGGCGTGGTCCTGTACTCACGTAAACGCAAGAACGACAAGAACAAGGCAAGCGTCGAAGCCGCGAAGAACATCTCCCCCGACGACATCGCCAGCCTCAACGCACTCCCGCTGCCTACGCTCGACGAACGCGCGAAGGAGATCCTCGTCGAGACGGACAACGCGATCGCCGGCAGCCAGGAGGAGCTCGATCTGGCCCGCAGCGAGTTCGGAGATTCCGCCGTCGCACCCTTCTCGGCAGCATTCGACAAGGCCAAGGCCACCCTCGCCGAAGCCTTCGCGATCAGGCAGCGACTCGACGACGCCATCCCGGAAACTCCCGATCAACGCCGCCAGATGCTGATCGACATCATTTCCTCGTGCGGTCGAGCCGACCAAGAACTCGAAGCTCGCGTCGAGGAGTTCGACGGGCTTCGCGACCTTCTCATCAACGCCCCCGCACGTCTCGATGCGTTGACGCAGAGTGTTGTTTCTCTCAGCGTGCGCTTGCCCGAATCCGAGGCGATTCTGACCAAATTGAAGGATCAGTTCCCCGCGCCGACGCTGGCATCTGTCGTGAACAACGTCACCATGGCCAGCGAACGCCTGACGCTCGCCGAGAAGTCGATCGAGGAAGGCCGCGATGCCACCGCGCTGCCGGCCGGTAAGCAAGGCGCTGCCGTCACCGCGATTCGCACTGCCGAAGCGGCTCTCGATCAGGCACGCAAACTACTCGACGGCGTCGATCACGCCGCCGACGACATCCGAAACGCCATCGCGACTCTTCCGTCCGCGATGGACGACGTCCAGCAGGGCATCACTGCTGCGGACGCTTACCTGGCGCAGGGCGGGCAGAAGTTGGCGGACGCGAAGGCCGCAGCCCAGGCAGCGTTGGCGAATGCTCAGACGTCGAAGGACAGCGATCCGCTGACAGCCTTCAACCAGATCGTCGCGGCCGACGCCCAACTCGACGCACTGCTTGCCGACGCTCAGGAGCAGAAGCAGCAGCTCGAACGTGCACAGCAGCGCCTCGCCCAGGACATTCTGGCCGCACAGGCTCAGGTGACCGCTGCAGGCGACTTCCTCGGAACCAGGCGCGGCGCGATCGGGGCGGAGGCGCGCACTCGCTACGCGGAGGCTCAGCGGCACCTGCAGGCGGCCCAGCAATTGCAGGCTTCGGATCCGTCGAAGGCACTGCAACACGCCCAGGCCGCTACAACCTTGGCGACGCACTCACTTCGCGCCGCGCAGAACGACGTCGACACCTGGGAAGCAAACCAACGACCCCGCGGTGGCGGCGGCGATGCGACGGGAGCGATCCTCGGCGGCATCCTGATCAACAGCATTCTGCGAGGTGGCGGCGGGCCCCGCTCGTACGGCGGACCGAGCAGCAGCGGACGCTCAGGTCGCGGTGGCGGCGGCGGTGGTTTCGGCGGTGGCGGCGGCGGCCGAACCAGTCGAGGCGGCGGCGGCCGGTTCTGACGGATCCCGTCGAGGTAGTAAAATCCCTACTTTGTTCACGACCGCACTCGTCGTACGCTTCATCCGGCAAGTCGGGATCACAGATCATACGAAGGTGTTATGGAAAGCGTCGCCCCGCAGATAACCGTCGTTGTACCTACATACAACGAGCGTGAGAACCTGCCAAAGCTCGTCGATCGCCTCGCCGCGTTGAAGATCCCGAACCTGCACGTCCTCGTGGTGGATGACAACTCCCCCGACGGCACGGGCGAGGTTGCGGACAAGTTGGGTATCGATGGACCCATCCCGGTCGGAGTGCTTCACCGCACGGTCAAGGACGGACTCGGCCGTGCTTACGTCGCGGGCATGAGCCGGGCTCTGGCGGAGAACGCCGACATCGTCATTCAGATGGACGCGGATCTCTCCCATCCGTCCGAAGCGATCCCCGCCATGATCGAGATCCTCACCACGACCGATGCGGCAGTCGTTCTCGGCTCCCGTTACGTCGAAGGCGGCGCAGTTGCCGGCGACTGGCCGTGGCATCGCAAGGCTTTGTCCGCCTGGGCGAACTTCTACGTCAACGCTATTCTGCGACTGCACGTCAAGGATGCAACTGCAGGCTTCAAGGCGTGGCATGCAAAGACCTTGCGCGACATCGACGTCGAATCGGTGCAGAGCAACGGCTACGCGTTCCAGGTCGAGATGAACTACCGAGTTGTTCAGCGCGGCATGAAGATCGCCGAAACGCCAATCCGCTTCGAGGAACGCACCGAAGGTGTCTCCAAGATGAGCCTCTCGGTTCAGTTGGAGTCCGCTCTGGTGCCGTGGAAGCTCAAGTTCGGCAAGAAGTCTCTCTGACCTGCGCGGCTGATCGAAAATAATCGGCGGTCTGCGTGTCCGACGGGTAGAACGACTCAATCGCGATCTCTGCAAGCGTGACGTCGCGCGGCGTACCGAACACGGTGGTGGTGCTGAACATCGCCAATTCGGTATCGCCCGCGCGTACGCGCAACGGAACCAGCAGGGAATTCGCGCGGTCGTCGTGCCAGTCTCCGCCGCTCGGATAGGTGCGCAACTCGTCGAGCAGCGACGCCAACTGCGCATCCGCACTGACCTCCACTTCCCGCGCCAACCTGGCGAGCAGGTGGGTCCGCCACTGCGCGAGGTTCACGATCCGCGGCGCCATGCCCTCGGGATGCAAGCTCAAACGCAATACGTTCACCGGTGGTTCCAGGAGGAATTCAGCGGCCCCCTCGGTCAGGATTCTCACGGCCTGGTTCCCGGCGATCATCTCCCATTGCTGATCGACCACCACGGCCGGATAAGGGTCATGCGCGTCGATGATGCGATCGATGGCCTCGCTCACCGCTGACATCGGCGCTTCCGCCAACGATTTTTGCGAGTACTCCGGCGAGTGGCCACTTGCCAGCAGAAGCGTATTCTGTTGCCGTAGAGGAACATCCAGGCATTCGGACAGGTGAAGGATCATGTCCCGGCTGGGTTTGGAGCGGCCGGTTTCGATGAAGCTCAGGTGCCTGGTCGACACTCCTGCCGCTGCCGAGAGGCCCAACTGAGTGAGCCTTCGCCGCTCCCGCCACCGCTTGAGTTCGGTGCCAACGTCCATCGTCTCGAAGGTCATTCTTTCAAGTTAGCGACCCGAGGTAGCCGAGACCATGACCTCGGAGGTAATCGACCCGAAGCAGTTTCGGAGGAACAGTGGTCTCAGCCGGCGAGACCGCCGGATGTTCACCACCGGAACTGATCAAGGGAGCGACCATGAGCGACTTCGACGCAATCGCCGACGCCTATATCGACATGTGGAACGAAACAGATACCACCGCCCGTAGAGCACGGATCGAGCAATTGTTCGCACCCGGCGGCCGCTACACCGATCCGCTCGCGGACGTCACCGGACACGATCAGATCGACGCGATGATCAACGCTGTGCAGCAACAATTTCCGGGCATGCACTTCACCCTCATCGGGCCGGTGGACGCGCACCACCGACAGGCTCGATTCGGTTGGGCTCTCGGCCCGGCGGGGGCCGAGTCACTGATCGACGGGTTCGACGTACTCGAACGCGACGACGACGGCCGGGTGACGCTTGTCCTCGGGTTTCTCGACAAGGTACCTACGGCCTGAATCGGGACTACCACCGACAGCGTTCGCCACGAAGGCTGTCGGTGGTCCGTGGCATCATCGTTGCCGATGAACGCCGACGGATTTACCTGGTCCACACCGATTCCCGAGTCCGAGGGTGCTGAGTACGGCGCTCACACGCTGACCGTCAACGGCCTTCCCTCCGTCTATCGATCCGCCAAGACGACGCCGACCAAGCTCGGTCAGTTCGTCACGCTGTGGCGCCGTTCCGAGGCCGGGCCCATCCGCCCCTTCGACACCAGCGACGGCGTCGCGCTGTTTGTGGTGAAGGTCTACGACGAAGAACATCTGGGTCACTTCGTCTTTCCCACCGAAACCCTCGTCGAACACGACATCGTGTCGACGAACTTCTCGGGCGGCAAGCGCGCTATCCGGGTCTATCCGCCCTGGGTCACGCCGACCAGTGTGCAAGCCGTCAGAACCCAGCGTTGGCAGAAGCAGCATTTCGGCGAGTTCCCTGATGTATTCAACTCACCTGATACGTCGCGATGATGACGCCTGTTGTCGTAGGAACACTTTCGGTGAGGGTGAACTGAGCGAGCGCAGCACCGTCGGGGAACAATCTGCGCCCGGTTCCGAGAACCAGCGGATGAATCAGCAGAGTGTAGGTGTCGACGAGACGCCGTTCGGCCAATGACGTGATCAGGTCGCCACTGCCCAGAACCACCAGATCCGGGCCATCGCTTTCCTTCAGCGCGGCGACCGCGTCGGCGGCATCGCCTTTCAACACAGTCGAGTTCTTCCACGGCAGCGGTTCACCCAAAGTTCTTGACGCGACGTACTTCTGCGTGTTGTCGAGCACCTCGGTGAACGGATTGTCGGTCTGAAACGGCCAGTAGGAGGCGAAGTTCTCGTAGGTTCGGCGGCCGAAGAGCAACTCCGATTTCTTCGCCATGCCCTCCCCCATTTTCTGTGCCATGACGGAATCGTTGAAGGGTGCCGCCCATCCACCGTGCTCGAATCCGCCACGACGGTCTTCGTCCGGCCCACCAGGTGCCTGCATGACACCGTCGAGAGTCACGCTGTTGGTCACGCTGAGTTTTCTCATAACTTCGATCCTGCGCCTGAAGATCCACCATGGAAAGAGAAAACGGGCGGTCCTTCTCGAATGAGAAGAACCGCCCGTCAGCTTCGAACGAATCAGGAACCGATCAGCCGCGCAGCCAGGTAGCTTTCCACCTGATCGAGGGCGACGCGTTCCTGCGCCATGGAGTCACGCTCACGCACCGTCACAGCCTGATCTTCGAGAGTGTCGAAGTCGACCGTGATGCAGAACGGTGTGCCGATCTCGTCCTGGCGACGGTAACGACGACCGATGGCACCGGCGTCGTCGAACTCGACGTTCCAGTTCTGACGCAACTGCGCCGCAAGATCTTTTGCCTTCGGCGTCAGATCCGCATTGCGCGAGAGCGGCAGCACTGCGGCCTTGACGGGAGCGAGTCGACGATCCAGTCGCAGCACCGTGCGCTTGTCGACGCCGCCCTTGGAGTTGGGTGCCTCGTCCTCGGTGTACGCGTCGACCAGGAAGGCCATCAGCGAACGCGTGAGACCTGCCGCCGGCTCGATGACGTACGGGGTGTACCGCTCACCCGTCGTCTGGTCGTAGTAGTTCAGCTCGGTGCCCGAGTGCTT
Organism: Rhodococcus sp. WS1; assembly: GCF_003797745.1. Lineage (NCBI taxonomy): Bacteria > Bacillati > Actinomycetota > Actinomycetes > Mycobacteriales > Nocardiaceae > Rhodococcus > Rhodococcus sp. WS1. The sequence goes on along the minus strand of NZ_RKLZ01000003.1, from coordinate 216,236 downwards.
GGAGTGCGTCGAGAGATCGAAGTCGGTACGGTTCGCGATACCTTCGAGCTCGCCCCATTCGCTGCCCTGGAAGTGGAAGCGGTACTCGATGTCGGTCGTGCCCTTCGAGTAATGCGAAAGCTTTTCCGGCGCATGCTCGTACAGCCGCAGGTTGTCCTTGTTGATGCCGAGGCCGGTGTACCAGTCCAGGCGGTAGTCGATCCAGTACTGATGCCACTGCTCGTCCTCGCCCGGCTTGACGAAGAATTCCATCTCCATCTGCTCGAACTCGCGGGTGCGGAAGATGAAGTTGCCCGGGGTGATCTCGTTACGGAAGCTCTTGCCGATCTGACCGATGCCGAACGGCGGCTTCTTACGCGAGGTGGTCAGCACGTTGGCGAAGTTGACGAAGATGCCCTGTGCGGTCTCGGGGCGAAGGTAGTGCATGCCCTCTTCGCTCTCGACAGGGCCGAGGTACGTCTTGAGCATCATGTTGAAGTCGCGCGGCTCGGTCCACTGGCCGACGGTGCCGCAATCGGGGCAACCGATGACATCCATCGAGACGTCGTCCGGGTTGTCGAGCTTCTTCTTCTCCGCGTACGCCTCCTGCAGGTGATCCTGACGGTGACGCTTGTGACAGTTGAGGCACTCGACGAGCGGGTCGTTGAAGACACCGACGTGACCGGATGCGACCCACACCTCGCGGGGCAGGATCACCGAGGAGTCGAGGCCGACGACGTCCTCGCGGCTGGTGACCATGTTGCGCCACCACTGACGCTTGATGTTCTCCTTGAGCTCGACACCCAATGGGCCGTAGTCCCATGCGGACTTGGTACCGCCGTAGATCTCACCGCACGGGTAGACCAGGCCTCGCCGCTTGGCGAGATTGACAACGGCTTCGATCTTGGACTTGGGTGCCACTCGATTGCTCTCCATCTGGGTAATAGATGCATGATTTTCGTGCGCTTTTCGCACCATCAGCCTATCTGGCGGCTGCCACGCACTTCCGTCCAAGGTTGACATGCATACTTGTGCATATCAAAATGAAAGTGATTTGCAATAATGTGGTGAGATGGCTATGCCCGGACATCATGATCTACCCCTCGAAGGAGCCTCGCTGTGAGCATTGCGGATACCGGCGATCTCCACAAAAGCCATGATCATTCCGACCTCGGACACACGCACGACCCGTTCGAAGCCGCACCCCCCGCGCCCGTGCCGCCCAAGGAAACTTTGGCGGCCGCCGGCGAAATTCTGCGGGCGCTGGCTGCACCCGTTCGCATCGCGATCGTGCTTCAGCTCCACGAGTCGGAGCGTTGCGTTCACGAACTCGTCGGCGCTCTCGGCGTCACTCAGCCACTCATCAGCCAGCATTTGCGCGTTCTCAAAGCAGCGGGCGTCGTCCGCGGCGAACGCAACGGACGAGAAGTTCTCTATCGACTCGTCGACGATCACCTCGCACACATCGTCGTCGACGCTGTCGCCCACGCCGAAGAAGGATGAGATTCCACCGCATGAACACCCCGGGCAGTACGACCTCGAAACGTGGACCGGCCACCGTCGGCGTTCGTTCCACGAAACAGCGCAGCGCCATCTCCGCCCTGCTCGACGACATCGACGAATTCAAGTCGGCACAGGAACTGCACGACGAACTGCGCAAGCGCGGTGAAGGCATCGGCCTGACCACCGTCTACCGCACGCTGCAGGCACTGTCCGACGCCGGAACCATCGACGTCCTGCGCACCGACACAGGTGAGTCCGTCTACCGACGCTGCTCCTCCGGACACCACCATCACCTGGTGTGCCGCAACTGCGGATTCACCGTCGAGGTCGAGGGCCCGACGGTCGAGCAGTGGTCACAGACCATCGCCGAGGACAACGGTTTCACCGAAGTGAGTCACACCGTCGAGATCTTCGGCACCTGCCGCGACTGCGCCGCCGGCTGACAGCTGACAGCTGACAGCGTCAGGGAATCAAACCCTGACGCGCGGTATCGGCGCCGGTCAGCGCGAGTAGCAACATCGTGGTCAGTGCCTCGTCGTCCAGTCCGGCCGCCGGGAACGTGTATCGCAGGATCACGTCCGCCAGACTGCCGTGGCCGAATACCGCGATCGAACCGAATTGGATGGTCCGGTTCCGCTCGGCCACCTTGCGATGCAGTGCCGCGCTGACCGGTCGGTCCCACGCGAGGACACACGTCATGGACAGCACGTCCAGACCCTCGGACAAATTCATCGCCTGGATCGAGCACAGCGCGCCGGAGTACTGGAAACCAAGCGAGCCGTCCGCAGCCACATCGACCGTCACGAAATGCGCCAGCGAGGCGGCCGCGCGTTCTTGTAGGCGGGCTGCTTCGTCGGTGGTGTCGGTCATGTTCTCCCCTGTCATTTGACGCCACCGAATCTACGGTCGCGTGAGGCGTATTCGACGCAGGCGGCCCAGAGATCGCGGCGGTCGAAATCGGGAAACAGCTTCTCCTGGTACACCATTTCGGCGTAGGCGGATTGCCAGATCAAGAAATTGGACGTCCGCTGTTCCCCCGACGGACGCAGGAAGAGATCGACGTCGGGCATGTCGGGTTCGTCGAGGTACTTGGCAACCGTCGCCTCGGTGATCTTGTCCGGATTGATCTCACCGGCCGCGACACGCTTCGCGATTTCCTTTACCGCATCGGCAATTTCGGCCCGCCCGCCGTAATTCACACACATGGTCAAGTTCATGACTGTGTTGTTCTTGGTCAGTTCTTCGGCGATCTCGAGTTCCTTGATCACACTGGCCCACAGGCGCGGCTTACGACCGGCCCAGCGGACACGCACACCCATTTCGTTCATCTCGTCGCGTCGGCGGCGGATGACGTCACGGTTGAAGCCCATCAGGAATCGAACCTCGTCGGGACTGCGCTTCCAGTTCTCGGTGGAGAAGGCGTAGGCGGAGAGCCACTCGACACCCATCTCGATGCACCCGCACACGGTGTCCATCAGGACAGCTTCACCGCGTTCGTGCCCGGCGGTTCGCGGCAGACCGCGCTCCTGCGCCCACCGTCCGTTGCCGTCCATCACCAACGCGACGTGGCGCGGGATGAGTTCGGTTTGCAGGATCGGCGGGGTCGCCCCGGACGGATGTGGGTCCGGTGGCCGGATCACCCGTTCAGCAGCAGGATCAAGCGGAGTTCGCGGTTCGCGTCGTCGAATCACGGGTTCCATCCTGCCTCACGGACAAGTCGACCTCGACGGCTGCATGCGGCCTCGAACGCTCGATCAGCGGCAACGTCCGCAATTGACGCTCGAGATGCCACTGCAGGTGTGCCGCGACCAGTCCGCTGGCTTGCGTCCGCAGCGTCGCGGGCGCCGAATCGGTGCCCTCCCACTCCCCTCGGAGCAGGGCTTCCATCAAGTCGAGCACTCCGGGCGACGGCGTCGCAGCACCCGCCGGGCGGCAGTAGGTACAGACGGCTCCGCCTGCGGCGACATGAAATGCACGGTGCGGTCCCGGAGCGCTGCAGCGGGCGCACTCTTCGAGGGCAGGCGCCCAACCCGCATAGCCCATGGCTCGCAACAAGAACGCGTCGAGCACGAACTCGACCGGCCGCGCCTGCTCGGCGATCGCACGCAGTGCTCCCACCGTCAATCGCTGAAGCTGCGGGGCCGGCGCGCGTTCCTCGCCGGCCAACCGCTCGGCAGTTTCGAGTACGGCGCAGGCCGTGGTGTACCGGCTGTAGTCGTCGACGATGTCAGTGGCGAAGGCATCGACCGTCTGCACCTGAGTGATGATGTCGAGATTCTTGCCCGGAAGTAGTTGCACGTCGATGTGAGCAAACGGTTCGAGTCTGGCACCGAATTTGGAGGTGGTCCGGCGGACACCTTTGGCCACGGCACGTACCAACCCGAACTGACGGGTGAGCAACGTGACGATGTGGTCGGCTTCGCCCAGTTTGTGCAGGCGCAGCACCACCGCCGTGTCTCGATACAACCTCACTCGACCAGTGTCCCACGTTGTACCGACGACCGATCCCGATGCCGCGCCCGATGACAAGTCGGAAATACGGCGGGTCCGTCCGGATAGACTGGCCCGATGCCGAGCGACGCAATTGCGCAACCTGTCACTGCAGAGTTGACCGGTCGCGAAGCGCGGTGGGAGCGACACAACTCCGAGCGTCAGAAACGGATACTCACCTCGGCTGTCGAACTGATCGAAGAGCGCGCGGCAGGTGCCGAGGTGTCCGTCCAGCAGATCGCCGACCGTGCCGGCCTCGCCAAGTCGGTGGTGTACCGACAATTCAGCGGCCGAGACGACCTCGATCGACGAGTCCGAGCGTTTGTGCTCGGCCAATTTGCGGCGGCCCTGGATGCGTCGATGAGCATTTCGGTAGGCACTCTCGACCAGATCCTGACCCGAACCATCAGCGCCGTCGCCGAGTGGATCACCGAGCATCCGCGGATTCACGAGTTCATGGGTACCGGCCCCACCGACTACGACGACGAGAGCATCGACGCGATCAGCAGTCTGAAGGCCACAATCGCCGACTCGGCCCTCACCACTATCACCGAAGTCGGTCGATCCGTGGGGATCGACTCCTCACCCTTCGATTCACTACCGTTCGCAGTGGTGACAATGGTCGAGGGCACGCTCACCCACTGGGTCCGAAGCACCGATCCGAAACCGAGCCGCGAAGAGATCGTCGCCGACCTCGCGAAATACACCTGGTACATGTTCGACGGCGTTGCACGCTCGAGCGGGCTACAGATCGATCCCCATGTCGAATTGTCCACGCTCATAGCCGAGCTGGTGTCCTCCGACGGAGGAACTTCGCGGCCGGACTAGATCCGGGTCTTGTCGGAACGCTTCGGCTCGCCGCGGTAGCGGGCGTAGTCGCCGTCGATGCGCAGCTTTCGCCACGCACGCTTCGACACCGGATTCATCAATCCGAGTTCGTCTGCCAGGGCTCGCATTTCACCGAAGTAGTTACCTAGGATGCGGCGTGAATGTGGGCTCCCCCAGAAAGCGCTCTTCATCACCTCGTCCGGGATTCCGAATTCTTCGGCGAATTCCTTTGGCGGTGACATGATTTCGCCCGCGAGCCAACGCATCGTGCCGGGGAAGGCGACCGATGTGATGGCTCGACTCGTACGACTGAGTCTGGGGACGTGATTGCGCAGGAACTCGTGAGCAAACGAGATGTGTCTCGCTTCTTCGGCGATGTGAATCTCCATGGTGCGGAGCATCGCCGGCGGCGTGTCCTTACCCTCGCGGATGAGATCCTTCTGGAAGTGGTCGATCGGTTCTTCACCAGCCAGAATGCCGATGAAGAAGATGACCGGGAACTTTGCTCCCAGCACTCCGATGATCGGCGACAGCCGCCGGAACATCGGTCGCATACCTGGTACGTCGATGTCCATACGATTGACGAGCTCTTGGAACATCTGGATGTGATTGCACTCTTCGGTCATCTCGTGCAGGCAGTACCGGAACTCAGGCGACTGGTTGGGTAGCGCCATGATGTATTGCAGCATTCCCCTGATCAAGATGCTCTCGAATGCCGAACCCACCTTGGTCACATTCGCCTGACGCCACATTCCCATGGCGATTCGACGCTCCAACGACTGATCCTGATACCACTGCGTCGCTCCGAGCGGATCCGACACGGATGAGAGTACCCACCTCGGATCATGCGGATCGATCGCGAACTCTGGTGAATCCCAGTCGATGTCGATATAGGGATCGAAACTGCGGGCAACTGAGCCCTCGGACAAAGTCTGCAGTACCTGGCGGTACGGCTTTTCGACTTCGATCGACGCTGACCGAGCCATCGGTGTCTCCTCACGGCCAGTCCGTCGATTGGAGTCGACGGACTTGAATGAGGTCAAACATAATGGGACACCGCGTCCCACGCAACCCCTTCAGGGGCCTGATTTCAGGCCCGCCGCACCGGGATGATCTCGCGAACCTTCTCGTCTCGGAGATACAGACCCGCCCACATGACGATTCCGGTATAGACGGCAAACAGTGTCGTGCTCAGCAGAGGCTGTTCCGCTCGAAGGTTGGTCAACACGGCTCCGCCCAGGTAACCGGTGAGCAGAATCGCGCCGAGTATCGACGTTCGCGGAATCACGTACAGCGCAAGGCAGATCAGTTGCACCACCCCGGCCGTCAATGCCAGCGAGTCCGGCAACCCAAGTTCGGCGGAGGCGTCCTTGACGGTCTGAAGGTTGAGAATGTGAATGATGCCGTCGAAGAGCATGAAAACGACGAACAGCCCACTCAGGACGTATCCGACCTTGCGAGCCGTGGCCGAAGGTGTCGTCGTCGTGGCGTTACCGGAAACAGTTTCGTTGTGGACGGGCTGGGTGGTCATCGGATTCTCCTGGGGCGAAGGCGAGCGGCCTGTTGCCACTTCGCTTGCAATTACGACTCCCGAGCGATCGAAAACTCATCGCGCCGACCGTTACTACGCACCCGGCGTTCAGGACGATTCACCTCACGTGGTCTGATGGACGGTGACACGGGGTGCCGAAAAAGTCGGCTGAGATCAGACCCGATGAACCTGACCAGTTAGCACTGGCGGAGGGATGTCGACATGACCGAACAGCAATTTCAGCGCGCATTGAACCTCGACGAGCAGATCGTTCTGATCACCGGTGGCGCCCGCGGGCTCGGCGCCGCACTGAGCCGAGCATTCTTCCGCTCGGGCGCCCGCGTAATCGTGAACTACAACAAGAGCCGCGATGCCGCCGAGGCCCTGGTCGCCGAACTGGGTGAGGATCGCACCTTCGCAGTCCAGGCGGACGTGACGGACCGCAGTTCCGTCGACCAGTTGTTCTCCGCTGCACGCGAGAGATTCGACGCACCGATCTCGACCGTGGTCGACAATGCACTGGTCGACTTCTCGTTCAACGGCGATGCCCGGCCGAACGCGGACACGATCACCTGGGCCGACTTCGACTCTCAACTACGCGGAGCTGTTGCCGGAACACTCAATACCACCCAGGCAGGACTACCAGGCATGCGCGAACTCGGCTTCGGCCGAATCATCACTGTCGGAACCAATCTGGTCCAGAATCCGGTAGTTCCGTACCACGACTACACCGCTGCCAAGGCCGCACTGTTGGCACTGACACGGACGCTGTCCGCCGACCTCGGTCCGGACGGGATCACAGTCAACATGGTCTCCGGCGGCTTGCTCCGCACCACCGATGCGAGTGCCGCGACACCGGAAGCAGTGTTCGACATGATCGCGGCAAGCACTCCCCTGCGCCGAGTCACGACGCCGGACGAATTTGCCGACGCTGCACTCTTTTTCGCCTCCCCATGGTCGCGGGCCGTGACCGGCCAGAATCTGGTTGTCGACGGCGGACTCGTCAAGAACTGATGGGCGCACAGCTACGGATAGGTGCGTTCCTGCTCGGTTGCGGGCATCACAGTGCGGCGTGGCGACACCGCGACTCACCGGTCGAAAGTCTCGGTGACATCACGTATTACGAGTCGCTCGCCCAGATCGCCGAACGCGGCAAGCTGGACGCCGTTTTCTTCGCTGACGGTCACAGTGTTCGAGAACCCGAGTCTGGTGCGTCGTGGTTTCTCGAACCGATCACCGCGTTGACTGCCATGGCACGAGCGACGGCGAACGTCGGCCTGGTCACCACCATCTCCACGACCTTTTACACGCCATTCCACGCGGCACGACTTTTGGCATCGCTCGACCACATCAGCGGCGGACGGGCCGGATGGAACGTCGTGACCTCGATGTTCGACCAGGAGGCGCGCAACCACGGACTCGAGGCGATGCCCGATCACGCATCCCGATATGAACGAGCCGACGAATTTGTCGAAGTGGCCCTCGCATTGTGGGATTCGTGGTCGGAAGACGCGCTGATCCTCGACCGGGCGGGACGTTTTGCCGACGCAGGCAAGATTTCTCGCATCGATCACGACGGCAAGCATTTTCGTGTCGACGGCCCGTTGACGGTTCCTCGATCCCCGCAGGGCAGACCGGTTTTGTTTCAGGCCGGGGCGTCCGAGCAGGGTCGCGATCTGGCTGCGCAGCGCGCCGAGGCGATCTATTCGGTTGCCTACGACCTACCCAGCGCGCAGAGCTACTACGCGGACGTGAAGTCGAGAATCGAGCGCGCCGGCCGGGATTCGAACTCGGTCGCCGTCATGCCGGGGCTGGTCACCTACGTCGGAAGTACTGTCGCCGAGGCACGGGCCAAGAAGGCCGAACTTGATCGCCTGCTGCCCACCGAACAGTCGATACGCCAACTCTCGTTGTTCACCGGACAGGATTGCGAGGACTGGGATCTCGACGGGCCCGTGCCCCCGTTGCCTCCACTCGAAGCATTCAGCGGGCCGCAAGGACGCTACGCAACTATTCTGCGGATCGTCGAGAAGGACGCACCGACTGTGCGGGAACTCCTCGGGACGCTCGCTGCGGGTGGTGGTCACGCAACGATGATCGGCACACCGGAGTCGATTGCCGACGAGATGGAATCCTGGTTGGACGGCCGCGGTGCCGACGGTTTCAATCTGATGCCGCCGACCTATCCGCAGGGCCTGGAAGATTTTGTCGATCACGTGATTCCGGTGCTGCAGGCGCGTGGGTTGTTCCGACACGAATACGAGGGAGCGACTCTGAGAGAAAACCTCACCTAGTCCGGCAGTAGCGGCACCGACAGGTCCGGATCGCGTCCCAGGAGCACTCCCCTCGTGAGAGCCGCCGAGCCGAACTTCTTCCGGACGCTGTCCATCGCCGAGTCGAGGGCGGCAGTGTCCGGACCCGCGAATCCTGGACCGTCGAAGGGCAATTCGAGTTGTTCGGCGCCGTCCCGATCCAGGTTGGAGACAGCGACACCGATCAACGTGATGCCCTTGTCCGCGATCATCGGTATCGCTTCGTCCAGCAGCACCATCGAGGCGTTCAGCAATTCCGCTGTGTCGGCGGTGGACCGGCGCAGCGTGTGAGATCGAGTTGCCCGCGTGAAATCCGCGAAGCGAAGCCGGAGCGTGACCGTGCGCCCCGTCCGCTGCGCCGAACGCATGCGTCGACTGACACGGTCGACAAGGGACATCAACGACGCATCGAGTTCTGCGCGGGAATGGGATCCGCGACCAAGCGCATGCTGAGCACCCATCGAACTGCGGCCACGATAGGCGCGGACGGGGCGCGGATCTCGATTGTGCGAGAGCGCGTAGAGATGGCGACCGGCGCCGCCCCCGAGAATCGAGACGATCGAGGATTCGTCGTGCCGAGCGATGTCACCCACCGTCACGATGTCGAAGTTTCGCAACTTCTGGGCCGTGATCTTGCCGACGCCCCACAGCTTCTCGACCGGCAACGGATGCAGGAATTCGGTCTCGCCCTCCGGCGGCACTCGCAGCAATCCGTCGGGTTTCGCGAATGCACTCGCGACCTTGGCCAGGAACTTGGTGCGTGCGATCCCGACCGTGATCGGGAGTCCGACCTGCTCGGCCACGTCGCGCCTGAGGTTGGCCCCGATCTGCAGCGGGTTTCCCACGATTTTGGCGAGCCCGCCGACCTCGAGAAAGGCCTCGTCTATGGAGATTCCTTCGACCAGCGGCGACGTGTCGTGAAAGACGTCGAACACGTCTTTGCTCGCCTGCGAGTACGCCGACATTCGCGGGGGAACGACGATCGCCTGGGGACACAGTGATCGAGCCTGACCACCACTCATCGCAGTTCGAACCCCGAACGCCTTGGCCTCGTAGCTTGCCGCCAGGACCACGCCACCACCGACGATGACCGGCCTGCCCGCCAGAGTCGGGTCGTCACGTTGCTCGACCGATGCGTAGAACGAATCGAGGTCCGCATGGAGGATCGTTGCGTCACCCGTAGGTCGACTACCCCCAGAATGATTACCGCCAGAACGAGCACCGCCAGGGTGATTACCTGGCGTTTCTCGATCCAGCGGTTCATGCGACACGAACATATGTTCCCATGCGCCACCGACACAACGAAAGGCCGCAAATAGATTCCATGGAATTGATCACGAATCGGGCGTACGGTGAAAGAATGATTCCACGGAATGCATATCGGTTCGGGGTCTGCTCATGACGGGGTCGGACCTGAGCGGTCACTTCGACAACCTCGTCCGCTTCGAAACCGAACTGTGGACGGCCGTCGACCAGCGACTACGAATCGAGCACGACCTGCCACTGAGTCGATTCGAGCCGATGCAGATCATCGACAGGCTAGGTTCCTGTCGGGTCTTCGACATTGCCGAAGCCCTCGCGATCACCGTCGGTGGCACGAGCAAATTGGTGGATCGGATCGAGTCCTCGGGGCACTGCCGTCGACAATCCAATCCCGCCGACAAACGATCCTCACTCATCGCGTTGACCCCCGACGGCATCGGCCTGTTGCAGCGGGCGAAGGCCACGTTCGACGACGAACTGGCACGCCGTCTCGGTTCCGTGCTGACGCCCGAGGCTCTCGATCGGTTCGGCGCCACACTGGCCACGCTGCGCGAAGCCAACCGTCGACTGACACTCATCACCGAGGAGAAAGCATGACCGACACAATGCGCGCAATCGTGCTCGACGCCCCCGGCCCGCCAGAAGCATTGACGATCAAGGAGATTCCCATACCGGCGCCTACCACCGGCTGGGTCCTCATCCGCGTGAAGGCCTTCGGTCTCAATCGATCCGAACTGCACACCCGCCTCGGCCTCGCCGAAGGCGTGACGTTCCCGAGGGTGCTGGGCATCGAGGCCGTCGGCGAAGTGGTGAACTGCCCCGGCGGGGAGTTGACCGAAGGGCAGCAGGTCGCCGCCATGATGGGCGGGATGGGTCGGGTCTTCGACGGCGGATATGCCGAGTACACATGCGTTCCCGTCAGCCAGGTCGTTCCCTTCTCCAGCAAACTGGACTGGTCGACAGTGGGAGCTGTTCCCGAGATGCTGCAGACGTCGTACGGCTCTCTGACGGTGGGACTGGATGCGAAATCCGGTCAATCCCTACTGATTCGAGGCGGAACCTCCTCGGTCGGCATGGCAACCGCAGTCCTGGCGAAGCAGTGGGGGCTCACGGTCCTTGCGACCACCCGCGATGCGAGCAAGACGTCATCGTTGACCGCGATCGGGGTCGACCACGTTGTCCTCGACGACGGTACCGTGGCAGGCCAGGTGCGAGACATTTTCCCGGACGGTGTTGATCTGGCTCTCGAATTAGTCGGAACACCAACACTTCCCGATACGTTGCGCGCCACTCGCGTTCACGGGACCGTGTGTTTCACGGGCATGTTGTCCAACGAGTGGACAGTCAAGGACTTCTATCCGATCGACTACATTCCACGCGGAGTGCGATTGACCTCGTACGGCGGGGACGCGTCCGACCTGCCTGCCGACGTACTGCAAGACTTCCTCTCCGCTGTCGCGTCAGGCGAGGCGGTGGTACCGATCGACGAGGTGTTCGCGTTCGAGGACATCGCGCAAGCACATGCCAAGATGGAAGCCGGTACGGCTCGTGGCAAATTGGTGGTGATGATCTGACCTGGTTTCTCACACCTGGTTTCTCACACCTGGTTTCTCACACCACGAATCGATAACCCATCCCCGCCTCGGTGATCAGATGCTTGGGGTTGGCCGGGTCGTCCTCGAGCTTGCGACGAAGTTGAGCCAGGTAGACACGCAGATAGTGAGTCTCGGTGTCGTAAGCGGGTCCCCACACCTCCCGAAGCAATTCCTTCTGCCCGACCAGCTTTCCGCGGTTGCGCACAAGCATCTCGAGCATGCCCCACTCGGTCGGAGTCAGGTGCACCTGTTCACCGCGCCGACTCACCGTTTTGGCAGCCAAGTCCACCGTGAACGACGCGGTCTCGACCGACGGTTCCGAGGTATCGGCCGCCGAGGTTCCACGCCTCGCCGCTGCGCGCACGCGGGCCAGAAACTCGTCCATCCCGAAGGGCTTGGTGACGTAATCGTCGGCACCGGCATCGAGGGCCTCGACTTTGTCCGCGGAGTCGGTGCGCGCCGACAGCACGATGACCGGCGCCGTGCACCAGCCACGCAGGCCTGCAAGTACTTCGGTGCCGTCCATGTCCGGCAGTCCGAGATCGAGAATCACCACGTCCGGCGGCCGTTCCGCTGCAGCGCGCAGGGCCCCTGCTCCGGTGGACGCCGTCACCACGTCATATCCACGCACAGTGAGGTTGATGCGTAGTGCCCGCAAGATCTGCGGTTCGTCGTCGACAACCAGTATCCGGCTCATGACTCGCTTCCATTCGTTCCTGCACCGGCCAGTTCGACCATCATCGTCAACCCACCGCCCGGAGTGTCGGTGGCACTGACCGTTCCGCCCATCGCGTCGACAAATCCACGAACCACGGACAGCCCGAGGCCCACTCCGCCGGTGTTGTCGCGATCTCCCATCCGCTGGAACGGCTCGAACATCGATTCGGCTTCACCACGGGGTACACCGGGGCCGGTATCTGCGACGGTGATGACGGTGCGGTCTCCGACGCGTGCTGCTCCCACTCGCACCGGTGTTGTGCCGCCGTACCGCAATGCGTTGTCGACGAGGTTGGCGATCACTCTCTCGAGCAAACCCTGATCGGCTTGCACGGCAACAGTACCCACGTCGACGATCACACTGTGAGACCGGGAGTCCGACCGGCCGCCGATGCCTAATCCAAGCAACGCCCGGTGAACAACTTCGTCGAGGTACACCGCTCGCAACGTCGGCTTGACCACTCCCGCAGCCAGTCTGGACGAATCAAGAAGGTTGCCGACCAGCGCGGTCAACTGATCCGCAGACTCCTCGATGGTGGCCAGTAGTTCTGCCGTGTCCTCAGGTGAGAACTCGATGTCGTCGCTGCGCAAGCTCGACACAGCAGCCTTCACGCCGGCGAGCGGTGTCCGAAGGTCATGGCTCACAGCCGAAAGCAATGCTCGGCGCAGTTGATCAGCCTCGGTCAATGCAGCCGCCTTGCTCGCTTCGACCGTGAGCTTGTCCTGACGGATCATGCCGACCGCCTGGTGCGCGACAACGGTCAACACCCGACGATCACGCGCACTCAACTCCGGCCCCGACAGCATCAGTGCGTATTCGCCGTCGTTTACCTCGCACACGGAATCCGCGTCAGCTTCACGTGCCGGCGGTTCTGCACCCACGGCCGCGACTACGCCATCCTCAGGATGCACCACCGAAACCCCACGTTGACGGTAGATTTCACGAGCTTTCTCGAGCAGCGTGGACAGGTCAGCACCGCGGAGAACCGACCCCGCAAACAGTGTCAGAAGTTCCGCTTCCTCCGAAGCACGCTTCGCTTCCCGAGCCTTTTTGGCGGCGGCGTCCACCAGAACGGCCACTGCCACAGCCACTATCAGCAGCACCACCGTCGTGATGAAGTTGTCGGGTTCGGCGATCGTGAAGCTGTACCTGGGGTCGGTGAAGAAGTAATTGAGCAGCAGTCCCGATAACAGAGCAGACAGCATTGCCGGCCCGACACCACCGAGCAGCGCGACCAGAACCACCACCACGAAGAACAACGCGTTTTCGCCCTGCACGCCGGAGATCCGGTCGATCAGACCCATGAGTCCGGCTGCAGCCGTCGGAACCACCACTGCCGCAATCCACGACAGCAAGCGGTACTCGGATCGGCCGAACAACGAGATCCGCCGACGGACGGTCGTTTCCTCATGGGTGACCATGTGAACGTCGATGCCGCCGGACTGCTGAACCACCGCGGCGCCGATCCCCTCGTCGAGGATGCGCGCCAGCCGAGAACGTCGAGACGTTCCCAGAACCAACTGTGTGGCGTTCTCCTCGCGGGCGAATTCGAGAAGCGTCGACGGTACGTCGTCACCGACAACGGTGTGAAGCGTGGCGCCGACCCCGACGGCCAACGCGCGCACCTTGCCCATCTCCGGAGCCGAGACGCCGGTGAGTCCGTCACCGCGCACGACGTGAACCACCATCAGCTCGGCACTCGATTTCGACGCGATACGGGATGCGCGTCGTACCAGCGTTTCCGACTCCGGTCCCCCGGTCACGGCAACGACGACACGCTCGCGCGCCTCCCAGGTATCGGTGATCTTGTTCTCGGCCCGGTACTTCGCCAGGGCGGCGTCCACCTGATCGGCCACCCACAGCAGAGCCAGTTCGCGTAGCGCCGTGAGGTTTCCGCGTCTGAAGTAGTTACCCAATGCCGCATCGACACGCTCCGGCGAATACACGTTTCCGTGAGAAAGTCTGCGGCGCAGCGCCTCCGGAGTGATGTCGACCAACTCGACCTGCGCCGCACTACGCACTATCGCGTCCGGAACCGTCTCCTGCTGAACCACGCCGGTGATGTGCGCGACAACGTCGTTGAGGCTTTCGAGGTGTTGCACGTTGACCGTGGACAGGACGTCGATCCCGGCTTCGAGCAGTTCCTGTACGTCCTGCCAGCGCTTGTGATTCTCACTCCCCGGCGTGTTGGTGTGTGCCAACTCGTCCACGAGGACAAGGGCCGGCCGCCGAGCCAACACGGCCTCGACGTCCAGTTCCGGCATCCGTGTTCCGCGATAGTCCACCAGCTTCGGCGGAATGATCTCGAGGTCACCGATCTGCGCCGCGGTGCGGGCGCGGCCGTGTGTCTCCACAACGGCCGCGACCACGTCACAGCCACGATCTCGACGTCGATGAGCCTCACCGAGCATCGCGAAGGTCTTTCCGACGCCGGGGGCAGCGCCGAGGTAGATACGCAATTCACCACGTTTGCGTGCCCTACCGAAAGATTGACCGACCTTCTCCGAAGAACTCACGTGACAATCATCCACCAGTCGTCGGCGCAGCACACGTAGGTGCCGTCAATCCGAGTGCCAGGTTCAATTCCAGGACGTTGACTCGCTCGGCTCCGAGAAATCCGAGTTGCCGACCGTCGGTGTGCTCAGCCACCAAGTCCCGCACCTGGTCTTCCGAGATGCCGTTGTTCGCCGCCACCCTCGCGACCTGCAGCTCGGCGTACGCCGGACTGATGTGGGGATCGATACCCGAGCCCGAACCGGTGACTGCGTCGACGGGAACCGATGCCGGGTCGACGCCCTCACGCGCCGCGATGGCTGCCCGGCGCTCGATGATGAATCCGGCCAGAATCTCGCTGCTCGGCCCCTGGTTGGACGGTAGTGCCGCAGCGGGATCACCGGTGGCAAAAGGATCCTCGTCCGAAACGGATCCGACAACGCGGTTGTGGAAGAACGGGTCCTGCTGCCCTTCGGCAACCTGCGGATCAACACCCACCCAGGCACTGCCGACCACGCAACCGGCGGCATCAGTGACCGGTGAGCCTTCGGCAGATCCGGAGCTGATCCGGCTGACCCCCCACACCGCGGCGGGATAGATCACACCGAGAACGACCGTGAGTGCAAGTAATACGAGCAAACCCGCCCACACCTGTTTGACAAAACCGATAGTGAAACGCATGTCAGGTCACCCAATTCCAGGAATCAAACGCACGACGAGATCGATCAACCAGATACCGACGAACGGTGTGATCACACCGCCGAGACCGTAGACGAGCAGGTTACGTCCGAGCAACTGCGATGCTGTCGACGGGCGGTATCGAACACCCTTGAGCGCCAACGGAATCAACCCGATGATCACCAGGGCGTTGAAGATCACGGCCGAGACGATCGCCGATTCGGGGGTGGCGAGCCGCATGATGTTCAACGCGTCCAGCTGCGGGTAGATGCCGCTGAACAATGCCGGCAGGATTGCGAAGTACTTCGCCAGGTCGTTCGCCAACGAGAATGTGGTCAAGGCGCCGCGGGTGATCAGCAATTGCTTGCCGATTTCCACTACCTCGATCAGCTTGGTGGGATCGGAATCGAGATCGACCATGTTCCCGGCCTCTTTGGCTGCCGAGGTTCCCGTGTTCATCGCGACCCCGACATCCGCCTGGGCAAGGGCGGGCGCATCATTGGTCCCGTCACCGGTCATCGCGACGAGACGTCCGCCTTCCTGCTCCTTCCGGATCAGGGCCAGTTTGTCTTCCGGGGTGGCCTCCGCCATGAAGTCGTCGACGCCCGCCTCATCGGCAATCGCCTTCGCGGTCAACGGATTGTCGCCGGTGATCATGATCGTGCGAATACCCATCGCCCGGAGTTCGGCGAACCTGTCAGCCATTCCCGGCTTGACGACGTCGGACAACGCGATCACGCCGAGGATCGAGGTGCTCTCACCGTGCTTGACGGCAACTACCAGTGGTGTTCCGCCGGCTTGGGCGATGTCGTTCACGGTGTCGGTCACCGCGGTCTCTGCATGTCCACCGCCACTGACGACCCAGTTCATCACCGCATCTGCTGCACCCTTTCGGATTTGGCGTCCGGAGTGGTCGAGTCCGCTCATCCGCGTTTGTGCCGTGAAGGGAACGAACTCGGCGCGTTCCTCGTCGAGCGTCGGTTCGGCCGCGAGAGAGAACTCTGCTGCGCACAACTCGACGATGCTCCGTCCCTCGGGAGTTCCGTCAGCCAGGCTCGACAAGCGCGCTGCCGCAGCAAGATCGTCGGCGGATACGCCGGGTGCCGGGTGGAGCGCGGTCGCCCGGCGGTTGCCGAAGGTGATGGTTCCGGTCTTGTCCATCAACAGGGTGTCGATGTCGCCCGCAGCTTCCACGGCACGCCCCGACATCGCGAGAACGTTGCGCTGGACGAGGCGGTCCATGCCCGCGATACCGATTGCCGAGAGCAGCGCTCCGATGGTCGTCGGGATCAGGCAGACGAGGAGTGCGATCAGCTTGATCGGATCCTGCTCGTGCCCCGCGTACAAGCCCATCGGGCCGATGGCTACGACGGCGAGGAGGAAGATGACCGTCAACGACGCGAGCAGGATGTTGAGCGCAATCTCGTTGGGTGTCTTCTGACGCGAGGCGCCTTCGACGAGCGCGATCATCCGGTCCACGAACGAACTGCCCGGTGCTGCGGTGATTTCCACGACGATCCGGTCGGAGAGAACCGTCGTACCACCGGTGACGGCGCAGCGGTCGCCACCGGATTCACGGACTACCGGGGCGGATTCACCGGTGATCGCCGATTCGTCCACGGAGGCAATACCTTCGACCACGTCGCCGTCGCCGGGGATGACCTCGCCGGCAACCACGATCACCCGGTCGCCGACCACCAGTTCGGTGCCGGAAACCGATTCGATCGCACCGCTCATCGTGATCCGATGCGCTGTGGTGTCCTGCTTGACCTTGCGCAGGCTGGCCGCCTGAGCCTTGCCTCGCCCTTCGGCCACGGATTCGGCGAGGTTCGCGAAGATCACCGTGAACCAGAGCCACAGGGTGATCACCCATGAGAACACCGAGGGATCGGCGATCGCCATGACGGTGGTGATGACGGAGCCGACGAACACCACGAACATGACCGGGTTACGCGCCAAGTGGCGTGGGTCGAGTTTGCGTACGGCCCCCGGCAACGCGGTGATCATCTGCCGCGGGTTGAATACGCCTGCGTGTACTTGACGGGACTGCCCTGGATCAACCTTGTCGGCAGCGTCTTGCGCCACCACGGGTTTCTCACTGATACGCACGGTCATTGAAGAGCCTCCGCTAGCGGGCCCAGCGCGAGGGCCGGGAAGAATGTAAGTGCAGCAACAAGAACGACGGTTCCGGTCAACAGGCCGGTGAACATCGGACCGGATGTGGGGAGGGTGCCGGCCGTCGGCGCCACCTTCTTCTGAGAGGCCAGCGCACCGGCCAGAGCGAGAACGAAGATGATCGGCAGGAATCGGCCTAGGAGCATGCAGATTCCGAGGGACGACTGGAACCAGTCGCTGGTGACGGTCAGACCGCCGAACGCGCTGCCGTTGTTGTTCGAGGCGGAAGCGAAAGCGTAGAGCACCTCGCTGAACCCGTGGATCGATCCCGGCGTGCCCGGATCTCCCCCGTTGCCTTGATAACCGGTGGTCGAACCGAGGATCACGGTGATGGCGGTACCGATCAGGACCAGTGCGGGCATGACCAGGATCGACAGCGCCGCAAGGGTTATCTCGCGTCGACCCAGCTTCTTGCCGAGGTATTCGGGCGTGCGACCGACCAACAGTCCGCCGACGAACACTGCGATCAGCGCCAGCACGAGAATCCCGTAGAGGCCGGTTCCGACTCCGCCCGGCGCGATTTCGCCGAGCAACATGTTGAGCAGGACCGCGCCGCCGCCGAGGGGCGACATGCTGTCGTGGGCCGAGTTCACCGCACCCGTCGACGTTCCCGTGGTCGCCACCGCGAACAATGCCGATCCGGGGATTCCGAAGCGAACTTCCTTGCCCTCCATCATCGAACCAGCTGCTGTGGCGGCAACACCGCGTGCGCCGGATTCGGCAGCGAGCGTCACCGCGAGCAGTCCGCTCCACAGGATTCCCATCACTGCGAGCAGGGTGAGGCCTTGCCTACGATCACCGACGAGAGTTCCGAATGTTCGTGTGAGGCAGACCGGAATCAACAGGATCGCCAGAATCTCGACGATATTGCTCAGCGGGGTGGGGTTCTCGAACGGGTGCGCCGAGTTGGCAGCCAAGATCCCGCCGCCGTTCGTGCCGAGTTCCTTGATCGCTTCCTGGGACGCGACGGGAGCTAGTGCATTGGTCACCGCATTGCCGTCGAGGCCGGTGGAGGCGAAACCGCTGTGGAACGACTGGATCACTCCCTGGCTCAACAGGATCAGGGCGATCACGAAGGAGAACGGGAGGAGGATGCGCAGAGAACCACGCGTCAGATCGACCCAGAAGTTGCCGATTTCGCCGCCCCGGGCAACCCGAATGAAGCCACGAACCAATGCGATGGCCACCGCCATCCCGACTGCGGCAGAGACGAAGTTCTGCACCGCCAGGCCGACGGGCTGAACGAAGTTGCTCATCGTCGTTTCCGGCGTGTACGACTGCCAGTTCGTGTTCGCCACAAAAGAAATCGCGGTGTTGAAGGCAACGGCAGGGCTGACGCCGGACAGTCCGTCACTCAGCGGTAGTACACCCTGAATCCGTTGGAGAAAGTACAAGAACAATGCGCTCGCCAACGAGAATCCGAGAACGCTTGCGGCGTAGCCGTACCACGTCTGCTCGGCCCGCGAGTCGATCCGGCCGACGCGGTAGATCACACTCTCGACCCGCAGATCTCGCGTCGACGTGTAAACGCGTGCCATGTAGTCGCCCACCGGAACGTAGGCAATTGCCAGAACGGCGAGGACAAAAGCGATCTGCAGGCCGGCTGCAAGAGCGGGCGACATCAGAACCTCTCAGGATCTACGAGTGCAACGAGCAGATAAATGACCAATGCCGCGGCGACGGCGATCAGAACCACGCTGACCACACCGGCAACCGTCATTTGGGAGCGCTCGCCTGTAGGGCGCGCAGCACCAGCGCGCACACGAGAAAACCACCGAGAATCAGAGCAACGTAGGCCAGATCGGCCATGAGCTTCCCTCTTCGAAATCTTTTGCCGTGCTGCTGTGCATCGCAGCCATGACGCTCGGTCGCCCTCGACCGGATGCGCTCTCTCAGCTTCGACCTCCAGAGAGGCCGATTCCGTGTCTCTGACGATCCACTTACGCACTGACCTGGCGTCTTGACGCGATCTTGACGCGGAACCCAAGTTCGCTAATACTGAAACAAGTTACTGTTCGTTCGAACGAACAGTTTTGCGAAGGGAACCTGATGACTTCTCGAACCGACCACGATCTCGCCCCCGGCCTTGTCGACCAGGTTGCGAGTCTGGCTTCGGGTGCTACCTCGTCCGTCGAGGCCACGGAGGCAACGCTGAGCCGGATCGAGGCCACTCAGCCTCACCTCAATGCGTTCAAGATCGTGCGGCGCGAGAAGGCACTCGAAGAAGCTGCCGAGGCCGACAGGCGTCTCGCACTCGGCGAGCGCCTACCTCTTCTCGGCGTGCCGATCGCAGTGAAGGACGACGTCGACATCACCGGCGAACCCACCGCCTTCGGTTGCCCTGGCGATTTCCCGGCCAAGACCGAGGACTCGGAGATGGTTCGACGCCTCCGCGACGCCGGCGCAGTGATCGTGGGCAAGACCAACAGCCCGGAACTGGGCCAGTGGCCGCTCACGAGCGGTTCAGCCTTCGGTTACACGCGCAATCC
Organism: Rhodococcus sp. WS1; assembly: GCF_003797745.1. Classification (NCBI taxonomy): domain Bacteria; kingdom Bacillati; phylum Actinomycetota; class Actinomycetes; order Mycobacteriales; family Nocardiaceae; genus Rhodococcus; species Rhodococcus sp. WS1. The sequence continues at coordinate 196,182 of NZ_RKLZ01000003.1, read as the reverse complement.
GTGGTCGCGTCACCACACTCCAGGCGGATCGTCGGGCGGCACCGCGGCGGCCGTCGCTGCCGGATTGGTCAGCGCCGGAATCGGTTCCGATGGAGCCGGTTCCATCCGAATCCCCGCGGCCTGGACCAACCTCGTCGGAATCAAGCCGCAGCGCGGGCGCATCTCCACCTGGCCCGACGCCGAAGCCTTCTACGGCCTGACGGTCAACGGCCCGCTCGCTCGCACCGTCGCCGACGCGGCACTGTTGCTCGACGTCGCTGCCGGCAACCATGACGGCGATCTCCACAAGCCGACACCGGTCACCGTCAGCGACGCGGTGGGACGCGACCCCGGAAAACTGAAAATCGCTCTTTCCCTTCGTAATCCGTTCACCGCCACTCCTGTGAAGCTGGACCCGGAAGTGCGCCTGGCGGTTCATTCGATCGCCGACACGCTGCGGGAACTCGGACACCACGTCGTCGTCGACGATCCCGCATACGGCCTGATCTTCGGCCTGAACTTTCTGCCCCGCTCACTCGTCGGGGTCCACGACTGGCTCGGACGCGTTCCCGACCCGACACTGGTCGATGCCAGAACACGCGGAAATGCACAGAACGGCAAGCTACTTCGTGGTGCGCCACTGCGCGCGGCCCGCGCGGCCGAACCGCGGATGCGAAAGCGGATCGGGGCGATCTTCGACACCTACGACGTCGTCCTGGCACCCACGACGGCAACTCCACCGATCATGGCGACCGCGATCGACGGCATCGGTGGTTGGGACACCGACAAGGTCATGACCGGCGCCTGCCCGTACGCGTGGCCGTGGAACGTCCTCGGCTGGCCCTCGGTCAACGTGCCGGCCGGATTCAGCAAGGCCGGCCTGCCCATCGGTGCGCAGTTGATGGGCAACGAGAACACCGAACCTCTGTTGGTCTCCCTCGCTTCACAATTGGAATCGGTCCTGCGTTGGGATCAGATCCGCCCCGAGCCGTGGTGGTGACCCGATGAGTAACCGGGACGTTCGCGAGCGAATACTCGACGCCGTTCTGCACGTCGTCGGTACCGACGGCATCCCGGGTGTGAGCAACCGGCGCATCGCCGCGCAGGCCGGCGTCTCACTCGGATCGATCACGTATCACTTCGCGAGCCAGTCGGACATGCTCCGCGCTGCTCTGTCTCGTTTCGTGACAGACGAGACGACGCGCCTGCGCGCCTTGGCCGAGGAGTACCGCCACAAAGGTCTCAGCGTCGAGGATGCCGCGGCAATAGCTGAGAAGGTGACGCGAGATCTTTCGTTCTCGGCCGAGCGGATCGCGCCGTTCGAGATGTACATCGCCGCCGGCCGCGACCACGAACTCCATGAAGTGGCGGTCGAATGCTTTGCCGCCTACGACGATTTGACCGTCACGATTCTGACGGCACTCGGCGTACCGGATCCCGAATCGATTGCATCGACGCTCGTCGCCGTCATCACTGGACTCCAACTCCGACGCCTGGCCACCGGCGTCGACGAGCAGGACATCGGCGCGGCGATCCTCAGGGTCCTACGGCCCCTGTGAGTGGTTAGGCAGTCCCGGGACTCCCTAACCGCTCACGGGGCCGGAGGCCCTAGAAGCCCAGCCGGCCGAGCTGCTTCGGGTCGCGCTGCCAGTCCTTGGCAACCTTGACGTGCAACTCCAGGAAGATCCGCACACCGAGCAGCTTCTCGATCTGCAGGCGCGCACTGGTACCGACTTCCCGCAGACGCGCTCCGCCCTTACCGATGACGATGCCCTTCTGGCTGGGCCGCTCGACGTAGAGCAACGCGTGGACGTCCAGCATCTCGCCCTGCTTCTCCGTGCGTCCTTCGCGCGGGATGACCTCCTCGATCACCACGGCCAGGGAGTGCGGCAATTCCTCACCGAGACCCTCGAGCGCAGCCTCACGGATGAGTTCGGCCATGAGCACCTCTTCAGGCTCGTCCGTCAATTCGCCGTCCGGGTAGAAGGCCGGGCCCTCGTCCATCAGACCGGCGAGGACGTCGACCAGGATCTCGACCTGTTCGCCCGACTTCGCGGACACCGGAACGACTTCGGATTCGGGGCCGAGCAGGGTGGACAGCGCGAGCAACTGCTTTCCGACAGCGTCGCGGCTGACCTTGTCGATCTTGGTGACGATGCCGACCAGCTTGGTCTTGGGCGCCATCTGACGGATCTGCTGCACGATCCAGCGGTCTCCGGGCCCGATGGCCTCGTCGGCCGGGATGCACAGGCAGATGACGTCGACCTCGGAGTACGTGTCGCGAACCAGGTCGTTGAGGCGCTGCCCGAGCAAGGTGCGCGGCTTGTGCAGTCCAGGGGTGTCCACCAGGATCAGCTGCGCATGCTCGCGGTGAACGATGCCACGAATCGTATGGCGCGTCGTCTGCGGGCGCGAGGACGTGATCGCGATCTTGCTGCCGACCAACGCATTGGTCAGCGTGGACTTACCCGTATTGGGTCGACCCACGAAACACACGAAGCCTGACCGGAATTCGTTCTTGCTCATAACTGCTCCTCGCTGAACACTCGCTCAGTCATCGGTGTCTTCTGTCTCTTCGTCTTCGGACCGCGGGATGCGCTGCACGAACACCGTGCTGATGCGTACCCGGCCTCGGCCCGTGTTGGTTCCCTCACCGCGCAGGATCAAACCGTCGTATTCCACCTCGGAACCGGGAAGCGGAACTCGGCCGAGTACGTATCCGATCAGCCCGCCGACGGTCTCCACCTCGTCGAGTTCAAGTTCGAGATCGAACAATTCGCCGAGGTCTTCGATGGGAAGCCTCGCGGATACGCGGAACATTCCGTCGCCGAGATCCTCGATGGGCGGCGTCTCGTCCTCGTCGTACTCGTCGGCGATCTCACCGACGATCTCTTCGATGACGTCCTCGATCGTGACCAGCCCGGCGATTCCGCCGTACTCGTCGACAAGGATCGCCATGTGATTGCGGTCGCGCTGCATCTCGGCCAGCAAGCTGTCGAGTGGCTTCGAGTCGGGAACGAAGACCGCCGGCCGCATGACGTCGCAGACGTTGACGTTCCGGCCGCCGTCGGGCAGGTGGTAGGTCTGCTTGACCAGATCCTTGAGGTAGACGACACCGAGCACGTCGTCGACGTTCTCCCCGATGACCGGCAAGCGCGAGTGACCACTGCGCACGGCCAACGACGTCGCCTGTCCGGCATTCTTGTCATTTTCGATCCACACCATGTCGGTGCGAGGCACCATCACCTCGCGTGCCGACGTGTCTCCGAGTTCGAAGACGGACTGGATCATTCGGCGTTCTTCGTCGGCGACGACGCCGCGTTCCTGCGCCATGTCCACGAGTTCACGCAACTCGATTTCCGAAGCGAACGGACCGTTGCGGAAGCCCTTACCCGGGGTCAAGGCATTACCCACGAGGATCAGGACGCGACTGATCGGCCCGAGCAGAACACCGATCCACAGCAGTGGCAACGACGCGGCCATCGCGATGGAGTACGCATGTTGGCGCCCAAGCGTTCTCGGTCCGACGCCGATGACCACGTACGAGACGAGAACCATGATCACCGCGGTGACGGTCAGCGCCCAGCCCAACGAGAGGATGTCGATCAGACCGCCAACTAGTACGACGGTGGCCGTGATCTCGCACAAAATGCGAAGCAGGACCATCAGATTCACGTATCGCGGACGATCGGTCAGAATGCGCTGCACGCGCGCGGCGCCGGCTCGCTCTTCCTTTGCCATCTCGTCGATGCGCGCCGACGAAATGGTATTGAGCGCCGAGTCGACGGCCGCGAAGACACCACCGACCGGGACAAGAGCAATCGCCAGAACAAAGAGCGCTATGGCGCTACTCACTACAGAACCCCCGGATAACTGTTATCGGTCCACTCCGTCGACGAAACCGGTCTTGCCGAGCAGCTTCTGATCGCGTTCGGCCAGTGCTGCTTCGCGGTCGATACGGCGAAGGTCTTCGTACCACTCTTCGAGGAGGCTGTTCTGCAAGCCGAACATCTCCTTCTCCTCTTCCGGCTCCGCATGGTCGTAGCCGAGGAGGTGCAACACACCGTGGACGGTCAGGAGGGCAAGTTCGTGAGCCAGTGAATGCCCGGCCTTGTCAGCCTGATCCGCGGCAAAAGACGGACACAACACGATGTCACCGAGCATCGACGGTCCCGGCTCCGGGGAATCAGGACGGCCACCCGGCTCGAGTTCGTCCATCGGGAACGACATGACGTCGGTCGGGCCCGGCAGGTCCATCCAGCGAACGTGCAGATCCGCCATCGTCGCGGAGTCGACGAGAACCATCGACAGCTCGGCCGCCGGATGGACATCCATCCGAGCGATCACGAAACGGGCAACGCTGATCAACTCCGGTTCGGAGATGTCCATGCCCGATTCGTTCGAGACCTCGATGCTCATGTGCGACGCTCTTTCCTGGGAAAAGTAGGGGTTGATGCGTCGATCAGCCTACCGTCGCGGTGAATGAGCATGTGCAGCGCGGCGCTGCGCCCGGTTTCCGACGGCCAACTCGCCGGACCGATCCGATTCGTGACGCTCGTAAGCGTCGACGATGTGGGAGACCAGCCGATGACGTACGACGTCACTGCTGTCGAGGGTGGCGAAATGAATATCGTCGATCCCGGTGAGGATTTCGGATGCCGCACGCAGACCCGAACGGGCCCCACCAGGTAGATCGACCTGGGTCACGTCTCCGGTGACCACGATCTTGGAACCGAACCCGAGACGGGTCAGGAACATCTTCATCTGCTCGGCCGTGGTGTTCTGCGCTTCGTCCAAGATGATGAAGGCGTCGTTGAGCGTCCGGCCACGCATGTAGGCGAGCGGAGCGACCTCGATGACTCCGGCCTGCATCAACTTCGGAATCGCCTCGGGATCCATCATGTCGTGCAATGCGTCGTGCAGCGGGCGCAGGTACGGATCGATCTTCTCGTGCAGCGTGCCGGGCAGAAAGCCCAGTCGCTCGCCTGCCTCGACTGCCGGCCTGGTCAAGATGATCCGAGAGACCTGCTTGGCCTGCAACGCCTGAACGGCCTTGGCCATGGCGAGGTAGGTCTTGCCGGTACCGGCCGGGCCGACTCCGAACACGATGGTGTTCTCGTCGATGGCGTCGACGTAGCGTTTCTGGTTGAGGGTCTTGGGCCGAATCGTCTTGCCCCGACGCGAAAGAATGTCGAGGGAGAGCACCTCGGCCGGAGACTCGCCGACCTCGTTGGTGAGCATGCCGATGGTTCGTCGAACAGCGTCCGGTGCGATGGGTTGCCCCCGACCGGCCAGCGACGCCAATTCACTGAACACACGTTCTGCCAGCGCAACATCTGCAGCCGTCCCCGACAAGGAGACAGTTCCGCCACGTACGTGAATGTCGGCACGAAGCTCACGTTCGATCGCGGTGAGATTCTCGTCCGTCGCCCCCAGGATTTGGCGCACGGTCTCCGGCGCCAGATCCATACTCGAACGGACGGTGCGCTCTGCGGGCAGAGCGCGATCGGTGATGGTGGTTACACGGTTCCCGTCGAGTTCACTGTGTTCACTCACGTGGTGAATATGGCCTGCTTTCTGGTCCGATCAGCCCACTCGACTCGTGAGCCTCGATACTTCGAAGTCTAGCGCCAGAGTCGGACACGGCCCACTTGTTAATCGTCCCGGCCTAATCCTCGCGGCGACCGGACGGCAGCGATTCTCGGATCCATTCCGACGCTTCGGCGACGACCTCGGCGCTTCTGTCCGGACTGATACCCGCGATGACCAGGCATACGGCGGCAAAGGATTCGCCAGAGTCGGTGATGAGCCCACTGTTGGCCTGATCGAACAAAGTGATCGTGATCGCCTCGGTCATCGCTACCAGAGTCTCGGCCGGCAGGTATGTCGAGAAGGTGCCGTCACGCTGACCTCGCTCGACGACGCTGACACTCACGGCGCGCGCGGGCTCCATCAAATCGAGAATCCGCTGCTCCCCCAACTCTTTGCGGGCAAAACTGAGCAGCATCCGGAATCGATCACCGACCGGCCATGACAGCAATGCCAGTACGGCAGTCGCCAGATCGGGGCGCTCGGGCGGCTCACCGGCTTGGCTCAGCGCAGCAACGAGATCGGTCGACGCCTCGTCCACGATGCCGTTGATCAGCGCCTCACGGCTGTCGAAATGCGCGTACACGGTTCGTCTGACCACACCGGCAGCCTTTGCGACGTCGTCCATGCTCGCATCCGGATCAGCAGCGAACGCCGTGATCGCCGCCTCGATGATGCGATTGCGATTCGCCGCGGCCTGACTACGACGCTGCCTTCCGCCCGATTCGGCAGTTCCCGAAACGACTGTGCCCGAATGCGTCAACGCGCGTTCCACCTCTTTCGACTGCCCAACTGTGATCTAGGTCAATCATAGTTGCACATCGGTGTGCAAGTTATTAACTTACACATCAGTGTGCAAATAGATCGAGGAGTCTCTTCGATCATCAGGAACGGAGTCGCGTCATGACGACACTCATGAGCAAACCTGTCTCGGAGATGGACCAGCCGTACTCACGGCGGTGGGCCGCGCTCGGGGTGTTATGCCTGAGTTTGCTGATCGTCGTGATGGCGAATACCGCGCTGATCGTCGCGGCGCCGGACATGACCAGAGACCTCGGGCTCACCAGCACTCAACTGCAATGGGTCATCGACGGCTACACAGTCCCCTACGCCGCGCTGATGTTGCTGTTCGGCGTGATCGGTGACAAGTACAGTCGCCGCGGAGCGCTTCTGGCCGGACTCGCCGTGTTCGCCGGCGGCGCCGTCTTCGGCAGTATCGCGGACACCACCAACGCCGTCATCGCCGCACGAATGATCATGGGCGTCGGCGCCGCGATCATCATGCCCGCGACGCTTTCGCTTCTGGTCGCGACCTTTCCCAAGGCGGAGCGATCACGCGCCATCGCGGCGTGGGCGGCGACGTCGGGTCTGGCGATTGCCCTCGGCCCGCTGTTGGCCGGATGGATTCTCGACAGCCATTCCTGGAGCATCACTTTCCTGATCAACGTCCCGATCGCCGCAGTCGCTGCCGTCGCCGCCGTAATCCTGGTGCCGCCGAGCAAGGCCGAGCACCTGGGCCGGATCGACTGGATCGGCGGCGCACTCTCGGTGGTCACCATCGGCTCGCTCGTGTACTCGATCATCAACGGATTCCACTTCGGGTGGACCGGCGGACCCATCGGCGCCGCCATGCTCGCTGCGATCGGCCTCGTCTCGTTCGTAGTCTGGGAACTGCGTCACCCGCAGCCACTGCTCGACGTCCGCAAACTCGGCCAGCGCATGGTCGGCGGCGCGACACTCGCCGTACTTCTGCTCTTCCTGGCCGCCTTCGGTGCCATCTACTTCATCTCACAGCAGTTCCAGTTCATCCTCGGCTACGGCGCACTCGAAACCGGTGTTCGTCTGCTGCCCTTGGCAATTGCCGTTTCGATCGGCGCCGTGGTCAGTGGCCGGATCACTCCGCTGATCGGCGTCCGGGCATCCATCGTCGGCGGCATGGTCGTCGCCGCGGTCGGTGTTCTGATTCTCACGCAGGTAGACGGCGATTCTGGCTACTGGATGTTCGCTGTCCCACTGATCCTGCTCGGCTTGGGCATCGGCTTGAGTGAACCGCCGGCCACCGACGCCATCATGGACAACTTCTCCGAGGACGATCTCGGCGCTGCTGGTGGCCTCAACGACACCGCCATCGAACTCGGCGGCTCGCTGGGAATCGCGATCCTGGGCTCGATCCTCGCTGCGAGCTACAAGGATTCGATCGCAGGATTCATCAGCGGTATGCAGGTTCCGCAGTTGACGGGTGAGCTGGCGCAACAGGCCGCGTACGCGATGGAGGTGTCCGGAGAATCCGTCGGCGGCGCTTCGTTGGTCGCCGAAGAGATGGCAGGCAACCCCTTGGCTGCAGCTCAGGCAGGGCCGTTGCTCGACGCCGCCGGCAGTGCCTACGCCGACGCGATTTCGGCGGCCAGCTGGGCGGGCGGCCTTGCACTGTTCGTGGGGGCAGTTGTCGTGGCGTTCATCCTGCCGGGCAAGAAGGCCCCTGTGCAAGAAGGCCCCGTGTCAGTCTGACGTGCTCGGAGCCAGCGGGTCTTCGGCGAGAACCAACTCGCGGGAGACCCGCCAGGACTCGGTCGAGGGTGAGAGGAATGCGTCGTGTCCTTCGCCCTCGATCACGCGCAGTGCCACGGGATCACCAGCCGCTTCGGCAGCCTTCGCATACCGGGAGCTCACCTTGGCCGGCACCTGCAGATCCTCCGCACCCGTGACGCACACAACGGGTAAGCCGATCGGCAGTCGATGCTGTGGCGACGCATTGCGATACAGATCCGGGTCCGCTTCGAACGGAACGCCGAACAGATCCTCGATGAAACTGATCCGTCGTCCACGCTCGCCTGCCGACGCCAGATCGAGTGCGGCAGCCTGCGCGATGACCCGTTCAGGCCGGGTGAACGTGTCCTTCTCCCCCGCCAGCCACACTGCAAGATGTCCGCCGGCCGAATGCCCGAGCAGGCGAATCTGATTCAGATCGAATTCGGCCGAGGACTTCGCGGCAACCAGTCCGGGGATTTCGTCGTATGCCGTTTTCACGTCGGCGGACATTTCCGGCCAACCACCGCCCGCCCCGAGGCGGCGGTATTCGATGTTCCACACTGCGACGCCGTGCCGCGCGAGTTCGACGGCAAATGCGGTGCCCAGATTCAATCCGTACTGCCCGCTCCAGAAGCCGCCGTGGATCTGCATGACGATCGGGATCGGGCCGTCAACCGCCTCGTCGGGAACGTAGAGATGCCCGAACTGTTGCTCGTGTCGGCCGTGTGGAATCTTGAATCGAGGCACCGAGGAAATCTATCTCAGGCGAGGGCGCTGCCTGCGGCCCAGTCTGCCCACGAGAGGGTCCAGTCGCCGTTCTGCCACACCTCCAGCGGAGCCCCGCCGGTGTTCTTGATCTCGACGACATCTCCTGGCTGCGAGAAATCGAAGAACCATTTGGCATTGGCCGCACTGAGATTGAGGCAACCGTGCGAGGTGTCGGTGTTTCCCTGCGCCCAGACGGTGCTCTCCAACTCGTGAAGATAGATACCGTCCGTGCTGATGCGGGTGGCCCAGTTGATGGATTCCTTGTAGCCCAGGCGCGAGTTGATCGGCAGACCGTAGGTCGACGAATCCATGATGACGGGATTGGCCTTGTCCATCACGGTGTACGTGCCGGGCTGGGTCCAGAACGAGAGCGTCGTGCCGCCGATCGTTTCGGTGCCGCCCATTCCCATCGAGGTCGGCATCTCCTTGATCACCTGACCGTTTTCGTAGACGGTCACCATCTTGGTGTTGTCGTCGGCGACCGAGACGTGGGAGTCGCCGATCTTGAAGGACACGGTGTCGTCCTGTTGGCCGTACAGTCCGTTGCCGAGTTGCTTGCCGTAGATGTTCGCGTTCACCGAGACCGTCGTGCCTGGTGCGTAGTAATTCTGCGGACGCCAGTGAACGTTCTGACCGTCGACCCAGTACCACGATCCTTGTACGGGCGGATTGGTGGTGACCACCAGAGACTTCTCGGCCGCGGCTTTGTCACCGATCAACTCGTCGAAATGAACGGCGACGACCGTGCCGACGCCGTACGTGCCACCGTCCGAAATCGAGGCGCCACCGGTGGTGTTGATGTACGCGCGAGTCTGATTACTCGGCGCGACGGTGGTCAGCGTCGTGTTCTTGGTCGTGGCAACACCATTCGCGTCGACGGCATCGACGACAAGCTTGTAGCTCTTGCCGTATCCGAGTGGTTCGCTCGGCTTCCAGGACGTCTTGTCAGGCGTCGTGATACCGGCGACTTCCTTACCTTCGGGATTGGTCAGCGCGACGGTCGTCAGTGTTCCCTTCGCGACCTGGACCTCGATGGGATCGAGGGGGCTCACGGGGGTTCCGCCGTCGGCGGGAGTGACGGTGACGAGCGCCTCGCTGGTCGGTGTGGTGGTGACGGCATTACCGGAAGAGCCCGGGTTGTCTCCGGTGGAGACGGTGCACCCCGCAACCAGCATCATCGCCGCCGCGGCACACACCGCTCCGGCAATTCGCATATGCGCACGTGACAACATCTGGCCTCCTGAAATCCCCGAACCAACTCACGCCGAAGGCGACCCCCGACGTCCTTACGATAGTGCGCAAATCTGACACTTCGCTGAGCGCCGGATCCGATTCAGCTCGGGATCACACAACGTCAGTGCAGTCACAACAAGATCAGTGCAGTGGCCGTGGTCCCCAGCGATCGGTCAGCACTCCGATGGCGCCCAGAGCGACGGCTCCGGCAGTCGACGTGCGCAGGACCGTCGGCCCGAGAAGCACCGGAGTGGCCCCGGCCTCCGACAACGCACTGATCTCCGAATCGTCGAGCCCACCTTCGGGACCGACAACGAGAAATACCTCGTCCGCGCTCGCCAACGGCAAGCCGGCCAACGGCGTCGTCGCCGATTCGTGAAGCACCGCAACCACAGCGCCGCGGGCAACGGCGTCGCGAACCAACGCGATCACCGCCGCCGTCTTGTGCAGATCCGAAATCTCCGGGACGAACGCGCGTCTGGACTGCTTCGCCGCAGACACTGCCGCACTTCGCCAGCGTGCGACGCCCTTGGCGAGCTTCGGGCCTTCCCATTTGGCGACACAACGCAGGGACTGCCACGGAATCACGGCGTCGATACCAGCCTCGGTGGCCAGTTCGACGGCCAACTCGGAGCGCTCGGCCTTGGGCAGTGCCTGAATCAGGGTCACCAACGGCTTGGGCTGCTCGAGAACCTGAACGTCGCTGACCAACAGTTCGAGGCGATCCTTGCCGACGCTCGTCACCTCGGCGTCGGCTACCCGGCCACGGCCGTCGGCCAACACCAAACGCTCGCCGACACCGATCCGGCGGACAGTGGCCGCGTGGCGACCCTCCTGCCCGTCCAGAACTGCGATTTCACCGACGCCGGGAACCGGGTCGAGAAAGAAGACCGTTGCGGCCACCGTCAGCGGCCGCTGAATGCTTCGCGAAGACGCGAGAACAGACCACCGCTGTTCTGCGACGTCGTCGAAACGACCTCGGCCTCGTCACGATCGCGGAGCAGCTTGAATTCCTTGAGCAGCTTGGACTGCTTGTGATCGAGGCGGCTCGGGATGACCACCTCGAGGTGAGCGTGGACGTCGCCGCGCACTCCCGACCGCAGTTTCGGCATACCGTGACCGCGAAGAACAGCAACGTGCCCGGGCTGGGTGCCTGGCTCGATGGTGATTTCCTTGGGGCCGTCGATGATGGTGTCGACGGTGACGCTGGTACCCAGTGCTGCGTCGACCATGGGAACACGGATGGTGCAGTGCAGGTCTTCACCGTCCCGAACGAAGACGTCGTGCTGCTGCTCGACGATCTCGACGTAGAGGTCGCCGGGGTGTCCGCCGCCTGGGCCGACTTCACCCTGCGCAGTCAAACGGATGCGCATGCCACCGGCAACGCCCGCCGGAACCTTCACCGTGATGTCGCGCTTGGCCCGAACTCGGCCGTCGCCGCCACACTTGTGGCAGGGATCCGGGATGGTCTCACCGGCACCGCGGCACGTCGGGCAGGGACGCGAGGTCATGACCTGACCGAGGAACGAGCGCTGGATGGACTGAACTTCGCCGGCACCGTTGCAGGTCTCACAGCGGACAGGCTTGGAGTCGCCGTTGGTTCCGGCTCCGGTGCAGCTGTCGCACAGAATGGCCGTCTCGACGGTCACGTGCTTGCTGACGCCCGTCGCACATTCTGCGAGGGTCAGCTTGGTGCGAAGCAACGAGTCGGCTCCGGGCTGAACGCGACCGCGCGGCCCACGACCTGCGCCGCCACCGCCGCCGAAGAAGGCTTCGAAGACGTCGCCGAGGCCACCGCCACCGAATCCGCCGCCGAAGCCACCACCTCCGCCGCCACCGGACTCGAGCGGGTCTCCGCCGAGATCGACGATGCGACGCTTCTCCGGGTCGGTCAGGACCTCGTAGGCCGTCGAGATCTCCTTGAACTTGGCCTGCGCCGCCTCGTCAGGGTTGACGTCCGGGTGCAGTTCGCGTGCCAGCTTGCGGTAAGCGCGCTTGAGCTCCTGGTCTGTCGCGTTCTTGCCGACGCCGAGCAATCCGTAGTAATCCCGTGCCACGTTGAGTCTCTCGTCCTTCTCTTACTTCTAGGTTTTCCTCAGTCCTCGCGAGGAGGTGTGCCGACCAAATGTCGACGTCCGTCATCGCTCGGAGAGAACTTCGCCGATGTATCTGGCAACGGCGGCAACCGATGCAATTGTTCCCGGATAGTCCATCCGAGTGGGTCCGAGCACACCGACACCACCGAAAACGGTACCGGCCGCGCCGTAGCCAGTCGAAATCACGGAGGTTCCGCGCATCTGTTCGACCTGCGTCTCTTCACCGATCTGGACGGTGACCGTGCCGGAATTCTGAGTCGCAGCGAGCAGTTTGAGGACCACTACCTGCTCTTCCAGTGCTTCGAGCACTGCGCGCAGCGAACCGGGGAAGCCGGCCAGACCGGAGAAATCGGCGGCGTTGCGCGTGAGGTTGGAGGTTCCGCCCAGAACGAGGCGATCTTCCGGATGTTCGACCAGGGTCTCGACCAGAACCGTTGCCGACCGGATCACGGCGTCGCGCAGGTCGGCCGGAGACTCGTCGGCCAGTTCCGCCACGGCAATCGACGCGGCGGCCAGGCGCTTACCTTCCAGGGCCCCGCCGAGAAGCGCGCGCAACCGGGAAAGGTCTTCGTCTTCGAGGACGTCCCCGAGCTCGACGATTCGCTGATCGACTCGCCCGGAATCGGTGATGAGAACGAGAAGCAGGCGCGCCGGCGTCAATGCGACCACCTCGAGGTGGCGAACCGACGACGCGGACAGCGACGGATATTGGACAACCGCGACCTGACGGGTCAGTTGCGCGAGCAGTCGCACACCGCGGCGCAGAACGTCGTCGAGGTCGACACCCGACTCCAAGAACTCGAGGATCGCTCGTCGCTCGGGTCCGGACATGGGCTTGACGTCGGCGATGCGATCGACGAATTCGCGGTATCCCTTGTCGGTGGGGACGCGGCCGGAACTGGTGTGCGGTTGGGCGATGTAGCCCTCGGCCTCGAGGAATGCCATGTCGTTGCGCACAGTGGCGCTCGACACTCCGAGGTTGTGACGCTCGACCAGGGCCTTGGATCCCACCGGGTCCTGGGTGGAGACGTAATCGGCCACGATTGCACGTAAGACCTCGAAACGCCTGTCGTCGGTACTCGACATCGTTGCCACCTCCGTTTCCTGAACAGAACGAACACCGACATTTACACATCGGTTCCCACTGGCAGTCTAATCGCCCGAGCGCCAGAGACGGCTGTTGCCCTTACTGTGGAGTGAGATCGGCGAAGGGTCGATCGCACAACCATGGACAAGGCGGCACATGATCTTCAAAGGCGTGATGGACGGCAAACCGTATCCCGATCACGGACTGTCTCTACGCGACTGGTCGAAGTTCCCTCCACGTCAGGTTCGACTCGACGAGATCGTGACCACCACGAAGGTCCTCGAACTCGATCGCCTGCTGTCGGAGGACTCGACCTTCTACGGCGATCTGTTCCCTCACGCAGTGCAGTGGCGCGGCACTCTTTACCTCGAGGACGGCCTGCACCGAGCGGTTCGTTCGGCCCTGCGAAACCGCGTCGTGCTGCACGCGCGCGTCTTCGACTTCGACGCGATGCCCGGTGTCATCGAGGGCGTCCGCTGACGCTCACGCGACTCAGGCGCCGAGACTCAACCGACGAACGCGAGCAGTGCGGGATTCGGCTGCCCCGGCCAGGTTCCGGTGAGCGTCGCCGAGCCTGACACTCGATCTGCGTCGATCACTCTCACCACGGTCAATTCCAGTTCTCCCGCGCTGATGATCGTGTCGGTGCCGACTGTCGAGCAGGTCACCGATTCGACTTCCGGTACGGAAGCGCCGGCCGTACCGCTGCCTACTACGTGAGCCGTCACCGGGATGCGATCGGCGGAGTCCGCGAAAACCAGATCGACTCCGACCCCACCGGTCAGAATCGCAGTCGCCACCGCGCTCACGTAGACCGGATCGCAGCAAGCGTCGTACACCCACCGCTCGCCCAGTACCGAATGATCCATGGTTGCGATCAGCGCAGTCTCCGCCCCGTCCAGCGGAGCACCACGATAAGTGAGCGGGACCTGAAGAATTCGACCGTCGGCAGAGCGGAGCAGATGCGTCTCGACTCCGACCTCACCGTCCGGGTCGTCGAAACGATAGGCGTCGACGCGTTCGAGCGTCGAACAGTCGACCGACCCGATCCATGGCTGCTTGGGCACCCACGCTCGGAGCAGGTCGTTCTTGGACGGATTCAGCTGCGCACGATGAATGATGGCCACCACGGCCACATTACGCGGCAAAGGATGGTGCCGCGTCAGGTCAGGATCGTGCGAATCACCGCATCAGCGAGCAGGCGGCCACGGTCGGTGAGAACCACGTGATCGTTCTCGATCACGGCCAACCGGTCGACTACCACCTGGTCGGCCGAAAGGCGTTCGGATGCAGACAGTTCCGACAACGGAAGTCCCGTACGCAACCGCGCGGTCAACATGACGCGCTCCATGTGTTCGTCCTCGGCGGTCAGTTCTTCGCTGCCGCCGACGGGAAGTTCACCGAGGGCCAACTGTTCCGCGTACCGTGCCGGGTGCTTGACGTTCCACCACCGCACTCCGCCGACGTGACTGTGCGCGCCCGGTCCGGCGCCCCACCAGTCACCACCGTCCCAGTAGCCGAGGTTGTGACGGCACCGGGTGTCACCGGAGTCCGCGGTTTCCGCCTTTGCCCAGTTGGAGACCTCGTACCAGTGCAAGCCGGCCTCGGACAGGCGTGAATCGATTCGTTCGTATCGTGAGGCCAGCACGTCGTCGTCCGGCGCGGGCAGCTCGCCGCGCCTGACCTTGCGAGCCATGGCGGTGCCGTCCTCGACGATCAACGCGTAGGCCGAGACGTGGTCGACATCGGCGGAGAGAACCGCATCGAGTGAGGCGTCCAGATCTTGGTCTCGCTCCCCTGGCGTTCCATAGATCAAATCCAAGTTCACGTGCGAAAAACCAGCTGCGCGAGCCTCTTTCGCGGCAGCGACGGCGCGGCCGGGAGTGTGGGTGCGGTCGAGGATCTTCAGGACGTGCTGAGCCGCGGACTGCATGCCGAGGGAAATGCGGGTGAATCCCGCACTGCGGAGAGCGTCGAAGAATTCCGGCGACGTCGATTCGGGGTTCGATTCCGTGGTCACTTCGGCGCCGGACGCCAAGCCGAAGCTGCTGCGAACCGCCGACAGCACGTCGGACAGCCCGTCGCCACCGAGCAGCGACGGCGTTCCACCGCCCACGAACACCGTCTCGGCCGCCGGGGCGCCCGTCATCTCGGCCGCGAGATCGAGTTCGCGTCGCAAACCCTCCAGCCACGACTGCGGCGACGCCGAGGTTCCGAGCTCACCGGCCGTGTAGGTGTTGAAATCGCAGTACCCACACCTGGTGGCACAGAACGGGACGTGGATGTAGATCCCGAACGGCCGTTTCCCGACACCCTCGAGCGATCGCGCGGGCAAGGCGAAGGGCGTCGCCTCGCCCTGTCGAGTGGTAGTCGTGCTGGTGGCATTCACGCCTCCAGTGTCCCAGCATCCGGAACGCACACCTATTCAGCCTGCGATGCAGGTCGGCGCGTGGCCTGAACTCGATATTTCCCCCGTTTTTCGTGGAAATATGCGCCCGAGTCGGAATTATCGAGTTGACGTGGCACAATGGTCCGCATGACCGGACTCGGAGTGCGACTTGTGGCGCGTCGCCATGTCGACTTCAAGCGTGTGTGCAGCTCGTCGTGTCTGCACCTGTGTAGCTGTTGATCTTTCACTGATCTTCCAGCCTTTCCCGCTCATCTCCATCTGCTTCACCGAAACAACTCTCTGCAGAGACACGTCGTTTCAGAGATACAGCTTCTCCAGCTGTTCGTTTTCGTGAGCACACCTGCCGGCCGCGAGCTTTCCGAGACCGAGGACAGCCCCCTCGATTTCCGACACGGACCGGTGCGTCCCGATCAGACACCGCCACAGTTCGTCGATAGTGCGTGCCGCGTGCCGATCAACCGCCCAGATCCAGGAGTTCATCGATGACGTCGACCACCGACGCCGCCACACCCGCCGATTCGGCAGCACCTGCCGAAGCCCGGCCCGCACGCGCTGCGCGTCCCGCCAAGCGTCGCGCCGAAGGTCAGTGGGCCCTCGGTTACCGCGAGCCGCTCAACGCCAACGAGCAGGCCAAGAAGGACGACAACCCGCTCAACGTTCGGGCCCGCATCGAGAACATCTACTCCAAGCAGGGATTCGACAGCATCGACAAGGGCGACCTTCGCGGCCGCTTCCGCTGGTGGGGTCTCTACACCCAGCGCGAAGAAGGCTACGACGGCACCTTCACCGGCGACGAGAACATCGACCTGCTCGAGGCCAAATACTTCATGATGCGCGTGCGTTGCGACGCCGGCGCTCTCAACGTCGAGCAGCTGCGCACCATCGCCGGCATCTCGAAGGAATTCGGCCGGAACACCGCCGACCTGTCCGACCGCGAAAACGTCCAGTTCCACTGGATCGAGGTCGAGAACGTTCCGGAGATCTGGAAGCGCCTCGAAGCCGTCGGACTCAAGACCACCGAAGCGTGCGGTGACTGCCCCCGCGTCGTCCTCGGTTCTCCCCTGGCCGGCGAATCGCTCGACGAGGTCCTCGATCCCACCCCGGCGATCGACGAGATCGTGCGCCGCTACATCGGCGACCCCAAGTACTCCAACCTGCCGCGCAAGTTCAAGACCGCCATCTCCGGTCAGCAGGACGTCGTTCACGAGATCAACGACATCGCCTTCATCGGCGTGAACCACCCCGAGCACGGCCCGGGCCTCGACCTCTGGGTCGGCGGCGGACTGTCCACCAACCCGATGCTGGCGCAGCGCGTCGGCGCCTGGATTCCGCTCGACGAGGTCCCCGATGTCTGGGAGGGTGTCGTCTCGATCTTCCGTGACTACGGCTACCGCCGTCTGCGCGCGAAGGCAAGGCTCAAGTTCCTCATCAAGGACTGGGGCATCGAAAAGTTCCGCGAGGTTCTCGAGACGGAGTACCTCAAGCGCCCGCTCATCGACGGCCCCGCGCCGGAGAAGCCCAAGCGCCCGATCGACCACGTCGGCATCCAGAAGACCCGCAACGGCCACAACGCAGTCGGCTTCGCTCCGATCGCCGGCCGCGTCTCGGGAGACATCCTGGCTCAGGTCGCCGACGCCGCGGAGAAAGCCGGCAGCGACCGGATCCGCTTCACGCCGTACCAGAAGCTGATCATCCTCGACGTCGCCGACGAGACCCTCGAGCCGCTCATCGCCGATCTCGACGCGCTGGGCCTTCCCGCCCGACCGTCGCACTGGCGCAAGAACCTGATGGCCTGCTCCGGCATCGAGTTCTGCAAGCTCTCGTTCGCCGAGACACGCAAGCGTTCGCAGGTGCTCGTGCCCGAACTCGAACAGCGTCTCGCCGACATCAACAGCCAGCTCGACGTGCCGATCACCATCAACATCAACGGTTGCCCCAACTCCTGCGCTCGCTCGCAGATCGCCGACATCGGCTTCAAGGGCCAGCTCGTCGACGACGGTGAGGGGAATCAAGTCGAGGGTTTCCAGGTTCACCTGGGAGGCAGCCTCGGATTCGACAGCGCCTTCGGACGCAAGCTGCGCCAGCACAAGGTCACCAGCGTCGAGATGGGTGACTACATCGACCGCGTCGTACGTCAGTTCGTCAAGAACCGCAACGAAGGTGAACGGTTCGCCGAATGGGCAGTGCGCGCAGACGAAGGAGATTTGCGATGACAGTGGACATTTCGCGAGCAACCGCCGACGAGCTTCGGTCCATCGCCGAGCGCGGTGCCGTAGAACTCGACGGAGCCAGCGCACAGGAACTGTTGCAGTGGACCGAGGACACGTTCGGTGACTCTTACATTGTTGCGTCGAACATGCAGGATGGAGTGCTGGTTCACCTTGCCGCACAGGTGCATCCGGGCGTCGACGTACTCTTCCTCGACACCGGCTACCACTTCCCCGAGACCATCGGCACGCGTGACGCGGTCGAGCAGGTCTACGGCGTCAACGTCATCAATGCACGCGCGCTGGCAAGCGTCGCCGAGCAGGATGTCGCCGAGGGCAAGGATCTGTTCGCCCGTGATCCCAACCGCTGCTGCGCATTGCGCAAGGTCGCACCCCTCAAGCAGACACTGTCCGGCTACAGCGCGTGGGTGACCGGCATCCGCCGCGTCGAAGCGCCCACCCGCGCCAACGCTCCCTTGATCTCCTTCGACGACGCCTTCGGCCTCGTGAAGATCAACCCGATCGCTCCGTGGTCGGACGAGGAGATGCAGAACTACATCGACACCAATTCCATCCTCGTCAATCCTCTTGTCGACGAGGGCTATCCGTCCATCGGCTGCGCACCCTGCACCAGCAAGCCAGCCCCCGGCAGCGATCCGCGTAGCGGTCGTTGGGCCGGTGCCTCCAAGACAGAATGCGGGTTGCACGCATCATGACAGTTGACTTGACACTTTCACGTCCTCAGCTCGACGGCACGCAGTTCGATACTCTCGACGCCCTCGAGTCCGAAGCGATCCACATCTTCCGAGAGGTAGCCGGCGAGTTCGAACGCCCGGTCATTCTCTTCTCGGGAGGTAAGGACTCCACCGTGCTGCTGCATCTGGCGATCAAGGCCTTCTGGCCTGCGCCGCTGCCGTTCACCCTGCTGCAC
Source organism: Rhodococcus sp. WS1 (assembly GCF_003797745.1). Taxonomy (NCBI): domain Bacteria; kingdom Bacillati; phylum Actinomycetota; class Actinomycetes; order Mycobacteriales; family Nocardiaceae; genus Rhodococcus; species Rhodococcus sp. WS1. The sequence goes on along the minus strand of NZ_RKLZ01000003.1, from coordinate 177,353 downwards.
GTCGACACCGGCCACAACCTGCAGGAAGTTCTCGACTTCCGCGATCACGTCGTGGCCAAGTACAACCTGCGCCTGCACGTGGCCAGCGTCGAGGAGTACATCGCGGACGGTCGCCTCACCGAGCGCCCCGACGGTATCCGCAACCCGCTGCAGACCGTTCCGTTGCTGGACGCGATCTCCGAGAACCGCTTCGACGCCGTCTTCGGTGGCGCTCGCCGCGACGAGGAGCGCGCCCGCGCCAAGGAGCGGATCTTCTCGCTGCGCAACGCTTTCGGCCAGTGGGATCCCAAGAAGCAGCGCCCGGAACTGTGGAACCTCTACAACGGTCGCCACTCCCCCGGCGAGCAGGTGCGCGTCTTTCCGCTCAGCAACTTCACCGAGCTGGACATCTGGCGTTACATCGCCCGCGACAACGTCGAACTCGCCAGCATCTACTACGCCCACCAGCGTCCGGTGTACCAGCGCGACGGCATGTGGATGACCCCCGGAGTCTGGGGTGGTCCGGCTGACGGCGAAGAGCTGCAGACCCTTTCGGTGCGTTACCGCACCGTCGGCGACGGTTCGACCACCGGTGCTGTTCTCTCCGATGCGGCTGACAACGAAGCGATTCTCGCCGAGGTTGCGGCATCACGTTTGACCGAGCGCGGCGCGACCCGTGGCGACGACCGAGTTTCCGAAGCGGCCATGGAAGACCGCAAGCGAGAGGGCTACTTCTGATGAGCGATCTGCTCAGACTGGCAACTGCCGGCAGCGTCGACGACGGAAAGTCCACACTCGTGGGCCGCCTGTTGTACGACACTAAATCCGTTCTCGCCGACCAGATCGACGCCGTTACCCGTGCGTCGGTGGACCGGGGTCTCGACACCCCTGACCTGTCGCTCCTGGTGGACGGACTGCGCGCCGAGCGTGAGCAGGGCATCACCATCGACGTGGCGTACCGCTACTTCGCGACCCCCAAGCGCACCTTCGTGCTTGCCGATACACCGGGTCACGTGCAGTACACCCGCAACACGGTCTCCGGTGCCTCGACGGCTCAGCTCGTGATCCTGCTGGTCGATGCTCGCAAGGGCGTCATCGCGCAGACTCGTAGGCACGCAGCGGTTCTCGCGTTGCTCGGTGTCCCGAAGCTCGTTCTCGCCGTGAACAAGATCGACCTCGTCGAGAACCCCGAAGAGGTATTCACCTCGATCTCCGCCGAGTTCAACGAACTCACCAGCTCACTGGGCTGGTCAAGCGAAGACGTCGTCGAGATCCCGGTATCGGCACTGCACGGTGACAACGTCGCCATCCGCTCCGACAAGACCCCGTACTACACCGGCCCCACGCTGATCGAGCACCTCGAGTCGATTCCGGTCGACGCCGAGCCGCATCGCGTCGGCCTGCGTTTCCCGGTGCAGTACGTGATCCGTCCGCGTACCGCCGAGTTCCTCGACTACCGCGGATACGCCGGCCAGGTTGCCGCCGGTTCCGTCGTACCCGGCGACGAAGTGGTGATCCTGCCCTCGGGTACGCGCACCACCGTCACTCGTATCGACACGGCCGACGGTGAACTCGACGTCGCCCACGCCGGACGCAGCGTCACGCTGATCCTGGCCGACGACGTCGACGTCTCTCGCGGCGACACCATCGCCTCGCCGTCTGACGCACCCGAGCCGATCGGCGAATTCGACGCCACTGTCTGCTGGTTGGCCGAGAAGTCGCTGCGCCCCGGCGCACGTCTGCTGCTCAAGCACGGCACGCGCACGACGCAGGCCATCGTCGGCAGCTTGGTGGAGCGCTTCAACGAGCAGGATCTCACCACGGATCAGGGCCCGGACACTCTCGAGCTCAACGAGATCGGCAAGATCTCGATCCGCGTGGCCGAGCCGATCGTGGCCGACGACTACGCAGTGAACCGCCACACCGGCAGCTTCCTGTTGATCGATCCCGCTGGTGGAAACACTCTCGCAGCCGGCTTGGTCGGCGACGTCATTTCCGCTGTCGAATTGGGCGAGCGCGTCTAAGAAGATGGTTCCGCTCATTGCTGTTGCGCACGGCAGCCGTGATCCCCGTTCTGCTCGGGTGATCGCGGCTGCCGTGGCGGCTCTTCGTGAAGCCCGGCCAGACCTCGATGTCCGGCTGGCGTTTCTCGATCTCAATGCACCGTCCATCGATCAGGTCCTGGACGGAGTTGCACACGACGGCCACACTCACGCCGTTGTTGTTCCGATGCTGCTGGGCAACGCCTTCCACGCTCGGGTAGATCTGCCCGGGCTCTTGGCCGCTGCCGCGACACGCCACCCCCAACTGACCGTGTTCCAAGCAGACGTACTAGGTCGCGATGCTCGGCTTATCGAGGCAGTGCGCGAGCGAATCCTCGAAGCGGGCGCCCGGCCGGACGATCCGTCGGTCGGTGTCGCTCTTGCGGCAGTCGGCTCGTCCGACGCGCGTGCCAACGCCGCGACCGCAGAACTGGCGTCCACTCTCCTGAGCGGAACCAACTGGTCGGGCGTTCGAATCTGTTTCGCGACATCCGCGGAACCAACAGTTGCCCAGGCGATCTCCGCTCTCGAGCAGAACGGCGCCGAACGCGTTGTCGTCGCACCCTGGTTCTTGGCTCCCGGCCTACTGACCGACCGGCTCAGCGCTGCAGCAGCAACGGTATGTCCGCGCGCGCGTTTCGCCGAAACGATCGGTGGGCACTCTCTACTGATCGAAACGATGATCGACCGTTACCGACAAGTCGCTGATGCACTACCCGACCGTCTGGTCCGCTCCGCCTGATCCGGTTTCACAGGCCGTTATCAGATTGTTACCGTAGTGTTGGATCTGTCCAGCCTGCGAAGGTTCATCCTTCGCCTGCGAAACAGATCTTTGGGTGCAATCCCCTCAGAGCGCCGCGAGAGGGAACACCATCACTCACAATCTTCGCCTCGGCACAGCCGGCACCGCCTGGGTCCTGTCGGTGCTCTACCTGCTTGTCGAGATCTTCACGGCCGGAGCCTGGAAGACGCCGTACAGCTTCGCGCGTGACTCCATCAGTTCGCTGGGCGTGACGACATGCAGCGTGGATTCGTGTTCGCCGATGCACGACGTCATGAACGCGGCCTTCATGATCCTCGGTGCGCTCACCATCCTCGGTGCAGCCTTGCTGCACAAGTACATTCCGGACGGTCGTGCGAAAAAGTGGATTCTCGGCCTTGCCGTCGTCGTTGCACTGAGCACCGCGGCTACCGGCCTCTTCCCGGCCAACGACGGGACCTTCGTTCACTGGACCGCAGTACTTCCCGGCTTCGTCGCCCGTCATGCCGTTCTCGTACTCATGGCAATTCAATTCTGGAAGCACAGCAAATGGATCGCAGTATGGTCGGGACTGTGCGCGGCCACCGGAATCGTCGGCGCCGTACTGCTTCTCGGACGAACCCTCACTTTCGGCTTGGGTGAACGCTTGACGCTGTACCCGCTGCCGATGTGGATGGCAGTCACCGGCGTCGCAGCCCTGCTCGCGTTGATGCGCCGAACCGTGTTGAAGAACGTGGAATTGACACTGCCCGGTAACGGATTCATCACCGCTCTGTTGTCGTTGCGCCCGCGTCGAACTCGCGCAGCAGTGCCTACCGACGTTCTCGCACCGCGGGAGCTGACGAGTTTGTAGCGAACCCGGGGTGACCAGGGACACACTGGTAGGGAGGCGACGCGAGGAGACTTCCATGACCAGTGCATCTGTTCGACACGGAATCGTGGCCGGCATCGACGGCTCGGCAAGCGCGGTCAACGCCGCGAGGTGGGCAGCATCGGCTGCAAAGAGATTCGACGAACCATTGCGACTGACCCACGTTCTGCCGGGACAACCCGAGTCAGGTGGCGGTACCAACGTCACCGACGAAGAGATGTTCGACCACCACCTTCGCGTCGAGGGTGCAAAGTTACTCGACGAGGCCGAGGACGCCATTCGCGACGATCACACCGACGTCACCGTCGAACGCGGCCTCGTGACCGGCACTCCCGCAACCACACTCGTCGAACTTTCGAAATCCGCTCGCATCGTTGCACTCGGCCAGGCCGGTACCAGCGAAATGCAATCGGTGTTTCTCGGTTCCGACACCATTCGAGTGGTCAACCGGGCGCACTGCCCCGTGGCGGTGTTCCGCGGTACCGGCGAGCACGCGGTAGCCGACACCAGGCCCATCGTCGTCGGCGTCGACGGAAGCAAGCTAAGCGAACTCGCCGTCGCGCATGCTTTCGAGTTTGCCGCGTTCCTCGGCGCGCCCTTGGTTGCGGTCCACACCTGGAACGAGCACGCCTCGCTCGGCGGGTACTCCGAAGCCAGGCGCTTCGTCGACTGGGGACCGTACGAACAGCATGAGCACGCTCTGCTGTCCGAGTGCCTCGCCGGCTGGACGGAGAAGTACCCCGATGTCGAAGTCACCCGGAGTGTCCAGCGCAGCGGACCGATGAAGGCACTGCTCGAGCACTCGGCGGAAGCGCAACTCGTAGTCGTCGGTAGCCACGGCCGCAGCCCGTTCATGGCGTCGATAGTCGGATCGACCAGTCAGAGCCTCATCCACCACGCCCAATGCCCGGTCCTCGTCTGCCGAGAGGGCTGAACTCGTCTCGGTGTTGCCCCCAACCCCCAACTCTGAGCGAACGGCACTTTCGGCGCCATCAGGAGACCGAAAGTGCCGTTCGCTCAAACAGGAGTGGGGGTGAAACAGGTCAAACAGGGCTAGCGGGTCATACCTGGCCGACGACGCTCACCGTCACCGGCTCCTGCTCCGGCGTCACCACCGGAGTCTCCGGCAGATCCGGCACCCGGGTAGCCCGGGCGTAGACCGTCTCCCCCGCCTCGAGGTGCAGAGCTGCACTGTCACCGCGGGTGACCTGAGCCGAGAACAACTCACCGGTTGCCTCGTTTCGCAGGTCGACTCGAACCTCGAAGCCGAGATACACGACGCGCTCGACGGTTGCGCGTGTGACGCCGAGGGACTCGGCCGTTCCGGACTCCTGAGCGAGAGCCATGCTCGGATCGCGGCCGAGACGGATGTCGTGCGGACGGACCAACTGCCCGTTGAGCTTCGCGACGGATCCGAGGAAGGACATCACGAAGTCGTTGGACGGGCGGTCGTACAGGTCGGCAGGTTCACCGATCTGCTCGATCCGCCCCTTGTTCAGCACCGCGATGCGGTCGGCGACGTCGAGAGCCTCTTCCTGGTCGTGTGTGACCAGGACGGTGGTGACGTGCACCTCGTCATGCAGGCGACGCAACCACGTGCGCAGGTCGGCACGGACCTTCGCGTCGAGGGCGCCGAAGGGCTCGTCGAGCAGGAGCACCTGCGGATCCACCGCCAGAGCGCGCGCCAACGCCATGCGCTGGCGTTGACCACCGGACAGCTGCGCGGGGTACCGATGCTGAAAGCCGTCGAGGCCGACGATCTCGAGAAGTTCGTTGACCTTCTTCTCGATCTCCGGCTTCGGGCGCTTGCGGATCTTGAGCCCGAACGCCACGTTGTCTCGCACCGTCATGTGCTTGAACGCCGCGTAGTGCTGGAACACGAAACCGATGTCACGCTTCTGCGGCGAGACGCCGGTGACGTCCTTGCCTGCGATGGTGATGGTTCCCGAATCGAGCTCTTCGAGCCCTGCGATCGAACGCAGCAACGTCGACTTTCCCGAGCCACTTGGCCCGAGCAATGCCGTCAACGAACCCGAGGGAATGTTGACCGTCACGTCGTCGAGCGCCGCGAAATCACCGTAGTTCTTGCGGGCCCCGGTCACTGTGATCATGTGGTGCTCCTCTTACGGTCCAGCAGCGTCATCAGCAACAGGACAATGATGGCGATGCCCATCAGCAGCGTTGCCGCCGAATACGCACCAAAAGTGTTGTGGTCGTCGATGTATCGCGAATGCACCAGCAATGTCAGTGTCTGGGATACCCCCGGGAAACCGGAAGAGACCATGATGACTGCGCCGAATTCACCGAGCGAACGCGCCACCGTCAACACGATTCCGTACGTCAAGCCCCAACGGATCGCGGGCAAGGTGATCCGCCAGAACGTCTGCCAACCAGAGGCACCGAGCGTCGCGGCCGCTTGTTCCTGCTCGTCGCCGATCTCGTGAAGTACGGGTTCGACTTCCCGGACGACGAAGGGCAGCGTCACGAAAATCGTCGCGATCACCATGCCTGGCAAGCCGAAGATGACCTTGAACCCCAACGATTCGATGCCGCCGAACCAACCGTTGGCACCCCACAGAAGAATCAACGACACACCGACGACGACGGGCGAGACTGCGAAGGGCAGGTCGACCACCGACTGCAGTACGCCCCGCCCCGGGAAACGCCCACGCACGAGTGCCAGAGCCGTGACAACACCGAACACCACGTTGATCGGAACCACGATCGCCACGATGATCAGCGAAAGATTCAGCGCGGAGATCGCTGCCGGTGTCGTGATCGATTCGAGGAACGGGCCGATTCCGTTCTCGAACGTTCGCGTCAGGATCACACCGATCGGCACGACCAACAACACGAACAGGTAGACGAGAGCGATGGTCCGCAGACCGATCTTCGATCCTCTGGACACGTTCATCGGGAACTCTCCTCACGTCGCTGTCCTCGCGAGGCGAAGATTCGCAGGACGAACAGCGTCACGAATGCGATAGCCAGCAACGCTACCGAGACGGCAGCGGCGTTGGTCGGACGATCGATCTCGATCTGCTGCTGAATGTACTGCGACGTCATCTGTGTCACGCGTGGGATGTTGCCGCCGATCAGAACGACCGAGCCGTATTCACCGATCGCTCGGGCGAATGCGAGCCCCGCGCCGGAGATGACGGCAGGCGCCAGCGTCGGAAGAACGACGGAACGAAAGATCGTCCAGTTGGAAGCCCCCAACGATGCAGCGGCTTCCTCGACTTCGCGGTCGACCTCCATCAGCACCGGCTGCACCGAGCGAACCACGAACGGCAAGGTCACGAAGGCCAATGCCACGATCAGTCCGGGCTGGGTTGCATTGAGGTGGATGTCGATCGGTGACTGCGGGCCGTAGAGAGACAGCAGCACGATCGACGCCACGATGGTGGGTAGCGCGAACGGCAGATCGATCATCGAGTTGACGATGCGCTTGCCCGGGAAGTCGTCCCGGACCAGCACCCACGCGATGATCGTGCCCATCACGACGTTGATCAATGCCACGATCACCGAGACCAACAACGTCACGCGCAACGACGCCAAGGCGACGGGTGCGGTGATGGCGTCCCAGAATCCGGAGATCCCCTCGTCGAACGCGGTGGCGGTCAACGCGGCGAGCGGAAGCAGAACGATCACGGAGAGCCACAGGGTGGCCACTCCGATTCCGAGCGGCCCCACACTCCCCGTGACCCGCGCGAGTTTTCGCCGACGAGCCACGGGGGTGGGGTCAATAGTGTCAGTCACGTCAGTCTTACTTGGTCGCGTTGTCGTAGATCACTGCGATCGAACCGGTGTCCTTGGTGAACAGAGCGCTGTCCACGGCCTTCCAGCCGCCGAGGTCTGCGATGGTCCACAGCTTGGTCGGCTCGGGGAACTTGTCGGTGAACTTGGCAGCGACGGCGGGATCAACGGGACGGAATCCTGCTTCGGCCCAGAGCGTCTGACCCTCGGTCGTGTACAGGTAGTCCTTGAACGCGGTCGCCTTGTCGAGGACCTTGCTGTTCGAGATCACGGCAACCGGGTTCTCGATCTTGAAGGTCGTGGGCGGGGTGACGTGCTCGACCGGGTCGCCGTTGCCTTCGATGAACAGTGCCTCGTTCTCGTAGCTGATCAGAACGTCACCGCTGCCCTGCAGGAAGGCTTCCGAAGCCTCGCGTCCCGACTTGGGCTGGATCTTGACGTGATCGTTGACCAAGGCGGTGACGTAGTCGAGCCCCGCCTGCGGGTTCTTGCCACCGTCGCTCTTGGCGGCGTACGGCGCCAAGAGGTTCCACTTGGCCGAGCCGGAGCTGAACGGGTTCGGCGTGACGACCTCGAGTCCGGGCTGAAGCAGGTCGTCCCAGTCCTTGATGCCCTTCGGGTTCCCCGGACGCGTCACGATGGTGACTACCGATCCGAACGGAATTCCGTTGTAGGCGTCCTGGTTCCAGTTCTGATCGACCAGACCGGCATCGACCAGGCGGGTGATGTCGGGCTCGACGGAGAAGTTGACGAAGTCTGCCTCGGCGCCGTCCTTCACCTTGCGCGACTGGTCGCCCGAGGCGCCGTACGAAGGATTGAAGTTGACGTTCTTGCCCTCGTCTGTCGCCTGGAAGGCTGCGGTGAGCTTGTCGAAGCCAGGCTTCGGCACGGCGTAGGCGAACAGGTTGATCGTGCCGGCGCTACCGTCGCTGGCGGCGCTGTCACCACCCACGGTGTCGCTCGAGCCACCACTGCACGCTGTGAGTACCACGGCCCCCATGGTCGCGATAGCAGTGAGAAGTGTGCGGGAACGGCGTTTCATTGCAGATACCTTCCTGAAAGGACTGACAAACGAGGGTTGGTCAAACGACAAGTCCGAGACCTCTGGGGCTGATTCCATCGGGATGTTCAGACATGGAGAGCCGACGGGCAATGAGCCCTGAATCGGGGGCGCGAGTTACGCGCAGAGAAGTTCGAGTGGGGTGCGCAGCACCACCGGAGAGGTCGAACTCAGGAAATCAACAACAGGCGACGTCAGCGACGTCGAGCATGCCGACAGCAATCAACGCCAACTGGTGGCGGATTACGGGAGCTGTTGCTTCGGACACGCGGTGGACTTTAGCAGAGCACCGGCGCCCGCTCTAATCGGGAGAACTAACGGGTGAGAAGCCACGCGACGATCACGAGGAGAATCAGGGCGATCAGGGCGAGAGTGACCCGTGAGCGGGGCATCAGCTTTCCTCTACTTCTCGAGAATTCCTACGCAACCAGCCGAAGAGCGGCAGAGCGAGAACGGCGGCCAACGCGCGATCCAGACCGATGGCCACCAGGCGGCACAGCGGAACGACGACGATCAGGACCAACGCGACCTGCGGGATGAACGGGAGCCCCGCCATCCACAGCTCGAAGCTGTCCCACCAATCCGCTATCCGATCCACGCCAACACCCTATCCTTCGGACGATACGGTCCCGACAGCGTGTGGATTGGACGTGTGTCGATTCTGGCCGGATGATGGCCGAATGAGTGCTGACGACGAAGTGGTGCAGACTATTCCTCCCGCCTCCACGGGTCACCATCGAAGCAACTTTCCCCCTATCGACGACTACGCGTTTCTTTCCGATTGCGAAACCTCGTGCCTGATTGCCCGTAACGGATCTGTCGAGTGGATGTGCGTTCCCCGCCCGGACTCCCCCAGCGTGTTCGGTGCCATCCTCGACCGCAGCGCAGGCCATTTCCGCATCGGCCCGTACGGCCAGAACGTCCCGGCCGCCCGACGCTATCTGCCGGGTGGACTCATTCTCGAGACCACCTGGCAGACCGAGACCGGCTGGCTCGTCGTACGCGACGCCCTGGTTCTCGGTCCTTGGCACAACGTCGACAAGCGATCGAACACCCACAAGCGCACACCCACAGACTGGGATGCCGAACACACCCTTCTCCGTACGGTCAAGTGCGTCAGCGGCACCGTTGAACTCGAGATGAGCTGCGAGCCCGCGTTCGACTATCACCGCGGCACGGCGAATTGGGAGTACACCGGAAAGGTCTACGAGGAAGCAACGGCAACGTGTCGCTCCGCCAAGCCCGGAGACCACCCAACTCTGCGCTTGACCACCGACCTACGACTGGGCCTGGAAGGTCGTGAGGCTCGGGCCCGGACGCGACTGGTCGAAGGCGACAACGTGTACGTCGCGCTCTCGTGGTCGGATCTTCCCGCGCCGCAGACGTTCGACGAGGCCGCCGACAAGATGTGGCAGACGTCCAAGTCGTGGCGCGAGTGGGTGACGATCGGCAAGTTCCCCGATCACCCGTGGCGCGGATACCTGCAGCGCAGTGCGCTCACACTCAAGGGGCTCACCTACGCGCCGACCGGAGCCTTGCTCGCGGCATCGACGACCTCGCTTCCGGAAACACCAGGCGGAGAACGTAACTGGGACTACCGCTACGCGTGGGTTCGCGATTCCACCTTCGCACTGTGGGGTCTCTACACGCTCGGGTTGGACCGTGAGGCCAACGACTTCTTCAACTTCATCTACGACGTGTCGAGTTCGGACAACGGTCAGCCACATCCCTTGCAGGTGATGTACGGCATCGGCGGCGAGCGCACACTCGAGGAATCCGAACTCAACCATCTCTCCGGATACGACGGTGCCCGTCCCGTGCGCATCGGCAACGGCGCATTCGATCAACAGCAGCACGACATCTGGGGCACCATGCTCGACTCGGTGTACCTCCACATCCGCACCCGCGAGCGTGTCCCCGAAGCGCTGTGGCCGCTACTCAAGAAGCAGGTCGAGGAAGCGATCAAGCACTGGCGCCAACCCGACCGTGGGATCTGGGAAGTGCGCGGTGAACCACAGCACTTCACGTCGTCGAAGATCATGTGCTGGGTCGCACTCGATCGCGGCGCCAAGCTGGCGGAGATGCAGGGCGAGAAGAGCTTTGCGCAGCAATGGACGGCCATCGCGGACGAGATCAAGGCCGACATCCTCGCGCACGGCGTCGACTCGCGCGGAGTTCTGACACAGCGGTACGGCCACGACTCACTCGACGCGTCGCTCTTGTTGGCACCGCTGCTGCGCTTCCTGCCGGCCGACGATCCGCGCATCCGGGCAACGGTGCTGGCGATCGCCGACGAGCTCACCGAGGAGGGGCTGGTCCTGCGCTATCGCGTCGACACCACCGACGACGGATTGAGCGGCGAGGAGGGCACGTTCACCATCTGTTCCTTCTGGCTCGTCTCCGCCCTCGTCGAGATCGGCGAACTGGATCGGGCAAAGCATCTCTGCGAGCGCCTGCTCGGGTTCGCGAGCCCGCTCAAGCTGTACGCGGAGGAGATCGACGCCCACACCGGTCGCCATCTGGGTAACTTCCCGCAGGCGTTCACACACCTGGCGCTGATCAACGCCGTGGTCCACGTGATCCGCGCCGAGGAAGCTGCCGAAGCCGGAGCTTTCCAGCCCGCGCACAACGCGACCTAGACCCCCTGCTGTGCGCCTTTATTAACCGCCCGCGGTTAATAAAGGCGCACAGCAGTGCTAGCCGGCCACCGCTTCGAGCTGCGGCGTGATCGATTCGAGCGAGTACTTCAGCGACAGCGACGACGGAGTGTTCAACCCGGCAACTGTCGGATAGTCGACGATGGCCAGACCGCCACTCTTGACTGCGGATAGGTCAGCGAACCCCGGCAGCTTCATCATGTCTTCCAGCGTTCCGCCGTTCGGCAGCAACACCACGACGTCGGCGCTCAGAGCGTCGACCCGTTCGGGGCTGAGCATCAGCCGGCCACCGGTAACGCCCGCCTCTTCGACGAGCTTGGGCGGCAACGACATTCCCAGGCTAGTGAACAATCCCGATGCGCCGTCCTTGGGATCGGCGACGATCACCAACTGCGACGTCGGGAAGACGTACTGCGACAGAAGCGCCGTCTTGCCCTTCAGGCCTGGCAGCCGCTGCGCGAGCGCATCGATCTGCCCGCTTGTCGCCTCGACGATCTCGTCGGCGCGCGACTCCTTGTCGAGAACTCGACCGAGAATCTCGACCTGGTCCTGCCACGGATCGACCTGGACGTCGGACAGACCGGCAATTGTCGGAGCGATCTTGCTCAACTGGTCGAAATCGTCTTGATCGGCGACGGAGAACCCGCCGAGAATCAGATCGGGATCCAATGCTGCAATTTCTTCAGCTTTGAGCGGGACACCGAACTGCTGGATCGCCGAGCGATCAAGTTCCTTCGCCGACGCGTCCACGCCGCTCTCCCACGGGAACAGGCCACGCTCGTCGCCCATCGGGCCGGCAGCCAGGTACCCCACCGGCTGGATTCCGAGTTCGAGCAGAGCGTCGAGCCACTGGGTGTCGGCCGCGACGATACGCGTCGGCGTCCCGGTGATCGTGGTGGCGCCGAACTTGTGATCGATCGTGGTGACCCGACCGTCCGCGATCTCGTCGGCGTCCGAGGACGAACATCCACTGATACCTACGACCAGTGCTCCCAAGAGAGTCACCGCCGAGAACTTCATCGCACGCACGAAAATACTCCTCCACTAGTTAGTAGAGGCTTACCTTCTCATATGGGACCCGGCTGTGTCCGACCTTGCTTTCAGGCGAAACGAGAGAGCAGACGCTCCGCATCCGCGCCGATGCGTCGAACCACATCGCCGGCCGGATGGGTTCCGTGCACGAGTCCGACAGCTTCTCCGGCATAGACGACTCCGCTGTGCGGATCCGACGGGTCGTACGCCTGTGCCAGCGTTTCCTCGTCGGCGTCGACTCCGTGCCACGCGGCAGTGAACTCGTTGGCCACCGCGCGGCCACCCCACCGCTGCGGCCACGGTTGACTGCGCGCTCGGTCGAATACCGAGGTGTAAATCGTGTCCGCACTTCCGGCTTCGACGACGCGGTCGCGGGCATAGTCCGGCCCGACCGTCTCCGGGCTGGCGAGCAGCGCCGTTCCGATCATCACGCCTTCGCCACCGGCCGCCAGGACGGCGGCCAAACCGCGTCCGGTTCCGATTCCGCCGGCTGCCAGCACCGGAAGTGATGTCGCTTCGAGGATCTCCTGCAGCAGCGGCAAGGTTCCGATTCGGCCCGTGTGACCGCCTGCCTCACCGCCTTGCGCGATCACAGCGTCAACACCTGCGGCCTCGACAATACGAAGGTCCTCGAGCGTATTGATCTGTGACACAACGGGAATGCCCGCATCGTGGATTCGTCCGACATACGCGGCGGGATCACCGAACGACAAGGTGATCATGGTCGGCTCGACGGCAATCGCGGCGTCGAGCATCAACTCGTTCTCGGGCAGCGACCACGTCATCAGGCCGACGCCGAACTTTCCGCCGATCGAGCGGGCCACTTCGGCTTCGGCCTCGATCCACTCCGGTGTGTTGTACCGGGCCGCACCGAGCAGACCCAACCCACCGGCCGCCGAAACAGCTCCGGCGAGCGCGCCGCCCGCGCGACCACCCATGGGCGCCCCGAGAACCGGGATTTCGATTCCGAACTCTCGGGACAACCAGGTGGTGACCATGCGCTCCTACTTCTTGGGCTTCTCGCCGACCGATTCCGACGTCAGGGCCGCCACGAATGCTTCCTGCGGCACCTCGACGCGACCGATGGTCTTCATGCGCTTCTTGCCTTCCTTCTGCTTCTCGAGCAGCTTGCGCTTACGGCTGATGTCGCCGCCGTAGCACTTGGCAAGAACGTCCTTGCGGATTGCGCGAATGTTTTCGCGCGAGATGATCTTCGCGCCGATCGCGGCCTGAATCGGAACCTCGAACTGCTGGCGAGGAATCAGCTCACGAAGCTTCGACGTCATGCGTCCGCCGTAAGCACCGGCGTTGGAGCGGTGCACGATCGAGGAGAACGCGTCGACGGCCTCGCCCTGCAGAAGGATGTCGACCTTCACCAGGTCGGCCTGCTGCTCACCGGCCTCCTCGTAATCGAGGCTGGCGTATCCCTTGGTGCGGGACTTGAGGGCGTCGAAGAAGTCGAACATGATCTCGCCCATGGGCAGTTCGTAGCGCAGTTCGACGCGAGTCTCGGAGAGGTAGTCCATGCCGCCGAGCTCACCGCGACGGGACTGGCACAGCTCCATGATGGCGCCGACGTACTCGCTCGGGGCGATGACGGTGCACTTGGCGACCGGCTCGTAGACCTCGCGCACCTTGCCTTCCGGCCAGTACGACGGGTTGGTGACGATGACCTCGGCCCCGTCCTCCATCACGACGCGGTAGACGACGTTGGGCGCAGTGGAAATCAGTTCGAGGCCGAACTCACGTTCGAGGCGGTCGCGGGTGATCTCCATGTGCAGCAGGCCGAGGAAGCCGCAGCGGAAGCCGAATCCGAGGGCAACCGACGTCTCCGGCTCGTACGCCAGGGCGGCGTCGTTGAGACGGAGCTTGTCGAGAGCGTCGCGCAGCACCGGGTAGTCCGAGCCGTCCATCGGGTAGAGACCGGAATAGACCATCGGCTTCGGATCGCGGTAGCCGACCAGCGGTTCGGTCGCGCCGTTGCGGGTTGTGGTGACGGTGTCACCGACGCGCGACTGGCGGACGTCCTTCACACCCGTGATGAGGTAGCCCACCTCGCCGACGCCCAGACCGATACTGGCCTTCGGCTCGGGCGAGATGATGCCGACCTCGAGCAGTTCGTGTGTGGTGCCCGTGGACATCATCGTGATCTTCTCGCGGGGACGGATCCGACCGTCGACCACACGCACGTAGGTGACCACGCCGCGGTACGCGTCGTAAACGGAGTCGAAGATCATCGCGCGGGCGGGGCCGTCTGCATCGCCGACGGGTGCAGGTACCTGCTTGATCACCTCGTCGAGCAGTTCCCTGACGCCCATGCCGGTCTTGCCCGAGACGCGCAGGACATCGCCTGGCTCGCAGCCGGTGATGTGCGCAATCTCTTCGGCATAGCGGTCGGGATCCGCGGCCGGGAGGTCGATCTTGTTGAGGACGGGAATGATCTTGAGATCCTTCTCCATCGCCAGGTACAGATTGGCCAGCGTCTGAGCTTCGATGCCCTGAGCTGCGTCGACCAGCAGAATTGCACCCTCACATGCTTCGAGCGCGCGGGAGACCTCGTACGTGAAGTCGACGTGGCCGGGTGTGTCGATGAGGTGGAGGACGAATTCTTCGCCGTCGACGGTCCAGGGCAGACGAACGTTCTGGGCCTTGATGGTGATGCCGCGTTCACGCTCGATGTCCATGCGGTCCAGGTACTGCGCACGCATCGCCCGCTCTTCGACCACGCCGGTGAGCTGAAGCATGCGATCTGCCAGCGTCGACTTACCGTGGTCGATGTGCGCGATGATGCAGAAGTTCCGGATCTGCGCAGGATCCGTGAACGTCTTGTCGGCGAAGCTGCTGATGGGAGACCCCTTAGTCGGACCGGCACCGGCCCGGATCCGGGCCACTGTCAACCCTCAGGATATCCAAGTCTCGGCGCCGCCGTACCAGGGGTTCCCACGGGTGGGTGATTATGCTCGAACGCTATGGCAAGCATGTGGAAGCAGATCGGCAGAACCCTCGGCGCCCTCGCGGTGGAGAAGGGCCCTGCGTTGCTGCGCCAGTTGCAGTCGTCCACGTCTCAGTCGTCTGCCTCGAAGCCGGGTCCGTCCGGCCGCCCGATCGCCGCGCGAACGTCTCCGACCGCACATCGCGCCCGCAAGGTCGAGTACTCCCCCGACCTCGACGGCAAGGCCGATCCGGGCGAAATCGTCTGGACCTGGGTTGCCTACGAGGAGGATCCGACCCAGGGCAAAGACCGCCCGGTGCTGGTTGTCGGCCGCGACGGCAACACGCTGCTCGGTTTGATGCTGTCCTCGCAGAGCAAACGCGAAGGCGAGCGTGATTGGCTCGCAATCGGTTCGGGCCCGTGGGACGGCGAGGGAAGGCCCAGCTGGGTCCGGCTCGACCGGGTGCTCGACGTTCCCGAGAGCGGGATTCGGCGCGAGGGCGCCGTCATGGATCACAAGAAGTTCGACGCGGTCGCGGCAAAACTTCGGGCCGACTTCAGCTGGAGCTGAAGCCGACCCGAACGATGGAAACAGTATCGATCAGCTGTCCAGACGGTTGAACCGTCCGAAGAGTGCTCGATAGATGAGTGCACCGAGCGCACCGCCGATCAGCGGAAACACGATGAACAACCACACCTGACCGAGTGCACCGTCCTGGAACGGCGCGACAGCGAGGCTTCGAGCAGGGTTGACGGAGGTGTTGTCGATCGGGATCGAGATCAGGTGAATGACGGCCAGGGTGAAGCCGATGGACACCCCGGCGAGCGGCACGTCGGAGATCTGGTCGGTCGACGCGAGAACGACGAATACCAACAGTGCGGTCAGGAGGATCTCGATGATCATGGCGGCACCGATGCCGTAACCGTCGGAAACCACCTGTCCGAGAAGATTCTTCTCGGCCGACGGACTGTGTGCGCCCCAACCGTTTGCGCCGAGGCCATCTGCGGCCCGGTTGTACGCCGGGAGACTGTTGGCCACCGTGTAGATCACGACGCCGGCGACCAAGCCGCCGATCACTTGCGCGACAACGTAAATCGCCGCATTGACGGCCGAGATGCGCCCGATCACGAATTGGCCGAGAGTCACGGCTGGGTTGACGTGGCAACCGGAAATCGGTCCGATCGCATATACGAGGAACAGCAGGGTCAAGCCGAATGCGAAGGCAACTCCGAGATTGCCGACTTTCGCACCTGCGAAGACGGCAGTTCCGACCGCGGAGAACACGAGCACAAATGTCCCCACCGCTTCGGCCGCATACTTCTTCACATCCGAGATCGGTTCGATCTCAGTCAATTCCTGTGCAGTTGGAGACATATTCCCACCTTCTTCTCATCGAACGGTAGTAATGCTCACGCGCCTAGATTTGCCGGACTTTACGCAAGCCTGGTGATCTCCACAACAACTTCGAGATCTGTGGAGCGTCCACCGGAAAAGATTCCCTTCAAAGGCGGCACATCCGAATAGTCCCTTCCTATTCCGACCGAGACATGCTGTTCATTCACAGCTATCGCATTGGTCGGGTCATATCCCCACCACGCGCCGGTCCACGCTTCGATCCACGCGTGCGATTCCCCGACCACCGTGTCCCCGACTGCCGCATCACGTTTGGGGTGGAGATAGCCGGAAACGTACCGACAGGGAATGCCCATCGTTCGAAGCAACACCAAGGTCAGATGTGCATAATCCTGGCAGACGCCTTTCCTGGCCGACCAGGCCTCGACCGCCGACGTATGCACTCCGGTCGTACCCGGAACATATGACATTTCACCGTAAACCCATTGCGACGCAGCCACTACTGCATCTTCAGGTGATTTATCTTTGCGCAATTCCTTGGCAATTGTCGCCAGCTTACGATCACGCGGAACATATCTCGTGAAACTCAGTTGTTCGTTGAATCGATCTTTAATCGCGTTTCCCGACAATTCATCCCAGTCGACGGTTTCCTCAGGCTGAACAAACGGTTCCGTCTCCACCACCGACAGTCCGGTCACTTCCAACTCCGTGTGCGGCGCGTGCAAGTCGAAGGCGGTCACCGCGGTGCCCCAGTAATCGGTGTACCTATAGGAACGCGTTGCCGGCTGGGTTTCGACGCGCGTGAGGATCACCGTCTGCCTGGTGTCGCCGCGGGGTGTCAATCGCGCTTCGTTGTACGACGACGTCACCGGGGCGTCGTACGCATATCCCGTGGTGTGCACGACCCTCATTCGCCAGCTCACAGCTCTCCCTCCACCGTCGACTCCGCATACGCGGCGCCGGCATCCGTCCACGCGACCCACGGCGCAGCGTGGAAGTACTGCAATGCAATCGCCTCACCCAGTTCGCGACAGGTCTCCTGCCAACCGAGCAACCGTCCTTGCAGATCTTCGAGCAACACGCCCTGCGGCAGAAACTCCAGTTCGCTGCGTGCGCGGCCGAGAAGCCGCGGCGCCTCCGCCCGGATTCCGACGCGGCTGCCCGGCTGCGGGTCGAGTTCCTGCAGGCACTTCTCGGCCTGCCTGATCGAATGGAACACCGAGCGCGGAAAGAGTCTGTCCAACAAGATGAATTCGACCACCCGATTGGCGTCGAGCGCTCCGCGATAAGTACGCAGATACGTGTCATGTGCGCCTGCCGAGCGAAGAACACTGACCCACGCCGGCGACGACGGGCGGTCACCAGCGCGCGCCAGGAGCATCCGCACAATCATGTCGACACGTTCGATCGACCTGCCCAGCAGAAGGAACCGGTAACCGTCGTCGCGGCTGAGCGTGGAATCCGCCAGCCCCGCGAACATCGCTGCGCGTTCCTCCACATAACGGAAGAACTCGTGTGGCCCCAGCCTGCGTGACGCGCGTTCACGCTCCGCCAGTCCGTTGTACGTGGTGTTCAGGCACTCCCACATCTCGCTCGACGTGACCTCACGTGCTCCGCGAGCATTCTCACGGGCACTTGCCAGCGAGTCCACGATCGATCCAACCTGATTGCGGCTGAACGCAACCAGATCGGTGAGCGAGCGTACGTCGAGCTTCTCCTCCGGCGCTTCGATGCCGAGGACACGCAGGAGCAGACGCGACGTGCGGTCCGGGTCGACGGTTGCGTCGTCGAGCAGTTGGTGGACGGCGACGTCGAGGATCCGAGCGGTGTCGTCGGCGCGCTCGACGTAGCGGCCGATCCAGTAGAGGGACTCTGCGTTGCGAGCAAGCATCGGTCACCACGCTCCGTTCGCTGATAGTTCTTGGTAGCTGGGCACTTCTGAGGTGTTCACTGTTGTTGCTGCTGCTGTTGAGAGGTGCTCAGTTCGGGTCCCTGCACCGGCTCCGCGGATTCCGGGGGCTCGGACACCAGTTCCTCACCGGACAGCTCTGGGTCCTCGTCCGAGCTGCGGCTGGCGAGCACCCATGTGTCCTTGCTTCCGCCGCCCTGGCTCGAGTTGACCACCAGCGAACCTTCCGGAAGTGCCACCCTGGTCAGGCCGCCGGGCAACACCCACACGTCCTCACCGTCGTTGACGGCAAAGGGTCGCAAGTCCACGTGGCGCGGCGAGAGAACGTCGTCGATCTTGGTCGGCACCGTGGACAGCTGCACGAGAGGCTGCGCGATCCACCCGCGCGGGTCTGCCTTGATCTTGCGGGTGATCGCGGCCAGTTCCTTGGGACTCGCGTCCGGTCCGAAGACGATTCCGTAGCCGCCGGACCCTTCCACCGGCTTGATGACGAGTTCGGCGACGCGGTCGAGGACTTGCTCGCACTCCTCGTCCAACCAACAGCGGAACGTGTCGACGTTCTGCAAGAGCGGCTTCTCACCGAGGTAGTAGTCGATGATCTGCGGAACGTAGGTATAGACGAGTTTGTCGTCACCGACTCCGTTGCCGACGGCACTCGAGATCACCACGTTGCCCGCTCGCGCCGCATTCAGTAGGCCTGCGACGCCGAGAATCGAATCCGGACGGAAGTGCATCGGGTCGAGATACTCGTCGTCGATGCGGCGATAGATGACGTCGACCTGACGCTCGCCTTCCGTCGTGCGCATGTACACCATGTTGTCGCGGCAGAACAGGTCGCGACCTTCGACGAGTTCCACACCCATCTGACGAGCGAGCAATGAATGCTCGAAATAGGCGGAATTGGCGATACCCGGTGTGAGAACAACCACTGTCGGGTCCGCTTCGTTGAGTGCAGCACCCGCACGCAGTGCCCTCAGTAGGTGTGTTGCGTAATCACCTACCGCCCGCACCTTGTGGGACATGAACAGATCCGGGAACACCCGAGTCATGGTGCGACGGTTTTCCATCACATAGGAGACACCGGACGGAGATCGCAGATTGTCCTCGAGAACTCGGAACTCTCCCGCCTCGTCTCGGACCAGGTCGATACCCGCGACATGGATTCGCACACCGTTGGGCGGCACGATGCCGGCTGCTTCACGGTGGAAGTGCTCGCACGAGGTCACCAGGCGGCGCGGCAACACGTGATCGCGCAGGATTCGCTGCTCGCCGTAAATGTCCGCAAGGAACAACTCGAGCGCCTTCACTCGCTGCTTGATGCCCTTTTCCAGCCGCGACCACTCCTGCGCGGCGATGACGCGCGGCACCAGATCCAACGGAAACGGTCGCTCCTGCCCGGACAGCGAGAACGTCACGCCCTGGTCGATGAATGCGCGTCCGAGTGCGTCGGCACGCGCGGCAAGGTCGGCGCTGCTCGTCGGCGCCAGGGCTTTGTACACACCCTTGTACGGGGCACGCACCGAGCCGTCGGGCTCGAACATCTCGTCGAAAGCCAACTCGTAGCGACCGATGTCTGAATATCCGTCGAACACTGCGGCAGGACGCGCTCGGGTGGTGGTCGAACCTGTTTTACTCGAACTTTTCGAAGGCGGCGGCGTCATAGGGCAACATGCTGCTACAAGTGGGGCTATTCGGCAGCGCGGCGAGAAATCGGGCGCTCGGTGTACTCTTCTCGACAGACGCAACGTGCGACGGTTTGGGTTCTTGGGCCCTCGGCTGGTAATCTTGCCAGTCGGTGCATCAGTGCGCCCACAGCTTTCTCGACCGTAACCAGCTAAAGACGACAAGGATTTTACGCGTGGCCAACATCAAGTCCCAGGTGAAGCGAATCCGTACCAACGAGGCGGCCCGACTCCGTAACCAGTCGGTGAAGTCCTCGCTGCGTACCGCGATCCGCTCATTCCGCGAGGCTGCGGCAGCCGGTGACAAGGACAAGGCCAACGAGCTCCTCGTCTCCACCAGCCGCAAGCTCGACAAGGCAGCCAGCAAGGGCGTCATTCACGCCAACCAGGCTGCCAACAAGAAGTCTGCACTCTCGCAGGCTGCCAACAAGCTCTGACGTTTCCACTGTGACGGTTCGCCGTCATACTGGTTCGTCTCGATAGCCGCCAGGTCGAAAGACCAGGCGGCTATTTTGCGTGCTCAATCAGAGCAAAAACCCGCCATCCATGTCTTGCACGGAATATGTGGACCGGGCTGCGACCATCTGATGATGGCGGTCAACGGGAAACGCCCTCGCAGCTGGTTGTTCACGACTGGCTACTGGGCGGTCGTCGCTTTCGGCGTATTGGCAGCCCTGGGGATCCCTCGTTGGTGGGAATCATTGACGGTTGCAGTAGTCGGAGTCGCAGCAAGCTACGGATGGTGGAGCCGCAGGCAACGGGGCGAATTCTGGATCTTCTTCGGCGTGATGTGTTCACTCGTTGCGATTCTGGCGTTTCTCGCCACTGGACGAGCGCTACTCACCACCGTGAAGGTGCCGGTAGACAGCATCGGCCAAGAAACAATTGTCTGCGGCAGTGTGATGAATCCGGCGCCGAACGACTGCCTACGAGTGACCGACATCAGGACTGGTGAACCAACGACACGGCCTCAGGCCATTTCGCACACCCAGTTGGAGCAAGCCTGCGCGAAACGCCTCGACTACCGGGTGGCCGAGGCCACGGCCGCCACTGTCGTCGGACTACTTCTGGCCGGCCGCGCGATAGGCCATGTTGTCCTCAGTTCTTCCGCAACGCGCACACTTTCCGCACTGCCATCTCCAGAGCGAAGGACGAGTCGACTGCGGCGCCCTTCACGTCGGCATTGAGAGCGGCGACGATCTGCATCGCAGCGCCGATCGACGTGGGATCCCAACCGCCGACTTCCTTGATCGCCTTCTTGACCTTCCACGGCGGCATCCCGAGATCCGACGCCAACCGGAACGGGTCACCGCCCCGCGCAAACGGGCCGACCTTCGCGATGGTGTGGACTGCATCGGCGAGGGCGTCAGCGAGCAGAACGTGCGCCGTTCCGATCTGGTCAGCCCATCGCAGAGCCTCGAGCGCACCCCGGGTATCGCCGACGATAACTTTGTCGGCCACATCGAATCCGGAAACCTCGGCCTTGCCCGAGTAGTACTTGTGGACTGCATCCACGTCGATCTTGCCGCCGGTATCTGCCGCCAATTGCGAGCAGGCCGACGCAAGTTCGCGAAGGTTGGAGCCGACGCTTTCGATCATCGCGGCGATCGCATCGGGAGCAACCCTCACGTCGGCGGTCCGAAACTCACCCCGGACGAAGTCGACAAGCTGACTCTTGTTCAGTTTTCCGCAGTTGTGAACCGTCGCGCCGAGCTTCTCGAGGGCCGGCGCCAACGCCTTCGCGCGACCGCCGCCCGAGTGCACGACGATCAGAACGACGCCTTCTGCCGGCTCACGCGCCGCCTCGAGAACAAGAGCTACGGCATCTTTGCCTGCTTCTGCGGCCGATTCCAGGACGATCACACGGTCTTCGGCAAAAAGAGAGGGGCTGAGCAGCTCAGCCAACTCGGGAGCATTGGTGTCTCCGGCACGCATCTTGGTCACCGGGAGATCCGAAATACCCTGGCCGCGGTCACCGCGGACGGCTCTGATGAGCTGCGATACCGTGCGGTCGATCAGGAACTCGTCGTCCCCGAGAACAAGATGCAGCGGATCGACTACAGACGGATTACTCACCCGAAGATGGTCCCACGAGGAACCGACACGATCGACACAGACCCGCCGCCCCCGCCGTACACAGCGACGGTGCCGTCGACGTCGGTCCGAACCACCGCCCCGCCCAACGAAACCAGTTCGTCGAGAACCTCCTCATTCGGGTGCCCGAAACTGTTGCCGTCGCCGACGCTGATCATCGTCAACCTCGGACGCACCGCTTCCAGAAAAGCCGACGACGTGGTCCGAGAACCGTGATGGGGCAGCTTCAACACATCGGCCTTCACGTCCGTTCCCGATCGGAGGACGGCCTCCTCCCCCGCAACTTCGGCGTCGCCCGTCAACAGAATTCGACCCGCGCCCGTGTGCGCCATCACCACCAGCGACTGATCGTTGGCTGCATCTGCGGCATCGACGGAATCGCGGGGAGCTGGAAGCAACGGTCCGAGAACCTCCACGTTCACCGATCCCAACGTCAACTCCATACCTGCCCGCAACGAGACAACCGGAACGCCGTGCGACTCGGCGGCATCCTTTACCGCCCGAAAACCTGACTCCGGCAACAACATCGACCCGACTCCGACCGCAGCGACCGAACGCCCACCCAGAACTGCTTCCAATCCACCGATGTGATCGGCATGAAAATGACTGATTATCAGCAACGCGATGTCGTTGACGTCCAACATGTTCAGGCAACGATCCATCGACGTGGGATCAGGACCGACATCGATGACGATCACCCTGCCGTCTCCAGTCGAGAGCACAAGACCGTCCCCTTGACCGACGTCGCACATCACCAGTACCCACCCCGGAGCAATACGACCACCGCCGAACACGTGCTGAAAGACGAGGGCTAGAACAACTCCCAGAACGAGGACGCCGACCACCCATCTCGAGATCCGATTCCACAGCGTCAGCGCCGCGGCCAGTAAGACGCCCACGACGACCAGAGCACCGATGAGCCCTGACGGCACCACCACCGACGCTCCGGGAAGCGCCGCCGCCCGCTCGGACACGTACAGCAGCCACCCCATCGGCGGCCGGACCAGCGGCGTGACGAACACCGCGATCGGGGGACAAATCAGCGCACACAAGGCAATCACCGCACCGAACACCGTGATGATTCCGATCACAGGCCCCACGGCCATGTTCGCGGCAATCGTAACCACGCTGAAGGTTCCCGCCATGGCGCCCACCAGTGGCGCAGACACGACAAACGCAGCACTCGAGACAGCTGTCATCTCCGAAAACCAACGGGGCCAACCTCGTCGACGAAGCACGTCCACCCACACCGGAGCAATGATCACCAGCGCGCCCGTGGCCGTGGTCGACAGCGCAAACCCCCAGTCGACGGCAAGTTCGGGCATCACGACAACCAGCACGATGACGGCTGCGGAAAGAGCAGGCAGTGCCTGTTTGCGTCGACCGGTCACCAGACTGAGCAGGCCGATCAGGCCCATCACCGAGGCGCGCAGAACACTCGGCGACGGCCTCGCGACGACAACAAACGCAACGAGGGCTACCAGCGCCAAAGCAGCGCCGACGCGCGGACTGAGCGCCGCGGCTCTGACCAGCAGCAGAACCGCCCCGAGCAGAATGCTGATATTGGCGCCGGACACCGCGGTGAGATGGGAAAGCCCGGCAACGGTGAAGTTGTCCTTCACCACCGGCGACAACGCCGATGTGTCTCCGACGACGAGGCCAGGCAGCAGACCTGCCTGATCCGGCGGGAGCGCAGCCGAGCACGCAGCGGCGAAACGAGTACGCACCACACTCGCCCATCGCTGATACCAGGGCACTTCTCCCACCGCGACGGGAGGCCCCTCGGACGTGATCACGGCGAGCGTGGAATCGCTACGCCATGGCTGACTCGCCCGGCCGCGAACCGTCAGGCTCTGCCCTGGAACAACTTCGAGCCACGACGAACTGGGCGCCCGGATCGTGACCAGGCCGCCTCCGGAGTACCTGCGATTCTGGGAAGTCACCGAATTGACGGTTGCCCTGAAGAAAATCTGACCTTGACCCGCCGCGCCAGAGACTGCGTGCGGATCCTCCGAGGGTTCCACTTCGACACTCACCCACGATCCTTCGAGGGCAGCTCGGGTCAGTGGGTGCCCCTCGACCTCGGTCGCCCGCCACCCGATGACGACACTGCATCCGGCACCGAACAGCAATGCAACCAACATGATTCGTGCCCACCCCGCAGATGTCCGGCGCACAACCGCGTAAGTGAGGATTGCCGCTGGAATAGCGCATGCCACCGCCAGTACCCACGCGGCGACCGCGCCGAACAGGATCCCCACCGCACTGCTCCCCCACACTGCGACGGCCGACGGAAGCAGTCGAGCGTCGAGGACCGGCGAGGCTTCCGGTTCGTTCACACCGACACCAGCACTCGCAGTTTGGCCAACCTTGCCGGGCCGATCCCGTCGACTTCCCCCAATTGTTCTATGTCCGTGAATTTTCCGTTGGAAGTTCGCCAGGTGATGATCGCCGCAGCTGTTACCGGCCCTACCCCGGGAAGGTCGTCCAGTTCGGCCTCGGTAGCGGTGTTGAGGTTCACCAACCCAGCCCCGCCGGATTCCCCCGCGGCGGCGGGGCCGGTCCCTCCCGCAGTGGTACTCGAACTCGCTGAAACACCACCGGACTGATCGGCGGCCCCCACCACGATCTGATCACCATCGGCAAGCTTCTGTGCCAGATTCAGGCCCACCGTCTCGGCGCCCTCGAGCACTCCACCTGCCGCAGCGAGCGCGTCGGCGATGCGCGAGCCCGAATGTAGGTTGACGAGCCCAGGCGTGTGCACGAGTCCGACGACACTGACCACCAAAGCCTCAGGCGGCTGCTCCGCTACGACGCCGGTCGGTACGGGACTGGCTGATTCACCATCGTCGGCAGTGACATTCTGCGCCGTGACATTCTGCTCCGTGACATTCTGGGGCGAGGGCAACGGTGGGACCGCCTGCAAACTCGGAGAATCCCACCACACCGTGAACAAGCCGATTGCCGTGGCCAGAACTGCAACAATCGCCAACACCCAGGTCGCCGATCGGCTCGGGCGCCAACGTGTACCGCGCCAGCGCTCGGGCAGCCGATCGAACCGTGACGAGTCGGGTTGAGCCTCGTATTCGTCTTCGTCGAAGTCCTGAAGCCACTCGGGGGGCCTCTCGAATGGCTGCGGGGACCTCTCGAAAGACGCTGAATCCTCGAAGTCGTCGACGGCCTGTCGCTGCCGGTAGTTCCCGTCCATCGCCGCGAGGCGATCACGCGCCCGCTCGCGCTCCTCGCTGATCCTCATGACAGGACGCTAACGAGAGACCATGCCGCCGAAGGCGAACAATTTCAGTCTGTGGAGAACTCGCGGATTGTGGAGAAACGATCAGGCGCTCGTGTCGATCTCCGGCAGCGGGCACACCACAACACCGATCGCGCCGACACCGACGTGCGCTCCGATAACCGCGCTGAAGTCGGTGACCACGGATTCCGCCACATCGGGAATGCGCTCGGCCAACTGTTCCGCTATCGCATCGGCACGCTCTCGCGCTCGCATGTGATGCACGGCTATCGCCACGCGGCCGAGACCGGCGCGCTCGACTGCCGAATCCACCAAGCGTGCAAGCGCTTTGGTGGTCGTACGTGTTTTTTCACCGAGCACGAGCTTGCCGTCCACCAGATGCAGGATCGGCTTCATCGCCAATGCAGTACCCAACAACGCGGCTGCGGTTCCGATTCGTCCGCCCCGACGCAATTGATCAAGTTTGTCGACGACGATGTAGCAGCGCCCACGACTCGCGACGTCGACCGCCCGGCCGTACGCCTCTTCGAGTGACGCACCCTTCTCGGCCAAGCGCGCAGCTTCGAGAGCGGGATAGCCCAAACCCATTCCGGCCGACTGCGAATCGACGATCCGGACGGCGCCACCGAACTCCTGGGCTGCGACTCGTCCGGCTTCCCACGTTCCCGAGAGTTGCCGTGAAATGTGCACGGCGAGAACGCCGTCACCGTCGCTCATGTCCAGGGCGCGTGCATACGCTTCGGACAACTCGGCGGGCGACGCTCCGGCCGTTGTCACTCCTGACAGGTCGCTCGGCATTGCGTCGACACCCTCACGCAAGTCGCAGCCGTCACGGAGCACATGGAGCGGAACCACCTGAATCCCACATGCGTCGGCCGACTCCTGCGGGATGCAGGCGGAGGAATCCGTGACGACGACGACCGGCATTCTGCTACCCGACTTCGCTCGGCGGTGATACCAGTTGCGGCGAAACCACTTTCTTCGACTCCACCCCGCGAATCGCAGCGATCATCGCGCGGGCTACACCGACATGACCGTCCCAACCCCAGTGAATACCGTCGGGGTTGCCGTTCTCGGAAAAGACGTTGTCACGCACTGCATCCGCGAGATCGACTACGGGAACGTCTTTCTCCGTAGCCCACTCGGTGATCGCGGACACCGCGGCAGGTCGTCCGGCGTGCACGCTCGCGTAGGCATCGCTGCGGTGCACCGACGGCAGGGTCGCGATCATCGGCAGTTCCGGCCGCATGTACTCCAACGCATTTCGCGAGCTTTCCAAATACTCGACGCTCAGCTTGGGCGGAAGTGCGACCGGGCGGCCCAGAGGTGCAAGCCGCGGCTGCAGCCACTGATAACCCTCGCGCACCACGCGTCGAAGCGCCGGAGGACGAACGTAGCGGATGGTCTCGCGGAGCGCGGTAGGCAATGGGGACGGTAGCGAGTCCATACCGCCGACCGCGAACACGACGGCGCCGGCCCGCGGCACCGCCGCCCACACACGAGGATCCTGAGTCAGTGCCCACCACGCGTCGCGGCACGTCCAGCCGATACGGGCGACCAACTCGACGTCCCAGCCGAGTTCGTCGGCCACGATGTTGGGCCAGATGCGTGGATGATCTGCCGCGAGGCCGCCTTTGGGGCCGAAATACGACAGCGAATCCGCGAGCACGAGGAGGACGGGGCGCTGCCCGTCGGCACTTTCAGAGGACGTCATTTGCGACACTCGCAGAAGCATTCCATACGTCGAGTCGCCACTCGATCGACTTGACGTCACCGTGTCCGCTGAGTTGCACCCAACTGGTGTTTCCCAATCCGCCGAGGACGGCCCAGCGATCGACGGGTAAGTCGAGCAATGCCGCTGTCAGTGCCGCGATCAAGCCTCCGTGCGCCACCAGAACTACGGGCCGCTCGGCCCAGTCCGGGTGCGTGTCGAGCAATTCGTGAACTACGGGGAGGCTGCGATTCGCGACGTCGATTCGGCTTTCGCCGCCGGGCGGCGCCAACGTGGCATCCGCTCGCCAGGCAGATCGCACACCGGGAGTGCGCTCGTCGACGTCATGATGAGTCAGGCCTTGCCATTCACCCAGGTGTGTCTCACGCAGACGCGTGTCGGTGAGGACCGCAAGTCCGGCGGCGTCACCGACAGCGACTGCCGTGAAATACGCGCGCCGCAGATCCGAGGACACGATCGTCAACGGTCTGCGATCGGCGATCACCGGACCTGCACTCTTGGCCTGCGTGCGTCCCAACTCCGACAGGTCGGTGTCGAGTTGCCCCTGCATCCGAGAGTCGGCGTTGTATTCGGTCTGTCCGTGACGCAGCAGGATGAGCCGGCGGACAGGGTTCGACGCCGCACTGGGCGCCGACGAAGTCACAGCGAGGGATCCTGCGCGTCCGGCTCGGAAACCGTGTCGGTCTCGAACACCGTGTTGGCATCGGCGGGGCCGGGACGGTTCTGTCCGAGGCCTTCGACCTCGACCGTCGGGCAGTCCTTCCACAGACGATCGAGAGCGTAGAAGTTGCGCTCCTCGTCATGCTGGACGTGGACGACGATGTCGGCGTAGTCGAGCAGTGCCCAGCGGCCCTCGCGGGTGCCTTCACGGCGGACCGGCTTGTGTCCCGCTTCGCGGAGGCGGTCTTCGATGTTCTCGACAATCGAGTTGACCTGACGCTCGTTGGTCGCAGATGCGATCACGAAGCAGTCCGTGATGACCAACTGTTCGGACACATCGAGCACCACCACTTCGGTGGCCAGCTTCTCGTCGGCTGCCAAGGCCGCGATGCGTGCCATGTCGATGGCTTCGGTGTTTGCACTCACTCGATGTTCTCCAGTTTCGTCTTCAGAAAGTACTTGTTGTTCTCGGCTAGCTCGATTCGGCGCCCGGGACGGCTTCCGACTTCCCCGGTGCGGGCTCCGACATCGTTGTAGCTCCGTCGCGGCGCTCCGCGTCGACAGGTCGATACAGGTTCCGCTTCGAGATGTACTGCACCACTCCGTCCGGCACCAGGTACCAGACGGGGCGGTCTTCACTTGCCCGACGCCGACATTCGGTCGACGAAATGGCAAGTGCCGGAATCTCTATCAACGTGACCGCGTCGGCGGGCATGGTGTCGAGGTGACCGGCCAGATGCTCTGCATTGAGATCGAAACCCGGTCGCGATACCCCGACGAACTTCGCCAATGCGAACAACTCTTCCCAATCTTGCCAGGAAAGGATGCTGGCCAGCGCATCGGCACCGGTGATGAAGAAGAGTTCGGCGTCGGGATGGTAGGCCCGGAGGTCTCGCAGTGTGTCCACGGTGTACGTCACTTTTTCACGGTCGACGTCGACCCGAGAGACGGAAAACCGCGGGTTGGAGGCGGTGGCGATGACCGTCATGAGGTACCGGTCCTCGGCAGGACTGACGCCCCTCCCCTGCTTCTGCCAGGGCCGCCCGGTGGGGACGAAGATCACTTCGTCGAGTCCGAACCGGTCGGCGACCTCACTGGCCGCAACGAGGTGGCCATGGTGAATGGGGTCGAAGGTGCCACCCATCACTCCGAGGCGTCGAGCACGTTCCACCGATAGTCCCTTCTGCACGAGTGTCGAGCTTACGGGTCAGACCGGCAGCAGACGGGACACGACGTCGGCAAGCTGCTGGGCCGAGCGGCACTCGTGCATGCTGATGACCTCGTTGTACACCTTCGCCGCGGAGTCACCCGTTCCCCATTGCCCCTTCGGCTCAGGGTTGAGCCAGTGTGCGTGCTTGGCAACCGCAACCATCTGCGACAGCGACTGGAGGTTGGGATCGCGGTAGTTGTTGCGACCGTCGCCGAGTACCAGCAGCGATGTGCGACTGGTGATCGACTGCGCGAACTTCTCCTGGAAGACCCCGAAGGCGTGCCCGTAGTCGGAGTGGCCGTCGTAGGTGATCAGTTCGGCTTCACGCACCATCCGTGACATCGCGGACCCGAGGTCTGCGTTCGAGTCGAAGAACCGCGTGACCTCGTCGGTCGTGTCGATGAACGCGAACACCCTCACTCGTGAGAACTGCTCGCGCAACGCGTTGACGAGGAGCAGGGTGAAATGGCTGAATCCCGCCACCGAACCCGACACGTCACACATCACCACAAGTTCCGGCCGCGCTCGCTTCGGCTTGCGCTGCACCAGATCGATCGGCACTCCGCCCGTCGACATGGACTTGCGCAACGTGCGACGCAGGTCGATCGAACCCGAGCGGGAGCGGCTACGACGCACCGCGAGACGGCTGGCCAACAGACGGGCGAGTGGTGCGACGTTCTTCTTCAGTGTGGTGAGTTCGGCGTCGGAGGCCCGCAGGAAGTCGACTTCCTCGGCGAGTTTCGGAACGCCGTACGTGGCGACGCGTTCCTTACCCAGATTCTCGGCGGTGCGTCGACGCGTTTCCTTCTCGACCATCTTGCGGAAGTCCGCGATGCGCTGCGCTGCCGTGCGCTTGGCGACCTCGGACTGATAGTCGGAATTGTCCTTGCCCTCGGACCCGGCGCCTTCCTGGTTGCCGAGTAGACCTTGCAGGATCTTGTTGAGCAACGTCTCCGGGGCGACGTCGCGCAGCGCCTGATAGGCGGAGAACGACGGGCCGTTACTCGACTGGTACTGCCCGAGTTCCTCGACCATCGCGGCGGTCAGGAGTTCGGTCATCTCCATCGCCTCGTCGCTGCCGTCTGTCAGCAGTTCGGCGATCAGCTCACGCAATGCCTGTAGGTCGATCGAGCCGTCTGGCTTGCGCGGCAGTGTGACGTCGACGTCGCCGACCGCACGGTCACCGATCGCCTTGGGGAACCACAGGTCGAAGACGGCGTCGAACGTCGCCCGGTGGGTAGGTCGACGCAGGAGCGAGCATGCCAGCCCTTCACGAAGCGCTTCACGATCGAGCAGGTCGAGAACCGACATGACCTGACCGGCGTCGACGGTCTCGGACGGGCCGACCATGATTCCGCGGCGTCGCAGAGCCTCGACAAAATCGACGAGGTGACCGGGAATCCCGTGCGGCGCTGCCAGGCCGCCGGGTGAGAGCGGCGACGTCGATCCTGCGGGAGCCATGTCAGACCTCAGTTCAGCCGAAGTTCAGCGGCGGCACGCACCTGGTCCGACTGGTGCTTGAGGATCACGCCGAGCGTGGCGCGTACGGCGTCGTCGTCGAGCGTGTCCATGCCCAGCGCGAGGAGGGTGCGTCCCCAGTCGATGGTCTCGGACACCGAGGGAACCTTCTTGAGCTGCATTCCGCGAAGAACACGAATGGTGTTGACCAGCTGCTCGGCAATCGCTTCAGGAAGCTCCGGCACCCGGCTTGCGAGGATGCGACGCTCGAGGTCGGCGTCCGGGAAATCGAGATGCAGGAAGAGGCAACGACGCTTCAGAGCCTCCGAGAGTTCGCGCGTGGCGTTGGACGTCAGCACCGTGAACGGCTTGCGGGTGGCGGTGATCGTTCCGAGCTCGGGGATCGTGACCGCGAAGTCGCTGAGCACTTCGAGGAGCAGACCTTCGATCTCGACGTCTGCCTTGTCCGTCTCGTCGATCAACAGCACCGTCGGGTCCTCGCGGCGAATGGCCTTGAGCAGTGGACGTGCGAGCAGGAACTCCTCCGAGAAGACATCCGCCTTCGTCGAGTCCCAGCTGTGGTCGACCGCGACATCACCCCTCGCTCCGCTCGCCCCGCCCGACTGAATCCGAAGAATCTGCTTCGCGTGGTTCCACTCGTAGAGTGCACGAGCCTCGTCGACGCCCTCGTAGCACTGCAGACGCACCAGTTCTGCGCCCGTGGTCTGGGCGACTGCGCGGGCGAGTTCCGTCTTTCCGACACCGGCCGGTCCCTCGATGAGCAGGGGCTTGCCCAGTCGGTCGGCAAGGAACACTGCCGTTGCAGTGCCCTTGTCGGACAGGTAACCCGTCTCGGCCAAACGCTCGATCACGTCGTCGACGCTCGAGAAGAACGGTGTTGTATCGGGAAGAGCTCGGTCCACGGTTAACTCCTAAAAAGGGTGGGGCAAGTCTGGTGAACTTTTCAGGCGGGTCGGGTGTGCCCGTCGCCCCAGACGATCCACTTGGTGGACGTCAGTTCCGGTAGCCCCATAGGGCCACGCGCATGCAGTTTCTGGGTGGAGATGCCGATCTCGGCGCCGAATCCGAACTGCTCACCGTCGGTGAAGGCAGTCGACGCATTGACCATCACTGCCGCGGCGTCGACGCGAGCGGTGAACTCACGGGCAGCCGAGAGATCGGAAGTCACGATGGCTTCGGTGTGGCCGGTCCCGTACTGGTCGATGTGCTCGACCGCAGCGTCCAGGTTCTCGACGACCTTGAGCGCGACGTCGAGCGTGAGGTACTCATTCGACCAGTCGTCCTCGGTGGCCGGGACGAGTCCCGGCAGATCGCCGTGCACGACGACGTCGTGCATCTGAAGCGCTTGAAGCAACTTCGGCACGGCCGTCTCGGCGATGGCGGCGTCGACCAACACCGTCTCCGCGGTGTTGCACACGCTGGGCCGACGGGTCTTGGAGTTGAGAAGAATCTTCTCGGCCATGAGCAGATCGGCGGCCGAGTGAACGTAGACGTGGCAGTTACCGACACCGGTCTCGATGGTGGGGACAGTGGCATCGCGAACTACAGCGCTGATCAGGCCGGCGCCACCGCGCGGGATGACGACGTCGACGAGGCCACGGGCCTGGATGAGGTGCGTGACCGTCGACCGATCCGCACTCGGCAGAAGTTGAACGGAGTCCTCGGGGAGCCCCTGAGCAACCAACGACGCGCGTAGCGCCGCCACCAACGCTTCGTTGGACTTGACTGCCGAGGACGAACCACGAAGCAGCGCAGCATTTCCCGACTTGAGGGTGAGCCCGAAGGCATCGACGGTCACGTTGGGACGAGCCTCGTACACCATGCCGACGACACCGAGCGGAACGCGCTGCTGCCGTAGTTCCAAACCGTTCGGCAGAGTGGAGCCGCGAAGAACTTCGCCGATCGGATCGGGTAGTCCGGCAACCTGGCGCAGACCTGACGCGATGCCCTCGATGCGGTCAGCGGTCAGACGAAGACGGTCGAGCAGCGATTCTTCGGTGCCACCCGCCTTCGCGGTGTCGATATCGAGAGCGTTGGCCGCGAGAATCCGATCACTTGCCGCGAGAACTGCGTCGGCTGCGCCGTGGAGCGCAGCGTCCTTCTGCGCCGTGGTCAGCAGAGCCAGGACGCGCGAAGCCTTACGGGCTCGGCGTGCGGCGTCGTGCACGACGGACTTGGTGTCGGACGCATTCGAGTCGACGGTTTCTGCGTTGGAAGTCACAGCGGTCATGAATACACATTAACCACCCACCTCCGCGGCCTGCTCGGCGGAACGAGGCTGTGACCACCGGGGGACATTCCGGCGGACCGGCTGCGAACATTTCGGCGGACCGCCGGGGAACAATTCCGATGCGCGGCGCTGTTGCACCCACCGACCTTCTTCTTCGAGTCAGGAGCCATCCGTGAGTGTGTTGTTCGAGCCTTTGACCCTGCGTGGCGTCACCATCCCGAACCGCGTCTGGATGGCACCGATGTGCCAGTACTCCGCTGACGTCATCGGCGACCAGGTCGGAGTGCCCAACGAGTGGCATCGCACGCATCTGGTGAGCCGTGCAATCGGCGGCACCGGCCTGATTCTCACCGAGGCGACGGCCGTCAGTCCCGAAGGCCGCATATCGCCAGCTGATCTGGGGATCTGGAACGACACGCAGGCGCAAGCCTTCGCCGAGATCAACGCGCAACTCGCGTACTTCGGCGCAGTGCCCGGAATTCAGCTGGCCCACGCCGGACGCAAAGCGTCGACGCAGGTTCCGTGGCGCGGCGGCAAGAGCCTGCCCGCCGACGACCGACTCTCGTGGCAGACGGTTGCCCCGAGCGCGGTTCCGTTCGGTCACCTTGCCGATCCGGTAGAGCTCACCACGGAGGGCATCGAGAAGGTCGTCGCGGACTTCGCAGCGGCGGCTACCCGCGCATTGAAGGCCGAATTCAAGGTCGTGGAAATTCACGCGGCCCACGGATACCTGATCCATCAGTTCCTCTCCCCCGAGAGCAACAAGCGAACGGACCGCTACGGAGGCAGCTTCGAGAACCGCATTCGATTGCTCCTCGAAATCCTGACAGCAGTCCGCGAGGTGTGGCCGGCCGAGTTGCCGCTCTTCGTCCGGGTCTCGGCGACCGATTGGCTGACGGAAGAGCGTGGGCTCGAGGTCGACAGCTGGACCGCGGATCAGACTGTTGCCCTGGCCAACATCCTCTCCGATTACGGGGTCGATCTCGTCGACGTCTCCACCGGCGGCAATTCACCGGCGGCACAGATTCCGGTGGAACCGGGATACCAGGTTCCGTTCGCCCGTCGCCTGCAGAACGAGAGCCTGTTACCGGCCGCCGCCGTCGGCCTCATCACCGAACCCGAACAGGCCGAGAAGATCGTCGAGGACGGAAGCGCAGTGGCGGTGCTCCTCGGCCGCGAACTGTTGCGTGATCCGTACTGGGCGCGCCGGGCGGCACGGGAACTGAACGCCGAGGTCGGACCACATATCCCGACGCAGTACGCCCGCGCCTTCTAGCCCGAAAATCGGCTCCCGCGCCCAACTTTGATAGCGTAAGCGTCTTACTTGCCGGTAGTCCGGAGCCCTGTGGGCTCCGGACACTGCCGCGGGCCAGAGCCGTGCGACGGGGGTCGCAACGAGCCACAGGGCACGCGGACGCTCGATTTCCCGACCGGCTCATCGGCGAGTGGGCAACGAAAAGATGCGTGCATCAGGTACGTGCCCCGCTCGGTTCGATGATTGCGCTGGGGAGCGCATGTCATGACTACACCAGAGAACTCGATCAGCGCTCTCGAAGTGGCCGAATCACCCGATGTCTGCGTCACCGACAATGCGTCCGTCAAGCGCGCTGTCAAGGCAACGATGCTCGGAAATGCCATGGAGTGGTTCGATTTCGGCGTTTACGCATATCTAGCTACCACTATCGGAAAAGTGTTCTTCCCGGACGCGAGCGGCAGCGCTCAACTCCTCTCGACGTTTGCAATTTTTGCGGCTGCCTTCATCGTCCGCCCTCTCGGCGGATTGTTCTTCGGTCCACTCGGTGACCGCATCGGACGCAAGAAGGTCCTGGCCACCACCATCATTCTGATGGCCGGCAGTACCTTCGCCATCGGCCTCATCCCGAGCTACGAATCCATCGGTATCGCCGCCCCGATCCTGCTGGTACTCCTACGCCTGTTGCAGGGCTTTTCCACGGGCGGCGAATACGGCGGGGCCAGTACGTTCGTTGCCGAATACGCGCCGGACAAGCGGCGCGGTTTCTTCGCCAGCTTCCTCGAATTCGGGACTCTGGCAGGATATGTGGCGGCAGCGGGCATCGTGACGATCATCCAGACCGTCGTCAGCGCCGAGGACCTCCTCCAGTGGGGCTGGCGCATCCCCTTCCTCATTGCCGGACCGCTGGGTCTCATCGGCCTGTACCTCCGTCTACGTTTGGAGGAAACTCCCGCATTCCAGATGATGGAGCAGGCCGAAGAGCGTTCCCTCGCAGACGAATCCACCGGCAAGAAACTACGCGAAACTCTCGTCGACAACTGGCGTCCGCTTGTTCTGTGCATCGTTCTGGTGGCCACGTACAACATCGCTCACTACGGCCTGCTCAGCTATATGCCGACGTATCTGACCAACACGTTGGGTTACGACGAATCCCACGGACTCGTTCTGATGATCATCGTCATGATCGTGATGATGATGGGAATCAGCTACGTCGGAAAGTTCTCGGACCGCGTCGGGCGTAAACCCTTGCTGCTCAGCGGTTTCATCGGATTCTTCGTCCTGTCCCTGCCTGCCTACCTGTTGATCGGCATC
Organism: Rhodococcus sp. WS1; assembly: GCF_003797745.1. Lineage (NCBI taxonomy): Bacteria > Bacillati > Actinomycetota > Actinomycetes > Mycobacteriales > Nocardiaceae > Rhodococcus > Rhodococcus sp. WS1. The sequence goes on along the minus strand of NZ_RKLZ01000003.1, from coordinate 142,095 downwards.
GGCAACTACGTGACGGTCTTCCTGGGACTCGCCATTCTCGGCGGCTTGCTCCTGCTGTTCGTCGGGGTGTTCCCGTCCGTGCTTCCCGCACTCTTTCCGACCGGAATCAGGTACGGCGGCTTGGCAATCGGATACAACCTCGCGGTGTCGATCTTCGGTGGAACCACTCCCCTGGTGCTGACAGCTCTCGAAAGTGCAACGGGCAGCAATCTGGTCGCACCGATGTACATGATGATCGCCGCGGTGATCGGCGGTATCGCAGTCCTGATGATCCCCGAGACCGCACGGAAGCCACTGGACGGCTCTCCGCCCGCCGTGGCCACCGACGAGGAAGCACGCCGGATCATCCGCAAGGTTCGCCGCAAGAGAATGAAGGCCGATAACCTCGAGGTATGAGCACGCCTCGAATCGTCGTCGTCGGCAGTATCAACATGGATCTGACCACGTCGGTGGCCAGATTCCCCGCTCCGGGAGAAACGCTGCTCGGCACTGCCTTTGCCACCGCGGCCGGAGGTAAGGGCAGTAACCAGGCCATCGCCGCCGCGAAGGCCGGTGGGGACGTGTCCTTCATCGGCGCGGTCGGCGACGACGGTTTCGGCACCCAGTTGCGCGAGACCCTGCAAGACGCCGGGGTCGACACCGCACTGCTGCGTAGTGTCGACGGCCCGAGTGGCGTCGCGGCCATCACCGTGAGCGAAGACGCGGAGAACAACATCATCGTCGTCCCGGGCGCCAATTCCTCGATCTCTTCGTTGACCGAAGCAGACCTCGACGCGATCTCCCGCGCCGACATTCTACTGTGCCAACTCGAGATCCCGGTCGAGACAGTTACAGCGGCAGCCGAGCACGCGCACGCCAACGGGACGACGGTCATCCTCAATCCGTCTCCCGTGCAAGAACTTCCGGCTCTACTGATCGATGCAGTCGACATCTTGATCGTGAACCAGACCGAGTCGGAGCAGCTGGCCGCGGTCACCGGTCGCGTCGCGCACCTCGTCACGACGCTCGGAGCGGGCGGCGCGGATCTGAAGACCGGCGACGAGACCGTTCACGCCGACTCCCCGGCCGTGACACCCGTCGACACCACCGGCGCCGGCGATGCCTTCACCGGGGCCTTCGCCGTGGAGTGGGTGCAGGACCAGGACCGCGCCCTGCAGTTCGCTGCCACGGCGGGAAGTCTGGCGACGACGGTTCGCGGCGCGTCGGTGTCGTCGCCCACTCGCACTGAGATCGAAAAAGTCCTGAACCGACAGCCTTGACTCTGACACCGTGTGAGGTTCTAAACCTGTAGGTGTCGGGTTCGTGAGGGAGAAACGGGGCAAGTAGCCATGTTGAGCATCGGAGACTTCGCGAGAGCAGGTCGTGTGTCGGTGCGCATGCTCCGCCACTACGACGCCATCGGCCTGCTCGTGCCCGCGAGGGTCGACGCATCCACCGGGTACCGCTCGTACACCGCGGGCCAGTTGGCGCTGCTCAACCGCATAGTCGCGCTCAAGGAGCTGGGCCTGACCCTGGCCCAGGTCCAGCAGGTGGTGGAGTCGGCGGTCACCGTCGACGAAATCCGCGGGATGCTCACGCTTCGCCGAGCAGAACTCGAGACCCGAATCCAGGAAGACACCGCGCGACTGGCGCATGTACAGGCGCGCCTACGCATCATCGAAAGTGAGGGACAGATGTCCGCATACGAGGTTGTGATCAAGTCCGTTCCGGCGCTGCGGGTCGCGGAGTTGACCGGTATCGCCAAGACGATGGATCCGTCGTCGATCGGTCCGGTGGTTCGCGGGCTGTACGAGCGCTTGTGCACCGGTTTGGATCGTGCCGGTATCGCCGCGATCGGACCTGCGCTCGCGTACTACGAGGATGCCGGTGACGACGAGAACGTCGTCGTGCATGCCGCGCTACCGGTCGATGCGGATCCCGAGGGCGACTACGAGTTCGCGGTCGTCGAACTGCAGGCCGAAGCTCAGGTGGCCTCGCTGCTGCACAAGGGGTCGATGGACAACTGCCTGCCCGCCTATCAAGCCTTGGCTCAGTGGATCGACGCAGCGGGATACCGCAATGCCGGCCCCAGCCGGGAGGTCACGCTGGCGTGCCCGGAGGACGTCGACGGCTGGGTCACCGAGCTGCAGGAACCTGTTGCCAAGGCCTGAAGCCCGCACGTGTCGGCAGGGTCGTGCACCATGGGGTCCATGACCACCGCCACTGCCCCAGCCATGCGCGACGAAGCCGAGCGACTGCTCCGTGAACTCGCGGGGCCGGATGCCCGCCTACGCGAGGACCAGTGGACGGCCATCGAGGCGCTGGTGGTGCAACGCAAGCGTGCCCTCGTCGTCCAGCGGACCGGCTGGGGCAAGTCGGCGGTCTACTTCATCTCGGCGAAGCTGCTCCGGGCAGCAGGTCATGGCCCCACGGTCATCGTCTCTCCGTTGTTGGCCCTGATGCGAAACCAGGTCAGTTCTGCCGAGCGTGCCGGGGTGCGAGCCGCGACCATCAACTCGGGCAATGTGACGGAGTGGGACGACATCCACGCCCGCGTTGCAGCCAACGATCTCGACGTACTGCTGGTCAGCCCCGAGCGCCTGAACAACCCCGACTTCCGCGATCAGGTTCTCCCGTCCCTGGCAGCTGATGCCGGCTTGGTAGTGGTCGACGAGGCTCACTGCGTTTCCGACTGGGGACACGACTTCCGTCCCGACTATCGGCGTATCAGGACTTTGATCGCCGAACTCGGCGAGGGCATTCCCGTCCTCGCGACCACGGCTACGGCCAACAACCGCGTCGTCGAGGACGTGTCCGCCCAACTCGGCGTCGGCGGCGAGGAAACGCTAGTACTTCGTGGCGGGCTCGAGCGCGAGTCACTTCACCTTTCCGTGGTTCACATTCCCGAGGCGACGGCGCGCGCTGCCTGGCTCGCCGACATGCTCGAGACGCTGCCGGGATCGGGCATCATCTACACGCTGACGGTTTCGGCGGCTCGCGACCTCGCAAGCCTGCTCTCCGAGCGCGGTCATACCGTCGCCGCCTACACGGGCCAGACCGATCCCACCGAACGTGAATCCCTCGAGCAGGACCTGTTGGGCAATCGCGTCAAGGCTCTGGTGGCCACCTCGGCCCTCGGGATGGGCTTCGACAAGCCTGATCTCGGGTTCGTCGTCCACCTCGGCGCACCGTCGTCACCTATTTCGTACTACCAGCAGGTAGGCCGCGCCGGGCGTTCCACCGACAGGGCAGACGTGATCCTGCTGCCGGGCGCCGAGGACAAACAGATCTGGAGCTACTTCGCCTCGGTCGCCTTCCCCCGCGAGCATCTGGTCCGCAGCGTCATCGAGCACCTCGACACCGAAAAGGCCACGTCGACACCGGCACTCGAACCGCTGGTGGAGCTCAATCGCACCCGTCTGGAAATGGTCCTCAAAGTTCTCGACGTCGACGGCGCGGTCAAACGAGTCAAGGGCGGTTGGATCAGCACCGGAGAACCTTGGGTGTACGACGCCGAGCGCTACGGTCGACTCGACGACGCTCGCCAGGCCGAGCAGGCTGCAATGGTCGAGTACCAGAGCATCACCACGTGCCGAATGACCTTCCTGCGTGAACAACTCGACGATCCTGGTCTGACATCGGAGAACTCACGGTGTGGACGCTGTGACAACTGCACCGGCAATCGCTACGACACCACTGTCGACACCACCGCCCTCGACGAGACTCGGGCGCGCTTGCAGCGCCCCGGATTCGACCTGGAGCCGCGCAAGATGTGGCCGACCGGCCTGAGCAAGCTGGGCGTCAAGCTGTCCGGGAAGATCACCGAGGGACCGGAAACCGGGCGCATTCTCGGACGGATGTCGGACCTGGGCTGGGGCCAACGTCTCCGTGCGCTTTTCGACGGTCCCGACGCCGAGGTACCCGATGCGGTGGTCAGCGCGTGTATCAGCGTTCTGGCCGCCTGGAATTGGGCCGAGCGCCCCACCGGTGTCATGGCCCTCGAATCCACGACGCATCCGTTGCTGGTGTCGAGCCTGGCTGCCAAGCTGGCCGAGGTCGGGCGATTGACCGACCTGGGCACCCTTCGCTTGCGACCCGACCACCCTCCGGTGTCGGCAGCGAACTCCGCCTATCGCGTGTCCGGACTGGTCGATGTTTGGGAAGTCCCGGACATGAGTATCCATCAGGGACCGATACTTCTCGTCGACGCAATCGCCGACACCGGTTGGACTTTCACGATGGCCGCACGCGCACTTCGGCAGGCAGGTGCGCATTCGATCCTCCCATTGGCGCTCGCGAGCCCCAAATAGCGAGTTTTGGCCCGAAATAGTCGCTCGGACAACACCAAAAGTTACATAATGTGAGCACGATCACATTCATGTCCTCACCTGGGGCGCAACGGGTTCCGCACGGCCCGAAACGGACATCTGCATGACTTCGACAGCAATGATTGTTACGTTCAGATGACCGATGAAGCCTGTTGATACGAGAGCTATCCCGACCACCGCGCCGGACGCGGTGTTGTTCAGAAGCCCACAGATCGATGACGGAGTCCGGCTCTGGGAGATCGCACGTGATTCGAAGGTGCTCGACCTCAATTCGAGTTATGCATACCTGTTGTGGTGCAGGGATTTCAGCGCGACGTCCATCGTCGCAGAGGTAGACGGCCGCGTAGTCGGATTCGTTTCCGGTTATACCCGTCCCAGCGCGCAGGAAACCCTGTTCGTGTGGCAAGTCGCGGTCGACGAGGACCAGCGCGGCAAGGCAATTGCTGCTCGCATGCTGTCCGACTTGATGGATCGCACTGCCCCACTGGGTGTTACACATCTGGAGACGACGATCAGCCCCGACAACGAGGCTTCGATCGCACTCTTCACTGCGCTCGCACGTCGACGCGAAGTACCGATAACCAGGCAGAACTTGTTCTCGCCCAAAGATTTTCCCGATGGACACGAAGCCGAAGATCTTTACACGATCGGCGCCTAGCGCACTTCGCGCTCGGCATACAGCATGCCCCGGAGGAACAAAGAAGATATGAATATCAACGAAGCAAGCATTTTCGAAACCCTCGAGTCCGAGGTCCGCAGCTACTGCCGTGACTGGCCTGCAGTGTTCACCAGCGCATCCGGATCCTGGATTCGTGACGAAAACGGACGCGAATACCTCGATTTCTTCGCCGGTGCCGGCGCCCTCAACTACGGCCACAACAACCCGGTGCTCAAATCGGCGCTGGTCGACTACATCATGAGCGACGGCATCACGCACGGCCTCGACATGTCGACAGTCGCCAAGCGCGAGTTCCTCGAGACCTTTCAGCGCAACATCCTCGAGCCGCGCGGCCTGGACTACAAGGTCCAGTTCCCCGGCCCGACCGGATCGAACACCGTCGAGGCCGCACTGAAGCTGGCTCGCAAGGTGACCGGACGTTCGGCAGTCATCAACTTCACCAACGCATTTCACGGAATGACACTTGGTGCACTCTCCGTGACCGGCAACTCGATGAAGCGCGCGGGCGCCGGTGTTCCGCTCGTGCACACGACACCGATGCCCTTCGACAACTACTTCGACGGCGTCACCGAGGATTTCCAGTGGTTCTCCCGCGTTCTCGATGATTCCGGTAGCGGCATCAACCGTCCCGCGGCAGTGATCGTCGAGACCGTTCAGGGTGAAGGTGGCGTCAATGTCGCTCGCCCCGAATGGCTTCGGGCGCTGGCAACACTGTGCTCGGATCGTGGCATCCTGCTGATCGTCGACGACGTCCAGATGGGCTGCGGCCGCACCGGGCCGTTCTTCTCCTTCGAAGAGGCCGGAATCGTTCCCGACATCGTCACGCTGTCCAAGTCGATCAGCGGTTACGGAATGCCGATGGCGCTCACGCTGTTCAAGCGTGAACTCGACGTCTGGGGACCGGGCGAACACAACGGCACCTTCCGTGGCAACAACCCGGCGTTCGTCACCTCCAAGGTTGCACTCGACCACTACTGGTCCGACGACGCACTGACGAAGACAACCTTGAAGAAGGGCGCACGCATCAGCGAATGCTTCGCCAATCTCTCCGATCAGTTCCCCGGCGAGGTCTCGCACCGTGGACGCGGCCTGGTTCAGGGCCTCGTTTTCGATCAGCCCGAGCGCGCCGGCAAGGTCTGCCAGCTGGCATTCGACGAGGGATTGCTCGCGGAGACCTCCGGACCCTCCGACCAGGTTGTGAAACTGCTTCCGGCACTGACGATTACCGATGACGAGCTCGAGCACGGCCTCTCCATCCTGGCCGAGGCGACACTCAAGGTCTGCAGCTAGAGGAAGGACTCTCCCATGATCGTTCGCACCACCACCGAGATCACCGACACCGACCGCGACATCACGAGCGAGGACGGCAACTGGCGCAGTAAGCGCATCGTCCTCGGCGGCGACCGCGTCGGGTTCTCGTTCCACGAAACCACCATCAAGGCAGGTTCGGTCAACGAGTTCCACTACGCCAACCACGTCGAAGCGGTCTGGCTCGTCGAGGGCACCGGCAAGCTGATCGACCTGGACAACAACAAGGAATACGATCTCGCACCGGGGTCGATGTACCTGCTCAACGGTCACGAGCGTCACCGCGTCGAGCCCGATACGCAGATGCGCATGCTCTGCGTTTTCAATCCGCCGGTCACCGGGCGTGAGGTACACGACGAGAACGGTGTCTACCCACTGATGGAGGTCCCCGCGTAGCGTCTAGTCATGGCGACTGACACCTCTCCACGCGTAGCGATCGGCCCCGTCCCCGATGCACTGCTCGACAGCGCGGTGCTTCGGGGCGGAGGTCTGATCAGTCCGATCGACACTGCCGACGCCCTGATCTGGGCGGGCTCACCCGAAACTTTTCCGTCGGAGTTACCGGCGTCGGTCAGGTGGGTGCAGCTGCCGTCGGCGGGAATCGAGGATTGGTTCGACTCCGGTGTGATTCCGAAGGACACCGAAATCACGTGGACCTCGGCGGCCGGCGCGTTTTCGGCCTCGGTGGCCGAGCACGCGCTCATGCTGCTGTTGGCCGGAGTTCGTCACCTGCCCGCACACATCGAAGCTCGAACGTGGCGTCAGTTCGAGTTCTTTCCCAAGATCGGCACCCTTCGTGGCTCGACGGTTGCGATCATCGGCGCAGGCGGTATCGGCCGCGCGCTGATTCCGATGCTGGCCGCGCAGGGGGCGGACAGCATCGCAGTCAATCGTTCCGGTAGCCCGGTTCCCGGGGCCATCTCGACGTACCCCGCCTCCAGGATGGATGAAATCTATTCTCGCGCAGATCACTTCGTGATCGCTGCGCCCGCCACCCCGGCCACACGTCACCTCGTGGGCCGCACGCAGTTGGCGGCGATGCAACCCCATTCCTGGGTGATCAATGTCGCGCGCGGATCGCTGGTCGATACCGACGCGCTGGTCGAGGCAATCGAGTCGGAACAGATCGGCGGCGCCGGTCTCGACGTCACCGACCCCGAACCCCTCCCGGACGGCCACCCGCTGTGGGATCTGACGAATGCGATCATCACACCCCACGATTCCAATCCGCCGGGAGTTCGCCCCGCCGCGTTTGCGGATCACGTCTCCAAGAACGTGACCCGCTTCGCGAAGGGCGAGGCACTGGCTGCCCTCGTCGACCCGGTCGCCGGATACTGAGCACGCCGCCGCAGCCTGAATGATCCGGCGAAAGCTGCCGAAAGTTACTGTGGCGAATCCGTATCCGGGAAGAAGAGCGCCCGCGCCCGGCGAGCCACCTCCTCCGCAGGTACGTCCTCGACCTTCGTGCATACGGCCCACCGATGGCCGAATGGGTCGAGAAACACTCCGTGCCGGTCACCCGAGAACGTATCGGCGACCGCCGTGACCAGCGTGGCTCCCTCGGCGACGGCCCGATCGACGAACTCATCCGTGTCCTCGGTGTAAACGACGATGGACGAATGCACCCAGCCGTCCTGCGGCGACCTGAGACCGAAGTCCGGCATCTCCTGCGAAAGCTGCAGCATCGAATCACCGATCCGAATCTCGGCATGCATGAGAGTGCCGTCAGGTGCATTCATCGCGTCGACGATCTCAGCTCCGAGTGCTCGTTTGTAGTAGTCGAGTGCGGCATGGCCGTCCGGCACCGCAAGGTAGGGAGTGATCGTGTGGTAACCAGCGGGAATTGGGTTCACTGTGTTCATGTCTACGAGTATCGACAGTCGTACACGTGTTCTATTGAACATTTCGGACTTCCTCCGCGCCGCCGTCTCGCACACGCGCCTATCCTGGAACGGTGCCTACCGACAACAGCCGCCTCGACGCCCTTCCCGAGCTCCTGTCCGGCCGTCGCCTGGCAGTTCTGACGGGTGCAGGCATCTCCACCGACTCCGGAATCCCGGACTACCGTGGCCCCGATTCACCCCCGCGCAATCCGATGACGTTCCAGCAGTTCATCGGCGATCCGGCGTTTCGACGTCACTACTGGGCGCGTAACCACATCGGCTGGCGATACATGGACAGCTCGCGGCCCAACCAGGGCCACCGGGCCGTCGCGGCACTCGAGCAAACAGGGCGAGCCGTCGGTGTGATCACCCAGAACGTCGACCTCCTGCACACCAAGGCCGGCGCGCGAAACGTCATCGACCTCCACGGCACCTACGCGCAGGTTCGATGCCTGAGCTGCCAGCGGCTGATCTCCCGCACCACTCTCGCCGAGAGACTGGAGGAAGCCAACCCCGGATTTGCCGAAACTGTGGCTGCTGCAACGGGAGTCGAGATCGCGCCCGATGCAGATGCCGTGATCGAATCCACCGCACACTTTCGCGTCGTGGATTGCGCCGTGTGCGGTGGGCTACTCAAGCCGGACATCGTCTACTTCGGTGAATCCGTCCCCAAGGAACGTGTGGCCCGGGCGTACAGCCTCGTCGACCAAGCCGATGCACTGTTGGTAGCCGGGTCGTCGTTGACGGTGATGTCCGGTCTGCGTTTCGTTCGGCATGCCGCCAAGACCGGGAAGCCGATCGCCATCGTCAATCGCGGAACGACCCGAGGTGACGAATACGCCGACCTCAAGCTCGAAGCCGGTTGTGCTGAAGCACTTTCCGCCCTGGTCGAGTACGACAGCTACAGCGCCACCAAGTCGTCCGCGTGAACCACGGGACGCTGCATGTCGGCCGGTAGATCGGCGGTGGAGCGCCCCAGGATCTCCTCGATCTCCGTAGCGTCGAACGCAACGACACCCCGAGCGACGGGCTTCTCCCCCGGTCCCATCAGCGACACGACATCGCCGGCGTGAAAATCGCCGGACACACCGACGATGCCCGCGGACAGCAGGCTTCGACGCTTGGACACCACCGCGCGAACGGCGCCTTCGTCGAGGTGAAGGTCACCCGATGTGTCAGCGGCGTGACGTACCCAGAATCGGCGAGCCGACAATCGCGTCGGCCGGGGCGCAAATGCCGTTCCGACATCGGCACCACTGAGTGCCTGCGCAGCGTCCGATGCTGCCGCGAGCAGCACCGGCACTCCGGAATCAGCGGCCAGGCGTGCTGCTGAGAGCTTTGACGCCATGCCTCCGGTACCGAGAGCGCCACCCGATCCGGCAACCACACCGTCGAGATCCTCGGGACTGTTGACCTCGGGAATCAGTGTGGCATCGCCCTTTCGGGGATCCCCGTCGTACAGGCCGTCCACATCCGACAACAGGATCAACGCGTCGGCGCCGACGAGATGAGCAACCAGAGCAGCCAACCGATCGTTGTCACCGAATCGAAGTTCGGTGGTGGCAACGGTGTCGTTCTCGTTCACGATCGCCACCGCGTGCAATGCCCGTAGACGATCGAGTGTCCGTTGGGCGTTGCGGTGCTGCGTCCGTCGAGCGATGTCGTCCGCCGTGAGTAGAACCTGCCCGACGGTACGCCCGTAACGGGCGAACGACGTACCCCAGGCGTGAGCCAGCGCCAACTGACCGACGCTGGCCGCGGCCTGCTTGGTCGCGAGATCCCGCGGTCGCTTGGTCAGTCCCAGCGGCGCCAGTCCGGCGCCGACGGCACCGGACGAGACGACGACGACATCGGAGCCCGCACGCATGCGGGCCTCGATGGCGTCGGCCAACAGATCAAGTCGGTGAGTGTCGAGTCCCGCCACCAGACTGGTGAGCGCAGACGACCCGATCTTCACGACGATACTGTGAGCCGACGCTATCGACTCCCTGGTGGACCCGAGCACAGTCCCGTTCCCTCTCTTCGGTTTTCGTCCTGAAATCGCGTGAGTCAGGCGTCTTCGTCGAGCAGCCCGCGGCGGACGCGACGAGCATGCTTGCGCTCGTCGGCGCCGATACGCTCCACCTGATCGAGACGCGGGTCGGTTCCACGGCCCGTACGGGTCAGATCGATACCGGCCGGCGTCATCGGCTCCCACTCGAAGCTGACGTCACCGATGGTGACGGAGGCCCCTGGCTGAGCGCCCTTCTTGACCAATGCGTCCTCGACACCCAAGCGTGCAAGACGGTCGGCGAGGTAACCAACGGCTTCGTCGTTGTCGAAGGCGGTCTGACGAATCCACCGCTCCGGGCGGGTGCCTCGGACGACGAACCCACCAGGGATATCGGGATCCTTCTCGATGGTGAAGCTGGAATCCTTGACCTTGACCGGGCGAATGACCTGGCGCTTCGGCTCGGGCTTCGGATGAGCTTCGCGGTAGTCGCGGACCATCTTCGCCAGCGCGAATGTCAACGGTCGCAGACCTTCTCGGCTCACCGCCGAGATGGTGAAGACCGGCCATCCGCGAGCTTCGATCTCGGGTGTGACCATTTCGGCCAGCTCGGCTGCCTCCGGAACGTCGGTCTTGTTCAGGATGACGACGCGCGGGCGCTTGTCGAGGTCACCGAGTCCCGAGTCGCCGGAGAGCGCGGGCGTGTACGCGGCCAGCTCTGCTTCCAGGGCGTCGATGTCGGATATCGGGTCACGCCCCGGATCGAGGGTGGCGCAGTCGATCACGTGCGCCAATACGGCGCAGCGTTCGATGTGGCGCAGGAAGTCCAGGCCCAAACCGCGGCCTTCGCTGGCACCGGGGATCAGCCCGGGCACGTCGGCGACGGTGAAGGTGGTGTCACCGCTCGAGACGACGCCGAGGTTGGGGACCAGAGTGGTGAAGGGGTAGTCGGCGATCTTCGGCTTGGCCGCCGAGAGAACGGACACCAGCGAAGACTTACCGGCAGAGGGAAATCCGAGCAGACCGACGTCGGCTACCGACTTGAGTTCGAGAACCAGGTCACGCTCGACACCGTCTTCACCGAGGAGTGCGAAACCTGGGGCCTTGCGAGCCTTCGAGGCGAGTGCTGCGTTGCCGAGTCCGCCGCGGCCGCCCTGAGCGGCGTCGTAGCGCGAGCCGACACCGACGAGGTCGGCAAGCACGTTGCCGTCGGTATCGAGAACCACAGTTCCATCCGGGACCTTGAGGATGAGGTCTTCACCGTTTGCACCCTCGCGGTTACTGCCGGCGCCCTGCTTGCCGTTGGTCGCCTTCGCGTTGGGATGGAAGTGAAAGTCGAGGAGGGTGTGGATGTTCTCGTCGACCACGAGGATGACGTCGCCACCGCGACCTCCGTTGGCACCGTCCGGACCGCCGAGCGGTTTGAACTTCTCGCGGTGTACGGAGGCGCAACCATTGCCGCCTTTTCCAGCGCTGACGTGCAGCACAACACGGTCAATGAATCGGGACATGACTGCCGGATCCTTCCTCAGTCAATTGCGGGTCTCACGCGATGAGCTGAACTTCTGGTGAGCAGGGTTGCTCGGGGTAAAACTGGCACTGCTTAAACAAACGATAGGGGCGGACCGGGTTATTTCAACCCTGGTCCGCCCCTATCGGGAGCTTGGAACGCGTCACTCTCTTACCGAAAGTAGAACCGGTGACGCACAACTAGCGAGAAAGACTAGACCTCAGCCGCAACGACGGCCGGAACGATGTTCACGGTCTTGCGTCCACGCTTCTGGCCGAACTCGACTGCACCGGCAGCGAGAGCGAACAGGGTGTCGTCGCCGCCACGGCCGACGTTGACGCCGGGGTGGAAGTGCGTGCCGCGCTGGCGAACCAGGATTTCGCCTGCGCTGACCGACTGGCCGCCGAAGCGCTTCACGCCGAGGCGCTGGGCGTTTGAATCGCGACCGTTACGGGAGCTGGATGCACCCTTCTTATGTGCCATGCTATTGACCCTCCTCGGGTGAAATTAGCTAGAAAGAACTGGTTACTTGATGCCCGTGACCTTGAGCACCGTGATCGGCTGCCTGTGGCCCTGACGCTTGTGGTAACCGGTCTTGTTCTTGAACTTGTGGATGCGGATCTTCGGGCCCTTGGTGTGCTCGACGATCTCACTGGTGACTGCGACCTTGGCCAGCTTGGCCGCGTCGGTGGTCAGGTCAGATCCGTCGACCACGAGAACGGGAGCAAGCGAGACAGCAGTGCCGGGCTCACCCTCGATCTTCTCGACCTTGACGAGGTCACCAACAGCGACCTTGTACTGCTTTCCGCCGGTCTTGACGATCGCGTACGTTGCCATCGGAGGGCTACCCCTTGCTTCTTCGAACTTGCTCGCGCTGCTGCCTGAGGCTTCAAATGCATCGCGACTGGTCTGGTTTATGTCACCTCGGCTCGGCACTGACGTACCGGGACATTCACGCGCACTCTAGGCACACGGAATCTCTACCGCCGGGTGGCGACCCTCCAAGGTTACGGGAAAGCAACCGTCAGGGTCAAACCGCCCCGCCGAGGGGTGGTGCTTACTACTCTGTACTGCTTCTACCAGCTGAAACTTCGGATAACGGTTGGATGTCCTCGCTCATCGCGAAGTCATCCAACCGACCGAAAGCCAGTAGTTCTTACTCTCCGTCTACCGGAGGACCTGCGGGACGTGCTGCTGCACGCCTGCGACGGGGTCGCTTGACGACGACAACTTCTTCCTCAGCCGGAACTTCGGTGGCCGGAGCCGGAACGTTTTCCACGACCGCTTCTGCCACGGGTTCCGGAGTCGGAATCACGAAGACCGTACCCACCTCGGGAGCTGCCTCGGCAACCGGTGCCGACGCTGCCCGCGACGCCCGGCGACTACGCCGACGACCGCGCGGAGCTGCTTCGGTCGAAGCTGTCGCCGACTCGTTGTCCACTGCGGATACTTCTTCCGCAGCAGAGTCCACAACAGGAACGTCATGGCGCTCAGTAGCAGCAGGAGTATCGATCGGCCGATCCTGTTGCCGATCGGCACTTTTGGATGCATCATCCCCCGAAGACGTACCGGTGGAATCAGACTCGATCGAGCCGGCCGCGACGGTCTCGTCGTCGTCGTGGTGGTGCGAGGCCATCGCCAATGCCACCGGATGAGCCCGCTTGACGGTCGCGTCGACAGCCGGAACCTCCGGCGCCGGAGCTTCCTGTCCGTTGGACTCGGTCGAAGGCGACTTGTCTCCGCGGCCTCGCTTGTTCTTGCGCGAGGTGCCGGATTCGCTTCGCTGCGAGCCCGAACGCGATCCCCCGTCGTCCGAGGACTTCACCTCGACCGGCTCGGAGTGGACGATGATGCCGCGGCCGTGGCAGTGCTCACAGGTGGTCGAGAAGGCCTCGACCAATCCGGTGCCCAACTTCTTGCGCGTCATCTGCACGAGTCCGAGTGACGTGACCTCCGACACCTGATGGCGCGTGCGATCGCGACCCAGGCATTCGGTGAGCCGACGCAGGACCAGGTCCCGGTTCGATTCGAGGACCATGTCGATGAAGTCGACGACGATCATTCCGCCGATGTCCCGCAGGCGCATCTGGCGAACGATCTCCTCGGCTGCTTCGAGGTTGTTGCGGGTAACAGTCTCTTCGAGGTTTCCGCCGGCTCCGGTGAACTTTCCGGTGTTGACGTCGACGACGGTCATGGCCTCGGTGCGATCGATCACCAAGGTGCCGCCGGACGGCAGCCACACCTTGCGATCGAGTGCCTTGGCCAACTGCTCGTCGATACGGCGAGCGGCGAAGACGTCGATACCGTTGTTCGGCGTGTACTTCTCGAGTCGCGGAAGCAGGTCGGGCGCAACGGAGTTGATGTAGTTCTCGACCGTCGTATGCGCCTTCTCACCCTCGATGACCAGCTTGGAGAAGTCCTCGTTGAACAGATCGCGAATGACCTTGACCAGCATGTCAGGCTCTTCGTACAGCGCCTGCGGGTTGCCGGACTTACCGGTGTCCGCAGCCGCGGCCTGCTCCTCGATGCCGGCCCACTGAGCCTGCAGACGAGTCACGTCGCGCGCCAACTCTTCTTCGCTGACGCCCTCGGACGCCGTGCGAATGATCACGCCGGCGTCGGCGGGAACGATGTCGCGCAAGATTTCCTTGAGACGCTTGCGCTCGGTGTCCGGAAGCTTGCGGCTGATACCCGTGGACGTACCACCGGGCACGTAGACGAGGAAACGACCGGCAAGCGAAATCTGTGTGGTCAGTCGAGCACCTTTGTGGCCGACCGGATCCTTGCTGACCTGAACGAGCACCTGATCGCCCGGCTTGAGGGCCTGCTCGATCTTGCGCGAGTTGCCACCGAGACCGGCAGCCTCCCAGTTGACCTCACCGGCGTAGAGAACGCCGTTGCGGCCACGTCCGATGTCGATGAACGCCGCTTCCATGCTGGGGAGCACGTTCTGGACACGTCCGAGGTACACGTTGCCGACCATCGACGCGGACGCCGAGTTGGTGACGAAGTGCTCGACCAACACTCCGTCTTCGAGGACTGCTACCTGTGTAGTCGCATGCGGCTGACCGCTGTCTGCTCGATCACGCACAACCATGACGCGATCGACGGCCTCACGACGCGCGAGGAACTCCGACTCGGTCAGAATCGGCGGACGACGACGACCGGCGTCACGACCGTCGCGGCGACGCTGACGCTTGGCTTCCAGACGTGTCGAACCACTGATGCCCTGGACCTCGTCCTTGACGCGGGTCTTGTTGCGAGGTTCGCGCTCGTGAACGACGGTGTTCGGCGGATCGTCCTCGGACGTCGCAGTCGCGTCGGTGGCGCCGTCGGTGCCGGTCTTGCGACGACGACGACGGCGGCGACGGCGGCTCGATCCGTCGGCATCGAGATCGGAATCGTCGGCATTCTCGGAATCCGCATCCGCGGTGGACTCGGACTTATCACCGGATTCTTCGCCGGCAGCGTCGTCGGTTTGCTTCTCGACTGCCGCAGGGGCAGATTCCTGCTCCGATTCGGCAGCGGTATCCGACTCTTCGTCCGAACCCTGCTCGCCACCCTGTTCACCGCGACCACGCCCACGTCCACGGCGTCCACGACGACGGCGACGCGGCTGATCGTCGTCCTCGTCCTCGGACTCGGCGCTCTCGCCCTCGGTTTGCGGTGCGGTCACAGCCGGCTCTTCGACGGCAGGAACTGCAACCGGTGCTGCCTCGGGAACGACGGTTTCGGCTTCCGTAGTTGTCTGCTTCTCTTCGACGACCGCCGGTGCAGCGGGCTCGCGGCGTGCGCGACGGCGACGCGGAGCTACCTCGGCGGCTTCGAGATCCGGCTGCAGGAACAGCGGGACCTGCGGCGCGGCGGGAGCCACCTCGGGCTGATGGGTCTGCGGCGCCTCGAAGGAAGTGAACAGATCGGACTGCTCGGCTTCCTTGCTCTGCAGCGCAGCAGCGGCGTCGAGTCCAGCGCTGATCTCGGCGACAGCCGGATCCACTGCTTCTTCTGCTGAAGGTTCTTCGGCGGCCGGTTCTTCGACAACGACCTTTTTGCGGGTGCGACGAGCCCTGACAGGCTTCTCGGCCGGAGCCTCTGCAACAGGCTCTTCCGCAACAGGGGCCTCGGCAACCGGGGCCTCGACAACCGGGTCGATGAGGGTATCGAGCTCGGCCACGACCGGCTCGATGGCCTCGGCCGCGGAAGTCAGCGAGGCGTGAATCCGCTGGGCAACGTCCCGTTGGAGACTCGACTGCGCACTGCGCAATTCGGTACCGAGCGCTGCGGCTTCGGCAAGGACCTGCTTGCTGGTGACACCGAGCAGCTTCGCCAGCGCGTGTACGCGCATCTTGTCGGGAAATTCCGGGGTGGTGCTGGAATCTGATTCGGTTGGGGATTGATCGGCCACGTAAGTCTCCTCAGCCCCCGGGCGCGTCCAACCCAGAAGTCGAGTTGTCACGCGGCCACGCGGGAGCGTGCTGTGTGTACTCGCACTCAGAAGTGAGTGCGAGATTGTAAGGTCTCGCTCCGCATGGTCCGCAATGCCCGTTATTCACTGCGAGCACATGAAGTGCCTGGCTGGATGGCCGTTGTCCTGTGCGCGAGCGCCTGATCATCCAGCGTGCAGAGGTCCAGGGATTTCCTGTTGACCTGGAGCAGCGATGAAAGGGCATCGAACCTAGGTGTCATCCGGTTGAACGTGCGTAAAACAAATTGCGGTTCAACTGAAAGCAGTATCCCACACCAACGCGCCTGCAACTGCAAAGGGCGCACCGATGTGGGATACGTGCCGAGAATTCGCTGTGGAGATGTGGGCCGAAGGCCCGTTCATGTGGGCCAGAGGCCCGTTACATGTGGGCCAGAGGCCCCGATCGAAGATTCAGATGGACGACAGCGCGGGGAACCACAGAGCGATTTCGCGCTCTGCCGACTCCACGGAGTCACTGCCGTGAACGAGGTTCTGCTGCGCTTCGAGTCCGAAGTCGCCACGGATGGTGCCCGGAAGAGCTTTGTCGACCGGGTCGGTTCCGCCGGCCAACTGACGGAAAGCAGCGATGGCGCGGGGGCCTTCGAGCACTGCGGCCACCAGCGGACCGGAGGTGATGAACTCCAACAAGCTCGGGTAGAACGGGCGCTCGGCGTGTTCTGCGTAGTGGCTACCAGCCACCTCTTCGGAAGCTACACGGAGTTCGAGTGCTGCAATTGTCAGGCCTTTGCGCTCGATACGGCTGAGGATTTCTCCTACGTATCCACGGGCAACGGCGTCGGGCTTGATCAGTACGAGGGTGCGCTCAGTCACAGCGGACAGCCTAAATGGTCAGTCCCGCTGGCCGGGAAGCAGGCCCTTGTCCATCCGGCGCTTGATGTCTCTCTGCAGGTAGACGAGGTATCCCCAGACGATCCCGAAGGTGATCGCCACACCGGCAATCGACGGGTGGACGAAGAATCCGAACAGAAGAATCACCTGCAGTGCGACGTTGAACCCCATCGCCCACGGCTTGCCCTGGACGCCGGCTCCCAGAATCATCAGTACCGCCAACCCGATGATGAATCCCGCGGAGGCCGCGGTGAGGCCACCGCCGACGACCGCGACAACCGGCAAAGCCAGCAGCACGACGATCGCCTCGAGGATCAGGGTTCCGGCCATCACTCCGCGGAAACTTTTCCAGGGGTCCTTGGTCGGAGGCCCGAACTCGCCGGCAGTGTCTCCGGACTCGGGGTCTCCGGGCTCGTGGCCTCCGGACTCGGGATTGGCATCTGACGGGGTACTCACGCGGGGTCCTTTCCGAACAGCGTGCGGGCGGCGCCTGCGGTCACGACGGATCCCGTCACCACCACACCTGCCCCTGATACGGCTTCGCCGGGTTCGGCGACCTGCTCGGCGATTTCGATCGCGACTTCCAGCGCGTCGGCAAGCACCGGCGCCACGACGACGCGCTCGTCGCCGAACTTCGCGACGGCAATGTTCGCCAGCTCCTCGACATCCATCGCCCGGGGTGACCCGTTGTGGGTGACGACGATCTCGTCGAAGACGGATTCGAATGCGGTCAAGATGGCGTCGACGTCCTTGTCCGCCATCACGCTGACAACTCCCACGAGCTTGCGGAAGTCGAACTCCGCGGCCAGTGCGGCGGCGAGAGCACGCGCACCGTCAGGATTGTGGGCGGCGTCGAGAAAGACCGTCGGCGCACTCCGAACACGTTCGAGGCGACCGGGATTGACGATCGAGGCGAACCCGTTGCGGATAGCGTCCTGATCGAGTTGTCGATCCGGACCGGCGCCGAAGAACGCTTCGACGGCAGCGAGCGCGAGCGCGGCGTTGCGCGCCTGATGCTCACCGTGAAGGGGGAGGAAGATGTCGGTGTACACACCACTCAGGCCTTGAAGTTCGAGCTGCTGTCCACCTACCGCGATCTGGCGAGCAAGCACCTTGAACTCCGAGCCTTCACGCGCGACCGCGGCCTCGACCTCGACTGCTCGGCGCAGCAATACCTCCATGACTTCTGGAGTCTGCTCGGCGATGATCGCGACGGTGTCCACCGGAACCAAGTCCTCGCGGCCCTTCTTGATGATCCCGGCCTTCTCCTCCGCGATTCCGGCCAGGTCGGTGCCCAGGTACTCGGCGTGATCGAGGCTGATCGGCGTGATCACCGCGACCTGTCCGTCGATCACGTTCGTGGCGTCCCAGCGTCCGCCGAGGCCGACCTCGACCACGGCGACGTCCACCGGAGCCTCCGCGAATGCCGCATAGGCCATCGCAGTGAGCACTTCGAACTTGCTCATCGCCGGTCCCCCGGCTTCCTGCGACTGTGCGTCGATCATCTGCACGTACGGCTCGATCTCGCGGAACGTGTCCACGTAGAGCCGCGGGGAGATCGGATGACCGTCGATGCTGATCCGCTCGGTCGCGATCTGCAGATGAGGGCTGGTGGTTCGGCCGGTACGACGATGCAGAGCGCTCATCAAGGAGTCGATCATGCGCGTCACCGACGTCTTGCCGTTGGTTCCCGTGACGTGCACCGACGGATAGTTGTGCTGCGGTGAGCCCAGGACATCCATGAGCGCCTCGATACGAGTCAGTGACGGCTCGATCTTGGTCTCAGGCCAACGCTTGTCGAGTTCTGCTTCCACCAGCGCCAGTTCGGCGATGTCGACCGGAGTCGGAACCGAACTCTGAGCGTCGAATTGGGACGGCTCGTACGAACTCACTTGTCGGCCAACTCCTTCAGACGTCCTGTGATGCGCTCGATCTCTTCGACGGCGATCTGGCGACGTGTCTTGATCTTGTCGACGACGGCGTCGGGCGCCTTCGCCAGGAAGGCCTCGTTCGCCAGCTTGTTGTCAGCGGTGACGAGCTCCTTCTGCGCTGCCGCGAGGTCCTTTTCGAGCCGCTTCTTCTCCGCGCCGAGGTCGATGGTGCCCGAGGTGTCGATGTCGACCGTGACGGTGCCCTGGCTCAGACGCACCTCGACGGAGATCGACGCGGTGAACTCCTCTTCGGGTTCGGTCAGCTTGGCAAGCGCCGCCACGTAGGCGAACTGGCCGTCCATGCCTGCCTCCGAGAGTCCGGACGCACGAGCCGGAACCTTCTGGGAAGGCTTGAGCCCCTGATCGTTTCGGAAACGTCGCACCTCGGTGATCAGCTTCTGCGTGTCTTCGATCCTGGTGGCTGCCTGGGTGTCGACCGCCACACCGGACAACGTCGGCCAGTCGGCGACGACGACGGATTCACCACCGGTGAGCACCTTCCACAGGGTTTCGGTCACGAACGGAATGACCGGGTGCAGGAGGCGGAGCAGTGCATCGAGAACGTTGCCGAGCACGGCGCGGGTGTTCGCGGCGACAGCCTCGTCGGCGGCGAACTGCACCTTGGCGAGTTCGAGGTACCAGTCACAGACCTCGTCCCACGCGAAGTGGAACAAGCCTTCGCACGCCTTGCTGAACTCGTAGCGATCGAAGGCGGCGTCCGCCTCGGCCTGGACCGTGTCGAGACGGTCGAGGATCCAACGATCGGCGTCGGTCAGTTCGCTTCGAGCGGGCAGCGGCGCGGGAGCAGCGCCGTTCATCAGTGCGAACTTGGTCGCGTTGAACAACTTGGTCGCGAAGTTGCGCGAGGACTGCGCCGAATCCTCACCGACGGACAGGTCACTGCCCGGGTTGGCGCCGCGCGCGAGTGTGAATCGCAGGGCGTCGGCGCCGAAACGATCGACCCAGTCGAGTGGGTCGATACCGTTGCCGCGAGACTTCGACATCTTCTTGCCGTACTGATCGCGGACCAGTCCGTGCAGGAACACGTCCTTGAACGGCATCTGCGCGCCGGACTTACCCGGACCGGCGGTGATCGACTCGTCCTCGGACACGTAGGTGCCGAACATCATCATACGGGCGACCCAGAAGAACAGGATGTCGTAGCCGGTGACGAGAACGCTGGTGGGATAGAACTTTTCGAGCTCGGGCGTGTTGTCGGGCCAGCCCATCGTCGAGAAGGGCCACAGTCCCGAGGAGAACCAGGTGTCGAGGACGTCGGGATCCTGGACCCAGCCTTCCGGTGCCGTTTCGTCGGGACCGAAGCACGCAACTTCACCCTCGGGGCCGTACCAGACCGGAATGCGGTGGCCCCACCAGAGCTGGCGGGAAATGCACCAGTCGTGCATATTGTCGACCCAGTCGAACCATCGCGGTTCCTGGCTCGCCGGGTGAATGACGGTGTCCCCGTTGCGAACCGCGTCACCCGCAGCCTTGGCGAGCGTCTCGACCTTGACCCACCACTGCAACGAGAGACGAGGCTCGATGGCCTCGCCACTGCGCTCGGAGTGCCCGACGCTGTGCAGGTACGGGCGCTTCTCGGCGACGACGCGGCCCTGCTCGGCGAGAGCTTCGCGAACCTTGACGCGAGCCTCGAAGCGGTCCATACCGTCGAATTCGGTTCCCGTGTCGGCGATCTTGCCGGTCTTGTCCATGATGGTGGGCATCGGCAGGTTGTGCCGCAGGCCCATCTCGAAGTCGTTGGGGTCGTGAGCCGGCGTGATCTTCACTGCGCCGGTTCCGAACTCGGGGTCGACGTAGTCGTCCGCGATGATCGGAATCTGACGCCCGGTGAACGGATGATCGAGAGTGGTTCCGATGAGGTGCTTGTAGCGCTCGTCTTCGGGATGGACCGCCACTGCGGTATCACCGAGCATCGTCTCGACGCGAGTGGTCGCGACGATGACGTGCGGCTCGTTGTCGTCGAGCGAGCCGTAGCGCAGGGAAACCAGCTCACCCTCGACGTCCTCGAACTTCACCTCGATGTCGGAGATCGCGGTCTGCAGCACCGGCGACCAGTTCACGAGACGCTCGGCGCGGTAGATCAGACCCTCGTCGAACATGCGCTTGAAGACGGTCTGGACGGCACGCGAGAGGCCCTCGTCCATCGTGAAACGATCGCGACTCCAGTCGACACCGTCACCGATGCGCCGCATCTGGCCCCCGATGGTTCCACCGGATTCGCGCTTCCAATCCCAGACCTTGTCGATGAAGAGCTCGCGGCCGAAATCTTCCTTTGTCTTGCCGTCGGCAGCGAGCTGCTTCTCGACGACGGACTGCGTGGCGATACCGGCGTGATCCATGCCAGGTAGCCACAGCACCTCGTAGCCCTGCATCCGCTTGCGACGGCTGAGCACGTCCATGAGGGTGTGATCCAGGGCATGGCCCATGTGCAAGCTGCCCGTGACGTTCGGGGGCGGCAGCACGATGGAGTAGCCGGGCTTGTCGCTGGTCGCGTCGGCCTGGAAGTACCCGGCGTCTACCCAGCCTTGATACAGATCGGCCTCTACAGCGCTGGGGTCCCAGCTCTTGGGTAGGGCGTCGGCGGGGGTCTGGGGGTTCTCTGGAGCTGCACTGGTCACCACTTGATCCTAATGACTCCCCCGTCGTGAACGAATTCGCCCGTCGGCCGCCGCGGCGCACACGAACGACTGCCCCGCAGTCCGGGGTCAGCCGAACAAACGATATTCACCGATCCGCTCCGCTGACAGGATCGCTCTGAAGGACGACCGACCAACTACCTGTGGAGCAAATATGTTGAACAACTGGAGTTCTCGCCGTCCCGGCGTTCGAACCTTGGCGGCGGCCGCGACGATCGGAGCGGCGGTTGCCCTCGTGCTTCCGGCGACTGCGTCCGCTGCCCCCGGCATCGAAGAAAGTGTGCAAGGAAGCATCGACAGTGGCAGCGCCACGATCAACGGAAGCGTCGGCGATATCGGGAACGACATCGCAAACGGCATCGCCAGCGGCAGCGTGGGCGACATCGTCGGCGGGATCGCCACTGGGAACCTCAACGACGTCCTCAGCGGCCTGAACGCCGGCTCGACCAGCGCGACGGACATCGTCAACGGCCTGGCCAGTGGCAACGTCAGGGACATTCTCAGTGGCCTGGCCAGCGGCAGCGGCGGCGGCGGATCGTTTGCACCCACGCAGCGCTGCGACGCCTCGACCGTCTCGGGCGGCGCAGGAATCACCAGCACCAAGCACGAACTCGGCCGCGGTGGCCCGACCTCGTTCGTGCTCGGCTACGAGACCGAAAACGTCCCGGACCTGATCGAGGTGTACTACGAAGGTCGGTTGATCCACAGCACCGGATACATCGGCGACAACATCAACGAGGGAACCGGTTCGGCGGTCGTCAACGTGCCCGCCGGTGGGGCGTCGTCCGTTCTGGTTCGCGTCACGGGCCCTGACCACACCGAGTGGTCGTACACCGTTCGTTGCCCCGGCGCCTGAGTCCGGTCCGGATCCGCGCGAAGACGATCATGCCTCGTTCGGCTGCTTCAGCCGAACGAGGCATGCGCGCGTTCAGCCCAGAATCTCCGGCAGCGCGACATCTTCGCCGAGAACGTGCTCGGAGAGGAACGCGGTGACCACCTCGTACCAGATCTTGGTGTGCTGCGGCTTGAGCACCCAGTGATTCTCGTCGGGGAAGTACAGGAAGCGATGGTCCGTTTTCCCGTCGTCGTCGGCGGGCAGACCTGACTCGGCGAGCAGTTCGTACCAGAGTCGCAAGCCCTCACCGATCGGAACCCGGTAGTCCTTGTCGCCATGGATGACCAGCATCGGAGTCGTGATGTCCGCGACGTACAGGTGTGGCGAGTTCTCGACGGCCATCTCCGGCGACATCTCGCGTTGCCAGTACCAGGCCGCGTCCGTCGTCGGGCCGAATTGATCGAGTGCCCAGAGGCTTGCGTGGGTGACGATCGCGTCGAAACGGTTGGTATGGCCGGCGATCCAGTTGGCCATGTAACCGCCGAACGAACCACCCATCGCGCCGGTTCGCTTAGGGTCGATCTCGGGCTGCGCGACGGCAGCATCGGTGATCGCCATCAGATCGGTGAAGGGCGCCTTGCCCCACTGACCCCACCCGCGCTGGACGAAATCCTGCCCGTATCCGGTCGAGAGTGCGGGATCGGGCAGCAGTACGGCATAGCCCTTGGCGACGAGCAGCCACGGGTTCCACCGCCAGGACCAGGTGTTCCACGAACCGAGTGGGCCGCCGTGGACCCAGAGGAGCAACGGCACCGGCGCGTGCGGTGCGGCGCCGGTCGGCAGTGCCAACCAACTCCGGACTGTCGAACCGTCCTCGGCGCGAGCGGTGATCTCGGTCAGTGTTCCCGGCAGCTCCGGCAATGCGTCGGGTCCACGAAGTGCGGTGATCTCACCGGATCCCAGATCCACCCGCACCACGTGCGGGGGCGCTTCGTACGAGGCTCGCAACGCGTAGATCGACTCGCCGTCCGGCGCCACTCGAACATCGGTGTACGCCGCGTCGTCGGCTGTCAGGCGCACCGGCTGACCCCACAGGTCGATGGTGAAGATCGGCCCTCGGCCGCCGTCGTCAGCGGTGACCACCAGCCCGGATCCGTCGGGTAGCCAGGCAAGTGAGGTAGGCCAGCGATCCCAGCCGTCGGCCACGCCGGTCACGGCACCGGATCCGAAGTCGTAGAGCTGCAGAGTCATTCGCGGTGCGGACTCCGGCGTGGTGAGAGTCTCCCGGATGAACGCGAGCTTGGTTCCGTCCGGCGAGAGCACCGGGTTGTAGACGTCCGCGTCGGCCTCGTCGACAAGGGTGGTTCGGTCGCCGGTCACCGTGTCGATCCGAACCAACGTCGATCGGCGGGCGGCACTCGCATCGCCGACAGTCCACGTTGTCACGACGAAGAGACCGTCGTCGGAAATCGTGGTCGACGTCTCTCGCAGCGCCGCGCCTGCAGTTGGAGTGATGTCCCGCAACTCGACGGATTCCTTCGAATCCGTCTCGGCGACAACCAGATGCGGATGATCGGGGCCCAGGTCGTGGTCCCAGTGCCGCACCGGATAACCAGTGTGCAGCATCGCCGTGACCTTCTTGTCCTTGCGCGCGGATCGCACCTGATCGTCCTGGTCGAGGCTGATCGCCGAGGCCATGACCGACGTCTGTGCCACGAACGTCGGCGCCGCCTTGGCCGCTGATACCGACGAGACACCACCGGGACGCGAGATCAGCAGCTGAGCTTCTCCGCCCGCCGCGGGTAGGCGCCAGAGTGCTGGTTGCGGATCCTTCTCGCCCGGCACGGCTCGCGTGGCAGTGAAGAGTACGTCGCCGTCGAACGCGAAGGCAGCACCGGACTCGCTGGTCGAACCCCAGGTCAACCGACGTGCAGGACGCCGACCTTCCGGGTCGATCTCCCACAACGAGGACACGTATTCGGCGCGCTCGTCGTCGAGAACGGCGCGCGCGCAGATCAGCAGCGAACCGTCAGGTGACAACACCAGGCCGGACAACCTGGCCAAGGCGATGTAGTCGTCGAGTTCGTCGAACGGTGTGCCTGCGTGGAGCTCGGGAATCTGGGTCACCACTAGTTGGTATCACGCGCCCCGCGGTTGACGCATCATTGCGTAGATCGTCGGCCCGCCGCCTGGCATCACGATGTCACGGGTCACTTCGAAACCGAAGCGGTTGTAGTACGGGATGTTCGATTCCTTGCTGCTCTCGAGGTAAGCGTCGACGTGTTCACGATCGCAACGCTCCAACCGGGAGTTCAGTAGGGCTTTGCCGTATCCCCCACCGCGCGCCGCGCTGCCGGTCCCGACCGTCGCGAGGTACCAGTGCGGCGAATTCGGATGTGCTCCTTCGAGAACGGAGCTGACCTCGGCCGCGTGTCGTAGCCCCCTGCCGAAGACACGCACCATTGCGGGCAGGCTCACGAGCCCGGAAATCCACGACTGCTTCCACCGCCCCGGCGGATCCCACAGGGTTGCCCCGCCGATCACGCCGTTGTCATCGGTGGCCACCTCGACACCGCCACCGGCGAAGTGGTGGTAACGAGCTTCTGCGGCAAACAGTTTCGTCAGGCGCTCAGCCCTGGAGTCCTCGTCCGGCAACATCCAGGCCATCAAGGGATCATCTTCGAACGCCTCGGCCAACACCGCCGACAGCGCCGGAATATCGGATCGGACAGCCGGCCGCACGTGTACACCCATGAGGCGAGAGTACCGCCGACTGTCCGAATCCCTGGACTTTGAACAGCGCTGTCCTTGAACCGATCAGACGAGCAAGCCCGCAATCCGCGGCGGAATCTGTTCGAGCGCATACGGCAAGCTCAGTACGGTGCTCCACGTCATGGCTTCGGCAGCAGCGTCTTCCAGAATGATCGCGCGGCCGTCCTTCACGACGTCGAGTTCCTGGTAGATCGGGGTCTTGTCCAATTCCGCCCGAAGCTTGTCGCCGTAGCCACCACCGGCGTACCAGACGAGTACGTCGACGTCCGCAAGCGAGAGTTGCTCGGTGCTGATCTCGGCGAAGTTACCCGTGATCTGATCGGTGACAGGCGGATTCACGAATCCGAGTTCAGTGAAGAACCTCACCTTGGGGTCTTCCGGTCCGTAGACCCCGAATTGCCCCGGCCCCTTCAACGCGCCGACCAGAACGGTCTTGCCGGCAAACGCCGGATTGGCCGTCTTCACGTCGGCGAACTTCTTGTCGACGCCGGCGATCAGCTCGGTGGCCTTTCCTTGCTGCCCCAGCGCTTCGCCGATGATGGTCGTCTGGTTCTGCCAGGGGATTCCGTAATCCGCGAACTCCTTCGGCTGCGCCACCGTCGGCGCTATGGCACTGAGTTTGTCGTACTGCGCCTGAGTGAGCCCGGAGTAGGTGCCGACAATCAGGTCGGGTGTCGTGGCAGCGACCTTCTCCATCTGAATGGTGGTGCCCGCGGTTCCGATGATCTCGGGAGTCGCCCCGTTCAACAACGGCTGCGCCCATGGCCACACACCGTAGGGGTAATCGCCGTACCAGTCGAAGGTTCCGACCAAAGTCCCACCGAGGGCGAGGATCGCATCTTGATCGTTGTATCCGACACTGACGATCCGCTGCGGATCCTCGGGCAGCTCGGTAGCCCCAAATTTGTGGGTGATCGATCCCGCAGAGTCGCCGCTGGGGGGCGTGTCCTCGTCGTTCGAACTGGAGCAGGCTGCGGCGAATGCCAGCAACGCTCCCGACGTGCCGATCAGAAATCCGCGCCGGGTCAGCCGACCTGCGTCCGTTCGATCCATGCTCTTACCCCTTAAGTCCGCTCGTTCGGTAGGTAAGGCTAGCCGATGAATGTCGCATTCCGGTGAGTTCGACCGGCCCATTCGATGGCAGTACCGCGCCGTTCGGGCCAGTATGGAGACATGACGCGCCAGGGCCCCTCGAAAGACATCGACGAATCGGATCTCGAAGTCACGCACCCCAAGGACTACGCGGCCGGAGTGCCAGCCGTTCTGGTGTCGCTGCAACGAGGAATCGAGCAGATGGGAGCCTTGCGGACCGCCCGAACGCTCACCAGGCTCAACCAGCGTCACGGCTTCGACTGCCCGGGGTGTGCGTGGCCGGAGACTCCCGGACATCGCAAGCCCGCCGAGTTCTGCGAGAACGGAGCGAAGGCCGTTGCCGAGGAAGCAACGCTTCGCACCGTCACACCCGAATTCTTCGCGGAGCACTCGATCACCGACCTCGAAGGCAAGACCGATTACTGGCTCGGCCAACAGGGCCGACTGACGCACCCGATGGTCCTGACCCCGGGAGCAACCCATTACCAGCCGATCGACTGGGACGGCGCGTACGCACTGATCGCCGAACATCTGAACGGCCTCGCGTCGCCGGACGAAGCAGTGTTCTACACCTCCGGCCGCACATCCAACGAAGCAGCGTTTCTCTACCAGTTGATGATTCGAAGCTACGGCACCAACAACATGCCCGACTGTTCCAACATGTGTCACGAGTCGTCCGGAAGCGCACTGACCGAATCCATCGGCATCGGCAAAGGCTCGGTGACCGTTCCCGACCTCGAGAACGCCGATCTCATCCTCATCGCCGGACAGAATCCCGGCACCAACCACCCTCGAATGCTCTCGACACTCGAGAAGGCAAAGGGCAACGGCGCCAAGATCATTGCCATCAATCCCCTCCCCGAGGCGGGATTGCGACGGTTCAAGGATCCGCAGAAAGTCTCCGGCGTGATCGGGCACGGAGTCGACATCGCGGACGAGTTCCTGCAGATCCGGCTGGGCGGCGACATGGCGCTGTTCCAAGGCTTGGGGAAGCTGCTGCTCGAGCAGGAAGATCGCGCTCCCGGCACCGTGGTCGATCGCGCATTCGTCGACCGCTACTGCGCCGGTTGGGACGAATACGAGAAGCACATCCGCGCGGTCGATCTCGACACGGTACTCGAGGCGACGGGCCTGTCGATGGCGCAGCTCGAGGAAACGGCTGCCGCGCTTGCCCGCTCCGAGCGAACCGTCACCTGCTGGGCCATGGGCATCACTCAGCACACACACGGAGTCGCCACCATCGAAGAAGCGGTCAACCTGCTGCTCATGCGTGGAATGATGGGCAAACCCGGTGCCGGGGTCTGTCCGGTGCGAGGACACTCCAATGTCCAGGGTGACCGCACGATGGGCATCTGGGAGAAGATGCCGGAAGAGTTCCTGTCCGCACTCGACACCGAGTTCTCGATCTCGAGCCCTCGCAAGCACGGGTGGGACACCGTGGACGCGATCCGCGCGATGAATGCCGGCAAGGCAAGCTTCTTCATGGCGATGGGCGGCAACTTCATCCAGGCCAGCCCGGACACCGCAGCCACCGAAACCGCGCTGCGCCAATGCGAACTCACCGTTCAGGTTTCCACCAAACTGAACCGAAGCCACGTCGTTCACGGGCAGACCGCAATCATCCTCCCCACCCTCGGACGCACGGACCTCGACGTCCAGGCCGGCGGAAAGCAGCTTGTCTCCGTGGAAGATTCGATGTCCATGGTGCACCTGTCGCGCGGACGCCTCACGCCGGTCAGCCCCTACCTACGTAGCGAAGTCGCCATCATCTGCCAACTCGCCCGCGAACTACTCGGCAGCGATCACTCCGTCCGCTGGTCGGCCTTCGAGGGCAACTACGACCTGATTCGCGACTCCATCTCACGAGTGGTGCCCGGATGCGAAAACTACAACACCCGGGTTCGCCAGCCGGATGGATTCCAGCTCCCACACCCACCGCGTGACTCGCGTGAGTTCCGCACGCACACCGGCAAAGCCAACTTCGGCGTGAACGAACTGCACTGGATACCCACTCCGAGCGGGCGCCTGATTCTGCAGACCATGCGCAGCCACGACCAGTACAACACCACGATCTACGGCCTCGACGACAGATACCGCGGTATCAAGGGCGGACGCAAGGTCATCCTCGTCAATGCCGAAGACATCACTGCACTCGGATTCCGCGACGGCGATCTCGTCGACATCGTGTCCGAGTGGACAACACCAGACGGAACACTCGAAGAGCGTCGGGTCACGGAATTCCGCATCGTCTCCTACGACACCCCCCGCGGCAATGCGGCGGCGTACTACCCCGAGACAAATCCGCTCGTTCCCCTCGAACACGTTGCAGCCAAGTCGAACACGCCGGTCTCGAAGGCCGTCACTGTTCGACTCGAAGCATCAGGCGCCTGAGATGGGACGGGTCACCGCACGAACACCGGTCGTTCGAATCTCGGGTGATCGGGTCGTCACGCGCCCCGACACGCTGGCCGTCGAAGAACCACTCGAAATGAGGGTTGGCGGTCAGGTGCTGGCCGTGACGATGCGAACACCAGGCAACGACGTCGACCTCGTCCACGGATTCCTTCTCAGCGAAGGCGTCATCGGTACCCGCGACGACGTGAGCGTCGTCCGGTACTGCGACGGCGTCGACGAAACCGGCGCGAACACCTACAACGTCCTCGACATCGCGCTCGCTCCCGGAGTGCCGTTGCCCGATCACACCACCGATCGCAACACCGTCGTCAGTTCCGCGTGCGGCGTGTGCGGCAAGACGTCACTCGATGCCGTCCGAACCACCACGCGGCATCCCCTGGTCGGTGACACGACTTCCGTCACCTCCACCGTCCTGTCGGCCATGCCGGTCACGCTTCGGGAGAGCCAACGGATCTTCGAGCGCACCGGAGGCCTGCACGCAGCCGGATTGTTCACCGCCACCGGCGAACTCCTGGCGCTGCGCGAGGACGTCGGCCGGCACAACGCAGTCGACAAGGTGATCGGTTGGGCAATCACCGACGGCCGAGTGCCGCTCTACGACACGATCCTGATCGTCAGTGGGCGGGCGTCGTTCGAACTCGTCCAGAAGGCCGTCATGGCGGGCATTCCGATTCTGGGCGCAGTCTCCGCGCCGTCGTCATTGGCCGTGGAGCTGGCACAGGAATCGGGGTTGACCCTCGCCGGTTTCATCCGCGGCGATTCGATGAACATCTACTCGCACCCGCACCGAGTCGAGGTCACGTCTGATTCGCGCGCAACTGAGCCGACAGTCGCACAGCGGAGTTGACCTCCCCGTAGCCCTCGTATCCACCCACTCGCTGCACGACCTCGAAGAACAGGTCTCCCCCGACCGTCGGGGTGAACAGGTGGAAGAACTCACCGCGGGCGTCAGCGTCGTAAAGGATTCCGGCGCTGCGCATCCGGTCGAGCAGTTCTGAATTCAGACCGAAACGTGCGTCCAGATCGTCGTAGTAATTCGGGGAAATGGGTAGCGGAGCAAAGCCCCAGTCCTGCATGGACGCAGCGGCACCGAAGATGTTCTCACACGCGAAAGCGACGTGGCTGACGCCGCCGCGACGGACCGTCGGCAGCCCGCTTCGACTGCCCTCCACCATGTTCAGTGAGATCCGCAGGGTATGTCCGTCACCGTCCTGAACGAGCGTGAGTGCCTGGCTCCGCATGAGTCCGACCGAATCGGTGACGTCCTGCCCCTCGTGCGGTTGCATCTCGAACACGGACCGCAGGAGCAGCATGATGCCGTCCCAACTCTCGGCCGGAACTGCCAGTGCCACGTGGTCGATCCCGGTGAACACTGCGCCCTGTTCACGATTGCGCTCGGCGGGCAGCGGGTAGATCTCGAATGCCGATTCCCACGCTGCAGCGCTGCCGGGGCCACGAAGGTCGATCGATGTCGCATCGGTGACCTTCAAGCGTACGACGTCCGGTACCTCGGAGTTCTCGTCGCTCGAACCGGGCAACTGCACGCGCGTCGCCGGTACTTCGAGAGCCAGAGCGCGCTCTCCCCACACTTCGGGTTCGGTTGCCCTGATGCCGATCTGAGTGAGAACCGGCAGATCCGCGGGGAGCCCGGGCGCCGTCCACACCGTGCCCGCTGTCGCGTCGACGGCAACGGTGAGCGGTCCGTGCCGCCACAACTGCAAGTCGTGATCGTGGTGCCGTCCGACCAGATGAAAACCGACGCGAGAGAGCATCGAGTGCACCTGGTCCTGTTTAGCCGGACCTGCAGCGATTCGCAGAGACACGATCCCTTCGAGCGGGGTGCGCTCCGGGGCGGTGAACAGCGTGAGTCCACCGGCGGCAGGGTTCGCGGCGGCGACCTGTTCTTCCAGATGGAGGAGCGACCGATGAGCGTCGATTGCCGTCCGCTGGGTGTCCGCGCGGCGGAATACGTCGTTGAAGATCTCGAGCGACCACGGTCCGTCGTAACCGGTGGCGTAGACATGCTGAGCGAACGCACTGAGATCGAAGCTGCCCTGCCCCGGGAAGTTTCGGTGATGCCGGCTCCACTGGAGGATGTCCATCGCCAAGAACGGAGCGTCCGCCAACTGGAGGAAGAAGATCTTCTCGCCGGGAATCTCGCGAATTCCGGCGGGATCGTCACCGCGCGAGAGGATGTGAAAGCTGTCCAGACAGGTACCGAGCGAAGGATGGTCGACGCCCTCGACGATCTGCCACGCATGGCCGTACGTATTGACGTGGGCACCCCACGCGAGCGCCTCGTAGGCAACCTTCTTGCCGTGCTCGGACGCCAGTTCGGCGAGAGCTCCGAACTGCTCTGTCAACTGACCGTCATCGTGACTTGCGGTCGGCAGGGGCGAGGAGCACACCAGGAGCGTCTCGCACCCCAGTTGATCCATCAGCTCGAATTTGCGTTGCACTCGAACAAGATTCCGAGCAAATTGGGCCTCGTCCACCGTGTCGAAGTCACGGAACGGCTGATACAGATCGAGGGTCAAGCCCAGATCCGCAGCCCGCGTTCGTAATTCCTTCGGGGACCACGGCGAAGCGACAAAATCCGGCTCGAACACCTCGAAGCCGTCGAAGCCGGCAGCAGCGATGGCGTCGAGCTTCTCCTCGAGAGTCCCACTGAGCGATACCGTCGCGATCGACGTCCGGACCGGGGCACTCACAGCGCTGCCGCAGTCTGTTCGCCGTGCACGAGTTCCGTCATGTGCGCGAGCATCCGCTTACTGTCGGGCTCGATGCCCGTGAAGATCCGGAACGCGTCGACGGCCTGAAAGACAGTCATTCCGCCTCCGCTGAGCGTCGGGGCTCCGATCAACCTCGCTTGACGCAACAGCTCGGTCTCGAGCGGGCGGTAGACGATTTCCGCTACCCACAGATCTGGACGGAGCAGATCCGGCGAGAATGCCATTCCGGGATGAGCCGCCATTCCCATCGGCGTCGCGTGGATCAATCCGTTTGCACTGCCGAGCACTTCGCCGAGGTCGCTCGTGTGTCGCGCCTCGACAACCTGCGCCGGAAACTGCTGCGCGAAGGTTTGTGCAAGTTCCTCCGCGCGAGGCAGGCTCGAATCGACCAACGTCAGTGTCCCGACACCGCGGGTGAGCGCTGCATAGGCAACCGCCGCACCGGCTCCGCCGGCACCGAGCTGCACGACGCGATCGAGCTGCGCTCTGGGAAGTCCGTCGTCGAAATTTCGGCCGAAGCCCGACCAATCAGTGTTGTGTCCGATCGCCTTGCCGGAGTCGAAGAGGACCGTGTTCACCGCACCGAGCCGGCTCGCATCCGGCGAGAGCTCGTCGAGGTGCTCGATCACCAACTGCTTGCACGGGTGAGTGATGTTGAGGCCGCGGAAGCCGAAACGTCTTGCATAGGTGAGAAGTTCACCGATGTCCGACGGCGCCATTCCCATCACGTCGAGATCGAGGATGCAGTAGACGTAAGGCAGGCCCTGTCTGCGCCCTTCTTCCTCGTGCAGGATCGGAGTCAAGGAGGCTCCGATTCCGGTGCCGATCAGACCGCAGAGGATCGAATCACTCATCAGTTCTTCCCTTCTCGGATGCAGACGAATTCGACTGCGGCGCTGTATCCGTCGATTCCCAATCCACAGATGACGGCGTCGGCGATGCCGGAGACATACGAGTGGTGACGGAATTCTTCGCGACTGTGGATGTTGCTGATGTGCACCTCCACGACGGGGGCATCGAGTGTGACCAGAGCGTCGCGCAACGCAACGGAGGTGTGCGAGTACCCACCGGGATTGATGACGATGCCCGCGACATTTCCCCTGGCCTCGTGGACCCAATCGATCAGTTGGCCCTCGTGGTTCGACTGCTTTGCCTCGACCACCACTCCGAACTTCTCGGCCGCCGCTTCACAGCGGGAAACGACGTCGTCCAGGGTGTCTCTCCCGTAGAACTCCGGTTGGCGCTGGCCCAACAGATTCAAGTTGGGTCCGTTGAGGACCAGAACCGGTAGAGATGGAGTCATCAAGGGCACCTCGGGGTTGACGCTCGAAACTAATGTACGAACTAGTGAGTTAGTTCACTGGACGTTACTCCCCCGACGTGAACTCGACAAGCAAAGTCGACAAACTGCTGGCAGATAGAGTGAGCACATGGTTTCCGAGCAGTCAGTGAACTCTGTGGTGTCGAAGCCGGAGAAACGACGCCGAAACAGCGATCTGACCAGGGTGAACATCATCGCCGTCGCGACCGAGGAGTTTGCCGACAAAGGCTTCGCCGGCGCCCGGGTCGACGAGATCGCAACCAAGACGCATACCACCAAGCGCATGATCTACTACTACTTCACCGACAAGGAAGGGCTGTACAAGTCGGTACTCGAGCATGCGTACAGCGTCATTCGTGCGCAGGAACGTGAACTCGACCTCGAGGGATTGAACCCCACGGCAGCAGTCCGCGCTTTGGCCGAACTCACCTTCGACCACCACGAACAGCACCCGAATTTCATTCGGCTCGTGGCCAACGAGAACATGCTCCGCGGCGAGCACATCGAGAAATCCGAGTTACTCAGCGGCCTCGGCGCCCCTGCCGCCGACCTGGTCTCGCAGATCCTGCACGACGGGCAGCAGTCTGGGGCATTCCGCTCCGACGTCGATGCGCTCGATATTCACATGTTGATCAGCAGTTACTGCGTCTTTCGTATCGCCAATCGGTACACCTTCAAAGCGCTCTTCGACCGCGATCTGACCGACTCGACGCATCGTGAGCATCTCCGAACAATGCTCGGCGACATGGTTGTTGCGTTCCTGACCTCGAAGGCGCCGTCCTGACCTACCCCGAAGTCCGAAAAATCCCCCTACGGTGGTGAGTGGAACTCACAGCTGCCACCGGGAGGAATGACGTGACCGAGAATTACGTAGACGGGCTTTCACTCGAGGAGAAGGCGTCGTTGACGTCCGGCTCGGATTTCTGGCACAGCCAGTCCGTTGCCGGAATCGAATCGATACTCCTGACCGACGGTCCGCACGGAGTCCGGAAACAACCCGAGGGCGGCGACGCACTCGGACTCGGCCACAGCATTCCAGCGACGTGTTT
The DNA here is from genome assembly GCF_003797745.1 of Rhodococcus sp. WS1. Classification (NCBI taxonomy): domain Bacteria; kingdom Bacillati; phylum Actinomycetota; class Actinomycetes; order Mycobacteriales; family Nocardiaceae; genus Rhodococcus; species Rhodococcus sp. WS1. The sequence goes on along the minus strand of NZ_RKLZ01000003.1, from coordinate 108,300 downwards.
CCCACCGGCGGTCGGGTTGGGCTCGTCGTGGAACCTCGACCTCATCCGCCAGGTCGGTGAGGCTCTGGGCGACGAAGCCAAAGCCGAACAGGTCTCGGTCCTCCTCGGCCCAGGCATCAACATCAAACGATCACCCTTGTGTGGCAGGAATTTCGAATACGTCTCCGAGGACCCGTTCCTCTCCGGCCGCGTCGCGGCAGCGCTGATCACCGGCATCCAGTCTCGCGGCGTCGGAACCTCGCTCAAGCACTTCGCTGCCAACAACCAAGAACACGACCGGATGAGAGTCAGTGCCGATGTCGACGAACGGACGCTGCGCGAGATCTATCTGGCCGGCTTCGAATACGCCGTAAAGACCGCGGCCCCGACGACGGTCATGTGCTCGTACAACAAGATCAACGGTGTGTACTCGAGCCAGAACCATTGGCTACTCACCGAGGTACTCCGCGAACAGTGGGGCTTCGACGGCCTCGTCGTTTCGGACTGGGGAGCGGTCAACGACCGCGTGGCGGCACTCGCCGCGGGCCTCGACCTGGAAATGCCGCCGACCGGAACCGATACCCAGATCGTCGACGCCGTGCGCGGCGGCGACCTGGACGAATCCGTGCTCACCACTGCAGCCGAACGACTGTCGACGCTCGTGAAACGCACCGCCGCCGCGCGCACCGAAGGCCACACGTACGACGTCGAGCGTCACCACGAACTGGCACGGACCGCTGCAGCGGAGTCCGCTGTCTTGCTGGCCAACGACGGAGAACTACTGCCGCTGACCCCCGGCGGGCAAACTGTCGCGGTGATCGGCGAATTCGCGTGCAGCCCGCGGTACCAGGGGGCCGGCAGTTCACAGGTGGTTCCAACCAAGCTCGACAATGCCTTGGACGCGATCCTCGACCTCGAAGGCGCCGACCGCGTCACTTTCGCACCGGGCTTCACCTTCGACGGCACTCCGGACGACCACATGGTCACCGAGGCAGTCGACGCCGCACGCCGCGCTGACGTCGCGGTGCTGTTCCTCGGACTACCGTCCGCCACAGAATCCGAAGGATTCGACCGAACCGACATCGAACTGCCGGCTGACCAGATCGCCCTGCTGGAAGCGGTCCACGGCGCGAACCCGAACACGGTCGTCGTGCTCGCCAACGGCGGTGTGGTTTCGATCGAGCCTTGGAAGGATCATGCCGCCGCAATCCTCGAGGGCTGGCTACTCGGCCAGGCGGGCGGCTCGGCGATTGCCGATCTTCTGTTCGGCATCACGAATCCGTCCGGCCGCCTCACGGAGACCATTCCGCTTCGCCTCCAAGACAATCCGTCGTATCTGCATTTCCCGGGATCACAGCAGCACGTCCGCTACGGCGAAGGCCTGTACGTGGGATACCGCTACTACGACTCCGCGCTGCGCGAAGTGGCGTACCCGTTCGGGTTCGGGCTGAGCTACACCACCTTCGACATCACCGATACCTCCGTCGAGGCCGGTGAGAACTCCGCCGAAGTGACCGTCACCGTGCGCAACAGCGGCGACCGATCGGGCAGCACCGTCGTTCAGGTCTACGTCCACGACGCCTCGGCAAGCATCGATCGACCCGCGCAGGAATTGAAGGGCTTTGCCAAGGTTTACCTCGACCCCGACGAATCCGCGACTGTGGCCATCACGCTCGACACCAGGGCATTCGCCTATTGGTCCGTCGCGGCGCAGGACTGGGCGATCGAACCTGGCGACTACGAGATCCGCGTCGGCTTCTCGTCTCGGGACATCGCAACCACCGACACGATCACCCTGGCCGGGAACGTCGGCGTCGGCACGCTCGACGCCATGTCGACCATCGGCGAATGGCTCGCCCATCCCGTCGGCAGCGCAGTTCTCGGCGCCGCCATGGCTGCCGCAGCGGGCGACGGTGCACAGGCGGTCAGCCCCGAGATGATGGCACTCGCAGGCTCGATGCCGCTCGGAAAACTCGCCACCTTCGGCCTCGGCATCACCGAGGAACAGGTGGCGCAGTTGGTGGCGGCCGCCGCGCAGCCAGGCTCCTGACCGCCTGAACTGCGGTTTCGACGTGCGAAGAGTCCGCCGGTAGATTTTTATGAACTATTTGGTTAATAATCTTGTGTAGTTGCTGTGGCGTCGGTTACATTCCTTGTATCGCTCTCCGCACAGACGTTCTCGATACGAACACCCTCGACGAACATCATCGGCGGATGTAGAGCCTCCACGACGCTTCCACCCAGGAGATGAGCATGTCAGCTAGCACGGTTACACCGTCCGGCCCCGAGGCGGGATCCTTGGCCAGGCCGGACACGACCAAGGTCAAGCGCGCCGCAACGTCGTCGTTTCTCGGCAGCATGCTCGAGTACTATGACTTCTACATCTACGCCTCCGCCGCTGCACTCATCTTCCCCACCGTGTTCTTCCCGGACAGCGGACATGCGGCACTGCTTTCGCTGGCCACCTTCGGTGTCGCGTACGTCGCGCGTCCCCTCGGCGCTGTAGTCCTCGGCCATTTCGGTGACCGCGTCGGCCGCAAGAAGATCATGCTGCTCACGCTCATCATGATGGGCGCAGCAACATTCCTCATCGGATGTATTCCCAGCGCGGATTCGATCGGAGTTCTTGCACCGATACTGCTGGTCCTGATGAGAATCGCTCAGGGCATCTCCGCCGCTGGCGAACAGAGTGGCGCCAGCTCACTGACTCTCGAACACGCTCCCGAAGGTCGACGGGCATTCTTCTGCAGCTGGACCCTCAACGGCACCCAGGCCGGCTTCATCCTCGCCAGCCTCGTCTTCCTGCCCATCGCCGCACTCCCCGACGACATCCTCTACACGTGGGGCTGGCGAATCCCGTTCTGGGGCAGCCTGATCGTTCTCGTGGCTGCATACATCATGCGTCTCAAGCTCGAAGAGCCGGAAGAGTTCACCGAGCAGCAGGAGTCGAAGGCCGTCGCCAAATTGCCTGTTGCCGATCTCCTTCGCACCCACAGCGCAAATCTGATTCGCGTGATCTGCTGCGCTTTCATCGCCGTCGTCTCGACCATCTTCTCCGTCTTCGGACTCGCCTTCGCGACCACCGAGGAAGTGGGGATCCCGAAGTCGACCATGCTCTGGGTGGCTATCGCAGCCAACGCCGTGGCCTTGCTCAGCCAGCCCGCCTGGGCGATTCTCTCCGACCGGATCGGTCGCAGGCCGCTGTTCATCGGTGGCGCCCTCGGTAGCGCGGTGTTCATCTACGTGTACTTCGGCGCAATCGCCAGCGGCAACGTCCCGCTGATCTTCCTGGCCGCAATCGGATTGATGTCCGTCTTCTACGCTGCCCCGAATGCCATCTGGCCGTCGTTCTACTCCGAAATGTTCAACACCAAGGTCCGCTACTCCGGCATCGCGATCGGCACCCAGGTCGGCTTCGCCCTCGCAGGCTTTGCGCCCGCCATCGGCAACGCCCTCATGGGCGGGGACAAGACACACTGGATGCCCGTTGCCATTCTGACATCGGTGGCCTGCGTCATCTGCGCGATCTCCGCGTTCACCGCCAAGGAGACGTTCCGCACTCCCCTCAAGGAACTCGGCAACCCGATCTAGCCGAACACCCCCAGACACCCTGCACGAACCACTGTGTTGCACGAACGACTGTGGCCCGGTATCTCTCGCGAGAGATACCGGGCCACAGTCGTTTTGAAGTTTCTACGCCGTCTTGTCGCGACGCTCGCCACGCTCCGGCTTACGCGGAACGATGGTCGGAAGTACGTTGTCGTTGACGGTCTCCGCGGTGACGACCACCTTTTCGACGTCGTCACGGCTGGGGATGTCGTACATCACCGGAAGAAGAACCTCTTCCATGATGGCGCGCAGGCCACGAGCGCCGGTTCCACGCAAGATCGCCTGATCGGCGATAGCGTCGAGCGCTTCTTCGGTGAACTCGAGTTCGACGCCGTCCATGTCGAAGAGACGACGGTACTGCTTGACGAGAGCGTTCTTGGGCTCCGACAAGATCTGAACGAGCGATTCCTTGTCGAGGTTGGTCACCGACGCGATCATCGGCAAACGGCCGATGAACTCGGGAATCAGACCGAACTTGATCAAATCCTCCGGCATGACCTCGGCGAAACGATCGACCGTATCCAGTTCGGCCTTCGACCGAACCTCGGCGCCGAAACCGATACCGCGCTTGCCGACACGATCGGAGACGATCCGCTCGAGACCAGCGAAAGCACCCGCGACGATGAACAGCACGTTCGTGGTGTCGATCTGAATGAATTCCTGGTGCGGATGCTTGCGACCACCCTGCGGCGGGACGCTCGCCTGCGTACCTTCGAGGATCTTCAGCAACGCCTGCTGAACACCTTCGCCGGAGACGTCACGCGTGATCGACGGGTTCTCGCTCTTGCGAGCGATCTTGTCGACCTCGTCGATGTAGATGATTCCGGTCTCGGCGCGCTTGACGTCGTAGTCGGCAGCCTGAATCAGCTTGAGCAGAATGTTCTCGACGTCCTCACCGACGTAGCCGGCCTCGGTCAACGCCGTCGCATCGGCGATGGCGAACGGGACGTTGAGCATCTTCGCGAGAGTCTGAGCGAGGTACGTCTTGCCACAGCCGGTGGGGCCGAGCATCAAGATGTTGGATTTTGCGAGCTCAACCGTCTCACCCCGCGCATCACGGCCCTTGTCTCCGGCCTGAATGCGCTTGTAGTGGTTGTAGACGGCCACGGCCAGCGTCCGCTTGGCGGAATCCTGACCGATGACGTAGTTCTCGAGGAATTCTCGGATCTCCGCAGGCTTGGGAAGCTCGTCGAGCTTGACCTCGCTCGATTCGGCCAATTCCTCTTCGATGATCTCGTTGCAGAGGTCGATGCACTCGTCGCAGATGTACACCCCGGGTCCTGCAATGAGCTTTTTGACCTGCTTCTGACTCTTGCCGCAGAAAGAGCACTTGAGCAGATCCCCGCCGTCGCCGATGCGTGCCATCTCGTGAGGTCCCTACTTTCCATCATGTACGTGCACTCGCCGCCACTCGATCGGTCGAGACGCTCCGCAGTACTCGGTATCAGATCAGAAGTTGTCAGATCAGAAGTTGTCGGATCAGACAAACTGATCAACAAACTGATCGAACAAATCTGGTCGAACAATCGCAGAACGCCGGTCGAGAACCAGCCCGTGAAGTGACGGTACCCGCAGATCCCGAACGGGGTCGACCTGTTCTCGGCGTTTCGCCTGCGGATAAAAAAGAAAAGAGTCGAGATTTCAGCCTGGCGAGCGCTCCACCAGGCACTTCTCGACGTGTCCGCCTCGTGTCGGGAATCGGAATACAGATCCTCGACACGAGGCGGAAATCGACTACTTCTGTGCGCTGAGCTTCCGGTAAGCCAGCACGTCGTCGATGATGCCGTACTCCTTGGCCTGCTCGGCCGTGAGGATCTTATCGCGATCGGTGTCGACGCGGATGGTCTCCGGATCCTTGCCAGTGTGCAGCGACAGCGTGCTCTCCATGAGTCGACGCATACGCTCGATTTCCGCAGCCTGGATCTCCAGATCGGAAACCTGACCCTGGATGCCGCCCGTGGCCGGCTGGTGAATCAGAATGCGCGAGTTGGGGAGCGCGAAGCGCTTGCCCGGCGTACCACCGGCGAGAAGGACAGCAGCTGCCGAAGCAGCCTGACCGAGGCAGACGGTGGAGATGTCGGCACGGACGTACTGCATCGTGTCGTAGATCGCCATCAGCGCGGTGAACGAACCACCGGGCGAGTTGATGTACATGGTGATGTCGCGGTCCGGATCCTGCGATTCGAGAACCAGCAACTGTGCCATGAGGTCGTTGGCGGAGACGTCGTCGACCTGCGAGCCGAGGAAGATGATGCGCTCCTCGAACAGCTTGTTGTACGGGTCGGACGTCTTGACGCCGTAGCTGGTCTGCTCCGTGAACTGGGGCAGGATGTAACGCGATTGGGGGCCCGACGGCGCCTGGCCGCCCAGCGAGTTAGCTCCGAAAAGATTGGTCATCAGTTCTCCAAAGTATGAATTGGGCAGCGAAAGGATGGACGAACCGGCTCAGTTGCCGGTGCCGCCGGCCTGATTCGCACGGGAGACGACGTGGTCGACGAAGCCGTACTCGAGAGCTTCCTTCGCCGTGAACCAACGGTCACGGTCGGAGTCCGCGGTGATCTGCTCGACCGTCTGGCCGGTGTGCTGAGCGATCAGCTCGGCCATTTCGCGCTTGGTGTGCTTGAACTGCTCGGCCATGATCGCGATGTCACTGGCGGAACCACCGATACCGGCGGACGGCTGGTGCATCATGATGCGGGCGTGAGGCAGTGCGTAACGCTTGCCCTTGGTGCCTGCCGAGAGTAGGAACTGACCCATCGACGCCGCAAGGCCCATACCGAAGGTGGCGATGTCGCACTCGGCGAACTGCATCGTGTCGAAGATCGCCATACCTGCGGTGACAGATCCACCGGGCGAGTTGATGTAGAGCGAGATGTCTCGCGTCGGGTCCTCGGCCGAGAGCAGCAGGATCTGCGCGCACAGCTTGTTGGCGATGTCGTCGTCGACCTGGGTACCGAGGAAAATGATGCGCTCTCGCAGCAAGCGCTCGTACACCGAGTCGCTGAGGTTCAACCCAGCGGTCGCTGAAGTCATGGCGGGACTCTGCAAAGTCTCCAGGTGATTGGAAGTCACGGTACCTGCCTTCTATGTGGATCTACTTGTGCGGTGGATCGTCTATGCGAAACACTTCTACTGACACAGACAGTAACGAAGTAGGGCGGCACCGGAGTCCCGGTGCCGCCCTACTTCGCTCAAAGCGGAAAACTCAGTGCAGTCGATCGTGGTGAAAACACCCGTCCGCCTGCGTTTTTACTTGTCTTCGCTCTCGGCGGAATCAGACGCATCCGCTTCGGTTTCGTCCTCGCTGCTGCCGAACAGTTCAGCGGTGTCGACAACGGCGCCGGAGGTGTCCTTGACACCGGCCGACTCGACGACGGACGCGAGAGCCTTGCCACGACGGACGTCTGCGAAGACGGCGCCGAGCTGGTTGGCCTGCTGGATCTGCTGGATGAACTGCTCAGGAGCCATGCCGTAACGCTGCGCCTGGAACAGGATGCGCTCGGTGAGCTCGTCCTGACCGACGGTGACGTTGCCCGCATCGGCGATCGAGTCGAGCAAGAGCTGCGTCTTGACGGAGCGCTCAGCGGCTTCCTGGGCATCCTTGTCGAACTCTTCGCGGCTGCTGCCCTGCTCTTCGAGGAGCTTGTTCAGTGCCTCTTCGTCGTGATCGAGACCGTGAACGGCGTCATGCAGTGCAGCATCGACCTCAGCCTTGACGACGGCTTCCGGCAACGGAACCTCGACCGTCTCGAGCAGCTGCTCGAGAACCTTGTCGCGGATCTGACCGGCCTGCTCGACCTTGCGGACGCGTGCGACGCGCTCGCGGAGGTCAGCCTTCAGTTCTTCCAGGGTGTCGAACTCGCTGGCGAGCTGAGCGAACTCGTCGTCCTCAGCCGGAAGCTCGCGCTCCTTGACCGTCTGCACGGTCACGGTGACAACAGCTTCCTTGCCCGCGTACTCGCCGGCGACCAGCGTCGACGTGAAGTCCTTGGACTCCCCCGCCTTGAGGCCGATGATGGCTTCGTCGAGGCCCTCGATGAGCTGGCCCGATCCGACCTCGTGCGACAGTCCGCTAGCGGTTGCCTCGGCAACGTTCTCGCCGTCGACGGTGGCCGACAGGTCGATGGAGACGAAGTCGCCGTCCTCGACTGCGCGGTCGACGCCGGTGAGGGTGCCGAAACGCTGACGCAGCGAAAGCAACTGCTCTTCGATGGCTTCGTCGGTGATCTCGATCGGATCGACCTCGACGTTGATGGAGCTGAAGTCAGGGAGCTCGATCTCGGGGCGCACGTCGACCTCGGCGGTGAACTCGAGGAGCTCGCCGTCTTCGATCTTGGTGACCTCGATCTCGGGCTGGCCGATGGCCTTCACGCCGGCGCTGGTGACAGCCTCGGAGTAACGCGACGGCAGAGCGTCGTTGACGACCTGCTCGAGCACAGCGCCGCGACCGACACGTGCTTCGAGGAGGCGAGCCGGAGCCTTGCCGGGACGGAAGCCGGGGAGACGAATCTGCTGCGCGAGGGCCTTGTAGGCCTTGTCGAAATCAGACTTGAGTTCCGCGAAGGGCACCTCAACGTTGATACGGACTCGCGTCGGGCTGAGCTGCTCGACGGTGCTCTTCACGAAACTTCGCTCCTTCGTCTGGTCTTGCTCACAACTTGTGTTGAATCGGTACTGCTGTCTGGCGCGGCACTTCACTCCCGGACTTACTGGAGGTGAAGTGCCATGTACGTACTTGTCGGGATGACAGGATTTGAACCTGCGACCCTCCGCTCCCAAAGCGGATGCGCTACCAAGCTGCGCTACATCCCGTTTCCGATCACATGAAACACACGATACGGCCATCCGAGGCCACAAAGACAGCGGGCCACAAAGGCAGCCACCATCGGTGACCGCGCACAACCCTATCGCGCTCACTACTCTCTCACGAACCCGACCGTCGTTTGTACACGGCCCGCCTGTCCGACCCCGTCAGTATGTCATCCGACCGCCGCCACATACAGCCTTGGCTGAACGAAACGTGATGACAGCCGGAATCAGAAGCCGGGCCGCAAGGCAAGACACCCCGACTCGCCGGGCATTTCGGCAATTCCCCAGGTGAACGACGGTATCGAACTTCTCCAACCCCCCGATTATGAAATCCGGTGGGGCATTGGGTACAGTTTCGTATCGCAGACGACGAACACGGCGATCCCGAGTTGTCGTATGCACGGGGATGTAGCTCAATGGTAGAGCCTCAGTCTTCCAAACTGATCACGCGGGTTCGATTCCCGTCATCCCCTCCATGAGGAGGGAAACTCCACAAAAATCCGCATCGGCCTGGCCGGTGCGGATTTTTTGTGTTCAGACTTTGTGCACTCAGGCCACTCCCCTGTGGTCCGTATCCTGGAGTTGTCCGGATCGATTCTGCTCGGGAGGCCACTCGTGACCACGATTCTTCTCATACTCGTCGTTCTGGCCGTAGTCGTATTTCTGGTCATGAAAAGCCAGCAACGCGGTTCCGGCCACAGCGCAACACAACTCGACGACGCGAAAGCCGATGCCAGGCAGGCGATCGAACGCCTCGGCGGTCAGGTCTACAACCTGACCGGCAGTGACGACGCGTCGCGCCAAGCCCTCGCCGACGCGGCCGAACGGTACAACGCCGCAGGCTCGCAGATCGATCAAGCCGCAACGCCGGTGCAGGCACGTCTCGCGAAACAGACTGCGCTGGAAGGGCTTTACTACATCCGCGCGGCGCGGGTGGCAATGGGCATGGATCCGGGACCGGAAGTTCCTTCCATCGACGGACAGAAGGCTGCGGGTTCGGTCACCGAAGACCGTGAGGTCGAATTCGAGGGCCGCAAGGTCGCGGCATCACCCAATCCGTCGTCGCACACACCCAACTACTACCCCGGTGGCCGAGTCGCCGGACGCCCGGTCCCGGCCGGCTGGTACTCCGAACCCTGGTGGAAGCCTGCCCTCGTCGCCGGCGCCTGGGGTCTGGGTTCGATGATGCTGTTCTCGACCATGTTCTCCGGCATGGCCGGGGTTCCTTACGGCGCAGAAGCTTTCGCGCAGGGTGGCGATACGGGAGCCGGCGACTCGGGAGATCAGGGCGACTCGGGAGATCAGGGTTTGGACGCCGGTGACTCCGGCGCGGATCAAGGAAGTGTCGACAACACCGATTTCACCGCAGACGGTGGAGGCAGCGACTACGGGGACTTCGGAGGCGGCGATTTCGGCGGCGGAGACTTCGGCGGCTTCGACTTCTAAACCGACTGGCACACCGGGCACCAGAACAGGTTTCGCGCCTCCATGACGGAATGCAGGATCGGTGTGCCGCACACGCGGCACGGCGATCCTGCTCTTCGGTAAACGTAAGTCCGCGGACGATCCTTCGCGTACGCCGGATCACCGTTGTCGTGCTCGGCGCGAACGACGTGCATCTTCCCGCGCCTGACACCAACCTTCATCAATTCGACAAGATCTGCCCACATGGCAGTCCATTCGTCGTGAGAGATGAGATTCCCCGGCCGTTCAGGGCTGATTCCGTGACGAAAGAGAAGTTCGGCGCGATAGACGTTGCCGACACCCGCCAGGACCGCTTGATCCATGAGCAGCGCGCCGATCGCCTTCTTGGACTTGGAGATTCGCACCCATGCCTGGTGTGGATCCGCGCCGCGGCGCAGTGGGTCCGGCCCGAGTCTGGCCTCGATCGCGGCGACCTGAGGCGGCAGTAGGACTTCGCAGGCGGTGGGACCACGAAGGTCGGTGCCGAAATCGGCACCGACCATTCGCATCCGGACCTGGCCTACCGGTTCTTCCATCGGCAGGGCGGAGTCGGTGAACTTTCCGTACAGCCCGAGGTGTACGTGAACTGTCAATCCGTTGTCATAGGTGTGCCAGAGGTGCTTCCCCCAGGCATCCGAGGACGTGAGTACGTGTCCGTCCACCAGACGCGCGTCCTCGGCGAATCTGCCTTGCGGGCTGAGGACGCGGACCGGTGAACCGACGAACTTGCGGGCATGCAACCGTGCCAGTCGATGCAGGGTATGACCTTCAGGCACGGAACAACTTTCGGATCAGGCTTGCGGCAGAGCCGGTGCGACGCCGGTCTTCTCGTACTCGGACAAGATGTCGATACGACGCTGATGACGCTCTTCACCCGACCATGCGGTGGCGAGGAAAGCGTCGACGATGGCGAGTGATTCCTCCAGGGAATGCATACGTCCACCGATGCCGATCAGCTGAGCGTTGTTGTGCTCGCGGGCCAGCTTCGCCGTTTCGACGCTCCAAGCGAGAGCGCACCGTGCGCCGGGAACCTTGTTCGCGGCGATCTGCTCACCGTTGCCACTGCCACCCAGGACGATTCCCAGGCTGCCCTCGTCGGCAACGACGCGCTTTGCGGCTTCGATGCAGAATGCCGGGTAGTCGTCCACGGCGTCGTACTCGTGAGCACCACAGTCGATAGCCTCGTGGCCGTTCGCTTTCAGGTGTTCGATGATCTCGTTCTTACGTTCGAATCCGGCATGGTCGGCACCCAGGTATACGCGCATGGCGACAATTCTCTCAGGCCCGACCAGCCGGGCGCACCCGGGTCGACGTCACACTTTCAGGAACACGCATCGCCGCGCGAGCGCACCTATCGTGGTGCCCATGTACCCCGTCAACGGCCAGGCCGCTGCACCCGCCGTTCGTGTGTCACCAGGCAGTGACGCGGTTCGCCACCCGTGGGAAATCCCGCTACTCGTGCTCGCCGTTCTGACGACAGTCGTCACCTATGTGGTGGCGATCGTTCTGATCGCTGCGGGTGATCTGTCGACGTGGATCCTCGTGGTGCTCGCGGCTCCGATCCTGCTGTTCCTCGCGCGAGGTCAGCTGTACGGATCGCAGCAGGTCAACGGAATCAAGATGACGCCTTCGCAATTTCCGGAGGGGTATCAGCTGGTCGCCGAGGCCGCGGCACGGTTCGGCATGAAAACTCCGCCGGATGCCTACGTCGTGCTGGGGAACGGACGGATCAACGCATTTGCGTCAGGGCACGGATTTCGGCGTTTCGTCGTCGTCTACAGCGACCTGTTCGAGGTCGGTGGGCAGGCCCGCGAGCCCGATGCGCTCGCATTCATCATCGGTCACGAGGTCGGCCACATCGCTGCTGGGCATGCGTCGTACTGGCGCCAGTGGGGACAGTTCGCGTCGAACTACATTCCGGTGATCGGATCTTCGCTGTCGCGTTCCATGGAGTACACGGCAGACAACTTCGGTTTTCACATGCGCCCACAGGGAGCACCGGGCGCCATGGGTGTCCTCGGCGCCGGAAAGTATCTCGTGGGTCTGGTCGGATTCGACGAACTCGCCGATCGCGCGACACTCGAATCCGGTTTCTTCCCGTGGTTCGTCAACATCTTGTCGTCGCATCCGGTGCTGACCTGGCGTGCGGCCGCGCTTCGCAACCGCACGCACTCAGGGCATCTGTTCTTCCGGCCCGGTCAGCTCTACCGAAATCCGGCGCTCACTACCGCTCAGTCGAACTGAGGATCCTCGTTGCGGGTCCGCTTGAGCTCGAAGAAGTGCGGGTAGCCGGCCAGCGCGACGGCGCCGTCCCACACCTTGCCTGCATCCTCGCCGCGCGGGATACGTGACAGCACGGGACCGAAGAACGCCACGCCGTTGACATGGATCGTCGGGGTTCCGACGTCGGGTCCGACGGCGTCCATGCCCTTGTGGTGGCTCTCACGCAGTGCCTCGTCGTACTTGTCGGTGTCGGCAGCCTCGGCCAGTTCGGGCGGCAGTCCGACCTCGGCGAGCGACGACTTGATGACGTCGGCGAAGTCCTTGTTGCCCTCGTTGTGAATCTTCGTACCCATGGCCGTGTACAGCGGCAGCAGGATCTCGTCACCCTTCAGCTGCGCTGCCGCGATAGCGACGCGGACCGGGCCCCAGGCCTTGGTCATCATCTCGCGATACTCGTCGGGGAGGTCGCGGCCCTCGTTGAGAACCGCAAGGCTCATCACGTGGAACTTGGCCTCGATGTCGCGTACCTGCTGGGCCTCGAGAATCCAGCGCGAGGTGATCCAGCACCACGGGCAGAGCGGGTCGAACCAGAAGTCAGCAGTGTCCGTGGTCTTACTCGAGGTTGCGCTCACGAAGAAACTCCCTATCAGTTCATGTCGGTCAGGTTCTGTCAGTTCGGGGACATACTCCCGTTCTGCCAACAATCATGAACCCGCAATCCTTCCCGCGCTTTCCCCCGAACCACCTTCCGATCGCAGTAGTGTCGAAAAGAAACGAGTACGAAGGAGTGGTTCAGTAATGAGCACCAACCGGAGATTCGTGATCGTCGGCGGCGGGCTCGCGGGCGCAAAGATCGCAGAAGCCCTGCGTGACAGAGATTTCGACGGTGAGATCACCGTATTGAGCGAAGAAGACCACCTTCCGTACGAGCGGCCGCCGCTGTCGAAAGAGTTCTTCGCAGGCAAGAAGACACTCCCCGAATTTACCGTCCACGACGGCGAGTGGTTCCGCGACCATCACATCGATCTTCGTCCGGGAACGACGGCAACGGCCATCGACCCCGCTGCGCACACCGTGTCACTTCCGGACGGTTCCACGATCAGCTACGACAAGCTCGCCTTGGCCACCGGCTCACGTTCGCGGCGCCTCGACATCCCGGGGTCCGACGCCGAGGGCGTTCACTACGTGCGAACAGTCGATCAAGCCGCTGCGCTACTGCGCACCCTGGCCGCCGACAAGAAGCTAATCGTGATCGGTGCCGGCTGGATCGGTCTCGAAATTGCCGCGTCGGCTCGCGGTTTCGACGTCGACGTCACCGTGCTCGAACATGCCGGCCTTCCGCTCGAATCGACCCTGGGCCCGGAAATGGGTGAGGTCTTCGCCGCTCTGCACCGCCAGAACGGCGTCGACTTGCGCACTGGCACGGACGTCAGCGCAATCTCTGTCGACGGCGATCACGCCGCCGGCGTCACTTTGAGCGACGGCACCGTGATTCCGGCCGACGCCGTGTTGATTGCTGTCGGCGCGTTGCCGAACACCGAGTTGGCGTCGGAGGCGGGTATCGACGTCGACAACGGAGTTCTCGTCGACGCCGGTCTGCAGAGCAGCGACCCCGACGTCGTTGCAATAGGCGACATCGCGGCCGCACAGCATCCGATTCTGAATGCACGAATTCGGGTGGAGCACTGGGCAAACGCACTCAACCAACCCGAGACGGCCGCAGACACCATGTTGGGTCGGCCCGCCGAGTACGTGCGCATGCCGTATTTCTTCACCGATCAGTACGACCTCGGGATGGAATACGTGGGTCACGCACCTCACGGCGGCTACTCCCGTGTCGTCACTCGCGGCGACGTCGACAAGCGCGAGTTCCTGGCCTTCTGGCTCGATTCCGCGAACAAGGTGCTCGCCGGCATGAACGTGAACATCTGGGATGCCGGTGACGCCATCAAGGAATTGGTCGCCTCTTCGCGTCCTGTCGATCCGGAGCGGCTGGCCGATCCGGAGATTCCGCTGGCAGAAGTGTCCGCTTGAGTAAAGCCGTTCTCTTCGTGATGGGATGGACGTAATAGATCCGCACCATCTACGAGGAGATCTTTGTGGTCGCACCGAACCTGACACGCGAAACCGCAGCGCAACGGTCAGCAATCCTGACCGTCGAGAACTACCTGATCGAACTCGATCTCACCGACGGCAACGACGCACCCGGCGAGGAGACGTTCTCTTCGAAGACCACCGTCACGTTCACGGCTACGGCCGGAGCAAGCAGCTTCATCGACATCGTCGCGGCCCGAGTCCATTCCGCGGTCCTCAACGGCACCGCACTCGACGTCTCCGACTACGACGAGTCGACGGGCATCAGCCTTCCCGACCTCGCTGCCGACAACGAGTTGGTCATCGAGGCCGATTGCATCTACTCCCACACCGGCGAGGGGCTGCACCGATTCGTCGACCCGACCGATGACGCCGTCTACCTCTACTCACAGTTCGAGACGGCTGACGCCAAGCGCATGTTCGCGTGCTTCGATCAGCCCGATCTGAAGGCGACGTTCGACGTCCGCGTCACCGCTCCCACGTCGTGGAAGGTCATCTCCAACTCCGCGGTCGTCGAGACCCTCGCCGCCGATCCCGGCAAGCACGTTTTCCGGACCACCCCGAAGATGAGCACGTACCTGGTGGCGCTCATCGCCGGTCCCTACGCGCAGTGGACCGACAACTACTCCGACGAGCACGGCGACATCCCGCTCGGAATCTTCTGCCGCGCTTCGCTGGCCGAGTTCATGGACGAGGAGCGGCTTTTCACCGAGACCAAGCAGGGATTCGACTTCTACCACCGCAACTTCGGTGTTCCCTATGCCTTCGGCAAGTACGACCAGCTCTTCGTCCCCGAATTCAATGCGGGCGCGATGGAGAATGCCGGCGCCGTGACCTTCCTCGAGGACTACGTCTTCCGCTCCAAGGTGACCCGCTACTCGTACGAGCGTCGTGCCGAGACGGTGCTGCACGAAATGGCGCACATGTGGTTCGGCGACCTCGTCACGATGGCGTGGTGGGACGACCTGTGGCTCAACGAGTCGTTCGCGACATTCGCTTCGGTCCTGTGCCAGACCGAGGCCACGGAGTACACGAACGCCTGGACGACGTTCGCCAACGTCGAGAAGTCGTGGGCATACCGCCAGGATCAGTTGCCGTCGACGCACCCGATTGCCGCGGACATTCCGGACCTGGCTGCCGTCGAGGTCAACTTCGACGGCATCACCTACGCGAAGGGCGCCAGCGTCCTCAAGCAGTTGGTCGCATACGTCGGACTCGAGCCGTTCCTCGCCGGACTGCGTGAGTACTTCCGTGAGCATGCATTCGGAAACGCAACATTCGACGATCTGCTGGGCTCACTCGAAAAGTCCTCGGGCCGTGACCTTTCCGACTGGGGTCGACAGTGGCTCAAGACCACCGGTTTGAACATCCTGCGCCCCGACTTCGATGTCGACGCAGACGGAAAGTTCACCCGCTTCGCCGTCCTGCAGGACGGTGCGGCACCAGGCGCCGGCGAGCGGCGAATCCACCGGATCGCCATCGGCATCTACGACGACGTCGACGGCAAGTTGGTGCGAAGCCATCGCGTCGAACTCGACCTCGATGCTGTGGAAAGCACGGACGTCCCCGAACTTGTCGGCGTCGCCCGCGGTGCACTCGTGTTGGTCAACGACGACGATCTCACCTACGGCTCCGTGCGACTCGATCCCGACTCGTTGGCGACGGCGATCGAGCGGGTCGGCGACATCACCGACTCACTCCCCCGCACTCTGGTCTGGTCGGCGGCGTGGGAAATGACCCGTCAGGCCGAACTGAAGGCACGCGACTTCGTCGCACTGGTCGAGCGCGGCATCAGTTCGGAGACCGAAGTCGGTGTGGTGCAACGTCTCTTGCTCCAAGCCCAAACCGCCATCGGCTCCTACGCAGATCCGGCCTGGGCCGAGGCCGAAGGTGCGGCGAGCTTCGCCAATCGGTTGCTCGAACTCGCACGTGAGGCAGAGGCCGGGTCCGACCACCAGCTGGCATTCGTCAACGCACTCACCGGTGCAGCACTCTCCCCGTGGCACACCGAGGTACTGCGCGAATTGCTCGACGCCGATCCCTCCACCGTTGGGCTCGACGGCCTGATCGTCGACACGGACCTGCGCTGGCGCATCGTCGGGGCACTGGCAGCTGCCGGTGAGATCGACGCCGAAGGAACCGCAACTCCGTTCATCGACGCCGAAGCCCAGCGTGACCCGACCGCTGCGGGCGCTCGTCAGGCCGCGGCGGCCGCGGCCGGACGTCCGCAGGCCGCTGTCAAGGAAGAGGTCTGGGCGAAGGTCGTCGGCGACGACTCGGTGCCCAACATCACCGCACGATCGATCATCGGCGGGTTCGCTCGCGAAGGCCAGGACGAATTGCTCGAACCCTTCGTCTCCCGTTACTTCGCCGACATCGCGGCGGTGTGGGAACGACGCTCGAGCGAAGTGGCACAGACCGTCGTCATCGGGCTGTACCCGGCGTGGTCGATCTCCGCAGAATCCGTCGCGGCGGCAGACCGATTCCTCGAAGGCGACATCCCTCCCGCGTTACGTCGTCTGGTCGTCGAAGGCCAGGCCGGTGTGGTTCGTTCACTCGCAGCACGAAAGTTCGACGCGAGCTGACATGCGAAAGGCCGGTGCCCGCGTCGATTCTCACGAATCGACGCGGGCACCGGCCTGTGTCTGACAAACAGTTACGGCGCTGAAATTGCGGCTGCCATAACGCG
The DNA here is from genome assembly GCF_003797745.1 of Rhodococcus sp. WS1. NCBI lineage: Bacteria > Bacillati > Actinomycetota > Actinomycetes > Mycobacteriales > Nocardiaceae > Rhodococcus > Rhodococcus sp. WS1. The sequence goes on along the minus strand of NZ_RKLZ01000003.1, from coordinate 91,433 downwards.
GATGGCACTGATCAGTCCGTCGATCAGGTTGCCTTCACTGAAGGATGCAACAGCTGCCGTTGCTCCGAGCTGGGTAACGCGATCAGTGACCCGATCGGCGATTGCCCGCCCGCTGCGTACCTCGACGGTGCGCTGGTTGGGCGAGACGGCGATCAGCACGGAACGCTCGGCTTCCGGCGTGGTCGGGAACAGTGCGTCGGCGCCCGCTGCCGGATCAGAACCGAGATCACCGATGTAGGCGTTGAATCGCACCTTGGTGGCCCGCGTCGCTTCGGTCATCGCGACGTCGAGCGCGACCAGATCCATGGTCTCGAACGGAAGATCGTCGGTGAACGGCTCGCCGATGCGGTGCACACCGGAAACGCGTCCGCTGGACGTGACGACGCTGCCGACGGGCAGGTCCTCGGGCGCTACTGCGAGCGCGGTCGAATGATCACCACTTGCCACTTGCGGACCCTCCGATCAGATCAGCCGAACCGGCTTCGATTGCGTGTGCACTGCCGTGATGGCCACCGCGAACGGTGACTTCGTCGACAGCACTCCACAGCACGGGAGCGTGATCCCACGACTCACCGAGATGGAACGCCGGCGGAACCGGTCCCGGCGTCTTCTTCCCGAGGAAGGACGCAGCCGCGAAGAACGCGGTGATCAAGGCCGGAATCCCAACGTATATCAGTACTACCTCGAGAATGCTCACACCAGATAACGTAGCCCAGAACGCCAGGAAGGAAAGCGTCAGGGCCACAAATTCTCGGGCAATTTCGTTTCGGTGACGACAGAACGCCGCTCAGGCTGCGCCCACGCCGACACATAGCTCAGGCTGCGCCCACGCCGAGATACGGCATCCACGCCGGATGCAATTCCTTGGTCGCCGCGAGCAGACGCCAATGCGGACCGGACGGGGGAACCAATTCCGCACGGAGAGTCCATCCGAGTTCGCTGAGCATCTTGTCGGCCTTGCGGTGATTGCAGGGGGCACAGCACGCGACGCAGTTCTCCCACGAATGCCCGCCCCCTCGGCTGCGAGGAACGACGTGGTCGATGGTTTCGGCTTTGGCTCCGCAGTACGCACATCGGAAGTGGTCACGATGCATCAGTGCGGCACGAGTCATGGGGATGCGGGCGCGATACGGAACGCGCACGTAGGTGCGCAATCGAATGACCGAGGGAACCTGCACCGACCAGTCCGCAGAATGGACTACCGGGCCCTGTTCGTCCTCGTGGACGGTATCGGCCTTGCCGCAGGCCATCAGTACGACCGCGCGCCTGGCAGGAAGGGCGGTCAGCGGTTCGTACGTGACGTTGAGCAGTAGCACCCGACGTTTTACCCACTCGGGCACAACGCGATCGGGAGGGAACATCTCGAGGTGAGAATGCTCTTCGGAAAAGAGTGGGTCAGCAGTGTGCGCGAACCCGTCAGGAACAACTTCCAGAACAGCCCCTAACGCGTGGTCGTTCCGCGCGCTAGTGGGCTGGAGTTGTCGGTGATTGCGTGCAGCATGTCGGTTCTTCATACGACCTCCGGGAGACTGCCCCCAAGTTGACCACGGATGATCGCGTTACGCACTCCCATTTCGAACAAAATTGCCAGGACGGCCGGTGAATTTCCGGTGAATGGGTACGCATTCCGACCCGATGCAACCGTCGTCGACCCGGAAACCGACCACTACGGCCGTCAGGCACAATGGAACTTGCCATGAATGACGTACAGCACGACGTGCAGCAGACCTTCTACGACGCCGTCGGCGGAGCCGAGACGTTTCACAAGCTCACCGCGCGATTCTACGAAGAAGTCGCGAAGGACGAGGTTGTGCGCCCGCTCTACCCCGAGGCCGATCTCGGCCCGGCCGAGCGGCGGATGCGGATGTTCCTCGAGCAGTACTGGGGCGGGCCGCACACGTACTCGGAGGAGCGTGGGCATCCGCGTCTGCGGATGCGCCACAATCCTTTCGTGATCGGCCCGATCGAGCGTGATGCGTGGCTTAGGTGCATGCACGTCGCCATCGCGTCCATCGACGAGAAGACCCTGAGCCCGGTGCACCGCAAGCAGTTGATCGACTACATGGAGATGGCTGCTGCGTCCATGGTGAACTCCGCCATCTGACCGTTTACTTCGCCTTCGGCCTGAACACACGCGCGATCCGGCGGGCCGCTCGTACCCCGAACGACACCGTGGGATGTAGCGGAGAACTCAAGATTGCGTGCTTGCGCACGTACTCTTCGACCTCCCACTCCGACCAGCTGCCCGCCCGGAAGAGTGCGGCATCGCCGACGCCCAGGGTTCGTTTCGCGATTCCGTCGCCCTGAACGGTGACCGACCCTTCGATGATGTGCACGATTTCGTCCGCATGGAAGTACCAGCGGAAGCGCCCCTTCGTGCAATCCCAGACGTGCGTAGTCGTGGTCCCGTCTTTACTCGCCGACCATTGCGCCGACCGTGCAACCGGTGTGCCGAAGATTATCCAGTCACGGTTGATCGGATCATCGTCGAGCAGTACGTGATCCAAACTGACCGCTTCGATTGCCGACAAAGTCAAGGCCAAGCCCCCTTGGTTGAATTCTCGATACTTCTCCCCCGGCAGTAACACCAAAGTTGCCACATGGAGTCACCGCGTGAATGCAAAGTACACCAAGGCTAGGTAAAGAGTCACGCTTTTGCCGTGTCCAAGTCGTGAGAGTGCCAGACGTTTGGCACTATGAACTGCTGTGAGCACCCCCGCGGATTCGTCCTCTGTAAGCCGGCCCGAAGCCCCGTGGTGGAACGAGGCGGTCTTCTATCAGATCTATCCGCGTTCCTTTGCCGATTCGGGCAGTGACGGTATCGGCGACCTCGGCGGAGTCGAGGAGAAACTCGGCTACCTCGAGCTGCTCGGCATCGACGCGATCTGGTTGAGCCCGGTGATGAAGTCACCGATGGCAGACCACGGCTACGACGTCTCGGATCCTCGCGACATCGATCCCCTGTTCGGTGATCTGGCGACGATGGATTCGCTGATCACGTCGGCCCACGAGCGCGGAATCAAGGTCACCATGGACTTGGTCCCGAACCACACGAGTGATCAGCACGAGTGGTTCAAGGCAGCCCTGGCGTCGGCGCCCGGTTCTGCGGAGCGATCCCGCTACATCTTCCGAGACGGCAAAGGTGAAAAAGGCAACGAACCGCCGAACAACTGGCCGAGCATCTTCGGCGGCCCGGCATGGACCCGCGTCACCGAAGCCGACGGAACACCCGGCCAGTGGTACCTGCACATCTTCGCCAAGGAACAGCCGGACCTGAACTGGGACAACCCCGAGGTCTTCGACGACCTCGCCAAGACTCTGCGCTTCTGGCTCGAGCGCGGAATCGACGGATTCCGCATCGACGTGGCCCACGGAATGGCCAAGCCCGACGGTTTGCCGGACCACGACTGGGAGCTCAACGAGCTCATGCGCAATTCCGACGACGACCCGCGGTTCAACAATCCGGCAGTTCACGAAATCCACCGCGGCATCCGCAAGGTCATGGACGAGTTCCCGGAGGCGATGACCGTCGGCGAGATCTGGGTGAAGGACAACCAGAAGTTCGGCGAATACATCCGGCCAGACGAACTGCATCTCGGATTCAACTTCCGGCTTGCAGAAACCGAATTCTCCGCCGAGTCCGTCCGAGAGGCCGTGGAGAACTCCCTCGCGGCCGTCGCCGAGGTCGGGGGTGTGCCCACGTGGACACTGTCGAATCACGACGTTGAACGTGAAGTCACGCGCTACGGCGGGGGCGAGATCGGAACGCAACGCGCACGGGCGATGATCCTCGTCGAGTTGGCGCTTCCGGGCGCGAGCTTCATCTACAACGGAGCCGAACTCGGCCTGCCGAACGTCGACCTGCCCGACGATGCACTACAGGACCCGGTCTGGGAACGATCCGGACATGCCGAGCGAGGACGCGACGGCTGTCGAGTGCCCCTTCCCTGGGAAGGAACCGAGCCGCCTTTCGGATTCACCACCGGTGCGAGTACCTGGCTGCCGATGCCGGCCGAGTGGTCGACGCTCACCGTGGAGGCTCAGATCGAGGACGTCGACTCGATGCTCTCGCTGTATCGCGCCGCCCTCGAACTTCGTAGCGCCAGGCCGGAGTTTTCCGGCACCGACATCGATTGGTACGGCAGTCCCCCCGGCTGCCTCGCTTTCCGTCGACGCGGCGGTCTGATCTGTGCTCTCAACACCACGGAGGTGCCGATCGCACTGCCGAGCGGGCAGCTGCTGTTGAGCAGCGCACCACTCGTCGACGGTCAGTTGCCCGTCAACGCTGCGGCGTGGCTGATCTGACCGAACACTCTCGCACGTCGTCAGGCGGCGGCCCCATCGCGCTGGTGGTGGCCGTCGCCTGAACTCCTACCGCGCAACCATCAGCGGTATCGAACCACCGCGGTGACGGTAGATCGAACCAAACCGTGCATCGAGGCGCACCCACGATCGACTCGCCCGCACCCGAACCAGTTCCGACGCGTCGATCTGTTCGAGATCGATGTCCGCAGTCATCGCTTCGGATCCGGCGTGCGGAACGAATCCCATTGCGGTCAAGGCAAAAATAACTCGCATCGAGATCCCGACCGTGCCTGACGGACCACTGACCTCGAGCACGTCCTGATCGAGCAACGACGCCGGCGGCCCGTGACTACTTCCATGCTCGAGCGCCAAGGCGTTGCCCCGTTGCGCCAGTTCGATCAACACCCGGGCGGGTACGTCGTCCAGGTGCTCGAAGCCGTCCATCGGCGGCAACGCCCCACGCCACGCCGAATCCATGGCGAACCCCGGATCGATCAGCTCACCTGTTGCCTGCTCCACCGCCGAGAGCAACTGATCGCCGGCAGCCGACGTGTCGTCAGGGTTGATGGTGCCCGCCACGGTTCGCGTCGCCAGAGCGTCGAAACCCGTTGACGCCCAGACGCTCAGGTGCGCATCGCCGCGTCGACGCATTCGGATGACCGCGGACTCGTCCAAACGCAAGGCGTGACCGATGAAGCCGGCCAAGTTCTTTCGCTCGGCCTCCTCGGGCACGGTCAGGACACGTTCATGCACGTTGCCAGCTCTCCAAGTACTCCCGCTCGGGCCCGCTGAGGCGGCGCAGACGTTGAGTGTCGATATCGAAAGCCGCGATCTGAGTCGATGCCACGATGGACGGCGGAACGCTGAGATCGGCGCCGCGGGGGCGAACCTCGTACGCGATGGTGAAGTCCACCGCGCGAACCTTTTCCACCCACATGAAGACATCGAGCGGTGAATCGTCGTGCCGCAGTTGCCCGCGGTACCGCACATGGAGATCGGCAATCACAGCCCCGTCACGCAGGGTGACCGTCGGGCGCGAGTCTTCGAACAACCAAGGAATCCTCGCCTCTTCGAGCAACGTCACCATCCGTGCGTGGTTGATGTGCTGGAAGGCATCCATGTCGGACCACCGAACCACAACTTCGGCGTGGAATCCTTCGCTCAACGTCCTACCTCCGATCGGGTGCCCATGCTGCGCACCATGCTACGAACCTGACGCGCCGCCACCGAGAGCGTCGCGAGGTCAAGCGTCCCAGACTCGAAGATCTCGACGAGAGCTGCCCTCGCCCGACTCAGCCGCGAGGCGTTGGTCGATTCCCATTCGTCGATCTTCTCCTGCGGCGACTCCCCCGGCTCGCCGCCGGCCAGAACCTCCATCGTCAGCTGCCGCAGCGAACTGTAGAGGTCGTCTCGCAACGCGAGCCGAGCAAGCGAGTGCCAGCGATCGCCGCGCTCGAGTCCCGAGACCGCGCTCAGCAGCCAGTCGATTCCCAGATGCGCGTCCAAGGCGTAGTACAGCTCCGCGACTTCGGTGATGTCGTGATCGGCGATGTCGGCGATATCCGCGATGTCGAGCAGGCAGTAGACGTCGAGCAGTCGGAACACGTCCAGCGCCAACGCTTCCGGAGCCCCGCGATCGATCACGGATTGAGCGCGCACGAGCAGATCGTCGAGCTGGTGGCCGGCGAGCAGCCCCGGAACCAGCGGCGCCGTCGCCCGATACGCTGCCGAGTAGCGCGCAACTTCGGCGCCGACCGCGATCGGCTGGGGCCGATTGGCCAGGAACCACCGCGACGCGCGGTCGAGCAAGCGGCATGACTCCACGATCAGCTCGTTTTCGATCTCTGCACTGACGCCGGCCGAGCGGATTCGCGACCACACCTCGTCGAGCGCAAAGACCTCTCGCACAGCGGCGTAGGCACGGATCGAGTCGGTACTGCTCGCTCCGGTCTCCTCGGCCAAGCGGTAGGCGTACGTGATTCCGCCGTTGTCGATCACTTCGTTCACGAGCATCGTCGCGACGATCTGCCGCCGCAACGGGTGTGCCTTGATCTCCGTTTCGAACCGATCGCGAACAGCGGTCGGGAAGTACTGCGGGATCTGCTGGGCGAAGAAATCGTTGTCCGGCAACTCGGTTGCGAGCAGATCGTCCTTGAGTGAAAGCTTCACGTGCGCCGTCAGCGTCGCCAATTCCGGCGACGTCAGACCCACACCGGCCTCGAGTCGACGCTCGATCTCCTTGTCGGTCGGCAACGCCTCGAGCTTGCGGTCAAGGCCACGTGCCTTGGTCAGATCCGTCAACTGACGGCGGTGAACACCGAGCATCTGCGGCGCGGTCACGCGGGAGATTCCGAGCAGCGCGTTCTGGGCGATGTTGTCCGCCAACACCAGCGCCGCCACGTCGTCGGTCATCGACGCCAGCAACGGATTCCGTTCCTGAGTCGGCAGTAACTGCGAACGCACGAGCGAATCGAGAAGGATCTTGATGTTCACTTCGTGATCGGAGCAGTCGACGCCGGCCGAGTTGTCGATGGCGTCGGTGTTGATGTGACCGCCGTTGGCGCTGAACTCGATTCGTCCCAGAGCAGTCACGCCGAGGTTGCCGCCCTCACCGATCACCTTGACTCGTAGGTCTTGACCGTCGACTCGCACCGCGTCGTTGCTCTTGTCTCCGACCTGCGCGTTCGTCTCGGTCGAAGCCTTGACGTATGTACCGATTCCGCCGTTCCACAGCAGATCCACCGGTGCCGACAGAATCGCCTGCATCAATTCCGGCGGCGACAGCTTCGTGACCCCCTCGGCCAGACCCAGTGCGATTCTGACGCTTTCGGCGATCGGAACCGACTTGACCGTGCGGTCCCAGACGCCGCCACCTTCACTGATCAGGCTCTTGTCGTAGTCGGCCCACGACGACCGTGGCAACTCGAAAAGTCGTTGACGTTCGACGAACGAGCTCGCTGCATCCGGGTTCGGATCGAGGAAGATGTGTCGATGGTCGAACGCGCCCACCAGACGGATGTGCCGACTGAGGAGCATTCCGTTGCCGAACACGTCTCCGCTCATGTCGCCGACGCCTACCGTCGTGAAATCCTGCGTCTGCGTGTCGACCCCGAGTTCGCGGAAGTGCCGCTTGACGCTTTCCCAGGCGCCGCGAGCGGTGATTCCCATGCCCTTGTGGTCGTATCCCACGGAGCCACCGGAGGCAAACGCATCGCCGAGCCAGAAGTCGTACTTGGCGGCAACCGAATTCGCGAGATCCGAGAACGTCGCCGTGCCCTTGTCCGCGGCGACCACCAGGTAGCGATCCTGATCGTCCTTGCGCACCACTCGATCCGGCGTCACAACTTCGCCGGTAGCCGCGTGCACGTTGTCCGTGATGTCGAGCAATCCGGAGATGAACGTGGTGTAGCAGGCCTTGCCCGTTTCCAGCGTCGCCGTTCGATCAGCCGCCGGATCACCCGTCGGCAGAGGCGGATTCTTCACGACGAAGCCGCCCTTGGCGCCGACCGGCACGATCACCGCGTTCTTGACGGCCTGAGCCTTCACCAAGCCGAGCACCTCGGTGCGGAAATCCTCGCGCCGGTCGGACCAGCGGAGTCCGCCGCGCGCTACTGCGCCGAATCGCAGGTGGACGCCTTCGACCTCGGGTGAGTACACGTAGATCTCGAAAGCCGGCCGCGGCTTGGGCAACTCGCTGATCCGCGAGGGATCGAGCTTGACCGACAGGTAGTCGCGAGAGCGGCCATCGGCGTCGACGACGTAGAAATTGGTACGCAAGGTCGCCTTCACCAAGGAGAACATTCCACGCAGAATGCGATCGGCATCCAAGCTGAGTACCTCGTCGATGGACGCACGCAACTGCTCGTCCAATTCGGCGACGCGGATGTCGTCCTGCTTCTCGGGGTCGAACATCGCCTCGAACAACTGCACCAATGCAAACGCGGTCTGCGGGTGCGTAAGCGCGATTCCTTCGATGTGGAACTGACTGTACGGAAATGTGGCCTGGCGCAGATACTTTGCGTAAGCACGCAGCACCACGGCTTGCCGCCAGGACATTCCGGCCCGCAGCACCAACTCGTTGAATCGGTCAGCTTCTGCCCGGCCGAACCAGACTGCACCGAATGCAGCCGTGAATCGCTTCTGGACCTCGGTCAGCGGGGCGGTGCTGGTCTCGAGTGGCACCTGCGCATCGAGGTCGATCTCGACCGACGCCCGAAGATCCGCCGGTACCGACAATCCGAAATCGTAGATCCAGCACTGAACGCCGTCGAGTCGCTGCACGACGTGCGGCCGCTCGTCGAGAACTTCGACGCCGAGTGACTGCAGCACCGGTAGCACCTGACTCAGCGAGATACCGTCGCCGCCGACGAAGAGCGTGAAGCGCCAGGCACCGGGCGCGGAGTCCACAGCGCGATAGAGCAGTACGTCGATCGCGCCTGGCGCCAACGCCTCGAGCCTGGCGATGTCGGCCAGCGCGCGTGACGGCTCGAAGTCCTCCTTGTATCCATCGGGAAGTACCCGCGAATACCGTTGCACCAGTTCCGGATCCACACCCGGAATGTCGCGAACAAGGTCGTTGATGCGGTCGTCCCAGCTACGACTGACTTCGGTCAGCAGGGCCTGAACTCGCTCGCGGTTGGCCTCGGAGACATCCAGATGAACCGGCTCACTGTCCGGATCGCGCCGGATCGTCACGTGCAACAGCGCAAGATCGTTCTCGGTAACCCGGGCGGTGTAATCGACTGTGCCTGGTCCGAATTCGCGCCACAACAGGTTTTGCATCGCCAGTCGCACCCGCGTCGTATACCGGTCGCGAGGCAGATACACCAAGCAGGATACGAACCGTCCGAACGTGTCCTCGCGGACGAAGAGTCGCACCTGTCGACGCAGCCCGATGCTGTGCACGGCGTGGACGGTCTCGAACAAGGTCTCGGCATCGCTCGAGAACAACTCGGTGCGCGGGAAGGACTGGATGACCTCGAGCATCGCCTGCCCGGAGTACGAATGCAGGTCGACACCGGCACGCGCGATGACTTCGCGGACGCGGCGCTCGATCAGGGGAATCGCGAGAACGTTCTCGTGGAGTGCGACCACGGTGAACACACCCAGGAATCTGTGCTCCCCCACGATGTTTCCGCTGTCGTCGAGGATCGAGACACCCACGAAGTACGGGTAGACAGCGCGGTGCACCGTGGCGGGGAACGATCCCTGTGTCAGCACCAGAAGCGGTCGATCCGGGAGATCTGCGACGGGAGGCAAGCTCATCGGGCCTTCGGTGATCGCGTCGGAGCGCAGCACGCCGAGCCCGCTGCCGGCGACCGTGCGCGAGCCGTCCTTCGTGCCCTCGAATCGCCGGTATCCGAGTACGGCGTAGTTTCCGTCCGCCATCCACCGGAGCAGTCGAGCCGTATCGGAGAATTCTTCGGGGGCGATCCTCCCGGAGGCAGTTTCTGCAGCACTCTCCAACTCGTCGGCAACGCGCAGTTGCAGTGCCTTCATGTCCGGGGTGTCACCAACCACCTGGCGGACGTCCGCGAGCACTTTGCCGAGGTGGGCTTCGATCGCGTCGAGATCGGAATCCTCGACTTCGGAGTCCAACTGGACGTGCATCCAGGATTCTTGGATACCGCTGTCGCCCAAGGAAATCAGATTGCCCGCGTTGTCGCGTTCAACCGTCAGGATCGGATGGGCGAATTGACTGATTCCCACACCTTGTCGGTTGAGCATCGCGGTAACGGACTCGACGAGCAACGACATGTCGTCGGTGACGATCTGGACGGCAGCGCCGAGACCCTCGGATCCTGACGGGCGGTACACACGCCATACGGCCGTGCCTGGCGTCCGCTGCCTCCCGAGCGCGAGATGCGCGAGCAGGACTCGATCCGATCGACCGTTGATGACATCGTCGCTGTCACCCTCGTCGATGTGCGTGAAAAAGGCCTCGCGAAGACGCGTCAACAACGTCGCTTCGTCGAGGCCTGTGCCCTGCTGCCGTACACGGTCTGTCATTCCTGGCTCACATCCTTGTGGGTTCTGATCGCCGCGACCAATCTCTGACTCGAGACTAGCCGCGGCAACCAGTACCTAGGGTGAACTGAGAAACGAAATCTACGATGTCGTCATCTGAACAAGCGATGCTTCGAGCACTGCACGTTCGCTGTCCGCCAGCGGTCTGGACTTTTCGGACACGGTGTCGAATCCGACCATCAACGCGTCGCCGAAGGCGCATTCGACACCCGCGTTGTCACGGATGACGTGCCGAACCGTGAACGAGGAAGTCCCGACGTGAGTCGTGAAGATCTCCACGTTCAACGGACCGGACCGATCGGTGACCGGCTTGAGGAACTCGATGGTCATCTTTCGAACCACGAGGTATCCCGGCCGGCCGCCGAGCGGCGCCAGTTTCGCTTCCAGGAACTGGATGCGAGCTTCCTGCATGTACTCGACGTAACGCGTGTTGTTGACGTGACCCAACCGGTCGGAATCGCCCCACCGGACCTGGATCTGCGCTGTGTATACGTCGGACACCGGATCAGTCCCTGGTGAGCTTGCGGTGAGTCACGCGGTGCGGGCGTGCGGCGTCGGGGCCGAGTCGCTCGACCTTGTTCGCCTCGTAGCCCTCGAAGTTGCCCTCGTACCAGTACCAAGCTGCCTCGTTGTCGCCGAAGCCACCTTCCCACGCGAGGATGTGGGTACAGGTCCGGTCCAGGAACCAGCGATCGTGCGAGATCACGACGGCGCAGCCGGGGAACTCTTCGAGAGCGTTCTCCAGCGAGCCGAGGGTTTCGACGTCGAGGTCGTTGGTGGGCTCATCGAGCAGGATCAGGTTGCCGCCCTGCTTGAGCGTCATCGCCAGGTTCAGGCGGTTGCGCTCACCACCGGAGAGGACGCCGGCCGGCTTCTGCTGATCGTGGCCCTTGAAACCGAACGAGCTGATGTACGCGCGCGAGGGGAACTCGGTCTGGCCGACGACGATGAAATCGAGCCCGTCGGACACGGTCTCCCAGACCGTCTTCTTGGGGTCGATTCCGGAACGGTTCTGGTCGACGTAGCTCAGCTTGACCGTCTGACCGATCTTGACCTCACCGGCGTCAGGCTCCTCGAGACCGACGATGGTCTTGAACAGCGTCGTCTTACCGACGCCGTTGGGGCCGATGACGCCGACAATTCCGTTGCGCGGCAACGTGAACGAAAGATCCTTGATCAGCACGCGGCCGTCGAAGCCCTTGTCGAGGTTCGAGACCTCCACGACCACGTCACCCAGGCGCGGCGGTGCCGGGATCTGGATCTCGTCGAAGTCGAGTTTGCGGGTCTTCTCGGCTTCGTTCGCCATTTCCTCGTAGCGATCGAGACGAGCCTTGTTCTTGGCCTGGCGGGCCTTGGCGCCGGAACGAACCCATGCGAGCTCGTCCTTGAGGCGCTTCTGCAGCTTCTGATCCTTCTTGCCGGCAACTTCGAGGCGTGCAGCCTTCTGCTCCAGGTAGGTGGAGTAGTTGCCCTCGTACGGGTACAGGCGTCCGCGGTCGACTTCACAGATCCACTGCGCGACGTGATCGAGGAAGTAACGATCGTGGGTCACGGCGAGGATTGCGCCGGGGTAAGCAGCGAGGTGCTGCTCGAGCCACAGGACAGATTCGGCGTCGAGGTGGTTGGTGGGCTCATCGAGGAGCAGGAGGTCGGGCTTGCTCAGCAGCAGCTTGCAGAGCGCAACGCGTCGCTTCTCACCACCGGAGAGGTGGGTGACCATCTCTTCCGGCGGGGGGCAGCGCAGGGCGTCCATAGCCTGCTCGAGCTGCGAGTCGATCTCCCACGCGTCTGCGTGATCGAGCTTCTCCTGCAGTTCGCCCATCTCTTCCATGAGCTCGTCGGAGTAATCCGTGGCCATCAGCTCGGCGATCTCGTTGTACCGCTTGAGCTGGACCATCGTCTCTCCGAGACCGTCCTCGACGTTCTCGCGAACCGTCTTGGTCTCGTCGAGCTCCGGCTCCTGCATGAGGATGCCGACGGTCGCGCCCGGAGCCAGGAATGCCTCGCCGTTGCCCGGCTGGTCCAGTCCGGCCATGATCTTGAGGATGCTGGATTTACCAGCGCCGTTCGGTCCGACGACACCGATCTTCGCGCCGGGGTAAAAGCTCATCGTGACGTCATCGAGGATGACCTTGTCACCGTGCGCCTTGCGCACCTTCTTCATCGTGTAAATGAACTCAGCCATGACCGCCAGCCTATCGGTGTTTGTCCTATAACCCACATTGCGCGTTGGCGCTCACTCCGATGCGGGTTCTGCGGACAGCCCGAGGTCATCGACCAGATTCACCGACATGCTCATCGACCCCCACGAAAACCGCGATGGGGACACCTCCGGGTGTCCCCCGGACGGCTCAGATCATTGCCCGGTGGATGCCCTTCGGCTCGCCACCGAGCTGCGAGAGCGTCGACGAATGGAAAATGGAACCAGGCACATGGATCGCATGCGCGAGACCGGCATGAGCGTCACGCCAGAACCGCTGCATCGGCGTGTTCAACTGCAACGCGCCACCACCGGAACGAGCAAAGATCTCGTCCACCGCCCGCACCGCACGCCACGCCGCAGCAGTCTGCGTACGCCGACCGATCGCACGAAGCTCGAACGAAACTTCCTGCCCCTTCTCAGTCATGTCCCAGAAACGATCCACCGTCTCCAAGATCGCAGCCCGAGAAGCAGCGATCTCGGCCGCCGCCTCACCGATCGCGAACAGCACGTACGGATCTTCCTTGATCGGAACACCACTGACCGTCACACGCTCACGCTGCGCCGCCATGTTGCACGCCAACGCACCCTCCGCGATACCGATCAACGACGAAGTGATCCCCAACGGGAAAATGCAGGAGAACGGGAACTTGTACAACGTCTCCGTACGGCCCGCTTCCTTCCACGCCGTCCCGTCGTACACCTTTCCGGCGTCGATCGTGCGGTAGGTGGGCAGGAACGCGTCCTTGACGATCAGGTCCTTCGACCCGGTTCCGCGCAGCCCCACGACATTCCAGCTGTCCTGGTCGATGTCGTAATCGGAGCGCGGCAGCAGTACGTGCAGGTGCTTCGGCGGCATCAACGGCTTGCCGGACTCGTCACCGACCATCGCGCCGATCATGATCCAGTCACAGTGATCGGTACCGGAGGAGAACGACCAGCGCCCGTTGAGGATGTAGCCACCCTCGACCGGCCTCGCCACGCCCATCGGCGCATACGGTGACGCCATCCACGTATCGGGATCGGTTCCCCATACCTCTTCCTGAGCCTTGCGGTCGAAGAACGCAAGCTCCCACGGATGAACACCGACGATGCCGCTGACCCAGCCCGTGGCACCGTCCATCGCGCCGATAGCCATTGCCGTCTCGGCGAATTCACGCGGATGTGCCTCGAGGCCTCCGAATTCCTTCGGCTGGAACATCCGGATGACGCCGGAGTCGCGCAGGCGCTTCGCGCTGCCGTCCGTCAAGCGCATCAGCTTGTCGCCCTCGACTCCGTCGGCGCGGATCTCGTCGGCGAACTGTGAGATGTTGTCCAGAACCTGACCCATGATCTTTCCGCCTCCACTGATAGTCGATCAACGACCATTAAAGTAGAACACGTTCTAGAAACTTGCGGAAGTGAAATGGCCGACATTTCTTACACTCATACGGTCTGCAGTTCCGACGGGAGTTCGACGGCGTCGCTACCCGAGGCCGCAAGCAACTGTGCGTATCGCCCACCTTGTTGCACAAGTTCGTCGTGGGTGCCCTTTTCCACAACCACGCCCTGGTCGAGGACCGCGATGAGATCCGCATCTCGAACCGTGGAGAGTCGGTGCGCTACAACAAGAGTGGTGCGTCCGACCATCAGCTCGTCGAGCGCGTCCTGCAGCGCACGTTCAGTGCGATTGTCCAAGGCGCTCGTCGCCTCGTCGAGGACCAGGATCGGCGGATTCCGCAGAACTGTGCGCGCGATCGCGATGCGCTGTTTCTCACCACCGGAGAATCGGTAGCCGCGCTCGCCGACCATGGTGTCGTACCCGTCGTCGAGACCGGAGATGAACTCGTGGATTTGCGCGATGCGCGCTGCTTGCTCGATCTCGGCGTCGGTGGCATCGGGTTTCGCGAACCGAAGGTTCTCACGAATCGTCGTATGGAAGAGGTACGTCTCCTGCGACACCACGCCCACCAGATCGGAGACCGTCGCCAGATCGAGGTCCCGCAGATCGATGTCGTCGATTCTCACCGATCCCGCAGTCGGGTCGTACAGACGTGCGGCCAAGTATCCGAGAGTGGTCTTGCCCGAACCTGTGGAGCCGACCAGCGCCAAGGTTCCGCCGGCCGGGACCGTGAGGTCGATGTTGTCGAGAGTCTTGCTGTCGGTTCCTTGATACGAGAAGTCGACGTGGTCGAACCGAAGTTCGCCGGACATCTTGGTGCGGTCGAAGCTCTTCGACTCTTCCGGATCCGCAATGTCGATCGGCAGATCCAGGTACTCGAACACGCGACTGAACAGTGCCATCGAACTCTGCACCTCGACGCCCGTGTTGAGCAGCATCATGGTGGGGCGGAACAATTGGGTCTGCAGTGTGGTGAATGCGACGAGGGTGCCGACGGTGATGGTGTTGCCGTGATCGAGAGTGAAACCGGCAAACCAGTAGACCAGTGCGGGCATGGCCGCGAAAGTGATCGACATGGTCGCCATGCGCCACTTGCCGGCCATCATGGCTCGGAGTTCGACGTCCGCGACTTCCGCTGAGCGCTCGGTGAATCGATCCGTCAGAGCCGACTTCGCGCCGGTCGTCTTGCCGAGGAGAATGCCACTGACGGAGAGAGATTCCTCCACCTGGACCGACAGATCACTGAGTAGCTTCTGCCGCTTACCCGAGATCTTGCGGCGCTCGTCACCGATCTTGCGTGCGATACGGATGAACACCGGCAAGATCGCCAGCGAAAAGATGGCAAGCCGCCAATCCAGAAGGAACAGAGCAACAATGGTGGCTGCCACGGTCGTTGCATTCTGCGCGATGGACGTTGCCGTGTTGGTGACCACCGACTGCATACCGCCGATGTCGTTGGCAATGCGCGACTGAACTTCTCCGGTTCGGGTTCGAGCGAAGAATCCGAGCGACTGATTCTGCAGATGCGAGTAGACCCGCACACGCAGTTGGTGCATCAGTTTCTGGCCGATGCTGTTGGACATCCAAGTCTGCGCCACGCCGAGACAGCTCGTGATCACGGCAATGGCGATCATGCCGATGGCCAGAACGCTGACGAGTCCGAGGTTCTTGTCCGGGATCGCCTTGTCGAGCATTTCGCGTAGGAGCAGCGGACTGCCCAACGCCACGATCGCGCTGAGTGTGATGACCGCGGTGACGATGGCGATCTGAGTTCGATACGGCGCGAACAGTCCGAGTACGCGCTTTGCCGGTACTGAGTCCGCCGGAGTGATCTCGACAGCGGATCGTTCGATGTTTCGCATGTGATCTGGTTTCACGTTCTACCTCCTGGAGGCTTTCTCACCCTAGTTTCATATTGGTGAGGTTACCTCACTATGAGGCTGACACCAACAACGCTAGACTGACGCCATGCATTCCCGAGAGCGCGAACTCACCGACGTCGTGATGTCCGTGGCACGGCTCATCCGCCGACGCCAAGTGGCAGCGCTGGAACCATTCGGTCTCTCGCCGTCGCAAAGCCGAGCGCTGCGAGTACTGACCCGAGTGGGCGAGCCGGTTCGACTCGGGTTTCTTGCCGAGCGATTGCGCATCGTTCCGCGGTCGGCGACCGACGTCGTGGATTCCCTCGAAGAGGCCGGATGGGTGCGCCGCACTCCCGATCCGAACGATCGGCGAGCTGTATTACTCGAGCTCACCGACGCCGGCGCTACCCTCGCTGCCGACGTCGCGAAAGCTCAACGACGAGAATCCTCGGATGTGTTCGACGACCTCGACGAATCGGAGCGAGCAACTCTCACCGAACTTCTCGAGCGAGTGGACGCGGGGCACGACTCTCGGCCCCGCGACTGCCCGAAACACTCGATCTGAGTTCTCACGCAGCGACGGTGTCGACTGCGTCCTCGACATTCTCCGCCGACGTCGGCTTGCTCTGACGCTCGATCTTCGAGATGCAACGAGCAAGGTCCGCGCCAACTGCCGTCGCCCGCAACTCGAGATCGGAACGAGGCACACCCTCTTTGGTCGTGTACTCGTTGGTGCGCAACTCCCCCGCCACCATGACCGGATCACCCTTCATGATGGATGCGCCGACGCCGGTGACCAACCGCCGCCAGCAGCTGACCGTGAGATAGAGGGTCGCTCCGTCCGTCCACTCTCCGGTCACCGCGTCTTTGCGACGCGTGTTGCTCGCCATCCGAAAGCTCAGCACCTCTTCGCCATTGGTTGTCTGCCGCTTCACCGGATTGGTGATGACGGTTCCGACAACCGTTGCATGCGTTTCGTACATGTCCGATCCCCCTTCGAACTCCAGAACCCGCCAACTGTCGCGGGGCCGATCATTGCGTCGGCAGTTTCGATTGTGGAACGGCAAACGCCTGGCTCGGGATTTCGATTTCCACCTGTGCATCGGCGGGACAGCTGTGGAGAAACAGCACTACCCGAGCCAAACGGCCCGGGCAGTGTCGGAGCTAAGTGCTAGTGGAGGATTCGTCGGATTTCTTCTCGCTGGGTGTCTCGCCCGCAGAGTCCTCGCTTGCAGTCTCCGCGTCAGCAGCCTCACGCGGTTTCCACCCCTCGCGGTCCCGCCTGGCCAATTCGGCGAACATGGCGTTGTGAGCAGCGAGGTCGGCGTCGTGGTCACGCTCGGCCGCACGGTCCGTTCGGCGCGCGGTCCTTCCGTCACTGCGCGACCACTGAACCAGCAGCGCGAGCATGACCACCATGAGTGGGATCTCGCCGGTCGCCCACGCGATGCTGCCGCCCAGCTGCTGATCGCCGATCAGGTCGTTGTTCCAACCGAGTCCGAGCGAGCGGAAGTACGCGCCGCCCATGACGGCGGTGGTGCTCATCAATGCCACGCCGAAAAACGCGTGGAACGGAAGTGAGCCGAAGACCATCGCCAGCTTGGTCACCGGCTGCAATTGGCGTGGTGACGGGTCTATTCCGATCGCCACCCAGTAGAAGAGATAGCCGCTGAGGATGAAGTGCAGGTTCATCAGCAGGTGAGCGCTGTGCGAGTCGACGGTCGCGCCGTAGATTCCGCCGAGATACAGCGCGTAGAAACCGCCGACGAAGAGAACTGCCGCCACGATCGGGTGGGTGATGAATCGTGAGAACGGGCTGTGCAGCGCGGTCAGAATCCACTCGCGAATGCCGGGCACGCCGTCCTTGCCCGCCGGATCGAGCGCCCGCAGAGCCAAAGTGATCGGCGCACCCAGAACCAGCAGGACTGGGCCCAACATCGACAGCGCCATATGTGCGCCCATGTGAACGCTGAAGACTGCCGGCGCGTACTTGCCGACACCGGACGACGTGGCGATCAGGAGCACCGCGCAACCGCTCATCCAGGCGATGGTTCGGCCGACGGGCCAGGAGTCTCCACGCTTGGCCAGCTTGCGCAGGCCGATGCCGTACAGAATCGCCGCGGCGATCGCGGCGGTGCCGAACATGAGGTCGAATCGCCAGTCCGTCACGAACGCCATGAACGACGGCGGGTCCGGAAGGTTGTAACCGAGTTCGACCTCGGGGATCGAGGGAATCGACAGCGGCGGAGGCGGCGGGGTACGACCGAGGCCGATCGCGAGACCGATGGTCGCCGCCATCACGATGCCCTCGGCGCCGGCAAATCGGATCAGAGCAGAGCGGCTCTTCGGGTTCTCCGCCAGTGCCGGCAGCGCCCGACTCCGCTGAGCCCAACCGAAGAACCCGAGGATGATCAGTGCAACGGTTTTGGCGACGATCAGGCGCCCGTACGTCGTGGTGAATACGTCGTCGAGAGGCAGACGGACAATCGCATTGATGACGCCGCTGAATCCCATGACGACGAAGCAGATGGATGCGACCGTCGAAAAGCGTCGAGCCGCTACGTCGGTGTAATCGCCGCCGCGCCGCGCGTGGGCCAGTAGCGCGAACAAGCCGCCGGCCCAGAGCGAAGCCGCCACGAGGTGCAGGATCAGGCTGTTAGTAGCGATGTCATGCGACCCACCCGAAGACGAGTGACCGGTGAGAGCGAGCGGCATCAGTCCGAGAAGACCGACCAGC
The DNA here is from genome assembly GCF_003797745.1 of Rhodococcus sp. WS1. Lineage (NCBI taxonomy): Bacteria > Bacillati > Actinomycetota > Actinomycetes > Mycobacteriales > Nocardiaceae > Rhodococcus > Rhodococcus sp. WS1. The sequence goes on along the minus strand of NZ_RKLZ01000003.1, from coordinate 72,921 downwards.
AGCAGTAGCGGAGTCCACCACCAGCGCAGTGTCAGTCGGGCCAGGATCGCCAGAACAACCGCGATGATCGCCGTCCAGCGCCAGGCGCCGGCGATCTCGACCTGATCGAGTCCCGACCAGAGGTTTGCCGGTTTGATCGCTTCGGCAAACGGCTGACCCGACGTGTCGGAGAGCGTCAGGGGCACCATCATGAACGAACAGATCGCCCACACGATCGCGGCGTGCGATGCAGTTCGGACTGCTCGATAGCCGTCGACGTCGAGGACGCCCGACTTCTGCGGCGGCACGAAGAACGCGGCCAGCAGCAGTGACCCGATCGCGATGACCGCGGCGATCTCCCCCAGTGCGCGCATCGCGGGGAGGCCGTACGTGGTGATCGGACCTGGATCCGGGATACCCAGAAGAGTCAGTGCCTGCGACGCGGAGAATCCCACCACGATGGCTGCGGTGAGCCCTGCGATGAGTCCACTGACCACGAATATCGCGGTCGAAGAAGCGGGTGCACCGCTGTGCTGTGTGGACTCCGGTGGGGAATCTGTCGGCGCGAGGTCGGGTGTAGCCATACCTCAAGGGTAGGACCTTCGCGAACCGACTACGACAACGCGTCGGAGTTGGGCGGCGCGCGTCACATCCCGAACCCTCGAGTATGATGTTCCACGCGCCTCCGTAGCTCAGGGGATAGAGCAAGAGCCTTCTAATCTCTTGGTCGCAGGTTCGAATCCTGCCGGGGGCACCACAAGATTTGATTCACGGATAGTCACACTGCGTGGACGAGCGGCCACTGGGCAGAGCAGTCCGATACGGACCGAAACCTAGCCCACAAATTACGTGCCGTCCGCAGTAATCTGCCTCGCATGAAGAAGGCACTTCCGAAGACCCTGAAGTCACTCGCCCGGACCGTTGGAATCCTGGCACTCGCGATCGTCGTTGTATCCGTCGTCGAGCGGTTCACCGGCGCACACCAACCGACTACCGGTCCCGCCTCGTTGACCGGACCCGACCAATCGTTGTAGCCCTTCCCCTGCGACAAGGTCGTCTCACGAAGTTATACGACAACGAGCCGGTAGCCAAGAATCCACCACTGCCAACTGAGTCGCATGCAACACGCTAAGCAGAGCCGCCGCACAGTGTCACAGAATCTCTGGGCTCCGGATCCCAGGGCGTAACAGCAGCCGGAGTAGTCGGACCTTGCTGGCGGCCGTGGGCGTAGCACCATTGACACAAGCTGCGTCAGAATGGTTGAGCGAGAACTCGATTCGAAGTTCTAATTTCGCGAAGTTTCCAGGGAGCCGCGAGAGGCGCCGGCTCTGGGACCTCGCGGCTACTCGGTGCGGTTGCTCGGATGTGGCGACTGCGCACCGACCGAACCGGCCGCATCCGCCGTCAGCGACTACGCAACGACCGTCACCATTTGACTCCGGGCATCGAAAGCGCTTGAAAAGTAAGCCATTTCATCGTGCCGAAATGCGCGAGAACGACCTGAACTTGCGAGGTCTCGAGATCTTCGAAGAAGCCTCCGACGTGGCATTTTCCGAGATCCACTCACATCCCAGACAGTGCCTCATCCGTGCGCACAAGAGCGTCGCCAAAAGTCGCTGCGGCGCGTGATCAGCTGGACTGACGTAACCGTACCGAAGGCTTTCTACGAAAAGCTGGGCGATTCTTCGTCTCGAAATGCCATGTCGGCCCCGAAGCATTATCGACGGTTAGCTCAGGCCGGAATCCAGTCTGCTAAGAAAAACGAATCTAATGTGACCCCCATCTCTGGATCCTTTCAGGGATTCCAGGTTTCGATGACTCGCAACTAAATTCACCCCCTAATTCACCCTCGCACTACCAGAAGAAAAAAGATTTGCATTTATGCCGACTGTGTGCGCACAGATAATTCGCTGAACAACCCGTCGTTGCGACAGCAGATAACGGCCAGTGAACTGCATAAAGGCTCAATCGGTACAGCAGCACCGAACCGACTCGGTCGCTCATCGGTCGTCGACGAGGGCCAGGACGGGCATGCAACTGATGGTTGATATCGAATTGTGACGAACCAGCCAGTTAACTTGGGAAGATTTCGAATTAACCATATATAGCCAGGTACATGGAGTTTTTCGTGCATGGACGGACGTCCAGGGCATGTCCAGCTACGCGATTTGCTCATGTTAGGTTCCTGATTGCGCATCGTCCGGTTTGCGCCTTCTGCGTAGTTTGCTCGTCTTTTGCACATTCTCGCGAACCGCCCCGGGCAAGTTTCTTCAAATTTTGTCAGAGAAAGGAATTTCATGAAAACCGTCACGGCCGCGTTGTACGCAGTACGAAGACTCCCCTTCGGAGCCATCGCGCTGGTGCTATTGCTATCCGGGATGGCGCTCATACCCGGACTGCGATGAATTGCGCAGGAAAAAACCTCAGCCGCGGCCTTTAGAGCCCCGTAAGTCGTCGCGTTAGGGAATGCCGGCGGCCGAATTCAGTTGGAATTTCCCGGCCCCACCCGCAGTGGGTCGTCAGTCTGCCTTTGCGCCAGCCGAGGCCCGATTACCAACTGTTCGGCTCCGCAGTAGGTCGCCTGAGAATCACCAACGCTCGCATTCAGGCTCCAGAGCTGCTCCAAGGTCCCGTTTCGCTATTCGCCGGCCCCGGAAACGGGGCCTAAATCATGTGTTCTGAACGAAAGGTGTTCGTCATGCGTAACCGTGTCTTCCCGCGTCGTGCCGGGGAGGGGGTGGTGTCTCGGTGGGCGGCGTTGGGGATGATTGTTGCGGTCCTGGCGCTGGTCATATCGTCGTTCTCATTCGTCCAAGTTGCCTCGGCAGATGACATCGGGACCTCGACCACCACAGTTCCGACCACCACAGTTCCGACCACAACGAAGCCGCCCGCGACTACGACGGAGGCGCCACTGAAAACGACGGCGCCGCCTACTTCCACGTCGGAGTCACCCACTTCTGCGAAACCGCCGATCACATCCACAGCGCCCCCGTCTACGACTTCTGTGGCGGCGCAGCGACTGGCCGCACGCGGAGTCAATCCCGGCATCGATGTGAAAATCACCGACGTCCAGGTCGAGGGAAAGAACGACCAGCAGATTACGGTCGGGGACTCCGTCACCGTGAAGGGCACTTGGGACGCGTCAAGCGCGAGTCCGCAGCCGGGCGACCAGTTCACCATTGGATTCCCTGGCGAGCTGAAGCTTCAGTCCAACCCGACGATCGCGCTGGAGGGCGACGATGGGACGGTTTGGGGCACATGCGATCTGGCTGCTTCCACCAATCTCATGACCTGCGTGCTCTCCGACGCTGTGGCGGATCGGCCGGACGAGGTGAAGGGCGATTTCTTCGTCTACACGAAGGCAGTCGAGTACACCACGTCAGAGACTGTGGATTTCACGATCAACAACAAGGTCACGCCGGTCGACCTGCCCGGCACGGGCGGCATCACCGACGGCCGCGTAATCGGCGAGTCGACGAAGTCCGGCAAACTCCAGGACAACAAGCAGTCAGTGCGGTGGACCATCGACATCCCCGGCGCCGATCTGGCCAAGTTGGACGCAGGCAACACCGGTTCGGTGACCCTGAGCGACGAGCTCTCCGACAACATGAAGGTGTGTGCAGGCAGCCTGCTCAACGCGAAGCTGTGGTCCGGTCGCCCGGGCGATCTCAAAGAGACCCCCGGCGGCGTCACCGTCGCTCAAGCCGACGCGGGTGATCAGGTCACCATCAACATCAACAACGGCGCGCCCTTCGAGGGCAACAAGCTCTACCGCATCGAGTACACCTCATGCACGACCAGCGGCGTGGTGGATCTCAAGGGGACTCAGTACACCAACTCCGTGACGATCGGTGACAACACGGTGGCTTCGGATGGCGTGGGACAGGACTATGCGCCGCAGACCGAGCCCTGGAAGGGTGGCTACCTCGACGGCGGTAAGCGCAATATGGAAGCCGTCTGGACGATTGTGGTTCCGGGCACCGACATTGCCGCCAACAACCACAAGATCGACATCACCGACACCTTCGGCGGCCCCCATGCGGTCTGTGCCTCGGGCGTGCAGGTAGTCATCGAGAAGTCTGACTACCTCCCAGGTCGGGAGAACGAACCCAACTACCGCACTCCTGCCGCAGGATTCACCATTGCTCCCATCGGCGCAGTAGCCGGCGCGAGTACCTTCACCGCGGCGATCACTGTGGATAACCCGGACACGTTCAACGAAGAGCAGTATTACTACCTCACGTACCGGACCTGCCTGACCACCACCGAGGTGCCAGACTCCGAGGACCATCTCACCAACTCGGCGGTCGTCAACAAGACGTCGATCACGGGAAAGACTGAGGGGCCTGGGTTCACGAGCGGCAAGAACGGCGCGATCAACACCACGTCGCAGACTGTCGGCGGCGTGGAGCAGCCGGCAGGCACCACCCTCAATTGGACCGTGGAAATCTCCGGACACGATCTCGAGGGCCTTACGGAACCGGCGGTCATCAACGACAGGTTCTCACCGAACATGACGGTGTGTGAAATCGGCGGCGATCTCAAGAGCAACCTCAATCTCAAGGTCGTCGCGCAAGACTTCTTCGACGGCAACAAGAAACGCGATATCACCGATGCCACCTCGGTGGCGCGCGCCGACGGCGGTTTCGATCTCACTCTCCCGCGTGACGCGGACGGTTACAGCCGTCAGACGAAGTACCTCGTCAGCTACACCCTGTGCACCAGCAGCGGCGGACTCGACCAGCGCGACACGGAATACGCCAACACCCTCACCTATGCCGGCAAGCAGACGCTGTCGCAGAGCGTCAAGCAGGAATGGGGCGGCGGCGGCACCGGTCAAGGTGTGTCACGGGGCTCGTTCTCGCTGCTGAAGGAGATCGCTCCCTTCTCCGAGAAATTCCCGCAAGACACCGAGTTCACCGTGAAAGTCGAGGAGTTCGCCCCCGGGCAAAACCCAGCGACCGACGCCCCGGTGAGCTCCTACGAGATCAAGGTGAAGGCTGACGGGACACCGGTCAGTGGGATCAACCCCCGCGGAACCGGCTGGCAGATCCGACTGTCCGAGATCAACCTCCCCACCGTTGACGGTGTGTATTTCGAGAGAGGGACGTTCCGCCCGTCAGAGGGTGTGACGCTCAACGGGGACCGCACCGAGGCGCTGGTGACCATCACACCGAAGAGCAATGTCGGTGTCACACTGCTCAACAAAGCGAGTCTGGGATCGGCGCGGATCACCAAGTCCGTCATCGGTGACGGAGCGCGCACGGGACTCGAGGCTTTCGTCGTCAACGCAGAGATCGCCTTTGGTGACGACGCCGCCGGCAACGAGTTGCGTCAATTCACTCTGAAGGACGGTCAGCACTACGACCTGGGCAAATTGCCCATCGGAGCGAAAGTCACCTTCACCGAGGTACAACCGATGAACACCGACCTCGTGACCTGGTCGGAGCCGGTGATCAACCCGAAAATGCTCACCATCGGCGCCGATGCGTCGGCGAACACGGTCTCCGTCACCAACGAGGCCACGATCACGCAAGGCACCTTCGAAGTGAGCAAGAAACTCACGGGCCCGAAGGCGTTCGACAAGGCCGTACCGGCGAGCTTCGACGTGATTGCCACCTGGCTCGATACGGACGACAAACCGCAGAGCAAGACACTGTCTCTTCCGTCCGACGGCACCGCGGTTCCGTTCGGCGAGAACCTGCCCGGCGGCACCGAAGTCACACTGACAGAGCTGGTTCCGGCAAACGGTGACGGTCTCGCCTATGGCGTGCCCGCATACTCCGGGAATGTCAGGATCAATCCGGACAACGCAGCCGTGGTGACCATCGGCAAGGATCTGCGCAAGATCGAGGTGTCGAACTTCGTCGACGTCAACGACGGCACTCTGCGCATCGCAAAGCAGGTCGGCGGTGAAGCCGCCGAGGCCATCGGCGACGACGTGGAGTTCACGGTCGAGGCGCGTTGGCGCGACGGTGTGGAGTACCGCACCCAGGTGCTGAGCGTCAAGCAGGGACAGACCACACCGCTCGGCGTCGACCTCCCCGTCGGCACCGAGGTGACCTTCACCGAGACCGGCCGTCCCGATGTCGACGGAGTCGAGTGGGGCACCATCTCCTGGGGAACCAGCCCGGAAGGCGAATCGTGGCTGCATTCGAACCTCGACGGCACCGCGACGGGCATAGTCTCCGACGACCCGACCGACGGTCGACTGATCACGCTGTCGAACGAGGCGCTGTGGAAATTCGGATCGGTCGAATTCACGAAGTTCATCCTCGACGCTGACGGCAACCCCGTCCGCGCCCCCGAGGCCGACCTGCCTGACAGCACGAAGTTCGAAGTCCGTATCGACGGAATCGATCCGGCGCTCCCCGCCGGAACCGATTTCCCGGCAGTGGGCCAGACCATCACCCTCGATGCCGGAAACGACTGGAGCTGGACGTCCGACGAGGTTGTGCCGCGGAACACCGTGATCACCTTCTCCGAGGTCGACCCCAAGCCCCTGGCCGGTATCGACTGGGCGCGGCCGTATTACTACGTGTCCGCGGATGCCGGTGACGCCGAATACCGCGACACCGTCAAGGCGGTAGCTGGTGAGAAGGCTGTGGTGGAGATCCACAACCGCCCGATCCCGACCACCGAGGTGGATATCGACAAGATCGTGACCGGCCCCAAGGGCGGCCAGGTGGTCAAGGACGGATCCACGATCTTCCAGGTCACGGCTACGTGGACGGACATCGACAATGAGGCGCGGTCTTGTGTTCTCGATGTCAGACCGGGCGCTTCGGTCACTCCGACCGCCCAGTGCGACGCAGCCGTCATCGACGGCCGGGTCCAGTTCCCGCTGAACACCGACATCACTTTCACAGAAACCGGTGCTCACACTGACGTCACCAACGTCAAGTGGGGTGAAGTGATCTGGGGCGTCAAGGAAGGCAAGGCGGACGTCTCGAATATCGACGGCGAACCGACCGCAACTTCCGTCAAGCTCACCGGCGAAGCAAACAAGTCGGTGGTCCTGGGACTCGAGAACAAAACCAGCAGCAATGGGCTGATCATCATCCCGATCCCGATCCCGCTGCCGCCGTGGGAAATCCCGACGTGGCCGGGCTCTGAGGTACCCGGAGGACCAGGCACCGACGTGTCGACTCCCGGCAACAACACTCCCGGCAATAACGGTGGTGGACACAACGGTGCTCCGGGCACGCCTGCTCCGGGAAATCCTGCTCAGGCCAAACCGGACCAGTCATCGTCCCTGCCGGTAACCGGCGCGAACGTCATCTGGCTCGCCGGTCTGGCGCTGGCGCTGATCGGCGGTGGCGCATGGCTCACCCTGCGTAACCGCAAGCGTGCACCCGGCCAGGAGTAACTCCCAACCAGGAATACCGAAACAGGGCGGGTGGCGACCTACGCCTGGTCGCCCCCGCCCTGTTTCACCGTCACGACGTATCTATCTCGCGGCCGCCCCCGTGGCCCACCCCTCGAAGGAGAAACACCATGTCATTCCTCCCGTTCCCGATCGTCATCGAAGGCATCGAGACCACTGGTTCTGCCGCGATCGACGGCCTCGGTCGCCTGTCCGTACTCCTTTACGATCTCCTCGGCGGTACCGGAAGCGCCACGATCAACGCGGGCAGCTAGTTCGATACGGCACCAATTCGACACATCGGCTAGCTCGGTAGATCTGTGAAGAGGAGACCCCGGTCCGTGAGCGATACCAAAGTTCCAGGGCGTCGGCGGCCGGGCACAGGCCAGGTAATCGGCGAACTGCTCCTCACGGCCGGGGTCGTCGTCCTGCTGTTCGTCATCTATGAGGCCTTCTGGACCAATATCGTCTCAGGGCGGCTGCAGGACGAGCTCAACAACAGTCTGGAGGAATCCTGGGCCGAAGACCCCGAAGCCCCAGGAGCGATCGACGGTCAGCCGGTGTCCCCGCTGATCCCTGTGCTCGGCGAGGGATTCGCGCGCGTGCATTTCCCCACACTCGGCGCCGCGTACGCAATCGTCGAGGGCACACGCAACGAGGACCTGCGGGCCGGCCCCGGCCACTACCCGGACTCGCAGATGCCCGGCGAAGCCGGAAACTTCGCGCTCGCCGGGCACCGCAATGGTTCCGGCGCAGTCTTCCAACACCTGGATCGACTCGATGCATGCGATGCCGTCGTCGTGGAGACCGAGTCCCAGTGGATGACGTACCGGTTACTCCCACTCGACCAGGCCTCGCCCGAACGTCGCGCTGCGGCGAAAGCCTGCTTGAATCCCGAGCAAGCCGATCGGGTTTCCGAAGGCGACTACGCCCATCTCCTCGGGCGGCACATCACCGTGCCCGGGGATGTCGCGGTCGTCAACCCGCTGCCCGGAAGCCCTTGGGCCGAGCCCGACGCCACGCTGGAAAGTATGTTGACACTGACCACGTGCCATCCGCTCTACTCGAACAGCGAACGCTTGATCGTCCACGCGGTTCTCGTCGAAACAATCTCGAAGACTTCGGGCACCATGCCCGCGGCATTCCAGGAGCAATGAATGTACGGCTACCTCTGGGGCGCGCTCCCCGGCCCCCGACCAGTGAAGGCCCTGCTGGCGATCGTTCTCTCGGTCGCGGTGGTGCTGCTACTCATGGAAGTCGTATTTCCTTGGGTGTCAGAGCATATGCCCTACTCCGACGTGACCGTATAGAGCGCCCGTGCAGGTCGGCCGACACCGGCACAAGGCCCGGCTGGAGCCCGAAGGCGCTGTCCTACATCGGACTCGACGGACCTACGATGATTCTGGCGTGTCGATGCAAACCAGTTTCCGCGTGTGTCGGAACGGCTCGCCTAGTTGACGCTCGAGGCTCTCCGGAATGTTCGTTCGACGCCTGAGCGAGCACTGAGACCGGACTCCGCCGCTACAGAACCTTCGTGAAGATCTGCGCCGGCGCTGCCGTCTCGAGCTTGTCCAGCGCCTCAACCAACCTGACGAAGTGCTCGGTATGAGTGTGGGCGTCGAGGTGCTCCTGCGATTCCCATTCCTCCGCCAACACGAGCTCGCAGTGATTGTCGGTGCGCTGCAGTAACTCGTAATTGATGCAGCCGTCCTCTTTTCGGGTCTCGGTGACAAGTTCCTCGTACAACCGAAGCACTTCCGCGAGATCGCCCTGCTCCACCGTTGTTGGCACCAACACCCTGATCACAAAGACTCTCCGATTCGACTGTCGTGCAATAGCCCGTCGGCTCGAAGTCTGCCGTAGACCTCCGACAGATCGACATTTCCGTTGTGACTCGAAGTTTGCGGACAGGCGCAATATCTACGAAACACCCCCGATACCGGAGGTTCGTAGGGTTTGCCGAAGTCGGGCTCGCAATCAGCAGCGCAGCCCTGGGCCCGGGCGAGGGGTAAGCACATGAGTGGAAATGCAGTTCGCTTGCAAGCGATCAAGGACGTCGAGGCCTACACACCTCCGGTGGTCAGTTTCACCACCGACGAGACACCCGGCGAGGTGTTCGGTGCCAACGTCTTCAACAAGGTGGTCATGCAGAAGCGACTGCCCAAGCTCGTCTACAAGTCGGTGATGGCGACGATCGAGCAAGGCAAACCGCTTGATCCCATGGTCGCCGATGCGGTCGCGTCGGCGATGAAGGACTGGGCGTTGGAGAAAGGCGCAACCCACTACGCCCACGTCTTCTATCCACTGACCGGGTTGACGGCCGAGAAGCACGACAGCTTCCTCGAGCCGGTCGGCGACGGCAGTGCACTGGCGGAGTTCGCCGGCAAGACCTTGATCCAAGGTGAACCCGACGCTTCGAGTTTCCCGAACGGCGGGCTGCGCAACACATTCGAGGCTCGCGGATACACCGGCTGGGATGTCACGAGCCCGGCCTACGTTCTCGAAAACCCCAACGGCAACACACTGTGTATCCCGACCGTGTTCGTTTCGATGACCGGCGAAGCGCTCGACCACAAGACTCCCCTGCTGCGTTCACAACAGGCAATGGGTTTCCACGCCGAACGAATCCTGAAGTTGTTCGGCCACGACGACCCCGAGCACATCGTGTCGTTCTGCGGTCCCGAGCAGGAGTACTTCCTGATCGATCGACACTTCTTCCTCGCCCGCCCCGACCTCCTCAACGCCGGCCGAACACTCTTCGGCGCAAAGCCGCCCAAGGGCCAGGAGTTCGACGACCACTACTTCGGGGCGATCCCGGAACGTGTGCTCGGATTCATGATGGACACCGAGCGGGAACTGTTCAAACTCGGCATCCCCGCCAAGACACGGCACAACGAGGTTGCGCCCGGCCAGTTCGAAATCGCCCCGATGTTCGAGCGAGGCAACATCGCCGCCGACCACCAGCAGTTGCTGATGACCACCTTCAAAACCATCGCCAAGAAGCACGGCATGGAATGTCTGTTCCACGAGAAGCCGTTCGACGGTGTCAACGGCTCCGGCAAGCACGTCAACTTCTCGCTGGGCAACTCCGAACTCGGCAGTTTGCTTGTCCCCGGCGACAATCCGCATGACAACGCCCAGTTCCTCGTATTCTGCGCCGCAGTCATTCGGGCCGTCCACAAATACGCCGGCCTCCTGCGCGCGTCGGTCGCATCGGCAACCAACGATCACCGTCTCGGTGCCAACGAGGCTCCCCCGGCAATCATCTCGATCTTCCTCGGCGATCAACTGGCCGACGTCTTCGAGCAGATCGCCAAGGGCGCGGCAACATCGTCGAAGGACAAGGGCACCATGATGATCGGAGCCGACACCCTTCCCGTCCTGCCGACCGATCCGGGCGACCGCAACCGCACGAGCCCATTTGCCTTCACCGGCAACCGTTTCGAGTTCCGCGCACCAGGATCGCTGCAAACAGTCAACGGCCCGATGGTCACCATCAACACGATCATGGCCGAGGCCTTGGACTACATCGCCACCGAACTGGAGGCCGCGGTCGCCGACGGCGCCGATTTCGACACCGCCGTCCAGAATCTGCTCACCGAGATCATCACCAACCACGGTGCGGTTGTCTTCAACGGCGACGGATACTCGGAGAACTGGCAGATCGAGGCCGAGTCTCGCGGCCTGCCGAACCTTCGCACGACGCTGGACGCCCTTCCTGAACTGATCACCGAGTCCTCGATGGAACTCTTCGAGAAGTACAAGGTCTTCAACCACCGAGAGATGCACAGTCGCTACGAGGTCGGACTCGAACAGTACGCACTGAGCATCGGCGTCGAGGCACGCCTGGCCGCCGAAATCGGTACGACGCTGATCCTTCCGGCCGCAGTGCGCCACCAGACGGAAGTTGCGCAGAACTTCGTCGCACTGAAGTCCGCCGGCCTCGAACCGGATTCAGCTCCGCTCGAAGAAGTGTCGGCGCCCGTTGCGGCTCTGCGCACAGCGCTCGCGGCCCTGCGCGCAGCAATCGACACCGACGCCGGCGAGTCGCCATTCGATCAGGCCAAGCACGCACAGGACGCACTCCTGCCCGCCATGGCAGAGGTACGTGCAGCGGCCGACTTCCTCGAAACCATCGTCGCCGACGATCACTGGCCACTCCCGACGTATCAGGAAATGCTCTTCATTCTCTGAGCATCACCGAAATCAACGCTCACAAAACTGTGGCCTGCAACTCGATCGAGTTGCAGGCCACAGTTGTCGAATCTTGCTCGGGCTAGCGGTCTTCCGGCATCGTGACTTCGAGGACGCGGGCCTCACCGGTGGTCGCGGGGTCAGGACGATCGCGCGAATCCGACGACGCCATCTTGAGTCCGTTCAAGTCGGTTCGCATGTAGATGACGTTGTAACGGTCCCACGTGGTCGCGACGAATTCGAGGAACTGTCCGCTCGCCCACGGGTGCATGAATCCGCCGTACAACGCGGGCAACGTGATTCCGCTCAACAGAGTTTGCGTACCGCTCCACGGGCCTTGCGGTTGGTCGGCCTGACGGATCACGAGGTTACCCTCGGCACTGGTGTACATCGCGACGTACTTGCTCAGGTAGTCGTTCCACTGCACGGCAAGTTCACTGACCGGCGCTTTGATGACCTGCACCGCATCGGTATCTCGCGGACTCCAACCGGAGCCGTCCCAGTATTCGTACGCGCCGAGGTTTCTGATGTCGGCGCCGGCCACTCGCGCCAGGACCGCCTTACCGAAACGACCTGAGGGAGTTCCGTATTCGTAAATGTAGCCGTCCCGACCGTCGAGGAAGGCGCTCTGCTGGAAGTTGGAATTGATCGGCGATACTGCCGGAATCCCCGGAATGCCAAGTCCTTCGGTATTGGCGCGAACTGTCGCCGGATCGAGTTCCCAGTTCTCACCGTTGTCCGTGGAGAAAGCCAGAGCCGAGTAGTTGGTGGTCCAGGCTCCGGGTTCGTCCCACGACCGAACGGACATGAATCTGATGTACTGCACACCACCGTAAGAGATTCCAGCGGTCGGGATGGTGGTGAACTCACCCGGAATGCCGAATCCCGGAATGATCTCCTTGGAATGATTGGGGCCGTCCAAAGGAGAACTGTCGATCTTCATCCCGTCGGCAATGGCGGTGTCGTTGCTGCGGAACAACACGTTGCTGCGCCAGTCGTCACCCGGGGTGTCGCAGTCGCCAACCGTATCGCCGAATGCCATCAGAACGTCGTGATCCGGCCCCGAAAGACCGTTGTCCCACATGATTCCGAGGTCGGTTCCCGACACGTTGAACCGCTCGATAGTGTTGTTGGGACTGCCTGGGCCAGTGACCATTTCGATCGCTTTTGTGCGGCCGGTCAACACCGGCAGAGCACCGTTGGGCGCGCCGGTGATCCACGGCAACGCGTTGGCGAGGGAGCCGGTACCGGCGGAACCACTGCCAAGTGATCCGGTCAGCGAACCGAGCGAACCCGTCATCGATCCGGCGGAACCACTTCCTCCCGACCCACACGGTCCGCCGATCGCCGACGCAGACGGTGCTGCGGCAATCGTCGCGGCAATCGTGACGACGCCTATCGACAACATCGCCGACATCGAGTGTTTTTTACGCACGTGCAGCCCCTCTGATCATTTCGACTCCCGTTCGGACCACAGGCACAGTGATCCCCGACCGCAGAAGCAAACCATTTGGACTGTGTTAAGAGAGTGAAAGCTGAGCAAATTGTTATAAATCGCCCTTTCAACTGACACAAGTGACAGCTGTGTCCGATTTCACCTTCACAGGACAGTTGTCCGATACAGCAATAAAGGCGCCTAGTATGTAACGGAAATGTAAAAGAGTTCTCACAACGAGGTAGGTGAGCGGTGTCCGTACGTGACCGCGTAGCGCAGATTTACGATCAGGTTTTGGTTCGCAATGCAGGAGAGCCCGAGTTCCATCAGGCCGCCGCAGAGGTCTTCGAGTCTCTTCACGTAGTGCTCGAACGCCACCCCCGCTACGCCGACGCCGGACTCATCGAGCGGCTTTGCGAGCCGGAACGCCAGATCATCTTCCGCGTGCCGTGGACCGACGACCAGGGCAACGTTCACGTCAACCGTGGCTTCCGCGTGCAGTACAACAGTGCACTCGGCCCGTACAAGGGCGGCCTGCGCTTCCACCCCAGCGTCAACCTGGGCATCGTGAAGTTCCTCGGCTTCGAGCAGATCTTCAAGAACTCACTCACCGGCCTGCCCATCGGCGGCGGCAAGGGTGGCTCGGACTTCGATCCCAAGGGCCGCTCCGACGCAGAGGTCATGCGCTTCTGTCAGTCCTTCATGACCGAACTGCAGCGTCACATCGGTGAATACACCGACGTTCCGGCCGGCGACATCGGCGTCGGCGGTCGCGAGATCGGCTACCTGTTCGGTCAGTACAAGCGGCTGACCAACACGTACGAGTCGGGCGTCCTCACCGGCAAGGGCATCACCTGGGGCGGATCGCAGGTTCGCACCGAGGCCACCGGCTACGGCGTCGCGTACTTCGTCGCCGAAATGCTCAAGGCAAAGGGTGAAGGCCTCGAAGGCAAGAACGTCGTGATCTCCGGATCCGGCAATGTCGCCATCTACGCAATCCAGAAGATCCACCAGCTCGGCGGCGTCGCGATCGCCTGCTCGGATTCCTCGGGATACATCGTGGACAAGAAGGGCATCGATCTCGACCTCCTCAAGGAGATCAAGGAAGTTCGCCGCGGCCGCATCAGCGAGTACGCCGACGCAGTTCCGCATGCCGAGTTCATCGCCGATGGTTCCATCTGGGACGTGCCGTGCGACGTCGCACTCCCCTGCGCGACTCAGAACGAGCTCGACGAAGATGCCGCAAAGACCTTGATCGCCAACGGCGTTCAGGCCGTTGCCGAAGGCGCGAACATGCCCACCACCCCCGGCGGCATCCAGCTCTTCCGTGACGCGACCGTAGCCTTCGCGCCCGGCAAGGCGGCCAACGCCGGTGGCGTCGCAACCTCCGCCCTCGAAATGCAGCAGAATGCTTCGCGTGATTCCTGGAGCTTCGAGTACACCGACGAGCGTCTCGCCGGAATCATGCGCGGCATTCACAAGCGCACCATCAACACCGCTGCCGAGTACGGAAAGCCGGGCGACTACGTGCACGGCGCGAACATTGCCGGCTTCGTGAAGGTGGCCGACGCCATGATTTCGCTGGGCGTCATCTAGAGATTTCCGCAATACAGACAGCAGTACAAAAAGGGGTGATTTCACCCTGAACCGGTTCCCGTACATCGGACTGGTCGAATCAATACCTAGGCCTCGAGGGCCCTGGGTCCGCGAGGACCCAGGGCCCTCAAGCTTGATCTGAGCAAATCGCCCGCGACGAGCACCGTAGGCGCCGGCAATGATCCCAGACGGAACTCGTGGTGTCCTCCGAATCCGTTTTCCGCTCTGACGTCGAAAAACACCGTAAGTGGACGATTGTTTAGGTCCGCAGCGCGTGGGGCATATGGACTTATCTTCACATTTGTCCATTTCACAGTTGGACGATCGTTCATGTGGTAGAAATCACAACGCCTGGCGCAATTCGATCCGCAAATTTCAGCGGCGAGTATGCCCCCGAACAAGGCCTCAGCGTGTACCCCGCTTCGTAACGCGCCGAGCCTCCGGGTGCCTGTGCCAGGCGACGCACCTGTCTAGAGGAGGCCACCCATGTCCCCAGCGCTGCTGAACAACCCGGGACCGCTCATGTTGGGAGGCAAGCCCGCCTCCACAGCGGTCTACGACGTCATCCCACTGGCAAGCGATCTCGTAGATCACCTGTCCCGTGCCAACCCGACGTTGACTTCCCTCCAAACGGAGGCAGTTCGTCGGGAACTGATTGCGGTGATCGTGCAGGGGCTCCAAGTGGGGATCCAGCTGCTGGATCACCGCAAACTTCCCACCGACCAAGAGTTGGACGGCATTCACACGATGACCGTCCAACAAGCATTGAAAGGCGTGCCACTCAGCGCGATCCTCAACTTGACCAACGAGGGCATCAGCACTTTTCGCACCCTCATCCTCAGCCGGGCCGACGCCGAGGACTCCGCCAATCTCGGGGATCTCAACGAGTTCTTGTTCGCACTCGCGCAGCGGCTTCACTCGTTCATCTCGATCAGCTATCTCTCGGCTCTCCCAGCTGGCTCCCAACTCGGGGAATACTCCGCCGGCGCTCTCGTGAAAGCCATGCTGGACGGCGACGATCCCACCCAGCTTGCGTTGCAGATGGGCGTTGAACTCGCACCCCGCTATCTCGTCCTGCGGCTCCTGGTGAACCTGCCGCCCATCCGCCCGGGAGCACGCAACGGCAACCACCAGCGCATACAGGCCTACCGTGACCTCTCCGTCGCTCAATCGAAAATCGCGGCCCACTTCGGGTCGGCGCTGCTCGAAGCTCCTGCACCGCAACGTGGTCTGGTCCTGATCGAGGGCACACCCGACTGGGGAACAGTGTGCGAGGTCATCCAACGTGCACGCGCAACGGTCGGGGTGGAGATCACAGCAATCGCCGAGAACGCCGCGGTACGAGATATCGCCGCCGCCCAAGCAACCACTCACGAATTGGCGCAACTCGTGCGGCGCCTGAGACTGCCGGCGCGGTCGTACCGAATGGAAGACCTCGCGCTCGAGTATCAACTCACTCGGGGTGGCGCAGGCCGCGACAGCTTGATCAATCTTCTAAGGCCACTCGACGGCAATCCGGAACTGCTGCAGACATTGTCCATACATCTCGCCAACGGCCAGCATCGTCAGCGCACCGCGTCGGCGCTCGGCCTGCACACCAACACCGTCGACAATCGAATCAAGCGCATCGCAACCCTGACCGGATTGGATCCGGCCCTGCCCTCTGAACTGCTCAAACTGCGCGCTGCCATGATCTCTCTGACTTTCGCAAGCACTGATGTGGACAATCGTCCAGCGAAAATGTGAACACTCACATCCTCGCTATTAGCTGTCCACGTGTGGCGCCTGGACCCCACTTTTCCGCTCCGAACCGGGCTATAAAAGTGTGGTGCGAATCACCGCGCAAACCAGTAACAATTAAGGGGAAACACATGATCAACGGCCAGGATAACGCTCTCCTCGGTGCCTTCTTCGACACCATCCTGCAGCTCTTCAACGCGGGCAGCACCGGCACGGGTTCGACGGATGGCGGCGGCGTCTCCTAGGACGAATCTCGGGCCCTGTGCGAGAGAATCTCTCGCGCAGGGCCCGCTCCAAGCCGCCTGACACTGTGATGGCGGTGACCACGGTGACCACCACGTCGCCACCGCTGAAACCAGGAGCAAGCACATGATCGCCGCACCAACCACAGGCGCTTTGGCCGTCGTCTTGAACACCGTCCTACAGATGTTCAACGCCGGCAGCAGTTTCCTCTACACCAACAACTCTCCGATTGGCGGCGGCGGCGGCGAAACTCCCACGACGCCTGCTCCCTGATCGACTTACCCGCTCGCATCACAAAGTCGCGGCACAGACAGGAACCACCGTGATAAACCAGCACACCCTGGGCAGCCTGGTCATCGACTTCGGCTCACTCTCCCGAGCACTCGGCTTCGGCAACGGCTCTATCGTGTCGCTCGGCAGCACCGGAAGTGGCTGAAACAGCCCGCCTGACCACGTCGACGATCCCGTCGCCGCTCACCTTGCTCACCACATCTCGAAACAGAAAGCAGGTCCCCCTGTGCCTACAATTCCGCTCACCGGCGACCCCATCGTCATCAACATCATCGTCCAGCTACTGAGCGCGGGTAGCAGCAATGCGCTCGCATTGGGCGGGGTCGGTAGCAGCGGTCTCGGCAGCACCGGGCTCGGCAGCTTCGACTCGGCGAGCCTCGGAAGCGCTGCTTAGGACCTCACTTGTGATCGGTGTTCGATCCGCGTCTTCGGCCGCCGAAACAGTCCACGAAACCCACGTTGCCCTCCGTCATCTGTGACGGAGGGCAACGTGGTCGTTCAGGCGAAACGGCTCGCGGTTGGGCGATCCGGCCGTCGGCCTTACTGTCTCGGCGATCGAAGAGTTGGAATCAACGCCAATCTTCCGGTGGATCGGTCTCGTCGTGCTCGATGGTCACGGACTCCGAACGATCGTCAGCCGCAGCCTTTTTCGCTGCTTCACGCATCTCGATTCCGTCGGACACCCAGTCACCGATCTCGCGCGTCACGTCTCGAACAGCCCCGGCGATGATCATCGCGATGGAGCCCACGTGGTTGGCTGCACTTTCGGTCAGTTCCTGGACCGTGTCCTTGCGGCGTTCGAATTTCCCGACCATCAGTGTGTGCCTCTCAGGCTGCAGTTCGCTGGCGCTCGACGATAACACCGGGAGGGGTCTTCGACTTGACCAAACCGGGCGGAAGAGCGAGCTTGAAGATCTTGCCCCATACCGAACCGATCTGCTTGAAGAACCCACCGGTGTTGTACGGCAAACCGTACTTCCCACACAATTCTTTCACCTGGGGAGCGAGTTCCGGATAACGATGCGCAGGCAGGTCCGGGAACAGGTGGTGCTCGATCTGGTGCGAGAGGTTGCCGGACATGATGTGGAAGAGCGGGCTTCCCTCGATGTTGGCGCTGCCGAGCATCTGACGCACGTACCACTGACCACGAGTCTCGTCGGCCGTCTCGTCCTCGGTGAAGCTCTGTACGCCGGTGGGGAAATGGCCACAGAAGATGATCGAGTACGTCCACACGTTTCGGACCAGGTTGGCGGTGACGTTCCCCGCGAGAGTGGTCACGAACAGCGGCCCCGTCAGAACCGGGAAGATGACGTAGTCCTTGAGGACCTGCTTGCCCGCCTTGTTCCACCAGCCCTTCAGAAGCGGCTTGACGTCGTGCCACTTGCGTTTGCCCTGGATGACGTTCTCGATCTCGAGATCGTGCATCATCACACCCCACTCGAAGAGCATCATCAAGGCAAAGGCCCAGACCGGATTACCGAGGTAATAGGGGTTCCACTTCTGCGCGTCGTCGATACGCAGGATGCCGTATCCGATGTCACGGTCTTTGCCGAGAATATTGGTGTACGTGTGGTGCATGTAGTTGTGCGAGTGGCGCCACTGGTCGGCCGGGCACACCGTATCCCATTCGAAGACTTCGGAATTGAGCCCGGGTTCCCGCATCCAGTCATATTGACCGTGCATGACGTTGTGGCCGATCTCCATGTTGTCGAGAATCTTCGACACACTCAGCGCACCGACTGCCGCGAGCCACACCGGCGGTAGGAATCCGAGGTACATCAAGCCGCGACCTGCGACCTCGAACCCGCGCTGAGCCTTGATGATCTTGTAGATGTACTCCCGGTCTTCGGCCCCAAGCGAAGCGACGGTGCGATCACGCAATGCGTCCAACTCACGGCCGATCTCCTCGACCTGCTCGTACGTCAGGACGACGGGAGCGTCGTCCTTCGCATCGGAACCGTTGCCGAGGAACGGGAGGGTGGGAAGTGAAAGTCCAAACATGTCGGTCTCCAGACAGTCGTGTGGAAAATGGGACTTCAGATGACGACGGTGACGTCGCCGACGGGAGCGCTGACGCACAGCTGGATCTTCTTGTCCGGCTCGTCGTCTGTCTCACCGGTGCGCACGTTTCGGGTACGACCCGCCTTCTTGACGGAGGTGCAGGAGAAACAGATTCCCATCCGGCATCCGTATTCGGGATTGAGGCCCGCAGCTTCTGCTTGTTCGAGAAGTGTTTCGCCGGAGTTCTCGGCCGCCACCCCACTTTTGGTGAATGACACCTCGCCGCCGGCCTCACCCGGCTCGGCCACCGCCGGCGCGAACTCCTCGGTATTGAGCAAGTGCTCGACGTCGACCTCACGGAACACCTCACGCACTCCCCGCATCAGACCGGGAGGCCCGCAGAGATAAGCCTGGGCGTCGATCGTGTCCGGATCGGCGATCCACGGAGCCACGGCGTCGAGGTGCCCGCGATCGAAGAAACCTTCGAGGTCACCTCCACCGCTTTCGGTGTACACGAGTACCAGTTTCACGTTCGGGTTCTGCTCGGCGATGGTCTTCAGCGCGCGCGTGTATGCCACGTCGGCATCGGTGTTCGCGTAGTGCACGAACACGATCTCGCCCGAGTGCTCCTCCTCCACCAGCGTCCGAAGCATCGACATGACCGGGGTGATTCCACTGCCGCCACTGATCAACAACACCCGACGCGGGCGGTCGACGGGAAGGGAGAACACACCGTCTGCCTGCGAGAGGCTGACAACGAGTCCGGGCGCCGCGTTGGCGTACAGATACTGCGACACCAGGCCACCGGGATGCGCTTTCACGGTGAGCTCGATCAGCCCGTTGCGCGTAGACGCGCCGCCGGCCGGCGAGTAGCAGCGAGTGTGGCGAACACCGTCGATCACCACGCCCAAATGCACGAACTGGCCCGCCTGAAAACCGCGCCACTGGCGAGTCGGGCGCAGCGTCAGAGTGACGGAGTCAGCGGTCGGATGGTCGACGGCGACAACCTGCGCGCGGATGTCACGAACGGTCGCCATCGGGTTGACCAACTCGAGGTACCGATCGATCTGATGTGGAGCAGCCATGGCTTCGATCAGTCCCACCAAGGACAGTCCGCGCCGAGGTGTGGACTTCGGTGTCGTGTTCTCAGGAGCAGATGCGATTGTCATGACCCTCCTCGTACTTCGATTGCCGGGTGTACCGATTGCTGGGCTAGCTTCCCCCGACTGCGTGAATTCAGTGTACAAATGTTCACCGAAGATAGTGTGACAGGTGCACACAAGTACATGTCAACAAGAATGTGATCCGAGTTACACGAGTTGCCGAAAGGAGCCGGAATGCCTGTACCTACACTCGACGTCGTGACGAAGGCCGGACCGGTGAACCCAGAGCGCAGGGAACCCGACAACAGGGAACCGGAAAGTCGTGCCGCAAAGAAGGAACGCACACGCCAAGCGCTCCTGGACACTGCCATGGACCTCTCGGCCGATCGCGGCTTCGCCGGAATCAGCTTGCGAGAGGTAGCCAGGGAAGCCGGGATCGTTCCGACGGCGTTCTACCGCCACTTCGCTTCACTGGAGGACGTCGGCGTCGTCCTCGTCGAAGAGAGCATGCGCATGTTGCGCCAGATGCTGCGCGACGCAAGGCGTAATCCCAGCACCAAGGACGCCGCTACGTCACTGGGCATCCTTGTGCGACAAGTGCATACACACGAGCGACAGTTTCGGTTCCTCTGCCGCGAACGCTACAGCGGCGTCAGTGAGGTACGACGTGCGATAGCCACTGAAATGCGGTTGTTCGTCAGCGAACTGACCATCGACCTCTCCAGAATTTCCGGACTGGAAAGCTGGTCGTCGGACGATCTGGAAATGGCTGCCGACCTGATCGTCTCGACGATGTTCAGCGCTGTCGTCGAACTGCTGGACGCCGGGACGGCCGGGTATCGCGACGAAGCCGCCGTCATCACACGAGCCGAGAAGCAACTGCGAGTCATCATGCTCGGAATGGCCACCTGGAATCCACCTCGAAACTGACCTCGGGTTCACCTTTTCGACGTACGGTGAGAGTCATGTCTTCCACGAGTACATACGAAATCCCCGTTGGCGACCTCACCTTCGACGTACTGATCTCGGGCCCGGACGACGGCATTCCGCTGGTAGCGCTGCACGGCTTCCCGGAGAGCGCCGCATCCTGGGGCAAGGTCACACCACTGCTCACCGCGGCGGGATACCGTGTGATCGCACCGAATCAGCGCGGATACTCCGCCGGCGCGCGCCCCGAAGGGGTGGATGCCTACAAGATCGAGCATCTGGTAGCCGACGTCGTCGGATTGCTCGACGCACTCGGCCTGTCCGACGCGCATCTGGTCGGCCACGACTGGGGTTCGGCGGTCGCCTGGCAGGTCGCCGGTCGCCATCCGAACCGGATCCGCAGCCTGACAGCCATCTCGGTCCCCCACCCCACCGCCTTCGGTTGGGCACTCCGCGAGGACGAGGACCAGAAGCAACGCTCGTCGTACATCGGACTTCTCCGACAGGAGGGCAAAGCCGAGGAAGTGTTGTCGGAGGACAACTTCCGCCGGCTGCGCGCCATGTTCGACGGCCAGATCGATCCTGAATTCGCCGACGAGCACATTCGTGTCCTGAGCGGGGAGGGCGCGCTCACCGGCGCCTTGAACTGGTACCGCGCGATGACTCGCGACTTCGGCGACATCGATCGCACCACCGTGCCGACCACGTATGTCTGGAGCACCGGCGACACAGCGCTCGGCCGCGCAGGCGCAGAACGCTGTGGTGAATTCGTGGACGCTCCCTACGAGTTCGTCGTGCTCGACGGCGGAAGTCACTGGATTCCGGAAGAGCGAGCCGAAGAGTTGGCCGAGGCAATCCTCGCACGTGCAGGATCCTGACCGTCGCGACGAATTCGGCTCTATGTATGTTGTCATACATAGAGCCGAATTGATTCCACCACCAGGAGTTCTGCGATGACCGAGACCGTTGCACCACCCCATCCGTTCGACACCGCTGTCGGATTGACGCCACTCACGGCCGGCTTGTCGACCGGCGAAACCAATCCGGCGTACAACAACATGGTCGGGCCGTTCGGCGGCGTCACCGCTGCCACATTGCTCGAATCTGTACTGAAGCACCCCGAACGCCTCGGCGATCCGCTGTCGTTGACCGTCAACTTTGCCGGTCCGATCACCGAGGGCGCCTTCGAGATCTCCGCCCGGCCGGTGCGTACCAACCGCTCGACGCAGCACTGGTCCATCGAACTGTCTCAGGACGGAACCGTCGCCACTACCGCGACGGCAGTGTTCGGTACCAGGCGTGAAACCTGGTCGTCTACCGAGATCACGATGCCGGAAGTTCCGTCGGCCGAAAACGTTGCGCTGCTGCCGTTCCCCGAGTTCATCGCCTGGGCACAGAACTACGAGATGCGCTTTGTCGAAGGTGCGATCCCCGATCTGGAGTCGGGCGAGCACCCCGACTCGACCACGACGCTCTGGGTGCGAGATCAGCCGGCACGCGCTCTCGACTTCACGTCGCTGACCGCACTGTGTGATGTCTTCTTCCCACGAGTCTTCTTGCGCCGAGGCAAGATGGCTCCGGCCGGAACGGTCTCGATGACCATCTACTTCCACGCCGACGCTCAGACGCTGACCGCACAGGCAGACAATTCCGTGCTGGGAACGGCGCGGACCCAACGGTTCGGAAACGGATACTTCGATCAGTCGGCCGAAATTTGGGGCAGTGACGGCGCATTGCTCGCTACGACACACCAGTTGGTCTACTTCAAGGATTGACGGGGATCGCACTGTCCCCTTCCGGCGCCTTCACCATCGACAATGCGGCAAGGCCGACGCCGAGAACCACCAGCAGTCCGATGATGCCGGCACGGTCTGCACCGAAGAGCCAAGCGAACAGGCCGAACAGTGTCGGCGCCAAGAACGACACTGCTCGGCCTGTGGTCGCATACAGGCCGAACATCTGACCTTCACGCCCAGGCGGGGTGATGCGTGCCAAGAAGGTTCGTGCCGAAGACTGAGCGGGCCCGACGAACAGGCAGAGCGCGAGACCGAAGATCCAGAACATCACCGGCCCGGACACCGCGATCAATATCGCGCCGACCACGATCATCGACGCCAGCGAGACGGTGATGACCTGTTTGGGTCCGATCCGATCGTCGAAGCGTCCGGCCACCAATGCACCGATTGCGGAAATCACGTTGGCGGCAACACCGAACAGCAGGACGTCGGCCGCACTGATTCCGTAGACGTTGACAGCCAACACGGCTCCGAAGGTGAACACACCCGCCAGACCGTCACGAAAGAGTGCGCTCGCGATCAGGTACCAGATCGTGCGCCTGTCGACGTTCCAGAGTTCGCGCAGATCGCGCCACAACACCCGATAGGAGTCGAGGAACCCGGCCTTGGACGCTCCCGAATCGACCGCGGGGCTGGGCAACTCGGGAACCTTGAAGAACACCGGAATCGCGAAGACCGCGAACCACACTGCAGCCAGCAGTGCCACCATCCGGATGTTCATGCCGCCGTCGGTGGTCAATCCCAGGAATCCCCGAGTGTCGCCGTCGCCGACGATGAACCCGAAGTAACACAGCAACAGCAGCACGATTCCGCCGAAATATCCCATGGCCCAGCCGAAGCCGGAGACTCGTCCCAGATTCTCCGGTGTCGACACCTGCCGCATCATGGCGTTGTACGGCACGCCGGCCAGTTCGAAAATCACCGAACCGATTGCGAGCAGAACCAATCCGAGCCACAGGTAGCGGTAGTTGTCTTCGACGAAATAGAGACCCGCCATCGAGAGCACGGTGATGCCGGTGAGTATCGCGAGTGAGAGTTTGCGTTTACCCGACGCATCGAAACGCTGTCCGGTGATCGGGGCGAGTATCGCGATGAAGAAGCCGGCGATTCCGAGAGCCCAACTGAGCCACGTAGTTGCCGAAATCGTGCCGGGCAGGTCGTCGCCGACCGCGTCGGTCAGATAGACCGAGAAGACGAACGTGAGGATCACGGCGTTGAATGCTGCCGATCCCCAATCCCACAGCCCCCACGCGAACACTTGATTCTTCGTGGCCGCACCACCGATGCCTGCGGGTGGCTCGGCCTGCATGCTCGTGGACTCGGCGCTCATACGGCGAAGCCTAACTGCGCGCGGGCGACTCGGCGCCTCTCTCCGAGAGTCGACATACAAGACGTTCTATGCACCCAAGTTAGTACGCACTTAGTTGCATACGCACCTGAGTGCATAGATACTTTTTCCATGGCACTCGAACATGCGTTGCTCGTCTCCCTGTCCGAACAGGATGCGTCGGGATACGACCTCACACGCCGGTTCGAC
The DNA here is from genome assembly GCF_003797745.1 of Rhodococcus sp. WS1. Lineage (NCBI taxonomy): Bacteria > Bacillati > Actinomycetota > Actinomycetes > Mycobacteriales > Nocardiaceae > Rhodococcus > Rhodococcus sp. WS1. The sequence goes on along the minus strand of NZ_RKLZ01000003.1, from coordinate 48,710 downwards.
AAGTCGATCGGCTTCTTCCACAGCGCGACGCACCAGCAGATCTACCGAGTCCTCAAGCGAATGGACGAGGCAGGCTGGGTGGAGGTGGAGGCCATCGCGCAGGACGGCCGCCCGGACAAGAAGATGTACCGCGTCAGCGACGCGGGTCGCGCCGAACTGACCCGATGGATCGCCGAGCCGTCCGAACCGAACCACCTGCGCAACGAGTTGGCCATCAAGATCAGGGCAGCAGCGCACGCCGATCTCCCCGCTCTACGACGCGAAGTCGCTCGCCACCGCGACGGCCACGCCGCCCGCCTCGACGTCTACCGACTCATCGAAAAGCGTGACTTCCCCAATCCAGCAGCACTTTCCGGCTCTTCACTGCACCAGTACCTGGTACTTCGCGGCGGTATCCGCGTCGAGGAAGGATTCACCGACTGGTGCCAGGAAGTTCTGGACGCATTGCCCACTGGCGAGTACGCCATCGAAGACACTGGCGAGTACGCCACGGAAGGACATCTTCAGTCATGACGGATACACAGTTCCCCCGCCTGCTCGAACCGCTCGACCTCGGATTCACGACGCTGAAGAACCGCGTCGTCATGGGATCGATCCACACCGGCCTCGAAGATCGCGCGAAGGACACCGACCGCTTGGCCGAGTACTTCGCCGAACGTGCTCGTGGCGGTGTCGGCTTGATCATCACCGGCGGCTACGCGCCCAACCGCACCGGTTGGCTCTTGCCCTTCGGTGCCAAGCTGACCAACCGCATCGAAGCGCGCCGTCACCGCCGGATCACCAAGGCAGTTCACGACGCGGGCGGAAAGATCGCCATGCAGATCCTGCACGCCGGCCGCTACAGCTACCAGCCTTTCAGTGTCTCCGCGTCGTCGATCAAGGCGCCCATCAACCCGTTCCGTCCGCGCAAGCTGACCGGCCGTGGGGTGCGTTGGCAGATCCGCAACTACGTTCGCTGCGCGCGCCTGGCCAAGTCCGCGGGTTACGACGGCGTCGAAATCATGGGCGGTGAGGGCTACTTCATCAACCAGTTCCTCTGCGAGCGCACGAACAAGCGCACCGACCAGTGGGGCGGCAGTTCCGAGAACCGTCGACGCATGGCAGTCGAAATCGTGCGACGCACACGCAAGGCTGTCGGCCCGAACTTCATCATCGTGTTCCGGCTGTCGATGGCAGACCTGGTCGAGGGCGGTCAGACCTGGGATGAAATCGTCTCACTGGCAAAGGAAGTCGAAGCCGCCGGCGCCACGATCATCAACACCGACATCGGGTGGCACGAGTCAAGGGTGCCCACCATCGTCACCTCGGTTCCCCGAGCAGCCTTCGTCGACATCACGGGCAAACTCGAGAAGCACGTCGACATTCCGGTAGCCGCCTCGAATCGGATCAACATGCCCGAGACTGCCGAAGAGATCCTCAACCGCGTTGACGCACAATTGATTTCGATGGCCAGGCCGATGCTCGCCGATCCCGACTGGGTGAACAAGGCAGAACGCGGAGCGTCCGACGAGATCAACACGTGCATTGCCTGCAACCAGGCCTGCCTCGACCACGCCTTCGTTCACAAGCAGGTCTCCTGCCTGCTCAACCCGCGCGCGGGCCGCGAAACCACACTGATCCTCTCCCCCACTCGGCGGACCAAGAACCTCGCCGTCGTCGGTGCCGGTCCTGCCGGACTTTCCGCAGCACTCAATCTTGCTCAGCGTGGTCATTCGGTCACGTTGTTCGAGGCTTCGGACAAGATCGGCGGACAGTTCGGGATCGCACAGCTCATTCCGGGTAAGGAAGAGTTCGCCGAAACCATTCGCTACTACACCCGCATGCTGGACGTGGCCGGAGTGACGGTCAAGCTCGAAACCCGCGTCGCACCGGCAGATCTCATCGGATCCTTCGACGAAGTGGTGGTTGCCACCGGCGTGACGCCGCGCGTTCCCAAGATCCCCGGCATCGAGAACTCGAAGGTGCTGACCTACGCCGAGGTCGTCCGAGAGGGCAAGCCCGTCGGCAAGTCCGTCGCCGTCATCGGGGCCGGCGGCATCGGCGTCGACGTGAGCGAATTCCTCACGCACCCCACTTCCCCCACTCTTCATCTCAAGGAGTGGAAGCAGGAATGGGGCGTCACCGAACCCGAAATGGCCCCGGGCGCTCTCACCACTCCCGTACCGGAGCTCTCCGAGCGGGAGGTCTACCTCCTCCAACGCAAGCCAGGACGCATCGGCGCCGGCCTCGCGAAGACCACCGGCTGGGTCCACCGGGCGGCCCTCAAGAACAAGGGCGTCCACGAGCTCTCGGGCGTCAACTACGAGCGCATCGACGACGCCGGTCTGCACATCACCTTCGGTGAGAAGCACGAGAAGCCCCGACTTCTCGAGGTCGACACCATCGTCATCTGCGCCGGGCAGGAGTCGGTTCGCGATCTCGTGGACGAACTGACCGTCGCGGGCGTGGTGACCCACATCATCGGCGGCGCCGACGTGGCAGGAGAACTCGACGCCAAGCGTGCCATCGAACAGGGCACACGACTGGCCGCGAAGATCTGACCGGCTACGCTGACTGATCGTGAGCCTGCCGACACCCACAACCACAGCCCGCGCCGTAGTGACCGGCGCCTCCTCCGGCATCGGAGAGGCACTGGCCGCTGATCTGGCATCACGCGGACATTCCCTGATCCTCGTTGCCCGTCGTGGCGAGGTCATGGAGGTCCTCGCCGAGAAGCTTCGCGCCGCGCACGGCGTCGAGGTGGAGGTCCGTGCATCGGACCTCTCCGACAGCGCGGCGCGTGCCGTTCTGGTCGAGGAACTCGGTGGCCGCGACATCAGCATCCTGTGCAACAACGCCGGTATCGCCACCTTCGGGCCGATCGCCGAGCTGGACCCGGCATACGAGCGCGACCAGGTCGAGCTCAACGCCGTTGCAGTGCACGATCTCACGCTGGCCGTGCTGCCCGGCATGCTCGCACGCAAGTCCGGAGCCATCCTGATGGTCGGGTCCGCGGCCGGAAACATGCCGATCCCCAACAACGCGACGTACGCCGCCACGAAGGCGTTCGTGAACACCTTCGCGGAATCGTTGCGAGGTGAACTCAAGGGCACCGGAGTGAACGTCACCCTGCTCGCCCCAGGCCCAGTACGCACCGAAACCCCGGACCCGGCCGAAGCGTCGATCGTCGACAAGATCGTCCCGGACTTCTTCTGGATCTCGAGCGAGTACACCGCCAAGGTCTCGCTCGACGGCCTGGCCGAGAACAAGATGCGCGTCGTACCGGGCATCTTGAGCAAGGCGATGTCCGTCGCGGGCGGCTACAGCCCGCGTGCCGTCGTTGCGCCCATCGTGGGCACGTTCTACAAGAAGCTCGGCGGCTGATTCACGCAAACTTCTCAGAGCAGGCCATAGCAGACCATATAGTCGGTTAATGGCGATGCGAAGAACACTGGCAGTCGGGGCAATCCTTCTTTTGACCGGAGGGTTGCCCTTACTGCTGCCCACGGCAGCGAATGCATGTTCGTGCGCATCATCGGCTACCCCGGAAGAAGCCGTGAGCGTCTCCAGCACCGTTTTCCTCGGGACTCCGACGGAGAAAACTTCGGACGGGTTCGAGGACACCTACCTGTTCGACGTCAGCCGGGTCTACAAAGGCGATCTGGCATCGGTGACGTCGGTGGGGACACTCGCGAACGGGAACGGTTGTGGCACAAGCTACGTGCTCGGCACCGAGCAGCTGATGTTCGTTTCTGCGCCGTACGACGTCGACGCCGAGCACGAGGGGTACAGCTGCGGGCCGGCTACCGAAACCGGGTTCGACATCCAAGCGGCGGTCGAGTCCGTGTACGGCGCCGGTTACGCCCCGAGCGCCGGCGGAACTCCGTCCGTTGGTGTGTCCGCCGACAGATCGACGGTCATCGGCGGAGGCGCCGCGGTGGCATTGCTCGCGGTGCTCGGTTGGTTCGGATGGAAGCGCCGGCGAGCACAGTAAGTCGAGGACGTCAGGGCCGCGTCAACCTCGTTCGGCGGCGCGTCAAGTAAGCGTCAAGATCCGCCCCACCGGTGATCTTCGGGAGTAGATCTGAAGGTAGCCCGCAACACGGCGGGTCACCTTCAGGAGATCGACGTGACGCTACTCGAAATCTTCCCCTCCCTACGCGGCGCAATGACACCGCGTATGGATCCTGCGTTGTGGCCCATCAGTACTCGCCACGACCACAGCGGGCGTGTCTGCATCGGCGACGTCTCCCTCGAAGAGATCGCGGACCAGTACGGCACACCGACGTACGTCGTCGACGAGGCGGACGTGCGGCACCGCTGCCGCACGTATCGAGAGATCTTCCCCGACTCGGAGATCGTGTACGCCGGCAAGGCACTGATGATTCGAGCGATGGCTACCTGGGTCTCCGACGAGGGACTCGGGGTGGATGTCTGTTCCGCCGGTGAACTCGCCGTCGCGCTCGCCGCGGGCGTGGACCCCCACCGAATCATCCTGCACGGCAATGCCAAATCGGTTTCCGAACTGAGGGCGGCGGTCAACGCGGGTGTGGGCCGGATCGTCCTCGACTCCCCCAGCGAAGCGGTACGGCTCGCGTCGGTGTGTACCCACCGACAGAAGGTGTTGATCAGAGTCACACCCGGCATCGACATACACGGACACAAGGCAGTGTCCACAGGCATCTTGGACCAAAAGTTCGGCCTACCAGCGTTTTCCGAAGAACTGGAACGTACGGTATCCGTCGTCGCCAACGCGGCGCACCTGCAACTCATCGGCCTGCATTGCCATCTCGGCTCCCAGATCACCGATCCCGAACTCTTCCGCCCCGCGATCGAGACGATGATCGCACAGATGGACGACATACGACGCACGCATCGAATCATCCTCACCGAACTCGATCTCGGCGGTGGCCATGGGATCGCATACATGCCGGGAGACGCCCAACTGGATCTGACCCGCCTCGCTCACGTCATCGACGAAACTCTCGACGACGCGTGCACCCGAAACCGCTTCCCTCGCCCCGAAATCGTGCTCGAGCCTGGCCGAGCGATCGCCGCGCGCGCCGGAGTCACGCTCTATCGCGTACAGAACATCAAGTCGATCAGCGGCGGTCGAACCTTCGTTTCCGTCGACGGTGGGATGAGCGACAACCCTCGGGTGTCGTTGTACGACAGCCACTACGACGTCGAATTGGTGAACCGGCATTCGAGCGCACCGCTCCAGGAAGTCACCGTCGCCGGGCGGCACTGCGAATCGGGCGACGAAATCGCCGTCGGAGCAAGGCTTCCCGCCGACCTACATGAAGGTGACCTGTTGGCAGTGCCGTGTACGGGCGCATACCACCACAGCATGGCCTCCACCTACAACAGCGTCGGCCGGCCACCGGTCGTCGCTGTGCTGGGCGGGATTGCGCGGCCGTTGATCAGGCGCGAATCGATCAACGACCTGCTGGCCCGCGAGGTCGGCATCTGACCTCGCGGGCGCCTAAGCCTCAGCGCTTGCGACGGCTACCGGTACCGAAGATATTTCGCGAAATCTCGCGTCCCGCAGCCGAAGCCGCCGAACGCAGGAAACTCTTCACGGCCGAGTTACCCAGGATCTGCTCGGCGATGTTGGGGCCCTCAGGTTCGGCCGGCGGCGGTGGCGGCAGATCGGGCAGCGACGGAAGATCCAGGGACTGATCCGCCGTCGGAGCACCGGCCACCTTCGCCGTCAACTTTTCGTACGCCGACTCGCGGTCGATGGTCTGGCCGTACTTCTGATTCAGCGGACTCGACGACGCTGCCGCCTTGATCGCGTCGTTGCCGATGGTGTCCATCAGCGACCTCGGAGGACGAATCTTGGTCCAGGCCACCGGCGTCGGCGCACCCTTTTCCGAGAGCACGGTCACGATGGCTTCACCGATGCCGAGTGAAGTCAGTGCCTTTTCCAGGTCGTAGTGCTCGGTCTTCGGGTAGGTACGAACGGTCTTGTTGAGCGCCTTCTGATCGTCGGGCGTGAATGCGCGTAGGGCGTGCTGGACGCGCGCGCCCAACTGCGACAGCACCGAATTGGGAATGTCGGTCGGAAGTTGCGTGCAGAAGAACACGCCGACGCCCTTGGAGCGAATCAGCTTGACCGTCTGTTCGACCTGCTGCAGGAAAGCCTTCGACGCGTCCGCGAACAGAAGGTGCGCCTCGTCGAAGATGAACACCAGCTTCGGCTTGTCAAGATCTCCCTCTTCGGGCAGCGTCTGGAACAGGTCCGCGAGCACCCACATCAGGAAGGTGGAGAACATTGCCGGACGCGCGGCCTGGGCACCGAGTTCGAACAGCGTGATCACACCGGCACCGCCGACGACACGCAGCAGGTCCTCGGTTTCGAGTTCCGGTTCGCCGAAGAAGGTGTCACCGCCGTCGGCTTCGAGGTTGACCAACGCGCGCAGAATCACTCCCGCCGTCGCGGAGGAAACTCCGCCGATACCCTTCAGATCCGCTTTGCCCTCAGCGCTAGTCAGGTGGGCGATGACCGAACGCAGATCCTTGAGGTCCAGCAGGGCCAGGCCCTGAGTGTCGGCCCAGTGGAAGATCAGTCCGAGAGTCGATTCCTGGGTCTCGTTGAGGCCCAACACTTTGCTGAGCAGGATCGGCCCGAAACTGGTGATGGTCGCGCGCACCGGGATACCGATTCCGTCAGTACCCAACGACAAGAACTCGACTGGCATCCCAGCGGGAGTCCACGAATCGTCGCCCGTCTCGACGGCGCGAGCCTTCATCTTCTCGCTCGGATCCCCCGCCTTCGACAGACCCGAGAGGTCGCCCTTGACGTCGGCCATCACTACCGGCACACCCGCGGCGGACAGCTGCTCGGCGATGCCCTGCAACGTCTTGGTCTTGCCGGTACCCGTCGCACCGGCAATCAGACCGTGACGGTTGATCGTCGCCAATGGAATCCGCACCCGCGCGGTGGGATCTGCCACTCCGTCGATCACCACCGAGCCGAGCTCGAGTGCCCGCCCCTCGGATGAATAGCCCGCCGCGATTTCAGCTGCAGCACCCGACGGCGCCTGAGCAGCGGGGGTGGCTCCGGCCGATGCTTCGGCTTCAGCGGCAGCCGCTTCCTTCTCGGCTTCCTCAGCTGCTGCCGCGGCTTCAGCTGCAATCCGAGCGGCTTCGGCAGCGGCAGCCTTGGCAGCTTTCGCCTTCTCCGCCGGCGTCAGCGGCGCGGCTCCGTCCTTCGGATCCACGGTCATCGAAAAGCCCTCCTCGTTGCAATGCGGCGAAGTTCTTGTCATCACCCGAACGCCGTCTTACACACGTCGAGTTTCCACCGCAGACCTTATCCCGCGCCCGCGCGCACTACTGTGTTCCTGGTGCAGGACAAATTGGTATGGATCGATTGTGAAATGACCGGGCTGCGACTCGAGTCGGACAAACTCATCGAGATTGCGGCTCTGGTGACCGACAGCGACTTGAACATCTTGGGCGAAGGTGTGGACATCGTCATCCACGCCGACGACGACGCGTTGGCTGCAATGCCCGACGTCGTGAAGAAGATGCATGCGAAGTCGGGACTGACCGAAGAGGTTCGTAAGTCGACGGTCACCCTCGCCGAGGCGGAGAAAGAGGTGCTCGCGTACATCCGCAAGCACGTTCCCGTCGCCGGTACGGCTCCCCTGGCAGGTAATTCCATCGCCACCGACCGCGGATTCATCTCGCGTGACATGACGGCGCTGGACACATACCTGCACTACCGGATGATCGATGTCAGCTCCATCAAGGAACTCTCCCGCCGCTGGTACCCGCGAATCTACTTCGGCCAGCCCGAAAAAGGTCTCGCCCACCGGGCACTCGCCGACATCAAGGAATCCATCCGCGAACTCAAGTACTACCGCGGCACTGCATTCGTCGCGGCGCCCGGACCGTCGAGCGCGGAGATCGCAGCCGTCGTAGAGGGCTTGGGTCCCGCCTGACCTGCCGATTGGCTTCCTGACCGACTTTCGCGCTAGTATCTCTTTCGTCAAAGCAGCCGGGTCAAACCGGTGGCCGAGGCAATGGTGGGCGTAGTTCAGTTGGTAGAGCACCAGGTTGTGATCCTGGCTGTCGCGGGTTCGAGTCCCGTCGCTCACCCAAGCGGAACCCCCGAAGATGTCGAAAGACATTTTCGGGGGTTCTTTTGGTTTGTGCGCCGGCCCCAATCCCCCCTTCCACAGCCGGGTGGCGACCGCGACAAATCGCCCGCTCCCGAGCAACCCGTGCCCGGGCCGAGCGAACGTACCTCTCGTCGCCTCAGATAGACCGAAAGCCACTTTCGCTCACATGGGGGTAGCTGGAAATCGCCGCAAATGGCCCAGCCGTCGATCACTCGGGCGACGGTTGCGGCTCCCAGACACCTGCGACGGTCCCCTCGCGAACGTGTCGCTCGTATGCCGAAACCTTGTCGTGGATGACGGTCAGGTTGTCCTGCAGCGCAGAGATCCTGGATCGAATCAACACCTCATGCTTTTGTAGAAGTGAAAGCCGTTCCTTCTCGTTTCCCGGCCCTGACCTGACGAGTGCGGCGAATTCGCGAATCGTTGCTATCGGCATACCCGAGTCTCGGAATCGATTGCACAGCTTCAACCAAGCGACATCGTTTTCGGCGTAGACCCGACGCCCACCTGCCGAGCGCGCAACCTCGTGAACGAGCAATTCCTCACGTTCGAAGTATCGAAGGGAATCGATGCTGATTCCGGTCTCGACAGCTACGTCACCGATTGATAGTTCACGCATTGCCCGTCTACCTTTCCTTGACCTGGAGTGCACTCCAGATTTTACGGTCGCTGCCATGAATTCCATTCAGCGCAAAATCAACACCGGGCTCTCCCGAATCTCCACTGCCGACGACGTACTTGGCGGACAAGATTTAACCGGCACAACTGCTTTGGTCACTGGCGGGTACTCCGGACTCGGATACGAAATTTCGCGGTCACTTTCTTCGGTCGGCGCGCGAGTTGTAGTTCTTGCCCGCCGACCAGAACAGGCACGGAGCGAGGTGGCAGACCTTCCGGGTATCGAAGTGCGAGCGTGCGACCTGTCGGACCCGAGCAGTGTCAGATCGTGTGCGCGAGAAATTCTCGAATCCCGGATCACTCCGGACATCATCATCTGCAATGCGGGGGTCATGGCCTGCCCGGAACTCCGTGTCGGCTCCGGCTGGGAATCACAATTCGCGATCAATCACCTCGGGCACTTTGTACTGGTGAACCTGCTGGTGCCAGCAATGCCCGCAAACGGTTCTCGCGTAGTCGCTGTCTCGTCGGCGGGACATTTTCTGTCGGGAGTGCGTTGGGATGACATACATTTCCGCAACGGTTACGACCGCTGGCTTGCGTACGGTCAAGCCAAGACTGCAAATGCTCTATTCGCTGTACAGCTGGCGAGCTCCGGTGCTTCACGCGGCATCACTGCGTTCTCCGTCCATCCCGGGAGCATCCTCACTCCCCTTCAACGTCACTTTTCTGCATCGGAGAAACACGATCTCGGATGGACGACGTCGAATGGCGACGCCGTGCCGGGATTCAAGACTCCCTCCCAGGGCGCCGCTACAACGGTGTTGGCAGCGACGGCACCGATACTCGCCGATCACGCCGGCGCGTACCTCCAGGACTGCAACATCGCGGACGTCGCGCAGACTGATGACATGAGCGTCGGCGGAGTGAAACCTTGGGCTACCGATCGCGACGACGCACGCAGATTGTGGGCACTGTCCGCTGAAATGACCGGAGTGGACGCCTTCGGTCGACGCTGACGCCGAGCGAACGTACCTCCCGTCGCCTCAGATAGACCGAGAGGCACTTTCGCTCACAAAGGAATACAGATGCAGAAATGCCCCCAACCGGACGGTCGGGGGCATTCTGACGTTCAGTGCTTCAGGGACGCACTCAGACGTCCGCGTTGCCGGTCTTCCAGACGCTCCAGGGAATGTTCCAGTCACCGAGGCCGTCGGTGCCGGAGAGCGTTCCGCCGACGGTGTTCTTGACGACGACGATGTCCCCACGCTTGGTGTTGTCGTAGACCCACTTGGCGTTGGACGGGCTCAGGTTGAGGCAGCCGTGACTGGTGTTGGAGTAGCCCTGCTGCCCGACCGACCACGGCGCCGAGTGGAAGAAGATACCGCTGTAGGACATTCGGGTCGCCCAGTCGACGGGGGTCTTGTAACCCTGCGCCGAGGTGACCGGGACGCCGTACGTGGACGAGTCCATGATCATGTTCGCGAAGCGGTCACCGATGATGTAGACGCCGTTGTCGGTGGGAGTGCTGTCCTTGCCCATGGAGGTGGGCATGGTCATGACGGTCTCACCGTTGACCTGGAAAGTGACCTGCTTGGTGTTGTCGTCCGCCGTGGCGATGACGGCATCACCGATGGTGAAGGAACTCTTCGCGTCTTCCTGCCCGAAGACTCCCTTGCCGAGATTGCGCCCGTACACGTTGACGCTCACGTCGACCTTGGTGCCCGGTGCCCAGTAGTTCTCCGGACGCCAACGGACCTCACGATTGTTGACCCAGTAGAACGCACCTTCGACGGTCGGAGTCGTGGTGACGGTGATCGCAGCTTCGGCAGCCTTGCGATCGGGGATGTTCTCGTCGAACTGCACCGCGATGGGCTGACCGATGCCGACCACGTCGCCCTCGTTCGGCAAGACATACGGCTTCGTGACGTTGCCGGGTGCGCTGGTGGTGAAGGACGTGACCGTCGTACTGGCGCCGCCCAATCCGAATGCGCGGGCCTCGATTTTGTACTTGCGGTTGTAGCCGAGCGGTTCGGTGGTCGTCCACGACGCACCGTCGGCAGCAATCGCGCCGGCAACTGCCTTGCCGTCCTGATTGACCATCGTCACGTCGGACAGGGCGCCGTCAGCGACGTTGATCTTGACCGGGTCGCCCGGCGAGAAGCCGACAGCGCCGTCGGCGGCGGTCGAGGTGAGCTTCGGCTTGATGAGTTCGGTGAGCGGATTGGAATCGATCGGCGCCGATCCCTCGGTGCTGACGTCCTTGCCACCCGACGTGCACGCGGTGACCAGAACGAGCGCACCGAGAGACACCGCGATCATCGCCGCACTCTTCGACACTCGACCGTTCCCCCCGCGCACGGACAGACCCCACCTTTGACGACTCATCGTTCGACTCCGCTTCACAATCTCTCCGACTAACTTCCGCATCACATGCGAATCCCACTTACCGGAAGGCAAGTGGGACTTGCGGTATGACTGCGCTGCACCAATGATGCCAGGCGCGCTCGTTACCAACGGTCATGAAGGGCCACGCCGTCAGTAACGTTCAAGTATCAATCGCTCCGAACCGTCCGTTTTGTTACCGCTTTCAGCGGATTTCCTCCGATTGGACTACGGCAGCGAGGCCGCCACCTGGCGATTTGCTCCCGAACCGGCGATTCGGCTAATGTTCTGTCTCGCAAGAGCGAGCGCCTATAGCTCAGTTGGTAGAGCAAGTGACTCTTAATCACTGGGTCCGGGGTTCGAGTCCCTGTGGGCGCACTTGCAAAGGTCCCCACCTTCTTCGGAAGGTGGGGATTTTTCTTTGTGGCTTGGTGGACAGGTCGTGGTGAATAGACTTCACAGTTACCGGAACCACGGCCTGGAGGTCTGATGACTGAGCGCGGATTCACGCCCGGCGGCGAACTGGCATTTGCCGGGGTGGCAGGTCAGGCAGCTCTGATCCGGTCCGGAGCTTTGTCCGCCCGCGAACTCACCGAGACCACACTTCGCCGTATCGAGCGCCTCGATTCGACGCTCAACGCATTTGTACGAGTTCTCGCGGACGAAGCACTCGACGAGGCGACACGGCTCGATCAACGTCAGGCCGACGGCAAAACCCTGGGCCCACTGCACGGAGTCCCGATTGCAATCAAGGACGAGAACGACGTCGCCGGAACGCCGACGACGTACGGCGGTGCGGCAGCCACGCGCATCGCATCGGCCGATTCAGAGGTTGTCCGCAGGTTGCGCGAAGCGGGTGCGGTGATCGTCGGCAAGACGACGATGCCCGAGTTCGGCATCTGGCCCTTCACCGAGACTGCCGCAAACGGATACACGAGAAACCCTTGGGACACCGGCATATCCACCGGAGGATCTGCGTCGGCCGTCGCGTCGGGAATGGTCGCGGCGGCAATAGGCGGCGACGGCGGCGGTTCCATACGATTGCCTTCGGCGTTCTGCGGGTTGTTCGGACTCAAGCCGCAACGCGGTCGGGTGAGCACCGCGCCGAACCGAAACCTCTGGCGCGGACTCGGCACACTCGGGCCTCTCACTCGTTCGGTCGAGGACAGCGCGCTCGTATACGACGCAATCACCGGTACCACCGAGATCGACGACTACACAGCCGAAACGCTCCGAACCAGCTTTGCCGACGCGGCCGTGTCGGCACCCGGGCCGCTTCGCATCGCGGTGTCCACCCGGAGTCCGGTCCGGGGCGTCCGTCCGTCAGCGGAGATCGTTGCCGCGGTGCTCTCGATCGCAGAGATGTTGAGCGCGTTGGGACATCACGTCGAAGAACACGATCCCGAGTACCCGGATGCCACTGCCGCTTTTCTCCCGCAGGTGCTCGGCGGTGTCCGCGACGAAGCGCTTCGTGTCGATCATCCAGCGCTTCTCGAGAAGCGCACGCGAGCGCTCGCCTCGATCGGCCGGATAGCTGCACCCGCGCGCGTCGGTAAATTCGCCTACCGCAAAGGTGAGCGAATTGCAGCGACGGTCAACCAGGTCTTCGACACCTTCGACCTGGTCCTGATGCCGACAACGCCCGCGCTGCCACGCCCGATCGGACAACTCGAAGGAACCGGCCTTCTGTCCGCAGTCCGCAAGGCGTTGCCGATCGCCGCCTACTGTTCTATCTGGAATGTCTGCGGCAACCCGGCGGCCGCGGTACCCGCCGGCTTCTCCGAACACGGACTCCCCCTGAGCGTCCAACTGGTTGCGCGCAGCGGTGGCGAATCGGCGATTCTCGCCGTCGCACAGCAGTTGGAAAGCACCGTCCGCTGGCCGGATTCACTCCCGCCACACTCGTGAATTCCGGAAGCGATGTAACCATCGTCACCACGATGAACACGCGTTTTGCAAACTCCTGAGCCTGTCGGCTAATGTTCTGTCTCGCAAGAGCGAGCGCCTATAGCTCAGTTGGTAGAGCAAGTGACTCTTAATCACTGGGTCCGGGGTTCGAGTCCCTGTGGGCGCACTTGCAAGAAGGCCCCCACCTCACCAGGTGGGGGCCTTCTTCATGTTCTGCCTTCGAAAACTCGGGTCAGCGAATGATCTTCCGGACCACGAGTAGTCCCACCACTGAACCAACTGCGATAAGCGCGTACTTCACTGCCGGCTCGTTGAGCTTGGCGAGCACCGTCTTCTTGGTGTTCTCGACCAGCCGCTTCGGGTTGGTGCGGACCGTCAGTTCGTCGAGTGTGCTCGCGAGCTGGTTACGCGCCTTCTCGATCTCGCGTTCGATGCTCTCGGTGTCCCTGGGCACGTGTCCTCCAACTTGTCTGTGTTCTGCTGCTCTGTGTGCGGGTCTGCTGTGCGGACGCAGCGCGCCGACACTTCGCTCTACCGTAGAGGAGCAGAATGCCCTCGCGCCCACCTGCCGCGCAATTTCTCGACTAACCTCGATTCCCGTGACCGAGAACAGTAGATTGTCCGCCGGCGACGTCGCGCCGGATTTCACGCTCCCCGACGCCGACGGCAACGAGGTTTCGCTTCACGATTACCGCGGCCGCAAGGTCATCGTGTACTTCTACCCCGCGGCCAGCACCCCGGGGTGCACCAAGCAGGCCTGCGACTTCCGCGACAGCCTCGCCGAATTGAACGGTGCCGGGCTGGAGGTCGTCGGAATCTCGCCGGACAAGCCAGCAAAACTCGCGAAGTTCCGCGATACCGAAGAGCTGACCTTCCCGCTGCTCTCCGACCCCGAGAAGGCGACGCTCGAAGCCTGGGGCGCATTCGGTGAGAAGAAGATGTACGGCAAGACGGTCCAGGGCGTCATCCGCTCGACGTTCCTCGTCGACGAGGAAGGCAAGATCGAGGTGGCCCAGTACAACGTCCGGGCCACCGGCCACGTCGCCAAGCTACGACGCGATCTGTCGGTCTAACTCCCGTACCTGCTCAAGAACAGCGCCTCCGCGAAAGCGAGATTCTCGATCTCCGACGGGTCGACGCTTTCGTCAGGTGCATGAATGCGGCACTGCGGTTCCTCGACGCCGATCAACGCGATCTCCGCGTCGGGGAACTGCTCGGCCAACGCACTGCACAGCGGAATCGATCCCCCTTGGCCGGCAAACCCCACTTCGCGGCCGTAGGCATCGGTCAGCGCAGACTTCAGCTGCGCGAATCCCGTTCCTTCCGTCGAGGACGAGAACGGTGATCCCGTCGATTCCGGTACAACCTCGATGTGGACGCCCCACGGCGCCGCTGCGCGGAGGTGGTCAGTCAACAACTTCTGTGCCTGCGCCGGATCCGTGCCAGGCGGGACACGAAGATTCAGGCGTGCGGATGCACGGGGCGTGATTGCCGCCGCAGAACCCACGACCGGCGGGCAGTCGATACCCAGGATGGTCAGCGCCGGACGAGCCCACACCTGCTCGGCGACCGAACCGGAACCAGACAGCTGTACCCCTTCGAGTACCCCGGCGTCGGAGCGGAACTGATCGCCGTCGTAACTGACTCCCTCCCACTCCTGGTCGTTGGTCAAGCCTTCGACAGTGGTGTTTCCGGCGCCGTCGTGCAGCGTCGAGAGAATGTGCACCAGCGCGGTGATCGCATCGGGTGCCGGTCCACCGAAGACACCGGAGTGAATCTCACCCTCGAGCGTCGACACGTGGACCACCACGTTGGCGATCCCGCGTAGTGATGTCGTGATCGTCGGCTCCCCCACCTCGGTGTTGCCGGTATCGGCGATCAGGATCATGTCGGCCGCAAAAAGTTCGGGCCGCTCTCGCACCAGATCCTCGAGACCGCCAGTGCCCATCTCCTCTGATCCTTCGGCGACGATCGTCAGATGGGCGCTCGGATCCACACCGGCAGCGGCGAGCGCTCGCAGAGCTGTCAGATGCATGACGACGTTGCCCTTGCAGTCGGAAGCGCCGCGTCCGTACCACCGTCCACCCCGCTCGGTGAGCGTGAAAGGCGGCGAGCCCCAGAGCTCTTCGTTTCCGGGCGGCTGAACGTCGTAGTGGCAGTACAGCAGAACCGTCGGAGCACCGCCTGGACCTGGTCGACGACCGACGACGGCGGCCGAGCCGTCGGAGGTCTCGATCGCCTCGATATCGGCGAAACCTTGATCGCGGAATGCCTCCAGGACCCAATGTGCCGCGGCCGCGCATTCTTCCGGCGGGTATTGCCGTGCATCTGCGACGGACTTCATCGCCACAAGTGCACTCAGATCCTCATGGGCACGCGGCATGAGTTCACGTACCGCGGTTCGCAGTTCTTCCGTCATCGTCTCCCTCTCCTCGGCATCGAACCTCGGTGTGCCCGAAGAATCTCAGTGTGCCCGAATCGGGCGTAGGGAGTCGGCAGGATCGCCGTTGCGCCACACCGCGCAGCAACCTCTTCAGCTACTGGACAGGTGGTCACCTAGTATCGAGGTGTGGCAACAGCATCGGGACTCGTGTGCGCGCACCTGCGCGGTGCGTTTCGACCGATCACGACCGCCGAAGTAGGTGGCCGATGACACCGGATAATGCACAAGTCCCAAATTCGACAGAAAACACCGATAGCCTGGAAGACGTGCAGCCCACGACTCGTAACCGCGCGCGGCGACGAGTCGACCCAGCACTGGAGAATCCTCAGAGCCTCGAAGAACCGCAGGAACTGCTGCCGCGCAAGCGTCCGACGCAAGAGCGCAGCCAGCGTAAATTCGACGCACTCCTGGCAGCGTCACGGGAACTCCTCACCGATGTCGGTTTCGAATCGTTCACCTGCGAAGAGGTCGCGGCACGTGCTGACGTCCCGATCGGGACGCTCTACCAATTCTTCGCGAACAAGTACGTCATCGTGTGCGAATTGAACCGCCAGGACCTCGTCGGGGTCCAGCACGAGCTTGCGCAGTTCGGCGGCGAAGTACCCTCGCTCGACTGGTTGCGGTTCCTGAACAGTTTCGTCGATCACATGGCCGGACTGTGGACGTCCGATCCGTCGCGCCGCGAGGTCTGGCTGGCGATGCAGTCGACGCCGTCCACGCGGGCCACCGGAGTCATTCACGAAAAGCAATTCGCCGAGACCGTAGCGAAAATGCTCGGTCCGTTGACGCCTCGTACGCGGCGAGATCGTCGCCTGATGATGGCGGAAGTTCTTGTCCACGTGGTGTATTCGATGCTCAATTTCTCGGTTCAGGACGGTCAGTCGCATGCCGACGCCGTCGCCGAACTGAAAAGGTTGATGATCGCGTATCTCCTCGTCGCCGAGAAGGAATCCCGCACGAAGGACTAGTCGAACGACAAAGAGCCGGTCTCCCCTTGGGAGACCGGCTCTTTCGTGTCCGGCAGTGCTACTCCGGGTCGGATTCGATGACCGCGAAAGCGCCCGCCATGTCCCCGTCGTGGGTGAGCGAGATATGAATTTTCACTCCGGTGAGGTGTTTGGCCACGTCACCGCGAAGCCGGATGCCCGGGCGACCCCAGGCGTCCGAGATGACCTCGATCTGATTGTGGATCATCTCCCCCAGCACCGGCGGGCTGGCGAAGAGAGCAGTTGACCATGCCTTGATCACTGCTTCCTTCGCTGCCCACCGGGCGGCGAAATGTCGTGCCGGTTCGGAGCTCCGGGTAGCGGCGTCTCGACGCTCGCCCGGTGTGAAGTTGTCGAGCATTGCCGTTCCCGGCCTGTTCAATTGCTCGGCGAACTCCGACACCGTCACGAGGTCGAAGCCGATACCCAGAACTCCCATACCGTGATTATTACTTGCAGCCGGGCAGATTCGAGCGGTACACCAGATCTGCGCCGAGTCGTGCGTCCTCGCTCAGCAACATGTCCGCTTCGAGCTGACGCGACGCCTTTGCCGGCGTTCCGTCGGCACCGAGGCGACGATCCGCCGGGCGCTCGTAAAGGCTGTCGCCACCGCACATCGCCTTGGCGAGGCGGCGCTGACCGTCGATCGTCCGCTGCTGCGCCGCAGCAACATAGTCGGCGCGCTTGTCGGCCGGAACCGACTCGACGAATGCCTGCGGGTGCACGACTGCGATCAGGCCGGAGACGTGACCGAAGCCGAGGCTGGTCAGCAGGCCGGCACGCAGCGGAAGCTGATCACCGAACTTGAGCGGCTGACGTGCCCACACGAGGTGCTCGAACTCGGCCATCTTGTCGTCGACGCAGTCGAGGCTGCGGTTCGGCGGGACGATGCCCTGGCTCAGTACCTGGCAGAGCCCGATCAGCTGGAAGGCTGCGGCACCACCCTTGGCGTGACCGGTCAGGCTCTTCTGCGATACCACGAACATCGGCGCACCTTCACTGCGTCCCAATGCCCCGGCGAGGCGCTCGTGCAGCTCTGCCTCGTTCGGATCGTTGGCGGCAGTGGAGGTGTCGTGCTTGGAGATCACGGCGATGTCGTCGGCGCTCACGCCGAGAGCGTTGAGCGAGAGTGCGAGCTGCGAATCCGCTCCCCCACGTCCGGCGCCCAGTGCTCCGAGTCCCGGTGCCGGGATCGAGGTGTGGACACCGTCGGCGAACGATCCGGCCCAGGCGACCACACCGAGGACGGGCAGGCCCATCTCGAGTGCCAGGTCTCCGCGAGCGAGGAGAATCGTTCCGCCACCTGCCGACTCGACGAATCCGCCGCGGCGACGATCGTTGGCCCGCGAGAAGCGGCGATCCTCGATGCCCTTGGCGTGCATGTCCTCGGTCTTGGCAGTTGCCGACATGTCACCGAAGCCGATGATGCCTTCCGTGCTCAGATCGTCGAACCCGCCGGCAACAACCAACTGCGCCTTGCCGAGTCGGATCTTGTCGACGCCTTCTTCGACGGATACCGCTGCCGTGGCGCAGGCGGCGACGGGGTGAACCATCGCGCCGTAACCGCCGACGTACGACTGAACGACGTGCGCTGCAATGACGTTCGGCAGCGCTTCCTGCAGGATGTCGTTCGGACGGTTCTCGCCGAGCAGCGTGTCGATGTACAGGCTCCGCATGGAGGTCATGCCGCCCATGCCGGTGCCCTGCGTGTTGGCGACCAGGCTCGGGTGTACCCAGCGGAGCAGTTCGCTCGGAGTGAAGCCGCCGGTGAGGAAGGCGTCCACCGTTGCGACGATGTTCCAGAGTCCGACGCGGTCGACCGAATCTGCCATGTCGGCGGGGATGCCCCACTTGGTGACGTCGAAGTTGGTCGGGATCTGGCCGCCGACACTACGAGTCAGCTTCATCTTGCGCGGGACGCGGATCTCGGTGCCTGCGCGGCGAGTGACTGTCCAGTCTCCGGACTCCGCGGAAACCGTCGCCGTCGTGTTCTCCGGATCGGATTCGACGAAGGCCTGAGCCTCTGCCTCACTGCCGACCACGAAGCTCAGATCCTTGTCCAGGAACACGGAGGTGAGCAGCGGAGCGGTGTTGTCGATCATCGCGCCCTCGTCGACGTAGCGACGGATGCCGCAACGCTCGACGACTGCGTCGTGGTACTTGTCGGCGATTTCCGCCTCGGGTACCAGGTCACCGGATTCGACGTCGTACCAGCCCGGCTTGGGGTCGTTCTCCCAGACGATGAGTCCGGTGTTCCACGCCAATTCGAGAACGCCTGCGGCAGAGAGCTGCTCGTCGACCTCCATCTCGAAGCGGGTACGCGAGGAACCGTAGGGTCCGAGCTCTCCGGCACCCACGATGACCACGAGGTCCGCGGGGGTGACGTCCAGTTCGGGCCAGCTCGGAGCCTTGACCGAGTCGTCGATGCGAGCCGGCGTGGGCAGCGCCAGGATGCTGGACTCGTCCACTGCTTCGTCGACAGCCTCGGCGATCTCGGCAACCTCGGCAGCTTCCTTGGCCAAAGCACCCAGATCCAGGTTGGCCTCGGACAGTCCGCCGGTCAGGTCGACCTCGAGCGGAGCCTCTGCTGCAGCGCGCCGCGACTCGCGGGTTGCCGTCTTCAGCAGTTGGGTCGCCATCTCCTGGGTGGACCAGGTGCGGACGCCCGCAGCTTCGACCGCGTCGACGATCGGATCGTTGTGACCCATGAGTCCGGTTCCGCGAACCCAACCGATGACCGCGTGTGCCAACGTGACCCGCTCGGCCCAGTTCCGCTCGGCCTTCCAGCGGTTGACCACGGCGATCAGCGAAGCCTTGGCCTCACCGTATGCACCGTCGCCGCCGAATGTTCCGCGGTTCGGCGAACCGGGCAGCACTACGTGCAGGTGCGTGTCGACATCGCTGTCGTAACCGATCTTCGACAGACCGCCGATGAGGCGCTCCACCGACCAGAGCAGCACGCGCATTTCCATTTCGGCGCGAGCGCCGGCGTCGGAGAGTTCGCCGCCGACACGCGGAGCTGCGAACGGGAAGAGCATCGTCGGCGTCATGGCCGGCTTGATGAGCTTCTTTGCGCCGCCTGCGTTCTCGGTGGCCTCGTTGCCGATCCAGTCGATCAGTGCGTCGACGTCGGTGTACGACGCCATGTTCGCGGGAACCACCCAGAGGGCGGCACCGGCGCGAGCGTTCTCGCGGTACAGGTCGCGGTAGAAGCCCAGACGCTGACCGTCGAGTCGTGAGGTGGTCACGAATACCGTTGCGCCACCGGCAAGGAGCTTGCCCGTGACCGCTGCCGCGATGGAACCCTTGCTGGCGCCGGTCACTACTGCGACCTCGCCTGCCCACTCGGGTGCGTCGGATTCTGTCGTCACGGCCGCATCAACGATGCGGGTGTAGACCTCGGCGAGCGCCGTGCGGCCCTCGTCGGTTGCACGGGTGGCCCACCACTTGGCCTGTGCGGCGACGGTGGAACCGGCACCGATGAAGTTCTCGACCGACAACGCGGTGTCACCGAGCCAAATACGAGCGAGATCCTCACGCGCACTTGCCCAACGGTCGTCGAGCAGCACGGCCTTCTGTGCGTCGAATGCCGGAGCAACCAGACGCGGCCAGTCGGAGCCGAGTTCAGCCGAGACCAGGTCGACCAGTTCGGTGTCCTCGACCGTCGCGACTGCCGCTTCTTCGTTCAGTCCGAGCTGCTCGAGTACCAGGCGTGCAGCCGAGGCCAGAACGCCGTTGCGTCCGGTGATGTTCTCGGTGAACTCACCCAGGGCGGCTGCGTCGACGGTTCCGCCGCTTCCGCCGCCGGTGGCCGGCAACGAGACACTGACTCCGCGTGCAGAGCCGACCGAGGCAACTGCGCTGTCGATGACTGCGTCGACCGCTGCGGCGTCGGCCAGTGCGCCGGAGCTCAGGCCACCGAGGTCGCCGCCGCGGATGCTGGCGCCGTCACGGGTGCCGAGAGCCACTGCTGCGGTGACGTGGTGCGCCCAGCCGTCGCCCAGTTCCCAGACCTTCTTGACGCGGTCGGCGATGTAGCCGGGACGCTTGCCCGAGGGGCCGAAGACCTTGCGCAGGTGATCGTTGATCGAATCGGAGAGCACCGGTCCGAACGGCTTGTACGTACGGGCGAGCTTGTCGACGGTTGCTCCCAAGGAGCCCATGTCGGCATCCGCGGCACCGTCGATGGCGCCGAGGGACAGCTCGGAGCCGAGGTCGACCAGAAGCTGGTTACGACGCGAGGAGACGCCGTCGCACAGTGCCTCGATCGTGTCGGCGGGGCCGACCTGATCGGGACGGAGCTTGGTCCACAGGCTGATCAGGACCTTCGTGGCGTCGGGCGCCTTGAAGGTGAGGTCGTCCGGACGCGGTCCACCCGAGGGTGCAGCCGGCGCAGCAGCTGCAACCGGAGCAGCGGCCGCGGCAACCGGTGCAGCCTGCGCAGCAGGCGCTTCGATCTCGTCGTCGTCATCGACGGCGGGGTCGACGTCGGTGCCGTAGACGATCGCAGCTTCGCGCTCGACGTTGAGAACCTCGACCGGGTAGCCGAAGCGGCCCGGCAGCTTGAGGGTCTGCGACGCGAGGTTTGCAACGGTCGGGGCGGCGCCGAGACCGATCTCGACGAAGCGTTCGACCCCGAGTCCACCTTCGGACTCGTCACCGAAGAGCAGGTCCTGCGTCTCGATCCAACGGACCGGGCTGGCGAACTGCCAAGCCAGCAGCTCGATCAGGATGATGCGGGACAACTCGTGAGTGCGCGTTGCGTAGCTGTCGAAGTCTGCGAGGACTTCCTGCAGCGGCTCGGACGGCACCAGGTCGGCGATTTCCTGAACGAAGTCACGACGCAGCGAGAACGGCTTCGGAACCAGGTTCGGGATGTAGCGGCCGATCAGGATGTCCGGATCGATGTCGTGCGGGAGCAAGTCCTGCAAGCACACGCGGAAGTCCGCCACGCCGCCACGCAAGACGGTGGAGTGGAACGGCACGTCGATGCCGGGAACCTGGATGTATGCCCGCTTGCCACCGAATTCTGCTCGGCGACGATCGATTTCGACCTCGAGTGCGTCGAGACCGGCTACCGAACCGGCGATGGCGTACTGGCTGCCGCGCAGGTTCAGGTTGACGATTTCGAGGAACTCACCGGAAGCCTCGGCGACACCGGCGACGAAGCCCTGCACGTCGTCGTCGGAAACACCGATCTGCGACGGGCGAATAGCGGCCATGCGGTAGTCGGAGCGTCCGGCTTCGTCACGGGGAACGAGCTGGTGCATGGCGGAGCCACGCTGGAAGACGACCTCGAGAAGTGCTTCGAGCGGGAAAACCTCGGCGACAGCAGCGAGTGCGTTGTACTCACCGACCGAGTGACCGGCCAGAAGGGAATCCTCGATGAAGGTTCCGGATTCGCGCAGCTCGGCAACCTGGGCAACACCGAGAACGGCCATGGCCACCTGGGTGAACTGAGTCAGGTGCAGGACACCGTCAGGATGCTTGTGCTCGACACCGCGCGCCTTGACGGTCACCGGGTTGTCGCGCACGACAGCGAGAATCGAGAATCCGAGCGCCTTGCGGGTGTGCTTGTCCGCACGCTCCCAGACGTCGCGGGCGGCCTTGGAGCGTGCACGAGCGTCGAGGCCCATGCCCGGGCGCTGGATGCCCTGGCCGGGGAAGGCGTAGACGGTCTTCGGTGCGGCAGTGCGGCCGGTGGCGACCATCACCAGTTCGCCGTCGATGCGGCAGCCGACCTCGACGATTTCTGCGCCCTGGTCGATGCCGACACGGTCGACGCGGACGTCGATCTCGGCGCCGGGGCGAACCATCCCGAGGAAGCGGGCGGTCCAGGCGGTCAGGCGGCGCGGCGGGACGCGGGTCTCGGCCGGGTCGACTGCGGTGACTACCTGTTGCGCTGCGGCGGAAAGCCACATGCCGTGCACGATCGGGGTTCCGAGGCCGGCCAGCAGAGCGGCGTTGTCGGAGGTGTGAATCGGGTTGTGGTCACCGGAAACCTGAGCGAACGCGCCCATGCTGACCGGCGCGAGGATCTTCGCGTCACGGCGACGACGACGCGAGGTGTCGACAGCCGCATCGCTGATCGATCCACCGGCGCGAGTCGGGTCGGCGAGTTCGCCAGCGCCGGTGCGTCCGCGGATCGCGAAACGCTCGGTCATGGTGACGACTGCGGGGGCGTCGAGGCCCTCGCCGAGCATGGCACCGACCTCGACCTTGACCTCGACGACGCGACCGAGGTCGGTGTCGAGAACCGAGGCGACCTCGGCATTGACCACGAGAATGCTTGTCTCGGAGGGAAGTTCACCGACGAAGTCGACGGTGTGGTCGAGGTGGACCAGGTCGAGCATGCCTTCGATAACGGAAAGACTGTCGAGCTTGGCTGCGCCGAGGACTGCGAACACTGCAGGCCAGCATGCTCCGACGACGACGTCCGGAACAGCCTTGCCGCTGACACTGAGCGTGGTGGGCAGGCCGGAACCGGTGACACCGGCGTGATCGGCGATGCGATCGGGAACCCACGCGACGTTGAGGCGGGCCTTTCCGTTCTTGACTGTCGGAAGTTCCTGTCCGGCAGCAACTGCCAGCAGCGCGGACATCGCACCCTCGGCGTCTGCCTCGGTGACAACCGGAGCGCCGCCGTCCACGACGGACTCGGGGATGGTGATCGTGATGTCGACCGACTTGTCTGCCACCAACGGAACCGAGAGCAGCACGTGCGAGGAATCGACGACGGTCAAGCTGGACCCCGTGGTGCCGTGAACTGCCTTGTCGGCAGACTCTGCGTTCCACTCGTCGAGGTCGCCGAGGCGACGGACGGGGTTCTGGGTCAGGCGGCCTGCCCACTGGAGGTCGGGAGCGGAGAGGACGGCGTCGAGAAGTCCGGGTGCGGAATCCTGGTGGCGACGGCTCGCGAGTGCAACCGGAGCGGCTCCGGCAGCAACCAATTCGTCGTAGGTCGCCTTCTCGAAGCGATCGAGCAGGTCACCGACCGGCTCGTCGACACGGGTGATGCCCGCGACGGCGACGGTGCCGGGGATGACACAAACCTGATCGGCGGTGTAGCGGGGATCGTGTGCCTGCCACAGGGAGTCGCTGCGCCACCAACGGCGGACGTCACCGTCGACGACGGGAACGAAGTTGACCGGCTTGCCCGGCGTCTTGCACAACGAGGTGAAGAACGAGACGTCTGCGGGATGCAGAACCGTCGTCGAGTAGTCCGGGTACGACGCCTGCAGTGCGCAGATCGCAGCCTCGGGGCGCTCGAGAGTCTCGGCGTCGCCGAACAGTGTGGGGATCGGGCCACGGTCGACCGGGTGCAGACGCGCCTCGGTGCGCTGGAGCATCTCGCCGAAGCGAGCACGCCAGGTGATGTCGAGCCACGGGCTCGAGGTCGCCTCGACGATGGCGTCTTGAAGATCTGCGCCGCAATCGAATTCCTTCGCCGCGTCGATGCCGACGGTGAGCTCGAGGTAGCGGCGCAGCCACTGTGCGTACGTCATGGTCTCGACGTCGCCGAAGTACGGCTTGGCGGTGACGTCGAGGGCGGCGATGATCTCGTCGCGGCGCTCTGCCACTGCCTCGGAATCGCCGGCAACCTCGTCGAGGAGGCGTCCGGTGCGCGAAGCCGCGTTGTCGATCTCGTGAATGTCGGCACCGAGCTGGCTACGGCCAGAGGCCATTCCGCCTTCAGCGGTACCGGCACCGACCCAATCCGGTGTACCGGGCGTGTCGACGAGGAGCTGCTTGACCTCAGGAGAGGTGGTGGCCTCGAGAGTCGCCATGGCTGCAGTGCCGACCAGGATGCCGTCGACGGGCATAGCCGGGAAACCGGCTGCGGCAGACCAGCGACCGGTGAGGTAATCGGCTGCGCGCTCGGGGGTTCCGATGCCGCCGCCGACGCAGATGACCAGGTTCGGACGTGTACGCAGCTCGGCGTACGTGTCGAGGAGCAGGTCGTCGAGGTCTTCCCACGAGTGGTGTCCGCCGGCGCGGCCGCCTTCGATGTGGACGATGACCGGGAAGTTCGGAACCTCGTTGGCGATGCGGATCACGGAGCGGATCTGCGCCACGGTGCCGGGCTTGAACGCGATGTTGGTGATGCCGATCTCGGACAGCTCGTCGATGAGGGCAACGGCCTCTTCGAGTTCCGGGATACCGGCGGTGACGATGACGCCGTCGATGGGAGCGCCGGCAGTACGGGCACGCTGCACAAGGCGCTTGCCACCGAGCTGCAGCTTCCACAGGTACGGGTCGAGGAACAGGGAGTTGAACTGGACCGCACGGCCCGGCTCGAGCAGCATCTTCAGCTCTGCGACACGGTCTTCGAAGATTTCCTCGGTGACCTGTCCGCCACCGGCGAGCTCAGCCCAGTGACCGGCATTGGCTGCCGCGGCAACGATCTTGGCGTCGACCGTCGTCGGCGTCATGCCTGCGAGCAGGATGGGTGAACGACCGGTCAGCTTCGTGAACGCCGTCTCGACGCCGATGCGGCCACCGGGAAGCGAAACAGGCTTCGGCGCGAATTCGCTCCACGAACGTGAGACCTCAGGCGCAGCACCGGGGGTGAGCAGATTGCGGTGTCCGCCGCGGGTGGCGGCGGCGATGATGCCGATGCCCTGCCCACGCAGCGAAGAGGACGTCATACGGGTCAGCTGATCGCTGGGCCCGAGATCGAGAATCCACTTGGCGCCGGCGGAGATTGCGCCGTCGACAGCCTCGACCCAGTCGACCGGATCGACGAGGACACCCTGTGCAAGTTCACGCGCACGGTCGGCATCGAGACCGCAACGGGTTGCCCAGCTGCCGACAAGTTCGACGGCCTCGGCCAATGCTGGGTGATGGAAGCCGATTTCGGTGTCGAGCGGATCGAAGGACGGAGCGAAGACGGAACCGCCACGCTTCTTGCCCTCTCGCTCGCGAGCTTCTTCGGCTTCGATCTGCTCGCAACGCTCTTGCACGCGTGCCAGCTGAGCGGGCGGTCCGGCGAGAACGACGCGGCGACGGCCGTTGCGAATGGCGAGAACAGCCGCGCGTTCGGGGGCAACACCCTCGGCAAGCTCGGCGACGATGGCGGCGAGACGCTCGGGATCGACGCCCGAGACCGCAACCATCGGCTTCGCGGAGGCGCCGGCGATGACGCCGCGGCGACGGCCGACCAAGCTGGCAGCAGCACCGACGAGCTGTGCGACGGCGAGAAGTTCACCGTCGTCGTTGCCCTGCGCGGCTACGGCAGCGGTGGCCAGCAGGCCCTGCGAGTGGCCGATGACGGCAGCAGGCGGGTTACCGGCTACATCCAGACCCTGAGCGGAGAGTGCACGCAACGCCGCAAGCTGCGTGAGGAAGACGCCGGGGAGTGACACCGGAGCTGCGGTGAGCGCGGCAGCGGAAGGCCCGGCCGACTTCTCACCTTCTTCTTCGTCGACGATCTCGGCTTCGAGCATCCACGCGATCGGATCGAATCCGACCGGGCGAACCACGAGGAGATCCTGCGCGACGGGCGCGAGGCGTGCTGCTGCGTCATTGACCAGATCGGTCAGAACGGGCTCCAGGCCGTTGTCACGGCTGAGCTCCTCGAGCGAGGTGAGCCAGGGAGCGCCCTGTCCACCGAAAGCGATTGCGTAGGAAACGCCGTTGTTCAGCGAATCGACGAGGGCACCTTTGCTGGTCGTGCGGGACTGTCCCCCATCGACGCCGAAACGGCGTCCACCCTTCGAGTCGCGTCCGTTTCCTGTAGGTGTCGTGTCATCGATCGTCACGCGTACGTCCTCTCCTGGTCACCTCTGCGGCGAGGTGGGATTTGCGGTGTGCTGCCCGGCTGAAGTGCTCGCGAATTCGTCGAGAGAATCGACGGAGTCAGGGCGTTCGTGCAAGACAAGGTTTACACAGAATCATGAGGATTTCCTCACGTTTGTCGGCACCCTGGAAATCTGGACTTTCGGGGCCGTGATCTTCCTCACGAGACTTCGAGAAAGTGACTCGCGGGTAGGTCGCGAACGCCCTGCCTGGGACTGTTACCGGGATTTTCAGAAACCTGAGGAACCCCTCATATTTATTGTTACCAATTCGTGACCTCCTTGACGGACGGTCGATCCCGTGCGTTCCGGGCCACAATCTGTCGGACCCCCTCGCTACGTTCAGCGCGTCCACACCGGACGACTTCTCGGGGGGAGAAATCATGAAAGACACAGACGTAGTCAGAGCGGCCGAATTCATCGGCGCCGAGCTTCCGCGCGAGGCGTGGCCGCATTGGAATCAGGGATGGCCGCGCGAGTCCGAAGCCGCCCTTCTCGACGCGATCTTCTCGTCGCGCGCCGCCTACGGAACACCGAAGACCGGAGTCCGCGCCGTCGTCGACCGTTGGCGCACACACCGCTCGGTAGCCGCAGGCGATCGCCTCGACAGCTTGTCCGCTCTCGCCGCCTTCACCGACCGTGGCGACGAGCTCGCAACGATTCTCGGCAATCGCCAGCGCGTGCCGGGCAACTACTTCACCAAAGCCGAGGGTGCGGCTCGTGCGGCCAAAGCGCTCGCCGACGCCGGTTGCCGGTGCGGTGCCGACGTCGAGGACACCGAAGGCCTCCGTTCGGCAGTCGTCTCCGTTCCGGGCCTGGGCCCCAGGACCTTCGAGACGCTGGTGTTCCTGTCCGGGAAGTTGACGGCAACTTCGATAGATCTACTTGCACGGTTCGCCACCGAAGCAAGCAGTAGTGAGGAATTGTTGTCGAGCACCGACGCAGCCGAGTTGCTCGTTGCGGTTGCCGAACATCTCGATGTCGATGTTCCAACACTCACCCACGCTGCGTGGCGGTATCAACGCACGGCCGAGCAACCGCGCCGATCGAAGAAATCCACCATGCCGCCCGCAGCGGATCCACTCGCCGCAACGGCCTGAGAGCCGGCGGGCGCATCCCGACAAGGGTGGTGTGCCCACGAGCGATTCCACTCGCGTATCCTTTGAATTCCGCGCGCGAGTGGCGGAATTGGCAGACGCGCTGGATTTAGGTTCCAGTGTCTCAGGACGTGGGGGTTCAAGTCCCCCCTCGCGCACAACGAAAAGCCCCGCCGGATCAGATCCGGCGGGGCTTTTTCGGTTCTAGATCAGGCTCAGCGCTTTCGTGCCTTGACCGGCGGGGTCATGTACGTCGTCCGGCTCGGCGTCAGCCCCAGACGGACCGAGCTCTCCAACCACGTGATCGCCGACGCCGTCGGATCCACAACCGGAACGTGAATCCCTTTGCCATGCAGCCTGTCTCGGACCGCACTGGTCACACCGAGCATCCCGGTGCAACCGAGAACGACGGAATCGGCCTCGCCGTTCTGCACTGCCGCAGACGCCTGAGCGGCCAGTCGATCGATCAGTTCCTCCCGATCGGTGAGGCCCAGCACCGGCATGTCCACGACTCGAATACTGCCCAGCCGACTATCGAGCCCATACCGCCGAGTGAGCGATCGGAGCATGGGCACGACGTTCGGCAGGATGGTCACGACACCGACGCGATCGCCCAGACTCATCGCTGTCAGAAATGACGGCTCGAAGCCGCCGACCACCGGAGCGTCGATGATCTCTCGGACGGCATGCACTCCAGGATCGGCGAAACACGTGATGAATACACCGTCGACGCCGTCGACTGCCGCCTCTTCGACCCGCTGCACGATCCCGGGGCCGGCCAGTGCCTCGTCGTACTCGGACTCGATGCTCGCCGTGCCAGAGAGCAGTGACACGACATCGACCGTCGTGCCGGGCGCCGCCCAGTGCTCCACCTCGGCTGTCACCGCCGGAGTCAGCGTGGTGTCGATGACCGGGCGAATCACTCTGATGTGCATGAAACACTCCCCTGCTTTCGGATACGCCCGAGGTTATCGATGCAGCAAAGCTGGGAAAATGTGTTCAGTGCCTGGCGTTGCGGGTGAGGATGGGCATAGCGCACAGGTGCTGTGGAACGGCTTCTACGACACCGTGTCGGAGATCGCAGGGCGAGGCACTATAGCTCTCAGGTACCGTCTTAGTGTGTCCAAGAACGCTACTAAACGCCGACCTGCGCTGATTCTGCTGGTCATCGTGTCAGCTGCCGGCTGCCTCGCGCTCGGCTGGTGGCAGTGGGAGCGCTTCGAAGCCGTCGGAGGCTCGGGACAGAATCTCGGGTACGCGTTCCAGTGGCCGCTGTTCGCGGCGTTTGTCGTGTACGCGTATCGCAAGTTCGTTCAGCTCGAAGACGTGGACCCCGAAGAGGCCGAAGCCGAGGAAGCCGCCGCGGAGCCGCGTGAGATTCCCGCCGACCTCTTGCCGCAACGCCCGCAGGCCGAGTTCGACGATGTGAACCTCGACGTCGACGACCCTGAAGCCCGCCAAATGCTGGAATACAACGACTACCTTGCGCAGCTCGCCGCTCGCGAGTCCGATAGGAGCACGACGTGAGTACCGGTTCGGAAGCGAGCATCGCTACCCCCGCAGTCAACGCAGAAAAGCAGAAGAAGGTTGCGTCGGCGCTCGTCCGATACCGCGTTCTCGCCTGGATCACCGGCCTCTGGCTGCTGTTCCTGACCGGTGAGATGGTCTACAAGTACCTGATTCTCGACAATTCGGCGGATGCACCGTCGTGGTTGTTCTACATCGGCCAGATCCACGGCCTGTTCTACATGCTCTATCTCGTGTTCACGATCGACTTGGCGATCAAGGCCCGGTGGAAGCCCGGTACGACGGTTGCCACCGCGCTCGCCGGCACGATCCCGTTCCTGTCGTTCGTGTTCGAGCACAAGCGGACTGCCCAGGTGAAGCAGGCTTATCAGCTCTGAGAGTTTCGAAAAGTAGAGCCCTGAACGCAGACGCGTTCAGGGCTCTACTTTTCGAAATTCGGTTCAGCCGGCCAGTGCCGCCAGCGCGGGAACGAGCTGCACGAGCGCGCGCCCTCGATGTGACGCCGCATCCTTCTCGGCCGGGGTGAGTTCTGCGGCAGAGCGGGTGTCGCCGTCCGGACGGAAGATGGGGTCGTATCCGAAGCCCCCGTCGCCGGCTGGTTCTCGGCCGATCACCCCGCGCCATTCGCCGCGCACGACAGTCTCGTCGCCGCCGGGGATCACCAGTGCACAGGCGGAGACGAATGCCGCGCCGCGCCGCTCGTCTGGCACGTCTCCCAGCTGAGCCAGGACAAGCGCCGTGTTGTCGCCGTCGTTTCCGTGAGTGCCCGACCATCGCGCGGACAGCACGCCGGGCATACCGTTGAGTGCATCGATCTCGACACCGGAATCATCTGCGATGCAAGGCATTCCGGTTGCCGCCGCGCCGTCACGCGCCTTGGCGAGTGCATTCTCCTCGAACGTCGCCCCGGTCTCGGGGGCCTCGGGGAACGGCGGCACCTCGTCGAGCCCGACCAGTTCGATTCCGTTCACTCCAGCGGCGTCGAGCACCCGGTGAAGTTCCTTCAGTTTCTTGGCATTTCGGCTGGCAACCAGTACTCGTACGCTCACAGCTCAGGCACCGAACTTCTTTTTGGGTTCCGGATTCTTCGGTTCGGGTAGCACCCCGGGATACGGCTCGGCCAACGCTTGACGCTGGATCTCGAAAAGTTGCTCACAACCAGCCAGAGCGGAGTCGAGCAGCTTGTCCAGCGTCGAGCGTGGGAACGTGGCACCCTCACCGGTTCCCTGAATTTCCACCAGCGTGCCGGTATCGGTGGCCACGACATTCATGTCGACCTCGGCGCGCGAATCCTCTTCGTACGGAAGATCGAGGCGCACTCGTCCGTCCACGACGCCGACGCTGACGGCCGCTATGCCACACGAGATGGGCTGAGGGTCGGAGAGCAGGTCGGCTGCGCGCAGGTACGTCACGGCGTCGACCAGGGCCACGTACGCCCCCGTCACTGCCGCGGTGCGGGTACCGCCGTCGGCCTGGAGGACATCACAGTCGAGGGCGATGGTGTTCTCGCCGATCGCAGCGAGATCGATGCAGGCCCGAAGTGATCGGCCGATGAGTCGACTGATCTCCTGCGTACGGCCGCCGACCTTGCCCTTGACCGATTCGCGGCCACTGCGCGTGTGCGTGGCGGCGGGAAGCATCGCGTATTCGGCTGTCAGCCAACCCAAGCCGGAGCCCTTGCGCCAGCGGGGTACGCCCTCTTCGACGCTGGCCGTGCACATCACGCGAGTGTTCCCGAACTCGACCAGAACGGATCCGGCCGGATGACTGGTGAACCCGCGGGTGATCTTGACCGTGCGGAGCTCGTCGTCCGCCCTACCGTCTTCTCGTGTAGTCACCTTCGTGAGCCTAGCGGTCGCCCGGTCGGCACTGCATCGAATGTGAGGGGAATCAGATGTCGTAGACGCTTCCGGCGGAGACGGCATGGACCGGTCCGGAGAATTCGGATTTCGCTTCGGCGATCACGTCTTCGCGGGAGGTCCACGGCGGGATGTGCGTGAGGAGAAGTTCCTTGACGCCGGCGAGGGCAGCCACACGGCCGGCTTCCTTACCGGAGAGGTGAACTCCCTCGGGGCGATCCGGACTGTCGGTCCACGAAGCTTCGGAGAGCAACACGTCCGCTCCACGGGCGAGTTCGACGACGTTGTCACACATACCCGTGTCACCGGTGTAGACGAGCACGCGGCCGTCGGCGCCGGTGATCCGGAAACCGTAAGCCTCGGGAGGATGATTCATCCGACGGGCGACGACGCTCAGTTCTCCGAACGTCACCGGCTCGTTCTCGGCCCAGAGCCGGACGTCGATGGTGTCGGAGATGTCGTCCATCTCGCCGGCGCACTCGGCGGAGGACACTCCGATGCGGCAGGCCGTGTCGGTGGGGCCGTAAACAAGAGCCCGCCCGACCGGCGGGTTGGGGTGATAGCGACGCCAGACGAGCAGGCCGGGCATGTCGAGACAGTGGTCCGCATGAAGGTGCGATAGCAGGATCGTCACCTCGCCCGGATCGGCGTATCGCTGCAACGCCCCAAGAACTCCCGGGCCGAAGTCGATCACGAGCGGCGGAGTTCCCGGTGCCGTGAGCAGGTATCCCGAAGCCGGTGAATCCGGACCCGTGACGCTGCCGGAACACCCCAGGACGGTCATGCGCATACCGGTCATGCTGCCACGTCTACCCGTCTGGAAAAAAGCTCTTGGTGGTTTTGGCGCGTCGAAGTCACACCGCAGCGAGGGTGTGACCCACGTCCGTTCAGAAACTCGGTGGTCGGACGGCCGGCGCCGACCCTGCGCGCTTGGCCCTCTCCCCCGACGTCAGCGCCCAGGCGGCCACCACGCCGCCGATCGCTCCGAACAGATGTCCTTGCCAGGAAACCCGTGGATCGCTCGGGAGAACGCCCCACAGCACTCCGCCGTACACGACGAAGACGGCAACGCCGATCAGGATCTGTGTGAAGCTCCGCGTGAAGAACCCGCGAACCAGCAGGTAGGTGACCCAGCCGAAGATCAGCACGGACGCACCGACGTGATTCGAGTTCGAGCCGGCGAACAACCAGGTCCCGACACCGCCGATCACCCAGATGATGCCGGTCGCCGCGAGTCCGCGCGCAATTCCCGACACCAGCACGAGGAACCCGAGGATCAGGACCGGAATGGTGTTGGCAATCAGGTGAGCCCAGTCGTCGTGCAGGACCGGGGCGAACAGGATTCCCCACAGGCCGTCAAGCGTGCGCGGGGTGACGCCGGCGTTCTGGACGTTCTGACCGGAGATGACATCCACGATCTCGATCACGTAGAGCAGGATCGCGAAGCCGCCCACCAACACGGCCGACTGCTTCCACACCGAGGGCGGACCGGATTTCGGTGCCGGCGTCCGGGTGCCGAAGTCCGGATTGTTGAAATCCATCGTCATCGTGTGCGTCCTCCACCGTCGATCCGGTTTTCTGATTCGGTCACTCGCGACCAGGCTCAATTCGAGATTACCGCCGATTCCCGGAGTGCTGCCTAGAGAAATGCCGACGGAAAGAGTTCGCGGTAGCTCGGGATTCCGGCTACCGACGTGGCGTCGAGAATCGCTGTGACGATCGCACGTTCGACAACCTGCGCCGAGGCGGCACACACCGCATCGAGTATCGGCAGATCGTTCGGAAAAGCGGCCGGAACCGCGATCTCCGAATTCGGAGTGTGATCGCCGGTGGCGAGCGCAAAGATCGTGTCGCCGTCGAGCGGCGAATGCGCGGGCCGAATCGCACGAGCCAGACCGTCATGCCCTGCGACGGCGACGCGTCGGCACCCGGCTTTTGTCAAGGCGGCGTCAGTGGCGACCACACCGATCGTGGTGTTGAGGACTGTTCCCTTGGCTGCAACGGCGTTGGCCGCCGCGAGTTCGGACGCGTCGGGAAGCCTGAGCCCGAACGACTCCGCCCCGTCCGAGCCGACGCCCCACGGCAAGCCTGTTCTGGGATCGAAGACCGAACCCACCGGGTTCGCCACGATCAACGCGGAGACCGTCGTACCCTCGGCCGGGCCGTCGGCGATCACGACGCTGGCCGTTCCCACCCCACCCTTGAGCGCTCCGGCTCTGGCACCTACCCCGGCGCCGACCGTGCCCGTGGCGAATTCGCGCGAAGCGGTGTCGGCAGCGAGGAATCCGAAGTCTCCGGTCGGACGAACGGTCCAGTCCCCCACCGGCAGATCGAAGATCACGGCGCCGGGCACGATCGGTACCACCTGACCAGGAGCACCCATCGCGATCCCGCGATCGTGTTCCTCGAGCCAGCGCATCACTCCATCGGCCGCGGCAAGTCCGTAGGCACTACCGCCGGTCAACAGCACGGCATTGACCTGCTGGACCGAATGGCTCGGGTCGAGTAGGTCGGTCTCGCGGGTACCCGGACCGCCGCCGCGGACGTCGACTCCGGCAACCACACCGGCCGACGCGAGCACGACCGTGCAGCCGGTGGCTGCGCCGCTTCCGAGAGTGGCTCCCTCGTCGAGCTTGTGGTGATGGCCGACAGCGAGGCCGGCGACATCTGTCAGTGAATCAGTGGGCCCGGTCCGCGTCGTGGTCATGGCATGAGCGCCTGGACGAGGGAGTCCTGCATCCACGTCAACCAGTGATAGACGTCGAGATGCGGGGCGCGCGGGTCGTCGGGTTCGAGGCTCTCCGGGGTGTCGGCGTCGATGCCGAGATTGGTTCCGAGCGCGAGACGGACGTCGTTGAGCGAGGACAGCCACGCATCGGCCTGTTCCTGCGTGAGAACGACCTTGCCGCCGGCCTCCGGAAGCGAAGCCAACAACATGCGAGCGGACTCACGCTTGGCATCGATGATCTCGGGCTCGTGCAAACTGCGCAGCGCGCCGTTGACATTGGCACCGGCGTCGTCGAGATCGTCACTGTCCGGAGCGACCTTGTCCGGATCGGTGCGCTGGAAGTCGGGAAGCAAACGCGCCAACACCGGATTGTCGGGTGTCTCCGAATTTCCGGTACGAAGACCCGTCAGCGCGGCGAGCTCGTCTTGCGGCGCCGAAGACGCGCGCTCGTCGAGAAGCCCGGATACCGACTCCACGAGCGAGCGCAGAACCGCCGCCTCGTGGCCGTCCATCTCGGACTTGAACTTCACTCCGCCGAGTGAACTCTTCCTACTCCACGTCCGCACGCGTCGGACTCCCGTCTACGAGTTAGGCGAACAAATCGGTCGAAAAAGTGCTTTTCTCAGGTGTCGTCGCGTTGCATCGTGGCCCAGAGACCGGCAGCGTGGAGGCGACGAACATCGGCCTCCATCTTGTCGCGCGAACCGCTCGACACCACGGCCTTGCCCTCCGAATGGACCTGCATCATCAGGTCGGTGGCCTTGGCTTTGCTGTAACCGAACAACTTCTGGAACACGTAAGTCACGTAATGCATGAGATTGACCGGGTCGTCCCAGACGATGGTCACCCAGGGCCGATCTGCGGCTTCGATGGTCGCAACAGCCTCCGACTGCTCGGGCGTGGCTTGAGGAGAGGAAGCCGTAGCGCCTCTCATCGTTACGTTCGCCGAGTAAGTGCCGGACACGGTCGCGCCGCCGAAAACCATGTATCCAGGGTACGGCGCGACGAGAGGCGACAACACCCACCCACGTCGTCTCGCGCATAGAGTTGTGTGCGTGCCTACGCAAATTTCCGACATCCGCGACGCCGGTGCCAGCACCGCACTGCTCACCGATCAGTACGAACTGACCATGCTCTCGGCGGCTCTCGCCGACGGATCTGCCTTCCGCAACTGCAGTTTCGAGGTATTCGCACGGCGGCTGCCAGACGGTCGTCGCTACGGCGTCGTCGCCGGTACCGAACGCCTTCTCGACGCACTCGAGCAGTTCCGGTTCGGTGAACCGGAACTGGCGATCGTTGCGAGATTCCTCGACGACACGACCGTCGAGTGGCTGCGCAACTATCGATTCTCCGGTGACATCGACGGCTACCGCGAGGGCGACTTCTACTTCCCCGGCTCACCGATCCTCTCGGTCCGCGGAACGTTCGCCGAGTGCGTCATCCTCGAAACCTTGATTCTCTCGATCCTCAACCACGACAGCGCGATCGCTTCGGCCGCAGCCCGCATGGTGAGCGCAGCGGGCGGTCGACGGATGATCGAGATGGGCTCGCGTCGCACACACGAACAGGCCGCCGTCGCCGCTTCACGTGCCGCGTATCTCGCCGGCTTCGACGCCACCTCCAACCTCGAAGCCGCGCGGCGTCACGACGTACCCAGCGCAGGTACCAGTGCACACGCCTTCACTCTCCTGCACACCACCGAAGACGGTCCGGACGAGGCAGCGGCATTCCGCGGTCAGGTCGCGGCACTCGGCGTATCCACCACGTTGCTCGTCGATACCTACGACATCACCGAGGGTGTGAAAACGGCTGTCGCCGTTGCCGGTCCCGAGCTGGGTGGGGTTCGCATCGACTCCGGCGATCTCGGCGTTCTTGCTCGTCAGGTACGCCAACAACTCGACGATCTCGGTGCTACCAAGACACGCATCGTCGTCTCAGGCGACCTGGACGAGTACGCGATCGCGGCTCTGCGCGCCGAACCCGTCGACTCGTACGGCGTGGGTACTTCACTGGTCACCGGATCGGGCGCGCCCACGGCAGGCATGGTTTACAAGCTGGTCGAGGTCGACGGAATCGCGGTCGAGAAGAGAAGTACCAACAAGGCATCTCGCGGCGGCGCCAAGAAAGCACTGCGCGTGGTTCGCCCGACCGGAACGATCGTCGAAGAAGTCATCTACCCTGCCGGCTCGCCCGCTCCGGTTTCCGAGGCGGACGGTGCGACCGAACTGCTGATCCCGTTGGTTCGCGAAGGCAAGGTCGTCGAGAGCGCACCGACGCTCGAAGAGAGCCGCGCAGTTCTGAAGGCCGGGCTCGTGAGCCTGCCGTGGGAAGGACTCAAGCTCTCGCGCGGAGACTCGGCTGTGCCCGTTCGATTCTCCGGAGGTGAGCACCAGTGAGTGCTAAAGCACTGATCGTCGTCGACGTTCAGAACGATTTCTGTGAAGGTGGCGCTCTCGCGGTCGACGGCGGTGCTGCGGTTGCGGCGGCCGTCAACGATTTCGTCAACTCCCACGAGTACGACGCCGTAGTCGCGACTCGCGATTTCCACATCGATCCTGGGGCGCATTTCTCCGAGACCCCAGACTTCGTCGACAGTTGGCCGATTCACTGCGTCGTCGGGACGGCCGGCGCCGAGTTCCATCCGGCGTTCGACGCTTCCGTCGCCGGTTCGGCGATCTTCTCCAAGGGCGCCTACAGCGCGGCCTATTCCGGTTTCGAAGGAGCAGCCGAGGACGGCACGACGCTCGAGGACTGGCTCCGCGCCCACAAGATCACCGACGTCGACGTGATCGGCATTGCCACAGATCACTGCGTCAAGGCCACGGCCATCGACGCGGCGCGCGCGGGATTCGCCACGACGGTCCTTCTCCCCTTCACCGCAGGTGTGTCGACTGCCACGATCGAGTCGGCATTGGTACAGATGCAGGAGGCGGGAGTGCAGCTGATCGGGCGAGACGAGGCGTCGTCGGATGAAGGCTCGAATGCCGGGGAACTACCCCGGGAATCATCCGTGGACGTTTCTGACGTAGGGATCCATTAACCTTCGTGGGTGGCCGATCAACTCCCGAACGTTCCCGAACTGCTCCAGACAGCGGTGCGGTCGCTCGGCGGTGCCGAACGAACCAGTCAGCTGACGATGGCGTCGGCCGTGGCGCACTCGATCGACACGGGCGAGCATCTGGCCGTCCAGGCCGGCACCGGTACCGGTAAGTCACTCGCCTACCTCGTTCCGAGCCTGCGCCATGCGGTCGAGTCTGGGCGCACTGTGGTCGTGTCCACCGCCACCATCGCGCTTCAGCGCCAGCTCGTCGATCGAGATCTGCCACGGCTGGCCGATGCACTGAAGAAGCCACTCGGCCGGCGCGCCGAGTTCGCAATCCTCAAGGGCCGCAACAACTACCTGTGCATGAACAAGATCCACACCGGCGCGTCCGAACAGCCGCCCGAGGACGAGTTGTTCGATCCGTTCACGGTCTCGCGTCTGGGCCGGGAGGTCGTCCGCCTCACCGAATGGTCCTCCGACACCGAAACCGGTGATCGTGACGAATTGGTGCCGGGCGTATCCGATCAGGCGTGGCGGCAGGTCAGCGTCACCTCCCGCGAGTGCATCGGAAAGAACCAGTGCCCGGTCGGTGAGGACTGCTTCGCCGAGCGCGCCCGCGTCGAGGCGTCGAAGGCCGACGTCGTCGTCACCAACCACGCGCTGCTCGCTATCGACGCCATCACCGGCATCCAGATCCTCCCCGACCACGACGTCGTGGTGATCGACGAAGCCCACGAGTTGGTCGACCGCGTCACCGGCGTTGCCACGGCCGATCTCACAGCTTCGTCGATCAGTGCCGCGGCCAGGCGTTGCGGCAAGATCGCCGAAGAGCAGGACGCCGACCGACTCGAAGCTGCCGGCGAGGGTTGGGCTGGACTCCTCGAGGAATTGCGTCCAGGTCGATGGGAAGGCCTCCCGGACGGTGCGGCGCCCGCACTGGCCGCGATACGCGACGCGGCCTGGTCGCTGCGCACCGCGATCGGTCCGGCCAAACCGGGCATGGCAGCCGCAGACCCCGAAGCCGCTGCAGCCCGCAACGCTGCGCTCTCGTCCGTCGACGACGTCCACGACAGTGCCGTGCGTATTCTCACCGCTTTCGACGAACCAGACCCGGCAAAGCGCAAGGACGTCGTCTGGCTGTCCTCGGACGAGTTCCGCGGATCGGTGCGGCGCTCCGTCCGGATGGCTCCGCTCTCCGTCGGCGGATTGCTGCGCTCGCGACTGTTCGCCGAATCCACCGTCGTTCTCACCTCCGCGACGCTGACCGTCGGCGGATCGTTCGACGGTCTCGCCGTCAACTGGGGCCTTCCTGCGGAATCGTCGGTGCGACCCGACTCGGGTACCGCCATCGGCACCGAAGCACCTTCTGACGCTTCGGCTTTCCGCTGGAACTCACTCGACGTCGGGTCGCCCTTCGACCATGCCAAGGCCGGCATCATCTACATTGCCCGCCACCTGCCCACGCCCGGCCGAGACGGCCTCTCCCCGGTCTATCTCGACGAGATCGCCGAACTTGTCGAGGCCGCCGGCGGACGCACCCTCGGCTTGTTCTCCTCGATGCGCGCCGCCAAAGCCGCGTCGGAGGCGATGCGCGAACGCCTCGACACCCCGATCCTGTGCCAGGGCGACGACGCCACCGGCACCCTCGTCAAGGCCTTCGCCAAGGACGAACCCACGT
This sequence comes from Rhodococcus sp. WS1, assembly GCF_003797745.1. Taxonomy (NCBI): domain Bacteria; kingdom Bacillati; phylum Actinomycetota; class Actinomycetes; order Mycobacteriales; family Nocardiaceae; genus Rhodococcus; species Rhodococcus sp. WS1. Next base: position 10,530 of record NZ_RKLZ01000003.1, on the reverse strand, counting down.
CACTGTTCGGCACGTTGTCCCTGTGGCAGGGCGTCGATGTCCCTGGCCCATCGCTGAGCCTCGTCATCTTGGACCGGATTCCGTTCCCGCGCCCGGACGACCCACTGTTGATGGCTCGCCAACAAGCCATCGAATCCCATGGCGGTAACGGCTTTCTCAGCGTCTCGGCCAATCACGCGGCGCTGCTCCTGGCACAGGGCGTGGGTCGCCTGCTTCGCAGCACCGACGACAAGGGCGTGGTGGCCGTGCTCGATCCGCGTCTGGCCACGGCGAGATACGCGGGTTACCTTCGCGCATCGCTGCCGCCCTTCTGGGAGACGACCAACCCCGAAGTCGTCCGCAAGGCGCTCACCCGCATCCGTGACTCACGTCCCTGAGCCAGTTCTCACGCGGACACAATTCTGCCCCGGTACCGACCGAACGGACCGGGGCAGAATGCAATACGTCAGACGCTCGGAGTGGTCACCGACCCGAGTTCGGACGCATCGACCAACAACCGGTGATGCGGCAGCACCCGCACGGTGTATCCCACGGAACCGGAGACCGGAAGCGCAACCTCGGCTTCGAAGATCTCGGTTCCGTCCTCGGCGCCGAAGTGTGTCATCGGGAACGTCACAACGTCGGTGAGTTCCTCGCCCGGGCTGACGCGTCCCAGGACTGCCTGGACCTGGACATCCGAGACCGACAAGCCGCCGAGGCGGACCTTGGCCCTCAACGAGATGGTCGCACCGATCTCCGGAGTGTCCGGCAGTCCGGAACCGTCAACCTGCTCGACGGCGACCGACGGCCACTGCGATTCGATGCGACGACGGAACTCGGCCACCTCACGCGCGCCGGCAAAATCGTCCGCCACTACCGCTCGAGCTGATTCCGCCGAAGGGGCGTAGTAGTCGACGGCGTAGTCACGAACCATGCGTGATGCCAACACCTTCGGGCCCAGATTCTCGAGGGTGTGGCGAACCCTCTCGACCCAGCGTGTCGGCAGATCGGCTGCATCACGGTCGTAGAACGTCGGCAGTACCGCGTGCTCGAGAAGTTCGTAGAGGGCGCTGGCTTCCAGATCGTCACGCCGCACGTCGTCGAGAACACCGTCGGCCGTCGGAATGGCCCACCCGTTCTCGCCGTCGTACATCTCGTCCCACCATCCGTCGCGAATGGAGAGGTTGAGTCCACCGTTGAGCGCGGACTTCATGCCGGAAGTGCCGCACGCCTCGAGTGGGCGAAGTGGGTTGTTGAGCCACACGTCGCAGCCCCAGTAGAGGTACCGGGCCATCGACATGTCGTAGTCGGGCAGGAAAACGATGCGGTGACGCACATCCGCTTCGTCGGCGAACCGTACGACCTGCTGGATGAGTGCCTTACCGCCGTCGTCGGCGGGGTGCGACTTACCGGCCACCACCAACTGCACCGGACGCTTCTCGTCGAGCAACATCGCACGCAGACGCTCGGGATCACGGAGCATCAGCGTCAACCGCTTGTACGTAGGCACGCGCCTGGCGAATCCGACAGTCAAGACGTTGGGATCGAAAACTCCAGTGGTCCAGCCGAGTTCAGCTTCGGTCGCGCCGCGTTCGAGCCACGACGCTCGGACGCGACGACGGACTTCGTCGACCAACTTGCCGCGCAACGCATTACGTGTTTCCCACAGTTCGGTGGCCGACAACTCGTGTAGGCGCTCCCAACCGCGCGCTTCTTCGAGCTGCTCCTGCCCCACGATCCGCCTGGCCACGTCCATCCACTCCGGCGCAGCCCACGTCGGAGCGTGGACACCGTTGGTGACCGATCCGATCGGCACCTCGTCGGCGTCGAATCCCGGCCAGAGTCCGTTGAACATGTCGCGACTGACGATGCCGTGCAACTTCGAGACGCCATTGGCTCGCTGGCCCAAGCGAAGACCCATGTGCGCCATGTTGAAGATCGACGGATCGGATTCGCGCCCCATCCCGACGATGCGGTCGACGGTCAGTCCGGGAAGCAAACTCGATTCGTTCTCGCCGTTCGCTCCGCCGAAGTAGTGACGGACCAGATCCGCCGGGAAGCGGTCGATTCCGGCGGGAACCGGAGTATGCGTCGTGAAGACCGTTCCGGCGCGGACCGCAGCCAGAGCCGAATCGAAGTCCAGACCGCTGGTGGTCACAAGTTCCCGAATCCGTTCGATGCCGAGGAATCCGGCATGCCCCTCGTTCATGTGGAAAACCTCGGGATCGGGCAATCCGTACGCCGCGGTGTAGGCACGCACCGCGCGGACGCCGCCGATACCTGCGAGGATCTCCTGCTTGATGCGGTGATCCTGGTCCCCACCGTAAAGACGGTCAGTGACGCCGCGCAGATCCGCGTCGTTCTCGGAGATGTCGGAATCGAGCAGCAGCAACGGCACTCGTCCGACCTGAGCGATCCACACTCGCGCACGCAGTACTCGTCCACCGGGCATCGCGACGTGAATGACAACCGGTGATCCGTCGTCGGAAGTCGGGCCTGCGTCCGTCAGCAAACGAAGAGGCAACCCTTGAGGGTCGTGCGGCGGGTAGTGCTCGGCCTGCCAACCGTCGGCGGTCAGCGACTGGCGGAAGTAGCCGGATCGGTAGAGCAGTCCGACGCCGATGAGCGGCAGCCCGAGGTCGGACGCGGCCTTGAGGTGATCGCCCGCGAGGATGCCCAATCCGCCGGAGTAGTTGGGCAGAACTTCGCTGACTCCGAACTCCATGGAGAAGTACGCAATTCCGCCGGCCAACGATGTGCCCTTGGCCTGCTGGGACTGATACCAGCGCGGCGTGCTCAGATAGGCATCGAGATCGTCTGCTGCAGTGTCAAGGTCACCGAGAAATGCCTCGTCACTGCTGAGTTCGTCGAGGCGGGTGGGGTTGACTTCCCCGAGCATGCGGACCGGATCGAACTGGACTGCTTGCCAGAGTTCGGGGTCGAGTCGCGAGAACAGATCCTGTGTCTCGGGATGCCACGACCACCGAAGGTTGGTGGACAGGGGGCCGAGCGCGGCGAGGCGCTCCGGAATGTGGGCTCGGACAGTGAACCGACGCAAGGCTTTCACCCCGCGAACCCTAGTCGAGTTCCTTGCACTCTGTCCGGTGGAACCGAACGCCCGAGCCGACCTGACCACCGACAGACCCGAATTCGTCGTTATCAGCACTCCAGCGTCGCACCCACTACGGTTGAACCCGGCGAAAGAAAGTTTTACCGCGATCCATCATCAGAAATGGAGCTTCCCGTGTCAGGACGCCTCGGTATCGACGACGTGGTACCCGAGATCTCGGGTAACTATCCGGCAAAGGCCGTGGTCGGTGAAGTCTTCCCGGTGCACGCCACCGTGTGGCGAGAAGGCCACGACGCCATTTCCGCCACTCTGGTCGTGCGTGGTCCGCGCGGTACCAAGCCGCTGCGCATTCCGATGGATCCCGGGACCGAACCGGACACCGTCGACGCGGTGTTCACGCCGTCCGCCGAAGGTATGTGGTCGTTCCGGATCGAGGCGTGGAGCGATCCCATCGCCACCTGGAAGCACGCCGTGGAAGCAAAGCTCGCCGTCGGGCAAGGGGCGGCCGAGTTGGCCAACGACCTGGAAATCGGTGCGCGCCTGTTCGAAAAGGCCGCGCACGAAGTGCCGCGGGGCAACAGGTCCAGGCTCGAGGCCGTCACGGCGTCGCTGCGCAGCGATCAGGCGCTGACTGCTCGCGTCGCTCCGGCCTTCGCCTCCGACGTCGCCGAACTGCTCCGCGCTACTCCACTTCGCGAACTGGTCACCAAGGGCGAGTCCCACCCTGTCGTCGTCGATCGCAGCCGTGCGCTGTTCGGCTCCTGGTACGAGTTCTTCCCCCGTTCGACCGGTGGATGGGACGAGAACGGAGTACCGCAGCACGGCACGTTCCGTACCTCTGCCGAAGACCTGCCCCGCATCGCCGCAATGGGTTTCGACGTCGTCTACCTTCCGCCGATCCATCCCATCGGCGAGATCAACCGCAAGGGTCGCAACAACACCCTCACCCCCGAACCCGGCGACGTTGGTTCGCCGTGGGCGATCGGCTCTGCCGACGGCGGGCACGACGCTGTTCACCCCCAACTCGGCACGCTCAAGGACTTCAAGGCCTTCGTCGCTGCGGCCCGCAAGCTGGATCTCGAAGTGGCACTGGATCTCGCGCTGCAGTGCGCCCCGGATCATCCATGGGCTCAGAAGCATCCGGAGTGGTTCAACGTCCTTCCCGACGGCACCATCGCCTACGCCGAGAACCCGCCCAAGAAGTATCAGGACATCTACCCGATCAACTTCGACACCGATCCTCGCGGTCTGGACAAGGAAATCCTGCGCGTGGTCCGCCACTGGATCAACGCCGGAGTCAAGATCTTTCGTGTCGACAACCCGCACACCAAGCCGCCCAACTTCTGGGAGACACTCATCTCGGAAGTCAAGAAAACCGACCCCGACGTCTTGTTCCTCGCCGAGGCTTTCACTCGTCCGGCGCGCATGTACGGCCTTGCCCGGCGCGGGTTCACGCAGTCGTACACGTACTTCACCTGGCGAGTTGCGAAGTGGGAGCTCACCGAATTCGGTAACGAGCTGGCGGCAAAGGCCGACGAAGCCCGACCGAACCTTTTCGTGAACACACCGGACATCCTGCACGAGTCCCTCCAGCACGGTGGGCCCGGAATGTTTGCACTGCGAGCAGCTCTCGCCGCCACCCTGGCGCCGACGTGGGGCGTCTACTCCGGTTACGAACTCTACGAACACCAAGCCGTTCGCCCCGGCAGCGAGGAATACCTCGACTCCGAGAAATACGAACTTCGGCCGCGCCGTTTCGCCGAAGCGGCAGCGCGAGGCGAATCTCTCGAGCCGTGGATCACCGCTCTCAACCGCATCCGGCGTGCACACCCGGCCCTGCAGCAGTTGCGGAACCTGCACTTTCACCACATCGACAACGACGCGTTGATCGCCTACTCGAAGTTCGACGCCTCGACCGGTGACGCCGTCCTGACGGTGATCAACCTCAACCCGTTCGCGGCAGAAGAGGGCACCGTCTGGTTGGACATGCCGGCGCTCGGCCGGGAATGGCACGACCACATGACCGTGCTCGACGAGGTTACCGGTGAGCAGTTCAATTGGGGCCAGGCCAATTTCGTCCGCCTCGAGCCCTGGCGTTCGGTGGCGCACATCCTCGCGCTCCCACCCGTTCCGTATCCGGCCCGGATCTCTCTGGCCTACCAAGCACGCAATGCGCACCGCGCAGGTGGAGGCAAGTGATGCCAACCGAAAAGTCCCCTTCGGGTATCGCGCCGGACAATCACGATCTGGAACTGTTGGCGCGCGGTGAACATCACGATCCGCACAGTGTCCTCGGCGCCCATCCCCACGCCGACGGCACCGTTCTTCGAGCGTTGCGTCCCAACGCCGAGTCCGTCAGCGCCGTCATCGGCGGCAAAACCTTTCCTCTCGAACATGTTTCGAACGGGATCTTCGCGGCCCTGGTCCCCTACCCCGACCTGATCGACTATCGCTATTCCGTGACGTACCCGGGTGGCCACACGGTTCTCGCAGCCGACCCTTACCGATTCCTGCCGACTCTCGGTGAACTCGACCTTCACCTGTTCGGCGAAGGTCGGCACGAACGACTGTGGGACATCCTCGGCGCACATCCGCGTTCGTACGAGACACCGGACGGACCCGTCGACGGCACCTCGTTCGCCGTCTGGGCTCCGGCCGCCCGCGGCGTGACCGTCGTCGGCGACTTCGACGGGTGGAGTGGGCAATTCGCCCCCATGCGAGTCCTCGGCTCCACCGGGGTCTGGGAACTCTTCCTGCCCGACATCGCAGTCGGTTCGCTGTACAAGTTCCGGGTCCACGGCCACGACGGCTCGGTTCGCGACAAGGCCGATCCCATGGCATTCGGTACCGAGGTACCGCCGGCGACGGCGTCGCGAGTGACCACCAGTTCGCACGAATGGAACGACGCGGCCTGGCTGGAAACCCGCGCTGGTGTCGACCCTTCGCAGTCCCCGATGAGCGTGTACGAGGTGCACCTCGGATCGTGGCGTCCGGGACTCGACTACCGACAGATGGCCGAGCAACTCGCCGTATACGTCACCGAAACCGGATTCACCCACGTCGAACTGCTGCCCGTCTCCGAGCATCCGTTCGGTGGATCGTGGGGGTACCAGGTCACCTCGTACTACGCACCGACCTCCCGCTTCGGCACCCCGGATGACTTCCGCTGGTTCGTCGACCACCTGCACGCCGCAGGGATAGGCGTCATCGTCGACTGGGTGCCTGCACACTTCCCCAAAGACGAATGGGCCCTTGCCCGTTTCGACGGAACGCCGTTGTACGAGCACGCGGATCCGCGTCGCGGAGAGCAGTTGGACTGGGGCACATACGTATTCGACTTCGGTCGCCGCGAGGTCCGGAACTTCCTCGTCGCCAACGCGCTCTTCTGGCTCGAGGAGTTCCACATCGACGGACTGCGCGTCGACGCCGTCGCATCGATGCTGTACCTGGACTACTCACGTCCGGAAGGTGGATGGACTCCCAACATTCACGGTGGCCGCGAGAATCTCGAAGCTGTTGCGTTCCTGCAGGAGATGAACGCCACCGTCCACAAGAACCACCGAGGAGTCGTCACCGTCGCCGAGGAGTCGACGGCGTGGCCCGGAGTCACTCGGGCGACCAATGTCGGTGGCCTCGGGTTCAACATGAAATGGAACATGGGGTGGATGCACGACACCCTCGGATTCCTCGGTCACGACCCGGTGCACCGGACTTACCACCATCACGAGATCACTTTCTCGCTGATGTACGCGTGGAGTGAGAACTACCTGCTACCGATCAGCCATGACGAAGTGGTGCACGGCAAGGGAACTTTGTGGACCCGGATGCCCGGCAACGACTTCGCCAAGGCGTCCGGCCTACGCTCACTGCTTGCGTACATGTGGGCGCATCCGGGCAAGCAACTGCTGTTCATGGGACAGGAGTTCGGCCAGAGCGCGGAATGGTCCGAAGAACGCGGCCTCGACTGGTGGCAACTCGACGATCAGTACACCGGCACTCTCCACCGCGGCGTCCAGCGACTGGTCGGAGATCTCAACTCCGCGTACCGACGCCATCCGGCGATGTGGACCCTCGACACCTCCCCCGGCGGATACTCCTGGATCGACGCCAACGACACCGAGAACAACGTCCTCAGTTTTCTGCGTTACGGTACTGACGGTTCGATTGTCGCCTGCCTGTTCAACTTTTCGGGCAGTGAGCACTCGAGCTACCGCGTCGGGCTACCAGAGCCCGGCCGATGGGTGGAAATTCTCAACACCGATGCCGAGGTGTATGGCGGCTCCGGAGTCGGGAACCTCGGAGCGGTCACGGCAACGTCGCGTTCGTGGCACGGTCGGCCAGCCTCCGCACAGGTGGCGCTGCCAGCTGCTGGAGCGATTTGGATAAGTCTGGAGCGTTGATGGTCGGCCGGCGAGTAGTCATTGTCACGTCGTCACTGTTCGCAGTGGCCGCACTGCTCGCCGGTTGTGCCAGCGGAACGAACGGGCACGCCGTCTCGATCTATCACGATCCGTTCCGCGTCGCCGGACTCGACGCAACAGCAGGCCCCAGCGGATTGCGCCCGGGAGCCCCCAATGCCGACCGAGCAATCACCGGTACCGACGGCGGGGACATCGACGCCCTGGCGGCCAATGCCATCACCGACATCGAAACCTACTGGGCCACCGAGTACCCGGCTCTGTTCGACAAGCCCTTCGAACCGGTCGACGAGCTGATCTCGTGGGACCCCACCGAATCGAACGGCCCGGACTTCTGCGAAGAGACCACCGAAGAACTCATCAACGCCGGGTACTGCAGCATCGATCACACCATCGGTTGGGATCGCGAACTGCTACTGCCCGAGGTACGAGAGAAGTTCGGTGAAGTGGCCGTCGCCTTCATCTTCGCGCACGAGTACGGCCACGCCGTTCAACGCAAAGCCGGGATCGTCGGCAGTAAACGGGATGCGGCCCTGGTGCGAGAACAGCAAGCCGACTGTTTCGGCGGTGCCTTCTTGCGGCACGTCGCGGAGGACAAGGCCGCACACTTCACGATGAACACCTCCGACGGCCTCAACAAGGTGTTGGCCTCGGCGGTCGCCATCCGCGACGAAGACCCTAATGATCCTGAGAGCCACCATGGTTCGGCGTTCGAGCGCGTCACCGCCACTCAGATCGGCTTCACCGACGGCGCCGGCGCCTGCGCGAAGATGGACGCCGACGAAATCGAGTCACGACGCGCAGACCTCCCGCAGCAGTTCGCCGAAGGCAACGACTCCGGAGAACTGCCTGTCACCGAGGCAACGCTCGACGAGTTCGTGAAGACATTCCAAGCAATCTTCGATCTACCCGAGCCGCCGAAGGTCGTGTTCACCGGCGCAGACACCGGGTGCAGCGACGCCGTTGCGACAGAACCCGTCTCGTACTGCCCGTCGACGAACACCATCGGAATCAGCGTCGACGACCTGGCCGAGCGCGGCACGCCGGGTCGCGTCGGGCGGCGCGAGTTGATCCAGACCAACATCACCGGTGACTACAACGCCTACGTCCTGCTCGCGTCGAGGTACACCCTCGCGATGCAGAAGGAGAACGGCCAATCGCTCGACACTCCGCAGACTGCCTTGCGCGCCGCCTGCCTGTCAGGCGTCATCACCGCAGCGCTCAGTCCCACCAACGCCGCGGCGTCCGGAGCTCAAGTCACACTCTCCCCCGGCGACCTCGACGAAGCCGTATCGGGGCTGCTGACCGACGGCCTCGCCGCCAGTGACGTCAACGGTGAGACGGTGCCGAGCGGTTTTGCGCGCGTCGATGCATTCCGGACCGGCGTACTGGGTGGCCGGGAAGTGTGCGACAGCCGCTACACGGAGTAGCGGCTGCCGGTCCACACTTCAGTAGAGAGCGGAAGCCAACTTACGCCGGGCCGCGATGACGATCGGTTCTGCCGGGTCGAACAGTTCGAACAGTTCGAGCAGGCGCGTCCGCGCTGCGGCCTTGTCGTCGCCGGCAGTTCGCGATACCACCGAGATCAAGCGCGCGAACGCCGCCTCGGGTTGCTGGGCGAACATTTCCAGGTCGGCCGCAGCGAACTGCAGTTCGAGATTGGACGGATCAGCATCCGCAGCCGCAATCGACTCGGGATCGACGCCCTGAACCCGAGCCATGAACTTCACCTGGCGGACAGCGCTCTTGGCCTCCGCATTGTTGGGTTCGGCGTCGAGAATCACCTGGTACGCAGCGATGGCGGCGTCGAGATCGCCCTCGTCCAGCGCGGTTTCAGCGGCCACGAAGCGAGGATCCTCGACCTCCTCCACCGGTTCGTCCCCGTCGGACACCGGCCCACTCAACTTGCCCTCGACAGCTTGGAGCACTGCGTCGAACCACTGACTGAGCTGCGCCTCTGGCTGAGCGCCCTGAAAATCGGCCAACGGCTGACCAGCTGCGACGGCAACAACCGTCGGCACCGACTGGACACCGAATGCCTGCGCGATGCGAGGACTCACGTCGACGTCGACGTTGGCAAGAATCCACTTGCCGCCGGCGCGCGCCGCCAATGATTCGAGAACTTCGGTGAACACGACCGAGGGCTCGTATGCGCGGCCACCGATGTTGACGATGACCGGCACCTGGCTCGACTTGAGCAGGACTTCGCTTTCGAAGTTCTCCTCGGTCACCTCGATCACTGCCTCGGAGACAGCAGAAACGGCCCCGTCGCCGCTGGTGTTACGCGGCGGTGGTGGGGCCGTGGCCCGCTCTTTGAAGGCGGACAAGTCGACTGCGCCGCTCATGGCGGCAGCAACTGCGGACGAACGCGCGGGGGGCCTGGAACCTGGTCGAGTCACGACTCCCAGTTTGTCACGAGTTGCGCGAAGCTACGTAGAGGGATGCAGCACTCAGACGAGCGCCGCGTTGCCCTTGGACGCCTCGAACTCCGTGGACAGCTCGCCGAGCTTGCCGTTTCGCACTGCCCAGCGTTCGAATATGACGGTGCCGAACGGGGGAACGCTCGAGATCAGCGCAAGGATCGTGGTCTTGATATCCCACTTGAGCGACCACGCGGTCAGCAGAGCAACGACGATGAACACCAGGAAGCCCGCGGTGCCGTGGACCATTCCGGGGATGCGAATCGCTTCTTCGTGTCCGAGGACCCACTTGAAGAACATGGCAACCAGCAAGGCCGCCCAGGTCACAGCTTCCCACCACGCCACCAGACGGAAGCGTTTCGCGGGAGTGGATACGTCAAAGATGTTCGCCATGAGGCCATTGTGCCCGAACAACTACGACGCCCCGTAGTTGTGTGAGCAAAACCACGGGGCTTCGCAGAGCGAGAGCGCTCGTTCAGGTGTATTTAGACACTCAAGCCTTGGGGACGCGGATGATGAGTGCGTCGCCTTGTCCGCCGCCGCCGCAGAGTGCGGCTGCGCCGATGCCGCCGCCGCGGCGTTGCAGTTCGAGGGCGAGGTGCAGGGCGATGCGGGCGCCGGACATGCCGAGGGGGTGTCCGAC